>NZ_JACX01000007.1 GCF_000518085.1 Bartonella grahamii ATCC 700132
TGGAGGAAAAGCTAATTGAACTCTATGCTTTAGATCAAGAGGTAGCAGAAATTTTGAGAAGAGAATCGGATGCTTGTCGCAAAAGTTTCACTATAAAGCCTTCTGATACTTTCAGATGTGAAGCTGTTGGTATGTTTTCTAGACTGATAAACATTATTTCAGAAGAAGATTTAGGACTATTAAAAAAATTATTAGAGAAAGCTGGAAAAAAGAATGCGCTTTGTAAAGGAAAGTGTGAAAATCCTATTCCCGAACCTAATTATACGGTCCCTAACCTTGAAAAAATATAAATAAAATCAATAGTTTATTGCAATTAAATTTAAGATTCGAATTCAGGTACCCCAGCCAATTCTGGTGAAATTAGTTATCAAATTTCAGCTTGAGAGAGTGGATTAAATCTCTTAAGCATTTGTTGCTATTCATAGCAAGTCTGGTAAGCTGAAAAAACCCATTTGTAGCGGGTTAGCTCTAAATATGGTAAGGTTTTCTTTTACTATAACTATCGCTTAAAGAGCTCTTTTAAAAGATTCTTTATCTATAAGACGAGGGGTAAATGATTTATGCGCACTTGCTTTAGAAAAACTATTTAGCTGGATTTTGTGCTCTGTAGCAACACCAGCGCGCAATTTTTCGTATTCCACCATCTTCATTACGTCGAACAGCGTAGCAATAATGCTGATCAGGAAATATATTTCGTTGCATATCGCGTACAATATGAGCAGTATGGCCATAAGGTGCTGCACAATCAATAAACCATACGTATTTTCCATTCTGCCAATTGGCATCGGGTAAAAATTCTCCCTTTTCAAGCATAGATTGATGATTTTTTTCATCTAAAAAAGCCCAAGTGATAAAGGCGCAAAATTCTCCACGTTCATTTTTATAGAGTTTATATTGCCCAGTCTGTAAAGCTGGTCCTAAATTTCGTTCGATATCCCAGATTCGCCAGCGGCGGTATAAGGGAGATGTAAGCATTAAAACAACCATAGCTCCTAACGCTGTAAGAGGATCTATGAGTGAAGGTGATGAATTTTCATTTACAGACATTATCTTTCCTTTAGAGATTGTTCTAAAATTTTGGTGATAGGTTCAAAGAAATAAGAAATGAGCCGCCGTTTTGAGGTAATGACATCCGTTGTCACAGTCATGCCAGGGATAAATTTAAGATGTTTGTTATTCAAAGTGATGTGATCTTGGTCAATTTTGATTAAAACAGCATAGACACCATTAATTTCTTTATCATAGCGTGCTGTAGCGCCTACATTAACGACTGTACCGTGGATAACACCGAAACGTTCAGGCGGAAAGGCAGAAAACTTGATGTAAGCACGTTGGCCCTTTTCTAAAAAACCAATATCTCGATTATCAAAAAATGCTTCAATAATGAGACCACCCGCACCAGGGACAATACGCATGAGCGTTTTTCCAGCCTCTACAAAGCCGCCCAAAGTATGGATACTTAAATCATCGATACGTCCATCAACAGGTGCATAAAGTGATAAGTGGTCAAGACGGTATTGAGTGCTATCAAGCTTTGCTTTTAATCCTTGAAGATTCAGTTCTGTTTCACGCGAAAGTTGGCGATAGCGGGCGATTTCATCGGAAATGAGACTTTGCCGTTGTTGGCGGAGGGTGTTTATTTCGGCGGCATTTTCTTCCAAACGTCTTTGATTGGTTAAAATTTCATGCTCAACATTTTTAAAGTCATGTAAACGCTCTAAATAAACCGCTTGGCTAATGACTTTTGTTTCCATTAGGCTTTTTGCAGCTTTTAATTTTCCTTGGCTTAATTGACGATCATCTTCCAACCTATCTAATTGCGCATGTTGTGTTGCACCGCTGCGCTCGACGCGGTCCGCCTGTGCTTTTAGCGCTCTTAATTTATCTTGGAGAGATTGAAGGGTAGCGCTAATGAGTTTTTCCCCTTCTATTCTTGCAGTCGTGTTGCCAGAAGGAGGAGCTGGAAGATAGGCAAGCCCTTTGGTTACAAAATCTTTATCCAAAGGATCACTTTCATGCAAAGCTGTTAAAATAGCTGTTGCAATTTGTGCTTGAAGGGTTTGTTGCGCGATATCTGCTTGAACACGTGCGCACTCATTGAGGGCTTCACGGGGGATCTAATTGAATAAGGAGATCGCCTTGATGAACAAATTGCCCTTCTTTTACAAGGATTTTCTCAATGCGTCCTGTATTTTGCGCTTGGACCAGCTGAACGTAAGCGGTGGGAATAACACTTCCTTGCCCCCGTGCAACAATCTCTGTTTTTGCGATAAAGCTGCCGATCACAATAAAGAGAAATAAAGCAATTAAAACAGCAACCACCATATGAAGCGTTGGTGACAAAGGGCGCAAATAGGGAGCTTTATCTGCCATTTTTTGCCTCCAAATCAGTAAAGTTTAAGACGGTTGCATGCTGAGGAAAGAGGTCGCTTTTGTGGGTAATAACAAGAACAATACGTTCTTGCGAAAGTTTATATAAATGCTCAACAATTTGCGCACTGACAGTGTCATCCAATGCGGAAGTAGGTTCATCCAAAATAAGAAGGCTTGGGTTTATCAGAAAGAAACAAGCTAAAGCCAAGCGTTGACGCTGACCACCTGATAAAAAACCACCTTGCTCTCCTACTTGAGTATTAAGTCCTAGAGGCAACTGAGCAATCAAATCATGGCAAGCACTAACATATAGTGCAGCGTCGATTTCATCTTTAGTGGCATCTGGTTTGGCAAGAAGCATATTCTCAAGAATGGTTCCGGAAAAAAGGCAAGGATTTTGAGGAAAATACGCAATTGTTTCACGCACGCTACGGACATCAAAATTCTGTAAAGGTTGTGCGTTAATCAATATCTTTCCGCTTGTTGGGGGGTAGAGTCCACAAAGAAGCTTCGCCAAGGTTGTTTTTCCGCACCCTGAAGGACCAAGTAACATAATCGGTTGCCCAGGTTGTAAACAGACATCAAGATGATTGATAATGGACTTATCTCCATAAGAAAAACAGAGGTCGTGGGCTTCAAGATGAGGAGGAGCGCTGAGTTGAAGAGGCGGTTTTTCCTTTTCCCATTCTGAAGGGGAGTTAAGAATATCGCCCAAACGAAGACGAGAGATTTTCAAATGCTGCCATTCTTCCCATAGGGATGCAAGGCTTAAGATAGGACCAGAAACATTTCCAGCGAGGAGATGAAAAGCAATAAGTTGCCCTAGTGTAATCTGGTTTTGAAGAACTGCCTGAGCACCAAAAAAGATAATAAAAATAGTGAAAAGATCACCAAAAATATGGCTCATGGCTCCATTGAGAAGATGCAATTTACTGGTTGTAAGGCTTTGATCTAAACTACGTGCTAGAGTTTCTTGCATGCGTATTGTATGAGCAGATTCTTTTACGTGTGCTTTAATGGCTTCAAGATTGGTAAAACTTTCAATAAGGCGCGATTTATGGACAGCTTGCAGAGTGAAAGCACGGCGTAATTGGCGGCGCAAGAAGGGACCGACCAACGCTAAAGAACCCATTTGTAAAGGTAAAATGATAAGGACAATAAAGGTCAGTTTTGGACTAATGGAAAAGAGTGCAGCAATATAAATAATGGCAAAGAGAACATTTAGCACAGTTGTGGCGATGGTTCCTGTTAAAAAACCGCGAATTGTATCAACCTCTCCAATACGTGAAAACAATTCTCCCACTTGCCAACGGCGTAAAGTGGGCAAAGAGAGACTTAAAAGATGGGTGTAAATGCGCCGTCCAAATTCTAGCGTAAGCCGATTGGCTAAATAAGCACCTAAGTAGCCTGATAGAGTGCTAAGAGCTGTGCTAAACAGCATGATAGCAACCATCAAGACAACGATAGCATAGAGACTTTCAATACGCTGAAAAGGGAGAATACGGTCGATAATCGCTTGAAAAATAAAAGGATTCACCAAGCCCAGCAAACGCAAAACAACAGCAACGCAACTGAGTTCGATGACATAATAGATATATTTCTTTGTTGTTCTTGTAAACCAAGAGAATGATACTGGTTTTCTTGTGAATGACTCATTTGAATTTATGATTTTATTTAAGAAAAAGAGCGATTGATGTCGCATATTTAAACAGTATTGTAAATAGTATTATATTTATAAAAAATATACATTTTGTGTGAATATAATATAAAAATAATGTATTTATTATTTATACAGTATTTTTATTGTTATTTATACAAATTATATTTGACTTCTTATAAAATGAATAATAATGAAATTCCATCTGCATCATTATGATACAGTTATTTTTAATAATAAAAGGAGGATTTAAATGGGTAGTTCAAGCTCATCAAATGATTCAAGTAGTAACTCACATCCAAAAAGTTGGCTTTTTCCAGAAGATGATTATAATACAGACGCTTATGCCCAAGCAGCAGGTACAGGTGGCATCATAGGAGACGTAATAGGAGGTATTGCTGGTGCAGTTGGAGGTCTTTTTTTTGGACCGGGAGGTGTCGGTTCTGGTTTTGTCAATGGAGCAATAGGAGGTGGACTAGCAGGAGCTGGTGATTCAATTAGTAACTCACATCCAAAAAGTTGGCTTTTTCCAGAAGATGATCATAATACAGACGCTTATGCTCAAGAAGCAGGTAAAGGCGGCATTGTAGGATTAGTATTAGGAGGTGGTGCTGGTGCAGCGGGAGGTTCTATTGCTGGACCAGGAGGTGTGCAGGTACTGGCTTTCTCGGTGGAGCAGTAAGCGGCGGAATAGGAGGAGCTGGTGATGCCTTGGTAGATAAGTACAATCAATTTCATCCGAATCCGAGCTGTGAAGTAGGCGATTACGTTGAAGCATCGGCCATAAAGGGAGGGATAGGAGCACTAGGAGGAGCATTAGGTGGTTCAGTGGCAGAGGTCCCTGTTGGTGCGTTCACTGGAGCAGTAGGCGGCGGACTAACAGGAGCAGCTAACGGTTTTGTAGATAAGTATAATCAATGTCATCCAAATCCAAGTTGTCAAGTAGGCGATTACGTTGAATCATCGGCCATAAAGGGAGGGATAGGAGCAATAGGAGGTGGATAGCAGGAGCTTCTGGAGGTCCTGTTGGTGCGCTCGGTGGAGCAGTAGGCGGCGGACTAACAGGAGCAGCTAACGGTTTTATAGATAAATACAATCAATGCCATCCGTAAAGTGGAGGGATACTGTTTTTAATTTATTTAGAAAATAGCTATAAAGATATTTCTGAGATCAGTTAATATTGTAAACATACTTTAAAGCTATGGCTAAACTGATTTCAGGGATATTTTTGTTTATGATAATAGATATTTTATTTTGGATTCTTTGTTATGTATACTTTTATTAGTTCCTTAGTGACAGCAATTGCATTTGGATTTTTCATGTTTTTTTTCAATAGCTTTAAAGGTGAGAACTGGAGTATAAAAAGAACAATATTATCAACAATTATATTTTTTATAATATATTATTCTGGAAGTTTATTAGTTAAATATATGGGAATTTTATAAAAATTATTTATATATAAAATTATACTTATTTGAGTTAAGTTTATTATTTGAATTATACTCTATTGCTCTCTCTCTCTATTAAATCATTCATAAAGTAGATGAAATTTCAGTCTGGATTTTTTGTTATGCATACTTTTACTGGTTCCTTATTGGCAACGTTTATATATGGATTTTTAATGTTTTCTTACAATAGATTTAAAGGTAAGAACTGGAGTATAAAAATGACAACGTTATCAACAATTAGGTTTTTTATATTATATTATGCTGTAAATTTATTAATTGAATATATGGGAATTTTAAAATAACATAAAATAAAGTTATTATCAGTATTTTATTATTTATTATAATTTATATATTTTTACAGATTATAGTTATTTTTTGCTAAATAGCATGCTCATCACATGATTCAATTATTAACTCACATCTAAAAATTTTGCTTTTTTCAGAAGAAGATAATTGTAGCGCAGGCGCTCATTCCCAAGCAGAAGGTGCAGGCGGACTCATAGGAGAAGTAATAGGAGGTGCACTAGCAGGAGCTGGTGACGCCTTGGCAGATAAGTACAATGAATGCCATCCGAATCCAAGTTGTGAAGTAAGCGATTATGTTGAATCAGCAGCCATAAAGGGAGGCGCAGGAGCATTAATTGGTTTATTAGGTGGTCCGGAAGCAGTAGTAGCAGGCGGATTAGGAGGAGTTATTAGCGGTTTTAAAGATAAGTACAAGCAATGTCATCCGTAAAGTGGAGAGATGCTGTTTCTAATTTATTTAGAAAATAGCTATAAAGATATTTCTGAGATCAGTAATACTGTAAACATACTTTAAAGCTATGGCTAAACTGATTTCAGGGATATTTTTGTGTATGATAATAGATATTTTAATTTGGATTTTTTATGAGTGATATTATTCGTATTATTGCAGAATTATTATCTTCTACATGTGCTTTCTTTATATTTTTCTATGCCATGTTTTTACAGTATAAATTTAAAGGTTATAGTAACAAAGAAATTGTGAAAAAAATTTTTTTAAGAACATTTTTTTCATTATATTTGTTATATTACTTTCTATAACAGTTTTTATTTGTATACGTTATTTATATGAAAAACGATTATTTATTATATTTATATAATAATGTTTTTGATATTTTATTTTCAATATTTGTTTTTATATTTTCATTTTTATTAATTTATAGATACAGTGGTGACAGTTGGAAAAATAGTATAAAGGAAGCGATTAAGACATTTGGGTGGTTCTTTTTGTTATTTTTGACGTTTTGTTTTATTTATGTTGCGTTTAAATATATTAGATATTAGCATTTATATTTAAATTATGTTTTATAAAAAATTATTTTCATTTAAATAAGTTTCTATTATTTGTAATTATAAATTTTTATGAAATTGCAATAATAATTTATTTTAAAATATAGATGAATTTATGTGTATTTTATTGTTTATTTTTTTCTGTAACTATATTACATATGCATCATATTTTATGATAAATGTATTTCATCTTTCTTGATGAAGATATATTTTTCTATTTTCATTTGAAAAATAAGCCTGTAAGAAATGATTAATTTCCTTATTAGAGAAGTCTTCTTGAATACTCTTATGATGAGATTTCTGAGTATAAAAAATATATGTAAAATCAATTATAGTATTTAAGTTTAGAATTTGAATTCAAATATTTTATCTATATGTCACGCGCTAAAAAGAGGCTATCAGTTGTCTTGGGGTGGTCAAAGAACTTGTCAGTAATGCTTATAGCCGTCGAGAGTCGATAACTGATTTGTTCGTTTCCGCACGTCTCAAAATTTATTTTTGAAATAAGCTAATTTAGTAAATGTAACTTACTATACTTCTAGCCTCTACTCATCATCTTGAGAAAGAGGGAGAGAAGCGATTTCTGTATCAAGTGCATCCATAAAATCGATAATAAAAGCAGCATTCGTTCCCAAATCTCTTGGTAAATAGCGAGAAGCAGAGCGCATATCAACAAAAGTAGTATCCCCTTCATCAGTTAAACGAATGATAATGTCTGAAATAAAACCAAGGTAAAAAGTTTTAGCTCTCGTTTCAATATACAATTCATTCTCTTCACCTTTAAACTTTCTTTGAGCCACAACAGGCCAATCATAGGCTGCTAAAACATTGAGAACAGATTCGCGAATACGATCAGGTGAACCATCATAACGGCGCCCCGACATTTCTGGCCATTGTGACATCTGTAATGTTGCTTGTTCAGTCAAAACACTTTTGAGGGGTAAAGCATCGCTGGGACGTATTGTGCGAAAAAAAACCGGTGGTCTTTGTGTATCGGTAGAAATATCGTAAAGAGCAGGTAAGGTAAACCAAAGTCCAAAAAATAACATCAATGGTGTAGCAGTTATGAGTGAATAAATGATCCCTTTTAAAGCTTTCATTCCCCCTAGGGCTCCATAGACCCATAAGCTATGAAGTGCTTTTAAAGCAAGAAAAAGAGAAATAATCACACAGCCAGTAGATATTCCGATCAAAATTATGAAGTCGGTTACGTTAATGACAGAAAAACGTTGTAAAATGACTGAAAATAATAAAATAAAGAATGCTAATCCACCAAATCGAGGGGACCATACTGCTGCTCTTGAAACGAACCGAATATATCTCTTCTTCATGAAGTTTTTTCCCCTCAATTGTAAATTATAAGACAAGTTTTTTTAGAGTGCCTATCTTACAAAAAGCTTCTGCTTATAAGAGAAAAATAAAGCACTTATTTTTGAGGTCAAGGATGCGTAATGTCTTATAAGTTTCCAGCGATTATTTTCGTACTTTATTGAAGGTAATCAGTATTTCTTCTATAGTTTATCATGTCATTGATGCGAATTTTATGGGAATGTTTGTAAATAAAAAGAAATAAACTCAAATAACAAGTTTTACGGTTGTTAGTAGCATATTTATTTAGAATTTTGATTTTTCTCTTCTGATTGCGGGGAGTATTTTCTGTCAGATGATGCGTATCAAATAGGATATGATGATGTGCAATAGAGATTTCATACTACTTCAATAAAAAATTTAGGGATCTACAATCAGACAAACCTGAATTCGAATATTCGATTAATAGAAGAAAAAGGTAATCATTTTTATAGGTTTTGTTTATTTTGTATAGAAAGTAAGGTGTTGTACAAATGAGAGGTTAGTCCGTTTTTATTCATAAAATATGCGGCAGGTTGCAGATGAAAGGAAAGATTCACTTTCCTTTTTTGCAAGTGAAGAAGGGGCAAAAATACGTAAAATGACAAAACCTTCATTCAAATTTTTAGCAACCAAAACTGAATTAGCATTTATTTTAGGTTTTGATTTTTTGAGTTCTATTATTTGTATTGGTTTTCCAATAATAAGATCGAGTGTATTATCAGGGGCTGTTTGGTCATTAAGGCTGTAAAAAATAATTCCGTTGTGCGTGTAGGCTGCCAGTGACCAAAATTGTCGTGTTTTCAAAGCTTTTAAATGAACAGGTCCATTTTCAAGATTAAATCTGCAGACTTTAAGAAGAAAGAGTGGATCAGCAGATTGTTGAATAGGATTATCGGGAGTAAAAGCAACAAATTGATAAGGGGCGCCGGATTTTTTAAGTGCTGTCCATATATTATTTTGTGCCCAAGTGGGGATGAGAAAGAGAACGCAAATATGAACGATAATAGCGCCAATGATTGCAAGAAGTGCGATATAAATGAATCTAGTCACAATTTATTTGTCCTGATGGAATTTGTTCTATTGATGGCATTGTAAGCTTTTGTAATGCCGTTGCAGAGATGATTGAGGTATCGTATAAGGTAAGAATAAGCCCGAATTCTTTTTGACTAACTGTTGCAAGCCAATTGCCGGCTTGCGGTGTAGGTGAAATATTGATGCGCAATGAGCCATCATGCTTGTAAGTAATAGCGTTCGTGTGGAGTTCAAAAGGTATTTCTTTGGATGAAGTATAGGGTTTTAGGGATTTGTCAGCTGTATAAAGGGTAAAAAGACGAGTTTCAGGGATGGTTCCTTTGAGCAAATAATGACAGTGAGGGTGGAGTGGGCGCCCTTGGTTATCTTGCCAAATCTGGAATTGAATACCTTCAGTGCGTCCGAGTGAAACAATGCCTTGTTTAGCGGTGAGAGCGCGGGTATAGGGATCCATATTGGCGGTTCCCATTTGTGGATAAGCACTCCATTTTCCAATTCTAAAGAGTCCAAAATGATGAAAGGAATTGAGCACATAATCGACACTCAATTTTCCACATAAAATGGAAAAAGAGAAGATAAAAAAGAAAATGGTGATATTAAAAAACATCAGTGAATATCTTGAATTCAAAATGTAGAATCTCCAGTTGTTTTTATCTTCAAAGAAATTGCAGATGGTTTTTTCAGATCTTTGTTAATCAATCGCACAATATTCAATGTTTCAGGAGAAAGCGTAGAGGGTGTTGGGGGAAAAAATTCAGAATCTACATGGGAGGAAAGTATTGGGGGATGATAAGGAAGAAGAGAATCTTTAACACCATAGAGTTGTTTGAGCATAATATTTTGGTGTGCAGCAAGCATGATGCGTTGCCATATCATGGCAGGGACTCCACCCCCAAAAGCACGATTCATCGGTGAAAAGTTATCATTTCCCATCCATACCGCTCCAGTATAATTGCCTGTAAAGCCAACAAACCAAGCATCACGATAGGATTGTGATGTTCCAGTTTTCCCAGCGACAAGAGTCATGGGCAGAGCAGCACGCTTACCAGACCCTCGTGTTGTGACACCCACCATCATTTGGTTCATATAGGCAGCTGATTGTCTGCTGAGAACTCGGTGTAACTTATTTCCGTTATGCTCGAAATCCCATACCACATGCCCATCGATTGTTCTGATTTGCATGAACCCATGCCGATTACCGGCTATCCCGCCATTCGCAAAGACATTAAAGCCAGTTGCTTGATCCATGGGGGTCATGTTAGAAGTGCCAAGAACCATCGTTTTGTGTGATAAAATATGCGCGTTAATCCCCATATTCTTGATGAGATCTATAATGGGTTGGGTATCGCGGTGAAGATATTGATAGGTGAGATACACAGGGACTGTATTAATGGAAAAAGCTAAAGCTGTTGCTAAATCAATTTTCCCCAAATAACGACCAGAATTATTTTTTGGTGTCCAACCTCCCCAATTAATAGGAGCATCTAAAACGATTGTTGAGGGAGAAAGTCCGTGTTCCAGTGCGGTTGCGTAAACATAAGGTTTGAATGAAGAACCAGTTTGCCGTCCGCCTTGTGTCGCTCTGTTAAATTGGCTCTTTTTATAATCTAGTCCTCCAACAATTGCGCATACGGCACCGTTATTATCGAGTATAACAGTGGCAGCTTGTGTTACGCGATATTGTTGACCATATTGATGTAAATGATATGCAATTGATTCTTCTGCTGCTTTTTGAATATTCGGATCAAGAGTCGTTTGAATAATTAAACTATGGCTTGGAAGTTGATTACGCATTTTTTTGACTTCCTCGAATGCCCAATCAAGAAAATAATCAGCCTGATTATTTTCTATTTGGGGAAGTGCCCTAGCAGGGTGGCGATGCGCATTGATAATCTGGCTCTTCGTCATAAAGCCACTATTAACAAGATTAGAAAGGACTACATTGGCACGTGTTTGAGCTGCAAAGAGATGACTATGAGGAGCATATTTTGTTGGAGCTTTAAAGAGTCCTGCTAACATAGCAGATTCACTTAAAGATACATGACGTATGTTTTTTCCGAAATAAAATTTTGCAGCTGCTGCAATACCAAAATTGTTTCCTCCCATATAGGCACGGTCAAGATAAAGTTGCAAAATCTGTTTTTTGCTAAAATTTGCTTCTAGCCAAAGAGCAAGATAAGCTTCTTTGATTTTACGTGTTATGGTTCTCTCGTTTGTTAAGAATAAATTTTTAGCCAATTGTTGTGTGAGAGTTGAGCCACCTTGCACCACACCGTTAGCTTGCATGTTTTGTGAAATTGCCCGTGTAAGTCCTTGAAAATCAATACCCCAATGATCAAAAAAACGACGGTCTTCTGTAGCAAGAACCGCTTTAATGACAGTGTCAGGCATTTCTTCAACGGGGACAGAGATTGCCGGCAGTGCACCACGGTGCCCAATGGAATTTCCATAGCGATCTAGAAAAAGAATGGAAAAGTTTTTAGGAGAAGACCAATCTGTTTTGGTCAGTTCAAAAACAGAAATGCCCAAAATAGTGAAAAGAGTAAATCCCATCAACCCTAATGTCAGTATTTCATCGAGAACTTCAACGATAAAACGTTTCCATCCTTGAAGATGAAAATTTTGTGAGATGATTTTTGCCTTTTTCCAGAAAAAACTGTTAGCAGAACGAATGTGATAAAGCGCTGTATCTAATCGTGCGTCTAATTCAATGAGAGCAGGACTGTGAAATGGCTTACGGTGTTGCCTTTTCTTTTTTTTAAAAAAATCAAACATTTAAAGAGAGCCTATGGCAAAGAAATACAACCAAACAAATCTACAATAATTATATGGTGTAGAAGTATTTTTTTGCTATAGTGTTAACAGAGAAAGAGTTTATTTTAGAATTATTCATTTTTCGTAAGATAGTGTATTAAGATTTTATTATTTTATCTAATAAACTTTATTATCATTATTAAAAATATTTTATTTTGAGTTTTTTTAAATTTAAAGTAATGTTAATGCATTCTTCTGTAAGATAGAGGATAAATTATTTCCATTTGTGATTTTTAAATCGACCCAAAAAAGCCATTATTTCTTTTATCCTTTATCAAGGAAGAGAAGAGGTGGGTTAGTGAAATATTTATGATGAAAAAAAATTTCTTATTCGTAATAATAGCAGCTTTTTTAGGAGCAGATTCTGTTCTAGCTTCTGGGTGTGCTGAAGTAGGTAAGAAGGTTGCTGCGCAAGAGAGCGGGGTTCTCGTCCGTTCAAACCCAGTTGTTCAGGATGGAAAGGGCATGTGTGCAATTGTGATTGTTGTACCAGCCCGTAATGGGGAAAAGTTACGTCGTGTTGAGTTTTTTGTTCCTGCTGATTAGTCTTTGGCAGATGGTGTTGTGATGCGTATCTTAATCGTTGAAGATGATCGGAATCTTCATCATCAATTAGCAGAAGCTGTAAGACGTGCAGGATATGTTTCCGATAGTGCTTTCGATGGTGAAGAGGCTTATTTTTTAGGGAGCACAGAGTCTTACGACGCGGTGATACTTGATATAGGTTTACCGTATATTGATGGTATTCGTGTTGTTGAAAAATGGCGTCAAGAAGGGCACTCCATGCCTGTTTTAATGCTAACGGCGCGAGACCGTTGGTCTGATAAGGTGCACGGTATTGATGCTGGGGCTGACGATTATGTTGTGAAGCCATTTCATTTGGAGGAAGTGATGGCGCGTTTACGAGCATTAATTCGTCGCGCTACGGGACATGCGACAAGTGCATTATGTTGCGGAAATGTTTTGTTGGATACGAAGACGTCCCGTGTTTTTGTGGATGGTCAGTTGATTAAACTAACATCTTATGAATTCAGACTGCTTTCGTATCTCATGCATCATTGTGACAGGGTCATTTCAAGAACAGAACTTACTGAACATCTTTATGATCAGGATTTTGATAAGGACTCGAATACGGTGGAAGTCTTTGTAGGTCGGTTACGGAAAAAGCTTGGAGTGGATTTGATTGAAACTATTCGAGGAATGGGGTATCGCGTGAGAACGCTAGGTGATTAATGAATACTTTCGAAAAGAATAATTGGTGTAGGAGGTTCTTTTTTGTAATTACTCGATCTCTCAGTTTACGTGTTATGGTCTTATCAACATTATGGGTTGTTATTTCTCTTTTATCGATTTCTGCAGTAAGTATTTTATTTTATAAACGTTCAACTGAACAAAGCCTAGAGCGTATTCTTTCTGCTCAACTCTACAGTCTTATTGCAACAGTGACGGTGTCATCGGAAGGTACTTTGAGAGGAGGGGCTGGGATTGATGATATTCGTTATTCTGATCCAACAACAGGATGGTATTGGGAAGTTGTTGCGATATCCCATAATTTAAAAGGAAGATTGACATCCCCCTCATTGGGAACAGGCGAGATATTTACACCAAGTGATGTTGATATACCTTTTGACAATAAGTTCTTTCGCTCTTATCGGATAAAGGGGAACAATGGTCAAAAGCTACAAGTGATTGAGAGTGATGTTGTTCTTGATAATGAAAATCATATTGCACGTTTTCGGCTTGTTGGGAATATCGATGAAGCTCATGCCCAGGTAAAGGAATTTAAGCGAACTTTGCAAATTTTTCTTTGGAGTTTTGGTATCGGGAGTGTCCTTATTAATATTGCTATTATTTTCTTTAGTTTTCAACCGTTGAAGCTTATTCGACGCGCATTGAATGATATTCGCGAAGGAAAAGTTCACTATGTGAATACGGATTTAGTAAGCGAAGTAATGCCGCTTGTACAAGAGATGAATGCTCTCATTAATAATAATCAGCGTATTATTGAGCGATTTCGCACACAGGTTGGTAATCTTGCGCATTCATTGAAAACGCCTCTATCCGTGATTATGAATGAGACAGATAAGATGCGCGGAGAAAAGGCTTGTTTGTTGAGAGAGCAAACGCAAATAATGCAAGCTCAAATCAATCATTATCTTCAGCGTGCGCGGATTGCAGCACAATGCGATAGTATTGTCTATCATACGTCTGTTCGCAGTGTGCTTGAACGTTTAGTGCGGGTTATGAAAAAGCTTAATCCTGAAAAACAAATTCAATTTATTATGGATGTTGATGATATTGTTTTTTCTGGAGAGAAGGAAGATTTAGAAGAAATTATAGGGAATTTGATTGAAAATGCTACTCAGTGGTCTCGAGCAAAGGTTTTGATCTCTTGTTGTTTAGAAGAAAATGTTGAAGAAACAGAATATTTTAGTATCTTTGTAGAAGATGATGGACCTGGTTTAACAGAAGACAAAATGGAGGAAGCATTAAAAAGAGGGCGGCGGTTTAATGAAAGTAAACTAGGGGCAGGCTTAGGGCTAGCAATTGTTTCAGATATGGTCAGTGAATATGGTGGCAAGCTCTTTTTATCACGTTCTGATTTGGGTGGGTTGTATGCAAAAGTTTTATTACCTAAGATGGGAGAATAACATATTTTCTCCTTAAGCAAGAAATGTCTATAAAGTTTGTAAAGCAGTATTTTCAATAATACATAAAGAGTAGGGAAACATTGTTTTTAGTTTCTTTGTTTAGTTGATATATATAAGAAAAATGGACAATAGATTTTATAATATTTTCCATGAAAAAATGAATTTTTATCAATTCACATCACTCTCCTCATGAAGATGGTAAAATGTAAGCGAGTCATTCTCTGTGCGTATTGGAAAAAAATGATATGCTCTTATTAATTTTTGCAGCATTTTTTCTGACTTTTCTGGCAAGTATTCTTTTTCTTTCACTACGTTTTGACGATGAGATAAAGAAAGAATGGAAAGTTCAAACCGTTGATGGTTATAGAAGTCATAAGCATACGACTGAGTTTAACAAGCTTTATATGCATTATAAAAAAAGAAATATTCTTAAGGCTTTAAGTATTTTATTTGTTCTTCTTATGACATGGAATATTTATGGTCTGACAGGTAATCCAGAAGTGAAAAGTTATTTTTTTAGCGAATTAATGGATAAGGATCCTAAAACTCTTAGTAAGCAAGAAAAGCTTATTCGTTTACAAGTGCTTTTTTTCCGTGCACCTCATGATGGCAAGCTAGCAGATGCGTTAGCGGTAGGGTATCTCGAAGAAAGCCTTTTTCAAGAGGCTGTGAATACTTATTTAGACGCACTTCGTTTGAATGGAGAAACAGCTCCAAGGCTTGTAGGATATGGTTTAGCATTGGTTGGTTATGAAGGGGGAGTGATAACACAAGAAGCACAAAATGCTTTTCAAAAAGCAGCAGATTTAGCGCCAACAGATTTTTATCCACGTTTATTGTTGGCCGATGCACTGCATCAAGCAGGAAAAACTGCGCAGGCAGTGCAATTTTTACAAAGCTTTCTTGATACAATGCCTGAAAATTTTTCAGGACAATCACGTGTTAAAAAAATGATGATTCAGTTACGTGATTTATCGAGTGAGCATACAAAGAAAAGCAATCGTCGCCAATTGAGATGATGAAATATAAAGAGAAATGTTGTTTAGAAAGACAAGAGAAGTAATCTCTTAGAAGTAGGTGCTTGTGAAGAAGATTGAGGAATAGAAATGAAGAATGTAAAGAGCGCGATATAAGTGGTTATAGGTTAAATAAAAATTGGTGGAAAAACTAAAAAAAGAAAAAAGGTATTGATAAGCTTGTTATCAAAGGTGAGGTATTGGATAAAAAGTTGCACCTATGTAGAAGATGTGCAAAGCTCTTAAAAAATAAAATATCGATACTTATTATAACATATTTAATTTTTTTCGTAGAGTGTCTATGAAAAGCCAATCTTTAAAGAATTCTTCTTCGTTGAAGGTTATTTTAGAGCAGCGAAAAAAAAAGCGCTTGCTGATCATATTATTATGTTGTTTGGTTATGACAGTTGCAGTAAGTCTTATAGTGTATGCAATGCGTCATGCGGTCAGTTTTTTTAGAATGCCCTCTGAAATTACAAGAGAAGATATTTTAACGGGGCGCCCTTTGCGTTTGGGTGGCTTTGTTGAAAAGAAGACTGTTCAATATGTTGGAGAGAGAGGCGTTATTTTTTTTGTAACGGATAACAAAAAACATGAAAAAGTGGTTTTCAACGGTGCCTTACCGGATCTTTTTCGTGAAGGTCAGGGGGTGATTGTAGAAGGGCATTTCGATAAACAGGGTTTTTTTGTAGGGACGCGTATTTTAGCAAAACATGATGAAACTTATATGCCTAAAGAAACAGCTGATCGTTTAAAAAAACATTACATTATGGAGAAATAATTCGAGTGTGCTTGTCGAACTGGGTCATATTTTTTTAGCTGCAGCATTTTCAGTAAGCTTATTAGGGGCGTTCTTACCTGCTTTAGGTTTTTGGTGGAGAGAGCGTTTGTTAATGCAAACAGCTGTTCCTCTAACATATATCACTTTTACATTACTGCTTTTATCTTTTTTAGTGATAATTTATGCTTATGTTGTATCTGATTTTTCTGTTTTGAACGTTGTTGAGAATTCTCATTCAGAAAAACCGATGCTCTATAAAATTACCGGTGTTTGGGGCAACCACGAAGGCTCTATGTTGTTATGGGTTTTAAGTCTTGCTTTTTTTAGTGCATTGATGGCCTTTTTTAGCCAACATTTGCCAGAAGATTTTAAGACGCTTGTTTTAATTTGCCAAAGTTGGATTACAAGTGCTTTTCTTTTATTTATTCTTTTTGTATCCAATCCATTTTTACGTGTGAATCCACCAGCATTGCAGGGAAATGGTCTCAATCCTCTTTTACAAGATATCGCATTAGCAATTCATCCACCGCTACTTTATTTAGGTTATGTTGGTTTTTCACTCTGTTTTTCTTTTGCCGTTGCGGCATTGATTATGGGACATGTTGATAGAATTTGGGCGCGTGGGATTCGTCCGTGGCTTTTACTTTCTTGGTGTTTTTTAACATTGGGTATTATGGTTGGCTCCTATTGGGCTTATTATGAGCTAGGATGGGGGGGCTATTGGTTTTGGGATCCTGTTGAAAATGTTTCGTTTATGCCTTGGCTTTCAGGAACGGCTCTTTTACATTCTGCTCTTGTTCTCGAAAAACGAGAAATATTGAAAAGTTGGACTTTGTTTTTAGCGCTGCTTACTTTTTCCCTTTCTCTGATGGGAACTTTTCTTGTGCGTTCGGGGCTTTTAGTTTCTGTTCATAGTTTTGCTGTTGATCCAGCACGGGGGCAAGCAATTCTTGCGCTTTTATTTTTTTTTACGGGAGCGGCTTTTCTTCTTTTTGCTTTGCGCACCCCTATTTTAAAAACAGAAAGATTTTTTCAACCAATTTCACGTGAAGGGTTTATTGTTTTAAATAACTTGTTACTTACAACAATAACAGCAACAGTATTGATTGGTACGCTTTATCCTTATTTTATTGAGATATTAACAGGACAAAAAATTTCTGTAGGGGCTGCTTTTTTTAACCTTACCTGTGGACCGCTAATGGTTTTTCTGTTGTTGTTTGTTCCGTTTGGGACAATGATGGCATGGAAACGCGGTGATTTGCTGGCAGTTTTTGAACGGTTGTGGTTGGTTTTTGTATTGGTTGGTATCGTCTGTTTTATAATATTTTATGAGACATCTTTGCGTGATATTTTCGCAGTTTTAGGGATTGGGCTTTCAGCGTTTGTTTTTTTAGGAAGTTTAGCGGATCTATGGGGAAAGAGTGGATATGGCAAGAGAGCTTTTTCAGTACGCGTTAAGAGATTTCTTGGATTGCCATGGTCTACTTTTGGTGCAGCAATAGCACATATGGGATTAGGTGTTACATTACTTGGTATTGTTTGTGTGGCAAGTTTTGGGCAAGAACGTATTTTAATCATGAACGTAGGGGATAGGGTGACGATAGCGGATAAAACGCTTCATTTTGATGCAGTGTATGAAGGTGTTGGTTCGAATTATTCGGCAATGGAGTTTTATTTTAAAATATATGAAAATAAAAACATTGTGGGTCATGTAACAGCCTCAAAGCGATTTTATTCAAGCCAAAATACATCAACAACAGAAGTTGGTCTTCAAAATCATGGCTTATCGCAGCTATATATTGTACCAGGACATACCGATAATCGGGGTCTTGTTGTACACATATGGTGGAAGCCTTATGTAATATGTATTTGGTTAGGGGCATTCATGATGGCTGTAGGCGGATGTCTTTCTCTTCTGGGGTATTGGTTTCGCATTGGCATGTACAATAGGGTACTGCTTGCTTTAAATTTTTGGAAAAGACATTGAGATGAAAAAAAATCTTTGGATTTTATTTTTTTTAATTGCAACGTTTCCTTTTCGATTAGCAATAGCAGTAGAGCCGGATGAGATTTTAAAGGATAAAGTTCTTGAAGCGCGAGCACGCCATATTTCATCACATTTACGTTGTCCGGTTTGTCAAAATCAATCAATTGATGATTCAGATGCTGCTCTAGCACGTGATTTACGGCTTTTAATTCGGGAAAGGCTAAAAATGGGCTATAGTAATCAGCAAGTCACTGACTTTCTTGTTGAACGATATGGTGAATTTATTCTCTTGAAACCACCATTGAATAAAATAACTTGGTTTTTATGGTTTTCGCCTTTGATCACCATCATCATTGGCACAAATATCATATTTTTCCACTTCAAACGGAATAATCATGAGAAAATAATGAGTTATCTGAATGAAAAAGAACAGTCAAAAATGCCATTGCATTAAAAAAGATGTTACATAAAAGAAAAAATCGGCTCATCTGCAATGAGCATACAGTCTTATTATAATTATATTAGGGGATACTGAAACCTTACAAAACTTTAATAATTTAGACAGAAAACGGTAAGGTCTAGTATTTTATAAGTGATCGCAATTGGAATAAAGGTATAATTGAATAGGAGCATAGAGTAAATGGTTAAAAAGGCTTTCTTTAAAACGTTTGTCGCAGTGAGTTTTTCTGCGATATTGGAAAGTGCACTGTTTTTTAGTGGATGTACATCAAGCTTGTTGATAACAAAGGCTCATGCAAGTTCTGTATTTACTTCGTTAATGCAACAACAGGGATTTGCCGATATTGTTGCTCAAGTGAAACCAGCAGTTGTAGCAGTACAAGTAAAGAGCAATAAAAAGAAAGAAGATAGGTTCTTTAGCAACTTTTTTAGTGGTCCAGGATTTGATCAATTACCAGACCAGCATCCTTTGAAAAGATTTTTTAAAGAGTTTTATGATTTTGATAAACCTAAAAATAAATTTCCCCACCAATCACGGAGACTCCGTCCTATTGCTTTTGGATCGGGTTTTTTTATTTCGTCTGATGGTTACATTGTAACCAATGATCATGTGATTTCTGACGGAACAAGTTATACTGTTGTTCTTGATGATGGTACAGAATTGAACGCAAAGCTTATTGGGAAAGACCCCAAAACCGACCTTGCCGTATTAAAAGTAAGTGATAAAAGAAAATTTTCCTATGTTGATTTTGGTGATGATTCAAAGCTTCGTGTTGGGGATTGGGTTGTTGCCATTGGGAATCCATTTGGCCTTGGTGGAACTGTGACAGCAGGTATTGTTTCTGCACGTGGACGTGATATTGGCACTGGTGTGTATGATGATTTTATTCAGATTGATGCTGCTGTTAATAGAGGAAACTCTGGTGGCCCAACATTTGATCTTAATGGAAAGGTTGTTGGGGTTAATACAGCAATTTTTTCTCCTTCTGGAGGAAATGTTGGGATTGCTTTTGCTATTCCGGCAGCGACTGTAAAACAGGTTGTACAACAACTTATTGAAAAAGGTTCAGTTCAACGTGGTTGGTTAGGTGTTCAGATTCAGCCGGTAACAAAGGAGATTTCCGATTCAATAGGTTTGAAAGAAGCCAAAGGTGCTTTGGTCACTGATCCGTTAAAAGGGCCGGCAGAAAAGGCTGGTATTAAAGCGGGTGATGTAATTATTTCCGTGAATAATGAAAAGGTTGCTGATGCACGTGATCTGGCGAAACGTATTGCAAATATTAAACCAGGAGAAACGGTAACCATAGGGATTTGGAGATCAGGTAAGGAGGAAAGTATCAAGGTTAAACTCGCTTCAATGTCTGAAGATGAAAGTAAGAAAGAGGCTTCAAAACATTCAAATGAACGGGGTGATTTAGATGAAACATTGGAAGATTATGGTCTGATTGTTATACCTTCTGATGATGGTGTAGGGGTTGTGGTAACGGATGTCGATACCGATTCAGATGCTGCAGACAAAGGGATACGCCCTGGTGATATCATTGTGACAGTAAATAATAAACCGGTTAAAAAAGTCTCTGATATTGTTAGCACAATCAAAAATGCTCAGCAGTTAGGACGAAAGGCTATACTCTTACAAGTGCGAACAAATGATCAAAATCGTTTTGTTGCTCTTCCAATTTTGAAAAAATAAGGCTTTAGTTGTAGGACAAATGTTTATTAAATGTTTGTCCTACAACATAATAAAATAATGGAGATACGTTTTATGAAGATACTCGTTATTGAAGATGATCATGAGACGGGGCATTATCTCGAAAAGGCTTTTTTAGAAGTAGGGCATTCTGTTGATGTTGCTTATGATGGGGATACGGGGTACGCTTTAGCGACCACGGAAAATTATGACGTTATGGTTGTTGACCGAATGCTTTTGCATCGTGATGGTCTTTCTATTATTGCTGAATTGCGCGCTAAAGGCAATGAAACACCGGTTCTTATCCTTTCGGCTTTAGGGCAAGTTAATGATCGTGTAACGGGGTTGCGTGCAGGGGGAGATGATTATTTGACAAAGCCTTATGCTTTTTCTGAACTTCTTGCGCGTGTTGAAGTTTTACAACGGCGGAAAAATCCTAAAGAAGCAGAAACTGTGTATTGTGTAGGTAATCTTGAACTTGATCGGTTAGCACATACGGTAAAACGGGGTGATAGAAACATCTTATTGCAACCACGAGAGTTTCGTTTACTCGAATATTTGATGCGCTATGCGGGGCAGGTTGTTACACGCACTATGCTTTTGGAAAATGTTTGGGATTACCACTTTGATCCACAAACGAATGTCATTGATGTCCATATCTCCCGTTTGAGAGCCAAAATTGAAAAAGATTTTGATGTTCCCCTTCTCCATACTGTGCGTGGAGCTGGATATATGCTGAAAGCACCAGATAACAAAGCATGAATCGTTTGATTAATATAATGCGCACGACGGCGCTAAGGCTTTCAGCACTTTACATTTTATTGTTTGGATTGGTGGCAACAGGGCTTTCTATTTATATGACGGCATTTTCTGCTTCATTGTTAACAGAGCAAACTGAACAGGCTTTACATGAAGAATTAAAGTATATTGAAAATGCTTATAATTATGGGGGATTATCCTTATTAATGCGCACTATTGATTATCGTTCAAGACAACCAGGAGCATTTCTTTATCTTGTCACGGATTCTATGGGGCGTATTTTAGCAGGAAATGTAGCACGTATTGAATTAGGTCTTTTGAATCAGAGTGGTTTTATTTCTACCTCTTTTTTGTATTCCCGTTTTGGAGAACATGGCAAAACAAGTGAACATCGCGCTTTGGCGGTTATTGTTGATTTACCTAATGCTATGAAGATTCTTATAGGACGCGATTTGGATGAGCCAGAACGTTTTGCAGTGGTTATTCGTAAAGCTGTGATCATTGCACTTGCTGCAATGGTTGGAGGCGCTTTACTTATATGGTTTTTTGTTGGAAGGAGAGCTTTACAAAGGATTGATCATGTAACAGCTGCATCACAACGCCTGATGGATGGTGATTTTAGTGGGCGTTTACCTGTTTCTGGAGTAGGGGATGAGTTTGATCGATTGTCAACTAATCTTAATGTTATGTTAGACCGCATTGAAGAGTTAAATATTGGTTTACGTCAAGTATCAGATAATATTGCTCATGATCTGAAAACGCCGTTAACGCGTCTTAGAAATCGCGCTGAAGAGGCGCTTTCAGGAAATAAGACAAAGCTTGAATATCGTCAGGTCCTTGATAGGGTTATTGCAGAATCAGATCAACTTATTTGTACGTTCAATGCGATTTTAATGATTTCACGTATTGAGGCCAGCAGTGCAATTGAGCATCTTGAAATGATGAACATGAAACTGATCCTTGAAGATGCTGTTGAGATTTACGAACCTTTTGCTGAAGAGTCAGGTGTTTTACTTCGGTTGGGGAATATATTTGATAAAGAGCTTAAGTTGAATCGTGAGCTTGTTGCACAATCAATTTTTAACCTTATAGATAATGCCATTAAATATGCGTCTAAAGGTGAAAGGAAAGCGGAGGTTTGCTTATCAATGGAATATCGTGATGAACATTTATTAGTTGTTGTGAGCGATAATGGACCAGGAATAGCAGAGGATAAACTTGAAAAAGTGACAGAACGATTTGTTCGTCTTGAAGAAAGCCGCACACAACCTGGGTTTGGGATTGGTTTAAGCATAGCAAAAGCAGTTATGAAGCTTCACGGGGGTGAATTGTTACTTGAAAATGCAAATCCAGGGCTTAGGGCTGTTTTGTTATTTCCTTAAAGATATTTTTCTTCACTTTTCTCTTTTCATACGTAACAACTATTTTAAAAGTATAAAGCAATAGAAAGGAAGGCAAAATGCTTTTCAAGGGAGCGCAGACGAAACAAGCTTTTTTAAAAACACAGCTTCTCCCTTTATACCCTCTCGATAAAAGTGGTTCCCAATGGTTAAAAGACATGGAAGAACAAGCAAGGAAAGAAGGTTTAGAATCGCTTGTTTCCCTTATTTCAGAGAGTGGAACGCAGATTGATTTTATCAGTTCAGTTATGACCTTATCTCCTTTTTTGCGTGAGGTTTTAATTGCCAATCCATCATATCTTAGTGCTTTATTGAATGTTGATATAGAAACAAGGCTGAGCGAAATTATAGATGATATTACGGCTATTGATAAGGATGAAACTATAAATGAAACTTCATTGATGGCTGCTTTAAGGCGCAAAAAACGAGAAGCGCATGTTCTCATTGCTTTAGCTGATTTGAGTGGTGTTTTTACTTACGAAGTTTCATGTGCTTGGTTGACACGTTTGGGTGAAGCCGCATTAAGTGTAGCGCTGCGTTTTCTATTAAGAGAAGCGCATGATCATGGTAAGATCAATTTATTAAGCCGTGAGAATCCAGAAAAAGACTGTGGTTTAATTATTTTAGGGATGGGAAAATTAGGAGCAGGGGAACTTAATTATTCTTCTGATATTGATCTTATTGTTTTCATTGATGAAACATCACCTCATATTGGTAATCTTTCTGAAAGTGTTGACGTATTTTCTAAAATGGTACGCCGATTAATCCGTATCATTCAAGAACGCACTGCGGAAGGATATGTTTTTCGTCTTGATTTTCGTCTTCGTCCAGATCCAGGATCAACCCCTTTGGCCTTACCAGTAAGGACTGCCTTGCGGTATTACGAAGGGCGTGGGCAAAATTGGGAACGAGCAGCCATGATTAAAGCACGTCCAGTTGCTGGCGATAAGAGGGCAGGTTTTAACTTTCTTAAAGAGCTTTTTCCCTATGTGTGGCGGAAATATTTAGATTACGCTGCTATTGCTGATATTCATTCGATCAAACGTCAAATTCATGCGCATAAAAATTACGGTCAAATTGCAGCTTATGGGCATAATATAAAGTTAGGTCGTGGCGGTATTCGTGAGATTGAGTTTTTTGTTCAGACACAACAGCTCATTGCCGGTGGGCGTTTTCCTCAATTACGTGGACGTCAGACAGTGGCAATGTTAGCAGAACTTCACACGCTTGGTTGGATCAGTGAGAAAACCAGAAATAGCCTTATAAAAAGTTATGCTTTTCTTCGAAATGTGGAACATCGTATTCAGATGCTTTTCGATGAACAAACACACCTTCTTCCAAATGATATTGCTCAATTCACAAGTGTTGCCTATTTAATGGGTTATCAAGACAGCAGCAGTTTTATCCGTGATTTATTAAAAACACTTCAGGTTGTTGAAAAACATTATGCAGCACTGTTTGAGAATGAGCAAGAACTTGGTTTAGAAATTGGTAATTTAGTTTTTACAGGTGAAGAAGATGATCCGGAGACATTAATAACGTTAAGCCGTTTAGGCTTTGAAAGAGCAAGTGATATTTGTCGTATTATGCGTACTCTCCATTGTGGTCGTTATAAAGCAACGCAATCAGCCGAAGCACGCGAGAGATTAACGGAATTAACACCAGCTCTTTTGAAAGCTTTTGGTGGGACAAAACGAGCTGATGAGGCGATGTTGCGTTTTGATAGTTTTTTACAGGGCTTACCTTCAGGAATTCAGCTTTTTAGTCTTTTGCAGTCTAATCCCTCTCTTTTGGATATGCTTGTCCTTATTATGGGCGCTGCTCCACGTCTTGCAGAAATTATTACACGCAGATCCCATGTTTTTGATGGAATGTTAGATCCGAATATTCTTTCAGAATTACCAACAAAAACGTATTTAGAAAAACGGCTTGAATATTTTCTTGAAAATATCTTTCCTTAT
The DNA here is from genome assembly GCF_000518085.1 of Bartonella grahamii ATCC 700132. Taxonomy (GTDB): domain Bacteria; phylum Pseudomonadota; class Alphaproteobacteria; order Rhizobiales; family Rhizobiaceae; genus Bartonella; species Bartonella grahamii. The sequence continues at coordinate 24,693 of NZ_JACX01000007.1, forward strand.
GAGGAAATTCTCGATCATTTAAGAATTTTTGCAGATGAACAACGTTTTTTAATTGGTATTCGAATTTTGAATGGTGCAATTACAGGAGAAAGAGCGGGTTTTGCTTTTACTGCGCTTGCTGATCTTATGATTACAAAAACATTTGCTGCCGTTCAAGAGGAATTTTCTCGTCTTCATGGTAGTGTTAAAGGGGGGCGTGTTGGCATATTGGGTATGGGGAAGCTTGGAAGTCGCGAATTGACGGCAGATTCCGATGTTGACCTCGTTTTGCTTTATGAACACGATGATGATGCAGAAATATCTGATGGAGAAAAGCCTCTTTATATCTCTCAATATTATACGCGTTTAGCACAGCGCCTCATTTCTGCTTTATCCACTCTTACAAGCCAAGGTGTTCTTTATGTCGTTGATTTAAGGTTACGGCCGTTAGGCAATAAAGGACCTGTTGCTGTTTCTTTTCCATTTTTTAAAAAATATTATCGCCAAGAAGCATGGATATGGGAATATCTTGCTTTAACAAGGGCTCGAGGCATTGCAGGAGATCCTGATTTTTTGCAAAAGCTAGAAAATGAAGTGTGTGCAATTATTGCTATTTCTCGTGATAAGAAGGAAGTTGCAAAAGAAGTATGTGAAATGCGTTCCTTGATTGCAAAAGAAAAGCCGCCAAAAAATCAATGGGATTTAAAAACGATGTCTGGTGGCATTATGGATTTGGAGTTTATTGCTCAATTTTCTCTTATTACGCATGTCATTGAGTTTCAAATTGGAGCAACAACAGCTGATATTTTAGATCACTTACCAAACAGTTTTCTTAATCAGTCATGTATTGCTGATTTACATTATGCCTATCGTCTTTATACAAATTTGAGTCAAATTATACGGCTTTGCTTAAATGATTCTCTTGATCCCAATAATATGCCACCTGGATTAAGTGACCTTTTGTTAAATAGTGTTGGGGAACCTGATTTGCTTCGTGTTGAAAAGTTAATTGCAGAAACTGGGCAATTGGTCTGTTCAGTTTTTACAAAAATCATGAAGCATTAAAATAATTCTATAAGAATAATAAAAATTATTAATTCCATTTTTATATATTAATTTTTGTCTTTTATTTCATTACACACTTGAGAGGATTAGAGTGAAGTTCTCTACTGATTTCTCAAGTGTGATGAAAAAAATTCTCTGTTAAATGTGCCATTCTAGGTGTCATTCTTTATACAAAAAGCGGTGAGTGACGAGTTTAGTGAATGATATTCTTTATGAATCTTATCTCCTGTATATGATAAAAGCATATGGGTCATTTATTAAGCAGTGATATATCAGATACATTTATGAATTAAGGGATATTCAACACAAGAATATATGCGAGAGTGTTTTTATCGTACAGATTTATATAAAAACTTATAGAGATTATGTCTCATTACACTAATAATACCAAAATATTAAAATCAATATGATAAAAATCTTTATTGATTACATATCTCATTTTTTCAAAAAATTGACATTATAATTATTTGTATAATTATGGATAATCATGATTAATATGAAGCTATAAAAGATAATATGTAATAATTAATAGAAATATAAATCATATTTAAATTTTTTTATAATATTATTTATTAAAACTAATTTTATTTTTTTATAACTGTGTCATTTTTGCTATAGATTTTTAAGAAAAAATGTGAAACGATTTATTATTATTTATGTATCACATTAGCTTTTAGGGGAGCAATTATGATTACAAAGTATTTAGTCTCAACATCTATCTTTTCTTTAATTTCAATTTCTGTAGTACAGGCGGCGGATGTCATTACTCCTGAGCAGCCTGTTCCTGTTATTGCAGTTCCTGCTTTTTCTTGGACAGGGTTTTATCTTGGAGGACAGATTGGTAGCTTTTCAGGTAAAACAACTGCAAGTTATTTAAAAGATGAGACGGGGATATGGAATCCAATTGGAAAGGAGGATTTACCTAAACTTTCTGGTTTTATAGGGGGAGTTTATGCAGGTTCCAATATTGATATCGATAATGGTTTTATTATAGGTATTGATACGGATATTATGTGGTCTGATAAAAAGAGTACAAAAGATATTAATCGACCAAAAAAAAGTCAAACTGAAGAAGCTTCTTCAGAAGAAACAAATCTAACAAGAGATTCTCATGAGGAGGATTCGGCAATACCTATTGAAGCTGTACGCCATACTTTAAAACAAAAATGGACTGGTGCTACGCGGGTGAAAGTTGGTTTTGCGATTGAGCGTGTGATGCCTTATGTTTCTGGAGGGATTGCTTATACGCAGCTTCAGAATATTTTTGGGCTAGTTGCTGATAGCAACAACAGAGCAGTTAATTTTTCTGATTGGTTGCATGATGAAAAAAAGACCATGATTGGTTATACCCTCGGGGGTGGTGTTGATTTTGCAATGACTGATAATGTTATTGTGCGTGCAGAATACCGTTATTCAGATTTTGGTAAAAAGAAGTTCGTGCATGATAAATTTGAAATGGGCTACAAGACAAACGATTTCCGCGTGGGTGTAGCTTATAAATTTTAATTTTTTGCAGAATTAAAAATTCAAAAGTCTCATTTTCGAATGAGGCTTTTATTGTTTAGATATGTTCTGGAAAAAATCCTTCACTCAAAAGAGCTACTATTTTATTCGAACAATACTTTGATTTGTAAATATAATTTACTTTTTTCATGTTAAGTGAGAGCCCCAAGTATCATAAGATTTTCTCATTTTAAACCTATACCATGTTGAACCAATCAAAACCATGTTTTTTGTACGTCAAAGAAGGGAGAGCTGTGAGATAAAAAACATTAAAGAAAGAATAAAAATGCCTCTTATGAACCATCTCAAGTGCCAAAGGCTGTCGCTAGATTGGGGGGGAAGTGTGAGACTTGATACTAGTTTGTTTTTTCATAAATGTAAAGATGGTGCTACTAAATGGACTTATCATTACATCATTCATAGGTGCCGTGGGGAAATGGATTTGGGTGCTTTAAAAGATGCTTTTTTCACAAACCATGAATTGGCAACTTAATGGCGTTTTGTTTTATTTGAAATACCTTTCATACAATCGACTTTTCTGTTTTTCGTTATCGTAAAATATTTTATTTAATAACAAAAAAATCGCAAAAAATTTCTAAAGTACGTAAAATTACATCCTCAATATAACTCAATAATAATGAAAATTCATATTATAATTTTTATTATTACTAGATATTTTATGTGATGTTATAAATAATAATTTATAGTAATAAAATAATTATAAAGAGTATTATAAAGTAAATTATAGGAAAAATAGATAGAAAATTAGAAATTTATCGAGGCATAAAAAACATTCTTACCTATGCCTGTTATCGAAATAGAATCTATTATTTTTTATAAATCTTGTAAATGTACAATAATAAATGTCGAGTGAAATAGGAGGGAATAATTTCAAATCTATTTACGATAAATCAATCAGCATCGTTTGTTTGTGAATTACAAGTAGGTTGGGTTATTGAAATTATATATTTTAGTTACTATTATGATTTTTTAGTCATTGATTTTCAGGTATAGAAGCTGAATGAACTTCTCTATTATTCTATAAAATACCATCACTGTAGTGATATAAGGATTTTACGCATTAGATGCTTTTGGAGGAGTGTATGATAAAATTCAAGGCATGATTTGTGTGTAGAGCTTTGTGAAGTAAATCACATGCACAATTAGCAGGTGGAATTCGTGCGACAAGAATCTGGATTATTTATAGATCAGGTGTGGTAGAAATTTTCGTCCTTTAGGACGGGAAGGAAGTAGGCCAATGAGTTTGTAAAGCCAGTTATATAAGAGGAGTAGCAGATGGAATTCTCTGAGAGAAATTGGTTTATCGACAGAGAAAGTGAAACTTTGTCTTTTAAGGAGAAAAAGGGAAATAAGGATTATGATTTCCAAAGGGATATGAAATAAAAATATTTTCGTTTTTGGTTGTTTTGGCAACTATGAAGGTGTTTAAAGATTAATTGTTTCAGTACATGCAATCTCGTTTTGGGGGTTGATAATGCTATAACGTTGCAATTGGCAGTGCCATTGATTTTGTAAGCGTTCAATGGAAAATAAATTAAAGCCTGCGGGTGGTTTTTTATCACCAAAAGCTTGTGATGCGGAAGGAACACCAACAATAGGAATTTTTTTAATTGGTCCTTCAATGTAATTCAATGTGGGTAAATGAGTATGTCCGTGAAGAATAAGTTCGCAACCGTGATATTTGATAACGTCTAGAAAACGTTTTATATCTCGTAGTTTTTTATGCCAAGATGTTGCCTTGGGAAAGGGGGGATGGTGAATCATGACGACACGAAAAAGGTTACGCTGTGCTGCTTCCTTTAAAAAGAGCGGTAAAGTTTGCGCTTGCATTTTACCAAAATAACCAGAAGCTTGAAAAGGTGGTGTCGCGATGGCTGAAGAAGTTGCTATGATGGCGACATTTTTGCGAATGCGCATATAAGGAAAAAGAAAGGCGCTTTTTTGAGGGACATCACCTGTGATCCAAGGTTTAAAAAGAGTACATGCTTTTTGGAAAGCACCGCGGACATAGGCGTCATGATTTCCAAATGTCAAGGAAATATCTTGAGGTTGTCCTAAGTTAAGTAGCCAACGATGTGCTTGTTCAAATTCCTTATCTAGAGCAAGATTCACAAGATCACCAGAGATCACAAGATGATCAGGTTTTTTTTTGTTTAAGGCATCTATTAAAGTTTCTAGGACATTTGTTACCATTTGACTCTTACGTTTTCTTTGCCAATTCAGATAACCGGTAAGACGCTTTCCAGAAAGTTCAAAAAGGGAAGGTTGCGGGAGAGGGGAAAGATGTACATCCGATATATGGGCAAGATAAAACATAAAAGCTCGTAGAGTATTAAAAATGATTTAGAGAATAAGCATAAGATAAGTTGATACTTAAAGGCAAGAAGGATTGTAAAATGAAAAATAGCTTGTTGAAAATATGAGAAAATTCTTTGAAGAATTAACGCTGTATTGTATTTTTTATGAAAAGAACAACATAATACAACATATCATTCTTGGCAATCGATATGTCTTTTGTATGATGGGATAGACTTTAAAATGATGGTCATAAAGTTTTAAGACTTTTAAATAGCTTTTATACGACTACACATTATCATAAAAAATCTAATTATTCAGTATAAAATGCAAAAGAATGTATTGTATTTATCAGGAATTTTTACGGTTTTGGGCTGCCATGTATTGCTTTTAATGGGAGATTTTTTCATGCAAAACAGAACGATTCAAGAAGAATATCCCAAATAAAATATCATTGTGTTGTACATTCATATATTTGTTTTGAAGAGATATTTCCCAGTGCGCTTGATTCCATTTCACGAAAGTTCTCAATACTATGAAAAGCCCCGTTTATAAGGCTTATTATGCGCCACCATTTTACATTTATACAAGGTGCAAAGTAAAACCATCATACTATTCTCCTCCCAATTTTGTGAAAATCCTTGCTTTAAGAGGATTCATAAGAGGTACTTTACTCTTTTCTTCAATGGTTTTTATTCATACAGACCTCTTTTAATAATGTGCAAGCGAGTGATTTTAATTAATTTAATATAGAAAGTATTACAAAAAAGAAAAATCCTACAGGGAATAATGACTCAATATGACTATAATGATAAATTATCATTATAGATCAATGTTTTTATCTAATTGTAAAAGACAAGAAAATACACAAAAAATAAGCTAAATTTTAAAATTATCATACGAAATTTCAGATTTTTCAACGGCTTTCACGATACCACATGCTGCTCAACAGTAAAAGGCAAGAAAGCAGCGCCAAGAAACCAGAAAATATCGAAAAATAAAAGGTATTAATTAAACGGGTTTCTGTCGCTTCTTTCAGAACAATTGAATGCGCTGGGGAAGAAGACGGGTTTATTTTTGATTGAATCAGCTTGAATGGAGGAAGATGAATGTTTTCTTTTCCCTCAGGATGTAACCGTCCGATATAACCACCGGTGTGTTTAATAATGGGGGCTAGTTTTTCTTGTGTTGAAATTAAGTCAAACAATTCAAGATTATCGAGCATCCCTACAGAAGAAAGTATTGTTAAATCGCCATTTTTAATGGTAAAAATTCCTGTTTCATCAGTGGTCCCAGTTGCGCTGAAGAGACCTTCTTGCTCTTTGGTGAGAGTGATATGTTCTTTTTTTCCAGAGGGAAAGGTTATTTCAGCGGGTTCTGGATGGTCTTTTAAAGTTTGGCGGCGAATTGTTAAATGATGACGGCTGCTAGTTGCACTTAATTTTTCTTCCTCAAGCTCTGGTTCTTTCATGAGCCAATGGGCAATACGACGATAAAGAGCTGCATAAGGACCGCCGCCTTCGAAACCTCGTGCCCAAAGCCAACTTTCATCGGAGAGCAACATGCCTACACGTCCTTTATCAACATGCGCGAGAAGTAAAAGTGGTTGTTCATCGGCTCCTTTCATGAGGGCGATTCCGTTATTTATGTTTTGAATAGCAATTTGTCGCAACCATTGCCCCCATTGAGAAGCTGGAAGGTTAAGTGTTGCAAGGCCCCTTGTGACAGGATGGCGTTCACCTTCTTTGGTTAATGTGGGGCGAAAAGGCTTTTCAATAATAGTTCCATTGGGCAATGCCGGTAGAATGCTTATTAAAGGTGTTTTCGCAAGTGAGTTGTTTTTTGTAAATTCAGGTCCTGTTACCATCAGCAATGCACCCCCCTTTTGTACATATTGGGCGATATAATCATAATAGATTAAGGGTAGAGCAGCAGAGTGCTGGTAGCCATCAAGGATGATGAGATCAAAGTTATTAATCTCTTCAACAAAGAGTTTTCTTGTCGGAAAGACCACTAAGGATAATTGGCTTAAGGGCGTATTATCTGCTTTGGTGGGAGGACGTAAAATAGTAAAGTGAACAAGATCAATATTGGAGTCACCTTTCAAAAGGTCTCGCCATGTCCGTTCTCCATTATAAGGAGCACCTGAAATAAGAAGAACGCGTAAATTTTCTCTGATTCCTTCAATGATTGTTATGGCGCGGTTGTTTTCAAAGCTTAGTTCACCTTTGTGTGGATCGGTTATCACTTGGATAATATTTTTTTCAGCATGAGGAAGGGTAATTTCAGTTTGAAAAATCACGCCCGGAGTTACAGAATAATGGCCAATGTCTTGTCCATTGACGCTTAGTGTAATATTTGCTTTCTGTGGTATTGTTTTTTTGGCGGGGCCTTTATCTTCTACCAAAATGGAGAGCGTTTGTGGTTTGTTGACAAGGGCAAAGCGTGGAGGAGAAATAAACTTGATTTGGCGATCAAATTCATCTGAGTGTCCTGTAATCAGAGCATTGAGAGGTGCTTTATGATGAAGGTCTGATAGGTCAGGGATGTCATGTACTTGTCCATCGGTGATAAAAATGGTTCCTGCATAACGAGAGGGCGGCACATCAGATACTGCTTGTGTTAAAGCATCAAACAAATTCGTTGAGGGCGCATACTGATTATCAGCAAGTTTTCCAGCTTCAATAAAGCGTGGTTCAAATTGTGGATAATGCGCCAATGCTTGCGTTAATTGCGCGCGCGCTTCATCACTATCGTTTGTACGTGTTCCAAATGTTTGGCTTTTGCTACGGTCAATGACAATACCTACTGTGCTTTTCAGTGGTTCGCGCTGTTCTTTTATGATCATTGGATTGAGCAAAGCAAGGATGAGGGCGCTTAATGCCATCAGACGAAATAAAGAACCTTGACGTTGCGTAACAAGACCAACAACGACAAAAAGCATCGATATTCCACTTAAGAACAGAATCCAAATGAGTGGTAAAAAAGGCTGAAAAGTGAAAAATGATATCATTGCCTTCTTTCTCTTTTAAAGCGTTCCAAGAGTGCTGGAACATGAACTTGGTCCGCTTTATAGTTTCCTGTAAGAACATAAAGGACAATATTTAAACCTGCACGAAATGCCCATAGACGTTGCATTGGATCATTGGGAACAAGGGGATATTTCCATGTCCCTTTTTCATCGAGTGCCCAAGCACCGGCAAAGTTATTGGCGGTGATGAGAAGAGAACTTACATTATCACCGCTAGCAAGAGAATTTTTATTTTTTTTGTTTGTTGATGAGGATTCAATCCATAAAGGTGAACCACGGTAGAGACCAGGAAAATCTGGCATAATATAAAAAGAACGTGCAACAACATGATCCGTTGATGCTGGCTCAATGGATGGAATATTTAACTCTTTTAAGATATCTCGTAATCGTTGCGTTTCTGGAGTGGCATCTCCTTCAAGATTAAGATTACTCTTTATCTGATCGCGTGTGTCAAATAAAATTGTTCCCCCATGTTTCATAAAGTTATTTATTTTTTCAAGACTTTTGGGGGTAGGTATAGGACTCTTAACATCAATTGGCCAGTAAATAAGAGGATAAAAAGAGAGTTCATCTTTATCGAGATCAAGTGCTGTAACAGAGCCTGGGGTAAGCATTGTGCGCTCTGCAATAAATTGACTTAACGCTTCTAGACCACGTTTACTCGTTGTATCAATCTCATGATTATTGGTTATAACATAAGCAAGATGTGTTGCACCAGCAGCTTGTACACTATCATGATGATTTTCTTTCGTTTGTGCATAAAGAGTTGGATCATATGAAAACAAGGCAATAAGACTTATAAAAGGGAGGAGAAACATATTACGCCGTTTCATGAAAGAAAAAATATCTCCCATCCATAAAATGAGAAAATTGTCAAAGGCGAATAATAAGATGGCTAATCCTAAAAGTGGACCGATAAGATTTTTTTCTTTTGTATCGTAAGATAAAGGGCTTTTATTAAGAGAAGTTGGCAATGATGATTGTTTCATCAAGTGCGACGAATGAGTTAAGAGATTGAGTGCATAAAAATCGCTTTTGACACCATAAAGTCCTGGGGGAGTATTATAGGAAGGATGGGGTGGATTTTGAGAGTCAAAGACCAGTGGAACAACATGAGAGGGCGGTACTTGTAATTGTCCGTCAGCGGTTATGGTTCGCCACGGGTTTTGTACCATTGTTCTTTTTTCTCTGTGTGTTAGGTTTGTGTTTTCGTTAGACCCTAATGTGATTAGTTTTTGCAACATTTGTGCAAAAAAGCCAGAAAGAGGAAGATTAGACCATGTGGGGTCAGGAGCAACATGAATGAGAATGAGGGTTCCTTTACCACGTTTTGCTGCGGTAATAAGAGGGGTTCCATCCGAAAGGCTAAGCCACGTTTTTTCAAAAAGATCTGGGGTTGGTTCTGCGAGGATTTGGCGCGAGACAGTGACATCTTCTGGAAAAGGAAGATCAAAGAAAAAGCTATTTTTTGCAAAAGGGGCAAGCTTTTGTGGTTTCGTCCAAGACATAATACTTCCAAGGAAACGTTGCCCCTGACGTAGCGGTATCGGAAGGAGATTATCATAATGTTCTGCACTACTGAGTTTTTCTCCTGCAAAGCGGATGAGTGTTCCCCCTTTATTCACAAAATCAGAAAGTTTTTCTTCTGCTTTTTCAGGCATGTTAACCATGTCGCTCATAATGAAAACAGATGGATTTTGTTTAAGCAAATAATCAATATCCGTTGAAAGCTCTCTTCCACCGGCGGTTATAAGCTGTGTATATTCCTGTAATGCTTTGATAATGTAATAAAATGGAGAAAGTAAAGGCTGTGCCATTTCATTGGTATCGGGTGATAGAAGAGCAACACGGCTTATCTTGTTATGGCTGTCTACCAAGAAAGTTGCAGCAGCATGGTTTTGATTATTCATTTTTATCCAAGCGATATCATTGCGTAGTTCAAGTGGTACATCAAAAGGAACAAGAGCTGTTGTTTCTCCTTCAGAGAAATTTTTCGTAAATTGACCGAGAAGTTGATTGTTTGAATCGTAGAGGTTGAGTGTAGCGGAAGTTTTGCCGTGTGTTGTTGAGCGGATAATACGCGCGACCATGCTTCCATCGTTATTTTCTACGGATGTTATGCCGATTAAATCGGAGATATCATCCAAATACCATAAGAGTTTTTCAGGTTTTAATTCTTCAAGCAAAGCAAAAGCCTGCTCATCTTCATTTGTTTGTAATCCATCACTTAAATAAGCAACATCAAGAGGTTTTCCTTTGGTTATTTTTCTGAGTTTTTTCAGTGCGTGCACACGGTTGACAGGCCAAGGACGCGGTTGCAAATGCATTAAATGCTGTTTTATAATCTTGGCGGGTTGCGGCTCTATATTGGAGATATCATTTTCAGCCGTTGCAATAAGATAAATATTTTTTTGCTGTTTTTCTGCCTGAGCAAGGAGCATTTCAGCGATAGAGATGCGCTTTTTCCATTCTTTTACAGAAGCCCAACCATTATCAATAATGAGTGCAAGGGGTTGAGATCCGAAAAAGCTGATTGGTTTTTGATCCCACGTGGGGCGTGCTAACGCTATGATAACAAGTGCCGCTATGGTTAAACGCAACAAGAGCAACCACCAAGGTGTATGTTTTGCTGTTTCCTGCTGATGAGTTGGTTTGGGTAAGAAGCGTAACGGAGGAAAAAGCTCTTTACGCGGAGATGGAGGAGTTATCCGCAACAGCCACCAAATGACCGGTAGGAACAAAAGCCCTAGTAACAGAAAGGGAGCAGCAAAACTCAAAGGGTCCTCCTTTTTTGCAATGGAGAGTCGCCCATTGTATTTGCAAGATGAAAAATGGTCTCTGTTAAAGGTTGATCCGTTTTACTAACGTGATAAGACCATCCTTGACGTGCGCAAAAATTTGCCAACTCTTGTCGCCTTGCGTGATATAGTTTACAATAGCTCTTACGAAGATCTTCTGCTTTTGTGGAAACATGTTTCTCTTTCGTTTCAGGATCAAAAAATTCTGTGTGACCTGCGTAGGGAAAGCTTTCTTCTGCGGGATCAGAAATTTCAATTAAATGAGCTGTCACCTGTTTTGTAGTTAAAACGGTTAAATGTTGGATGATTTTTTCAGGATAGTCGAGAAAATCACTCATTATAACGACATGTGAAAAGCGTGTAATCGTTGAAAAATCCGGAAATGAATTTTCATCTGAATGATTTTCTAAAGCAAAGGCTATTCGCTCTACGACATTGGATGTCATTGTGGGGGACATTAAGTTTGGAATAGCAATATGTTCGCCACTGCGAGCAAGAAGTGATGCTAGGGTAAGGGTAAGAATAATGGCATGATTACCTTTAGAGATTTTAGAAAAGCGCGAACAGTAATGCATTGATGCGCTCTGATCAGGACAGAGCCAAACGGTTTGTGTCATTTGCCATTCGTGTTCGCGGAGATATGTATTTTCATCACGCGCTGAGCGCCGCCAATCAATGCGGGTAATAGATTCTCCTTCAACATAGGGACGAAATTGCCAAAAGTTTCCCCCATTACCGCGTTTGCGTTGTCCATGCCATCCGGTTATCAGTGTATTAGCGATATGACGTGCTTGTAAAAGGAAATATGGCATTTTGCCAGTATCCTTATGCAGTTCATTTGCCAGCGACAATGGAGGCTTTTGTAAAACTTTTTTGCCAATAGCCATTCAAAGAGCATCTTTCACAAGGTTATTGATAATATCTTTTACAGTTACATCTTCAGCACGGGCAGAAAAATTAAGAGCCATGCGGTGTTGTAATACGGGATAGGCCAATGATTCAACATCATCAAGTGAGGGGGCTAAGCGTCCATAATAAAGAGCACGGGCGCGAACACAAAGTGAAAGGGCTTGTGATGCCCGTGGACCAGGTCCCCAAGAAACATAAGTATTAGCAAGGCTATTGTCTTTATGAGGGCGAGTTGAGCGGACAATTTTTAAAATAGCTTCGATCACATTTTCTGAAAGAGGCATTTTGCGAACGATATTTTGAATTTTTTGCAATTTTTTGGCGGACAAAATTGGTTTTGCATTTGATTTCTTTTCTTTTGTTGTTTCTAAAATGATCCGTCGCTCTGTTGTGAGGTCAGGATAGTCAATATCGATTTGCATCAAAAAGCGATCCAGTTGTGCTTCAGGAAGTGGATAGGTCCCTTCTTGTTCGAGAGGATTTTGCGTTGCAAGAACATGAAAAGGTTGTGGCAAATCATAACGGTTACCTGCAACAGTAACATGATATTCTTGCATAGCTTGTAAAAGGGCTGACTGTGTCCGTGGAGAAGCACGATTGATTTCATCGGCCATGAGAAGTTGCGTGAAAATAGGACCTTGAATGTATCGAAAAGAACGTTTACCGTCTTTATCGGAATCCATAATTTCAGAACCAATAATATCCGATGGCATTAAGTCAGGAGTAAATTGGATGCGTTTTTCATCAAGTCCTAAGACTGTTCCCAATGTTTCAACAAGACGTGTTTTTGCAAGTCCTGGAGCACCGACAAGAAGGGCGTGACCACCAGCAAAAATAGCGATTAAAGCATATTCGATTACCTGACTTTGCCCAAAAATAACTTTGTCAATTTCTTGTTGTAAAATATCCAATTCTTTGTGTGCCGTATCAATATCATCAATAATGACTTGAGCATCATGATTGATATTGACCTTTTTTACAGAATTGGATGATGGATCATGTTGACTCATATTTCTTCCTTAAGGCGTTTGTCGCAAAAATGGTAATTTTCTCTGCATGATAATGGATATCTTATTGTTTGTAACAGAAAATGAGAAGAAATGAAGTATCATATGCCATTTTTTTCATATTCGTATACAAGAAGAGAAAAGTTTTTTTGGAAGGAATAGACGTGTTTTATAAGGGATGTCTTAAAAATTTTGTTGTATGAAGAGAGATCTTTAAAGCAATGAAGACAACTTTTTTGAAAGGTTAAAGGGTGAATATAAGACAGGATTTCAAACAGGTTGCGTGGTTACAACAAAAGGATATCCAAACACTTCTTCGTGTTTTGTCTTTGGAGGGAGAAGAGGCGCGTATCGTAGGGGGAGCAGTGCGCAATCAACTGCTAGGGCAGCCTATTAGTGATATTGATATTGCAACAACCTGTTTGCCGCAACAGGTTATTGCACGTGTAGAAGAAGCAGGATTTAAAGCTATTCCTACAGGGATTGCTTTTGGTACAATAACAGTAGTTGCTCATTCATGTTCTTATGAGGTTACAACGCTTCGCTGCGATATTGAAACAGATGGTCGTCATGCAAAAGTGGCATTTGGTCGTGATTGGAAAAAAGATGCTGAACGGCGGGATTTTACGATAAATGCGCTTTATTGTGATGCTGCTGGCAATCTTTATGATGATGTGGGAGGTTTGAGTGATATTGCTAGCCGAACAGTTCGTTTTATTGGGATTGCAGAAGATCGTATTTGCGAAGATTATTTGCGTATTTTACGTTTTTTTCGCTTTTTTGCATGGTATGGAGCAGGGCGACCTGATGTACAAGGATTGAAGGCATGTGTTAGTTTAAAACACGGTTTAAAAAAACTTTCTTCTGAACGTATTTGGGCAGAAATGAAAAAGCTTCTTGCGGCGTTTGATCCAACGCGTGCTCTTTTATGGATGCGACAAAGCAGAATTTTGGCACTCATTTTTCCTGAAACAGAACGATGGGGTATTGATGCAATTCACGCATTGGTGAAGACAGAACAGGCTCTTGGTTGGAAAGTTGATCCATTGTTACGGCTAGAAAGCCTTCTTCCTCCTGACCCCATACGTCTTCATGAAATGGCACAGCGCTTGCATTTTTCCCATAAAGAAACAACACGATTAAAAGAATGGGCAGAGTTAGAAATAATAAACCAAAACTGTTCTGATCATTTTGTGCAAAAACTGATTTATTTTCATGGACGACAGCCAGTTTTAGATCAATTATCGTTGTCTGTCGCTGCATCACATCTCGATAACCTGGAAAAAAGTGATGCTTTGCAAAAAGCAGAGGATTATGTCAAGCTTTATCAGCTTGCCAAAAAATGGCAGATTCCAACTTTTCCCATTAATGGTAACGATTTAATAAAGAAAGGTTTTGCTAAAGGTGTGCTTTTAGGAAAAAAGCTTAAAGAGTTAGAAATGATATGGGTCGAAAGCGGATTTTTAATGGATCGTCATGCATTATTAGAAAAAATTGAATTATTATAATAATAATTCATTATTCGTCATGTGAAACAAGAGCTCCGAATATTGTAAGGTTATTTCAAACCTGTTCATATTACATAAATCCAAATTATAGCCTTACACGTTACAAGTGGGGAAGCCGTGTGAGGAAAAATGATTATAGAGAGAAAAAATGTCTTTTATGAACCATCTCCAAGATAAGGATTCTCGAAAGTGAAAACGAATAAAGAGAATAATGATAGCGGTTTGCACTTTGTATGAGCATAAAGAGGGGGATGTCCAATGGATTTTTACTATGAGGAGTACTTAATTATTCATAGGTGGTGATGTGAAATGGATGTGATGGGCATTAAGAAATGTTTATTTTATCAGCACCTGATTGTTGGAAAATGATAAGTGTTATACGCTCTAACTATTCTTTATATGTTGTATATTGTTTTTCGTGATAATTTATGAGTTTTTATAGGCATTCTGTAAGTTATTCCAAAAGTATTATTGAACTTTATGCGCTTTTAATTACTCATTATATTCTATAAAAAAGATTTTTTTAATTATTTAAAACCATATTTCATGCATTTTTATTGTTTTATTAATTATTTTAATGGAATTGTTGTGTTTTTATAGATTACAGTTTCTTTCATGATAACCAATTTGGCGTAATGCTTCTCCCGTTGTTATGGCTACGCACATGGCGAGATTTAGAGAGCGTGCCTGTGGTTGCATGGGAATTTTCAATGTGTAATCGGCAGCTTCATGAACATAATCGGGAACCCCAGCTGTTTCACGACCAAAAAGTAAAACATCATTTTTTTGATAGCATATCTGCGTATAGCATGTTTTTGCTTTTGTACTTAAAAGCAACAGACGGCGGTTAAAGTGTTTCATGGAGCTTATAAAATGTTGCCAATCAATGTGTCGTTCTAAGGAAGCATATTCGAGATAATCCAATCCTGCGCGTTTGAGATTACGATCCGACAGATTAAAGCCTGCGGGTTCAATAATGTGCACATGTAAACCAAAACAAGCGCTAAGACGTAAAATCGTTCCAGTATTACCAGCAATATCAGGTTGGAAAAGAGCTATATGAAGTGTCATGTTCTCTGTAATATGATTTTTCTTTCGACTTTGTAAAGAAGCGTTACAATTTATTCGAAAAATATGCTTTGAGAAATACATGTTTTTTTACGTTTAATTTTTATTCACTTCAAATTTCAGGGAAAAATTTATGTACACAGGTTTGTTTGGGATAAGAGAGAATCTCCCTATTAGGAACTTCCTTTATATTGAGCGATACATAAAATGGATTGGCTCATTATGTTGAAAAGTGGGATATTTAATGAGGTTAGATCATCCATTTTAATGAAAATCAACAAAATATGCTTTTTATGCAAAAGCAGAAGCGGAAAAAATACTCATTCAACCAGTTGGAATTGAGGGAGGGAGAGATGCTGTAAATGTGTTAAAGAAATAACCGATAAGCTCAACTTATTTACTGAGATCTGGTCATAATAAGACTATGTTTCTTTCTTTAGGAGTGTTTATTTACACGCTATTTCCGTTTTTTACAGGCGGGGGAGTAATTTTGATTGATTAATATGAATAGGTTTGAAATGAAAGAAACTTACGGTGTTTCAGGATTTCATTCACTCTGTAAAACGATGAATTATCATTATAAAACAGTTTTTTGTATAGACCATACAAATGGCAGAAGTTTTTTTACGGGGATGTTTTTATGGTTGATGCAACTGAGTGATCAAGCATTGTACAATGGGAGAGGGTATGGTAGAAGAATGTTTTAGCAAATAGTCTCTTTAAGTTAAGGCCATGGGTGAGCAAACGAGGCGGGATTTTCTGTTTTTGGTAACAGCTGTTGCAGGAGCAGTTGGAATGGGAGCGGTTGCGTGGCCTTTTATCCGTCAGTTGCGTCCAGATGAAGCTGTTTTGGCATCTTCCTCTGTTGAGGTTGATCTTTCTGGTATTGAAGAGGGGATGTCGGTGACGGTAAAGTGGCGAGGACAGCCTGTTGTTATTCGAAATCGTACGACAAAAGAAATTGCTGATGCGCGCGCTACTGAATTGAGTCTTCTAAAAGATCGTCAAGCGCGCAATCCTAATCTTGAAGGTGAAAAAGAAGCAACAGATTTTGCGCGTTCAGCAGGTAAAGGACGTGAAAATTGGCTTATTGTTATTAATCTTTGTACTCATCTAGGCTGTGTAACACTTGGGAAGTCGGGTAAATTTGGAGGCTGGTTGTGTCCCTGTCATGGGTCTGTTTATGATACCGCTGGAAGAGTGCGGTCAGGTCCAGCTAACTATAATTTGGCTATTCCACCTTACCAATTTCTTTCTGATACTTTGCTCAAAATAGGATAAGGTTATGACAAGGTTTCCTCCTTATTATCCTAAAAATGCTCTTGCTCGTTGGTTTGATAAGCGTTTTCCTCTTCCTCGTTTTTTTTATAATACATTTGTGATTTTTCCTGTTCCGCGTAATCTTAATTACTTTTACACATTTGGCGGTATTTTGACCATTATGCTTTTATCACAGCTCTTGACTGGTATTGTCTTGGCTATGCATTATGTTCCAGATATTCATTTGGCTTTTGAAACTAGTGAACGATTTCGGCGTGAAGGGCAGTTTGGTTGGCTTTTTCGTCCATGGCATTCTGTAGGCTCTTCGTTTTTTTTTATTGCTGTTTATATCCATTTGGCACGTGGACTTTATTATGGTTCTTATAAAAATATGCGAGAAATGGTGTGGGTTACAGGTATTTTTATTTATATCATCATGATGGCAATAGCATTTTTTGGTTATGTGCTTGTTTGGGGGATGATGTCTATTTCAGCGGCTTCAGTGATTGCAGGGCTTTTAAAAACAATACCTTTGGTGGGGACATGGTTACATGAGACACTTCTGGGTGATTATGGCGTAGGACAACCAACGTTGAATCGTTTTTATGTTTTCCATTATGTTTTATCATTTGTTTTGCTTCTTTTTGTGGGGCTGCATATTTGGGCAATCCATTGTGTCGGGCAAGGTAATCCAACGGGTCTTGCTATACAATCAGATAAGGAAACGGTTCCATTTGCACCTTATGCGCTTATCAAAGATATTTTTGCTATTACTGTTTTTCTGATCTTCTTTGCCTGGTTTTTGTTTTATATGCCCGATTATATGGGGCAGGCTGAAAATTATAATGTGGCAGATCCTTTAAAAGCACCTCTTCGTGTGGTTCCAGAATGGTATTTTTTGCCTTTTTATGCGATACTTCGCGTTATAACTTTTGATATTGGTATTTTCCCTTCAACTTTTGTGGGCTTTGTTTTATTCGTCAGTTCGATTTGCATTTTAATTTTTGTGCCATGGTTAGACCGCTCTAAAATATGTTCAGCAAGATATCGACCTGTTTATAAAATTTTCTTTTGGGCGTTGGTTATTGATGTCGTTTTCCTTGGTTGGTTGGGGTCAAGAGAAATAAATGACAAAATCCTTTTATGGACGCAATTGGCTACGGTTTATTATTTTATATTCTTTTTGGTTATTTTGCCGACTTTGCCAGCCTTTGAAAAAAAATGTTCTCTTCCTTCTTCAATTATGCAAGATTTGAAACAGAAAAAAAAGAGACTATGGTAAATGTTTTTGTCGGATTGATTGTTATCGTTGCTATGAGCTTTTCTGCTCAGAGTTTAGCGAGAGATACCTCTGATCAGGAGGAGGAATTTACTTCTTTTCCTTTAAGGATTCCTAAAAAACAAGAATGGAGTTTTTCAGGTCCATTTGGGCTTTATGATAAGGCGCAATTGAAGCGTGGATTAAAGGTTTATAAACAAGTTTGTTCCAGCTGCCATGGGCTAAAATATGTGGCTTTTCGCAATTTAAAAGCTCTTGGGTATGATCAAGAACAGATTAAAGCTTTGGCGGGGCAATATGAAGTGCGCGATGGTCCTAATCGAGAAGGAAAATTTTTTAAACGTGCTGGGGTTGCAACGGATTATTTCCCTTCTCCCTTTGCACATGAAGAAGAAGCAAGATTTATTTTGAATAGTGCTTATCCTCCAGATTTGTCATTGATGGCACGTGCACGTGGTGTATCTTTGCCGTTTCCTGCTTTAATTACTGATGTATTATCTCATTATGATACAGCGGGTCCAGATTATATTACAGCTCTTTTAACAGGATATCAGAAGGCGCCAGAAAATATGAAAATTGCTGAGGGTTATTGGTATAATCCTTATTTTATTGCCGGTAATTCTTTAACTATGGCTCCTCCTTTGAGTGATGGTATGGTTGCTTATGAAGATGGAACCCCAGAAATCATTGAACATTACGCGCGCGATGTTTCTGCTTTTTTGATGTGGGCTGCCGATCCTCATATGGAAATTCGTAAAAAAACTGGTTTTCGTGTTATTTTATTTTTAATCGTTTTTGCAGGGCTTGTTTATATTTTAAAAAATCGTATTTGGTGTGGTTTAGAAGAAGAGTTAGAGAAAGAAACAAAAGACGAAATAAAGAGAAAATGATAAAGCGACAAGGCTTGAAAGAGCATAGAGTATAAAGAGCATAAGGAACAAATCTGTTTATGATGCATTGAGGTTTTATAAAGTAAAAGCAAAGTAAAAACGGAGATGTTAAAATGAAAAAAATTGCATGTACTACTCTTATGTCAATTTTGATGGTTTCTAGTACTTACGCCCAGTCTTTTGAAGTGCCTTCAAAACCTGAAATGATCTCTTCGACGGGTATTGTACAGGTGGGGGTAGATAAGTCTGTGCGTTATGTGACACCTTTAGCAACGGATTTTGTTGCTTCCAGCCTTATAGGCGCCAATGTATATAATATAGAAGATGAAAATATTGGTGAAGTGAAAGATATTATTTTACGTGAAAATAATATTGCAGGGTTTGTTGTTGCTGTTGGTGGTTTTCTTGGCATAGGTGAGAGTTATGTGGTCGTTTCTCCAGAAACAATCCAGATGACAAATGATTATGGTAAATGGAAACTCATTACAAATGCGACAAAGGATTCTTTAAAGGACGCTCCAACATTTAAATACGAAGGGCGTTGGACGCGCTAATTTTATATTCCCATTCTTTAATGGATAAAACTGTTGCTATCATAATAATATGCTAGCAACATTTTTTTGTTCAAAAAATTCTTGGGAGCTTTTGCGACAAGATTCCAAGGCCTATTACAAAGTTTTCAAGATAAACTATTAAGACAGAGTGAAGATTTAAGTATTATGTTTAAATAACATGACATCGCCATCTTGCACAATGTATTCTTTTCCTTCATCGCGGGCTTTTCCTGCTTCTTTTGCACCGCTTTCTCCACCCAGAGCAATATAGTCATTGTAGCTGATGGTTTGGGCACGAATGAAACCGCGCTCAAAATCTGAGTGAATAACGCCAGCTGCTTGGGGAGCTTTTGTACCACGCGTAATTGTCCATGCTCGTGTTTCCTTAGGCCCACAGGTGAAGTAAGTAATGAGATCAAGTAAATGGTAACCAGCACGAATAAGGCGATTTAAACTTGGTTCAAAGAGTCCTAGAGCATTGAGATATTCTGATGCTTCAGCATCACTCAGTTGTGTGATTTCCGCTTCGATAGAAGCAGAAATGATAATGCTTTGCGCATTTTGCTCTGTTGCCATTTTTTCAACTGTTTGGGTAAAGCTATTTCCATGAGCGGCGTCATTTTCGCTTACGTTACAAACATAAAGTACAGGCTTGGAGGTTAAAAGATTTAAACTCTTAAGAATGTGGTGTTCATCGGAAGAGATATCTTTGAGTAATAACCGGACAGGGTTTCCCTGTTGCAGTATGTTTAATGCTTTTTCCATAATGGGTAAAATTGTGAGAGCTTTTTTGTCTTTTCCGGTTGCACGTTTACGGATTTGTACGATTCGTCGCTCAAGGCTCTCAAGATCGGCAAGCATGAGTTCTGTTTCAACGGTTGTGGCATCAGAAACAGGATCAATACGTCCTTCTACATGGGTAATATCTTCATTTTGAAAACAGCGTAAAACGTGAACAATGGCATCGACTTCGCGAATATTGGCTAAAAATTTGTTTCCTAAACCTTCGCCTTTTGAAGCTCCTCGTACAAGCCCCGCAATATCGACGAAGTTAATGCGTGTAGGAATTATTTCTTTTGAACCAGCGATTGATGCAATTTTTTCCATTCGTAAATCTGGAACGGCAACTTCACCGGTATTGGGTTCAATGGTACAAAAAGGATAATTGGCAGCCTGTGCAGTGGCTGTTTTTGTTAATGCATTAAAAAGAGTTGATTTCCCAACATTAGGTAATCCGACAATACCGCATTTAAAGCCCATGAGAGTCTTTCTTTTCTTTTGATTTTATAGTCAAGATAGCTTCTTTTTTATAGCATATTTTCAGAAGAGTTATAGTCTTTGTGTTGCGATAAGTGAGAAAAAAGTCTAAAGTAACAGATAATCTGCTTTTTTACCTTAGTTCTTCTTATCTTAATGCTCTCCTTAGTCTCAAGGATAAGAAAACTTCGAATTAATGTTAATAATGTGCTAAGTTTTTCATGGTATGCAAATCTGCATAAATAATTAATCGGAGAAAATAGAAGAGTGTTATCTCGTTGTGCCTTTTTAATTGCAGCACTTTTGGCTTTAGCTGGATGTGCTACACATCAGTCAGATATGTCATCGGTTCCTTTTCAACAAGTTCGATACATTCCACCAGAAATACAGGCTTTGTATGGTCCTGTAACGAATGAAACCTATTTGTTACCTGCTGTTGATCTTGCGACAATTGATCCAAAGTTTTGGCGACAAGAAGTGATTTATTATACATCTTATCCACCTGGAACATTGGTTGTAGATACGCAAGAGTGTTTTCTTTACCTTATTGGTGAAAATGGAAAGGCTTTACGTTATGGGATTGGGGTCGGTAAGGAAGGTTTAGCATTTGAAGGTGAAGGGGTTGTACAGCGCAAGCGTCGGTGGCCAAATTGGGCTCCTACTGCAGCTATGATGGCTCGAGAACCAGAACGTTATGGTCATCTTGGGAAAGGAATGCCACCAGGACCCGATAATCCATTAGGTGCGCGGGCACTTTATTTGTTCAAAAATGGGAAAGATACACTTTTCCGTATTCATGGCTCACACGAATCGTGGTCAATTGGGCGTGCTATTTCAAGTGGGTGTATTCGTTTGCTTAATCAAGATATTATTGATCTTTATGATCGTGTTCCCGTTGGTTCGCGTGTTGTGGTCTTACAAAACAATAGGAGTATTCCTACAGTTTATAGTCAACAATCAAATGGCTATGATCCGCTACAGTCGACCATTCAGCCAAATGAATTTTTTTAATTTGGGGGAGAATATTGGAGAGAGCCGTTTGAGTATTTTGGTTTGCTGTTCAATCTTCTCTTTCTCTCAAAAGAGAATATAAGCCTTTCTTTTTCAAAAGTGTCTACAAGCTTGTATTCTTATTTTTTTCTATCTTCTCAGGTTGCCAACAGATTTTGCCTTTGAGAAAGTGTATAAGAGGCATTTTTTTCTTTTTTCAAGAGTTCTTATTCATATGCTTCACGCGACTGTGATACGCAAGTCAATGGTTTTGATTGTTTTTTATCGTTTGTGAAATTTCATTCATAAAGAGGGATTTATCATCTTTTATAAGGAGAGCGATATTTTTTGCAATTGTCTCTAAGAGAGGGGATAACCACTCTTGATCAGATTTGGCAAAATTTCCCAGAACATGTTGATGAACAAGTTCTTTGCTTCCAGGATGACCAATTCCTATGCGTATACGACAATAGTTAGTACCACAATGGGCATCAATAGACTTAATACCATTATGCCCATTATTTCCTCCACCAATTTTTATACGAACTTTTCCTGGTGACAGGTCTAACTCATCATAAATGATGATCAAATTCTTCAGATCTAATTTATAAAATCGCAAAGCTTCACCGATAGCTTGACCAGAGAGATTCATGAAAGTTTGCGGTTTTATAAGAAAAATTTTCTCATTATTTATGAAACCATTAGAGATTTCTGCTTGAAACTTCTTCGACCATGGAGAAAAAGAGAAGGACTGATAGATGGCATCAACAGCCATAAAACCGATATTATGGCGGTTATTTTGATATTGTAAACCAGGATTGCCAAGACCAGCAATAAGCCACATGTGTATCTTCAGTCAAAGTATGAGTAAGGGTAATGTCTCATAAATTAAGGCGGAAAAAATTCCCGCCTTTTGAGTTTTATGAAGTTTGCGTGTCTTCTTCTTCATCTTCTTGTTCAGAAGTTTCATCACTGACATCCATGCCAGCAGGAGCTGCAATGGTTGCAATGGTAAAATCTCGATCTTGGATGATGGGAGTCACATCTTTTGGCAGTTGCACTGCTGAAATGTGAATAGAGTCACCAATAGAGTAGCTGGCGAGATCAATTTCAATAGCTTCAGGAATAGCACTTGCTGGAGCCGTACATTCAATTTCGTGCCGAACAATATTGAGGACACCACCCTTTTTAAGTCCAGGTGCTGTATCTTCATTGAGGAAGTGGACAGGAATATTCACTTCTACAACGGATTTTGCTGAAATGCGTAAGAAATCTACATGGAGGGGAAAGTCACGCACGGGATCTAATTGATAATCTTTTGGCAAAACCATAATTTTTTGCTTGTCAAGAATAATCGTTGCAATGGTGGTACGAAAGCCACCGGCATGAATTTTGTAGAAAATTTCTTTATAGGGAACTGTTATTGCCAAAGGAGGTTGTTTTTCACCATAAATGACAGCAGGAATAAGACCGTTGCGGCGAAGTTCACGGGAGGACCCCTTACCAACCCGCTCGCGTTTTTCGGCCTTAAGAGTGTAGCTTTTGCTCATAATTTAAGTCCTTTTTACATGATTGGAGATCCTTCAAAAACAGTAATAGTTTTTGCATGGATATGAAGATATGCGCTAATCAACAGCGATCGCTCCATTCTGCGTTGCCTCCAAGGGTGTCTACACAGAAGTTTGTTCTATAATTCAAACTATTCATAGATGCAAGAGTTGTGGGAAAAATCGATGATTTCTACCGTTAAAAAGGAGGAAATGTTACAAATTACGGTGTGGATGGAGAATCAGCCAATATGCGCTGGCACTGATATGTTCAAAATCAAACACTGGAGATGTTATGAAGGTTGAGATTGCCTTGGGTGAGATGTCAGAGAGTCGTGCTTTGCATAAATCGATGCCAGCACTTCTTGATCTGGAAGAGTTATTGGCGACACGTCTTCTTGTACAAGGTAATTCCGGTTCAGGGAAATCACATCTTTTACGCCGTCTTTTGGAGCAAAGTGCTAAGTGGGTTCAGCATTGTGTAATTGATCCAGAAGGCGATTTTGTAACTTTGGCAGATAAATTTGGTCATGTTATTGTAGAGGCTCAACGTAGTGAATTAGAATTGACACGTATTGCTCATCGGATTCGCCAACATCGCGTTTCGGTGGTGTTCAACCTTGAAGGTTTAGACACCGAACAACAGATGCGCGCTGTGGGGGCTTTTCTTGGTGCACTGTTTGATGTGGAACGTAATTATTGGTATCCTATGCTTGTTGTTGTTGATGAAGCACAATTGTTTGCTCCAACTGCGGCAGGAGAGGTTTCTGATGAAGCACGTAAAATTTCGTTGAGTGCTATGACCAATCTTATGTGTCGAGGGCGCAAACGTGGTCTTGCTGGTGTCATTGCGACACAACGTCTGGCTAAGCTTGCCAAAAACGTAGCTGCTGAAGCTTCAAATTTTTTAATAGGGCGTACTTTTTTAGATATTGATATGGTGCGCGCTGCTGATCTTTTGGGAATGGAGCGCCGCCAAGCGGAAATGTTTAGAGATCTTGAGCGGGGGAATTTTATAGCTTTAGGCCCCGCTTTATCACGACGTCCCTTACCAATCATTATCGGTTCTGTTGAAACTTTGGCACGCTCTTCTAGCCCTAAATTAATGCCACTTCCAACAGAGCGGGATGATGTGCAAGAGCTCGTTTTTACTGCTTCACCAGAGGAAATTTTAAAGCCATTTAAACAAATACGAGAGCCGATGAGGGAAAAATCAATGCACGAGATGTTAGAGGAGGTAGTGCATAAAAAACAAGAGTTGTTGGAGGAAACCCCGAGTTTATTTCCTGAACTTTCTGATGTTGAGCGTGACGGCCAAGCAGAACATATTATTCGGGAAATTCTTGAGGATTCTGAGGCTTTTTATCGTTCAACAGCGGTGCTTTATCAAGATTTTTCAGTTCGTTGTCGTATCCATGGTATGTCAAAGGTTCCTTTTAATCTTTCACAATTTCGGCGTAAATTGGCTATTGCTCAGGCTTTTGTTGATGAACAAACGGCTGTCAGTGAACATTGGAAACATATTTTGCAGATATCGGAGAGTTTAGAAGAAGATGTCCAAGGAGTCTTCTTGAATGTAGCACAGGCTGCATTAGGGGGAAAGCCATGTCCATCCGATGCATTTTTAGCACGTCTTTATGGGACTCATTCTTTAAGCCGTGCACGCCGACTTTTAACCTACTTTGAAGAGCGTGGTCTTATTGTTATTCATATGCATTTTAGTGGCCAACGTATTGTTGCATTTCCTGATCTTGGTGTTGAAACAGCACCAGGAGACCCCAAGGAACCCCTTTAACCAAATAAGCTGGAAACCGATTGTTCTGCTGCTGTCCTTGCAATTGCTTCCCCAATAAGGTCGGCAATGGGCAAAACACGAATATTATGGGCTTTCTCAATAGCTTGTGTTGGCATAATTGAATCTGTAATAACCAATTCTTTCATCTCTGAATTGGTAATTCGTTCGATTGCATTACCAGAAAGAACACCGTGCGTGATATAAGCCGTGACACTATTGGCACCATGTTTAAGCAGAGCACTTGCTGCATTGCATAAAGTTCCACCTGAATCAACAATATCATCAAGCAAAAGGCAATCTTTTCCCGATACATCTCCAATGATATTCATAACCTCTGATTCACCGGGACGTTCACGACGTTTATCTACAATAGCAAGCAAACTGTTCAAACGCTTGGCGAGCGAGCGTGCGCGTACAACACCACCCACATCAGGTGAAACAACAATAACATTTTCAAGAGAATAATGCACTTTGACATCGCGAGAAATAACAGGAACAGCATAGAGATTATCCGTAGGGATATCAAAAAAACCTTGAATTTGTCCTGCATGAAGGTCCAATGTTAAAACACGATGGGCCCCTGCTTCAGTAATCAGGTTGGCAACAAGTTTTGCGGAAATGGGAGTACGCGGACCAGGTTTACGGTCTTGACGGGCATAGCCAAAATAAGGGATCACAGCTGTGATGCGACGTGCCGAAGAACGACGAAGCGCATCAATCATGATGAGTAATTCCATCAAGTGATCATTGGCTGGATAGGATGTAGATTGCAAAACAAACACGTCCTGTCCACGCACATTTTCATGTAATTCTACGAAAATCTCTTGATCAGCGAAACGTTTTACGGTGGCTTTTCCTAAGGGGATGTTCAAATAATTTGCAACATCTTCAGCTAGGCGTGGATTAGAATTTCCGCAGAAAAGTTTCATAGTAGAACCTCTGAATTATCATGGTGGGAATGCGACACGGTTTTTAATTTCTTTTTATTAAATTGCAAGAGAACAATTACAAAAGCCTTACAATTTTATCGATTATTGTTAAAGAGCTATGCGATATGTTTTCTCTTTTTCCAAAAGTTTGTTTCTTTTAGAGCAAAGTTTTTTCTCCATGCGGCAAAGAAATACGTATTGATTAAGCTTTTTGGTTATTACTTTATAAAAAAATGCTTTCAATATGGGGAATGTTTCATATTTAGGATGAATGAAGGGGAGTAAAAAAAGAGGAGTATCATCTTGCCTTCAATCATTATAACCAAACATTGAAAATGATTCAGAGCAAAAGCTATCATATTTTATGGGCTGGTAATAATTTTGTAAAAAAGCAAAGCAAAGTACAATAGGATTTATTTTTACATTTGGGTAAAAAGTTTAGTTTTGCAGTTTTGGTATTGTTTTAAAGCATAAAAGAGGATCATCTTTTATTTTTTAGCATAATAGCAGAAATTTGCCGTCCGTAATCAGGTTCGCTGCGGTGTATTGCACGGCGATAGGAGAAAAAACGCTTTTCATCCTTGTAAGTGCAAAGCTCTACACAAGAAGCATTAACGTCTGCTTCGATGAGTTGATTCATAATGAATGCCCACAGATTAAAGTAAAAGTGATTTATTTTGTCTGTTTTTATAAAATATTTTTGGTATTTGCAGTGGCAATCAATAAATTGGTCGTAAAATTCACTTGTTACTTCATAGTGACAAGGACCAATACAAGGTCCAAGGACTGCTGTTATTGATTGTCTTTTTGCTCCTTGTTTTTCCATAACAGCAATTGTTTTCTCGATAATTCCATTTAAGCTTCCGCGCCAGCCAGCATGAGTTGCAGCGATGACACCTGCTTGTGGATCAGCAAACAGAATGGGTCCGCAATCTGCTGTAAGAATGCCGATTACGAGTTCTTGTGTGGTGGTAACGAGAGCATCGGCTTTAGGAGGGGAGCCGATAAAAGCTTTATCAACGACAACGACTTCACAAGAGTGTATTTGATTGACAGTGACTAAATTTTGTATCTCAACATCAAAATAATGAGCGACTAAAGTGCGGTTTTGTGTAATATGTTCAGGGTAATCATTTGAGCTTTGGCCAACATTAAGGCTTTGGTAAAGGCTTTTTGAAACACCACCTTGACGAGTAAAAAAACCATGTTCTATCCCATGGGTTTGTAAAGTAGAAAGATTTTTTGCAAGAATGGGATGAGGGATAGATTTCATAAAAGTTCCTTATGGAGATTATTTGAAGTGAGGGTGGAAATGTTCATATTTGTCAATGAATATTTCAGATAATGATGTGCTTATTGACAAAAGCGCCGATCATCAAAATTGGGGAGGTATGGAGATGTTTTTATCACTGAAATGTAAAACTTTAAATAATTTTCCCATTTGATCTTGACCAGCGAGCCGTTCGATGTCCTGGCGGATTTTGTCTTGCAAAGGAGCACTTTTGCCAACTCCAAGCTGTTTTGCGCGCTCCAGTAGCCCCATTTTTAAAAGAAAATCTCCTTGCTCGAAGATTTCAGCAAAACAACCTTGTTCAAGGGCTATGTTTTTTAAAAAAGAAAAACCAACATGGGATGTTAAATCATGTTCACCAGGGGCATCAAAAATATCACGAAATCTATGTTTTGACAGTGCTTGCAAGGTATCGCCAAATGCAAGATCAGCAGCACCATAATCAATGAGCAAAGCAGAACCTGTCACTTGCACTAAATGGTGGCTGATTTGTTGCATGAATTGATGCCGTAAGGGGGCATATTCAAAAATTGTTCCGTCAGGCACTTTAGAACAATAGGTTTGTAGATAAGAAGAGGGAAGTTTATGCAGGGCAGCAATAAATGTGAAATCTCCATTTTGATCGATTGTAATGCGGCGTTCTCTCCATTCTCCCTTAATTTTAATATATTGGTTGATGGGGAGTGTATCGAGAAATTCATTAGCTATTAAGAAGAGTGGTTTTGAGGGGATTTGATCAAAACTTTCAATGCTATGGATTTGTTTTTGATAGGAGGAAAGGCGCTTTTTTTGTTCTTCTGCGAGCTTTTTACTTATTTCAAGGAGAAAAACTTCAGAAGATTCAAATGCTGTCGTGGATAATTTTTGAATGGTACGCAAAACATCATCCATGAGAGTTCCACGTCCTGGACCTATTTCAGCGAGGATAAAAGGGCGAGGACAACCATGAGCGTTCCAGCTTGCGAGAACCCAAATCCCAATCATTTCTCCAAATAATTGGCTTATTTCAGGTGCTGTAATGAAATCACCGGTACGTCCAAAAGGTGTTTGTGTTTGATAATAACCAAATTGAGGATCGGTAAGTGCCAACGTCATATATTGGCTAACAGTGATTGGTCCATTAAGGGCAATAATTTCTTTAATTTTTTCTTTTAGATTGGCCATTTTCTGTCGATTTATATTTAAAGGCATGGAGAAGAAGATAAAACCCTAAAAGAAGCATGGGAAGAGATAAAGCCATGCCATAGGTAAAACCAGTAGAATGGAAAAGAGTTGAAAACCATTCTGGATCTTCTTGAGGCGCACGGTAAACTTCAGAAATGCTGCGCGCTACTGCGTAGCCTATAATAAATGTTCCTGCAACAGCTCCAGGGCGCTTTAATGCTTTAAAGGCAAAAATGATAAGGCATAAGATGATGAAGAGAAGAAATCCTTCCATGAAAGCTTCGTAAAGTTGGCTTGGATGGCGCGGTAGATAGTGAGGATCGAGAGGAAAACAAACAGCCCAAGGACGTGTAGTAATATTGCCCCATAACTCTTGGTTAATGAAGTTGCAAATTCGTACAATGCCGATACCAATAGGAGCACCTGCAGCAATGATATCAAACATGGCTCGTATGTTAATATGATTTTTACGGGCAAACCAGATCATAGCAATGATGATGGCAACAAGCCCGCCATGAAAGGACATTCCCCCATCCCACACGGCAATGATAGCACTTGGATGGTTAAAATAGTAAATGGGATCCCATACAAGAACTTGTCCTAAACGCCCTCCGACAACAACACTTATGGCAGACCAGACAACAAAATCTCCGATCTTTTCTTTATCCATAGGAGGGTGGTCTCTATACCATAGAGATGTTTTTTTTAATAATTTTTGCGCATACCACCAAGCAAAAAGAATACCCACCACGTAACCAAGTCCATACCAATGAAGTGCTATGGGACCTAGCTGGATAATGACAGGATCAAGAAAAGACGGAAAAGCAATGGCTGGACAAGACAGATTATTCATGAATTAAGCATCTTACATTATACGAGATGAATATGAAGTGACTCTAATGGTCAGAAATGACAGATGAATGCGCAATGGTCAAGTCAGTAGGGAGGCTAGTCAGAAAGGGGGATAGATTTCCACTGGTTTATCGCGGTAAAAAAATATGGTGATAAAAGAAATATTAAAAAATCTTTAAAAAATCGTCATGAAAAATCTGCACAGTATGTAAAATATAGGGTAAAAGGAACAAATTACAGTATCTAAATGTTATGAGAATACGCTATAATGCGTGCGTCAATAATTAAAATTTAAGGAAAAATGTTATGCGTAATGGATCAAATCGTATTCTTGATGAATTAGCAAAATTAGCAACAGATGCTGCTGACGTCGCGCAAGGTATACGACGTGAAGCTGGAACAGCTTTTCGTGTGCAGGCTGAAAAGATAGCAAACAAACTTGATCTTGTTTCTCGCGAAGAGTTTGAGACTTTTAAGGAGATGGTGCTGAAAATCCATGCTGATAATGCTGATTTGAAAAGGCGCTTTGATGATTTAAAAAAAGATGATTTAAAAAACGCAGACACAAAAAAGTAAGATAGTTTCTTAAAAAAAGAATCTTCAAAAAAATATCCCCAATTTTTCAATATGATGCGTGAAACTAAAAAATGCTTAATCTTGAGTCTGTTAGAGCGGAGCATTTGTTTATTTTTGATTTTTTTTTGGGTAAAATACATTTTTTTGAATCAGGGGGGCTGGCGCTATGAAATTGTATCAATACACTGAAAAGACTTGATGATTCGTTTTATGACTATCAGGTTGCCCTAAACAGCGCGATTGTGTTCTGGGTGTTTGTGTACTGTCGATGTTTTTATGTGTATTTGTTTGTTGTAAAGGTTCTGATTGTAGCAAAATATTGTTACAGTTTAGGCGGTTTATATTCTGTTGACAATGTTTTTAAGATGATTGAGGATTGTGATGAGGCTTGCATTTTGCGCCACAGAGAGAAAAGAGCACCCTGTTGACTTTATCGAACAGATTGCCTGTGAATATGATTGGTCGTTTGAGCGGGATGCGCAAGATGAAATTAGCGTTTGTGTGGAAGGAAAGCGCGCAAATTATCGTCTTGCTTTTTCATGGATGGAAGAGCATGAAGCACTTCATTTGGCTTGTTCGTTTGATCTCTCTATTAAAAATGCTCGAACAGCTGAAATACAGCGCTTATTGCTAGCAATTAATGAAAAGTTGTTGTTGGGACATTTTGATTACTGGCAAAGGAATAATTCAGTTATTTATCGGCAAGGTCTTCTTTTGGCTGGTGGGATGCATCCATCTCATATACAGGTTGAAACATTGTTGATACATGCACTTAAAGTCTGTGAAAGCCATTATGTTGCATTTCAGATGGTTGCTTTGTCGGGAGAAAGTGCTTACAAGGCACTGCAGTACACTTTGTTTGAAACTGTAGGGAATGCCTAAAATACACAGTCTGTTATTTTTACAGATGGTTTGCTGAAATATTGCTCATAGGGGGATATCAAGAATAGCGCGTAATCCCCCAAGTGGGCTTTCATCTAATTGTATATTGCCACCATGGCTGCGTGCTATGTCTTGAGCAATAGAAAGACCAAGTCCTGTTCCACTTGCATCTTGATTTCGCGCTTTATCAAGTCGAAAGAATGGCTTAAAAACTTCTGTACGCATATTTTCATGAATTCCAGGTCCATTATCATCGATTATCAATATAAAAGATTCTTGTTGAGAGTTAGCTGTTAGTTTAACGGTTGTGCCGTAACAAAATGCATTTGATACAAGATTGCTGACCAAGCGTGTGAAAGCACGGGGACGTACTTGTATTTCTGTAGGACCTTCAATGGTGTAAGAAAATTGACGTTTGTGAAGATGAGCATCGGCAGAGAATTTTTGCATAAGAGCATTTAAGTCAAAAGTCTTGACACTTTCACTTCCTTCACCACGAGCAAAAGCAAGATAATCTTCTAACATATTTTGCATGTCACTTACATCTTGCTCAAGCGGTTTAATATCAAAGTCAGTATTTACTAATGCTAGCTGAAGTTTAAAGCGTGTAAGAATGGTTCTTAAATCATGACTTACTCCTGAGAGCATCATGGTGCGTTGTTCGATTTGGCGTTCAATACGTTCTCGCATACGTAAAAAAGCAATGCCAGCACGACGGACTTCATCAGCTCCTTGTGGTTGAAATCCTTTTGGTAAAGGACGACCGCGTCCAAAGCTTTCTGCTGCTTCAGCCAATTGTTGAATAGGTTTAATTTGATTGCGCAAAAAGTATATTGCTATCAGCAATAAAACAAGAGCTGTTCCTACCATCCAGCTTAAAAAAATAGCAGTATTGGAAGCGTAGGCTTGGCTGCGTGGAGCAAAGAC
The DNA here is from genome assembly GCF_000518085.1 of Bartonella grahamii ATCC 700132. GTDB lineage: Bacteria > Pseudomonadota > Alphaproteobacteria > Rhizobiales > Rhizobiaceae > Bartonella > Bartonella grahamii. The sequence continues at coordinate 56,070 of NZ_JACX01000007.1, forward strand.
GCGTAAGATGTTGTGACCAAGGTGGATACGGATTTCAACAAGATCAGAATCTCCTACGGTATCGATCCAGAAGGGACGGTTAATTTGGCGGGTGATTTCTTCATTTAAAAAATAGTCAAGAATTGCAAAAAATGGCTTAGGTCCTGGAGGGGGAAGAGGGGAAGGGGGTAGGATAGAAATGTTTAATCCCATGCGTTGTTGTGCAATACGCTTGATATCTTCATAGTTATCTTGTTGTGGATATGTTTCAAGAATATCAATAATGGCTGAAATGTCATGCACGACAGCCATTGAAAGACGCTCGGTTACCATTTGCCAATGGCGTTCCATAAAGACATAAGCAATGACTGTTTGCAGAAGTACCATGGGAGCGATAATAATGATCAAAGAGCGAGCATAAAGCCGTTTAGGCATTTTTTTCGTTAACCATCGAAGAAAAAATCTTAAAGGCTTGATCATTCTTGTGCCTATTCAATAGAGAGTTTGTACCCTATTCCTCGCACGGTTTGGAGCCATATAGGCAGTGCTGGGTTTTTTTCGATTTTACGACGAAGGCGGTTGATCTGTACATCAATGGCACGTTCATTTATATTGCTGTCATCAGCCGCGAATTTATGGCGCGGAATTGTATCGCCTGCATTTTCGGCAAAAATGACCATCATTTCTTGTTCTTTATCTGTTAATTTAATAATTTTTCCCCCTTTTTTGAGTTCGCGCCGTGAAATTGAAAATATATAAGGTCCAAAAACGATTTGCTCGATTTTGGGTTGGTGAGGGGGAAAACCACGCCGTAAAATGGCATTGATACGAAGGAGAAGCTCACGAGGATCAAACGGCTTAGCAAGATAATCATCTGCACCTGCTTCTAAGCCATGGATACGATTGTCTATTTCTGATAAAGCTGTTAGCATGAAGATAGGAACATCCTTTGTTTGGCGGAGTGAATGAGTAAGATCAATACCGTTTTCACCAGGCATCATGACATCAACAATAAGAAGATCAAAATCTAAACTTGCCAACAGTCGTTTTGCTTCATTAGCATTGGCTGAAACTGAAACACGAAATCCATTTTTAATGAGAAACTGAAATAAAAGACTGCGGATACGAGTGTCGTCATCAATCACAAGAAGGTGAGGTGCGTCATCACACAAAACTTGAACATGATCGGACATTCTTAAAAACCTTGACAAAAATTTAGTTTACACAAAATGCAAGTTTACATAAGTTGTATAAAGCTGTCGAGCAGCACCTTTACCTTAAAGGAGAGAAAGTTTTATTTATAAATTTAAAAAATTTACTTTTGAAAAGGATATTATGGGTAGTCTTAATATACATATTATTCCAGTTACGACATTCCAACAAAATTGCACTTTGCTTTTTGATAGTGAATGTAAAACGGGGGTTCTCGTTGATCCTGGTGGTGATTGGCCGCGGATTCAAGACGTAATCGAAAAGAATGGCGTTATCGTTGAGGCTATTTGGATAACACATGGTCATTTTGATCATGTGGGAGCAGCAATGCAAGCGAAAGAGGCGCTTAATGTAAAAATTATCGGTTCACATCGCGATGATAAGCCTGTGATGGATGCCGTGAGCGAAAGCGCAAAAAATTACGACATCACTGATGCATGCATCTGTATTCCTGACCAATGGTTAGAAGATGGTGAGTGCGTTCATTTTGCTGGACATGTGTTTAAGGTTTTTCACACCCCAGGACATTCTCCTGGTCATGTTATTTATTTCAATGAAAAAGAACGCTTAGCTCTCTTGGGTGATGTGCTCTTTCGTGGTTCTATTGGACGCACTGATTTCCCCTTCTGTTCTCATGAAAAATTGATGCACTCTCTTCGAGAAAAAGTTTTACCCTTAGGCGATGATGTTTGTTTTATCTGTGGGCATGGTCCTAAAAGTAGCATAGGCTATGAGCGCCAAAATAATCCTTTTCTTCAAGATTTTAATATATGAGCAAACAAAAAAACGCTTTGAAGCGTTTTTTTGTGCCATTTAAGACTTTTTTAGTAGAACAGAAGTTAATTTATTGGGGCATAACAAATGTGTTCCAAACCATTACGGTCTCGAAAAGTCCCTGTTTTAGGGTTGAAGGAACGGTATTTTTTCTTGCAATAGCTAAGCCAATTAGATTCTAATGATTGCTGGAGTGGCTCATATTCCGCCGTTTGCTGCACCTGATAAACTCTTTGATTTTGCGGAACTTTTTGATAAATTACCTGATTTTGTGGTACTATTTGATAAACCACTTGTGGCTGTTCTGGTTTTTTTAAAATTGTACCAAGAATACCCACCGCTAAAGCATCTCCTGAGTTGTCTATATGAATATTACTGTGTTTTGTCTTTTTGCGTTCAATGTGATGATATGTTTTGTTTTCAACATGATGATAATGATGATAATGATGATGATGATGATGATGATGTTGTTGTTGTTGTTCCGTCTTATTAAGTTTGGCTTTAAATCTTCTAGAGTTTTCTTCAGAACGCTTGCGGAAATCATCAACAAACTTTTGGAAATCATCAGAATGACAGACATTTTTGCTATCAGAACAATGGGAGCTAGAAAAATGGGAACGCCAGATATCATCAATTTTCTTATCAATTTCCCTTGTCGCATCATCTCTTTCTTTACGCATCTTCCTCATCATATCATCTGTTTCTCTCGTGATAGAGTGAGTAAAGTCCCATGCCATATCCGCAAGCGTTGCATTTAGCGGCATGAAAACGGTTACAGTTGACATTGCTGATAATACCGCTAACCTGATCACCTTTTTCATAATGATGCTCCTTGTGTAAATTCGTATTTTTCACATCCTACACGTTTCAAACTGAATAGAGCCTGAATAATTTTGGACTTTATTGTGGCAAAACAAATGAAAATTCATTTAGTTAAACCCATCGCAGATACAGTAAAATAAAATCATGACAGAATTTTGATTTCAATTAATGTACTATGCTTGAGGTTAATTAATAAGTTTATATTGAGAGTACCCGATTTTTTACTATGAAATATAAACTCTTTGTTTAGGGATATTTTTTGTATCACTTGATACAATATAAATTGAATAATAGGTGTATGAATAAAAGTTATCATTTTTTATCATGAGTTTATGGTTCTACGATAAAGTCTTGTTTTACTTTATTTGTTTTATAGAACAGTGTCCTGTTTGAATATTCATCTTTTGATGATAAGTAATATTTTAGTTCTATATCAGACTATAAATGTATAAAGATAATATATTGTAAGTAATTTTTTGATATATATAAGACATTCTCTTTAAATTTGTCTGCGTTTTTTTTCGTTTTATTGTTGCTTGATTAGGGGTGTTTTTACCAGATTTTCCTTTTCGATTTTCCAAAATACCAGTATCCATGGTTGGTCCCATGTGTGCAAGGTCTGGTTTGGAGAAAAGACTTGGTTGTAACACGGGCTCATGGGTGGATTGTTCGCTATGATGTGTTAAGGGGTTCTCAGCGATTTCTAGTTCTATCTTTTGTAATTGTTTGATTTCATCGCGAAGTCGCGCTGCTTCTTCAAAGTTGAGATCAGCAGCTGCTTCATGCATTAATTTTTCAAGGTGTTTAATATGAGATGCTAAATTGTTGCCAACCATATTTTTTTTCTCGATAACATCAGGGGTAATTGTGCGAATATGGTTGTTTTCATAGCCTGAATTGAGAATATCTCCGATATTTTTTTTGATACTTTTTGGTGTGATATGGTGTTCTTCATTATAGGCTATTTGTTTTTGTCGACGTCTTTGTGTCTCCTGTAAGGCTCGTTCTATGGAGCCTGTGATTGTATCTGCATAGAGGATAACGCGGCCATCTACGTTACGTGCAGCACGTCCGATTGTTTGTATGAGGGAAGTTTCAGAGCGCAAAAAGCCCTCCTTATCAGCATCTAGAATGGCAACAAAACCACATTCTGGAATATCTAAGCCTTCTCGGAGCAAGTTGATACCGATGAGGACATCAAAGGTTCCAAGCCGCAGATCGCGTAGAATTTCAATGCGTTCTAATGTATCAATGTCAGAATGCATATAGCGTACGCGAATATCTTGTTCGTGGAGATATTCAGTTAAGTCCTCGGCCATACGCTTTGTGAGAACTGTCACCAATGTACGGTAGCCTTTTTGAATTGTTTTACGAATTTCATTCACAACATCATCGACTTGATTGCTGGCTGGACGAACCTCTGTTGGTGGATCAATGAGCCCTGTTGGACGAATAATTTGTTCTGCAAAAGTGCCATGAGATTGTTCTATTTCCCAGCGTCCTGGTGTTGCAGAGACGGCAATAGTTTGTGGGCGCATGGCATCCCATTCTTCAAAGCGTAAAGGGCGATTGTCCATACAGGAAGGTAGGCGAAACCCATATTCTGCTAGGGTTGCTTTTCTTCGAAAGTCACCTCGGTACATGCCTCCAATTTGGGGAATGGTTACGTGGCTTTCATCGATAAAAACAAGAGCATTGTTTGGAATGTATTCGAACAAGGTTGGTGGTGGTTCACCAGGTTTTCGTCCTGTTAAATAGCGTGAATAATTTTCGATTCCAGAGCATGAGCCGGTGGTTTCCAACATTTCCAAATCAAAAATTGTACGTTGTTCTAAACGTTGTGCTTCTAAAAGACGTCCAGCTGCGTTCAACTCATCAAGGCGTTGAGCGAGTTCCATTTTGATCGATTTCATCGCTTGATTGAGTGTTGGGCGTGGTGTTACGTAGTGTGAGTTGGCATAAATTTTAATCGATTGAAGATCGCCTGTTTTTTGTCCCGTTAGAGGATCAAATTCCGTAATTGTTTCCACTTCATCGCCAAAGAGCGAAATACGCCAAGCACGATCTTCGAGGTGGGCAGGGAAAATTTCGATTGTATCCCCTCGAACACGAAAGGAACCACGAATGAAATTGATATCTTGTCGATAATACTGTTGAGAGACTAAATCAGCCAAGAGTTTTCGTTGATTGAGTTTATCACCTTTTTCTATTTTGAAGGTCATAGCAGTATAAGTTTCTACTGAACCAATCCCGTAAATACACGATACAGACGCGACAATAATGACGTCATCACGTTCAAGGACAGCACGTGTTGCTGCATGGCGCATACGGTCGATTTGTTCATTAATTGAGGATTCTTTTTCAATATAGGTATCAGAGCGTGCAACGTAGGCTTCTGGCTGATAATAGTCATAATAGGAAACAAAATATTCGACGGCATTATGAGGAAAAAAACTTTTAAATTCCCCATAAAGCTGCGCTGCTAGAGTTTTATTGGGAGCTAAAATCAGAGCTGGACGCTGTGTTTTTTCAATGATTTTGGCCATTGTATAGGTTTTTCCTGAGCCGGTAACACCCAAAAGCACTTGTGTACGTTCATCTTTTTGAATTCCCTCAACCAGAGTTTTAATTGCTTGAGGTTGATCTCCCGCAGGTTCAAAGGGTGTTTCGAGTTGAAATGGAATGCCACCTTCAGACTTTTCAGGACGAACAGGGCGGTGAGGTGTCCATAACGCGCCATTCTTAAAAAGAGGATTGCCTGAGGCAATCAGAGCAGAAAGAGCCTCAACTGTTGCTGTAACACCATTTTTCATTGTTGTATCCTTTAATAGAAAAGTGCTGGTGATTTTAAAGAAAATACTAATTTTTACAATTTCATTACGACAACAGCAAAACGTTATTGAACAGATTTATTTTGGTTTATTGGAGCTTTCATTAGGATATTGATCAAGTTTTTTCTATGAGACGAATTCTTCGAAGTGTTTCTTTGGAGGGGGCATATTGTGGTTGTTCGTGGACACTATTGCATTTTTGCCATGATGATATTTAAGATGGCATAAGTTATTATGGCTGTTATGGAGAAGAATCGGTACGTTTGGGCACTAAAGACATCGTGTATGTGTGATAAAGATCATTTCCATCTTTAAATGAAAGATAACGAGATGACACCCAACCTATTTGAGTGTTATATCGGATATGGCACCAATTGCCTTCACAGTTTTTAACAAAAACCAATTCTCCAGCAGAGATTAAGCCGCAAAGTGCATACTGAGTGCTAGGACCTGTTCTAAAATTAAGATTTCTCGTAACAAAAGCATCCGCAGCTTCAGATACTGTTGTGGCGAAAAAGAAAGAGCCAAACATAAAAAAAATGACGATTTTTTTCATTCTTCTGTAAAGAATTGCTTTAGAGATTTTCTATCCTTCTCTCTTTGTATCCCATATGATTTCTTTTGCTAGATTATGATAAAACAGAAAAAAATACAATTCTTTCTTCTTTAGGAGACTTTAAAGAGAAGAGTGAAGTTTAACGGTTTAAACACCAAAATGAGATGTTTTAATCACTATTTGTGCATGTTTTGTTTCCTTTATTTATTTTTGTATGGAAAATAGCGATACTGTACTATATAATAAAAAAGATCGTAGTTTTCGGATTCCAAAAGTAATTTTGGAAGCCGTTTTTTGTATTTTTATTAAACCTTCCGTGTAATAGAAAGGGACGGATTATGGAAAAAGTTCCGATGACTACAGCTGGTTTTGAGAGTCTTAAAGAAGAGTTGCGTTGGCGTCAACAACAGGAGCGTCCGCGAATTATTGAAGCAATTTCTGAGGCGCGTGCACATGGTGATTTATCAGAAAATGCTGAGTATCATGCAGCTAAAGAAGCGCAAAGCCATAATGAGGGGCGTATAAATGAGCTTGAAGATTATATCGCACGAGCAGAAGTTATAGATGTTACGCGTCTTTCAGGCGACAAAATAAAATTTGGAGCAACCATTAAACTCTTGGATGAGGATACTGAAGAAAAAAAAGTGTATCAGATCGTAGGAGATCAAGAAGCTGATGTAAAGGTTGGTAAAATCTCTATTTCTTCGCCTATTGCACGTGCACTCATTGGCAAGCAAGAAGGTGATGTGATTGAGGTGAATGCACCAGGTGGTGCACATAATTACGAGATCATTAAGGTTCAGTACATCTAAATAACATATGGATTATTATGCGTGTATCTTTGGATGAAACTGAGATTATTGCGCCTCACTTTAAAAGGCGTTTATCGGGAGTAACATCTACGATTATTCAGCTTATTCCACTGCAACGCGAACAGGGGGTGCGTATATCCACTTTGGGGTTTGGTTTACCACAAACTTTGCCGGCTCTTGCCTTTAAGGACCTTTTCGGACTTTGGAAAAGTCCGAAAGGGAAGCCATTTCGTATTTGGCATGCACGACGCAATATTGAGATGCTTTTTGGGATCTTTTTGCGCGATATCTTGAAAATGAAGCTGAAACTTATCTTTACATCGGCTTCACAACGCCATCATAAGCCTTTTACCAAATGGTTGATTCGCTGTATGGATAGGGTTATCGCTACCAGTACACATACGGGCGCTTATCTAGAAGTGCCTCATAAGGTTATTATGCATGGGGTGGATGTGAAGCGTTTTACTCCACCACAGACTCTTGATGATTACTTTTCTTCGACAGGATTTCCAGGAAAATATGCGGTAGGGTGTTTTGGGCGTCTGCGTTACTCAAAGGGAACAGATTTATTTGTTGATGCCATGATAGCGTTATTACCTGACTATCCTGAATGGACAGCACTTATCGCTGGTCGTACGACAGAGCAATATTATCATTTTGAAAAAGAATTACACCAAAAGATTGCTAAGGCTGGTCTGGATGATCGCATTATTTTTCTTGGTGAGATTCTGGATATCCCTTTGTGGTATCGTCGTTTATCGCTTTATGTTGCACCTTCTCGTACAGAAGGTTTCGGTTTAACACCATTAGAAGCAATGGCATCACAGGTTGCGGTTGTAACGAGTGATGCAGGAGCTTATAAAGAATTGGTGGCCGAGGGAACAGGAACAGTTGTAAAAGCAGGAGATGGAGCGGCTTTAACAGCAGCAATTGAACCTTATTTTGCTGATGTAGAAAAAACATTGGTAGCCGGAAAGAAAGCTTTAACCCATGTTCGTACACACTTTCCTTTGGAAAAGGAGACAACCGAGATTGAGCGTGTTTACAAAGAACTGTTTGCGGAAAAAACACTTTGATTATTATATCAAAGATCTTCTTGAGGAATGATAAAAAGTGTTTTCCTTAAAGGTTTTTCATAGTCATCAAGAAAACAGCTCAATGATATAAATGTTATTTTACAAAATTTATATTGTCTTTAGTAGAACGCTATAAGAAGTTCTCGAAATTTTGGATAAAAGATTAAAAATGTATACGCTTGAGAGCGATATGTAGTTTATGATAAAGCATATTAGGAGAGAGGAAAGCTATTTTTATTCAGTGATATTTTAGAATAAGAAAATAATGCTTTAACTCAAGTCTAGATATACGGTGTCGTACTGATATTGTTCGTTTTGGAAGACTTAAATAGATAGAAAAAAACGTTTTCTTGTCTTAAAAAAGATATTTATGGTGTCTCCATGGGTAAAATAGTCGTACATATTTTCAATAAATTCATAATAAGATGGATCTAAGATCAATATATATGATTTCTATAGATAGTTTACCTTTTTAATTTGAATAAGAGCTATCCTCTTGCACATCACAATTGGAGGAAAGCATGTGGTTGGATAAAACTATTGAAGACAGGGTGTAAAGAGATTTCTTATAAATTGTCTGAAATGCAGGTTGTTACGACATTAACAGAAAGAAAATAATATGGTGGTACTAATTTATATCTTATTTGTGGTACCGATTTGCACCTTATTATTATTTAAGTAAAAATGATGGTGCCCATTTTATATCTTTCATGAGAGCTGTCGTGAAATGGGGGTGATGAGTATTGTGAGATGTTTTTTACAAACAAGCTTGTGAATTCGTAATATAATAGCATTTTATTTTCTATAAGGATGTAACTCTATTAAAGAGAAAAAGCACTTTTATCAGCAAATATTCATATTTTTTTCATGAGAGATTATTCGTAAAAAAAGGATGTTCTATGTGCCCACTTTATTTGATAAAGAAGATCAATAAAGTGAAGTTTTATATGTTCTGGATTTGAAGGCTCTTGGTATTTTATTGCTCTTGTCGAATTATTTTTATATCAACATTTATATCGTTGATATGATGATTTGTATGAAATTTTAGGAAATCTTCAGTGGATTGAGTGAGGGGTGAATATTATGACTCATACTGTTCACACCTTTTTATGTTGTAAATTTTTTATCATGGTAGAATAAAATGCTTTATGCATTAGAATTGTTCACGCCAGAAAGCGGGAATAAAAAGGACGAATATTGTTATGATTTCAAGGCGTCCAGCTAACATTAGAAAACTTAAAATCCATAAAGCATTATCGTTGATTGTAGAGAAATTACCAGTGGGGCCAATAATATCTCCAAAGCCTGGACCAACATTTGAAAGTGCGGTTAAGACCCCTGTAAAGGCAGAGGTAAAGTCAAGACCGGTTGTAAGCAAAAGTGCAGTGCCGATAACAAGGCAAAACATATAAAGACAGACAAAAAACAAAACGGCTTGAGCAACATCGTTTGATATATTTGAGTGATCGTAGCGCGCCTTTACAACGACATTAGGAGAAAGAAGTTTTTCTATATTTGTTTGTGTAATACGCCAAAGAATAATGAGGCGATTGATTTTCATGCCACCAGAAGTAGAACCAGCACATCCGCCTGTAAAAGAAACAATGAAGAAAATTCCAAGCGCAAACGGTCCCCAAAGTTGATAATCTTCAGCGCTGTAACCTGTGGTGCTAATAATGGATGAAAGGTGAAAAATGACATCAAGGAAAATCAAGTGGAACGCGCGATGATCATAAAACCGTAGCCATGCCGCTAAAGCAAAGCTGAAAAGGAGAACGATATGGAGAAAAACAATCACTTGTGGGTCAAGGAAGCGTTTGGAGTGTCCAGGAAGGACTAATTTAACATAAAGTACGAAGGGCAAAGCAGAAAGCAACATGAAGATTGTTGAAATAATTAAGATGGCTGGTTTATCAGAAAAATAACCAAAAGAAGCATCATGCGTTGAAAAACCAGCTGTTGCGACTGTACTCATTGCATGGTTAACGGCATCAAATAAATTCATGCCTGCAGCAAAATAAGAAAGCATACAAGCCAATGTGAGACCAACATAAGCGATGATAATTCCGTTAGCAATTTGGTTGATGCGAGGCAATATTTTTTCAGATTTATCAGATGATTCCATATGAAAAAGTCGTACGCCACCCACACGCAATGAAGGCAAAAGTAAGAGGGCTAAACCGATAAAACCAATGCCCCCAATCCAGCATATAAGAGAACGCCATAACAAAATACTTCGCGATAAATTATCAAGATCAGAAAGGACTGTGGAACCTGTTGTTGTAATTCCAGAAACAGATTCAAAAATGGCTCCTGCTAGAGAAATGGGAAGAGGAGAAAGATAAAGAGGTAAGGCACCTACGATGCTTCCTGTTAGCCAAAGACAAACAGTGAGCATAAAGCCAAGCCGTGCTGAAAAACGACAAGTAGCTCCCTTAGTTGCTAAAAGAATCAGAGTTGCTAACATGGTGGTTATGGCACAAGAATAGAGAAAGGTTATCCAATTACGATTGTTGTCGTGCAGATCCACAAAAATTGGCAAAAGCATTGCTCCTGCCATGATTAACGCAAAACGTGCACAGACATTGATAATAAACTGAAAAATGACCGTTCCCTATCTTTGTATCTCTTTTTATTATGGTTTTGTGCTCATAAGAATTTACGTTTTTCTCTTTATAGGATAAAGATTAATTCTTAACATTAGGATGCCTTGATGAAATTGGTAATCAGACCTTTTCATAAAACTTGAAAATGAAGTACATATAACATAATTGGAGTTTTTGAAAAATATTTTTTTAAAAGGCTGCATTCCGTTATCATTTATAGAATAATTAAGTTATAATAAAGTGAAGGGGATTTAATGGTACAATCGCATATTCGTCTGCTGATTATTGGCTCAGGTCCAGCTGGTTATACAGCGGCGATCTATGCAGCAAGAGCAATGCTTAAGCCGGTTTTGGTGACGGGCTTGCAGCAGGGGGGACAATTGACAATTACAACTGATGTTGAGAATTATCCAGGTTTTGCAGATCCCATTCAAGGACCGTGGTTGATGGAACAAATGGCGAAACAAGCTGAGAATATGGGGACAAAAATTGTCTATGATACAATTATAAAGGCTGATTTGTTGAAGTATCCTTTTGTTTTATATGGGGATTCAGGAACACAATATTCTTGTGATGCACTGATTATTGCAACAGGAGCTCAAGCGCGCTGGCTTGGTTTAGAAAGTGAACAAACCTTTATGGGCGGTGGTGTGTCCGCTTGTGCTACATGTGATGGCTTTTTTTACCGTGATAAGGACGTTATTGTCGTGGGAGGAGGAAATACCGCTGTTGAAGAAGCACTTTATTTATCGCATTTGGCTAAAAGTGTAAGCGTGGTTCACAGGCGGGGGCAGTTTCGGGCAGAAAAAATTTTGCAAGATAGGTTGCTTGCTTGCAAGAACGTACGTATCATTTGGGATCATGTGGTGGAAGAAATTGTGGGGCTGCCTGCACAGGGGGCAGTGGGCGCTGTTGTAACAGGGGCACGTCTGAAAAATGTTAAGACAGGTCACGAGATGACAGTGAATGCAGAGGGAATATTTATTGCTATTGGGCATGATCCTGCTGTTTCTCTGTTTGAAGGACAGCTGAAACAAAAACGAGGCGGCTATTTATGGACAGCACCGGACTCAACAGCAACAAGCATTGCTGGTGTTTTTGCTGCTGGGGATGTAACAGATGAAATATTCCGCCAAGCTGTAACAGCTGCGGGAAGAGGATGTATGGCAGCGTTGGAAGCAGAACGGTTTCTGGATATATCTAAGCGTTAGTAACTCATTGAGAACATAAAGAATCTAGAGGTAGAATTAATTGTGGCGCCACCGTTGGATTGGGATAAGTTAAGGGTTTTTCACGCTGCAGCAGAAGCGGGATCTTTTACGCATGCTGCTCAAAAGCTTCATTTATCTCAGTCAGCAGTTTCACGACAGGTTTCGGCTTTAGAACAAGAGGTTGGGGTATCCTTATTTCAACGTCATGCGCGTGGTTTGATTCTTACAGAACAGGGAGAAACTCTTTATCGTACAGCTCATGATGTTTTGATGAAGCTTGAAAGTGTACGTTTGCAACTAAGTGAAAGCTATGCAAAACCAACGGGGCACTTGCGTGTGACCTCGACCTTTGGAATGGGGGCAGGGTGGATTGCAGAGCGTATGCCAGAATTTCTTAGTCTTTATCCTGATATGCAGGTTCAGCTTTTGCTTTCCGATGAAGAGCTTGATTTGACAATGTGTCATGCGGATTGTGCTGTTCGCTTACATCAACCCCAACAACCTGATCTTATACAAAGAAAACTCTTTACAATTCATATGCATGTTTATGCTTCGGAAAAGTATATTGCAAATTATGGAAAGCCGGAAAAATTGTCTGATCTCGATGAGCATCGTATTATTTCGTTCGGTGAACCTGTCCCACCTTATTTGTCTGGTTTAAATTGGTTGGAAAAGGCTGGTAGAAGTGATGGATCATTGCGCGTTTCAGTTCTACAAATCAACAATATCATCTCAATAAAGAATGCGCTTATGCGTGATCTTGGGATTGCTGTGCTGCCTGATTATATCGTCAATAATGATGAGCATTTGGTGCGTCTTTTTCCTGATATGGTTGATATTCCTTCTTTTGATACTTTTTTTTGTTATCCTTATAATTTAAAGAATTTGGCAAGGTTAAATGCTTTTCGAGATTATATTTTTTTAAAAGCCCGTCAGTGGTCTTTTTAATGTTAATGCCTTAATTTATAAGGAATAATTAACTGTTTTACAATTTGAGACTCCCCTAATATTCTTTCGTTTTAAATTTGCCCATATTGAATCAATTAAAACTATTCGTTGCACATTAAAAGTGGATGGAGTCCGTGTGGAAAAATACTTTTGAAAAAAGGGATAAATGTTTTTTATGAATGCTAGCAAATGTGAGAGTTATTATATATTGAAAACTGGACAATCGTGTGATGGTGTAGCTTACATCTTTATATTTAATTAATAAAGAGTGGTACATGATGGAGACAAATTTAAAGCTATGTGTTTATTGCATAGCAGATACGCTTAAGTCTTTATTGTACTTTTTCTTATAAAATGACATAGAATGCTATCTCTTGATTATGTTGCCTCCCAGTGCATTTTCTTGAGTGTTCCCTTACGAAGATCTATCAGATTGGTTTTATCTCTGAGGATTTTCCAAATTTGCCGGACGTATGTCCGGCTTTTTTTTTTATTTTTGAAAGAGCTCCTAGAAATTGCAATATATGGGAGGATGATAAGGAAAAAATTTCGAAACTTGTGGATATCCAACAATTTTTTAAGAATACTAAAATTCAATAAGGAGTTTGAGAGAGATTTATTCTGTTGTAGCATAAAAGTCTGTCTTTTAGAGGCATGATATAAAATATTTAAAACTTTATACATTGAGGTGCTTTTTATTAGAGTGAGAGGTGAATATTTAAGGCAGGTCTTGTTCATAAAGCCTATGAAGTAAATCAAGTCGTTATTAGATAGAACTTAAAGGAAACTGGATTGTTTACATAACGACGGGAAGTGGCTTCTTCTTCATTTTAGGACGAAGAAGAAGCCGAGAAATAGAAAAGATTTGATTGTAAGGGCAATTGGGTTTAAAAGCGCTCGATCTTTTTTAGAGTTATAAATTGAATAGAGAAAGCAGAATAGTTTTTTTATCATCTCATGATAATAAACCGATTCATTTATTTGATCGCTAGATTTTTTTGATCTTTATCTACAGCCTCTATTGTTGTGTTTATTCATGGATATTTTTACTGAATCGATTGATTCAGACCATGATACAGTTTCCGATATTTTCTCGGATATACTGACATTCGGCAAAAAAACGATCACAAAAAATGATATTAAAAATTTTAAATTAAACTGTTGCAAAAACGCTGTATACGTATACAAGCTTCTTCAAGTAATTCTTCTGATGTTGCATAAGAAATACGAAAAGCTGATCCAAGTCCAAAAGCAGATCCTTGGACGACAGCAACAGCTTCTGTTTCTAGAAGCGCTATGGCAAAGTCTTCATCATTCGTAATACATTGACCGTTGGGTGTTTTCTTTCCAATAAGTCCTGTGCAAGAAGGATAAACATAAAAAGCACCTTCGGGCGTTGGACAGTGAATGCCAGGAGCTTGGTTTAGCATGGAAACAACGAGATCACGGCGTGCTTGAAAAATACTTTTATTTTTAGCGATAAAGTCTTGTGGCCCATTGAGTGCTTCAACAGCAGCCCATTGTGAAATGACACTTGTTCCAGATGTTTGCTGACCTTGAATGGTATCCATAGCTTTAATTAATTCTTGTGGTCCCCCTGCATAGCCGATTCTCCATCCCGTCATCGCATATGCTTTGGAAACACCATTCATTGTGAGTGTACGCTCATAAAGCGCTGGTTCTATTTGAGCTGGAGTAACAAAGGTAAAACCCTCATATGTGAGATGTTCATATATATCATCGGAAAGAATATAAACATGAGGATATTTTACTAAAACATCTGTGAGTTTTTTCAATTCATTATGTGTATAAGCGGCACCTGATGGATTTGAAGGAGAGTTAAAGATGAACCATTTGGTTTTGGGGGTAATGGCAGCTTCTAGCTCTTGTGGTTGGAGTTTATAAGAAAATTCGGCTTTTGTTTCTAAAAAGACAGGTGTACCATCGTTGAGTGCAACCATTTCTGGATAACTTACCCAATAAGGAGATGGAATGATGACTTCATCCCCTTTATTCAAAGTTGCCATCAATGCATTAAAGAGAATTTGTTTTCCACCGGTACCAACAATAATTTGCTCTGGTTCATAATTGAGATTATTTTCCCTTTTAAACTTTGCAGAAATTGCTTGGCGCAATTCTGGAATTCCAGATATGGGAGGGTATTTTGTTTCTCCTCTTCGAATAGCTTCAATAGCTGCGTTTTTGATGTTGTCTGGGGTATCAAAGTCTGGCTCTCCAGCGCTTAAAGCAATAACGTTGCGCCCTAATGTTTTTAAATGACGGGCTTTTTGGGAAGCAGCAATTGTTGCAGAAGGTTTGATACGAGACAGTTTGTCGGCAATAAAAGCCATAATTTTAAATCCTTATATTATATCAACAAATAGTTATTGCTTTAAGGATATTCTATAAGAGATTATATTGTATGCAATAAAAAACTTCCAAAATACTCTTACACGGGCTTTACATTCTTCTTTTTTGAGATTTTTACAAGATAATCTATTCTTAGATTTTATGAAAGTTTTAGAGGAAGTATAAGGGGGGGTGATAAATTGTGCAAAGGAGATAAGCAGTCTTTTATTTTAACAAGGTAAAATGATGCTTTATACAAAATAAAAAAAATCTTCGTCGTTACAGACGAAGATTTTTAAATAAAATATTGCAGAATTTAAATCTTAAAGAGCTGCAAGGTTGCCAGCGGCAAATTTTCCTGAACGACGATCTTGAAGAACATCATAAGAAATTTTTTGCCCTTCATTAAGACTGTTTAGACCAGAACGCTCAACAGCAGAAATGTGCACAAATACATCTGCACTACCATCACTAGGCTGAATGAATCCGAAACCTTTTGTTGTATTAAACCACTTAACTGTTCCTGTAGACATAGGAAACTCCTTAGAATATATAATTATATTGAGTATTGAAGCTTTCATTCCTTCAATACGGTTGTAGATCGAAATTAGGTGGGAGAAGTTTCGTCAAAAGTGCAGATCGCACAGGAAAGAAAGTCACGTAACCGAAAATTCGATGAAACCTCTATAAAAGCCTTTAGAACAAAAAGCAAGTCTTAATCAATTTTTATATAAAAAAAAATAAGAAAGCAGTGTACCTTTTGCTGAGTAGAAAAAATTCAACTGAAATAACTTTGTAGTGAACGTACTTCAAGGCGCCTTTTTTTGAGTGCTTTGATCGCTTCTACGACGGCTTCGGCCCCAGCTATTGTTGTATAATAGGGAACATTTTGCATGAGTGCTGCATAACGTAATGATTTTGAGTCTGAGATGGCACTGGCAGTGCTAGTTGTATTAAAAATCAATTGAATTTGGCGATTACGAATAGCATCTTCAATATGAGGATGCCCTTCTAGGACTTTGTTGATTTTTGTTGCTTCAACGTGGTGTTCGGTAAGAAATTTATGTGTTCCACTTGTGGCGACAACAGAAAAGCCAAGTTCAGTTAAACGTTTTACAGGATTTAAGATGCGTTTTTTATCTTCATCTCTTACAGAAACGAACAAAGTTCCCTCTTTAGGGAGTTTTACACCAGCTCCAAGTTGGGCTTTAGCAAAAGCAAGCGAAAATTCATAGTCAAGTCCCATAACTTCACCGGTTGAGCGCATTTCTGGACCAAGAAGTGTATCAACACCTGAAAAACGAGCAAAAGGAAACACTGCTTCCTTGACGGCAATATGTTGTTTTTTCTGCAAGGAAGGTAATCCACCATAAGCTTGAAGAGCATCATGAAGTGTTTCTCCTGCCATAATACGTGCAGCCATTTTAGCAATAGGGCGACCAATCGTTTTTGCAACAAATGGGACAGTACGTGAAGCACGGGGATTGACTTCTAAGACATAAATGGTGTCATCTTTTATAGCATATTGTACATTCATGAAGCCGCGAACATGAAGTGCTTGTGCTAATGCTTTGGTTTGGCGCTCTAATTCAGTAACTATTTTATTTGAGAGCGTACGGACTGGTAAAGAACATGCTGAATCACCAGAGTGGATACCAGCTTCTTCAATGTGTTCCATAATACCAACAATCAGTGTTTCTTTGCCATCACATAGACAATCAACGTCTACTTCAATTGCTTCTGTTAAATAGGTATCAAAGAGAAGCGGATTTTTACCAAGCAATATATTGATTTGTCCTGTTGTGTCGTTAGGATAACGGACTTTGATATCTTCTGAAATTAATTCTGGGACACTCTCAAGTAAATAATTTTGTAAGTTACGTTCATCACGGATAATTTGCATAGCACGTCCTCCTAAAACATAAGAGGGACGTACAACCAATGGGAAGCCTAGTTCGTGGGCAATGAGGCGTGCTTGTTCGATGGAGTGAGCAATACCATTTTGAGGTTGTGTTAAGTTAAGTTTAAATAACAGTTTTTGAAAGCGATCTCTATCTTCTGCTAAGTCGATAGCGTCAGGTGAAGTACCCAAGATGGGAATGTTGTGTTTTTCTAGAGCGCTTGCCAATTTCAAGGGTGTTTGTCCGCCAAATTGGACGATGACTCCAACCAAATCTCCTTTTTCCTGTTCTGCTTCTAAAATAGCGATAACATCTTCTGTTGTTAAAGATTCAAAGTAAAGGCGATCAGAGGTATCATAGTCGGTTGAAACTGTTTCAGGATTACAGTTAATCATAATCGCTTCAAAGCCTGCATCACGCAGTGCAAAAGCAGCGTGACAGCAACAGTAATCAAATTCAATACCTTGCCCAATGCGGTTTGGTCCACCGCCTAAAATAGCAATTTTTTTGCGTTCAGAAATGTGTGCTTCCGAGTGCTCTATACCTGCAAAGGGAACTTCATATGTTGAATACATATAGGCTGTAGGAGAAGAAAATTCAGCGGCACAAGTGTCAATCCGTTTGAAGACGTGTTTAACATTTAGTGATTTGCGTAAAGCTGCGATATCATCGGGTTCTTTTCCAGTAAGGGAGGCTAATCGCGCATCTGAAAATCCCATAGCTTTTAACATACGTAAGTTATCTGCGTCTTGGGGTAATCCATGAATGCGGATACGCTGCTCCGTTTCAATGATGGAGGCTATTTGTTCTAAAAACCACGGATCAATTTTGCTAATTTGGTGAATCTCATCTAAGGGTAAGCCTGTGCGCATGGCTTGAGCAATATAGCGTAGACGATCAGGGCTTGGTATTGCAATGGCGGAGCGTATAGAACTTTTTTCATCACCTTCAGCATGCTCTGGAATAACAATTTCATCAAGACCCGTAAGTCCTGTTTCAAGTCCACGGAGTGCTTTTTGTAACGATTCTTGAAAAGTGCGTCCAATTGCCATGACTTCTCCTACAGATTTCATCGCAGTTGTAAGGACAGGTGATGAACCGGGAAATTTTTCGAAAGCAAAACGAGGAATTTTTGTCACAATATAGTCAATAGAAGGCTCAAATGATGCTGGTGTTGTACCACCCGTTATATCATTTTTTAATTCATCAAGAGTATAACCAACAGCCAGTTTAGCCGCTACTTTGGCAATGGGAAACCCCGTTGCTTTTGAGGCAAGCGCTGAAGAGCGAGAAACACGCGGATTCATTTCAATAACAATGAGGCGCCCATTTTCAGGATTGACAGCAAACTGTACATTGGATCCCCCCGTTTCAACACCAATTTCACGCAAAACAGCAATCGAAGCATTACGCATACATTGATATTCTTTATCTGTTAAGGTGAGAGCAGGCGCTACAGTGATCGAATCACCGGTATGAATCCCCATTGGATCAATGTTTTCAATAGAACAAACAATGATACAGTTATCGTTTTTATCACGAACAACTTCCATCTCATATTCTTTCCACCCTAAAACACTTTCTTCAATTAAAACTTCAGTTGTAGGCGAAGCTTCAAGACCGCGTTCGATAATTTCATAAAATTCAGAACGATTGTAAGCGATTCCACCACCGGTTCCACCAAGGGTAAATGAAGGACGAATAATAGCTGGAAGTCCAACAACATCAAGAGCTTGAACTGCTTTTGCTGTTGCATGGGCGATATAATGTTGTTTGCGATCAGTTTCGGTATGTCGCCAGTTGCGCTCAAGTTCTTCGAGTGCTTTGTCAAGTGCAGCACCAGAAAGTTTTGCTTTAAGTTCAGCACGCGTTTTTGCGTGCTGTCGGCGATTTTCTTCTTTTAGTTCTGTTGCATTGGCTAACATAGAGCGTGGCGTTTCCAAACCGATTTTTGCCATCGCTTGGCGGAATAAAGCACGATCTTCAGCTTTATCAATAGCATCAGCATTGGCCCCTATCATTTCAACATGATAGCGGTCTAAAATACCCATACGCTTTAATGATAAAGCAGTGTTGAGGGCTGTTTGTCCTCCCATAGTGGGCAAAAGGGCATCGGGACGTTCGTGGGCAATAATTTTGGCAACTATTTCAGGAGTAATGGGCTCTATATAAGTTGCATCAGCTAGATCTGGATCTGTCATAATCGTGGCAGGATTAGAATTTACCAAAATAACTCGATAACCTTCTTCTTTTAATGCTTTACAGGCTTGTGTGCCTGAATAATCAAATTCACATGCCTGACCAATGATAATAGGTCCTGCTCCGATGATAAGAATAGATTTTATATCTGTGCGTTTGGGCATGGCTTTTTCCTATGACAAATATCTGTGCGCGATTGTTGCGGGTAAAATATTTCAGTTCTGAGGCTACAGTCATTTTATAAGTTAAGTGACAAAGAAAGTAAGCACTAAAATACCTTTTCCATGCTTTTTTTCATGAAATTGAAGATAAATTTCTTTTTTGAGCTGAATCATCTCGTCAGTATATCAAAAGTATGATCTTTGATAAAAAAATAATAGTAATACTCCAACAAATTAGAATATTTAAGCATACTGTGAAGAATAAAAAGCCGGAACATCTTTCCAGTCCATTGCCGGCATATTTTGTGTTTTTATGACGTTGATTTCCTAAAGAGGGCCGCACTTTTTCTGTTGCTTGTAAAACATAAGCCATTATTTATGGTTCGATGGGATTTCGTAAAATGAAATGGGAAGTTTATCTTGTTGTTCCGTAAAGTACTACCGTTTAGAGCTGTGATATAAGGTATGAAAATTTACTACATTAAGGTGTTTTTTGTTAGAGTATATGATAGAATTCAGGGGAGGATTTGTTTTTAGAGAGCTTGTGAAATAAACCATATGAAATGGTCTCAGTTGGAATCTGTTAGATAAAAAGAAAGATTGTTGATAGATCGGTTCTGGTCGAACTTTCCGTTTTAGGATAGGAAGAAAGTCAATTGATGTATGTTTCCATTTCATAAAAGGGTGAGAGTGTATTTTAATACAATGGCTAAGGAGATAATTTCAGAATGATTTTGTTTGCTGTTAAAAGATAGTGAATACTCTCTCTTTACTTTATGGATGATGTTCAAAAATATTTAAAAATATAAAGAAGGCTAAAATGCTGAACATTTCCCAAACGAGAATATTCTGTCTGAAAGATGTATCAATAGGAAAGCTTTTGGTGGCTAGGTCTCAAAAAGGGATTTGTTATATAGCGTTAGGAGATACTATAGAACAATTATTACAGGAGTTTACGATACGATTTGGCAATGCACAACAAGTTGTAGGTGACAATACATTTAAGAGAGAAGTTGCTCATATTATAGCCATGATAGAAACACCTAAGTTGGTCAAAAAATATAATTTTTCCTTAGATATAAATGGTACAGTTTTTCAACGACAAGTATGGGCAGTATTATGTGATATACCATGTGGTGAAACAATTTCATATGAAGTCTTAGCATGCCGTATTGGTATACCGAACGCTTTTCGTGCCGTTGCTAATGCGTGTGCACGTAACGAATTGGCTGTTATCATTCCGTGTCATCGTGTTGTGCGTAAAAATGGTTTTATTTCAGGGTATCGTTGGGGATCCAAACGGAAACAGATTTTGCTACAACGAGAACAAAATGGAGGAATTTAATTTTGTGTGATGGGCATTATAATCGTTACAGTTGTCCCTTTCATTTCTTTTGAGGTAATTTCAAGTTTTCCTTTGTGGAGTTCTAGCAAGGAGCGTGAAATGGCTAAGCCAAGACCTGAGCCCGTGTGAGATTTAGTAAGCTGATTTTCAACTTGTTCAAAAGGTTGCCCAAGTTTTTTAATTGCTGATTGGGGAATACCAACACCTGTATCTGTAATTTTAAAAATAAGGTTGTTTTTTTTCTTGAAAGCGCAAACATCAATATTTCCGCCAGAAGGCGTAAATTTAACGGCATTAGAGATGAGATTAAGGAAAATCTGTTTCATAGCACGACCATCAACTTCAGCATGAAGTTCTGGCGTAATGTTTGTTGTAACAACAATATTTTTTTCTTGAGCTTGAGGCGTTAGTGTCCGTACTGCTTCACTAATGATGGGCTCAAGATCGGTATTTTTACAATCAAGCGAAAATCTTCCAGCTTCAATTTTTGACATATCAAGGATGTCATTGATAAGGGTTAGAAGATGGGTTCCCGAATTGTAAATATCATGCATATATTCCTTATAGCGTTGTGAGCCAAGAGGTCCAAAAGTCGATTGCAACATGATATCTGAAAAGCCGAGAATAGCGTTAAGAGGAGTGCGCAATTCATGGGACATATTAGCCAAAAACTCTGATTTAGCTTTGTTAGCACTTTCAGCACGCTCTTTTTCTGCCTTGAGACTTTTATTAAGTTTTTCAACTTCTGAGGCACGTTGTTGAGCACTTCCTCGAGCACGTTTGAGTTCTTGAATAAAAGAAAAAAGACGCCTTTCACTGTCTTCAAATTTTTCCTGTTGTTGTTTAAGCTCAGAAATGTCAGTACCAATACAAACCAATCCTCCGTCTTGGGTTCGCCGTTCGTTAATTTTGAGCCAACAACCATCTGCCGTTTGGCGAATACTGGTTAAGTTACCAGTACCATCATCTTTAAGGGGATATTCACTGATAGCAGGGCGTGCCATGGCTTCGACGGTTGCACGTTGGATACCGGATTGTAGAATTTGTTTAGGAATAGCAGCATATTCGCAAAATTTGCTGTTGGACATGACTAAACGTCCTTCTGAATCCCACAAGACGAAAGATTCTGAAATGTTTTCAATTGCATCACGGATACGAAGGTCGGCTTGCGCTGTTTGTTCAGCCAATTGTTGCTGTTCACTAATATCGAAGGAAATACCAACCAAATGGGGTTCTTCTTCTTCAGTAACTTCAGCACGAATGCGCATCCAGACATAATGGCCATCGGCATGGCGCATGGGAACGTTAATATCGATATGCTTTTTTTTACCGCTCATTAATTCCTGAGCAAGATCAAAAAAATTCGCATCATTTGGATTGATAATGGCGCTAATTTGGGAAATTGAGAGCAATGCATCTTGAGGGACATAGCCCAGCATTTCGTACATTGCTCGTGACCAGTAGACGCGTCCACTTGCCATATTCCAATCCCATAGTCCACAGCGTCCACGCATCATTGCCATATCAATACGGTTTTGAATTTTTTCTGAGACAAGATCCGTTTTGCGTGCTCGTACAATTTGGTTGTAATAAGCATAAAGAAGAGCGAGGATAACGCCACTAGTTCCAATGAACAGGGTTATATTTAACGAGAGAATTTTCCGCCATTCCATGGCGCTATCTTGCATTTTTTCGCTAATGAATACGCCATATTGCCCATTTTCTGTTTGCTGAAATGAAGCAAGAGCAGGGGCATCTTTTCCTATTGTGATTTTCATAATTCCAACGTGCTGTCCAAGAGATTGTAAAGCAATGCTGTCAGAGATAAAATCTTGCAAAGGTTTTCCTAAAGAAATCTCTGAACTGGATGAAGCTAAGACATTTCCTTTTTGATCAATAATGGCGATCAGAGTGCTAGGATTAATAAGATCTTGATTACGAAAAGTGGTGAGGATATTTTGCAAATGACTATGAGAAAGGGCAGAGACTTTTCCTTTCTGAGAAACAGCCAGTAAGTCATGATTAATTGTATTGGTAATATGAGAAGCTAAGAGAGTGATGGTAGAACGAGTGTTCTTATCAATCGTGTTACGCCAATCATAGAGTGATATAAAACGAATTGATGCAAGTACAATAAGAAATGCTAAAATAACAAACGGAAGTGAGCGACGCAACCAAGGTTCAATAAAGAGAAGCTTTTGATAGGCGGAGCCAGAAAGCAGATGAATACGTTTTTTCTGCGCTTTATGACTTGGAGCGCTCGATTTTGAATCAGTATACACCTCCGTTGGCGCATGATATGCGTCCAATTTAGCCATTTCCAGTTCCTTTAATTATGGAATAATGTGATTTAAAAACTGCTTCGATATTCATAGTAACCCCATCGAGTGCAATGAATCAAAACAGGAGTCTTCTGTCCAGTCTTTTTTTTAAAAAAAATAATTTTACTTCTATGAACTTGGAATATGAAAAGGAAAAGGCATTTAAACATGATCTATAAACAGGCTTAGATTGCCTGTTTATAGATTTAATGATGATCGAATAGTCTGTAGAATTTATTTAAAAAATATTATAGAATATTGATTTAAAATAATTTTTCGTTTCAAGTGAGCAGACGGTTGATAATATCAGCGACATCGCTTGATAATTTTGGCGCAGCAGCAATTGTTTTTAATTCAGTTTCAAGTTTTTGTTGTCGAATGGGTTCTAATTGTCGCCAAGAGCGCATCGTCGTTAATAATCGTGAAGCGAGCTGTGGATTTTTTTTGTCAATTTCCAAAATGATTTGGCAAAGAAAATGATAAGAT
Source organism: Bartonella grahamii ATCC 700132 (assembly GCF_000518085.1). GTDB lineage: Bacteria > Pseudomonadota > Alphaproteobacteria > Rhizobiales > Rhizobiaceae > Bartonella > Bartonella grahamii. The sequence goes on from NZ_JACX01000007.1 coordinate 79,659, forward strand.
GCTCCATCCATCCTGTTAAAACCCGTGAGATTGTTAGAGGCAAAGACACCGATTAGGGAACGCACACGATTGGGATTATCTTTTGAAAATAGCGGGTGTTGCATGAGCTTTTGAACATTCTTGAGCGTTGATGCTCCTGCAACCATTGCTTGAATGGAGAACCATTTATCCATGACCAAAGGATCATGGTGATAGCGGTTTTCAAAATCATTTAAGGCATTTTGCGCCTGCTCACTTTCATTAAAACGCTTCACGAGAACAGCGATACTAGCCATACGGTCAGTCATATTATCAGCTGTTGCATATTGTGCGGCAGCACGATTTGGATTGGCCTCAGTAATGGAAAGATAATCCAGTATTATATTCTTTAATGCTCGCTTTCCAGCTTGTACAGTGTTTGATGAATAGGGCTCTTTGGTTTGCATTTGCCCATAAAATTTTGTGAAGAGCCCTTGATGTGTATGTGCGAGCGAAGCTAAAAACTGATTGCGCACATGATGAATACGCTCTGGGTCAACATTTTTACCAAGTGTATGGGCAAGTTCAACTTCGCTCGGTAAACTTAAACAAAATGCACGAAACTCAGGTTCAAGACTTTCATCTGTAATGATAGCTTCAATCAATTTTATCAAAGCAGAGGGCATCCCCTCTTTTGCTTTTGTTTCATCTTGAATGCTTTGAATCAAAGCTTGCGTCATTAAATGATTAAGAGATTGCCAGCGATTGATGTGATTGTCATCATGTTGTGCAAGAAAAATAAGTTTGCTTTCATTGAATGGAGTTTGTAGATTGATTGGCGCAGAGAAGTCTCTAAGCAGTGATAAAACAGGTTTTTCACGCAGACCCTTTAATGTAAACGTTTGGTTTTCCTTGGATAAAAGCATAACGTTTGATTGAATATCTGTATCCGCTTCATAGGTGAGGTTTTCTCCATTAGGTCCTAACAAGCCAAATAATATAGGGATAAGCATGGGCTTTTTTGTATTTTGTTGTGGGGTTGCCGGAATATGTTGCTTTGCATGAATTGTTAAAACACCATCGCTATAATGACTATCGATTTCTACATTTGGTGTTCCAGCTTGTTCATACCACAACATGAATTGGGAAAAGTCTTGACCAGATACTTCAGCAAAACAGGTGATAAAATCTTCAATTGTACAAGCTTGTCCATCATGACGTTGAAAATAAAGATCAGTACCTTTACGAAACAGAGAGGGTCCTAAAATAGTCCGTATCATGCGAACAACTTCAGCACCTTTTTCATAAACAGTTGTGGTGTAAAAATTGTTAATTTGGCTATATTGACGAGGACGTACAGGATGAGCGAGGGGACCAGCGTCTTCGGCAAATTGAGTAGCTTTTAATGTTTTTATATTTTCAATTCGCTGTAGGCTGCGTACATTTTGATCTGATGAAAATTCCTGATCACGATAAACAGTGAATCCTTCTTTTAAACAGAGTTGAAACCAATCGCGACAGGTAATACGATTACCACTCCAATTATGGAAATATTCATGTGCAATGACACGTTCAACATTTCTATAATCCTGATCGGTTGCTGTTTCAGGATCTGCGAGAACATATTTATCATTAAAAATGTTAAGTCCCTTGTTTTCCATTGCTCCCATGTTAAAATCGGAGACAGCAACAATATTAAAAACATCAAGATCATATTCGCGCCCAAAACATTGTTCATCCCAACGCATGGAACGTTTAAGAGCATCCATTGCATAGGTTGCGCGTTTGGTTTTTCCTTTTTCCACATAGATACCAAGCTCGATACGTCGTCCAGATACAGTTGTAAAATGATCTTCTAACTTATCAAGATCTCCACCTACTAAAGCAAAGAGATAAGATGGTTTGGGATAAGGATCTTCCCAAATGGCAAAATGGCGATTATTCTCTAAAGTTCCTGTTTCCACTAGATTACCATTTGAAAGCAAGATTGGGATTGTTTGGGAATCTGCTTCAATTTTCACTCTATAGGTAGAAAGAACATCTGGGCGGTCGTAAAAATAAGTAATACGACGAAAGCCTTCCGATTCGCATTGTGTGCAATAAACACCATTTGAAAGATAAAGGCCCATAAGTTGGCGGTTGCTTTCAGGATTCAGTTCCGTAACCAATTTCAATGTAAAAGGAGCCGCTGGTGGGTTTGTAATTTCTAAACGTGAAGGCGTCACTTTATAAGTGTTTGGGGCTAACGTCTCACCATTGATAGAAACGGAAATTAAAGTAAGATCATCACCAGAAAGAACAAGAGGTGTTAATTCTTTTGTATTGTGACGGGATTCAATAGACAATATGGCTGTAACATAGGTTTTTGTTGGTGCCAATTGGAAGGAAAGTTGTGTTTTAGGGATAGCGTAAGGGGTTGGCTGATAGTCTTCCAAACGATAAATAGATGTTGTTGGCTGTTCCATAGTTTTTCCCATTCGTATTTTAAGAGTTAAAGAAGGTGTTTAATTTTAGAGTCAAAGAAGATTACAGAATTACAAAAGGCTATCGAGGCGATTTTTTACTTCTAAGAAGTCTATCCATGTAAGTTTTTTTTGACTAGGGGTTCGGAGAAGGTAAGCAGGGTGGAAAGTTGGCATAACAGGTATTTTAATATTATCCTCACTTTCATAAATATGCCATTTCCCTCGTGTTCGGATAATCCCATTTTGAGATCCCGTAAGAAGCTGTGCAGCAATGCCTCCCAGTGCTATAAGCACACGAGGACGCGCTAAATAAATGTGCCGTTCAATAAAAGGGCGGCACAAGGCAACTTCTCTTGGTGTTGGTGTACGATTTCCTGGTGGACGCCAAGGAATAGTGTTGGCAATGTAAACATTATTTCTTGTTAAGCCAATTGATGCGAGGATTTTATTAAGCAACATCCCTGCTTTTCCCACAAAAGGAATTCCTTGTATATCCTCTTCTCGTCCTGGTGCTTCGCCTATAAGCATCAGGGGGCTTCCTGCTGTTCCATCTGAAAAGCAGGTATTTTTTGCTGTCAATTTTAGTGAACAGCCATTAAATGCAAGGAGAGCAGATTTTAATTCATCAAGTGTTTTTGCATTGTTTGCACTCTCTATAGCTGTGGGTTCATTTTGTATAGCCCCCCTAGAGTTATGCAGCGGACGATGATCTAATTTTACGGTGGGAGATGTTTGTTGATTATGAGAAATGTTCACGACAGATATTAATTTGCTCTCTGAACAAGCAGACTGCTTAAAACGATTAATAGGGAAATTTGTCAGAACAGCATCCGCACCACTTTCTTTATAAAAGTTTAAGAGTTCTTCATAGGAAATTGAGCACGGCGTTTGATTTAACATTTTATTTTTCTAATGATCTAGCAACTATAGATCAAACAAAATTATCCTTCAAGTTTTATAAATATATTCGCTAGCCATTAATGTACAAGAACGCTGATAGGATTCTCTCTTTTCACAAAAAAGGCAAATCGTAAAATGCGAGTGTTCGCGATTATATACATCTTTAAATGTACAATTTGTTTAAATTACGCTATTTTAAATTTTTAAACAGACTAAGCTCTTTATAATAAAAGAATTCTCTACTGAATGCAAGTGGTATGATAACATTTTTGATCATTATATTCTATATTTAATAATTAATGAAAGTGATTTTTGTAGTATTTTATTTGTAATAATTAAGTATAATTTTTTTATTATTATATTTTTATTTTTTTTAATAATTTTTATTAAAAATATTAAATATATTAATGAGATATATAAATATTACTTTTATATGAGAAAATATTAGATATATGAGAAAATACTAAGACTTTACAAACTGTTTTTGCAATGGGTTAAAAGCAATGTGTAGATATATGCTTTTGCTTTTTTTACAGCTGAAATGAGAGGTTCATTTAATGCTAAATGCGCAGCAATAGCGCTTGAGAGAATGCAACCTGTTCCTCGCATTGTTCCTTTTAAACGTGGCGTAGAAATATTTATGACTTCAGTTTTGTCAATGAAGCTATCAATTGCAAGAGGACCCTCTGCATGTCCCCCTTTTACTAAAATAGATCGAGCTCCCAATGACAAAAGTTTTTTTGCTTGTTGTATTGCTTGCTCATCATGAGATGCCAATGGACTTTGGCTAAGAAGAGCAAGTTCTTCTCTATTCGGTGTTAAAAGAGTAACATGAGAAAGCAGTTTATCGATCATCGTGTCGATGATTGCTTCCGTTGTTAGTTTTCCTCCTGATGAAGCGACAAGTACGGGGTCCAAAATAACTGGAACATGGGGATAGTCTTTGAGTACGTTACAGATTGCTGTTATAATTGCTTTTGTACCCATCATACCGATTTTTATTGCGCTTATTGGATTTGCTTCTAGGGCAGCACGCATTTGCGCAGCGACGAGGTCTTCACGCATTGGAATGATTTCGGCAACGCGATTATCATCTTGTACGTTAACACAAGTGATTGCCAAATTTGCTTTTATTTGAAAATGTGCAGCGGTTTCTATATCACGAACAATACCGGCACCTCCTGTTGGATCCGTGCCTGCAACAATAAGAATGGAAGGTATCAACGCCATGTTTGTGTCACTTTTATCCACTGTTGGACACGTTCTTCAGGTTTTTTATGGAGGATAATATCAGTCACAACAGCAGCACTATTTGCTCCCGCTTTTAAAACACCAACTGCGCGTTCTGGTGTTAAACCACCAATACCCACCAAAGGTAAAGCACCAATCCGCTTTCTCCATTGTTTGATTTTTTCTAGTCCTTGCGGCATCCATTTCATTTTTTTTAAGATTGTCGGATAAATAGGACCAAGTGCAATATATTCAGGATTAACAGAGAGTGCGATATCCAATTCATGTTCATCATGTGTACTAAGACCAACTTTTATACCACTTTTACGAATTGCGTGAAGATCAGCATTGCTTAGATCTTCTTGTCCCAGATGAATAAAATTGCACTTTTCATCAATTGCTATTTCCCAATGATCATTAATAATTAATTGTGCTCCCAATTTATTGCATATGTTTTTTGCGCGCTTGATATGTTGACGGATTATTTGTTGATTTTCATGTTTCATACGCAATTGTACGAGCTTGATGCCAAGAGGGAGCAAACGTTCAACCCAATCAGCGTTATCAACGATGAGGTAAAATGGATCCAGTTTCATGAAAATACTGCTTTTCCAATGACTGGCGTTGAAGGGACTGCCACATTGCGTGCTTCGATCATGCCAGCTTTATATCCCATACGTCCTGCTTGAACAGCTTTAGAAAATGCTTCAGCCATTAAGACAGGATCACCTGCTTTAGCAACTGCGGTATTAAGCAGTACTGCATCGTAACCGAGTTCCATCGCAATGGCAGCATGTGATGGGCGTCCAATGCCGGCATCAATAACAAGAGTAGCGTCAGGAAGGTAAGCACGGATAGAACGCAGTCCATCAGTATTATGAGGTCCTTTGGCAGAACCAATAGGAGCACACCAAGGCATAATAACACGGCAACCAATGTCGAAAAGTTTTTCAGCAACAATGAGATCATCCGTTGTGTAAGCAAAAATTTTGAAACCTTCATTGTTTAAAATTTGTGCTGCTTCGATTAAGGAAAAAATATTTGGCTGTAAGGTGTCTGGGTTTCCTATCACTTCGAGTTTAATCCAAGCTGTTTTAAAGAGATCTCTTGCTAATTGCGCTGTGGTTACGGCCTCTTTAACAGTATAACAACCAGCAGTATTAGGAAGCACTGTTACCCCAAGTTCTTGAAGAAATTGCCAAAATTGTCCACCTTGTTTTCCACCTGCCGTTTCACGACGCAAGGAAACAGTCACAATTTCCGTATTCGATTTATGAATAGCATCACGAAGAATTGCTGGTGAAGGATATTGCGCTGTACCTAATAGAAGACGGGAAGAGAATTGTCGTCCATAAAGATTCAGCATAATTCTAGCCTCCTTGCATTGGGCTCAAAATTTCAATTTTATCTCCTTCATGCAAGACAAATTGGCTTCGTGCATCTATGGAAACAACTTCAGCGTTAACAGCGGTTGCAAGCCAATTTCCTTCATACCCCAATTCTTCAAGTAAGAGACCGAGAGTCATAACTTCTGTTTGGACTGTTTCACCATTAACAAATATTTGCATGCTTTATTCCAATGCCAATTTCATTGCTCGCTTTGCCATTTCTGGAGACAAAAGAAAACCATGTCTATAAAATCCATTAATAGAAATACAATTACCATCTTTATGCACAGAAGGGAAGTTATCAGGATAACATGGACGAACACCAACGCCAGATTCAATAATTTCTGCTTCAGCAAAAGCAGGATGTAAAGTATAAGCCGCGTTGAGCAGTTCCATCATTGATCTCACTGAGATTGCACCATCAAAGTCACTTTCAATCATTGTTGCACCAATCATAAAAATATTATCTTGTCGAGGTACAATGTAGAGAGGAAACCGTGGATGAAGAAGACGAATTGGACGCGAAATTTTAATATCGGTGCAGCGCACGAGAAGCATTTCGCCGCGTACGCCCCGTATATTTTTATCTTTTCCTAAACGTGCTATTCCTGTCGCATCAATAACAATATCAAAATTTGTTTCAGCCGTCTCTACATCAGCAAAACACGCTCCATTGTTGAGAAGCTTTTCTTTTAAAGCCATAAGTGCTTTGCGAGGATCAATATGTGCTTCATTTTCATAAAAGAGCGCACAGTTAAAACGTTCCGCAAGATCTGGTTCAAGATGAGCTATTTCTACATTATCTATGGTTTTGTGATTATGCGTGCGTCCAGAAAACCGTTCAAGCTCTCCTCTATCTCGTGTAGGTGCAACCACTAAAGTGCCTTTTTGTATGACAAGGTTGGGAAGCGTTTTACACCACCACTGTATAGCTTGTATACCAAGATCTTCAACAATCTGTTCCGCACTTTCTCTCTCACAGTAAGGTGCGAGCATTCCTCCTGCATACCAACTAGCACTTCCTATAGGAGAATGAGGGGGAGCCGATATAGTAACAGAAACACCTTTTTGCTGTAACATAAAGGCAACCGTTAAGCCGCCTACACCTGCACCTTTGATAAGAATGTTCTTCAACTGTTTGCTTTCTCTTTTTGAGGAGAAACGATTTCCATATAAAGATCACCATTTTTTTGATATTTCTCGGACATGGCGATCATACCTTCCCCTTTTGTTTTTCTTATTGCTGCTGCCTCACGAATATCATGAGAAATACGCATAGAACAGAATTTTGGTCCACACATGGAACAAAAATGTACCAATTTATGAGCTTCTTTAGGCATTGTCTCATCATGAAAGGCACAGGCTGTTTCCGGATCAAGAGAAAGGTTGAATTGATCATGCCATCTAAAATCAAATCGTGCACGCGAAAGAGCATTATCGCGCAATTGTGCTCTAGGCAAACCTTTGGCAAGGTCAGCGGCATGAGCAGCAATTTTATAAGTGATCACACCAGTTTTTACGTCATTCCTATCGGGGAGTCCTAGGTGTTCTTTAGGTGTTACATAACACAACATAGCTGTTCCAAACCATCCAATCATAGCGGCACCAATTGCTGATGTAATATGATCATAACCAGGAGCAATGTCGATTGTAAGAGGTCCCAAAGTATAAAAAGGCGCCTCATGACAGAGATCTAATTGTTGCTCCATATTTTCTTTAATTTTGTGCATTGGGACATGCCCAGGACCTTCAATCATAACCTGTACATCTTTTTTCCAAGCAATTTTTGTCAATTCTCCCAAAGTTTTAAGCTCTGCAAATTGGGCTTCATCATTGGCATCGGCAATAGAGCCAGGGCGCAATCCATCCCCCAAGGAAAGAGAGATGTCATACGTGCGTGCAATATCACAAATTTCATCAAAATGTTCATAAAGAAAACTTTCTTTGTGATGCTGCAAGCACCATTTTGCCATAATAGAACCACCTCGTGAAACAATACCTGTTACCCGATCAACGGTCAAAGGGATAAAAGGTAATCTTAATCCCGCATGAATGGTAAAGTAATCAACACCTTGCTCTGCTTGCTCAATAAGGGTATCACGGAAAATATCCCATGTTAAGTTTTCAGCAATACCCTGTACTTTTTCAAGTGCTTGATAAAGTGGAACAGTCCCAATGGGAACAGGGGCATTTCGAATAATCCACTCACGAATATTATGAATATTTCGACCTGTTGAGAGATCCATAACTGTATCTGCTCCCCAGCGAATGGCCCAAACCATTTTATCAACTTCTTCTTCCATAGATGAAGTCACTGCTGAATTGCCAATATTGGCATTAATTTTAACACGAAAATTACGCCCAATAATCATGGGTTCGCACTCTGGATGATTAATGTTTTGTGGAATAATGGCGCGTCCACAAGCAATTTCATTGCGAACAAATTCGGCAGTATAAATTTCTGGTATTGATCCAGCAAATGTTTCATTTGATGGTACATTTTGCCGTTCTTTTACTGCTAATCCTTCATTTTCTCGTATAGCCACATATTCCATTTCTTCGGTAATAATGCCTGCGCGCGCGTAAGCCATTTGTGTAATTGCTTTGCCATTTTTTGCTCGTAAAATGGGACGTTTTTGTTTAAATGTTGGTGTAAGGTTTTTATCAGAAGCCAATCCATTATCTTCAGGTTTTACTAATCGTGCAGGATAAGTTTCAGTATCATCCCGCTTAGAGAGCCAAGGCAAGCTAATTGCTGGCAAGCCTTTTGTAATATCAATGATCATATCTTTATCTGTGTAGGGGCCAGAAGTATCGTAAACTTTTAAAGGTTTCTCACCACTGCCATCAGTCAGTGAAATTTCACGCAATGGTACGCGCACATCAGAAAAGATAGGACTTTGTTGATAAATTTTGCGTGAAGCGGGAAAGGGGCTACAACTAATTGATGGAGTATTTTTCTGCACAAACTTTTTCCTTATAGACACAGAGTTCAAAAACAGGTTGCGATGTTAATGGGGATGTATTCAAATTATCAATCACGAGTATTCGGATGAATAGGAATAGTATTGCTTTATAGCAAAGCAAACCCAATAAAGCTCAAGAAAATTTATTTTGAAAAATTGATACAATATCTATTCTCATATTTACATGCCTCTTCCCACTTAAAGTATTTTTGCTAATACGAATATGGTTGGCTTAAATATCTATATTGTCAATCATAAAAATATATTTAAACGATTTTGGTGTGTTTTTTAAGAGTGAAAATAGATATTATGAAGTGATAAACTGTGATATTGAAGCTTTTATAAACAAGAATAAAGTTAAAAACGGATTATCAAGGAAAAAGTAGATAGTTTATAGCTCTGATTGAGATTTTTTCATATTAAAATAATAACTCAGAATACTATAAGATTCTCTCATCATACATCTTTTCATATAAAATCACTTCCTTGCACGTCATCCGTGGGAGCATATGGGGCAAAACACTTGAAGAAAGGAAGCCAAAAGTCATTCATGAACATTCTCAGATGCGAGGACTATCGCAATGTGGGGACCAACAAAATGTATAATGGGTTCTGGCTTGTATCTTCAAAAGCTTAAAGATGATGATCTGTAATGGCTTACTATTGTATCATTGACGTGCGCTGTCGTAAAATGAACAGAGTATATTTTGAGCAATATTTCTTTAAAAAGTGCGTGATATGCAATATCAGTATATTTTGTGTGGGACATTCTATTTTTCATGAGGGGATGTTCCCATTAAGAATGCAATAAACAAAAGCGTGAAACAATAACTAATCTTCATTATTAAAAATAAATTGCCTTGAATGTTTTAAAAATCGTAAAGCGGAATTAAAAAATGATGATGAAAATAAACAAAGGCTTTTCATTTTGAAATTTCATCAACACTTTTAAAGAGTTGGAAGAGAGAGGAAAGCAAAAGGATGTATCTCAGCATAAAGTACTAGGTAAATTCATTAATTAGTTTGAAATAGAAATGCGCACAAAGCGCTGTTTTTTAGCTTAAGACGAGGCAAAAATTCATTTTCTGAGACATAAAACTCTTTGTTTTCAAGGTAAAGTTATTCAAGAGTCATGTGATATCGTGCAACAATATTACAGATAAGAAATCACTAATTATATACAAAAAGCTTTCTAATTATAATGAAGTGCTCTTATTATTATAAGACAACAAGAGAAAAATTGAGTAAATTTGCGTCAAAAATTTTTTTAAACACTAAAATAGGTAATAAATAAAACAAACGCAAACAAAGAATTATTATGATAATGATTAACAAAGCCAAAAACTAATTTTGGAATAAGTAGGGAATTATGAGGAGGAGTAACCAAATTCCCACTAATATTGCTATTATTAGCAATGTTACAATTGGTAGCCATATAAAAGCTGCAGCTATACAGGAAAAGATGATTGGTATACTCCAGAGATAGACAAATGTGTTAACAAGAGACTCATAGGTAAATTCGTTAGTGAATTCTTTATCTACACTATTATAGCATTCTATAATCGCTTTGCATTGTCCCACTAATACCATAAAACTGGTTATGAACATTATGAAAGATATAAAAAACAGTTTATCTTTTAGATCTTGTTAAAAAAATCATTTTTAAGTAGCGCACTTATACTAAATAATGAGGTAAACGCCGGAAAGAGTAGAGAAGAGCACCAATAATTGCAAGATGTTGTTGAGAATGATTTATTATTCTTGCAAAAAAAATATACATATAATAATATATATAGAGATATGCTAAGTGCGGGAGGGGAGAATTTGATTACGGGGCGTTTAAAAAACAAGGGTATTGTTCATAAAAATTGGGGGAGAGTGCTAGGTTATGTTTTTTAATATTTTCCGGATTGGATACAACCTTCAGATTTGGTGAGGGTGTGTGGTGTTTCTTTAGTATTTCAAAGTATTTCATTTCCAGTTCAATGAAAGTGTGAAGAAATGTCCATATTGAATATATTTTCTATGGTGCATTTAGATTAGACAAAAGTTTGTTCAAAAAAACATTGGTGCTGACCTTGTAACACAATTTCAGGAATAAATTGAATAAAATAGAACAAAGCATCTGCATGTGAATAAAAACATAATGAAGCATGCAACGAAGTTGAAGCTAACTTTTAAAATTTTAATACAAGTGATAGCCAAAAGATAGAGTTTTTTTGTTTTAAAATATCGACGCGATAGATTTAAACTATTGAAAAAAATAAAAAAAGATAATGTTTAAATCAGAAACTTTCTATGTGGATGATAAGTTATTACATTCGATAATGGTTGTATGAAATCCATAATAAGGAAAATTTTGAACAGTATTTATAAATTTTGCAATAAGATGCAAGATTTAAAAAATAATTATATAACAACAGCAAAGCAACAAAACAAGATATTAAGTAACATCAGATGAGGTGTTACATTACACATTAGAAGAGAAAACATTAATACTAATGTTATGAAAAGCATCTGGTGAATTTAGGTTATAAAATTGTAAGGAGTGAAGAGAGGTAAAATGCGTAAATACGGATGGTGCAGTGATTATGATGTACCAATCAACAGCGGCAGCACATTTTAGTGCACAGAACGAGAATTTGTTAAAAAAACTATGAAAATAATGGGGGATTTATAATGTCTAATATTTACGATTGGTCTCTAAAGGCTGATGAAAATGCTTATTCAGATAGTATCATTAATTGGGCAGAAGGTCAGCCGCCTAGTTCTGTTAATGATAGTGCACGGGCGATGATGCAGCGCGTGCGTGAATATCTTGCAGATAATGGTGGATCTATTAATTCAAGCTTTATAGTAAATGTGGAAGATAAAACAACATTAATTACCTTAAAGACAGTTTCGCCTATAAAGAAATACAACAATGATATCGTCATACGTTTTAAAGCTTGTGGTGTAAATATTGGCGCGACAAAAATAACTGTTAATAATATAGGAGAAAAGCTTATCTATAAAGCAACTGATGCGGGGGTTATACCATTAGAAGGTGGAGAATTTCAAACAGATGGCATTTATGAAATGGTATACAATAATGGTGTTTTAATAAAAGAGCATGAGGGGTGGTATTTATTAAATCCTACACCACCAAAGATAGAAAGTTTTCCCTCTGGATTCATTGCAACATTTGCTATGCAAAATGTGCCAAATGGTTGGCTTTTGTGTGATGGTAAGGCCTATAAGCGTGAAGATTATCCGCAGTTATTCAACGCAATAGGTGATAAATGGGGAAAAGACAGCAATAAAACTTTTAAAGTTCCTGATTTTAGAGGCATGTTTTTACGCGGCTTTGATAATGGTCGGGGTTTAGATGGTGGTAGAAAATTTGCAGATGAACAACAAGATAGCATAAAATCGCATACGCATATTGGGAGTATTGAAAATGCAGGCGAGCATGCGCATAATTTTGAGTATCAAGGGGTAGGATGGCCAGTTGGTGATATTGGGAGACTACCAAATCATTATACTTATAATGCGACCCTGAAAGGGAGAACAGGTTCTGCTGGTGCACATACACACAAGGTAACTCTTTCCCATACGGGTGAGGCAGAAACGCGCCCTGTTAATGCAACCGTTGTCTATGCTATAAAATCATGAGTATGTTTGAGTAATAATAATCCATCCACCCTGATAATTTTGTTAACGCGGAGCAATTCCGCGTTATCTTCATATACATGAAGAGGAAATCTATATTGTTAATACGATACTTGAGAGAGTCAAAAAAATAATTTTAAAATGATTGAAAGAAAGAGTTAATGATATAATTTATTATAAGAAAAAGAAAATCATGATTTTTTATAATTGTATGATAACATAGAGAAAATGTGTAAAAATCATTTAAACTGTGCCGTGAAGTGATCTGGAGATATATTTTTTCATAAGGTGTTTTGATAGGGGATAAGGTGATAAAATCATTCAACCTGAGGCATAAAAAAGTACAATATTTTTAACGTTTTTTGTGCAAAAACAGCATACCCCTGTATGAATTAATTTATCTCATAAAGATATCTCTCATCTTGTTATCTATTTCATTTCTTTGCATTGCTATGGTGTAGGCTTTATCTGTAAATGATAGTATTCCTTGAGTGGTGTCATCGTTATGCTTGTGAAGCAGCAGACAAACGCTATCTCTCTCCTCATCCCTATATTCCGCATTGTTTTTGCATTAGGGGGCTTACAAGAAGCGTTATTGAGTTTATTTTAAAGTTTTTATTCAATAGTTTAATTCTTTGTGATATGCCAATAAACAATTTTTTAAAATGACAGATGATAAAAAGAAGTTCATATAAAAATAAAAAAGATTCTTGAATATTTGCATGTTTTATTTTTCTATGGACTTTAGTTTTTAGATTGAAGCCGATAGCTTAGAGATCTAATTTCATAGGAGGATGCCGTTTGAGGGAGTATAAATGGGATATCTTCTTTAGGTAATTCAGAAACATTTAAAGAACAATGATAAACATCGCGGAGATTTTGTGTTGTCAAAACGTTAGTTGCATTTCCTTCGCAATAAATCTCTCCTTCCTTGAGCAAAATCATGTTATCTGCATAATGTGCTGCGAGATTGAGGTCATGAAGAACAGCAAGAACGCCGCCACCAGAATGGGCAAAATTTTTGGCAATATCCATAACGATGATTTGATGTTGAATATCGAGGCTAGCAATAGGTTCATCTAATATCATCCAGCGAGGAATTCCATTATGAACAGGTTTCCAGATTTGGCAAAGTACACGGGCAAGTTGTACTCTAGCTTGTTCTCCGCCTGATAATTGGTGATAATATAGGTTGCCATAATCAGAAAGGTCAACGCACTCTAAAGCTTTTTGGATAAGATTTGGCACTTCGGCTTTGGTAATGGTAAATTGGTTTACAGAAAGGCCAAGCCCTACGACTTCATGGACTAAGAATGGAAATACGAGCGTTGTTGATTGTGGTAGTACAGCGCGCATTTTGGCCATTTCATGAGTTTTTGTTTGGCATACATTATAACCATTTAAGGTTATTTTTCCACTGTAGGGAATTTCACCACTCAGAGCTTTGATAAAAGTACTTTTTCCTGATCCATTAGGACCAATAATAATGTTAAAAGCACCACTTTTAGCTTGAAGATTAATGTGTTTAAGAATCTGCTTCTTTCCGCGCTGAACACAAATATTTGTCGCTTCAATCATGAAAAGTCTGTTCCTCGTTTGCATATAAGGATCCATAGAAAGAAAGGTGCACCAAAAAGTGCTGTTACAATTCCAATCGGCAATTCTGCGGGGGCAACAATTAAGCGTGCAAACGTATCAGCAAAAATAAGTAATGCTGCTCCCAAGAGAGCAGAGCAAGGAATGAGATAGCGATGATCAGGACCAATGAGTTGACGTAAAATATGAGGAACAATAATACCAATAAAACCAATACCACCACTGACAGCAACAGCACTACCACACATAAGAGCAACAAGGGGAATAGCAATATTTTTAACGCGTTGAATATGGAAACCAACATGGCCAGCAACAGCTTCTCCAAGAGCAAGGGCATTAAGTGCTCGTGATAAAAAGGGAGAGAAAAGAAGACCAATAACGATGAAAGGGAGAACGAGCCATACTTTCAACCACGTAGCGCCCGCAAGAGAGCCAAGACTCCAAAAAGTGATATCACGGAGTTGTTGGTCATTTGCGATAAAAATCAATGTTCCAACAACTGCACTGCTTAATGCACCAAGAGCAATACCAGCAAGCAGCATGGTTGCAATAGATGTAAAGCTATTATGCGTTGCTATTATGTAGAGAATAATCGTTGATAAAAGTCCACCAAAAAAAGCACCTATGATAACTTTGTAAGGCTCTAGAAAAGGTGCAAATGAAACAGGAAAAGCAATACCGACAACAATTGCTAAGACTGCTCCAAGTCCAGCACCTGCTGATACACCTATAATTCCAGGATCTGCAAGAGGATTACGGAAAAGCCCTTGCATAAGAACACCGGAGACAGCTAAAGCTGCTCCAATCAACAATCCAAAGATAACACGGGGAAGCCTTATGTCGATAAGCACGAGGTAATCACGCGTTTTACTACTTACTGAAAAATCTTGTGTAAGCATTACATGGAGGAGATCAACGAAAGAAACCTTTGCAGCACCATTCAAGAGCCCACCAAAAATACTGAAGATAAGGAATATTATTAAGCTTAATAATAAAATCTTCCCCTGCTTTGAACGGTTTATTTTTTTACCTTCTTTTGCTTCAGGTAAATGCATCATGGATGTACCGTCTACCATTTTTATCAGCTCTTACCGTTTTGATTTGCACCATAAAGTATCTCAATAAGCTCTCTTGATGCGTCTGCAGTGCGTGGACCAAATCCTAAAAAATACATAGCATCCATCTGTTTTATGGCATGATTTTTTGCTGCTGTTGTTGCTTGAACTGCCGGTATGGCCAAAATCTTATCAATGCTGGTTGATCTTGCACCATGTTTTACAAGTAAGATAACATCAGGATCTGATTTCAATAACGCTTCGCCGTTGAGAAGTTTATATCCTTTATAATCGGTGATAGCATTGATGGCACCTGAAAGTTTTATCATACTATCAGCTGCAGTACCTGTTCCAGATGCCATGACGCGTCCATTTTGCACAGAGAAAACAAAAAGAACACGCTTTGGTGTTGTTACTTTCGCCAAAAGCGCATCGTTTTCTAAAAAATTACGCTTCAATTTTTCAATTAACGCAGCCGCTTGCACTTCTCGATGAATAGCTTGGCCAACGAGGCGAATCTTTTCTATCACATTTTCACGGGAGTAGTCTTCTGGTATGATCACCAGAGGTATTGATGTTTTTTTGAGAATATCAATTGTTGAAGCGGGACCGCTTCCTTCAACAAGCAATATGCCCTCTGGGGCAAGTGATAAAACACCCTCAGGTGAAAGAGCACGCATATATCCAAGCACAGGAAGCTTGAGCGCTTCTTGTGGGTAGACGCTTGTACTATCACGGGCGACAAGTTGATCTTGGGCTCCCAATGCATAGACAATTTCTGTAAGTGCTCCGCCGATAGAAACAATTCGAGCATTTTCAGGAAAACGGGTTGTGGGTTCAGCAATCACTTGTTTAGAAAAACAGGTAAGAGAGAGCAGTAAACACATAAGTAAAAGGTTTGATAACCTATGCAAAAGAGATATGAACATGTTTGACCTTACCTTATCTTAGTTACTGCTGTTTTCTTGGCACGATGGTAAACCATTCAATAAAGAGCGCCAATCTTCACGTTCTTTTTGGCCCTCCTTGCGTACGCCAAAGAATTGAATAATCATCTCATCATCTTTATCGAAAACTTCAAGTGAGTTGACATACCCATCAATTGTAGGTTTGCGAACACGCCATACCTTCTTGATTCCAGAAACGAGTAAATGGAGGTGAAATTTCTGATCGAGAACATTAAGCCAAGGTCCCATTTGCTTAATATTCTTTACTTGCCCAGTGAAAATTTGGATACATCCTTTATTTCCAACAAAACACATAATTGGTAACTCTTCTTGCGCAACTTGTTTGAGCATCATCTCAACAGCTTCTATTTTTAACTCATCGGCAAATTCATTTCCGGCATGTTTTACAGCATTATGTCGATTAATTTTCAGTTCAGAAATAATTCCATGAAGTTGATGCACATCAGTCATCTGTCTCCAACGATCTCGGAACTTTTCAACATCTAGCTTTGCCGTATCACATTGTACTGGAGTAGGAACGGGAGAAATATCAAGTACTGGTGATTGATCGTCATGAAGCAACTTTTCAACAAGTGCAGCCCATTCTTCCATATTTGTTGCGTCTTGAGAATAGAGTTTGAAAATAGCAATGCCATATTGATCAAAAAATTGCAGACTTTTCATAGGTGTTCCGAGAATAGTCACGTCATGCTCGAAACCAAACTTCCACTGTTTTGAAAAAATACGCAAGTCAATTTCACCGAGTGTTATCGGAATATGCTGGCTTTGAACAATCTTCTCAAAACATCCTGTTATTTCATGGACGGCATTTTTATTGCGTGTTAATGCCATGACTATTCCAAGTTTAGGAGCATTTTCCAAGAGAGTAGCGACATCAGCGCGTAGTTTTTTTGCTTTTCCAATTGTACAATAAGCCGCAATGAGTTCTGCTTCGGATATACCAATAGAGTCCGCGAAATCGCGGTTACGCATTTCTTTTTTTTCTTCACGCAAGCGAATAATCATTTCGGCTGTGTATGACATGGGTTTATCCTTATGTTACCTGTTTAAAGGTTAATTGTTTAATTTTAAAACTCAAAGACAGTGAGTTGAACCACTATCAACTAATGGTTCAACTCGCCACCAAAAAAGCCCTTATTTTATCAACAATAGAACAATAAAAACCGATAAATTACAAAGAGTTAAAGCGCAAACTTCAAAATTTGTTGTTCAAAGAACAATGAGAACAGAAACGCAATAATTTATTTTTTATCGATATAACCTTTTTAATTGATCTAATGATTAACAAAAGTGACTAAAATTTTTGCACGAACGAAACTTTAAAGTTACGACCAGGCTGACTATAATAATCCTTCGGTGTTGAGCTTGCACCGGAAGGAAGATCTGAAACATTCCAATATTTTTGATTGAACAAATTATAAACACCAGCCCTTATAACAGGACCCGTTTCACCGAATGGTTTCCACCACCCTGTCATATCAACGACATGGTATCCCGGAATTTTTTGGTAATCAGATTCCTTAGCAACTTTATCACGTTTGGCAGATGAGGTAAGCACAATGTCTGCTCCCCAAATTTCTTTTGCATATCCGATCCCAGCAATTACTTTTAAAGCTGGAATCGAGTTAAGATATTCATCTTTATCAAGATCCTTTCCTTGCGAATAGGTAAGAGAAAAATTGCTATGGAATCCACCATTAAGAGCCAAATGTATTTTTGCTTCAGCACCATAAATACGCACATTTGCAAGATTTCTATAATGGCGACGTTTCAATTTGTATTCCTCTGATGGCCCTATATCCACAGTATCTATGAAGTCCTTGTATTGATTGAAAAATGCACTAAGTGAACCACCGAAATTTCTATTTCCATACCTTATGCCAATATCATACCCATTGCTCGTTTCTGCTTTTAGATCAGGGTTGCCCTTCGAGTAATAAGCAGGAGGTTTCATATAAGAGACGTAAAGCTCTGCAATACGTGGTGCACGAAAAGCCTGTGCCCATTGAGCATAAAGCGTTACTTGATCACGAACATCCCACTCCACACGTAATTTGGGAGAAAAACGTGAACCATTTCTTTCTGGAGGAAATTTGTCAGAAAGTAGAGCTTTCTCATAAGAGGACGTTTTCTGAGGGATATACTTATACCAATCATAACGAATTCCAGGTGTTATACGGAAACGGTTATCAGAAAAGCCAATTTCATCTTCGAAAACAAAACCCAAATTATAGCCATTTGTATCTGGTGAATCTGACCGATTAGCGGGCACGAAGAGGCACCCCCGTGCATTTTCCGGCAAGTGACAATTATCTTTCCCGAACAAATAATGATGAAACTTAGATGACAAGACGTTAGCGGTAATCTTTAACGTATGATCTACAGTGCCAATATGAACTTTCTTGAGAGCATCAGCATTGAAACCATAATTGGTATTACGCAAAAAATTATCTCTCAAAAAATCCCCTTTGGGTGCCGAAACACGAAATGAAGTCGTAATATCATGACTTGACTGTCTTTGCCAATAAATCTGTCCACGAAACGCATCAAAAAGTGCATCTTCATTGCCGTTATAGTCATAAGAAAGAGAAAAGCGTTCACGGAGTTTGTCGTCCTTCTCATAAACGGAACCAGGGGCATATCTGTCAGAAGCATTCAATAAATGTGTATCAATATTGTGACCAAAACGCTCCGCTGTAAAACCAAGTCGGTGATTGTCATCAAGGTATTGGTGAATTTTAAAGAGCAAATTATTTTGGTCAAAATGAGCAGGGTTTTTACGTGTGCGCTCTTCATAGCCTTCTAGGGTTCCCATATTTTTGCGCTCATGACCTTCCGCATAAGAACCTTGGAAAAGCAAAAACGTTTGTTGAGCACGCATTGCAACAGCTTGATCTACGTGCCAACTATTATCAACAGAATGATAACTACTTCTTATAAGACCACCCCAATTTTTTCCTTCTGTGATAAGATCTTCAGGATCAAGAGTACGCAACGCAACAACTCCTCCCAGTGCACCAGATCCATAAAGACTAGAATCCGGTCCCTGAATAACATCAAGTGTGGAAAGCGCACTAAAGTCAAACATTGTGTTACCACTGTTATCACGCAATATATCATTGAACCATGGAAGAACAATACCATCCATTGTTGTGAGAACACGGTTTGCTTCTAAACCACGAATGACAAAACTGTTATTGCTTGGGCTATACCCCACGCTTGGATAAAGACGACTAATATCATAGGCATCAGTTATTTGTTTCTCACGAATATCCTTCGCGGTTTTCCGATCTGTCAAAATAGTGACCGAATCCAAGGCCGTCCCTATTTTTTTCTCTTTAATAACAATTGGCTTGAGTTCAGTGACAGCACCTCCATCTTTATTTTGTGCAAAAACAAATGAAGGCATACAGACCGATAATGCACTTAAAATCACACAGCTTTTATAGATATTTTTTCGTCTTATTTGCATAACACATCACAACCTTTTTAAACATCCCCTCTCTGTTTTGAAATTTTATTTACATACAAAAAAGCTAGACCCGCTGATTAAAACTTGCCAGCCAAGCAGAAATGATTTTGCCAACAAGACAAAATCACTAGAAAACCATATTAAACATGACAAAATCAGTCAAGAAAAAAGTTGCAATTTCAAAATAGCCTGTTTTAATGAGATTAGACACCAATATTAAGCTTAAAATAGTGGCAGAAGAAACGATGAATTTTGCAAATACGAAGCAATTATTAACTCTTTGGATTGGTGCATTTGTTGGAGCTTTCTTTTTGCATGTATTATTGGGGGCGCAGTTTTATTTTCAAAGTACGGGTGTAAGTAATGGCTTGCTCTCGTCGGAGATTATGCTGACTTTTGTGCAAGAAACTATCTATCCGGATGTTGATACAGACTTGTCAGATATTCATACAGAGTCGGATATTAATACAGAGCAAAAAGTATTACAGTCTGATCTTTTAGAGAAGAAGTCAGAGGAATTGGAATCCGTGGATGAAGTTCAATCGGAAGATCCTCAGCATATGGTAGAACAAGATGACTTAAAGTCTTTGGAAGAACCCCTTCCTCAAAAAGTGGAGCATAAAGCGTTTATCAAAAAAACAATACCAATGCCAAAGGCTGTAGTAAAGCGCTCTAATGCAAAGGCGGTACGTTCTTCTTCCACCAACAAGGGCGTCGGTACAGCAGGGCTTGAAGATATGTTGTTAATGGAGTGGTTAGCAAAGGTACAGTCACAATTAGAAAGGCAAAAAAATTATATTGTGGGACAGCGTACCAGTCGTGCAAAAGGAACGGTGAAGTTAGAATTTATGGTGCGTGAGCAGGGGAGTATTTTTTCTAGTCGTGTAGCAGTCTCTGCTGGTAATCCAGAACTTGATCGATTAGCGATGGCGGCACTTCAACGTGTTGGTTCTTTTCCACCACCACCACCATCAAAAGTAAATAAAATAATCAGAGTATCCCTGATATTTAGTTGATTTTTTATATGGAGCGCTTTTCTTATAATATATTGATTTATAATAATTATTTATAATTTGAATGAAAGTTAAAAGATAGTTCGTTCGATTTTTTTGACGTTGTATCAATCAAAACCATCCGCTTACTTATGGACACAAGTTGAGGGGGGAGTATGGGTAAAAAACTTTTAAAAAGCAGTGAATATACTTCTTATGAATGCTCTAAATGAAAGGGCTGTTGCAACATTGGGAGTTAAGGGATGATAGAGCTATAGTTTTTATTAAGTAAAGGTTAATCGTGTCTAATCGATTTTTATACCATTCGTGAGAGGATTTTCGTAAGTACTTTTCAGATACACCGTTGTGAAATGGACTTAGAAACATTAAAATAAAACAAGAATATAAATAAGAAAAACATACTATTTTTAGATGCTCTGTTTTGTGTGAAGGATGTGAGCTTATGTGTAAAAATGGGAAAAAAGCAAAGCTTTATCTTCATCATTAAAAGATATTGACATATTTAAAAGTCGTAAACCCGAATGAAAAGGGAAAGGGTAGAAGAGAATTGTTTGTCTTTAAGGCTTTCTAACTCAATGATTCTGTCTTTCTGTTATCAGAGATAATCCAAACGATATACATAATAACGTACTCTCTATTTAGTATAGAAATGTTATAAGCAGAATAAAATAGTCTTAAAATATGCTTATGCTATTGTACAAAATTTGAATATTGATACTAATAAGCAACAGTAAAAGAATGCCATATTTGTTTCACTCTTCTCTTATATTTGCAATCATCTATGATATTGTCGTTTATGTTAAGAGGAAATGAACTATTTGTACGACATGTTGATTTATAATGATAATTCATTATTTTGTATTTGAAATAAAAGACCCTAATAGCGTAGGGTTTTCTCATTTTTAATTTATTGATACTGAATTAAAATTACTTGCTTATACATCATAAGCAGGTTGGTATGTGGATACTATTTAAAAAAGAATAAAAATACTTCTTATGAACGCTTTCAAATACTATATGGGAAGTTAAGGCATATTATTTCCGTCGACCAGAAAGCAGGTCGGTTTTTATATCTATTTTCCCAGTGAGCCTTGCTTTGTAGACACCATAATTTTCCATGACACGCATCACGTAATTACGTGTTTCTGTATAAGGAATACGCTCAATCCAATCAATGACGTTATCGAGAGATTGTCCTCGAGGATCGCCATAACGTTTTATCCATTCATTGACACGACGGGGACCCGCATTATAGCCAATAAGAGTGAGTATATAGGATCCATTAAAACGTTCTAATTGTTCATTGAGAAAATGGGCACCTAATGTTGCATTATAATGAGCATCACTGCTAAACTTTTTAGGAGACCATGTGATTGAGTATTTTTTTGCCAGTGCTTTTGCTGTTGTAGGAAGCAATTGGAGTATACCTTGTGCACCTGCTTTTGATATGGCTGTTGGATTAAATTCGCTTTCTTGGCGTGCAATGGCATAGATAAGCGATTTTTCTTCTACAGAAATATTAGTAGAAGCTGGTATAGCTCCCAGAGGATGAGAGAGTGCACCGACACTTTTCCCCTGAAAAACAGCCATTTTTCCAATTTTGAGGCTGGTATAATAGTCTCCATTTTTTTCTGCCATAACAGCCAGAAGAGCTAATTCACCGGGGCTTTCTATTTTTTTTCCGAGCTCTCTATAAAAAATTTTAGCAAAATCAGCATAGCCGGCTGCTTCAAGACGTTGAATTGCTTTGATCGCTTTTCGTGCATTAAAATGTTGTCGCTCAGCGGTTGTTGGTTTGGGAAAGGAAACTTTAAGCTTTTTTTGGTTGAGTCGTGCAGCGGCTAATTGACCATAGTAAGTTGCACCAAAATGAGCTGCGCGATGAAAGTATTGCTGGGCATTTTTATGTTCGTCTAGCGTTTCTGCTGTTCGTCCCATCCAGTAATATCCACGTGATGCAGAAAAAGGTAAAGAAGAGAGTTGAGGAATACGTGAAAAATGCTGCATTGCCAATTTAGGGTTATGAAGAAACCGTAGTGCGTACCATCCTGCATGAAACTCAGCATCGATAGCTAATGCAGATGTTATACCAGTGTGCATTGCAACGAGTTGATAAGCAATTTTGGGTTTGTTTAAATCGAGCATTTCACGAGAAAGGGCGCGTTGTTCTTTCCACAATGAATGAGGGTTCATAAGGCGGAATGCATCTTTTGATGTTTTCATCATGAGTGCTGCGGCTGCATTATATTGCTCTGTTCGTCGAAGATGGCGTATTCGAGCAAACTGAAAAAGAGGATCTTTTTGCCATGATCTCTCTACAGCTTTTAATTTTTGTGTAGCTCTAGGGTCATTTTTTTCAACGGCCACAAAAGCATCAAAAAGAGATTGAGCATGGGCTAATTTTGCAACGCGTGCTGCTGAATCAAAACGATATGCATACAGCATAAATTGCATGCGTTTCAAATGATCAATAGGTTTTAATGCAACGCTTGCATTTTTAAGAACAAATATTTCTTCTTTTGCATTAAGCTGTGTTTTATGCCACCATGGCGCAATAACGTGTCGAGCACGAGTGGTTTGTCTCGTTGCAATAAGTGCTTTAGCGAAGAGAGCCATTCCTTGCGCTGTTTGGGGCGGGTGATGAGAAAATTTTTGGATGATTGCGCGTGTGAGGTTGGTTTCGTTAAGAAAAGCACGTTCAGCATTGCGTTGCATCGTTTCTATACCGGGCCATCCTTTTAGCATGTTGATTGCATTAAATATTTCAGAACTTGGTATATTAGCTTGGTTTGATATCCCCAGCGCCCATGTCAAAATATGACGATCAAGGCTATTTTTTTCCATTGAATTACGAAGGTTTATTGTTTTTGCAATATTGTTGTTTGCTAGTGCATCTAGCCCAGCTTTCAGTTGCTGAAGTGTAGCAGTATTGTGTGATGTCGTGTGTATCTGTTGAAGAGGCTCTTGAGCTCTTTTTTCGGGAAAGGGAGTAGGGCGCACCAAAGGGATTGGCGCTTTCCCGTGCAAAAGAGGTGTTTGCGCGGATGCACTTGAAAATAAAATTCTTATTGCCAGTATAAGTGCAGTAAAGGTTGATACGAAAAGAGAGGTGGAAAATACACGCATAGAGAAAAGACCTTGAGACCTTGCTTTTTGTAAAAACTTAAGGATTTATAGAACACAAGCATGAAAAACGCGTTAATATAGACGGTTTATTTTAAACAAATGTGCAACATTTAAGGAGGGACATTTTTATCTTATGAGGGCTTTTTTTGAAATTCATCTTGCTTCAATGATAGAGCAAGATTATGCTCTATTTAAAATTTATAAAAGGCGATTATTAAAAAAATAAAAGCGAATATTATAGGGAGTTTATCATGCTCAAGGGAGCTATAACTGCGCTTATTACACCGTTTGATAATAAGGGCGCAATTGATGAGAAGGCGTTTTGTGATTTTATTGAATGGCAGATCACACAAGGGATTAACGGTGTAAGCCCAGTTGGGACAACCGGTGAATCAGCAACGTTAAGTCATGAAGAACATAAGCGGATTATAGAATTGTGTGTTGAGCAGGTCGCAAAGCGTGTTCCTGTTGTTGCTGGAGCGGGATCAAATAGCACAAGTGAGGCTGTAGAGCTTGCACAATACGCGCAAAAAGCTGGTGCAGATGCAGTTTTGGTTGTCACTCCCTATTATAATAGACCAAATCAATCTGGTTTATACAAACATTTTTCTTCCATTGCCAAAGCTGTTTCTATTCCGATTATAATTTATAATATTCCTGGTCGTTCTGTTATCGATATGGCTGTGGAAACGATGAAAGACCTTTACCGAGATTTTAAAAATATCATTGGTGTAAAAGATGCAACGAGCAGAATTGAACGCGTTAGTGAACAACGTGAAAAGTGTGGGAAGGATTTTGTACAGCTTTCCGGTGATGATTGTACAGCGTTAGGTTTTAATGCACATGGAGGTATGGGGTGTATTTCAGTTTCCTCCAATGTTGCTCCAAAGCTGTGTGCAGAGCTTCAAGCTGCTTGTTTTCGTGGTGATTATAAAACAGCACGAGAATTAAATGATCGCTTGATGCCTCTTAATCGTGCTGTGTTTATTGAGCCTAGTCCAGCGGGTATTAAATATGCTGCTGCAAAATTAGGATTTTGTGGTGATACTGTGCGTTCTCCGATTGTTCCATTAACAGAAAGAACAAAGAAGATTATTGATGCAGCCCTCAGTCATGCTGGTATTTTAAAAGCATAAAATGATATTGACAAAGCCATGAATAAAAAAAAGAACGCGCCCGTACGGAAAATAATTGCTGACAATCGTAAAGCACGTTTTAATTTTGAAATTCTTAATAATCTCGAGGCCGGTCTTGTCCTTCAGGGAGCGGAAGTAAAGTCCTTACGTTCTAATCATGCCAATATTGCTGAAAGCTATGCGAGTTTTGAGAATGGGGAATTATGGTTAGTAAACAGCTATATTCCTGAATATACGCAGGCTAATCGTTTTAATCATGAACCGCGACGTTTGCGCAAGTTATTACTTTCAAAACGTGAGATGGCACGTTTTTTTAATGCAACGTCTCGTGAAGGAATGACACTTGTTCCTCTTAAACTTTATTTTAATGAACGAGGGCGTGTTAAGTTGGAGATTGCTCTAGCGCGGGGAAAAAAGCTTCATGATAAGCGCGAAACGGAAAAAAAACGCGATTGGGGACGTGAAAAAGCAAGACTTTTAAAAAGATATGGATGACGGATGCGATTTAGATATCCTTTATTTATAGCGCTGGTTTAAAACAGTTTTAGCATTGATCTAAGTATGTTTTTGCTGCTTGAAAAATTTGGTGAAACATGGCGTCTGTCAAGCGTCCAGTATTTGTATTATAACGAGAACAGTGATAGCTCGAAAAGATGCGTAATCTGCCGATGTTATTAATTTCGCCGTGTCCAAAAGGGTGAGCTAAAACTTTTGCATTAAGGGCACGTATCGTTGAATGGTGCGCAATGGTGCCTAAGGTAATAACGGCTTTAAGTTTGGGAAGATTTGTTAAAAGAGGTGAGAAGAAATAGCGGCATGTGTTAATTTCTGCACCGGTGGGTTTATTTTCTGGGGGAACACAACGAACAGAGTTGACGATTGCTGCATCAATCAGTTCAAGAGTATCGTCTGCTCTTTCTTCAAAGGTTCCTTGGGCAAAACCAAATTTTTTTAAAGTTGAATAAAGTAAGTGCCCAGCATAATCACCAGTGAATGGACGTCCAGTTCGATTTGCACCGCGTAATCCAGGAGCAAGCCCAACAATAAGCAGGCGCGTTGTGTCTGCTCCTTTATAAGGAAAGAAGGGGCGCACCGGTGCGTTATACCAACTTGGTTCTTTTACACGCCAGTCAGCGATAAACTGATGGAGCCTAGGACATAAATTGCAATTTTTGGGCGGTTCTGGGCAAAGTGATGTTAATTGGCTATTCATGGTGTTAGGCATCAATCGTTTTTTCTATTTTTTTGAATCTTTTATAGCGTATATGACGGGTTATGTTTTGAGAAACAATCTATAATGAATATAAATAAAATTTAATATAAACTTATTGCTAATTATTATGTAAAGAGAGGTAATCTTTCAGTAATTTATTCGATGAATAAGAGTGCAATACGCATGATGTTCAAAGAAAAAAGTTTTCTCTGTTAAATAAAGATATTATCATAAAAAGTATGCATAAGGCTGCCGTTATTGCAAAGGATTTTAAACAGCTGGTATTCCTTTTAAAAGGAGGAAGACTACAGACAAGCGTTTTGTCAAGAAAGACCTCTCTTTGTTTGAAGCCAATCTATTGGAATGCTTTTAAGAGCAGCTTTGATAACGAGCATGAATAGGTTATACATTTTTATAAATTTTCTAAGAATTTTCTTAAATAAGTTCTTTAATCAAAAAATATAAAAGTTTTTGTTGTTTTTCTTGTGTTTTATTTTGATTATTGTATATACTTCCCTATCCGCTATTAAATTTTTTTATTTGAGAAAGAGGCATAAATGGCCCGCGTAACGGTAGAAGATTGTATTGATAAAGTTGACAACCGCTTTGAATTGGTACTTTTAGCAGGTCATCGGGCGCGTCAGATTTCACAAGGAGCGCAGATTACGATTGATCGTGATAATGATAAAAATCCAGTTGTTGCTTTGCGTGAAATAGCAGAAGAAACATTGTCGCCTGCTGATTTAAAGGAAGACCTTATTCATTCGCTGCAAAAACATGTGGAAGTAGATGAGCCAGAAATGGCAAGTGAATTTATTACCCATTCAGGTGAAGCTGAAAGTGTTTTTAATACATCGTCGCAAGAAGAAGCTACTTCATTTGATCATATGTCAGAAGAAGAGCTTTTAGCGGGTATTGAAGGTTTGGTTGTTCCAGAAAAAAGTGACGATTATTAATTGCAGCAATTTATATTACAGGAGTAAAGATGCCTTGTCTGTAAGGAGCAGTTATTTTTCTTGTCTTTTATTGATAAGATGTGTTCAATAAGGATTAGGGATGTGAAAAGATAAAGGATATGCTCGTATGATGCGTCAGTGTGAGCTTGTTGGACGTGTTCAACGTTACAAGTCTGACGTAGATGAGGCTCTTTTAAACAGGGCCTATGATTATGCAATGAGAAAGCATGCACATCAAAAGCGTGCTTCGGGCGATCTTTATTTTTCTCATCCTTTAGAAGTTGCTGCTATTTTGACAGATATGCGGTTGGATGAGGCAACGATTGCTGTTGCTCTTTTGCATGATACAATTGAAGATACAAGCGCTACACGAGCAGAAATTGATCAGCTTTTTGGTTCTGAAATTGGCAAGTTGGTTGAAGGACTTACAAAACTTAATAAGCTTGATCTTGTATCAAAGAAAGCCGTACAGGCAGAAAATCTTCGTAAACTCCTTATTGCCATTTCTGATGATGTTCGTGTTCTTTTAGTCAAACTTGCTGATCGTCTTCATAATATGCGCACCCTTGGTGTTATGCGTGATGAGAAGCGCCGGCGAATTGCTGAGGAGACGATGGATATTTATGCGCCGCTTGCTGGTCGTATGGGTATGCAGGATATGCGCGAGGAATTAGAAGATCTCTCTTTCTTTTATTTAAATCCAGAAGGTTATCGTACGATTACCAATCGTCTTTCTGAGTTATCAAAACGCAATCGTGATTTGCTTTCCACAATTGAAAACGAGTTGACAAAACTTTTTTTCGAGCATGGCATTAAAGCGAATGTTAAAAGCCGTCAGAAAAAGTCGTATTCCGTCTTTCGCAAAATGGAAAGCAAGGCGCTCTCTTTTGAACAATTATCCGATATTTTTGGATTTCGTGTGATTGTTGAAACAGTGGATGATTGTTATCGCGCTCTTGGTGTTATTCATACGACTTGGCCAATGGTTCCAGGTCGTTTTAAAGATTATATTTCTATACCAAAGCAGAATGATTATCGTTCCATTCATACAACGATTGTGGGACCATCGCGACAACGTGTTGAATTGCAGATTAGAACTGCTGCTATGGATGAAATTGCTGAATATGGCGTTGCGGCACATTCCATTTATAAAGAGCAAGGTTCTAATTATTCGGCTTCGAGGTTATCAAATGAAACAAATGCGTATGCATGGTTGCGCCAAACGATTCAATCTTTGTCAGATGGAGATAATCCGGAAGAATTTTTAGAACACACAAAACTTGAGCTTTTTCAAGATCAAGTTTTTTGTTTTACGCCGAAAGGTCGATTAATTGCTTTTCCTAAAGGAGCTACGCCTATTGATTTTGCTTATGCCGTCCATACAGACATCGGTGATTCTTGTGTGGGTGTGAAAATCAATGGTCGTATTATGCCTTTAATGACCAAATTAAAAAATGGTGATGAGGTTGATATTATTCGTTCACACGCTCAAATTCCGCCAGCTGCGTGGGAATTTCTTGTTGTCACAGGTAAAGCACGTTCAGCTATTCGGCGAGCAAGTCGTGCCGCGGTACGTAAACAATATTCGGGTTTAGGATATCGTATTCTCGAGCGTTCATTTGAATATATGGGAAAACAATTTTCAAAAGACGTTTTGAAGAAAGTTTTGCCACGTTTAGCACGTAAAGATGTAGAGGATGTATTGGCGGCTGTTGGGCGTGGAGAGCTGTTTTCCGCTGATGTGATTAAAGCGGTTTATCCTGATTATCAAGATCACCGTGTGGTACAAAAGTCATCTTTTAAGTCTGGGGAAGAAGGTTGGTTTAATATTGAGAATGCCCAAGGTATGATTTTTAAAGTTCCAGAAAATGAAAAGAATGCAATGGTCGAGAATCATCAATCTAAAGCATTGCCTATTAGAGGAACCCGTGGAGATATACCCGTACGTTTTTCACCGGAAGGAGCAGTACCTGGAGATCGGATTGTTGGTATTATGCAGCCTGGGGCTGGGATCGTTATTTATCCAATACAGTCTTCAGCTTTGATGGCGTATGATGATCAGCCAGAACGATGGATTGATGTCCGCTGGGATATTGATGCCCAAATGAATGAACGTTTTCCTGCACGGATAAATATTTTGGTTGTAAATAGTCCTGGTTCTTTGGCTGAAATTACACAAATAATTTCTGCTAACGATGCCAATATCCAAAATTTATCTTTTATCCGTACAGCACCGGATTTTACAGAAATTATGATTGATTTGGAAGTGTGGGATTTAAAACATTTGAATCGTATTTTTTCTCAGTTAAAAGAGGCAGGTTCAGTAAGTACAGTACGGCGGGTTCATGGATAAAAAGAAAGATTTTACAATGAATACACAAGATGTCATTGATATTTTTAAACAAGCAGATGCTATTCTAGAAGGGCATTTTATTTTAACATCGGGGCGCCATAGTGCGACTTATATGCAAAAAGCGAAAGTATTCATGCATGCTGACTTGACGGAAAAGTTATGTCGTGGTTTGGCTGAAAAAATCAAAAAATCTATCGAGGGAGAAATTGATTATGTTGTGGGTCCCGCAATTGGCGGCCTTATTCCTTCCTATGAAACTTCACGTCACCTGGGTGTTCCTTCTCTTTGGGTAGAGCGTGTAAATGGCATCTTTGAATTGCGTCGTTTTGAAATCAAGAAGGGGGCACGGGTTGTTATTGTCGAAGATATTGTGACAACGGGTCTTTCCATTCGTGAGACTATTGAGGCGCTTGTTGCAGCAGGAGCAGAGGTATTGGCCAGTGCATGTATCCTTGATCGTTCTGGTGGTAAGGTCAATGTTGGAGTTCCATTGATTGCGCTTGCTGAATATGAGATAACCTCTTATACTAGTGATGCACTTCCTGCAGAGCTTTCTGTCCTTCCAGCGATTAAACCAGGCAGTCGAAATATTTAATTGTCTTTCTATTTTTTTTTGTGCAAAAGCTTAAAAAGATTAATTTGGATGATATAGATTATTTCATCATCAAAAGATGTATATTGAGAGTCATATGCTTTTTCGTAGTCGAGAACCAATAGATTTTGTAACGCGTATTCGACTTTGGTTATGGCCACGTCGTTCATTTTCTCGCTCATTTTGCTACATACATAAACGTATTTTGCGTATATCAGCAACACCGCATGAAGTAGCATTAGGGGTTGCTGTTGGCATTTTTTTAGCTTGTTCCCCTTTCTTTGGGTTGCATATTATTTTGGCAATATTTTTATCTTGGCTTTTGCGTGCAAACTTTGCTGCCGCAATCATTGGGACGATTTTTTCTAATCCACTCACATTTTTATTGATTGTCATGGCTGATTATAAAGTAGGGTATTTTTGTTTATCACTTTTTAGCGATGTCAAAGAGATTTCTCTTTCGCAAATTCGTGCTCTATTTAATGGTTTGACATTGTCAAATCTCTCTCTCCTCTTTAAAGGCGCATGGGACACAATTATGAGTCCTATGATTTTAGGTGGAACTCTTTTAGGTATTGTTTTTGGTAGTTTATCTTATATAGGTGTTTACAGAGCAACGGTTCGTTTTAAACAAAAGCGATATCAAAAGATTATAAAAAAAGGCATTTAAAGAAGCGTTCATCGTAAGAAAGATCGGGTAATATGGTATGATTGTTGGTCTTGGAAATGATCTGGTTGATATACGACGTATTGAGAAAATATTGGTTCGTTATGGTGAGCGTTTTACCCAACGTATTTTTACGGATATTGAAAGGAATAGATCCAAAAATCTCAAAAAAAGCTCCTCTTCCTATGCAAAAAGATTTGCTGCTAAAGAAGCATGCGCTAAAGCCTTAGGAACGGGAATTGCTTGTGGTATCAATTGGAAAGACATGGGGGTCGTTAATTTGCCATCTGGTAAACCAATAATGCAATTAACAAATCGTGCGCAAGTGCAACTTCAAAAGTTATTACCTCCTCATCATGATGCAGTTATTCATCTTAGCATAACAGATGATTTTCCTTGGGCACAGGCATTTGTTATTATCGAAGCACTTCCACGTGGATAGATGGTGTGAGAGATTGTGCTTTTGTTATTTGAATATTATGATGAAAAAAATTATATCTGTGATGAGAAGGCAGTTGGTGATGATCCAAAAAGATAAAGTGCATAAAAAAGAAAAAAAAGGTGGGGTTCGTGAATTTATTTCTGTTTTAGTACAGGCTCTGCTTTTAGCAGCAGTTATTCGGACACTTTTTTTCCAGCCTTTTAGTATTCCTTCCGGTTCAATGCGTCCTACTTTGTTGGTGGGAGATTATCTGTTTGTTTCTAAGTATGCATATGGGTATTCTCGTTTTTCCATCCCCTTTTCTCCTCCTCTTTTTTCTGGACGGATTTGGGCATCTCAACCTCAACGTGGAGATGTGGTCGTTTTTCGCTTACCAAGTAATCCGAAGATTGATTATATAAAACGCGTTGTTGGGCTACCAGGTGATCGTATACAAGTCCGTCAAAGTGTTCTTTATATTAATGATGAGGCTGTTTCACGTCACTTTATGGGGGAGATTGATAATTCTGATATAACAGAGGTTAACTATCCTGTTGAGGTTTATCGCGAGACAATGCCTAACGGTGTTAGTTATGATACACTTGATTTAGCTTTCATCCCGAAAGTTGATGATACAACAGTCTTTGAAGTTCCTCAAGGACATTACTTTATGATGGGAGATAACCGCGACAATTCAGATGATAGTCGTTTAGATGTAGGCTACGTTCCAGAAGAAAATCTTATTGGTCGCGCGAGCGTGATTTTCTTTTCTATCAGTAACGGTTCAAGTGCTTGGCAGGTTTGGCGCTGGCCATTTGATGTGCGTTGGAAGCGTTTGTTTTCTTTCATAAATACGGTTCATGATTTGCCGCTTATCAAGCAAGGAAACAACGATGAAACGTCTAATGATTGATCAGCTTTTCAAGCTGACGGGGCATCGTTTTAAAGATGAAGAGAGGTTAAAGAAGGCATTAACACACTCGAGTGTACAAGATTCGGAACAGGGGAATTATGAGCGGCTAGAGTTTCTAGGGGATCGGGTTTTAGGGCTTTTGATTGCAGAAATGCTGTATCAACTTTTTCCTCAGGCAAGTGAAGGTGAATTATCAGTCCGTTTGAATCATCTGGTCAATGCCCAGACATGTGCTGATATTGCGCGTGAAATGAGGCTGCCTGATATGATCCGTGTTGGTTTTGAGATGAAAAATTTCGAGGGGCGTCGACTCATCAATATGCATGCAGATGTCGTGGAAGCTTTGATTGCCGTGATATATCTCGATGGAGGATTGGAAAGCGTTCGCCCTTTTATTCAAAAATATTGGCATAGTCGGGCAAAGAAAATGGATGCTGGTCGGCGTGATGCCAAGACCGAATTACAGGAATGGGCGCATATCCAAGGCAATGCACAACCACATTATCAGGTTATAAAACGTTCAGGTCCAGATCACGATCCTGTTTTTATGGTAGAGGTAAGTATTTCTGGGTTTGCTTCAGAGATTGGGCAGGGAAGCTCCAAAAGATATGCCGAAAGAATGGCAGCTGAAAAAATTTTGCGACGAGAGGGTGTATGGAAAACAGTGGGAAAAAATGATCATGAGTGACGTTATGAAAACGCGTTCTGGGTTTGTTGTGCTTATTGGGATGCCTAATGCCGGTAAATCGACATTGGTTAATCAATTGGTTGGAACAAAGGTTTCAATTGTAACGCATAAGGTACAAACAACACGAACTTTAATCCGCGGTATTGTCATTCATGATGATGTGCAAATTGTGTTGGTCGATACACCGGGTGTTTTTCGTCCCCATAAGCGCTTAGAACGTGCCATGGTCTCTGCTGCTTGGGGAGGGGCTAAGAGCGCGGATGTTCTGCTCGTTTTAATTGACGCTCAAAGTGGTCTTTCGGATGAAGTTGATATGATGTTAGATATTGTAAACAACATGAAACAAGAAAAAGTTCTTGTTCTTAATAAGGTTGATACAGTTGTTAAATCATCTCTTCTAGCGTTAACCACTAAAATAAATGAACGTGTAAAGTTTGCGCAAACATTTATGATTTCTGCTCTAAACGGTTCTGGTTGCAAAGATTTACTTCATGCGTTGAGTAATATGATGCAGGAGGGACCATGGTATTATCCGGAAGATCAAATTTCCGATATGCCCATGCGTCATCTTGCTGCTGAAATTACGCGTGAAAAACTTTTTCTTCGTCTTCATGATGAACTTCCTTATTCCTCAACGGTTGAAACAGAAAACTGGGAAGAGCGTTCAGATGGTTCCGTCAAAATTAATCAAGTTATTTATGTCGAGCGTGAGAGTCAGAAAAAAATTGTCTTAGGAGCAAAAGGCGATACAATTAAGGCGATTGGTCAAGCAGCACGTAAAGAACTTATGGAAATTATGGATCAAAAGGTTCATCTTTTTCTCTTTGTGAAAGTGCGCGATAATTGGGATACTGATCCAGAACGTTATCGCGAAATGGGATTGGATTTTTTAAAATAAGATTTTTAAAAATAATTAAAGTAAAATGAAGTGGAAAGAACAAGCTGTTATTCTTGGTACACGCCAATATGGTGAAACAAGTGTTATTCTTGAGGTTATGACACGTGAACATGGTCGTTATATGGGAGTGGTAAAAGGGGGGCGATCGCGTCGTATGGCAGCTCTTCTTCAACCTGGAAATTTTGTGGAGGCTGAATGGTGGGCTCGTTTAGAAGAACATTTGGGACTTTTTCGGCTTGAAGCTCTTGATTTACATGCGGCAAGATTAATCTGTCTACCAGAAGCACTTTATGCTTTGCAATTGATAGCTTTTCATTTGCGACTTCTTCCCGAACGTGATCCGCACCCCGTTTTATATGATATTTTACACCTTTTTATGCAGAATTTTGATGAACCATTTGTAAATGCAGAATTGCTTGTACGTTTTGAAATGCGGCTTCTTGAAGAACTTGGTTTTGGTCTTGATTTATCTTGTTGTGCTGCAACAGGTCGTCAGGAAAGGCTTCATTACGTATCACCAAAATCTGGACGGGCTGTCTGTGAAGAAGCAGGGGAACCTTGGAAAAAAAAGCTTCTCATTCTACCACAGTTTCTTGTGCAAAGAACGACTCGTCCTACTGATTCTAGTGATATAATAAATGGTTTTATACTGACGGGTTTTTTTCTTATGCGTCATGTCTGGGAGCCACGAGATATAAAGCAGCCGTCAGTGCGCATGAATTTGATACAATTGTTTGAGCGCCAATTTGGTATACAAGCATTAATTTATTAATCTGATGATAATTGAATGGGAAAATGAAAGTTTTAAAGACAATTGCTGAAGTCCGACAATATACTTCAGAGGAACGACGTTTAGGTTTTTCGATTGGTTTTGTTCCAACAATGGGGGCATTGCATGATGGTCATCTTGCATTAGTACAGTATGCAAGAGCAATGTGTGATCGCGTATTGGTTTCTATTTTTGTCAATCCAAAGCAATTTGGACCTCATGAAGATTTTGCTCAATATCCAAGAGACTTGAAGGGCGATTGTGCTTTGTTAGAAGAAGCAGGTGTTGAATGTGTTTTTGCCCCTTCTGTAGATGAAATGTGGCCACTGGGAAATGATACAATTGTGCAAGTGAAAAAATTATCACGTATTTTGATGGGAAAATTACGTCCAGGGCACTTTTGTGGTGTGACAAGCGTTGTTGCTAAACTTTTTAACATTGTCCAACCAGATAAGGCTTTTTTTGGGGAAAAGGATTTTCAACAAATTTTAATTATTCGGCGTATGGTTGAAGATTTGGCTTTTCCTATTGAAATTGTTGGAGTTCCTATTCTACGGGAGTCAGATGGTGTAGCTTGTTCTTCACGCAATCAGTTTTTAACATTAGAAGACCGTAAAGCTGCCAAAATTATTCCTGAAAGTGGGAAAGCAGCTGAAAAGCTTTACCGTGAAGGTGAACGGTCGGTTGATAAATTATGTAAAACTGTTCGTGATATTTTACAACAAGAAACGCGAGCAATCATTGAAGCGATAGATTTACGGGATATGGAAACTTTATGCGTGGTTAAAGGAACATTGAATAAACCAGCAGTTTTACTTCTTACTGTTCGCTTCGGAGAGGTAAGGCTGATTGATCAATATATATTGCAAGAGAAGGGCGGAAAATGAGTGTACATAAAACCGAAAAGCGTATAACATCTTTCGAAATACGTGCAAGAAAGGGACAACAGCCAATTGTTTCTTTAACAGCTTATCAAGCTTATGCTGCGCGGATTGCTGATCCATATTGCGATATCCTTTTGGTTGGTGATAGCGTTGGTATGGTTGTATATGGGTTTGAGACAACGCTTCCTGTTAATTTAGATATGATGATTTTACACGGACAAGCCGTGGTGCGTGGATCTCAAAAAGCTCTTGTGGTTATTGATATGCCTTTTGGCTCTTATGAGGAAAGTCCAGAGCAAGCTTTTTTTAATGCATCGCGTATTCTTGCTCAAACGGGGTGTGGTGCAGTTAAGCTTGAAGGTGGTGTTTATATAGCGGAAACAATTGATTTTTTGTGTAAACGTGGCATTCCAGTGATGGGGCACATCGGTCTTACACCCCAGGCGGTGAATCGTTTTGGTGGTTTCAAAACACAAGGACGAAAACAGAGTGATTGGCAAAGAATTGAAGCCGATGGGGCTGCAATTGAGGAGGCCGGTGCTTTTGCTATTGTTTTAGAAGGGATTGTCGAACCTTTAGCAGTAAAACTGACAGAAAAGCTTTCTATCCCTACAATCGGTATTGGTGCATCCAATCAGTGCGATGGACAAGTATTGGTTATGGAAGATATGTTGGGCTATGGTGCTCATGTGCCAAAATTTGTACGCCGTTATGGAGACCTTGAACAAGCCATGGAAACTGCAATAAAGAATTATGCAGAGGATGTCACATCTCGTGCTTTCCCAGCGGATAATGAAGTTTATAAACTAAAATAAACTTCAGTTTAAGATGAAAAGTTTGACAAGGGAACATTTGTTATTTTGATAATGAAAGTGCATTATTTCATATATTTTGTATGCAATTTGAGCTATGATTTTTTCCATTTCTTTAAGGGAGTCACTCCTCTCATGCAAAACAGAACGCCATTGGGTTGCTAAGTCATGTGCTTTTTTTAAGAAAGCTTTCTTAAGAAACTCAACTCCTATTTCGCGACGGCATCCGTGAATGGTATATAAAAAGCAAGTAAAATAAAATAGTTATGTCTAATATGAGGGAATAGGTGAATCTTGATTCTATTGAGTTTTTTTGCCTCTATCCCTCATCTTTTTGAAGCTTTTTTATGGCTTCAAGAGCAAGTTTTTTACGGTCTGCGCTCTTTGTGTAAAGAGATGCCATAGCGTCATCTGTCCAGCCAAAAATTGCTTTGAGTTGTGATACTGTTGCACCAGAGTTAGCTGCGCGTGTTGCTGCTAATTTTCTTAATCCATGCGCCGATTTTTTAATTCCAGCCGCATTACAAGCGTCTCTAAATGTATCGCCAAAGCTTTCTTTAGAGAGTTTTTGATTAGTTTTACCACAAATAAATGTTTCATCACCAATAGGACCAGTTTCAAGCGTTTTGGCTAATTCCGGTAAAATAGGTAGAAAGACATCTGTTTGGAATTTACTTTTCTCTGTTTTGAGATGAATAATATTGTCTTTGACATCTTTCCAGCCAATGCGAACCGCATCACCACGACGTAAGCCCGTATATAAAAGAATATCAATCCAAACGCGTTCATGGGTACCATGGGACCATCTTTGATAATATTTCTCAACATCTTCTTCTGTCCAAACAGGAAAGCCGCTTTTATTTTTAAGAGGAGGTTTTTTGACGCCTAAAGTTGGATTATTTTCCAAAAGACCTTGATCAATTGCCCAATTAAAAAGTCCATTAAGGGCTTTCAGAAAGTTTCTAGCCATTGCTGGTGTTTCTTTACGCCGTTCAACACCGGCTATAATATGTTTCTTTTCAATTGCTTGGTATGGAATATTTCCTATGGAGTCGCATATCTTCATAAGAATGTATTCTTTTTGTTTCTTTGTAGTATTAGTGTAGCTATGCCAATTAGAGCTGTTAAAGTATTGTTTAAGCAGCCATGCAAATGAACCTTCAACAAGTTTACCGGTTTTGGATTTAGGAAGTATCAGTCCTTGTAACTCGGCAAGTGCGCTTTTGTAGTTATCAACAAACTCTTGCGTTCCATAGGTACCGCGTATTCTAATGCGTTTGCCATGACCAATACGTACATACCATACAATTTTGCCATGTTGAGTAATTTGTTTAACGAGATGAGGAGGACGTGGTTTTGGCATGGTATTTTACATCTTAGAGAGTGCGGTTTCGTAATATTCATTCTTTGACAAATCTAAAAGTTTGTCTGGGTGGTTAACTGAATTTGGTATTGGAATATCGGATTTGAGATAGATAAGCAGTTCACCGGTAGGTTTGATTTCTACGAGTTCACAACCTTGTTTTTTAGCTTCTCTTAAAGCGCGTGCAATGGCTGGTTGCGTTATAGCAGCTGGACGAGGCGCCATATCTTTTCTCCTTACATTGAGATGCAATTCACGTGTGGCGTGAATCACGCTTGTGTTGAAAGTTGTTAGGAAAGGGTGGGGGTGCTAGGAGGTATTTGTGAAGAGAAGCACCCCCATATGTAAAAAATCTGTAAGTTTATTTTTTAGATGTGCTTAATTTCATATTTCCAATCAGGCAATTGAGTGAGAGCTAATGCGAGTTGTCCTCTGTGACATATGCATACATTGGCTTCAAAACAGGTGATTGCAACGCGCTTTTTGTTTAAAAAAATTTGATATAATTTGTTTATTGCACAAGAATTATTCTTGAGAGTTGTATTTCGATAATTTTTAAAAAGGCGGTC
>NZ_JACX01000008.1 GCF_000518085.1 Bartonella grahamii ATCC 700132
AAAATGAAGAACCCAAAGAAGGCACTGCTGAGTATAGCAAATGGCAAGAGGCAATGGAGCAAGCCAAGGGCAAAGCTGAGGTTATTATAGCAAAACAACGCCATGGTCCGACAGGAATCGTCCCACTGGCATTTCAATCGGATTTTACACGCTTTAGTGATTTGGAAAAATAGGAGCAGAAAAATGCGTTAAAGGGAGCTTTAAATACCCTTTGAAAGGCATTTGAAGACCCTTTGAGAACATCTTTAAAACTCTTTGAGAAAAAATAAATTGGTACAAAACCTAGTGGCAAATTATACAAAACCTGCTGGCAAGCTACACAAGCTACAGCTACAAATAAGCTAAAACTACACAACAAAAAAAGTAATGGTAGCGGAGGAGGGATTTGAACCCCCGACACAAGGATTATGATTCCTCTGCTCTAACCTACTGAGCTACTCCGCCAAAATAAGCAATCATAATTGTAAAGAATTACATCTTTTGCGGATATAAGGGGTAGAATAGTAAGATGTCAAGCATCGTTTTTAAGCTTTTCTCTTGTCATTCTATTTTATCCTCGATATGTAAAAGTGTAATTTTATATGATAAAGTAAGGTAAGGCATGAAAATGGTGCCACGTGTAGCGGTTTTAGGATGCGGTCATTGGGGTGAAAATCATATACGGACACTCCACTCTCTCGGGGCTTTGGCAGCAGTCTCTGATATTGATAATGATCGTGCTGCTAGTTTTGCAACGATGTATGGTGTAGAGCTTGTTACACCAGATGATCTTTTTACGCATCGAGATATTGATGCGCTGGTATTAGCACTGCCGCCACAATTGCATACGCAAAATGTGCTCCGTGCTGTTAAAAATGGTAAAGATGTTTTGGTGGAAAAACCAATAGCCTTGAATGTTTCTGATGCTAAACGCCAAGTTCAGGAGGCTGAGGCTTATGAGCGAGTTTTTATGGTGGGCCATATTTTACGTTTTCATCCGGCTTTTGAAAAAATGTGTGAATTGGTGAAAAATGGAGAAGTGGGAGATGTGCGATATATTTATTCTCATAGATTAGGCTTTGGGAAATTTCACACACACAGCGATGCTTTATGGGATCTTGCGCCTCATGATCTCTCAATGATTTTGGCGTTGACAGGGTGTGAACCTTCCGAAATTCGCGGTGAGGGGGCTGCTGTCGTTGATCAGATTTCTGATTTTTCTCATATTCATATGACTTTTCCAAATGGTGTGCGTAGTCATCTTTTTACTTCACGCTTGAGTTCTTATCGTGAGAGACGTTTAACTGTTGTTGGAACAAAAGCTATGCTCGTTTTTGATGATATGGAACCGTGGAGCCGTAAATTGGCAATGCACCATTTTGCCGTTTGGAAAGAAAATCAAGAGTGGGCTTTTAGCATGGATGAGCTGAATTATATTGATGTTTGTGAAGATTTGCCGCTTACTTGCGAATTACGGCACTTTCTTCATTGTATTGAAACGCGTCAATCACCTCGTACAAATGGTGATGATGCTATTGCGGTTTTACGGATTTTAACAGCTGCTGGTGTCAATTATGATAGATAAAAGAGATAGGTAGCGCTTTTGCATTCTTGTGATGATCAATGGAGTTAATATGCAATTCATCGACCTTGGGGCGCAGCGTGCGCGTATTGAAGATAAAATTAATTCTGCAATTGCACATGTGGTCGCTAGTGGTAAGTATATTTTGGGACCAGAAGTAACAGAATTTGAAGAGAAATTGGCAGAATATCTCGGCGTTAAACATGTGATTGCATGTGCTAATGGAACAGATGCTTTGAAGATGCCTCTTATGGCTAAAAATATTGGTCCAGGGGATGCTGTGTTTTGTCCTAGTTTTACATTTTCAGCAACGGCTGAAGTGGTTGCTTTAGTGGGGGCTAAGCCTGTTTTTGTTGATGTTTTACCTGATACATTCAATATTGATGTTGAAAAACTTTCTCACGCTATCGAAATGGTAAAAAAAGAGGGAGGTTTAAAGCCAAAGGCTATTATTGCTGTTGATTTATTTGGGCTTTCTGCTGACTATGTGCAAATTGCTCAAGTGGCAGCAAAGGAAAATCTTTTTGTAATTGAAGATGCTGCTCAATCTATGGGTGGAAGAAGCGGTAATACTATGTGCGGTGCTTTTGGTGATGTGGCTGCTACAAGTTTTTATCCTGCAAAACCATTAGGATGTTATGGCGATGGAGGCGCTATGATGACCAATGATGATCATTTTGCAGAACTTTTACGCTCTATTTTGTTTCATGGTAAAGGTGAAACGCAATATGATAATGTACGTATTGGCATGAATTCGCGCTTAGATAGCATTCAGGCTGCAATTTTACTAGAAAAGTTTGCGATCTTTGAAGATGAAATGGAAAAGCGTGTAGAAATTGCTCAACGCTATTCCAATGGCTTAAGAGATATTGTTACAGTTCCAGAAATAGGAGAAAATATTCGTTCTGCTTATGCACAATATACGATTAAGGTAAAAGAACGTGATAAATTAAAAGATTTTTTACAAAAAAATTCTATCCCTACAATGATTTATTATAAAACTCCTTTACATCAACAGCCAGCTTATAAACACTTTCCTTATATAAAAGATTCCCTTTCTGTTTCAGAGTCTTTAGGAGAGTGTGTTTTAAGTTTACCAATGCATCCTTACTTGACACAAACGGATCAGGATATGATTATCCAAAAAATAAGAGATTTTTATCACTCTTGAGAGCGTATTTTTATCCTTAAAATTATGGTCAAAGCTCTATTGGTGACTCATCTTAGAAGTTACCTTTTGTTAGAGTGTGTGACCAATGTTTTTGGTATTATTTGCTTTCTAGGACCTATGAAATGTTGTCCTTTAGGGCGGTGATATGATTAGCAAGTGGAATCTGCTAGACAAGAAGATGCCTTTTAACAGAATGGTATGGGTTAAGAAACCTTGTCCTTTAGCTTAGCAAGAAAGTCACGTTTAATAAAAAGGATTTGGGTTATGAAAGTTACAATGAACCTTTGTTGGTTTTACTCTTCATTCAAGGTGTTTTAAAAGATAACTTATTTAACGGGGCTTTTGGAGAGACAAGTGATTTTTTTGCGAATACGTGATGCGAGGTCATTTTTGCTTTTTGATTTTTGAATCAATGTATTGATGGGTGATGTATTCCCCTCTTGTAGCGCTATTTGAGCTGCCAATGTTGCTGCAAGTTCTTTTGTTTCTTCACGGAGTTCTTCCAGCAATTGGTGGTTAGCAGTCGTGTCAAGCTCATGAGTTTGGATTTTTTGTAAACGTTGCTGATAGTGTGCGATTTTTTCACGCATCATTTTTCTTTCCTTTGAAAGTGTGTATTGTGGCGATATTTTGTTTGATTGCTATCGCTTCTTTGGTGAGAGTGTCTTGTGTGGGGAGGCATAGCCGATAAAATTGTTCTGTTATTTGGCTCAGTTGTATTTTTTGTTGGGCGTATTTTTTTTGCAAAAACTCGTACTTTTGTTGGTTGTTTGCTAATTCTACAGCATGTTGTGCACGAAGAAAATCTTGATTTGCTTCTATTTCCGCGAGTGATAATGGCATTTGCGCACAAACATCTTTATACGCAAAATGAACGGCTTTACGCCAAATAAAAGGAGACAAAAGCACCAGTACCCAAGAAGTGAAAGCAACTCCAAGAATAAAAAAAAGAAACGATTGAATAAGCATAATACCCCTTTTCAAATAAGAATACGTTTAAAACGGATTCCATGTCGGTCTAGGTGTTAATTTTAAATATCCTATATTGATACCAAGGCGTGCGCCGATTCCTGTACGTATTGGGATTAACAAGGTATTATGGTATTTGAGGACATGAAAACCAACACCTGCAATTAAATAGGCCGAACCTGAAATACCACCATAGCGTTTCCATAAATTATTTATGCTATTAAGGTTGTAAACTAAGATCATTAAACGGGAGCCTTGGCCACCAAAATCCCATCCTACTGAGGGACCTTGCCAAAAAACTTTATGTTGACCATAGCTTTTGGTAAAAACCTTTCCTTCGCCATAGGTTAATCCAGCAAAAAAGGCACCAGAAGCTTCTTCTCCTAAAATATAGGCATTGGGATAACCGTATTGTGAAAAAATATTTTGAATTGCAACAGCCAGACCACTAGCTGTTTTTCCAAAAAAAAGATGACCAGAATCAATAATTTCTTGGAGTGAATAATGGGGTTCGTTTTGCTCTATTGGTTGTAGTTGAGCATGTGCAGTGTTTATGGTGATGAATAAAAGGAGGATTAAAGATATAATATTTTTGTACCAGTATTTGAGCAGAGAGAGAGCCATGAAGTTTTCTCCTTTTATTAGTGATAAACAAAAAGATAATATTAGAATTTTCATTCTATTCAAATAAAAAATAAGATATAAGGTTATTTAAATTCTTGAATTTATTTCTGAATTTTTTTTAGCATGATTGTTAATGTTTCCTATTATGCATCAGATATTAAGAGTTTTTCTTTAAAATAAAGTTTGTTTTTTTGAATCTAGGAGTTTTCAATCATTATGACGTTAGATATTTCTTTGAATCCTACGGATCTTGCTGCTTTGCTTTGTAGTCGTATTTGCCATGATTTGATCTCACCTGTGGGGGCTATTCAAAATGCAATGGAGCTTTATGATGAAGGAGGAGCTGAAGAAGATGCTTTACAATTGGTGCGTTTATCCGTTGCGAGTGCTGCTGCACGTCTACAATTTGCGCGATTGGCTTTTGGTTTTGCTGGTGCAAGTGGAGGACAAATAGATACACGGGCTGCAGAGCAGGTTGCTCAACAATATATGAAAGAAGAAAAAGCAACTTTAAAATGGCAAGCTTCTTCTTTATTGTTACCAAAAGATGAAGTTAAACTTTTGCTTAATTTATTATTGATTGCAAACGCAACAGTTTCTCGTGGTGGTGAAATTGTTGTTATGATTTTGCAAGAAGAAAATAAACGCTCTTTTCGATTTGAGGTTTTCGGTAAAACTCTCCGTATACCCCCTCATTTTCTTGCGTTATTTCGTGGAGAAGTTCAAGAAGAGCTTATTGATGCACATGTCATCCAATTTTATTACACAATGTTACTTTCTCAGATGACAGAGATGAAAATAAATATTGATGAAAATGATCATTGTATTGTTTTAGAAAGTGTAAAAAAGCTTTGAAATAAGAGAGAAGCGCTTAAGCCGTGTTGGGAAAAGTGGCTTCGATTGAACTTATGAGCAATAGGGTTATATATGTAAATTCTGTGTGGTTACTTCTTAAGCTTTAAGCGCTTTCTATATGAGATTCTTGGTGTGCGAGTTTTCTACTTTTAACAGAGAACAGATCTCGGGAAAAAATCTCGGCCCGCTACACTCCGAGATTTTACAAAGTGCATGTTCATTGCTTAAGCGGTTTTTCGTACGTTCTCTTCAACTGGATCACGTAATACATAACCACGTCCCCAAACTGTATCAATGTAATTTACACTAGAAGAGACTGCTTCCAATTTTTTCCGCAATTTACAGATAAAAACATCGATAATCTTTAGTTCTGGTTCATCCATTCCACCATAGAGATGATTGAGAAACATTTCCTTGGTAAGGGTGGTGCCTTTGCGTAAAGAGAGAAGCTCTAGCATTTGATACTCTTTTCCGGTTAAATGAACGGGGCGCCCTGCAACTTCGACGGTTTTTGCATCAAGGTTAACAGTGAGATCACCGGTAACAATAACCGATTGTGCATGTCCTTTAGAACGACGAACAACTGCATGGATACGTGCAATGAGCTCATCCTTATGAAAAGGCTTTGTCATATAGTCGTCAGCTCCAAAGCCAAAACCACGGACCTTGTCTTCAATGGCATTCATACCAGAAAGGATTAGGACAGGAGTTTTTATTTTTGCCAACCTTAGAGTCCGCAAGACATCATACCCTGACATGTCAGGCAAATTCAGATCAAGCAAAATGATATCATAATCATAGAGTTTTCCTAAATCGATACCTTCTTCACCCAGATCAGTGATATAAACATTAAAGTTAGCTGACTTTAACATTAACTCAATGCTTTGAGTAACTGCTCTATCATCTTCAATTAATAATACGCGCATTTTAGATCCCTCACTTCGCTCCTTCACGAATCATAAGGAGCATTTCTATTTTATAATCAGTTAGCAAAGCCACTGTTATAAAAACAATTCATGAAATCAAACACTTATAACAAAGTGTTTATGTATATTTCAGTAGTACGCGTAACAATCACTACTAAATTCCCCACTATCCATGATAGTGGTTAACAAAATATTTTTATTTTTGAAAGAGGCTACAAAATTATTTTAGAAAAATCGCATATTTTTTAACATAATAAAAAAGAAGGGCTTTTTCTATAAACTTTAACTTAAAAAAAATTGTAAAAGAGCATTATAAATTACTTTTTTACAATTTCAGTGTTTGTTTACTGAGCTTTAAATCTCTTCATTTTATAATGTGGGGAAAAGTAAAGAAATAGTTATTGCTCTTTAAAGCAGATTGTATTTTCAGACGCTTTAATGAAAGGCGAAAATTATTATAATTTCAAGTCAATAGACTGTTTTTGTCGGATAGACATATAACTAAAAGATATTTATTGGGTGTAAATGCGAGTTTTGAGTTGGCGCAATCAAGGAGTAGTGAGTATGAAGCCACGAGAAAATATGGTGCGATTGAGGATGTTTCAAGTGCGTGGAAAACGCCGTGAAATTGCACAGCTTGAGATGATGATCGCAGAATTTGAACGAATGGTGTTAGAGCTGGAAGCACAGATTACTCATGAAGAACGTAAATCTGGAAACAATGATGTTCACCATTTTGCTTATTCTGCTTTTGCGCGTGCAGCGCGGCAA
The DNA here is from genome assembly GCF_000518085.1 of Bartonella grahamii ATCC 700132. Classification (GTDB taxonomy): domain Bacteria; phylum Pseudomonadota; class Alphaproteobacteria; order Rhizobiales; family Rhizobiaceae; genus Bartonella; species Bartonella grahamii. The sequence continues at coordinate 6,878 of NZ_JACX01000008.1, forward strand.
AGACGTGATAATCTGATCAATTCAATTCGTGATTTACAGCTTCAAAAAACAAACGCTGAAATTGCTCTCCATGAAGCTAATACAGAGCTGCAACGTGCACAGCTTTTGGAAGCACGAGAAAAGAAGATTGCTGCGGATGATGAGGATATTTTGATTCAATCTAATTCAATGGTTGGCTAATTTAACGGTTGGATGATAAAAGCAATTATTGAAAAATCCATTCTTTTAGATTTATCTTTTGGGTATAGTATAAAACAGCCAAATTTTTATCAAATTTGGCTGTTTTATAAGTTTTTTTATGTTATCGAATCGTAATCAATGGCAATTTAATGCCTGTAGTTTTGAATCTTGGTCGTTCGTAATCCCGCTAAACCGTGTTCATCGATCAAACTTTGCCATGAAAGAAATTCTTCTACAGTCAAAGTATAACGTTGGCACGCTTCGTCAAGACTTAACAATCCACCTCTGACAGCCGCAACAACTTCAGCTTTGCGACGAATCACCCAGCGTCGTGTTGTTTGCGGCGGTAGGTCGGCAATTGTAAGCGGACTTCCATCTGGCCCAATAACATATTTCATTTGTGTTTTTATCAAATTGGTCATTCGTATCCTCTACCTTTAGTCAAGGACTTGATTCGTTTATAGAGCATGAAATTTAAAAAAGAGCTAAACACGCTGAAAGAAAAAATTAATAAAGTGATTGGGAACGTAAAAAGAAGCTTAAGTGAAGTGTGTAGAAGAGCTTCTTGTAATATTTTTCAGATTTTAAAAAGAGCAAAAAAGGTTTTCTCCCAAACGATTGCCATTATGCCTTATTTCTATCATTCTTTTTTTGTTTGCAGCAGCCTTTAAGAAAGTAATGCCTATGGTTGTGGAAAAGATAAAAAAACAATATAAAGACAATCAATCGTGTAAAAGTGCTGAAGAGCGTACATCAAAATGTTAACATATGGGTAGCCATTAAACAGAGCATTAAATAGAGAATGAATACATGTTTTTAAACAGTCTTGATTTACCAGGACAACCTGAGGATTCTCGCATTGTTGTTGCAATGTCGGGAGGGGTTGATTCATCGGTTGTTGCAGGTCTTTTGAAAAAGGAAGGGTATAATGTTATTGGCATTACGTTGCAGCTTTATGATCACGGGGCAGCAACGCATCGGGTGGGGGCATGTTGTGCAGGACAAGATATTGAGGATGCTCGCCGCGTAGCAGAAACATTAGGAATACCGCATTATGTTCTTGATTATGAAAAGCGTTTTCGCGAAGCTGTTATTGACCCTTTTGCAGAAAGCTATGCTCATGGAGAGACACCAGTACCATGTATTGCATGTAATCAAACGGTTAAGTTTGCTGATTTATTAGCAACAGCACGTGAATTGGGGGCAGATGCTTTGGCTACGGGACATTATATTCGTTCGCGTTCCCACGGAGCGCATCGAGCACTCTTTCGTCCTCTCGATAATGATCGTGATCAGAGTTATTTTCTCTTTGCAACGACACAAGAACAGATTGATTATTTGCGTTTTCCACTTGGTGACCTTCCAAAAGCCCGCGTTCGTGAAATGGCAGCAGAAATGGGATTTGTGGTTGCCAATAAGCATGATAGTCAGGATATTTGTTTTGTTCCACAAGGAAAATATTCAGATGTTATCGCAAAACTGCGCCCAGAAGCCGCTAATCCTGGCGTTATTGTCCATATTGATGGAAAGATTTTAGGTAAACATTCGGGAATTGTTAATTATACGGTTGGTCAACGTCGTGGTATTGGGGTGTCAACGGGTGAAGCGCTTTATGTAGTTTATCTCGATGTGGAAAATGCACGTGTTATTGTTGGACCGCGTGAAATGTTAGAAACGCATAAGCTTTTTTTACGTGATGTGAATTGGCTTGGTGATGAGTCGTTAGATAAATTTCCTTCTCAAGGTATTGAGGTAGCTGTAAAGGTGCGTTCAACGCGTCCTCCTCACCTTGCGCGCTTACATTATAAAGAAGGTATTTTTTCCGTTGATTTATTGGAATGTGAAAATGGTGTGGCACCAGGGCAAGCTTGCGTTCTTTATGATGGAAATGGTCATGAGGCGCGTATTCTTGGGGGAGGATTTGTAACACATTCAGAACGTGCGGCCGATACTGAAATGATGTTGAAGCGCGTTTTATGTAATCTCGAAACAAAAGATTCTGTTTCCTCTGAACTAAAACAACAGCTTCATAAAACATAGTCAATTGATTTATAACGATAATTTTTAACCTTAAACTTGAATGAGAGACTTCCAGAAGGTTTTTTCATTGAGAGTTTGTTTTATGATTGGATCCATCAAAATTATGTCTTTTGCACGTCATGAGCGGGGTTAGGGTGTGGAAAGCATTGATAAGAAAAATATAAAATGTTTTTTAATCAATGCTTTCAAATGCTAGGGAACAGCAACATTATTGGGACTGATGGATAACATACAACATCGGATATGTTTTACAACTTAAAGTGTTATCATTTTTAGTGGTCAAAGTTGATAAAATGGGCAAGTGCAATACCTGAGGCTGTGGCAACATTAAGGCTGTCAAAACCGTTAGTCATGGGAATACGTAAAGTTTTTGATTGTTGTAGTATATGGGTCGGTAAGCCATCGCCTTCTGTTCCAAAAATAAGTGCCATTCTTTTAGTTTTGTTGGCTTGCTTGAGAGTGTGTGAAGCAGAAGGGGAGAGTGCATAAAGATGAAAGTTTTTATCCTTTAGAGCAGCTATAATGTCATTTATATCAGCGTTTTGCGTATAGGGTACTTTTAAAGCAGCGCCGGCAGAAACTCTTATTGATTTACGATAAAGTGGATCGCATGAGGTTTTGTCGACAATAATGCCATTACTGGCAAAGGCTGCTGCATTACGAAAAATTGATCCCATATTATCGTGATTCGAGATACCACATAAAACAAGAATCAAAGCTTTTTCTGGAAGATGTTGTAGAAAACTTTGTAAGGATGGCAGTGTTTTGCGTTTACCAATACCCAGAACACCACGATGAACATGGAAGCCGGTGATATTATCCATGACTTTTTGTGGAACACAATAAATGGGACATAGAGGCTGTGTTTTTTCTAAAAGCGGTAGAAGTCCAGAGAGACGGTTTGCTACGATGAGCAGTGAGATGGCAGAAAAATCTTTCGAGTGCAGTAAAGCGGACAATGTTACTTTGCCTTCAGCAATAAATTGATGTTGCCGTCCAACAAGATCTTTTTCACGGATATTATGATAGGCTTTTAGGCGTGGATCATCTGTTTTATTGATTGTTATGATATTCAAATGCATGCGAGATTTTTAGTGCTTTTTTCTTATGATTTCCAGATGTTAGAATTTATTTTATTTAAAAAAAAGAGATAAAAAAACATTATTTTAAAACTTATGGTAGAATTTATGTTGACAATATACAACCATAGGTATAATATAAAAATACTGGTACGGAATCATATATTTTTCTCGTATCGGGTGCAGTGTCTTGGGTCCCCGCTATTTCCCAAGTTCTGTATGCCCTTAATTTCTAAGGGAAAAGAATCTGGGTCCCCAATGCCCAGATTCTTTTTTTGAGGGTATCACTGTTCTTCTTTTTTATATCTCAATTTTTTAGTAAATCATATTTTAAAATGCGGTTGACCTGTAAGGTTACAGTAGAGTGCTAAGATATTTTTCTAAGGTGCAAAGATGGCTTATAGATGGGTTATAATGCGCATCATAAGACTGAAAAATAATGCATGATCTTGATACATTTGAGCAAAAAAGTTTTTCATTTATGAGATGTGAGATGGCTTTAAGTTATTCAGAAAACGATTAATAATGAAGGTGATGTGTTTGATTGCTCTTGGGAAAGCTCTTTGTTTATTCTGTTCCTCTCTTCTTCCTTTATTGATTCTATTCGTGTAACTGAGCAGTTTTTACGATAATAATGTGAGCTGAAGCGTTTATTGTATGCTGAAGCTTCTGTAATATTGAGGAAATATTGTCGATATGCCAAAAGTATAATTATATGGTTGAAAATATTAATCCCTTATTTCGTGAAGAAAAGGATGAGGTTCATGGATGTAAAAATCAATATACAAAGCTTAACTTTATACTCTATTTTTATTGCGTGTATTGTTTTTGCTTTGAAATATTGGGCATATCACATCACAGGTTCGGTTGCACTTTATTCTGATGCATTGGAATCAATAGTTAATATTCTTGCGTCATTGGCAGCATGGTGGGCTGTTAAAGTGAGTATGAAGCCAGCGGATCAGGATCATCCCTTTGGGCATCATAAAGCAGAATATTTTTCCGCAATTCTTGAAGGGATACTCATTATTATTGCGGCAATTGTTATTTTAAGAGAAGCATGGATAGCTCTTTCTACCGTTCAATTATTGCAGAAGCCTGGAATATGGCTTGTTATTCATCTTATTGCAACTGTTATAAATTGTATGTGGGGAATGGTCCTTATTTGGCAGGGAAAACATCATCGCTCACCGGCTCTTAAAGCTGATGGAGTCCATTTTATAACAGATGTTTTTACTTCGCTTGCAATTTTAATTGGTCTGATTGCTGGTTTTGTAGGAGGATGGGGAGTTTTAGATCCAATTTTAGCGATAATCGTTGCCGTTAATATTCTCTTGCAGGGATGGAAGGTGATTAGAAATGCTGTTCAGGGGTTAATGGATGTCGGCGTTGAATTGAATGAAAGCATGCGGATTCGGGAGCTGATTTCTGCAAATGCATCTGGTGCGCTTGAGGTTCATGATTTACGAACGCGTGTTGCTGGGAGGGTTACTTTTATAGAGTTTCATTTGGTTGTGCCTGCTGTAATGCAGGTAGGAGAAGCACATAAAATTTGTGATAAAATCGAAGGTGTTCTTCAAAAAGAATTTGATAATGTGCGTATTTCTATTCATGTCGAGCCTGAAGATGAGGCAAAATTGCCTCCCGGTACAACGGTGGTACCTTTTATATAAAAAGATTTTTTTTCAAATTTCCTGTCATGTTATGGAGATTGTTTTTTATGATGGGGCGATTCATACCTCTCGAAAATACAATGAATCTCTTTCGTTGATTTAATTTTTGCATCAATCAATTATAAAAGGTTAAACAGAGTATTTAAGGCAAGATTTATTCTATTTCGTTAAAATACTGTCATTTAAGGTGGGGGGAGATAAGGCATATAAAATTTGATCTATTAAGTGTTTTTAGAGTGTGGAGTAAATATTCAAAATAGGGCTTGCCGATGTATTCTTGTGTAAGTGAATCTCATGAAATGGTTAGCCGCTTAAATTCACTTAAGAGAACGGATTGTTTACAGACTGTTGGGAGTAGATGTTTCGTTTCTTAGGGCAAAGAAGAATGAAGCTTTCGTAATAAGTTTAATGAGATTTAATTATAAATTTTATATATTATAAATTTTATATAAAAGTTATGAATAGAATTTTAAAGTTTGTGATCATAGATCAATCATTATTGTTGCTAATAAATGTGTTATTCTATCGATAAAATGTGTTCTGTTTTAAGTGTTCTTTATTGCATGAAGGATAGGGGACTCATTAAAGAATGAAAAAACAAAAAATAATGCTCATATCTCTACTCTTTAAAGGATATTATTGTCGTTGCTTTAGAAAATCGCAAAGCTGGACTAAAGAATGATGCTAAAGATAGATACTGGTTTTTAATTGATGCCTTCATATTTTGATTTCAATCTAGCATCAAAAATTTTACAATGACGCGTACAGTACTGGTGCATCCTAATCATAAATATGCTGCTATATCAGAGCTATTTTAATGTATAGACAACAAGAAAAAGCAAAGACTTTATGAGGAAAATAATGCTATAAAGTCAAAAATTTATACACAATAAATTAGAGAGATAGATCGAATTTTTATAAAATACTTTATGAGACAACAACCAAACATATCTGGCTTTACTTTTACTTATTTTTACAAACGTTCGTTTATGTCTTTTGCGTTATATTCGTAAAGATCAGATTAGCGGTTATCTATAGATAACTCTTGGTTGAGAATATGAAAGGAAAGCGTGATACTATAGTAGAATTTTGCCTGTCTTTATCGTTTAACCAGTAAAAGTGATCACAAATCTGTGATTTCGTCACAAGTGATTTTATCATACCTATAAACGAAGTTAGATGTTTACCTGAATAACTACAGTATATATTTTAAGAATAGAGAAGATATTTCATATCACTATGATGTTATTAAAGAGCTCTTAAAACAATGATTCCTGGTGTTTTTGCAACATAATCCATAAAAGGAGAATCAACGACTTTTTCGTTTGCTTTTCGTGAAGAAGCATTTCTTAACATTGGACCTTTATCTGTCATGATAAAGAAGCCCACGTGTGTTACATCCAATCCAGCAAGTTTTGTATAAATACCAATAAAATCACCAGACTGTAAACGACCTATAACCTCCTCATTAATAAAGTTGCTTGGAATATATGTTATCGTGCGTTTCACAACTGGCAACCCAGGTAGATAGCTTCCACCATCAGCTTTTTTGTTGAGATATTTTTCTATTTTTACCGCATGGGGACTTATTTCAGCGGTAATATCAGTGGCGAGTTTATATTCTCTATAAGCCCAGTCTGTAAAAAAATGTTTGCGATTTAAAAAATGAACATTACCTTTAATATAACGCGTTTTTATGACGTTATTTATGAATTCTGTTTGGGATGTTGATTTGCGCAATGCTTCAACATAATCCAGATAAGTGAAGCAATCTAAGCCTCTAAAATCAATAATCAGTTTTTCTGGTGTATTTTCTGAGCCATGTAACATATTTGCTTGGTAAGGTGTCCCTAAAAAAGCTTCAGAAAGAAAGTCAATTACTGCCCCTTTTTCCTGATAATTTGTTTCTGAACGTTTTTTGAGAAGAGCATTTAATTTATTTAGAGTATAGGGATCTAGGTTTACGTTGGTTGTTTGTTGTGTTTCTATTTTGTTTCCTAAAATACTCTCTTGTGAATCAGAATCCTGAACATCACATCCTGTTACCAATATTAAAATGAGAACTAATAGGGATATTTTTCGCATTCTATACACCATTTTTGCATTAACAATTCATGACTAACTATTTCTAAAAGTGCTATTTTTAAATGCGTATCATGATTATCATTAGATTTAACGGTAGCATATAATCATTAAGAGCATCAATGAATATAAAGATATAATCATGGTTTTTAAGGTTACACAAATTGCAAGCAATATGAATAGTTTCTAAGATTATAGAATCAAAGAATATTTCTCTATAATATACTTATTTTTTAAATAAAATGATTGTCAGATAAATACTTTTAAAAATATGATGAGCTTTTTATGTTGTTAAGCTGTTCGGGTGATGCTGCTTTAACCTTATAGCACATTCTGAGGGTGAGAAAAATTTTTAAGAGCTTATCATTATAAAAGATTTCAATTGCTAGAGGATATCTAACGTATCAAATGGAATTGAGATTCCTGAAAACGGTGGTATGAAAAGAGGAAATGATGTCTGATAAAATCCATCATAATGTCTCTAAAACTATTGGAAATACTCTGTGTTTCATGAAATTTTGTTTATGAGTTGGTCGCACAAATATTTTATTCGTATAATGCAAAAAAATATTTTTATGCTTTGACAATGATATATCAATTAAAGATATACTAATTAAAATGTAATTTTATATTTTTATCTTGACTCTTACTTAAATTTTTACTTTGTTATTATTTTATATGTGACAAGTATATGGTATAGAATACTTTTAAAAGGAAAAGGGAGTAAAAAGATAGCGGGGGAGTAATTGTATGCGTAAAATAGTGTGTATGTTATGCAAGACCAAATGCTCAATCCGAATTTTGTTCAGCGTGGGCTCGTTTTAGTGTTCATCACTTTATTGTTAGATATTCTTGGCATTGCGATTATTTGTCCTGTTTTGCCTGAATATTTTTCTCAATTAACTGGAAAAGATGTCAGTACATCTTTTGTAGAAAGAGGAAAATTACTTGCAGCTTATTCAGTGATGCAGTTTTTGTTTGCTCCTGTTATTGGCAATCTTTCTGATCGTTATGGTCGTCGTCCTATTTTGCTTCTCTCTATTATCTGCTTTGCTCTTGATAACCTCATATGTGCTATAGCATGGAGTTATTCTATGTTATTTATCGGGCGTCTTTTGTCAGGGATGAGTGGTGCTAGTTTTGCAACTTGTACAGCTTATCTTGCGGATATATCCGATGATAAAACCCGTACACGCAATTTTGGTCTGTTAGGCGTTGCATCCGCATTGGGGTTTATTTTAGGATCGTTTATTGGTGGTTTTTTAGGTCAGTTTGGTCCGCGTATTCCGTTTTATTTTGCTGCTGGTTTTTCACTCATTAATTTTATTTTTTCTTGGCTTATGCTTCCAGAAACTCTTTCTCTATGGAATAGGCGCTTTTTTGATATTAAGCGGGCAAATCCCTTAGGTGCTTTTTGGCACCTGAAACAATATCCGATGGTTCTTTGGGTGTTATTGGTCTTTTTTCTTTATTGGTTTGCGGAATCTGTATGGTTAAGCATTTGGTCTTTCATTGCAAAAGAACGCTATGATTGGAGTTCTTTTTCTATTGGGCTCTCCTATAGTGTTTTTGGGATAGGCCAATTTATTGTAGTTGCTCTCATTTTGCCTTATTTTTCTAAACGATGGAGTGATTGGCATATTGTTATAGTGGGGCTTTTGTTTGCCTCCGTTGCTATGCTAGGCTATACATTCGCAACGCAGGGGTGGATGGTTTATATGGTTTGTGCGTGTACAATGCTTGAATATCTTGTTCATGCACCTATACGTGCTATTGCTTCAGCGCAGGTACCAACAAATGTACAAGGAGAACTGCAAGGAGCGATGACATCTGTTATTTCGTTAAGTTTAATATTTGGTTCTGTTTTTTATGTGTTTCTTTTTGAATGTTTTACAGATAAAAATGCACAGTTTTATTTTTCTGGTGCTCCTTTTGTTGGAGGCTTTTTTCTTCTTGTCGTTGCGACAGTTATTTTTGTCTTGCGGGTACGTTAATTTGTTGAGGAGAGCTGGTACGTACTATTTTGCTAAAGAATGCACAAGATAAACAAAATGCATCATTTTATAGGTAAAAAGTTTTTTGTGATATTGTTTGTATAGTAGAGTCCGTATTTTTTCTGTTGCTTGCAAATTAATATTCAGTGCTAATGCAGCAGCATATTGAAAACAAAGATTAAAATGTATCTGCGTTAGATGTATTAGTACTGTGCAAACAATTCCAAATTTTATATGGCAAGTTGGAAGTAAAATATTGCGTATATTTGTTTGCATCACCTCTGGAATCAAAAAAACTCATTTTGGAAGAATATAAAGTTGTAAAATTGAAAAACCGTTTCCTGTTTTGCCATCACTTTTTTATTCGGCTTTACAGCTTTCAAAACCATCTACGGTAATATCTTTTTAAAAGTAGAGATTTGTTGCATGGTCTCACACTTTAGTTTTTTTATTCTTTAATAGGAATTATGCTTCTCATGCAAAATAGAATGCTTAAAATTGTATTGTGAATCTAATACTTATTTGAAGGAATAGCTTTCAATGTGTTTGCGCTAATTTCATGATAGTGCCAATAAAGAATATAAGGTAAAAGTCACTGTCAATGGTATAAGATCTGCTGTACACTACTTGCTTTACGTATATAAAAGATGCAGCACCAAACATTCACTTTGCTAGTTTCTAATGTTCCGATAGCTCTGAGCTCTTGGTACGGTTAGGTGCTTTACTCTTTTTAAAAATGTTTTTTATCGACACACTTATCTTGCTTAGGGGGAAGCCAATGATTTTGATGAATACAATTCTAAGAGGAGAGGTCATGAGAAAAATTCAAGTTATTCAGTGCTCTCATCTTAGTTGCAAAATGATAAATAATAACACTTATTCAATAAGTTGTAGGTATACAAATAATATAGTTGTGTATGGGAAGATGATATAATTTAAAGGAGAGAAGCTAGAAAGTGAGATATTTTATTTTAAGATATTTTTTTATAATTCATAATGAGATCACAGAAATGCTGAAAGAGGTAGTGGCTATCTTGTGGTCCAGGAGAAGCTTCGGGGTGATATTGAACAGAAAAAACTGGTTTTCCAATGATTCGAATACCACAGTTTGAACCATCAAAGAGAGAAATATGTGTTTCTTGAACATGTTGTGGTAAAGAGGCAGAATCTACGGCGAAACCGTGATTCATCGATACAATCTCAACTTTTCCAGTGTTGAGGTCTTTAACTGGGTGGTTGGCACCATGATGTCCTTGGTGCATTTTCACGGTTTTTGCACCAACCGTAAGAGCAAGAAGTTGGTGACCAAGACATATTCCAAAAATTGGTAAATTATGATCAATTAATGTTTTGATCGTTGGAACGGCATATTGAGCCGTAGCTGCGGGGTCCCCTGGTCCATTAGAAAGAAAAACGCCATCAGGGTTCATTGCTAGAATTTCTTTTGCAGTTGTGTGGGCAGGTACAACAGTAATGCGTGCTTTTTGTGTTGCCATAAGGCGAAGAATATTGCGTTTAATACCATAGTTAATTGCAATGATATGAAGATTGTGCACATTGTTTGTACCGTATCCTTTATTCCAACTCCATGGTTTTTCATCCCATTGCATTGATGATTGAGATGTCACGTCTTTCGTAAGGTCAAGATTGACGAGACCGTGCCATTTTTGCGCACGTTTCTTTAATGAAGGAATATCAAAAATTCCATTAGAATCATGTGCAATGACAGCATTTTGCGCACCTTTTTCACGAATAAGAATTGTGAGCGCACGTGTATCAATACCACAAAGTGCAATAATTTTACGCGTTTTAAGCCATTGATGAAGATTTTCATTGGCACGATAATTTGAGGGATGTGTAATGTCTGCCTTGAAAATAGCGCCAACAGCACCATGACAATTGAGAGGGGAGAGATCTTCAATATCTTCGCTATTTGCCCCTACATTTCCTATATGAGGAAAAGTAAAATTAACGATTTGTTGTGTGTATGACGGGTCTGTGAGGATTTCTTCATAGCCTGTGATGGCGGTGTTAAAACACACTTCAGCTTCAGCAATACCTGTAGCACCTGCTCCTTTGCCTTCAATAACGGTTCCATCAGCTAAGACTAAGAGGGCTGTAGGTTTTTTGATACTCCAAGGGTGGCTGAGTGAAGTCGTTTGTATCATAGTATGTATCCACAATTTATTCTCTGAAAGGTATAATGATCAACTTTACACAAAAATCATACCTTTAACAGATGCTGTGTATATTATTCTGGTAATGTTTCGCTTGAAATAGGCAGTATAAGTACATTCCATGAAGAGGTAAAGTCTTGTTTTAGCTTTTCGAAGATCGAGTCCTTAATTATTTTTTTATCCTTCATTGCAAGATGGATAAAGATTGGTTAAAAGGCTTTTTTTCTTGAACAAAATTGGATAAATTTATGTTGCGTAACCAGATTGATGGGGCACTTAGGGCTGCTTTGAAAGCGCAAGATAGTGCGCGTCTTGCTACACTTCGTTTAATGAATGCTGCAGTTAGGGATCGTGATATTCTTTATTATGATCAAGGGAAGTTAGAAGTGGATGATCAGCAGATACAGTCTGTTTTCACTAAAATGCTTCAACAGCGTGAGGAATTGATGCGAGTCTATAAAGAGTCTGGTTGCCTAGAATTGGCAGAGAGAGGACAAGCAGAAATAGAAGTTATTCGTGAGTTTCTTCCTTATCAACTTAAGGAGATGGAAGTAGAACAGGTTCTCTGTGAAGCTTTAGCACAAACAAAAGCTGAAAAATTACGCGATATCGGTAAGGTGATGGCATGGCTTAAGGAACGGTATGCGGGGCAAATGAATTTTTCTAAAGTGTGCAATAGTCTTCGTAAGAAATTGCAATAGATCTTATTAATTCAAGGGGATTGGAAAATATTTTTTATTGTGCTTCGCCTTTGTAAGTCAGTAGGATGTTGATAAATATCATTTACCTTGTACATATATACTATTATCAAAAAATATTTTTTTAAAATAAACGAATCTTTTTTGGAGCTCATAGGGCAATAAAAACATCTTTTATGTATTATATTTTCTGTTTTTCAAAGCTGTTAGATCATTAACACAATAAAAAAATTATAGAGTCTCTACTTAAAAAAAATCTATTGTCTGCACTGTTAAAAATTTTAAAATAGGATGATTAAGCTAATTGATACAGATTTCCAATTTTGGGGAGTGTGTTGTTATCTTTTTTGCTGTTTCAAAGCATTTTTTTGATAAAGAGTTGCCGTATTTTTTAGAGTGGTGATTATTCGGTAAGAAATTTAAATGTAGATGATATTTATAATATGGTGCGTATCTTCTTAATTCAAGCGCTGGTTTTAATGATAAGAAAATCAGAACTTTAAAACGTTTTTTCTATAGAAGACATTATTAAGCTGAGTTGATGAAATGAAAAGATATTTTTAAAATAAGTCTTTGTTTGTAATGTGTTTTGAGCTGATTTTGAAATTCTTTTCTCTGCTTAAATCCCTTATAAGCTATATAAAATCTATAAATTATGCAGAATAAAATGAGTAACCTCTATTTGTGGGGATACAGTGGTGAATCTGTTAAAAATAGTTCAGTTAGCAACAATGGCTTACCCGTTAACCGTAAACGGGAACGGCGTGCCCATAGCACACCTTGTTGACCAATATGAATGTAATCGCGGGTTAATTGGTCATGGTTAAATAAATAATGTCCTAGAGGTACAGTTCCCAAATGCATCAAGGCTTGATTGTGTAGGAGGGTTTCTTGTGGAATTACAGTGCGTCCAAAAAGCCAAGGTTTATTATCTCCCATCAATATGATTTCGCGTAGCCAATAACGCGCACTTTCGGGGAGATGCTCTGCTTCGTCTGTTAATTTATCTCGCGTAATAAAACATTCGCGTTGTGGTTGAACTTGGAGGCAGGTACAATATTTTTTTAATCGAAGCGTCATTGAACCCGATTCCATGAGCCAATCGCGAATATTTTCTGGTATTGGAGGATTTTGATCAGAGAGCCACTTTAGAGGTGGTAAGATGGAATCTTCAAGATCAGACATCATTTTACTCCACATTTAAAGTCTTATTCCATATGTTATGTTGGACGAACTAAAATAAATAGCTCTATTGTAATACAAGGAGTATAAAAGCAGCAAGATTTTAACAGGAAGATATCAAAGGTCTTTAAAAGAAGATATGCGGAAAATACATATTATAGGATCATTTTCATTAAAAAAGCAAAATAAGGTATTATGTTTTATTCAAGACGCTTTCACACAATGCATTACGGAAATTTCTTTATCGCATGAGAGCAATGGGAAAAATGTTTTGTGCTTTAAAATTCGTTTGTAACGCATATAAAAAATCATCTATGTAAGATGATATAAAGAGGAAGCTTTAAGAGAAACAAAACTTTATTTTATACTTTGGAAAGTGAAGAGATATTCAAACCTTTTGAATTGAGATGTAAAGAAGATCGTATTCTTTATAATAAATAATTTTATAGTAATACATATATTCTTGAAAACTTTAAAATAGATTATATTATTTAAATTGTAATAAATTACTTCGTATTACAGAATGTGTAGTCATTTTATAATAAAGTTATATTCATATGTATTTATAGTATATCTACTTTAGATATTCTTTTATTTAACAGATTAGAAAAAATTTCTTTATCATTTTTTTCTTACCTTCTCTCTTTACTTCTTAAGAATGCAAAAGAGCTCTTCGATTTTTTCGGTAAAAAGGGTATTGTTGATGAAGTGTATAGGCGTTAAGTGCTGTGCGGTAGAATCTTTAATCATCGTTAGTGATTTTTGTAACCTTATGGATTGTTATTACAGTGAGATGAGCTAGATTTGCGCACACGGTACAAAAATAAGTTCGTATTTCGTTAAAATAACGCAACATATCTCTCCTGATATGCGTAAGTTTATATAGGTATGAAAGGGTGCGTTATAAAGGTTTTTACTGCATTTCGTTTTAAAATACGACGATGGTGTATGCCCAAAATCGCAGATTAAGCATCTCACCATCATATCAAAACTGGTAACAACGAGTTACAGGGAAATATTTCAAACTTTTCTAGTTGTTTCCCAGTTTTTTATTGAATCCCTAAAAAGGTGTAAAAAAATAAATGCTCTATGATCGAATTTTTTGTCCTATCCATATAAGAATACAGGCTCCTATAAAACCTGAAATAAGATAGCCAAGCCAACCAGCAAAACTTACACCTAAAAGACTAAAAAGAAAGCTTGCTAGCGCAGCGCCAATGATCCCTAAGATGATATTTAACAATATTCCTGTTTGGCTTTTCATAATATACTGTGCAGCCCAACCTGCAATCCCGCCGATAATAATAGCTGCAATCCAACCGATGTTTGCATCTTCCATGATACCCTCCTTTGCCTGAACTTAAACTGTAACTAGAGTAAACTTTATAAAAATCAAGATTTATCCCTTTTTTATCCAGTGGAAAGGATATTTCTGTTAGAAATTTTACTTATTATTTTCCTTTATATTAAAATAATACTTACATTTATATCATAATAATACTTAACAAGTATAAATATATAACACATTTTAATTTATAAATAAATTAATTAGTTGAGAAAATATGAATAAAAGAAGAAAATATTAGTTAAAATGCTTTAAGAAGTCATAAAGTTTATTTATAAGCTTTTTTAATCTCTCTCTTAAGTTTAAAAAAACAATTGTGATTAAAGCAATAAGTAAAATGGATATTTAAAAGTTTGGAGCTTGCCAATTGATATCAATGATGTTTGAAATGAAATTAAAACTGTTGTGTTGACACGTTATAGAATGGCTGCATAGGTTGAGCCTCTACCAATCTTGATATAAATGTTGCATTTTTGTGGAGTTTTGCATTCCTTATAGAGTATTTCTGTTTTTGCTGCTACTGTGGGGCAATTCCTTTTTACAAGGCGAGTTTAGGTTGGAACCATTATACTCTTGACTTTCTCTTTATGTGTTTAACAGTCTTGGCTTTGAGATGATTAGGCATTTTTACGTCTTTCTTCAAGAGTTCTATTCTACATGCTGCTTTGTTTATAATGTGCAAGCAAATGACTTTGAGTAATTCATCATGAATAGATTTTAAATGAAAGAAATTTACGATGAAGAAAGCTCATTTAAATTGTCAAATAACAAAATATTTTAATTAAATCAATATCTTGATCATATTCAAAATTGAGTAATCGATATGATGTATTTCTTATTCAAGTTATTTAAAAGTTTAAGGTTTTTCTGTTTGTTCTTCAGCAGGGTTGCGTAGGCGAGAACTTTGAAGAAGTCCCTGTTCTTCTAAAATGGGGTAGATCATTGAGGTCAAAAGAGAGTTGATTTGTTTGAGGTCGCGGACAGTGTCGAGATGAAGACTGGATGATTCTACATTTTTGAGATCCCCTTCACGCAAACGTTTAAAATGTTTTAAACTCATCTCCTTTTCTAAGTTTCGTAGTTGATCTTTTTTTTGTACCAATAGGTGTGCAGTGTGTGTATCACGTGAGACGAGAACGTTAAATGCTATGTGCGCGTTGGCTAGTACAATGGCGTGGAAACGAAGGAGATCATTCCAGCCCTCACTGCTGAACTGTAAACCTTTTTGTTGTTTCTTTTTAACCAGCATCAGCATATTATGAATAATGATATCGCCTGCTTGGTCTAATTTTATACAGGCGCCTAGAAGTTCTTGCGTTTGAAGAGCTTCTTCGTCAGATAATTTTTGTCCCGCTAATCGTGCAAGATAAAGTTTGATGGCGATATGTTTTTTGTCCAATATGGTGTTGAGTTGGTTGAGTTCACGAATAATATTGGGATCAGGATTTTCATAAAGTCCCATGATTTTTTCTAGCATGATGTCTACAAGATCACAAATATGAATGACTTCACGCATGACATTTGAGAGAGCGAGAGAGGGGCGTTCAAGCACACTGTCATCAAGAGCTGTTTGATCCGATAAATTGAGCGTTTTGTCGGCTTGCGTTTTTTTTGCACTTATATGAACAATTTGAGTGGTTAATTTTAAAACCCATTTTGAAAGCGGTATTCCAGCAAGGAGAATGAAAACATTAAAAATAATGTGGGCGTTGATCACTTGAGTAGGGGCGTTATTGCCAAGCCATGTGATGGGAGGGCGAAAGGAGATAAATAAGATAAGTACAAGGATTGAACCGGCCCCACGCATGAGTAAATTTCCTAAGGGAACGAGGCGGGTATTAGGAGAGGCGTTGCGCGTTAAAAGTGGAGCTATAAGAGAAGAGCCAAAGTTGACACCAAGAACCATGACAACACAGAGTTGTGTATGGATAAGATCGTAGTTGGCAAAATTGACCAGCAAAATGATTCCTGCAATGGATGAATGTAAGAGGTAGGTTAAGCCAGCCGCCAACAAAAAAGTGGAAACAGGATCGGTTGAAAGATAACGAATGATGCTAGGCAAAATTTCGCTTTCACGTAAAGGTTCTGTCGCTGTACTTATCATCTCTAAAGATAAAATTAACAGAGCAATACCGATGATAATACGTCCTATTTGACGCCACTCACGTTTTTCTGTTGTCATGAAGATACAAGTGCCAATTAAAAGACAAAGGGGCACAACAAGTGTGAGATCATAGGTGAGAATTTTAACAACGATTGCTGATCCTAATTCTCCTCCGCGTACAGCCATAAGTCCCGCTACTCCAGAGACAAAACCAGATTCAACGAAAGAACCAACAAGGAGCGTTATTGCTGTAGAGCTTTGTAAAATCATTGCTGTAAAAAGCCCAAAACTTACCGCAAACAATGGTTTTGAAATGACGTGGCACATTTTATATTTAAGTCTGTCACCATAGGCGCGTTCAATTCCTGTGCGCACCATGCGTGTGGCCCAGAGAAGTAAAGAAATAGCGCCGGCAA
Source organism: Bartonella grahamii ATCC 700132 (assembly GCF_000518085.1). Classification (GTDB taxonomy): domain Bacteria; phylum Pseudomonadota; class Alphaproteobacteria; order Rhizobiales; family Rhizobiaceae; genus Bartonella; species Bartonella grahamii. The sequence continues at coordinate 23,848 of NZ_JACX01000008.1, forward strand.
GATGAAGGAGTACCAATGAACCATTCATGATACTTTATTCTTTCTCTGTTGTTATGAGTATGTTTGCCTCAAAATTGATAAATTAAAGTTTATCGTTTTTATTTCGTTTTTGCTTTTAATACTTGATTAAAATCATAACCGCTTGGATTTTGAAAAACCTTTAGACCAAAACAGGGAAGAATGGAATAAAGGTGATCAAAAATATCACCTTGAATTTGTTCGTAGTCTATCCAAACGGTGGTGTTCGTAAAGCAATAAATTTCCAATGGTAAACCATTTTCTGTAGGAGGTAATTGCCGTGCCATAAAGGTCATATTAGGGTTGATGTTTATATGTTGTTGTAGATAAGCAAAAACATAAGCACGAAAAGTTCCAATGTTGGTTAAACGGCGCGTATTGGCTAAGACATCATGATTTTTATCTAATTGAGCGTTCCATTGGTCAATTTCTGCTAATTTTTGCGTGAAATAATTTTCTAATAAATTAAATCGGGAAAGATATTTTTGTTCTTCTTCTGTGAGAAAATGGATACTTGATTGATCAATAAAAAGGGAGCGTTTGATGCGTCTTCCACCCGATTCTTGCATTCCACGCCAATTTTTAAAAGGGTCGGTCACAAGTTTACGGATAGGAACTGAGGTGATGGTGTTGTCGAAATTTTGAACTTTAACAGTATGCAGGGCAATTTCAATAACATCACCATCGGCACCGAGATTGGGAATTTCAATCCAATCACCAACGCGAACCATGTCAGTGGATGAAATTTGAATACCGGCAACGAGAGAAAGAAGCGTATCTTGAAAAATTAACATGAGAACCGCGGCCATTGCACCAAGACCGGAGAAAAGAATAAGAGGGGAGCGGTCAATCAATGTAGCGACCATTAAAACTGTCGCAACAGCAAAAAGTGCAATTTTAGCAATTTGAATATAACCTTTTATTGGTTTTAACCGTGCTGTTGGTCGTTGTTCGTAGAGGATGTTAATGACATTCAGACAGGCAGAAATTGTCAGAACAACAAAAAAGATAATGAAGGCGTTAGCAACATTACCGATGACAGTACTGAATGCATTGGGCAATGTTGGTATAAAATTAACACCAACCGAAATAATAAAGGCTGAAATGATATCCGCTATGTATTGAATAGCATTATTAATATCGATCGTTGTATTTTTGGGGAGAAAAGAAGAGAGTTTTTTGGCTCCGTGAATAAGTAATTTTCTTCCTAGAAAGTTGACTAAAAGGGCAAATATAGTAAGAATAATAAGCCAAGAAATAGCCTCTAACCACGGATGTTGAACAATAAATTCGATCACTTTTCCACTCTCCATTTCTAAAATTATATGCAGTTAAGAGTTTAAAATTTTACAACTACTTAAGAGGAAGTATTGGAATTATGCTCTAAAGTCGTTAAATATGCAAAAAAGAATTTTCAAACTCTGTGAGAGATAATGCGTTTCCCGCCCGATTTCCTTAATGAACTGCGTACTAGACTCCCAATTTCAACAGTGATTGGTCAACGGGTGGATTTTGATCCTCGAAAAAGTAAGCCTTCACGGGGAGACTTTTGGTGTTGTTGTCCATTTCATGGTGAAAAAACGCCAAGTTTTCATTGTGATGATCATAAAGGGCGCTATTATTGTTTTGGTTGTGGTGTAAGTGGAGATATTTTTACCTTTTTGTGTGAGCTTGATGGATTGCACTTTTCAGAAAGTGTAGAGCGTTTGGCTGATTTTGCGGGAATGAAACTCCCTATTTTGGATTCACAAAGTCATAAACGTCAACTGGAAAAAGCTGAGCTTTATGATGTGATGAAAATTGCTACAGATTTTTTTCAATATAATTTACGCGATAAAGGAGGTGTGCAAGCACGTCGTTATTTGGATGCACGTGGTGTGACACCAGAGCTCGTAGAGCGTTTCCGCATTGGTTTTGCACCGGTAAGGCGTACAGCTTTGAAAGAAGCTTTGAGTGCACGGGGCATTTCAATAAAGCAAATGGAAGAATGTGGACTTCTCACAGTGCGTGAGGGGAGTGCGGATTCTTATGACCGATTTAGAAATCGCATTATGTTTCCTATCGAAGATTTGCGCGGACGTGTGGTGGCTTTCGGAGGGCGTGCATTAGAGAAAGAGACACGAGCAAAATATCTCAATAGCCCTGAAACAGTGCTGTTTCATAAAGGAAATATACTTTATAACGCGGTAGCAGCTCGCAAAAACAGTCGCTTTGTTGGCGATGAAAAAAATCATTCACTCCTTGTTGTTGAGGGGTATATGGATGTTATTGCATTGACTAAAGCTGGTTTTGAAGGAGTTGTAGCGCCCTTAGGGACAGCATTAACGGAAGCGCAAATTGAGCTTTTATGGCAGATGGGGAAGGAGCCCATTTTGTGTTTTGATGGTGATGATGCTGGTTTAAACGCTGCTTTTCGTGTTGCTGATCGTGTGTTGCCTCTTTTAAAGGCTGGGGTTTGTGTACGCTTTGTTTTGTTGCCACAAGGAAAAGATCCTGATGAAATTGTTTGTGCTGGTGGAGCACAACTTTTTTCTTCTTTTTTGCAAAAAGCAATTCCTTTGAGTGAGCTTTTATGGTGGCGAGCTACCTATGGAAAGCATTTTGAAACTCCAGAGACACGAGCAGCGCTAGAAAAACAACTAAAACAACAAATTTTTACGATTAAGGATGAAGATGTCCGTCGTTATTATTTGCAAGATGTAAAAAAACGCCTTTTTGATTTTTTTCGTCCCTCTTTTTCGAAAAAAAAGGGAGAAGGGCGATATGATCAATCTTCATCAAATAGGATCTTTAAAGATCAATCCTTTTCTTTGTTAGCAAATTCTGAAATAGTACGAAATTCTTCGCAATCTATTCCTTTGCGAGAAGCAGTGATTTTACTCACTTTAGCTTACTATCCTGAGTTGTGGTATGAAAATTTTGAAATTCTTTCTGAGTTAGAATTAAAAAATACTCAATTGATGTGCTTTCATCAAGCTATGTTGGAAATTCTTGGGAATCAACAGCTTCATGATAAGGAGACGATGATTGCGCTCTTAGAAAAAAGAGGGCAAAAGGCTCTGTTAGAGCGTATGAAACATCTTGTGCAAAATATTGGTATGCGTATTATCTTTGGTAGAGCTTCTATAGAGGATGCACGTGCGATATTAAAACAAGCTGTCTACTTGCATCTTCAAGAACACCACCTACATAAGAGATTACAGGATATTAAAGAGCAACTTGTAGAAAATCCTAAGAGTGAGGTTTTTGATCTGCTTCGTGAGGTAAAAAATGAGCTGGAGCAGATGCAGGCAACAGAAGCGTTAATTGAAGGGTTTGGAAGTTGGTTGGATGAAAAAATAGACGGGAATACACAAGATACGATAAAATGATTCGCTTTTTTAATGCGAATCAGTCACTTAAATTTTAGACGAGGAAGTTTATGGGAGTGACATTTTCATAAAGATGGCAATTAAATTTTAGGAAAAGCGGGTAAATTTTAGGAAAAGCGGGAAATTGGTTCTTACGATAGGGTACAGAGATTATCTCAGAAGGGCTGAGAGGTGTCGGGGAAACTTCTGGAGTTTTCCCGCGTTTTTGTCTGGATGTCAAGTTTGTCTGGATGTTAAGGCGTATACAAAATGTATTCTTTCCAATAGTAATCTCTTAAAAGGAAGTATATATGAGAAATTATTGGTAGATTTTAGTGAGAGCAAAAAAACTGGTCACATGGAAACTATGGTTACATGGAAACTGTGAAGTGGTCGAGTGGAGTTATGGTATGGCAACAAGGGTTAAACAGAAAGATAATGCAGAAGTAACAAGCCAAGCGAGTTTGGATGGTCCTCTTCTTGATTTTTCTGATGATGCCATCAAGAAAATGATTAAACTTGCCAAAAAAAATGGTTACGTAACAATGGATGAACTCAATGCTGTTCTTCCTTCTGACGAGGTTACATCCGAACAAATTGAAGATATCTTGGCGATGTTCTCTGAGATGGGGGTTAATGTTGTGGATGATGAGGATGAAGTTGAGTCTGAAAATTATGAAGAAGAAGTTACAGTAGAGGGTGGTGATTTAGTAGAAGCCTCTAGCCACGCAATTGCAACGACAACGAATAAACGCGAAGTAACAGATCGTACGGATGATCCCGTGCGTATGTATTTGCGTGAAATGGGAGCTGTTGAGCTTCTTTCACGGGAAGGTGAAATTGCCATTGCTAAGCGTATTGAAGCAGGGCGTGAGACAATGATTGCGGGACTTTGTGAGAGTCCTTTAACTTTTCAGGCTCTTATTATATGGCGTGACGAGTTAAAAGAACAGCGTATTCTTCTTCGTGAAATTATTGATCTTGAAACGACTTATGCTGGTCCAGAAGCAAAGCAGGCTCCTGTTATTGAGCGAAGTGAAGTGAATAAGACAGAAGAAGAAAAAATGTCTTCTGGTATACGTAACATGGGGGAGAGCGCAGGAGAGAGAAACATTGAAGATGATGAAGAAGAAGACGATGACGATGTTAACTTATCGCTTGCTGCAATGGAAAATGAACTTTGTCCTCAAGTTATGGAAACATTGGATTTTATTGCTCAAACCTATGTGAAATTACGAAAATTACAAGATCAGCATGTTGAAAGCAGTTTGGCAGAGCGTAAAGAGGGGGCCCTTACATCTTCTCAGAAGAAGAAATATATTCAATTAAAGGGTGAGTTGATTCAAGCAGTAAAATCTCTTTCTTTAAATCAAAATCGTATAGAAGCTTTGGTTGAACAGCTTTATGACATCAATAAGAGATTGATTCATAATGAAGGTAAGCTGAAACGGATTGCCAACAGCTATGGCATTGGCCACGAGGATTTTTTAAAAGAATACCAAGGGCGTGAATTGGACGCAGACTGGATGAATTATATTGCTGCTTTGCCTACACCGGGTTGGAGAGAATTTTCGATGCGTGAAGCAAAAGAAATCCAAAAACTGCGAAGTGAGATACAAAATCTTGCGCAAGAAACGGCTATTTCGATTGGTGAATTTCGTCGGATTGTTATGCAGGTGCAGAAAGGCGAACGCGAATCAACAATTGCGAAAAAAGAGATGGTAGAATCTAATTTGCGTCTTGTCATTTCAATTGCAAAAAAATACACTAATCGTGGTTTGCAGTTTCTTGATCTTATTCAAGAGGGTAATATTGGTTTGATGAAGGCTGTGGATAAGTTTGAATATCGGCGCGGCTACAAGTTTTCAACTTATGCAACATGGTGGATTCGTCAGGCTATTACACGTTCAATTGCTGATCAGGCGCGTACTATTCGTATCCCTGTTCATATGATTGAAACAATTAATAAAATCGTTCGTACATCGCGTCAGATTCTCCATGAAATTGGACGAGAACCAACACCAGAAGAATTATCTAGCAAGCTTTCTATGCCGTTGGAAAAAGTACGAAAAGTTCTTAAAATTGCAAAAGAACCCATTTCACTCGAAACGCCTGTTGGTGATGAAGATGATTCCCATTTAGGTGATTTTATTGAGGATAGGAATGCGTTATTACCAATTGATGCAGCTATCCAAGCTAATCTGCGAGATACGACAACACGCGTTCTTGCTTCATTAACACCGCGGGAAGAACGTGTTTTGCGGATGCGTTTTGGAATAGGGATGAATACAGATCACACGTTGGAAGAAGTAGGACAACAATTTTCAGTTACAAGAGAGCGTATTCGTCAAATTGAAGCAAAGGCACTTCGTAAATTAAAACATCCTAGCCGTTCACGAAAATTGCGTAGTTTTCTCGATTCTTAAATAAAGAAATTCGTGTGTATTTTAATAAATCCCTCTTTCTTCTTAATGAAGGGGAGGTGTGTCACATTGTACTTGGATGCTTTTTTGAGAAAATATGGGAAGAATTTGAATAATCCAGAAAGTTTACGATGTTTAATGTTTTTCTTAGCTTTTGAATTTTGTATTTCTCTTTCTGAAAATAACAGATGTAGGGTAAATACTGGTGTGGTAGTCATTTGAAAAAATGAACGAAAAACATTATCTTGCGTGTAGCGGCTCGTTTCTTAAGAAATAGGATCTATTAAGAGTAAACTTATATTGCAACATACGGACTTTTTGATGAGAAATGTGTATTCGTTGCGGAATTTTTTTATCATTTTAGGTGACGCATTTTATTCTTCGTCAGTTTATAAAGGAATGTTTCAATAGATTATGTTCATTTATATGCGCTATTTTTTGAATATTCTCTTTTTATTCAGATAGATTTTAAGAAAACGGTTTAAAGCATACATTGAGTTGAATCTTTTTAAGAGACAGAAATAGATGAAATTATAGAAATTAAACGTTTCATTTTTATAGATCGTCTTAATTAAAAAAGGTGTGTCTGAGTTTATGAGTGGAGAGCTTCCCTTTTGGAAAGTAAAAAAATTAGAAGAGATTTCCATTTCTGAGTGGGAGAGCCTTTGTGATGGCTGTGGTCGTTGTTGTCTCCATAAAGTTGAGGACGATGATACGGGTGACCTTTATGCAACCAGTATTGCTTGTCGTCTTTTAGATGGGGAAACTTGTAGGTGTCGAGATTATGCTCATCGTAAATCAATTGTACCAGATTGTATATCGCTAGACATTACGACAGTTAAAACAGCGCGTTGGCTTCCAGAAAGTTGTGCTTATAGATTAATTTATGAGGGAAAAGATCTTCATTGGTGGCATCCATTGGTATCAGGAGATTGCCAGACAGTACATACAGCGCATATTTCTGCACGCGGACAGATAGAGGTTTACGAAGACGAATTATTATCTGAGGAAGATTATCTTCATCACATTACTGGTCTTCTATGTAAAGGCCAGTAATATGATTTTTTATACAACAGTTGGCGACTTAATCGATCGCAAAGACGACAGTGACGCTCACATTATAAGTTAATTCACCACCTGCAAAATTTGTATTTTCGTAGCTTGCATCTGCTGCTCTACTCATGAGACGTGGTGTTGGGTGGTAGTAATCATCCCTTTCATTGATTTCAATAATTTTTCCTAATTTTAAATCGGCTGCTTGCGCTATCGTTTGCGCTTTTTCAATGGCTTCAGTAATGGCTTTTTTACGTGCTTCTTGATAAAACGGCTTTGTATCTGCGTTGGTAAAAGTAATGCCGTTAACTGAATTAACACCTAGAGTCATCGCTTGATCAAAGATTTTACCAGCATTATTAAGATCACGAATGCGCACGGTTAAAGAATTTGAAACATGATAGAGTTTTTCATTATTCTTTTTTTCGTGGTGTTTATCAGAAGTCGACTGATAAATGGATAAACCTGATGTTTGCAAATCATTTGCTTGGATGCCATCGTTTTTAAAAGCTTTTATAATATCATTGATGGATTGATTATTGGAAGCTAATGCCTTTTGGGCAGTTTTGTCATAGGTAACAACGGCTAGATTAATAATTGCCATATCCGGTGCAGCTTGACTTTCTCCGATTGCAGTTACTGTAATAGTTGCATTTTTCATTTTATTTTCTTCAGCATAAGCACGTACAGTCAACGATGTGGCTAAGAGTGTAAATGCTAATATAACTGCTTTAACCAGAGAACCCTTCAGTGGTTGAATTTTCTTTTCTATCATATCTATACCTTTATATTTGTCAGTTAACTATTCTCTCATTTTTAAGAGTTCTTGTAAAGAAATTAGGGCACTGAAAAAAAAACCAATAGAAAAGAGAAAAAGATGGGTTATAATCTTCGTCAGCTCTTGTATCATAGGGCATTTTAGTTTAGAGAGAAACAACCTATATATGGGGCCTGTAGCTCAATTGGTTAGAGCCAGCGGCTCATAACCGCTTGGTTGGGGGTTCGAGTCCCTCCGGGCCCACCAATAGGGAAATGGCCAATAGAAAAATGGGTAGCTTATTAAAAATTTTGGGATTCTACCTTTTTCGTTTTTTTTATTTTCCTGTTTGTTCTAAAATCCTTTGTCATTGTTTGTTGCTGTTTTTTTCTATCAGTCGCTTTAATATAAAGTGATGGTATGTTTTTTAGTCTCATTAAAGAAGTGCTCTCATTTGAAACATTGTAGCATTTGGATTAACTGATATGTGACGCTATTTACTTTCTTAATTCATATACTGTTTCGTACTTTTTCTGCATGATGTTCTTCATAAAATAGAAGGCTAAAAGCTTCATTGGATAAGTTTATTTATGCTTGTTCTGTAAATAAACAGATCCCAATAAAACCAATTTTAAAGATTGTATCTGTTTAGAACAAATGGCTCAAAAAACATTTAGTGTAAATTTGCTTTTTTCTGAGTGATGTTAATGTCTTTTAGATGTTCGAATAGCATTATCGTGATGAAAGGTTGTATATAAGAGGATGTAATCCATAGGCGATCGTATGTATCATGGGGTCAACGATGATAACATTTGTTGATATTTTCTTTTTCCCAAGAGGAGTTCTATTTGATTTTTGAGAAATATTGACGGTGGCGTGTTTTCTGAAAAGAATTTCATCAATTGTTCTTTGAAAAGTCAATTGAGTGATTGTTTCTATCGCTTTGCATCATCCAGATTTTATTGTAATAAGCATTTTATTATTCTGTAAGAAATGTTTTCTATTATATTGGAAAATTCGTTAAAATGCCGTTTTCTGTCTTTGTGTATTTTTTGCTTAATGCTCAAATTATAGAGTTTTTATGTAATCCGAATTATTATTGAAGAGCAGAAGTCTTTTTTGATTTTACTCTCATAAGGGATTGGCAATATTTCGGTAAACCTAGCACTTTTTTGTATTACTAACATTTTTCTCGTATTGATTGTGTAGAGAGTTTTATTTTTGTTATGAGTTTTCTCTCTTATGAAAAATTATTGGCAGAGAGGGTAATTTTTTTTTGGAAAAGTATACTTTTCTTCAAAATCATACTTTGAAAATATAATTCTTCATTTACAGAAGGGAATTTCTCTCTTGTTGTAAATCTGCAATACAATTTACGTACAAGGATTATGCGTGGTGATTCGTTTTATTTTTTAATAGTATCATTTTTGCTTATGGTAGAGACTTATATTAGTATTTACAAGGTGCGTTTAGAGGGGAGGTTACCTATAAACGTGTTACAGAGTTTTAGGTAGTGTGGCTCTGTTTATAAGAATTTATTCCTATAACATTGTTATATTCTTGCTTTGCAATATTGTTTAAAAAACATAGATGGTGCTATGTAGAATAAAATTGTGATATATTTTTTTTCAAAAAAGCTTTTTCGTGTTCTCTTATATAGAGTTCAGGAGTGTCTTCAGGGATATTTTCACATTAGTTTGTTATTGGTCCGAATCACAAGATATGCGTAACATTATTCGCATTTTTGATAGATCATACCAATTTTCGTAAGAAGATCTGGATCGCGTGATGCTTTCTGTTTCACCATGGTACATGACTAATAGAACTTCATCTGATTTTGTAAAATAAGTTTGTACACAATTGCTTCCATACTGCCTATTGCAAATATTTTTTTCTAAGGTATGAGATATATTTAAACGCTTTAGCGTTATATAGTTTGACTACATGGAGTATGACTATGAAGAATGATAAAAAATTTGAAACAACTTTATCTGATATTATTGTGAAATGGGAGTCTTTGTCGACGTCTCAAAAGCAAGCGATATTGGATAGAGTAGAAAATTCTACAGATTCTGCTCATTCAACAGAACATTTAAGGCTTCAATCTTCTTTTTATCTCCAGACGAAATCAAAGTTATGAGTTTTAAGTCTTCATCGGAGATGTTGAAACCAGTTATTACATATATGGCACTAGCATTTCCCAGTGTGTTCAAAATAGCCATGAGTTTATCTACTGAAGGCCTCTTTCCTCCATTTATCATTTGTTGGACGTAATTTTGTCCACAGCCTGCAGCTCTGCTTATTTCAATCATTGTTCGTCCGTCACTTTTAATCAATTCAACTAAGCGTTGGAACCAATCTTTTTCAGTCTTTGTCATTTTTAGACCTTTACATATTTACGCTATAGCGTTAATATTGCGTTGCGAATCCAGAATATATGATACAAGGAGCGTGAAAATATCCATGTGTAGCTCTTCGCTAATGAAGCATATAGAGTTGTTTTTAACTAATAACAAAATGTCCCCATACACTTTCAGATTCGAATCAATAAAAAATGGTTGCTTGGTTCCACGGTTGTGAAAAAATAAACGTGTATACCAGAAATGGCGATACACACTCGTATGTTTATGAGATTTCACTGTGATAGTATACGTAGCAGCATTATAAATCAAGATATACCCCAACATCAGAATTTGTAAAAAAAATTCTGTGTTGAGGTGGTGTGTGAGTATAACGAAGCTTTAGAGCCTTAAGAGATAGGATAATGGCTGTAGAAAAAATGTAAATTCATAGGCAAAGAATACTGATTTCTCCTTTATTGTAATAAATTAGATCACTATCAGATGGTATATTGTATATATGCGTTAAAAAATTTGAGAAATATCAAAAAAGTGATCTTGGATATTTTATTAAACAGGAAGGTAATCTGAGTCACATAGGTGGTTGTTTGGTAGGGTGTATACATTCGATCAATGCCATTACGGGGATAGGTGTGTTTTAAGGTAGCTGCAGTTTATAATGAAGTCTGTGTTTACAATGATATTGTTATTTATAACAATGCATTAACATATGGTTGTGTAGTCGTTCGTAAGAATTTGCATGTTTATGAAAGATAAGAATTTTATAGTTATTCGAATATGAGTGGAGATGCATATGTTTACGCTAATGCGGTCTTTTTTGATCAAGTTTTGAATGCTCAATGTATTGAATTTTATGGTGATACTCGTGATTATAGAAAGGCTCGAGTTTATAGTGATGCTTTAATTTATGGTGATGTAAAGATTTTTGGGAAGGCAAAATTTTACAGAAATGCTGTGCTTTGTGACACTGATGATTTTTGTAATAATGAAAAACTTTCATATATAGCCGCATTCCCCATGGCGTAAAAAGGAAGATAGGAACGATTTGGGCAAGGCTTGTACGATTGCGTTGCGTCGTTAGTTTTATTTGACGTTCCTTATTTTTGTTTTTTGTGTCAATAAATGTGTCGCAAATAATTGGTGTAAGCGTGTAGATTTAGCTGCTTTCAGAGATTTTTTTGCGTCATTTATCAATGACTTTAATGGAGAAAATAAGAATGCCGAGAGTGATTGTTCACACTTGGAACATGCGGTTTATTGCATTCTTTTTTTGATTGAGGATGAAACAAATTGGTCAAGATGATCACTTGAGCGACAATTAAGGGAGATCCAAATGAGTGTAAACGAAATTTTATTGGGAGCAATGGTTGTTGTTTTGTTGTGCAGCGGGGTTATATTTCGGTTTTCTTTATATTATCGCAGTCAAGTGAAAGTTTTAAAAGATGAATCTAGAAGAATAAAGCATGAGTTTTTAAGAGATTCTATGAAGATGACTGAAGAACGAGATAGAGCTATTAGAGAGCAAAGTATGGTGATTAAAAGACGAGACCAAGCAATTGAAAAACTGAAAAAACAAATTAAACAATATGAAAAAAATGAAAAGAAATATCAAAAAATGCTTAAATCTGAATATGATAAAGAGTGATATGTATTCATATTTTGCATTAAAGGGCTTGGAAATGTGTTAGGAAGATTGGAATGACGAGAGAGATAAACTTTAATGAAGCCAATTATGGTGCTGATGGAGAGATTGTATTGAAAGAGAATATTCAAGTTTACTCTGATTTTATGAAAACATTTAAGTTTATAAGACAGAGCGCCTTTGATTATAAAATAAGAGGTTATGGTGATAAACCAGTTTATAGGTATGCTGGTTATTAAAAAGCGCGTCTATACAATCCAGTATGCTGGAAACAATTTTGCACGTTCCTTTTAGATATAAGGTATAAATGCTACGATAGTTTCAGCTAATATGTCTAAAAAATTGCATGATAATAGAAAGAAAGAGATATTTGCTTTTTATGAAGATGAAATGGGTAAGTCAGTTATGATTATCAAATGCAGAAGAGGAATATGAGCATAAAAGATATTAATATCTTGTAAAGTAATTATATTCTCATTGATAAATTATCTTTTCTTCATGTGTGTTTATTTTTTATGAAAAATACAAGACTTAAGAGACTTTCTTTTTGATAAATGCTATAGAAACTTAAGTATGATTGAAAACAAACATAATAAACTGCAAGAATGTGATTGTTATTTGTGAGTATCAGAAATAACACAAAAACCTCCTCCCGCTGAGGGAAAAACGATCACTTTTTATTTGTCACAAAAGCAACTCACCATACCATTACACAAAATAAACGTTTGTTTTAATGGTAAAGAACGTCAGGACTGTAGTTCTCTAATAAGAGCCTTATGTGTAATTTCTTTGATTTGTTCAATATTGACTAGAATATCTTGTTTTGTTGGATAACCTTTACTAGAAAAAGCAATTTTTTGTGCATCTCCTGAGATTAAACGCCAGTACCATTGATTGTGAACTCCTTGAAACACCTCAAAATACATGCTTCCCACCTCATAAAATAGCTGATAATTTTCAGGATAAATATTTAACTAATCCGTCTGTGAACACTAATGTATGTCTCTATAGGAAGTCGTCAATATATTCCCCTTAAATTTTCTGACCTTAAAAAATAATTTCTATGAGAGCTATTATTCTTTTAACAAGAAAAAAAATCTTGTCAATAAGATATGAATGAGAATTTTATACTATAAAATTATTTTTTTTAATTTAAAGACACTATAATTTCATTTAAAATGCGAATGTTTTTATTGTCATTACAGAAATAAATTTTATAAATTATACAAAATTTCACCAGCATGGATAAAGTAAAAAATACTCTTCTCCATACTGGTAGAGTTTTATCATTTCTTGCTTTTTCTTTTGAAACAGACGTTTATTGATTAGCTATAACCTCTTTTTGGGATACGCTTCGAATGAGTAAATCAATGAATAAGCTAAGAGTATAAGAATTGGCCATTTTAGCTTTCATATCGATCAGAGAGGTTGTAGTCTTGGGGTTAAGTCCATTTGATAAACCTTGTCTTGACAAATATTGCTGCAATTTTTCATAAGAACTGTCGATTTTTTCTTGATTCGGTTTTTCATTACGATCACTATTGGCAAGAGTTTCTTCTAGTCCTTCGATTTTTTTAATAAAATAATTCCAGTCAAAATCACCTTTTGTATATTCGGTGTCAAACATTTTTCCTTGTCCAGTTAAAAGCCAATTAATATTGACACCATATAACGTGCGGTATGTTTGTAAGACACTAAGATTGGGTTCTCTCTCTCCACGCTCATAAAAAGCAATGGAATTTTTTGTCATGCTAAAATTTTTAGCTAAGGTTTCACGTGATGGATCGCCTAAAGCAAGACGTACATAACGTAAACGTTTTCCAAATATGGTTTTTGATTCAGTTTCAGGACGTGCCACGAATTATCTCCCTCAGTAAATCATCATGGTATAAATCATTAAATAATAAAAGCACACTATGTATTAATATTCTATGATATAATGTCAATATTTATAGCTTTAATTTCTTTTTATTTTTTTATTTTCGTGGATAGAAAGAAATCTTTCGCTTGTTGTATTGACAATTGATATTCATTTCAAAACAAAATTCTCTGTTTGCTACATTTGTCTCTTGCTTTTTTTGAGAGAATTTTCATGTAACTTTACCATATATATTCTATACACTTCTGCATCAATAGATGCAACTTTAAAGAGATGCAAACTTTGAATTTGGACTGGGTGTGTTTTAGATGAATGAGAAAATAAACTTTGAGGAATGATCATGGCCCTATTACGCTATTTTGGGTTTGCTTTTTTTTTCACGATTATTGGTGTCTTTTTAGGAGGGGTTATTGGTTGGTTTGAAACGGAAAGTATTACTGGTTTTCTTAAATATTTTTTTATTTGCTTTGTTTTAGGAGTTTTAGAAATTTCTTTATCTTTTGATAATTCTATTATCAATGCGCGTGTTCTTAGTAGAATGGATCCGTTGTGGCGTCGTCGTTTTCTTATATGGGGCATTTTGATAGCTGTATTTGGGATGCGAATTGTTTTTCCATTATTGGTGGTTGTCGTTGCTGTTGGGATTAATCCAATTGCGGCAGTCAAATTAGCGATATGGGAACCACACCGATATGCTGAAGTTTTAACCGATGCACATATGGGGATTGCTGCTTTTGGAGGCACTTTCCTTATGATGGTTGGCTTAAAATATTTTTTTGATTCTGAAAAAGAGGTACATTGGCTTAATGTTATAGAGAGACCTGCTCAAAAGTTTGGGGCGCTTGTTGGGATTGATATTGCAATTGTTTTGATTTTGATCTTATTTGTTTCAGCTCAGATTGACACAGAAGATAAAATAACTTTTTTATTGGCAGCCCTTTATGGACTTTTGACCTTTATCGGTGTTGAAGTTGTCGGTCATCTCTTGGATACCCCTCAAAAGACTTTAACAACAGTAACTCACGGGGGAGTAGGGGCGTTTCTTTATTTAGAAGTTCTTGATGCTAGTTTTTCTTTCGATGGCGTGGTTGGTGCTTTTGCCTTTTCACACAACCTTTTTATTATTGCGATAGGTCTTGGTATCGGTGCATTTTACGTTCGTTCTATGACAATTATGTTGGTTGAATCAGGAACATTATTGCATTATCGTTATTTGGAGCATGGGGCTTTTTATGCAATTTTGGTTCTTGCAGTGATTATGTATCTGCAAACGATTATATCGGTTCCTGAAGTTTTAACAGGACTTGTAGGAGTCTGTATTATTGGAATGGCATTATATTCTTCGATTCGTTTTAAGCATCGTCAATTGGATAAACATGTTGTGTCTAAGTAATGGAGATTTCTTCTTTTCTCAGGCTTTTGTTTATCGCATATCTTTGAATAGAAAGAGGTCTTTTATGCAAAATAAAATACTATTCTATTTTATTGCTTATTTGCGTTTTTGTTTTAAAGTTGAGTCCATCGCATGATACTACTCATGAAGGGAATAGTGTACAATCTCTAAGGTGCTTTTTGACCTAAATTTAAGACAGAAAGCTGATGCTATACTTTTTACTAGCTTTCAATAGTATGACAAGCTCTTGCATCTAATGGTTCATAAGAAGTGTTTTTACTGTTTTTTTGAATGATTTTTATTCATACATTGATTCTCTTTGTAACGTGTAGGAGAATGGTTTTGAAACAGGTTTGAAATGAGAGAATTTACGATATTCTAGACTCTCACTTAAATATGTGAAAAATAATTTATCCTTTATAAATCAGTATATTATAGTAGTAGATTAGAGAAGAATATTTTAAGAGACCATTAAAAGCTCTATACCAGCTTCGTTCATAGTTTTAAGCATAGTGTTTAGTGATCCGTTTACATCAATACCAGCACAGGCATTTAATGAAACACTGACTTTAAAACCGCATTGTATAGCGTGAAGAGCAGAAAATCCGACACAAAAATCAGTTGCTAAGCCACACATAATAAGCTTGGTAAAACCATGTTCTTTGAGATAAACTTGTAAACCTGTTGGTGTTTTTTGATCATTTTCAAGAAAAGCAGAATAGCTATCCATTTTTTGATTATAGCCTTTTCTAAGGATAAGTTGTGCTTTTTCTACTCTAAGAGATGGATGAAATTCTGCTCCTTTTGTTCCTCGTATGCAATGATCAGGCCAGAGTATTTGAGGACCATAGTCAAGAATGATGGTATCATAGGGCTTTTTTTCAGGATAGCAGGAAGCAAAGCTGCAATGGTTTTTTGGGTGCCAGTCTTGGGTTAAGATAACGTGGTCAAAATGATTTATGAGATTATTGACGGCGGGTAAAATAGCATCACCTTGTGGTACGGCAAGTGCTCCACCTAGTAAGAAGTCATTTTGAACATCAATGACGATTAAGGCTTTTTTTTCCATAAATATATTCCTATATGAGATGATCTTTTATCGTATTTTTAAAAAGCTATATTTCGTCTTGAAGTTTTGAAATGATTTGCTGAATATTGATATTATTTTTATAATTATCAAGCCAAAAGAGGGGGATGGATAAGTTTTTACAATTGGTTTTATAGTTTTTTACGAATTGTAACCACGTACCAATGGGAAGTGCACTGTAGTCATTTGTTGCTATGTGTTGATGCAAAGCTTTCATGATCATTGGGCTTGGGACGTCAGATCCCATAAGGCGGCGATCGTTTTGTAAACGTAATTTAAGCCATGTCAAGGCAAGGGGGGAAGACCATTGTTTCCCGTAGCAAAAAATCGATGAAAAAAGGGAAGGATTTTTTACTGCGTAATATAAAGCCCATAAAGCGAAAAAAGAAGGCGCATAGAGAATTGCTTTTCTTTTTGGTACCATATTACATTGATAAGTTGGTTTAATACGATAAAAATACAATGTTATATCTGGTATGGAAAAGAGAGGCAATGTTTGATAACAGGTTTCAGGTACAGCTAAAAAGATTTGCTTTTTGCTTTTTTGGGGGATGTTTTTTTGCATTCAGGACCATACTGGGGCTTGTGAGATTAGAAAAAATGTACCAATATAAAGTGAAAAGCTTTTGATACGATGTAAGTGCTATTTACTGTACAGTTTCAAAAAGCAAAAGCAGTTTTTTTCAAAATTCTAATCTTTAATATCGCACAATATAAAGAGAAATTTATGGCACGTCAATTTATCTATCATATGGCTGGGCTTAACAAGTCTTACGGCAATAAAAAAGTTCTAGAAAATATTCATTTGTCTTTTTATCCAGATGCGAAGATCGGTATTTTAGGGCCGAATGGTGCAGGGAAGTCAACTATTTTACGTATTATGGCTGGGCTAGATAAGGAATATACGGGAGAAGCATGGATTTCTGAAGGAGCACGCTGTGGCTATCTACCACAAGAACCTTTGCTTGATGCGAGCAAAGATGTGCGTGGCAATGTGATGGAAGGTGTTGCAGATAAACAAGAAATTCTTGAGCGTTATAACGAATTGATGATGAATTATAGCGAGGAAACGGCTGATGAAAGTGCACGGCTTCAGGACATTATTGATAGTCAGAATCTTTGGGATTTAGAAAGTCAAGTGGAAATGGCTATGGCTGCTCTTGGTTGTCCGCCAGCCGATGGGGATGTAACAAAACTTTCGGGTGGTGAGAAGCGGCGTGTTGCACTTTGTAAATTGCTTTTGTCAAAACCTGATTTGTTACTTTTGGATGAACCGACAAACCATTTAGATGCTGAAACGACGGCTTGGCTTGAAAGGCATCTACGTGAATATCCTGGGGCTGTGCTTTTGATAACCCATGATCGTTATTTTCTCGACAATGTAACGGGTTGGATTTTAGAGTTAGATCGCGGGAGAGGTATTCCTTATGAGGGGAACTATTCTGCTTATTTGGGGGCTAAAGCCAAGCGTTTGGCTCAAGAAGGACGTGAAGAGGCAGCGCGTCAACGTGCTTTATCACGTGAGCAAGAATGGATCGCTTCTAGTCCAAAAGGGCGACAAGCAAAGTCAAAAGCTCGGATTAAGGCTTATGATGAGTTGGTTCAAGCAGCACGTGAGCGTCGTCCTGGAGAGGCACAAATTATTATCCCTATTGGAGAAAGATTAGGACAGGTTGTTATTGAAGTTGATAATCTCTCTAAAGCTTATGGTGAGCGTGTATTGATTGATTCTCTTTCTTTTAAACTTCCTGCTGGTGGTATTGTCGGCGTTATTGGGGCCAATGGTATGGGAAAGTCGACCTTGTTTAAAATGTTGACGGGACAGGAACAGCCCGATTCAGGTCAAATACGTATCGGTGAAACAGTTCACATGAGTTATGTGGATCAGAGTCGCGATTCCTTGGTGGGGAATAAAACTGTTTGGGAGGAAATTTCTGGTGGAAATGACATTATTAAATTAGGCAAATATGAGATGAATAGTCGCGCTTATTGCGGGGCTTTTAATTTCAAGGGGGCAGATCAACAGCAGAAGGTGGCAAATTTATCAGGAGGGCAGCGCAATCGCGTACATTTGGCGAAACTTCTAAAAGAGGGGGGGAATGTGCTTCTTCTTGATGAACCGACAAATGATCTTGATACTGAAACATTGGGTGCATTGGAAGATGCATTGGAAAATTTCGCTGGTTGTGCAGTTATCATATCGCATGACCGTATGTTTCTTGATCGATTGGCAACACATATTTTAGCCTTTGAAGGTGATGGCCATGTAGAATGGTTTGAAGGTAATTTTGCTGAATATGAGGCTGATAAAGTTCGTCGTCTTGGGGTGGAATCTCTTAATTCTAAGCATGCAAATTATAAACCTCTTACACGCTAGAATTTCTTATCTTATCTCAACGTTTTTGAAAAAATGGTGTATTTTATTGCATTTGTTATTTCATAAATAAAGTGTGTGTGTACTCTGTGGAAGTTTTTATTCATTGAAAATAGTAAGAGATACTTTATGAAATTACGACCTAGATAGGGTTATTCTACTCATGATATATAACCGACTATTGCTTGTAAAATTGCAATGAAAAGGAGGAGATGAAGAGTGTAGCACTATTTCTACAAATGCTCTAGTCATTGAGCATTATCATCTTTACTTAATAAAAATGCAAGCTGGCACCATCATGTTATTTATTTTCTCTCAATAGTGTGCAGTTCTTGTTTTGAGATGGCTATAAAAAGTATTTTTATCCATATGTCTCCTCTGTTTATGAGCTGTAAGAGAATAATTTGGATTGATTTATCATGAATAGGTTTGAAATGAGAAAAATTTACGGTACTCCGATGTTTTATTCAAGTTGAAAATGATGAATTGTTATTATAAATCAATGCATTATCATTATAACGAGAAGCAGGGGGATAATCTGTTCGTTTTTTACAGTAGCCTATTTTTTTCATAGTATAATAAAATAGAGAGAACAAAATAGATGAGAATATGCGTTTTATGCTTGACTTTTTTTTCTGTAAACAAATGTTTATAGGAATGTTTAAGGGATAATTATGAAAAAAAGTGCAAGTTTAGATGCAATGATTGTGCTGCTAAATGCGGTCGCAGAAATAAACCATTTACGTGTTCTTACGCTCTTGCGTCATGAAGATTTAACAATTTCTGATTTTATTTTTATTCTTGATCAGTCGCAAGCGTGTATATCACGATATTTACGTTTGTTGTACGAAGCACGATTGATTGAGCGTTATCAGAAGGGAGATAGCCTTTATTTTAAGCTTTGTCATGATTTTTGGGGTAAAAACATTGTGATGGGTGTTCTTTCGGCTTTGCCAAAGCATGATATGTTGTTAGCGCATGATTTAGAACGTTTGAAGGATGTTAAAAAGCAGCGTCAAAAAACGAGGAAGAAGCATTTTTTACAAAATACGTTGCAATGGGATGTATTACGGTCATCCTATATGGCAGATCATGGTGTGGAAAACGCTTTACTTGAAATCATTGGCGATAAACCATTTCAAACGATGCTGAATATTGGAATAGGTGGAGACTCTGTCTTAAAATTGTTTTCTAATCTTTATACGGATGCGGTTGAAGTTGTGCTTGATAGCAATGTTTTTCACTTGTCTGTTGGAGATACAACTTTTGATTTAGTTATTCTTCATTGGGTTTTACATTTTCTTGAAAATCCTGAAATGTTTCTTCATGAGATATCAAGTGTTTTGCGTCCTCATGGACGTTTATTGATTGTGGATTTTGGTTATCATGAAATTGAGTCTTCATATTCTGATCAAGCACATATACGTTTTGGATTTTCGGCTTTACAAATAGAACAATGGCTTAAAAATACGGGACTTGTTCCAGAACAAACGGTTTGTCTTACTCCTATACAAAATGAAAACAGTGAGAAGGGTATGGTTACGCTTTGGCTTGCTCGTGATCCGCGTTTATTAGTTGACGATATCAAAGATAAACAAGTCGATTTTGCATAAATCGCGTTTGTTAACCTGCTTTATTCTCTGATTTTTCTTAAGGAATAGCGTAGAGATAAAACTTTATTCAATCATTGATAATCTATTGTTTTTTACATTTGTATTATGTTTTTATATGAGAGTATTGGTGTTTTACAGGGGCTTGGTGGCTATGTACTGTGTAATGAAAGCACCTTCTATAGAGTTAAGCCTATGAGGATCGTTATTTAAGGTGTCTTGATATCATATTTGTTTTATTAGCCAATATATTGATTTTTTAGACTTCAATGAGAGGCTCGAATATAGGAATATTTTTTCATTTCAAATTTCCTGTTTCAGAATCCAAAAGAGTCTGTTTGTCTGTTACAAGAGAAGATATTTATCTAAATAATACCGTTTGTAAAAGGAAATACATATTTCTAAATATGAGAGCGGCGGCGATATGATGTAGTAGCGCACAATATAATATAGTGATGACTCATACCTTCATAAATGTCAAAAATGGTGGTACCCAATAGATCTTACGATGTCTCTTTAAAACAGGTGCTTAGATAAGAAGTACCTTGGAATTTTTAGTGAGGGGTGCAAAAAGATGCCCTAAAAAGACGAAGGGGTAAAAGGGTAAGACAATGCATGATTTTCATTATTTAAAACACAGCGTTATGAGCGTGTTTGAAAGTCGTAAAGGCAAATGAAAGGGATGGTAAAGATGGCAATAGGTTTTTATCTTTGGGCTTTTATGTTTCATTCAAAATAAATGATGGTTTTTTTAATATTACTCAAACAGACGTAAATATTTTTACTCTAATTGGGCATATAAAAGCTGGGACTGTTTACATGGTTCTCATTTGCTCTAGTCTTTACCTCAAGCATATTGCCATGTTAGGAGCAGGTGTTGATTTACAAGTAATAGCAAACGTAAAAGCTTGGTAGATGACGCCATAAAATTACTCATAAATTAGTAATGGATTGGAGTGATATTCTGAATTTTAAAAACATTTTGTACAACAATGGTTATAATAGCGTATCTGACTTTACGTTTATTTCTTCTTACAAGCATTCATATATGGCGTTCGTCTATGTGTTTTTCATTATATTCATAAAAATAAGATTGACGATAATCTATGGATAGTCCGTGGCTGAAAGTAGAAAAGAAAAGCGTAATATTACACTAAAGTTTCGTATCTCTTTATCATGAGAAGTATGAAGGTTATTAAAAAGGTTATTAAATAAGTCCATTTTTCTTGCCAAAAGTGATTTTTTCTTTTTATGCTTACCGCTCATTTTATGACGCAGCCCGTTAGTATAGCGTAAAATTGATAGGGCATCATCGTTTTATGTTTTTTATCCATATGCTTTTTCTTGTTTGTGATGTGCCATAGTATGGCTATTCATTGATTCAATGGACGAAGATTTAAAATAAGGGAATCTTACGTTCTTGAGATCTCTCATGTAAGTTGTAAAATGATGAGTTATGATTGTAAATCAATGCATTATTTACGTTAGAAGAACAGACTATAACAATTTTTGAGCATAGAAACTACTGTGTGTATTATTTTACGGGATCATTTAAATGATAGAGATTAAGAGAAACTGTCTGCATTGATCTCGGTTTATTATGTTAAAATGCGTTAGAGCCTGTTGGTTATTGTAAAATAGTTTATCGTTATTTGAAATGATTATAGGACGTGATTCGAAACAAATATCTTCAGAGTTCTCATTTTTTCATAAAATTAAGCTGTTTAAATTCTTCATTGATTGTTACATGAGAGATGCGACAATATTTTAATAATCATTTACAAAATTTTTTATGAAGATAGATAAGATTTTATTTCTCTAAATTTATTGTTTTCTTGCAAGAAGATGTTTTTCATTTTTTACGGTTATTTATGTAAGATTTTAAAAATCTACATTTTTCTTTTTGTGGTGATTGCTGTTGGAAAAGTGATTCTACTTTTACATAGTTTGATTTTTATAGGGTGGATACGTAGAAATTACGGTTTTTTTAATTATGATCATCAGAATTATGAAAGAAACTATTTAAAAGTTATAATGATCGTAGATTCTAATTGATGCTTCTTGAAATAAAATTGCTTCAAATTGGGTCATTTTAAACTTTTTTTGCCTAAATTTAAACATTTTTAAACAATTTATAACTCTTTTATGTTTTTTTGCGTAGAAGATGATAAGAATTTCTTGTTGTTTAAAGAATTTTATTCCATAGCAAGAATATTGCATCGGCTATCTTAGTGGTTGATGTGAGAGGACGATCGGGGAACCTCCTCCCCCCCCCCCGCGTGGATCCCCTAGATTGTCTGGCCTGACTGAGGATTTCCTCAGTCAGGCTTTTTATAATTGTTTTAGGGGATGTTGTAGCGTGTTATTAGGGGGAAGTGTAAGATCTGTTATTGTTTCGCCTATACTACCTAAATACATGGGGGGCAGGTCTTGTTGGGCAGATAGTGTTAGCGTATTCATTTTCAATAATTTGATTTTTCTTTATTGAGGCATCGTTGAATGCTATAAGGAGAATCATAAAAGGAATCTATGTTTGTGTTCTGTGATCTTTAGGTAAGAGATAATGGAATCTTTTTCGCGTCGTATTGTTTTTATTTTATTTGTATTTTTTATTTTTGGCGCTGTATTTTTTGCTTCTCAAAGTAGTGCTGTTTATCAGTTTTTTTCCGGTCGCTCTTCTTTTTCTTCTCAGAAGCTTGATGTAACAGAGGAGGAGTTGTTAGAGAGATTGTCTGTATCTTTTCCAGATATTATCAAGCATCTTTCTAAGATGAGTCCTCAACAGCAAGAGTTGTTTATTGCGCAGCTGCGTCGTGATGTAATTGCGCTTGCTTTTAAAAGTGGTCAGAGTCGTGAGCAGGCTCACAAATCTGGTGAAACTGTTGCTATGGCTCTTTCAAAAGCGATTTCTCGTCCTTCCATTGCTAATGCTTATTTTTAGCTGTTTTTTTAATCGCGCTTTTGGATTTTATTTTAAGCAGCAAGAGCTTTTCATGAATTGTTGAAAAGTCCGAGGAGATAATCAATTTGTAAGATAATTAGCAAAGTTTATCTTACTCAAAAGATAGGCAATCGGAGTATAAGGATAATGTTGCAATCATTGCAGGAGTGAAAGCAAGTCTGTCAAGGGTATTGGTCAAGTTAATTGCATTATCAATCGCTACAATGACAAAAGCAGTATTGACTATAATAAAACACGTTAATCGCATTTTATATGCCAGTTGTTTTTTTATTTGATATGGGTAAATAAAAAAATTTTAAGGGATTTAGGCTTCCTTTGTTCTACGGATTTTAGGATATTTGTTCATTTGTATGATTTCTGAAAATGAGGTGCAAGGCTGATAAGGTGATAGTTTGTGACAAAGAAAAAAATATTTGAATGAAGATGAGGGTTTATTTTTATTTAAAGGGCTTTGGGGGTATTGAGTTTTCTAACATTTTTCAAAAAACAGACAAAAGTAATTGTTAAGCTTTGTTGTAGGGACAAAGACGGATATAGTTTTTTTAGCATATTGTTTTATAATGATAATTTGTCATTTTCATATTGAGTGAGAATCTTAAGAATTGTAAAATTCTCTCGTTTTAAATTTATTCATGGTGAAAAAATCAAAATTAGTTTCTTGTGCACTACAAGTGAGAGGCTTGTGTGGATAAAAGCTCTTTCAAAAGAAGAAGTAAAAAGCTTCTTTGAGGCATCTTGAGAGCTAAAAGTCTGTTGCAATCTTTTGAATTAGTAAAGAGTATGATGGTTTTAGTATATTTATGAATTTTTTATGCGCAATGATGGGAGTGGGGATTTTTTTATGATTTGTTGGGGTTTTATCGGACATAAAGAGTGCTGTGGGTGTTTATTAACCAGAGAGAAGTGTTGATAACAGTTTATATTTTTTGTGAAACTTTTTTGATATTGAGGATCTTCGGTAAAAAGATGTTCTTGTCTCTCTTTAAGATGCTATTTTTTTAATATAAAAATTGAGTGATACAATAGTGATAGCAGAAATTTACAGATTATATCATTTTATTTAATACGCTATAAGATTAATTATAGTCTCTTTATTTTTTTTATTTTATGATATAGATAAATCTATAATTTGTGCATAAAGAGATTTTCTTTTGTTGCAGAATTTTATCTTGAAATTGTCTTACTCTTTCCTTTTTCAAGCCGTTCTTTTGCTTTCTTTTTTTGTACAATACATTTGCAAATTATTTGCAGCTAGAATTTGAGAATGTTTGAGTGAAGAGAGAGAAAATGCAATTTTTGAAAATCTTGTTAAATACAGCGTGTGCTGTATTTTTTGTAATTGATATAAGTTGGACTCATAGTGTCTTAAATGTTGCGGAATCAGGAGAAGCTTCAGTAATTGTTGCTTCTAAGATTTCTGATCGTCCTTATGAGTTTCTTATTCAGAAACTTGCGAATAAATATAATGTTCCCGTTAATTTAGCACATGCTGTTGTAAAAGTTGAAAGTAATTATAAGGCAGGTATAAAGGGGGCTGCTGGCGAAATAGGTTTGATGCAAATTAAACCCTCTACGGCACGAGGGTTGGGCTTTAGTGGTTCTGTACAGGATTTGTACGATCCTGCGACCAACCTTGAATATGGTATGCGTTATTTGGCACGGGCGTATAAACTCAGTGGTGGAAGTACGTGTGGTACAATCCTTAAATATAACGCAGGTCATGCTGCAAAAAAAATGAATTCCATTTCGGCGAAATATTGCGCAAAAGTGAAAACTTATCTGGCTTCATTAAAATAAAAACATCTTTTTAGACAGGTTTGTTGTAAAATATTTTAAGAGGCTATTTTCACGGAGCAGAAAATGTTTTATAAATTAATGCGTCAGTCGGCTGGGCAGCCGCGCTTGTCTAATGCTAAAATGCGGCAGGTGAGGAAAGTCCGGGCTCCATGGAAAGACGGTGCCGGGTAACACCCGGCGGGGGTGACCCTAGGGAAAGTGCCACAGAAAGTAAACCGCCTATTTTTATAGGTAAGGGTGAAAGGGTGGAGTAAGAGCCCACCGCGCATTCAGTAATGAATGTGGCAAGGTAAACCCCACCGGGAGCAAGACCAAATAGAAATGACGTGCAAAATTTAATTTGCAGCCGATTTCCGGGCGAGTCATTCGGGTAGGTTGCACGAGGCGGATGGTAACATCCGTCCCAGATGAATGGTTGCCATGTAAAGTGTAAGCTTTACTCTACAGAACCCGGCTTATAGGCCGACTGATATTTCATGATGATACGCGATATTTTATAAGATCGATTATATGATCTTTTATGGAGTCTATGTGTTTGAAATGGACACTTGAGCAAAGAGTATTTTAAAAAATTATAACATTTCTTTAAGTATAATGCGTTAGGATCTGTCTTGGGATAACTTTAGTTTTTTCGTTCATTGTGATTAATATGAAAGTTGAAGGCTAGGTTACTCTAAAATCAGTTGCTATGAGAGAGCTGTTGATTTGAGACAGCATAACTTCAAGACGGATTATTTTGATAAAGCAGGATCAAAGAGCTGAACGCCATATTCCAGTGTTGTTGCAGCCAGTTTTGGCTGGGCTTATGCCATTGGTTGGAGCAAAAGTGATTGATGGCACCTTTGGTGCTGGTGGTTACACGTGCGCTTTGTTAAAGGCAGGGGCGGAGGTGATCGCTCTTGATCGTGATCCTCATGCTATTAGTGCGGGACAATCGCTTGTTGAAGAATTTTTTCCACGACTTCGTTTGGTGCAAATGGAATTTTCACAGTTGGATCGCGTTGTTGAAGAGAAGGTAGACGCTGTTATTTTGGATATTGGTGTCTCTTCAATGCAGCTTGATGAAGCTGAAAGGGGATTTTCTTTTCAAAAAGATGGTCCATTAGATATGCGAATGGCTCAGACTGGTTTTACTGCTGGGGATGTTGTAAATCACTTAAAAGCAAGGGATTTGGCACGTATCTTTAAGATATTAGGAGAAGAGCGTTATGCGGGGCGAATTGCACGGATGATTGAAAAGCGTCGTGTTGTTCAGCCTTTTTTGCGTACAGGTGATTTGGCGTATGCTATCGAAGCGTTGATAGGACGTAAGCCGGGAGATCGTATTCATCCTGCAACACGTGTATTTCAGGCTCTTCGCATTTATGTTAATGATGAAATTGGTGAACTTGCACGTGGCTTATTTGCTGCTGAACGCATTTTGAAACCGGGTGGTCGTTTGGGTGTTGTCAGTTTTCATTCTCTTGAAGATCGTATGGTCAAAAGATTTTTTTCTTTTCGTTCAGGAGAGTGTATGAGATCACGCTATCTTCCTGAAATAAAAACGGCTCCAGCAACATTTTTCCCTTTGTTTAAAGGGGGGATAACTGCAAGTGAAGAGGAGTTACAGCAAAATCCTCGTTCACGTTCTGCGCGGTTGCGTATTGGTGTACGAACTGAAGCAGAGGCTCTTGCAGCAGATATGAAATTATTTGGTTTAGCAGAGATTGCCAGTTTTGAAGGCGGCAAGAAATGACAGTTTTTCGTACATTTGATATGATCTTAGTGATGATTATGATTTGTATGGCAGGTCTTACTTATAAAGTAAAATATGATGTTCAAAAACGAATGAACGAAGTTCGTCATCTTGAGCATGAAATTGCTGCAGCAAAAAATACGGTAAGTTTGCTTCGTGCTGAGTGGGCTGTGATGATAAGGCCTTCACGCATGCAAAAACTTGCAAAACGTTATCAAAAAGAACTTGAGTTAGAGGTTATACAGCCGCGTCAAATCGTGGCGTTTAAAGATATTCCGGTACGGATACATGATCAAATTGAAGAAGTGATTAAACAAAATATCTTGGAAGATAATCAGGATATTTTGACAAATAATCGGGCTTCTCAGATAAATGGTGTTGTCCAAAAAGGCGCGCAGTAATGAAATCGACTTTTTTATTCTCACAGAAGAAAAAGCACTTAAAGAATTCGTTGAATAATCATAATGTTTCTGTTCGTCGTCCTTATTCTAGTCGTCCACGTTTGCTTTTTTCGTTGTTCTGCTTTTTAATTTTATATGGCATCATGGGGGCTTGCCTTATTTCTTACGGGTTGGAAGGTGGACAGATTGAAGAAGCAAAGGGGCCAGGAGTTCTTCAATTGATGGCACGGCCTGATATTGTTGATCGTAATGGTCGTTTATTGGCAACAGATATTAAAACTTATTCACTTTTTGCTGAGCCACGACGTATTATTGATGTGGATGAAACAATTGAATTGCTCTCAACAGTTTTGCCTGATCTTAATTGGCAGGAAACCTATAAGCGCTTAAAAAGAAAATCTGGTTTTTCTTGGATACAGCGTGGGTTAACACCAATGCAGAAGACGCAAATTATGGCTCTTGGTATACCAGGAATTGGTTTTCGAACTGAAATTCGTCGTTTTTATCCTGATGGACCTGTAACTTCCCATATTCTCGGTATGGTGAATGTTGATAATCAGGGCATTGCAGGTATGGAAAAATATATTGATGATGCGGGGTTGAGTGCTTTACGTGCCGCTGGTCTTGCCATGGAAGAATCATTAAAACAAGTTCAACTTTCGATTGATGTGCGTGTTCAGGCAATTGTTCATGATGAACTTATTCAGGCTATGAAGCGTTATAGGGCAATTGCTGCAGGAGCTGTTATTTTAAATATACATACGGGGGAAGTTTTGGCTTTGGCATCACTACCAGATTTTGATCCTGGAAATCCTATTGAAGCTTTAAAAAGTGATCGTCTCAATCGGATGACGGCAGGAGCTTTTGAAATGGGATCGATCATTAAAAGTTTTACGACAGCCATGGCTCTTGATTCTGATATTTTTCATTTAAACAGTATTATTGATGCTTCAAAGCCAATAAAAGCAAGTAGTGGGTATACTATTCATGATTTTCATGGGAAAAATCGTCCCTTAACGTTATGGGAGGTTTTTATTTATTCCTCCAATATTGGTTCTGCTAAAGAGGCATTGGCGATAGGGATTGATAAACATCGTGGTTTTTTGCAAAAACTTGGGTTACTGGATCGTCTTACAACAGAGTTGCCTGAAGTTGCCCATCCTATTGTGCCACATCATTGGAAGGATATCCATTCTATGACGATTTCTTTTGGGCATGGTATGGCAACAACACCTTTGCAAACAGCTGTTGGGGCTGCTGCTTTAATGAATGGTGGTTGGTTAATTGCTCCGACATTTTTAAAACGTACAAAAGGACAAACGTTGCACCATGCAAAACGGGTTTTGCAGGCTAAAACAAGTCAAAATATGCGTTACCTTTATAAATTAAATAGTGATATTGGTTCTGGACGTAATGCAAAAGTCGAAGGTTATCGTGTAGGTGGTAAGACAGGAACAGCTGAAAAAGTTGAAAATGGAAAATATTCTAAAACAAAAAATTTCAATAGTTTTCTTGCTGCTTTTCCTATTGATGATCCTGTTTACGTTGTTTTAACAATTATTGATGAACCAAAGCCTGCAGAAGGACAGCGTTCAGCAACAGCGGGGATGAATGCTGGACCAATGCTTGCTAATATTGTTCGTCGCACAGCTAGTTTTCTTGGTGTAAAACCCGATTTTAAAAAAGAATATGAGCCTCTTTTAAGTAAAAAGAGCAATTCAAGTTTCGTTAAACAACGGTAAAATGAATAAAAGGTGCATCGTTATGTTGTTTGGAACAGTTTTTACAGAATGTCTTGAAGATCAGAATCTTTCTTCAATGGAAATAACAGGAATCAGTGCAGATTCTCGACAAGTCTTGCCAGGCTATGTTTTTGTCGCTGTTCAAGGAAAAAAAAGTGATGGAAGACACTATATAGATGATGCGATAAAGCGTGGTGCACGAGCAATTGTTACAGATTGTCATGCTGTTCTTGAGGATTTACCTGTTCCCATTTTACGTGTTTCTAATGTTCGTCATAGTTTAGCGTTGGCAGCTGCACGTTTTTACGGTTCTCAGCCTGAAACGGTCGTTGCTGTGACTGGTACAAGTGGTAAAACATCTGTTGTCTCTTTTATTCGGCAAATTTGGACTCATGTTGGATTTTGTGCTGCGAGTATAGGAACAGTTGGTGTTGTTTCTCCTAAACAGAATGTTTATGGTTCTCTCACAACACCTGATCCGGTTGCCTTGCACCGTCTTCTTTGTGAAATTTCTCATGAAGGTGTGACGCATGCAGCCCTTGAAGCATCTTCGCATGGGCTTGATCAAGGACGACTTGATGGAGTTCGTTTAACGGCTGGTGCCTTTACCAATTTAGGGCGAGATCACATGGATTATCACACGGGGGTAGAGGATTATTTGCGGGCTAAAATGAAGTTGTTTGATACACTTTTGCCTGTATCTGCTCCCGCTTTGATTTTTGCTGATGATGTCTATTCACAAAAGGTTATTGATGTTGTTACACAAGCGCGCCGCCGTGTCTTGACAATTGGTCGTAAGGGGCAATTTATCACGATTAATCGTGTTGAACATCAACGCTCAAAACAGTGTATTGAGTGTCGTGTGGAAAATAATATTTATACATTTGATTTGCCTTTGGCTGGAGATTTTCAGGTAGCCAATGCGCTTATGGCAGCGGGGTTAGCAATTGCAACGGGTGTTTCACCTCGTAAGGTTTTTTCTGCGCTTGAAACTTTGCAGGGGGCACCTGGGCGGTTAGAATTTGTCGGAAAGACAGAAAATAATGCGCCTGTTTATATTGATTATGCCCATAAACCAGAAGCTTTGGAGCAGGTTTTGCTTTCTGTTCGTCCCTTTACACAAGGGCGTTTGATCGTTGTTTTTGGTTGTGGAGGAGATCGTGATCAAGGAAAAAGACCTTTGATGGGAAAAATTGCGGCGGATAAAGCGGATATTGTTATTGTAACGGATGATAATCCTCGCACAGAAATGCCAGAAAAAATACGCAAGGATATTTTACAGGCAGTGCCAACAGCAATAGAGATAGCAGATCGTGGTGAGGCTATTTCTTACGCGGTGGAGCTTTTGAAAGCTGGTGATACATTAATCATTGCTGGAAAAGGTCATGAGGATGGCCAAATTATAGGGCAGACAACTTATCCTTTTTCAGATCGTCTGAAAGCGATAGAAGCTCTAGAGGACCGAAAGAAATGACAGCTTTATGGGATAAGAAAGCACTTGTTGCTGCAATTAATGGTGTTGTAATGGGAAGCATGCCAGAAACTTTTTCTGGGGTTTCCATTGATAGCCGTACTCTTGCGGAAGGTGATATTTTTTTCTGCATTAAGGGGCATCATCTTGATGGTCATGATTTTGCTGCGCAAGCTTATGAACGAGGTGCAGGCGTTCTTATCGTTGCGGAACACCGTTTGAGGGATATGAAAAAAATATCTGCTCCACTTATTGTTGTTCCTGATGTTTTGCAAGCCCTAGAAAAACTTGCACAAGCTGCACGGAAACGTTCAAGAGCTAAGATTATTGCGATAACAGGATCGGTGGGAAAAACAACGACAAAAGAAACTTTGAAACAAGCACTTGCAATGACTGGGAACGTTCATGCGAATCTTGCTTCTTTAAACAATTGCTGGGGGGTTCCACTCACTTTAGCGCGGATGCCTATAGAGAGTGATTATGGTATCTTTGAAATTGGCATGAATCATAGAGATGAAATTCGCCCTCTGGTCAAACTGGTTTGTCCGCATGTTGCTCTCATTACGCATATTTGTGCAGGACATATGGGTTTTTTCAAAAATCTTGAAGAAATAGCAAAGGCAAAAGCTGAAATTTTTGAAGGATTAGATGAGAAAGGCATTGCCATTTTAAATGCGGATAGTGATTTTTTTTCTTATCTCGTTCAAAAAGCAAAGAAATGCGGTGTAAAGAATATCTTAAGCTTTGGTGAGAGCAAAAATGCTGATTATCAAGCGCGAGATATACGTCTTCTAACTGATCGTTCTTCTATGATTGTACGTATTAGGGAACGGGATAGGGAGGTTCAAATTGGTGCTCCCGGACGCCATATTGTGCAAAATAGTTTAGGGGTTATTGCTGCTTGTGATGCTATGGGAGTTGAGTTAGAGCCTGTTCTTCTTTCTTTTCGCCATTTTTCTTCTCAAAAGGGGCGAGGTGTTCGTTATCGACTGTCTTTATCAAATGGGGGTGAATTTTATCTCATTGATGAAAGCTATAATGCAAATCCTGCTTCTATGCGTGCTGCGCTTGAGCTTCTTGCTACAGGACCAGTCGGGGAAGAGGGGCGGCGAATTGCTATTTTAGGAGATATGCTAGAGTTAGGGGAGTATAGTGAAAAGCTTCATCGTGATTTAATAAAGCCAATACGTCTTTCCGGTGCTAATCCGGTTTTTCTATTTGGTGAGGCGATGAAATCTTTAGTTAGTGATTTGTCTGCTGGTGTTAAGGTTCATTATGCTGAAAATATTGAGAAAATTTTATCTCTCCTTTTAGCAGAAATTTCTTCTGGGGATCTGCTTATGGTTAAATCATCCAATAGCCTTTGTTCATCAAATATTGTGACTGCATTGCTTGACCGCTATAAAGCGGTTTCTTCATAATTTTAAGAGGTTTTTTGTACCATGATGCTGTTTTTTTCTTCGTTTAGTGATTGGCTTCCAGGTGTGAATGTATTTCGTTATATTACTTTTCGCACGATAGCGGCTATGCTTACTTCGGGGCTCATCGTCTTTTTGTTTGGACCTAGCATCATTGCTTCTCTTAAATTGCGGCAGGGTAAGGGGCAACCGATTCGTGCGGATGGTCCTCAAACACATTTTAAAAAGGCTGGAACACCTACAATGGGTGGATTGATGATTTTAACCGGCATTGTGGTATCGGCATTTTTGTGGTGTAATTTATCGAATATTTATTTTTGGGTATCGCTATTGGTTATGCTTTCTTTTGGGGCAATTGGATTTTATGACGATTATCTTAAGGTCACAAAACAAACAGACAAAGGATTTTCTGGGAAAGCACGGTTAAGTTTGGAGTTTTGTGTTGCCGCAATTGCTGCTTTTGTCATCCTACAAATTGGCTCATCTGGATTCGCTTTGCCTTTTTTGAAAGATTATCTTATCAATTTGGGCTGGTTTTTTATTCCTTTTTCTGCTTTTGTTATTGTCGCGACGGGTAATGCGGTTAATTTGACGGATGGACTTGATGGCCTTGCTATTGTTCCTGTGATGGTTGCAGCCTTATCTTTTGCTCTGATTGCTTATCTTTCTGGTAATATGAATTTTGCTGATTATCTCCAAATCCATTATGTATCGGGAGCAGGTGAATTGGCTGTTTTACTGGGAGCTGTTGTTGGGGCAGGGCTTGGTTTTTTATGGTTTAATGCACCACCTGCAGCTATTTTTATGGGAGATACTGGTTCGTTGGCTCTTGGAGGATTATTGGGGACTGTTGCAGTCGCTACGAAGCACGAAATTGTTTTGGCTCTTATTGGTGGGCTTTTTGTTGTGGAAGCTTTTTCGGTCGTTATTCAGGTTGGTTATTTCAAATTAACAAGAAAACGAGTGTTTCTTATGGCACCGATACATCATCATTTTGAGAAAAAAGGCTGGACTGAAAGCCAAGTCGTGATACGCTTTTGGATTATTTCAATTGTTCTTGCTCTTATTGGTCTTTCAACACTTAAATTGCGGTGAGATTTTGATTTCTGTTGCGTGTTATAAAGGACAAAAAGTTGCTTTATTTGGATTAGGAAAGTCTGGACTAGCAACGGCACAAGCATTGATGCGTGGCGGTGCAGAAGTGGTGGCGTGGGATGATAGTCCTTCAAGCGTGCAGATGGCTTTCCGGCACAATATTCCAACGCGAGATCTCCGTTATGAAGATTGGTCAGAATTTGTTGCATTGATTGTAGCTCCTGGAGTTCCTTTAAATTATCCTCAACCCCATTGGGTTGTTGAAAAAGCACGAAAAAAAAATATAGAAATTATCGGTGATATTGAATTATTTGTTCGTGCGCGCCAGCATTTTTTACAGCATTATGGTTTTTGTGACCAAGATGTTCCTTTCATTGCGATTACGGGGACGAATGGAAAGTCAACCACAACGGTTTTACTTGCGCATTTGTTGGAAAAAATGGGTTATGATGTGCAGGTGGGGGGGAATATCGGAAAGGCAATATTGACGCTTAAGCCATTTGTTAAAAAACGTATCTATGTGATTGAATGTTCATCATTTCAAATTGATCTTACACCCTCTCTTCAGCCGACCATTGGACTTTTATTGAATTTAACACCTGATCATATTGATCGACATGGGAGTTTTGCCTGTTATGTGCAAACCAAAAGGCATCTGATTGCTCAGGCTTCACAGGCTTTTATTTCAGTTGATGATGCAGCTTGTAGGTTTTTATATCAACAGTTGCTTCATGAAGGGAAGAAAATTGGGGCAATTTCCAAGGATCATTTTGTTGAAAATGGTTTTTATGCAGATGGGACTAAGCTCTTTGCTGTTTATCAAGGACAGCGTCATATGCTTGCAGATCTGACGTCTATGACTGCTTTGCGCGGACGTCATAATGCGCAAAATGCCCTTATGGCATTAGCAACGTTGCAGGCTTTAAAAATAACCGATCCTTCTATGAACAAGCATTTAGCAAGTTATAAAGGGCTGGATCATCGTATGCAGCAGGTGCGTAAAATGGGGGCGGTTTTGTTTATCAATGACAGCAAGGCGACTAATGCAGATGCAACAGCTCCTGCGCTTTCCACCTTTAATGATATTTTTTGGATTGTTGGGGGACAGGCAAAAAAGGGAGGAATAGAGTCTCTTAGAAAATTTTTTCCTAAAATTCGTAAAGCCTATTTGATTGGGAGCGCGGCGGAAGAATTTGCTCGCACTATTGGATCTGCTTTTCCCTTTTCTATGAGCTTAACTTTGAAAAATGCGGTGCGTGAAGCAGCTGTTGATGCAATGGGTTGTAAGGAAAAAGAGGTGACGGTTCTTTTGTCACCTGCTTGTGCAAGTTATGACCAATTTAAAAATTATGAAATGCGAGGCGAAGAATTTGTCTCTTTTGTGATGCAGTTACAATAAAAAAATCATCAGTTATAAAAAAATATTTTGCGTTAAGACTCCAGAATCTTTTTTTGTGTAATTTAGTTTTTAAAGTGTTTGTTAAATAGGCTGGGGAACCATATCACTTTAAGATAATTTATAAAATGGATAAGGTGGATACCATGGTTACGCGTGCAGATAGAGATCCAATTGCTAATTGGTGGTGGACGATTGATCGCTCTATCTTTGCAGCTTGTTTAATTTTAATGGGAATTGGCATTATGCTGTCTTTTGCTGCCAGCCCTATTATTGCAAAAAAAATCGGAATTGCTGATAGTTTTTATTTTGTTCGGTGGCATATCATTTTTAGCATTTCAGCATTTTTTACGATGGTTACCATTTCCTTTTTTTCGCTTTCTAATATTCGTCGTTTATGTGCTCTTTTGCTCATTGTAACGCTTGCTCTTATGGTTGCAACCTTATTTTGGGGTCCAGAATTAAAGGGAGCACGGAGGTGGATTCTACTATTTGGTTTTTCTGTACAGGCTTCAGAGTTTATGAAGCCAGCTTTTGTGGTTATGTCCGCTTGGCTTTTTTCAGAACAGATACGCAGGAGGGGAATTCTGGGTTATACGTTAGCGATTCTACTTTATGCCATTTGTTGTGTGCTTCTGGTTTTGCAGCCTGATATTGGACAAACAGTTTTAATAAGTGCAACATGGGGGGGGCTGTTTTTTATTGCTGGTGTACCTCTTACCATTATTTTTCTCTTTCTCATTTTAGGCGTTGTAGGAATTATTTTAGCTTATCTTTTTCTGCATCATGTGCGCGAGCGTATCAATGGTTTTTTGACAGGTGAAGGGGATACGTTTCAAGTGGATGTAGGACGTGAGGCTATTTTGAATGGTGGTTGGTTTGGGCAAGGTCCTGGGGAGGGAACAGTAAAACGTATCATTCCTGATAGCCATACAGATTTTGTATTTTCCGTTGCTGCTGAAGAGTATGGTATTATTCTTTGTTTATTAATTATGATGCTTTTTGGCTTTATCGTTATGCGTTCATTGTATATAGCCATGAATACACGTGATTCCTTTATACGTCTTGGTATTACTGGCATAGCAATGATGATTGGCTTTCAATCAGCGATTAATATGGCCGTTAATCTTCACTTAATTCCTCCAAAAGGCATGACATTGCCTTTTATTTCTTATGGTGGTTCTTCGATGGTGGCGATTGCGTTTTCAATGGGCATTTTGCTCAGTTTAACACGTCGTTGGCCAGAAGCACGCCTTTCAGCTTTTTCTTCCTCTTCTGTCTTGGATACCCCTTATGAATGATAAAAAAGTTATTGCTTTGGTGGCTGGTGGTACAGGTGGACATCTTTTTCCTGCTGAAGCCCTTTCTGTTGAATTAAGGCAGCGTGGATATGATGTTCATTTAATGACAGATGAAAGAGCACGACCTTTTGTTCGCTGCTTTGATGAAGAGCATATTCATATCGTTTCATCGGCAACATTTACACGACGCCATCCTTTTGCTCTGATAAAGACGTTTTGGTCTTTGCTAAGGGGTATGGGGCAATCGTTGGCGTTGTTTTATAAATTACGTCCTGTTCTTGTTGGAGGATTTGGAGGGTATCCGAGCTTTCCTCCTCTTTTTATTGCGTCCTTAACGAGGCGTGTAACATTTATTCATGAACAAAATGCTGTTATGGGGCGTGCCAATCGGGTGTTGGCAATTTTTGTGCGTGCAATCGCTGGTGGTTTGTTGTCGCCAAATGGCGCTTATGCTCATAAAATACTTTTGACGGGGAATCCTGTTCGTGAGGCTGTGTTGAAGGCGGCCAAAATTCCTTATCATCCCTCAACTGGTGAAGAGCCATTTCATTTTTTGATTTTTGGAGGTAGCCAAGGGGCTTCTGCTTTTTCACATATTGTTCCAGAAGCTATTGCTTTATTCGATGATAAGAACCGTAAACGTTTACGAATTGTGCAGCAAGTTCGAGGTGAAGCAGAAGGGTTGATCAAAATCTATCGTGATATGGGCGTACAAGCAGAGGTAGCTCCTTTTTTTGATGATATGGCTGAACGTATGGCACATGCCCATTTTATTTTGTCGCGCGCTGGGGCTTCATCTGTTTGTGAGATAGCGGTGATTGGTAGACCTGCTTTGCTTGTTCCCTATCCCCATGCTTTAGATCATGATCAGGCTGCCAATGCAGCTCTGCTTGCTCGTGTAGGTGGTGCGCAAATTGTATCAGAAAAAGATTTAAATGCACAAAAGCTTTTTTCTCTTTTAATGCACGCTTGTTGTGCGCCCCATTTATTAGAAAAACAAGCGCTTTCTGCAAAAAAAGTTGGGCAACCTCATGCAACCCGTTGTCTTGCTGATATGGCTGAATCCTTAATTGCAGGGCGATTGTTGTCAGATATAAAAGAGGAGCTTTTTGATGAAAATGCCACTTGATATAGGCGTTATCCATTTTATCGGAATTGGGGGGATCGGTATGAGTGGAATTGCGGAGGTTTTTTATAATCTTGGCTATAAAGTTCAAGGGTCAGATCAAGTTGAGAGTGCAAATGTTGAACGTTTGCGGAGAAAAGGAATTAACGTTCATATAGGTCATTGTGCTGAAAATTTAGGGAATGCAGAGGTTGTTGTTTTTTCTACTGCCGTTAAAAAAACAAATCCTGAGTATATTGCTGCAAAGGAAAGACATTTACCGCTTGTCAGACGTGCAGAAATGCTAGCGGAGCTGATGCGGTTTCGGCGTGCAATTGCGGTTGGTGGTACACATGGTAAAACAACGACCACATCAATGGTCGCAGCTCTTCTTGATGCTGGTCATTTTGATCCAGTGGTGATTAATGGCGGTATTATTAATGCTTATGGTACGAATTCTCGTACAGGAGATGGCGATTGGATGATTGTTGAAGCTGATGAAAGTGATGGTACATTTTTAAAGCTGCCTGCTGATATTGCTGTTATTACTAATATTGACGCTGAGCATTTAGATCATTATGGAAGTTTTGATGCTGTGCGTGAGGCTTTTCGGCAATTCGTAGAAAATGTTCCTTTTTATGGTTTTGCTGTTTTGTGCCTTGATCATCCAGAGGTTCAGTCATTGGCGGGCCGTATTGATGATCGTTGGGTGATCACTTATGGTGCAAATCCACAAGCGGATGTTCGTTTTCTTAATCTTTCGATGGATGGTCAAAAAACGCATTTTGATGTTCTTGTTCGCTCACGCAAAACAGGAAGAAAAATTGAGTTGAAAAATTTGCTTTTGCCCATGGCAGGACAGCATAATGTTGCTAATGCAACGGCGGCGATTGCTATTGCGCATGAACTAGGCATTTCAAATGAAGCTATAAAAAGGGGCTTAGCAGAATTTGGCGGAGTAAAACGGCGTTTTACGCGAACAGGAAGTTGGCGGGGTATTGAAATATTTGATGATTATGGACATCATCCTGTTGAAATAAAGGCTGTTTTGCGTGCAGCACGTGAGAGTGCAAAAGGGCGTGTTATTGCGATTGCACAACCCCATCGGTATTCACGTTTGTATCATTTATTTGATGATTTTTCTGCTTGTTTTAATGATGCAGATACAGTGTTGATTACGCCCGTTTATGCGGCTGGTGAAGAGCCTATTGTAGGATTTGGTTCTCAAGAATTGGTAGAGCATATTAAAATGGCGGGTCATCGTGATGTGCGCTTGATACATAGTCTGGAAGATGTTGTGTCTTTTGTCTCAAAATTTGCTCAGGCAGAGGATTATGTTGTTTTTCTTGGTGCTGGCAATATCACACAATGGGCTTGTGCGTTGCCTCATCAATTAGCGGTATTGGATGGTCATGGTAAATTTTCAGCACATTGATGGTGAGGCGCTATTGGCGCAATTGCAACCGCTGTTGGGTGGCGTGAGAGGCAAACTTACACCTAATGTTGAAATGCGTAAGGTAACGTGGTTTCGCACGGGTGGGTTGGCAGAGCTTTTTTATCAGCCTGTTGATGAACAAGATTTGGCTCTCTTTCTTCAAAATTTGCCTGAATTTGTTCCTGTAACAATTGTCGGTATCGGTTCTAATCTTCTGGTGCGTGATGGGGGCGTTCCTGGTGTTGTGATTCGTCTTTCGCCAAAAAACTTTGGGCAAGTGCAGCAAGTTTCTCCAAAAGGCTTTTTAGTTGGTGCTGGTACGGCGGATAAACATTTAGCTGTTGCCGCTTTAAAGGCAGGAATTGCAGGTTTTCATTTTTATCATGGTATTCCTGGTGCTCTTGGAGGAGCTCTCAAAATGAACGCGGGTGCGAATGGTATTGAAACCGCAGCGCGTGTTGTTGAGGTCTATGCGCTGGATCGTAAAGGGCAACGTCATATCTTGAGTTTGAAAGATATGCATTATTCCTATCGCCATTGTGATATTCCTAAAGATTTTATTTTTACAGCTGCTTTATTGGAAGGAAAACTTGGTAATAAAGATGATATTCGTGCTGCTATGGATGAAGTTTCCCTCCACAGAGAAACAGTACAACCCATTCGTGAAAAGACAGGAGGATCAACTTTCAAAAATCCTGAGAATGGATCTGCGTGGCGCGTGATTGATGAAGCAGGGTGTCGTGGTTTACGGATTGGTGGCGCTCAAATGAGTGAAATGCACTGTAATTTTATGATTAATACAGGGCAAGCAACAGGATATGATCTTGAAGCATTGGGAGAAACAGTGCGTGCGCGTGTTTTTGCAAATTCAGCCCACCTTTTACAATGGGAAATAGAGCGTATCGGTCAATTTGAGCGTGGTCGAAGAGTTTCTCCTTTTGATCCATTTCATTGATTTATTGTTCACTAAAAAAGTGCAAATAAAAAATTGAGTCATTTCAAAGAGATAATAAAAAATTTCTATTAAGAATCAATAAATTAACAAAGAATCTCTTGCATCAGGCTTTTGAGTCTGATTCATTATGCAAAATGCTAGGTTATTGATTCGCAAGGATAAACCTTGTTTTTCCTGTATGTGGTGCTGATGTATTTTATATAGACTACATATAGTATGCGAAAGAGGGTGATTTATTATGAGAGATAAACATATAGCTGTGTTAATGGGAGGTTTTTCTTCTGAACGGTCTGTAAGTTTATCTTCAGGGGCGGCTTGTGCTGATGTTCTAGAGGTGCAGGGGTATCGCGTGAGCCGCGTGGATGTTGACGCTCATATTGCTTCTGT
The DNA here is from genome assembly GCF_000518085.1 of Bartonella grahamii ATCC 700132. Taxonomy (GTDB): domain Bacteria; phylum Pseudomonadota; class Alphaproteobacteria; order Rhizobiales; family Rhizobiaceae; genus Bartonella; species Bartonella grahamii. Next base: position 62,994 of record NZ_JACX01000008.1, read on the forward strand.
TCTTGAACAGTTGCAGCCTGATATTGCCTTCAATGCATTGCATGGTCCATTTGGTGAAGATGGCCGGATCCAGGGGATTCTTGAATATTTAAAAATTCCTTACACCCATTCGGGTGTGATGGCATCCGCTTTGGCAATGGATAAGGGACGTGCAAAAATTATCGTTGCAAATGTTGGGGTTTGTGTTGCTCCTTCTCGTATCATGAGCCGCTTTGCTTTGGGACAAACGCATCCCATGGAGCCTCCTTATGTAATTAAACCTGTGTGTGAAGGATCAAGTTTTGGTGTTGTCATTGTCCAGGAAAATGAAGCAGCACCGCCGCATAGTATTGGGGGAGCTGAGTGGGGGTATGCCGATGAGGTGATGATTGAAAAATATATTCCTGGTCGTGAATTGACTTGTGCTGTTTTGGGGAATGAAGTGCTGGATGTGTGTGAAATTCTTCCCGATAAACACTTTCCATTCTACGATTATGACTCGAAATATAAAACGGGTGGTTCTCTTCACATTTGTCCTGCACAACTTTCACTAAATATTTACCAAAGTGTGCAAAGAATGTCTTTAGCAGCCCATCAGGCGATAGGGTGTCGAGGTGTTAGCCGTTCTGATTTTCGTTTTGATGAGAAAACGGGAGAATTGGTTTGGCTTGAAATTAATACGCAACCCGGTATGACATCGACGTCTCTTCTTCCTGATATTGCAAAAGCGAGCGGCCGTACTTACGGCGATATTGTTCAATGGATGGTGGAGGACGCATCATGTATGCGTTGAATGTTAATAAAACAAATGTTCCGATGGAGGTGCTTTCAGTGCCGGCTTTGCCACGTCTTTATCGTCGTTTCCTCCGGTTTATGTTTGAGTTTGTTTTTGTCAATATTCATATTCCACGCCATTTCGGTTCTTTTGCGGTGGTATGGTTTTTCTTTGTTGCGGCTTTTTATGGACTTTCATCAAGTGGTCAGATGGCTGTGATCGTAAACACGATCATACTAGATAGTAGTTTTGTGGTCACTCATGTCGATATAATCGGCAATAAGCGCTTGACAAAGCAGGATATTTTTAAAATTTTAAAACTTGATGTTGCGCCTTCTATATTCACTTTTGATGTTGAAAGAGCACGTTCTCTTTTGGAAAAACAGGCTTGGGTGCAATCGGCTAATGTTCAGAAAATTTATCCTAATAGAATGCGCATTTCCATCGTGGAGCGTGAACCCTATGCTATTTGGCAACATGATAGCATAGTGGATATTGTTGATAATACAGGTCGTGTCATTGTGCCCTTTAAAGGGGAAATTGTTCGAGATTTACCTCTTGTGGTTGGGCAGGGTGCACAAAATGCTGCTAAAGTGTTTATTCAAGCGCTGTCAGTCTATCCAGAAGTATATGATCGTATTCGTGCTTTTGTGCGGGTAGGTGATCGACGTTGGGATCTTGTTTTGGATAATGGAATGCGCGTTATGTTGCCTGAAAATGGTGCCCTTGAAAGGCTTTCTTCTCTTGTTTCGTCCGGTACAATGCAAGATCTTTTATCTCGCGATATTCTCAGTGTTGATTTACGTCTTGCTGATAGAATTACTGTTTCTTTATCAGATGAAACGTTGGAGCGTTATCATGCTACTGTGGAAGAAGAAGAACGTATTTTAAAGACACGAAAGGCAGGAAACCCATGATGTTGCTTAGATCACATCATCTGGGAGGGCGTAAGACACGTTTTTTAACGGTTCTTGATGTAGGTTCAAGTAAGATTGTTTGTCTTATTGCTTGTTTGCGTCCTTTAAAGCATGCGCACTATTTACATGGTCGTACACATTCTACGGAAATTCTAGGCTTTGGAGTGCAGCGTTCACGCGGTATTAAATCCGGTGTTGTCATGGATATGTTTGCAGCAGAACAATCAATAAGATTGGCTGTTGATGCGGCAGAAAAAATGGCTGGTTTGGTGGTGGATTCAGTGATTGTGAATTTTTCCTCAAGTCGATTACAAAGTGCTTTGATTAATGGAAAAGTCCATTTGAATGGTCGTGAAGTCACCAAGCGTGATATGCGTATGGCCTTTTCAGATGTTTCACGTAAAGCTTTTGATGCTGAACGTCATGTTATGCACTCAGTTCCAGTTTCTTATGTATTGGATGGAGATAAAGGAATTTCTGATCCTGTCGGAATGGCAGGGGAAACATTTGGGGTTGACGTGCATGTGGTAACAGCTGAAACAGCGTCTTTGCGTAATTTAGAAACTTGTATTAATCGTGCACATTTGAGTGTTGAAGCAATGGTTGCTACTCCCTTTGCAAGTGGTCTTGCTGTCTTGATGAATGATGAGGCGCATTTAGGGGCTGCATGTATTGATTTTGGTGGTGGAACAACAACATTTTCAGTGTTTTTTGAGGGAAAATTTATTCATGCGGATGCTCTTGCTGTTGGGGGGCATCATGTCACTCTTGATGTTGCGCGCGGATTTTCTATGTCTCTAACAGAGGCGGAACGTTTAAAAGTTGTTTATGGTTCAGCACTTTTAACAAGTGCCGATGAGCGGCAAATAATTAATGTAGCAGAAATTGGGAGTGAACAGCGTGAAACTCAATATCCTCGCGCGGTTCTTGGGCGTATCATTCGTGCGCGTGTTGAAGAAATTTTAGAAATGGTCCGTGATTGTTTAAATCGTTCTGGTTTTGGTCACATCATTGGTAAACGTGTTATTTTGACTGGGGGAGCAAGCCAGTTAACAGGATTGCCAGAAATGGCACGTACTATATTGGGAAGAAATGTTCGTATCGGGCGGCCTTTAGGTATTTCGAGGCTTCCTTCTCTTGCAAAAGGGGCGGCGTTTACATCTGCTGTTGGGTTGTTAATTTATCCGCAATTGGTGGGTTTTGAAGAAAAAACAATGCAGGCAGCAGGAAATCATTTATCGATGGGCACGCGTGGGTATTTTCAGCGTGTCGGTCAGTGGTTGCGTGAGAGTTTTTAGTTAAGTCTAGTTGGATAAATTTCATCGCTTTGGCTTGCGGTGTCTTATGAGAAGGAAAAGAAAATGACGATTAATCTGCATCGGCCAGATATCGCGGAATTGAAGCCACGCATTACCGTTTTTGGTGTTGGAGGTGGTGGCGGGAATGCCGTGAATAATATGATAAATGCTGGTCTTCAGGGAGTTGACTTTGTTGTTGCAAATACGGATGCACAGGCTTTGGCTATGTCAAAGGCTGAACGTGTTATCCAACTTGGGGCAGCTGTGACAGAAGGTTTGGGTGCTGGTGCTTTACCGGAAGTTGGACAAGCGGCGGCAGAGGAATGTATTGATGAAATTATCGATCATCTTGCAGACTCTCATATGGTTTTCATTACTGCTGGTATGGGGGGAGGAACTGGAACAGGGGCTGCTCCCGTTGTTGCTCGCGCAGCGCGTGAAAAAGGTATTTTGACTGTTGGTGTTGTGACAAAGCCGTTTCAGTTTGAAGGCGCACGTCGTATGAAAACGGCAGAGTCTGGTATTGAAGAATTACAAAAGTCTGTCGATACATTGATTGTTATTCCCAATCAAAATCTTTTCCGTATTGCAAATGATAAGACAACGTTTGCTGATGCTTTTGCTATGGCTGATCAAGTGCTTTATTCTGGTGTTGCTTCCATTACGGATTTGATGATTAAAGAGGGTTTGATTAACCTTGATTTTGCTGATGTTCGCTCTGTTATGCACGAAATGGGTCGAGCCATGATGGGAACGGGTGAGGCATCTGGTGATGGACGTGCTTTGGCTGCGGCTGAAGCTGCTATTGCAAACCCATTGTTGGATGATACCTCTATGCGTGGGGCGCGTGGTTTACTGATTTCTATTACGGGTGGTCGTGATATGACTCTTTTTGAGGTTGATGAAGCTGCTAATCGTATTCGTGAAGAAGTGGATGCTGATGCGAATGTGATCTTTGGCGCTATTGATGATGAGTCATTGGAAGGTGTTATTCGTGTTTCTGTGGTTGCCACCGGTATTGATCGTGAAGTTAGTGATGTGGTTCAGTCCTCTCATCCTCAGATTCAAAGGCCTGCTTCTTCAATGCGCAAGAGCGATCCTGGAACGTCACACAGTTCTTTTCATGTTCAGTCATCGCCACTGCGTTCTGAGTCAATGGTAGAAGTGATCGAATCACTTGAAATAGAGAAGGGTAAATCAACCGCAGAACAGTTCCGTCCCAAAAGTCAAATTTTTGCACATCCTACAGAGGCAATGACGACACGAAGTGCGACGAATGCTGTTGCGTATGGTTCAAATGCTGTTCAGGAACAGAGATCAAATGTGCCTCGTATGCAAGTAAGTCGTGGTTCTCAACCGGCTATGACAGCTCCCGTGAGTATGGAGGCAACAGCGCATGTTCTTGATGAGATGACAGGGGTTGTGAAGCAAAAAGAAAAGCTAGTGCAACCAAAACAAATGCAACAAATGCAAGCGCGCGCTCCAATGCGTATGCCTGAGTTAAAGGATTTTCCTCCTGTTGCTCATGGACAAAGTCAAAGAACATCTGTGACTGATCAAGGTCCTCGTAATCTTTGGCAGCGTTTGAAACAGAGCTTGACGCATCGTGAAGAAGCAGAGCCAGAAGCGAGGTTGGAGCCTGCTGTTAGATCGTCTCAGCAGCAAGAGTCTCATGTTTACAATAAAAATTCTCAGGCGCTTTCTCAAGATGCTTCTGTTTATGTTCCACGTCGTTCTGGTGAGCTGCACCCTCAGGTACCACAAGATCAGCGTACTTTTATAAGTGAAGAAGATCAGTTGGAAATACCAGCATTTTTACGTCGTCAAGCAAATTAATTGATGAAAAATGAGGAAAAGTAAGAAAAATTATTACCTCTTTGATGATCAGTCAAAAATTATACAGTAAAATATATTGCTGTTTTTTGGATAAAATACTTTGTTTTTAAAAAAACCGCTTATTATAAGCGGTTTTTTTTACTATTTACTATGAATATTTTTTATAGTTTTATAAGTTTTGTTAAAAGATGTAAAAGCAATTTAGTAAAATAATATGATGAATTTGGTGCCAAAATATCAGTCTACTCTTAAAAAAGCAGTAACATTTAAGGGGATTGGCGTTCACAGTGGCTGTTTGTCAGTGGTAAAGGTTTCTCCTGCGGATGTTGGGTGTGGTATTATTTTTAAGCGTTGTGGGTTAGACGGAACAGAGAAAATATTTCAAGCCCATGCATCCCAAACAGGAGAAACTGAATTATCAACGGTACTTGGAGATGGAGATGTAAGGGTTGAAACAATTGAACATTTGATGGCAGCAATTACTGCTTATAATTTGGATAATCTTATTATTGAAGTGTCACATAATGAGGTTCCTATTTTGGATGGTTCAGCGTGGCTATATTGCCAAGCTTTTGAAGACGTTGGCATTGTACAGCAAAATGCGTTGCGTTCTTATTTCATTATAAAAAAACCATTGCGGGTTGAAGGAGCTCATGGTGTTGCAGAGCTTTTGCCATTCGATGGACGTCGTTTTGATATAACGATCTCTTTTCCTTCTTCTGCTATTGGTAAGCAACATTTCAGTTTTGATCTTACCACACGAGGATTTAGAGATGATTTGTCACGTGCGCGCACTTTTGGTTTTATCAAAGACGTGGAAAAATTAAGGCTTTCTGGAAAGGCGAGAGGCGCTTCTTTGGAAAATTCTCTTGTTATCGACCTTAATGATAAAATTTTAAATCCCGGTGGTCCTTATTGGGAAAATGAATGTGTTCGGCACAAGATGCTTGATGCGATTGGTGATACTGCTTTGCTTGGGGCGCCTTTTATTGGATTATTTCGTTCTTATTGTAGTGGACATAGAATTAATGCGCAATTGGTGAAGGCTGTTTTGGCAGACGAATCACATTACGAAAAAAGCTTTTTAGAGAAAGAGTAAAAAAATTGACAAGATTTTTTTATCGTTTATTTGATTTTTAAGGGGATGATTGACCTAAACTGCTAAATTGGTTATGTGGATTTTGAAGTGATATGGTATAAGACCTTTTATAACTTGTTTTTGCTACAAGGTGATATTCTGTGGAGGCCGGAAAAACTATGAAAAAATCTCATGTGTGCATTGGAAATATGACATATAGAAAATTTAACATTGTACGCAAGATATTGGGGGTGGTGCTTTTGGGAAGCACCTGTATGTTGGCGGGATGCCTCTTTAAAGAGAAAAATACCCTTGATCCATCTGCTTATGTTTTGAAAATAGAGCCACCAGATGTTTTATATAATCAGGCGCTTGCTAGCCTTGAGAGTGGGAAGCTTGGGGATGCATCAAAGAAGTTTTTGAAGATTGAAAAGCAGTATGCTTATACAGACTGGGGGCGTAAATCTTTGGTCATGGGTGCTTTTACTAATTATCGACTCGGAAAGTATGATGATTCAATTAGTATGGCTCAACGCTATATTACTCTTTATCCAGGGTCGACTGACTCGGCTTATGCGTACTATATTATTGGTCTTTCTTCTTTCCGTCGGATTCCTGATGTTACGCGTGATCAACGTGATACGAAACGCGCTATTGCTGCTATGCAGCTCCTTATAGAGCGTTATCCTAATTCTGAATATGTCAAGGATGCTAAGGATAAAATACGTTTTGGGCGCGAACAGCTGGCTGGCAAAGAAATGCAGATTGGTCGTTATTATGAAGAGGGGCGGCGCTACCTTGCGGCAAGTAGACGGTTTCGTACCGTGGTTGAAGAGTATTCCGATACAAATCAAATTGAAGAAGCGCTTTTCCGCTTGACTGAGGTTAATCTTGCTCTCGGCTTAACTGCGGAAGCACAGACGGCAGCAGCTATTTTAGGACGTAACTATCCCAAAAGTGAGTGGTATAAATTTTCTTATAATCTCTTGCAGAAGAATAAAATATCGCCACGCGAGCATAAATCTTCTTGGATATCAAATGCTTTAGGTGGTGATAAGAAGAGGGTACGTTGATTCTCTATGCTGGTACAGCTTTCGATTCATAATATTGTTTTGATCGAAACGCTCGATATTCATTTTACGGCGGGGTTGACGGTTTTAACTGGAGAAACAGGTGCGGGGAAGTCCATTCTCCTTGATGCTTTATCACTTGCTCTAGGGGGGCGGGGGGATGCTTCGCTTGTGCGTCATGGTGCTGAGCGCGGGCAGGTCACAGCTGTTTTTGATGTGTCTGTTTCACATCCTGCACGTCAACTTATTCGTGAGAATGGTCTTGATGATGAGGGTGATATTATTTTACGACGTGTGCAATCAAGTGATGGACGCAGCCGTGTTTTTATTAATGATCAGGTGTCTAGTGTTGCATTGATGCGGAGTGTTGGCCGTTTGCTGGTTGAAATTCATGGACAACATGATGATCGTGCGCTTGTTGATGTTGCTACACATCGCCAATTATTAGATGCCTTTGGTGGTCTTGAGGATGAAGTGGAAAATTTGCGTCAGTGTTATTACACATGGCGTGAATTTGAGGAGCGTTTGCAACGGCAGCGTCTTAAAGTAGAGAGTGCTGTACGTGAGGTTGATTATCTTCGTGCGTGTGTAGAAGAGCTTGAAAAGCTTGATTTTAAAGTTGGTGAAGAGGATACTCTTTCTCTTCGTCGTGCCGATATGCTTAAATTAGAAAAAATAGCGACGGATATTAAAGAAGCGGATGATCTTTTAACGGGTCAAAAATCACCAATCCCAGTGCTTTCTAATTTGGTGAGGCGTTTGGAGCGGAAAATTCCTGAGGCGCAAGAACTTATTGCACCTGTGGTGAAATCTATTGATGAGGCATTGCATGCACTTGCAACAGCACAAGAAGGTATTGAGACGGCAATACGAGCATTAGATTTTGAACCTGATGAATTGGAACGGATAGAAGAGCGTCTTTTTTCTCTTCGGGGGTTTGCTCGTAAATATCAAGTTTCTGCGGATGAATTGGTTCAGTTACGCGATAAGATGGATGCTGAATTAGCTGATTTTGAAGAGGCTCAGACTATATTGACACGTTTTGAAGATGAAGCAAAACAAGCACAAAAAAATTATGATATGTTAGCACAAGCGTTGTCAATAAAACGTCAAGAGGTTGCAAAGCACTTGTCTGAAAGCGTGATGACTGAGTTACCGGCATTGAAATTAGAGAGGGCTGAATTTATTGTTGAAATGCAAAGTGATATCGAAAAGCGGAGTGCAGAGGGATGTGATCGTATTGAATATTGGGTGCGAACAAATCCTGGAACACGTGCTGGACCGATGCTTAGTGTGGCTTCTGGCGGTGAATTGTCTCGTTTTTTGTTGGCATTAAAAGTTGTTTTATCTGATCGAGGATCAGCACCGACGCTGATCTTTGATGAAATTGATACAGGCGTTGGGGGTGCTGTTGCAGCTGCTATTGGGCAACGGTTGCAACGCTTATCAGAACATGTCCAGGTTTTCGCTATTACGCATGCTCCACAGGTTGCATCGAAAGCGCATGGTCATTTTCTTATTTCAAAAATTGAGAGTCATGATAAAGGACGCTTTGTTACTGCTATTCATAAAATGGAAGAGCATGAGCGTGCAGAAGAAATTGCTCGTATGTTGGCAGGAGAACAGATTACTGAAGAAGCGCGTGCAGCGGCTCAAAAGCTTCTAGCATGAAGGTAATTAGTCAGCGATAAAAATACTGGAAAGCTTGTATTTACTGAGATTCACTTTATGAGGAGGCGTGGAGATCCTTGTGGCAGTGCTCGTAATTTGGAATAGATTTTATGAACAAAGATGCAGATAAAAATCTCACAGCTGTTGAAGCAGAAAGTGAATTAGAGTGGTTGGCAAAAGAGATTGCACGTCATGATGTGCTTTATAATCGTGATGATCAGCCTGAAATTTCTGATGCAGAATATGATGCTTTGCGCCGCCGTAATGCAGAAATTGAAGCTCTTTTTCCAGAGCTTATTCGTGTTGATTCTCCTTCACATAAAATTGGGGCACCAATTTCTGAAAAGTTTGAAAAATCTGTTCATGCACAGCCTATGCTTTCACTTGATAATGCGTTTAGCTCTGAAGATGTTACTGAATTTGTTGAGCGTATTCGTCGTTTTTTACGGCTTCCAGAAACACAGGTGTTGGAAATAACAGCGGAGCCAAAAATTGATGGTTTATCTTTGTCTTTACGCTATGAAAAGGGGCGGCTTGTGGGGGCGGCAACGCGTGGGGATGGAACTGTCGGTGAAAATGTGACGGCAAATGCCCGAACCATTGCTGATATTCCACAAGTTTTGCAAGGTGATTTTCCTGATATAATTGAGGTGCGTGGTGAAGTTTATATGGGGCGGGAGGATTTCCAAGCACTTAATATCAGCCAACAAGAGAAGGGCAAGTTAACCTTTGCCAATCCTCGAAATGCGGCAGCTGGTTCACTCCGTCAGCTTGATTCACGGATAACCGCTAGCAGAAAGCTTCAATTTTTTGCTTATGCTTGTGGTGAGGTGAGTGAAATATTGGCAGAAAGTCAAATGGAGATGATGAAAAAGCTAAAAGAATATGGCTTTGTTATCAATCCATTAACAAAAGCCTTTAAGACGTTAGAAGAAATTATTTCTTATTATCACGATATCGAAGAATGCCGTCATTCTTTAAGCTATGATATTGATGGGATTGTTTATAAGGTTAATGATTTGATGCTCCAAAAGCGCTTGGGATTTGTTTCTCGTTCGCCGCGTTGGGCAATCGCGCATAAATTTCCAGCAGAAAAAGCGATAGCGCTTTTGAAAGATATTGACATTCAAGTTGGTCGCACGGGAGCTTTGACACCTGTTGCACGTCTTACGCCTATTACTGTTGGTGGAGTGGTGGTGACCAATGCTAGTTTGCATAATGAGGATTATATTAAGGGAATTGGTCATAAAGGAGAGCCTATTCGTGAAGGACGTGACATCCGTGTAGGCGATAGCGTGATTGTACAACGTGCTGGTGATGTGATCCCTCAAGTTATTGATGTTATTATTGAAAAACGCCCGAAAGATGCTGCTGTCTTTATTTTTCCTCATTTGTGTCCAGCTTGTGGGAGTCATGCTGTTCGTGAAGTGGGAGAAGCCGTGCGTCGCTGTACAGGGGGGCTTATTTGTCCTGCACAGGCCATTGAGCGTATTCGTCATTTTGTTGCGCGTAATGCTTTTGATATTGAGGGTTTGGGTAAAAAACAGGTAGAGTTTTTTTTCTATGCTCAAGATGAAGCGCTTTGTATTCATACACCAGCTGATATTTTTACTTTAGAACGTCGCCAAGAAAAATCTTTGATACGTTTAGAAAATATAGAAGGTTTTGGTACTGTTTCAGTTCGCAAATTGTATGATGCCATTAATGCACGTCGCGAAATTCCTTTAAGCCGTTTTTTGTTTGCATTGGGGATTCGTCATGTTGGAGAGGTGAATGCACGCCGTCTTGCGCGTACTTATAAAAATTATACAGCTTTTGAAACTACGGCTATGGGAGCACTTATGCCATGTGATAAGGCAAATGAAAAAGGCAATGAAGCTTGGATGGAGCTTACCAATATCGAAGGAATTGGACCACAGGTAGGGAGCGCAATTGTTGATTTTTATCAAGAAGCGCATAATCGTGAGGTTTTGTCTGTTTTACTTGAAGAAGTAACTCCTCTTGATGAAGAGCCTATCACGACAGCTTCTTCCCCAATAGCGGAGAAGACAATTGTTTTTACAGGAACTTTGGCGCATATGTCACGCGATGAAGCAAAAGCATTGGCAGAGCGATTAGGGGCCAAAACATCTGGTTCACTTTCTAAAAAAACAGATCTTCTTGTTGCAGGACCTGGAGCGGGCTCCAAATTGGCTAAAGCTGAAGAATTAGGTGTTGAGGTTATCGATGAAGAGACTTGGCTACAGTTGATTGAGGAACATGATGTTTAGAGGGCGTTTTCTAGAAGATGCGTATGCTGTTTGTATGGTTATCTTTCTTACATTTTGGGGGGCTGGAATTAAAAAGGGGATAATAGGGGTTGTTTTTTTGCAAAAATAGAGCGCCATATATTTTGATATTTATTAAGTGATTAAAAAAACGTTGAATTTAAATATTAAACTTAAACTCTTATGATTAAGAATATACAAGGTTATTATTAGTAAAAGATATACGGTATCACTGTGAATCAAGGTAAAAATTGTAACTAAATATGCAGAATTTTTGAATTTAAACAGTGTAATGAGCTGGTTATAATAGGCGTTTTAGAAATGAGACGCGGAGGATTACAAAATATAATGAAAATTTCTATATAGCAGAATAAGGCTATAACTCATGTGAAGATGGTAGAGGATAGTTGATAAGCATTATCTGTTATAAGTATATCCCGTTCTGTTTCAGTTTGGGAAGAGCTTTTATCCTATCGGTAAAAAAACTTGAAGTATTTTATAGAAGCATTTTTTGTGATTGCTGATGGTAAATATGCATTTCTCTCTTTAAAAGAGAAGGGTGTGGTGTTTTTATAAGAAGCGTTAGAAGATATTTGTGTTGCCTCATTTAAAGGGGCAGTGTTGCCTCTTTTGCCCATTTTTTATCTTCTTCATTTAAGTAAGGTGCATTCATCTGATAAACGCGCGCATGGTAATCATTGAGCCATTGCCGTTCTTCTTGTGTCAAAAGCTCTGGGAGAATGAGTTTTCGATCAATAGGGCAAAGTGTAAGCGTCTCAAACGAAAGCATTTCTATATCCCCGCCATCAATTTTTTGTGCTGGCTTTACAATTATCAAATTTTCAAGACGGATACCAAAAGCACCTTCGCGATAATATCCTGGTTCGTTTGAAAGAATCATACCGGAGATGAGTTCTTGGCATCCTTTGCGGGAAATATTTTGTGGTCCTTCATGAACAGAAAGATAAGACCCGACACCATGACCGGTGCCATGAGCATAATCAAAACCAGCTTTCCATAAGGCGATGCGTGCTAGACTATCAATGTCTTGTCCGCGGGTTCCTTTTGGAAAGTAAGCAGTTGAAAGAGCAATCATACCTTTGAGGACAAGCGTGAAACAGCGTTTTTCTTCTTCTCCAATATTCCCAATTGCTACTGTACGTGTGATATCTGTCGTTCCATCACGATATTGTCCGCCTGAATCAACAAGATAAAGTTCACCCGCATTGAGTTGTTTATTTGTTTGTGTTGTTACACGATAATGAATAATGGCGCCATTTTCTCCTGCTGCTGAAATTGTATCAAAAGAAAGATCTTTAAGTTCTTCTCCCATTTCTTTTGCTGTATTTATGCGAAATTCTTCTAATTTTTGAGCAGCAGAAATTTCACTTATTGACCCTGGTATTTGTTTATCTAACCAGGAAAAAAAACGGGTTAGGGCAACACCATCGCGTAGATGCGCTTTGCGTGCGCCATTGAGTTCTGTGTCATTTTTAATGGCACGTGGTAGAGCGGCAGGATCGGTAAGTGTGATGAAAGAGCTATTTTTTTCTTCAATAACAGTTCGTAATTTTTCGCATGTTAGCTGTGGATCTAAGGCAAACACTGTCCCTTTTTGAACATACTCTTTGATCTTTGGAATAAGCTGTTCTGGTTCATATAATTTTGCATAACGTTCCAGATATTGTTTCTGTTCTACACCAAGTTTTTTGCTGCTAATGAATAAGGCTGGTGTTTCTTGGATAGGAATGAAAGCAAAACAAAGGGAAAAAGGTGTGTTGGAAACATCGTTGCCACGTATATTGAATGTCCATGCAATGGAGGAAGGGTCTGTAAAAATAAAAGCATTTGCATGAGTTTTCTGTATATCTTTGTAAATCAAAGCGAGTTTTTCATCCGTATTGCACCCAGCATATTTGAGAGGGTGAATTGATAGGGCAGCTTGTGGCAATGATGGCTGATCATGCCAAAGCAGATCAATGGGATTGGAGTGAATTGCTACAAGTTTTCCACCTGCTTTCATTTCTAATGCGTTTCTCAATGCATCGGTGGCAGTGATGGTGTGGAGCCATGGATCAAAGCCAATAGAAAGTTTTTGAGCATTTTTTTCAAGCCATTGTGAGGGAGGGCAAGTTATGAGATCTTCATAATCAAAAATATTAGGATCAGTTTGTTGGCGAACTTGGAGCTTATATCGCCCGTCTGTAAATATGATGGCTTTGTTTTTTAAAATCAGTGCAATCCCAGCTGATCCAGTAAAGCCGGTTAGCCAGCTAAGGCGTTGAGCATGGGAAGGGACATACTCTCCTTGATGTTCATCGCTACGCGGAACAAGAAAACCATCGAGACCAAGGCGGTCAAACTCTTTACGCAGAGAGGCAATGCGTTCTAGAGCATGGGCTGGATTTGTTGTCGCCTCAAAAGATTGATACATAATGACGTCCTTTTCTTTTACTTTATTTCAGATGTATCGTAACCCATCCTTGACGGTGGTATGTTTCAATGTGTTTCAGCCCTTGTTTTACATAAGCCTTTAAAACATCTGCATGTTGTTCTTCAAGAATTCCAGAGAGTATCAGTGATCCACCTTTTTGGAGTGCCTTTACCATTTCTTGTGCAAGTGCGATAAGAGGATTGGCAAGGATATTGGCAACAATAAGATCAAAGGGAGCACGTGAAGCAATTTCATCATGGGCAAAATCTGTTGCTGTGACAGCTGTGATATATTTTTTTACGCCATTGAGCTGGATATTGTGTTGTGTAACTTGAATAGCGATTGGATCAATATCAGATGCAAGTATAGCAATAGGTTTGAGCATTGCGATGCCGATGGCGAGTACCCCACTGCCGGTACCAAGATCAAGTGCATTTTGGGGATTTTCATGTTCCATCACTTTGGCAATCATTTCTAAACAACCAGCTGTCGTTCCATGATGTCCGGTGCCAAAAGCTTGATTTGCTTCAATTTCAATAGGAAGAACATTGGCTGGAATGGCGTTTCGGTTGTGACTTCCATGAAGAAAAAAAGGACCGGCTTGCACAGGCTTTAGTCCTTCTAGGCTTTTTTGTACCCAATCAATGTTGGGTACAACTTCCATATTAATTTTATCAGGATCTATAGAAAGGATTTGGGCAAAACGTTTCGAAATATGCTCGTAGTTTTCTTGGTCTACATAGAGTGAAAGTTCATATACAGCATTTTGTTCATCTATCTCTGTAAGAGCAAGAGGATAACCTTCTTCGTCAAAGGCTGTGTTTATAAGGGTATAGAACCGTTCTACTTCATTTTTAGAAGCAGTATAATAGAGGCGAATTTGTTGCGACATGCTGTTCTTTCTTTTGATCGGCTTTTTTTAGTTTAAGATGAGTTTTTTTAACCGTTCAATGGCGATTTCATCTTTTAATTCGCTATCGCTTTCTTTCGTGTCATAACGGATAACGCCAGCTAATTTTCCACCTTTTTTGAGTAAAAAAATTGCTGCTGTATGGTTATATGTATAGTTTCCATCTGTTCCAGGGACTTTTTCAGCAACGATGTTAAAGGAATTGACCATTTTATGAACTTTATCAGGATCTCCACTGATACCCATGATTTTATTGTTAAAATTACTGAGATATTCATGGAGCACTTCTGGTGTATCACGTTCAGGGTCAACAGTAACAAACCATATGCCTAATTTATCGGCATTGGGTCCAAGGGCTGTAAGCCATCGATCAAGATTCATCAATGTCGTAGGGCAGATTTCAGGACACATAGTGAAGCCGAAAAAAACTATTGAAGGCTTGCTTCGAATATCAGCCTCAGTGATATTTTTTCCATTAGAATCCGTGAGTGTAAAATTATCACCTAAAGGCTTATTTGTCAGCGCATCATAAATAAAAATACCTGCAAGAAATATGATTGTCAGCCCCAAGATGCGTATTACATTTTTCATAGTTTGACTCTCTTAGATAGATCAAGAAATTGTAACATCGGCAGGTTTGTTTTGCAATCTCTGTTTCATGGTTGATTTTATTGGCTTGATTGGTATGTCTTTCCATATCTATTGATGAAACATTGGTGAGGGATGCATGAATATTGAGAACGATCTTCGATTTCATGAAAGTGAGCCTCGTATCCATACGACAGCACGGCTGCATGGTTGTAAATTAGGGCGCTATGTGGAAATTAATGAGCGGGTGATTTTACGGGATGTAACCGTTGGAGATTTTTCTTATTTAGAACGTAATAGTGAGGCTATTTATAGCGATATTGGGCGTTTTTGTTCTATTGCATCTCATGTACGGATGAATGCGTTGGAGCATCCTATGGAGCGCGTTTCAACGCATAAAATAACCTATCGTCCAAACGAATATTTTCGTTATATGGCTCTTGATCGTTCTTTTCGCGAAAGGCGTTGTGCAAAACGTGTTATTATTGGGCATGATGTGTGGATTGGATATGGCGCGGTTATTATGCCTGGGGTGACAGTTGGACATGGAGCAATTATTGGTGCTAACGCTGTTATAACGAAAGATGTTATGCCTTATGCGGTTGTCGCTGGTGTTCCTGCTAAACGGTTGCGGATGCGTTTTCCCAATCATGTCATAGAATGCCTTTTGGAGATGGCTTGGTGGGATTGGCCGCTTGATAAAATTTACGATGCATTGCCTGATATGCAAAATTTACCCATTGAAGTTTTTGTTCGCAAATGGAAATGATAATCAGAATAAAACAAAATGGTCTCTTGCAAAAACTGATCGTGGTTTGCTTTTAGTTAAGCTTTGTTGACAAAATTATCCAGTACACGCTTTTCTCCGGCTTTTTCAAACATTATTGTCAATTTATGATCGTCTATTGCTGTAATATGACCATAACCAAATTTTATGTGAAAAATCCGATCATTGATGGAAAAATCTGATGATGCATGAGAGATTGATTGAGCGATAATTTTCCCTTCAATCGTCTTGTTTTTTTGTGCATGCTTTTGTCTTGCTGTTGCATAGCCAGTATAACAGGAATCGTGATTTTGAAAGGAAGATTTTCCATAACCACCATAAGATGTTTCCATTGCTATGGCTTCTATATGTTCTGCTGGTAATTCATCTAGAAAGCGGGAGGGAAGAGTAGATTGCCAAAGTCCATGAATTCTACGATTAGATACAAACCATATATGCAGGTGTTTTTTTGCTCTTGTGAGTCCAACATAAGCAAGACGCCGTTCTTCTTCTAATCCTGAACGTCCACCTTCATCTAATGAGCGCTGATGGGGAAAAAGTCCTTCTTCCCAGCCAGGAAGAAAAACTGTTTCAAATTCAAGTCCTTTGGCTGAATGAAGTGTCATGATGTTGACTGCATCGGTATTTTCATTGTTTTCAGCATCCATAACGAGTGCAACATGTTCCAAAAAACTTTGAAGATTTTCAAATTGTTCCATGGAACGGATCATTTCTTTAAGATTTTCTAGTCGTGTAGGAGCCTCTGGTGAGCGATCTTCTAACCACATGGTTGTATAACCAGAATCATCAAGGATAATCTCGGCAAGTTCTTTATGAGGAGTATCTTGAAGCATATTTTGCCAGCGGCGGAAGTTTTCAATAAGGCTTCGTAACGCACTGCGTGCCTTAGGCTTTAACTCATCTGTTTCAATGATGTCAGCGGCTGCAGAAAAGAGAGGAACAGCACGTGCTCGCGCACTCTCATAAAGAATGCGCAGGGTTGCATCGCCTATGCCGCGTTTCGGTGTATTAATAACACGCTCAAAAGCTAAATCATCAGCAGGTTGGACAACAACGCGTAAATAAGCCATAGCATCACGTATTTCCATTCGTTCATAAAAACGAGGACCACCAATGACGCGGTAGTTAAGACCAAGCGTTACAAAGCGATCTTCAAATTCACGCATTTGGAATGATGCACGCACCAATATAGCCATATGATTTAATGCATGACCTGTTTGGTGTGCTTGTTCAATTTCTTCTCCGATGGCACGGGCCTCTTCTTGCGAATCCCATGCTGAATGAATTTTTACTTTTTCTTCCTCACTCTTTATTTGTGCAGAAAAAAGGACTTTGCCCAGTCTTTCTTCATTATGAGCAATGAGATGGGAGGCGGTTTTAAGAATATGGGATGTTGAGCGATAATTACGTTCTAGACGAATAATTTTGGCAGAAGGAAAATCTTTTTCAAAACGTAATATATTCTCGACTTTTGCACCACGCCATCCATAAATGGATTGATCATCATCGCCAACACAACAAAGATTAACATGTTGACCTTGGGGATGTTGTGCCAAAAGGCGAAGCCAAAGATATTGTGCTGTATTTGTATCTTGGTATTCATCGACAAGAATATAGCGAAATTGAGAATGGTATTCGCGAAGAATATCTGGATTATGTTGGAAGATAGAGATAGAATGAAGCAGAAGATCACCAAAATCACAAGCATTAAGATCTTTTAATCGATTTTGATAACTGTGATAAAGTTCGCGTCCCATGCCGTTGCCAAAGGAATGAGCATCACTTTTTGAGATATGTTCTGGTGAAAGTCCTTGATTTTTCCAAGAATCAATCATCATGGCAAGGTTTCGTGCGGGCCAACGCTTATCGTCTAGTCCCTCAGCTTGAATAAGCTGTTTTAAAAGTCGAAGAACATCATCGCTATCGAGAATTGTAAAGTTTCTTTTTAAACCAACAAGCTCTGCGTGACGGCGTAAAATTTTAGCACCAGTGGAGTGAAAAGTTCCAAGCCAAGGCATACCTTCAACAACTCCTCCAATAAGTTCACCAATACGTGTTTTCATTTCACGTGCTGCTTTGTTGGTGAAAGTAACAGCAAGTATTTGTTGAGGAGAGGCAAGCCCAGAGCGTAAAATATGAGAAATACGGGTTGTTAAAACGCGCGTTTTTCCTGTACCAGCACCTGCAAGAACTAAAAGAGGTCCCTCAGTATTCATAACAGCTTGTTGCTGTTCTGGATTGAGTTGTTTTAAATAGTCTGTGTTATATGATTTTTGTTCTTTTAGAGTATGGGAGGAAAAACCAGAGCTCCTTTTATCATGGTCTGGAGGGGAATCTTCTTCAAAGAAAGGTATGTTGTGATCAGAAAAATTACTCATTATATCTCTTTTGTAGTCTTTTTTTCATTGAAGTTCTAGATTAAAAAAACTTCTCTTAAAAAAGTCACAACAGCTTCAGTTGAATAAACAAAAAGAGAACGTAAAAAATAAGCATAAACATTAAAGGCGTTGGGTGAGAACGCTTTGAAGGGCATAAACGCGTAACGAAGCCGAAAGATTGATTTGTTGTGGTCTTTTGCTATCAATATCAGTGATAATAAAGGCTAAAGATTGTCCTTTTTTGCGGGCTATATCTTTTAGAATATCTAAAAATGGCGGTTCTAAAGAGACGCTTGTTGCGTGCCCATCAACGCGAACAGATATTTTTCGTGGAATGACTTTTGACCAATCGATAGAATTATTTTCGTGCATTTTTCCACCTTTATTCGTCGTTTCGTAAACGATTTTGATCAAGAAATTTTTGCGCTTTTAAAGATTTTTGTTGCTCAAAAAATTTTTCAGTTTTTGTTCGTCCAAAACGATAACGATTTTGCTCAGCACGAAGAGATTTTTCTATACGTTTTTTTTGTTTTCGAAATCGGCGAAGATTAATCAATTCAGTCATGAGAAAATTTATTTTTTCCGAAAAGAATCTAAAGAGACAACATCAGCACTTTGTTTTGTATCGCTATTTGAAGATTCTTTATTTGTACTGAAATTTTGTTCTTTTGTAAGCGTATTTTCTTTTTTTTGTGTGTTTGATAAGGTAATGGGCGTAGTTGAGGTATTTTCTGAATTTTCACTTTCTCCAGAGGTAAGATTTGAGGGCAGATCAAATGCTGCTTCAAATGCTGCTACAGGATCATAAAAGACCTGAATGGAAGTAAAAGGAATCACGAGCTTTTCGGTTATTTCCCTGAAGGAGAGGGTTACTTCGAAAGCTGTTTCTGAAACACTGAGATCTCTAAACTGATGTTGTAAGACGATTGTCATTTGCTCAGGATAGCGATTTTTTAGCCGAGGAGAAATTTTAACACCTGGGGCATTCGTCAAAAAAGTTATAAAAAAATGATGATTTCCCGGAAGACCTGCTTTGCTAACTTCCGATAAAACTTTACGGATAACTCCACGAAGCGCATCCTGAACGAGAATATCGTAACGGATTTGATCTTTAACCATCGAAGTTTATTCCTTTTATTTCACGGAGCAGAATGGGGCGTATTGATATTGTGTGATAAATATATTTTAAAATTAGCAGTATTTTGTCTATGATGCACCTCAATAAATCGAATAAAAACGAAACTCTATGGTAAATAATGTCTGATAATGTTTGAAAGATCAATCAATAACATTTAAAAAAATGAAGGCTTCTGTTGCCAGGTGCCTCCGAACCCCGCTTAGACCTGCGACGGTTTAAGACTTAAATTGAAACATTCGCACTGCATTAAGCAGCGAGACGTGCTTCCGCATAGTTGTCATTTGCAACTACTCATTTAGTCCGATAACGGTGGTACTATGCCGAGTAAAAGAGCAATCTTTACGCCCTTGTCGATCCTATTTCGCCCCCACCAAAATATAACTTTGGTCTCTTATATTTTGGTGGAGGCGCCGGGTACCGCCCCCGGGTCCAATGAGTTTATTTCATTGTCCATTTATTACCATAGCTGGTAAACCAGCTCCTTAAATATAGATGAAGAACAGTCTTAGGAAAAGGGGGGGTTGTTAATATTTTTAATCCTCTAATTATTTATGGAGCTATATGATGCGGCTGTAAAGTATAGGCCGCTCATTTTTGGAGAGGAGATGATGCAAAATGACCAATAATCTAGCAGATATTAAACTATATGATTCAAACCCCGATGAAGCAGCAGTAGAACGGCTTAGCCGTCGTTTAGCTTTGGTGATGAAAAAGCAGGATGCAGCGCTTGTTGCTACATCGGATCCAAAAGAGTTAGAACGCGTTGAAAAATGGGTTCAAGATGTATTAGGCGCGGATGAGCAGAGGGCTAAAATGGCTGTGTCAAAAGTTGCAGAAATGATGTCTGGAGATCGCAGAAAAAGTCGTATGACTTTCTATTATTTGGTAGCTAAACAATTAAACGCACTTGATAAAATTTAAACAATTTTAAAATTCAATTTTGCTCAATAAAAAAGCCCAAAATTCTTTGGGCTTTTTTGTTTAGCATCGAAGGTTTAATCGTTTTCTTGAAGATATCCTCCTTTGCTCATATCCGGTATAAAGAGGGTGGCAATGAATGCAATGATCATTACGCCGATTACGTAAAAATAAAACAGTGATTCATGTCCTATATTTTTTAATCCAAGAGCTACGTATTCGGCAGAACCACCAAATAATGCATTGCCAATAGCATGAGAGAGACCAACTCCCAGTGCTCGTACTGAAGAGGGAAACATTGCTGATTTTACGACACCAGAGATGGATGTATACATGCTCATAATACAGAGTATTCCAATAATGACTGATAGCGCAATCCATGGATTATGCGTGTGACCGATTATGATAAGTCCAGGAATCGTAAAGAGAGTAGAGAGTGCACTCCAAAGGATAAGTAAATTTCTTGTTCCAATTTTATCAGCTAGGATACCAAATATGGGTTGGAGTAATATGAAAATAAAGAGTGCCGCGGTCATTACAGTTGTAGCGGTATGTTTATCAAAACCAGTAGTTGTGATCAGATATTTCTGCATATAAGTCGTACAGGTGTAAAATGTGAGAGATCCTCCAGAGGCGAAGAGAACAATTACAAAAAATGCTTTTGTGTGTTTGCTTAGAAGTTCTTTAAGACTCCCAGTATGTTTTTGAGAGCGGCTTTCTTTGGTGGTTGTTTCATGAAGTGAACGACGTAGATAAAGTACGACGAATGCTCCCAATCCACCAATAGCAAATGGAATACGCCAGCCCCATGTTCTTAATTGGTCTTCCGTTAGATAAAGTGCCAGAATAAATATAATAAAACTGGCTAAAAGTTGACCAGTAATAAGCGTACCAGATTGGAAAGAAGCGAAGAGACCGCGGTGTTTTTTAAGGGAAACTTCGCTTATATAAGTTGCAGCTGTACCATATTCACCACCTGCTGAAAGTCCCTGCATCATACGGATTAGGAGAAGAAGAATTGCTGCAGTTCTCCCTAAAGTTTCATAAGTGGGAAGTATGGCAATGAGAAAAGAGCCCCCACACATCATAAGAATAGATATGAGCATCGAGTTTTTTCGTCCATAACGATCAGCAATAAAGCCAAAAAGCCAACTTCCAATTGGGCGCATAAGAAAACCAATAAAGAAGATTCCTGCAGTTTTAAAAAATTGGGTAACAACATCGCCATCTGAAGGGAAAAATTGTGGTGCAAAGTAAATAGACGCAAATGAGTAAACGTAAAAATCATACCACTCTACTAGATTCCCTGATGCGCTAGATATGATAGCGAAGATACGTTTTCTTGTATCATGTTGTACTAAAGTTGTTTCATTTTTCATGAAGTGCTCCCCTTTTAAATTTATAGTTGATATTTTCTAACCATAATTGTTTATGATTTCCAGAAAAATTCAATTGTATAATGATTATTTTTATGAAAAAAATTTAAAATAAAATACTTTTGCAATTTTAAATTATTTATTCTATAGTATAAATAGTTTTATTAATTAATATAAATAATAAAAATCGTTTTAATAAATTTATAATTTAAATATAAAACTATTCTTTATAAGAATTAAGTAAGTTTTTATTATATTTTAAATACCTTTATGTTCATTAAAATTTGTTAAAGTTAAATTATATCAATAGATTTATACATTTTTTGCAATTTAAATAGTTTGTAACAGGCTGTTTTATTCTTTTATTAAATAATTTTATGCATAGCATTAACTCTGTTTCTGAGTTGCAAGAGGTATCGTTATGAGGACGTGATATAAAAAGGGTAGAAATGAAAAAATCTTATGGTATTTGGGTTTTTCAATTGAGATACAAAATGATAAACAACCATTACAAATCAATAGGTTATGGAAGTAATATTGTAGGTCATAGAAAATATTCGATGACAGTCCATTATTGAGAGTAAGATAATGAAATGGGTTTCATAAATAAAAATTAAATAATTATAAAAAAAGCCCACTTTCTTGGGCTTTTTTTTCCGAAAAATAAGTTTAATGAAGTTTATCGTCTTTATCGAGATATCCTCCTTTATCTATATCGGGCATAAGGAGAATAGAGATGAGTGCAATGACCATCATGCCAACTATGTAAAAAAAGAAAACAGATTCGTATCCCATATTTTTTAATCCAAGCGCTACATATTCAGCAGAACCGCCAAATAGTGCATTTCCAATGGCAAAAGCAAATCCAACACCAATTGCGCGGATTGAGGCTGGGAACAATTCTGCTTTTATGATACCAGCAATGGACGTATAAAAACTCATAACACAGAGTATTCCAATGATGATTAAGAGTGCTGCCCATGCATTATGGGCATTCCCAATCATTTTAAGTACAGGAATGGTGCAGATAATGGATAAGGTACTCCAACTAATGAGTGAAGCTCTTGCTCCAATTTTATCGGCTATGAAACCAAAAAGGGGTTGGAGTAGCACAAAAATAAAGAGGGCGGCAGTCATTATCGTTGTTGCGGTTTGTTTATCAAAACCCGTGGTTGTGATCAGATATTTTTGCATATAAGTGGTGTATGTATAAAATGTGAGTGATCCACCAGCTGTAAAGCCAACAACCAAAAAGAAAGCTTTTTTATGATTGCGAAAAAGTTCTCTAAGACTACCAGCATGTTGTTCAGAGCGGCTTTTGTGGGTTGTTGTTTCATGGAGCAAACTACGCAGATAAATTGCAACAATTGCTCCAAAGCCACCAATGACAAAAGGAATACGCCAGCCCCATGCTTTTAACTGATCTTCAGTAAGGTAAAGGGATAAAATAAATATTATAAAACTTGCGAGAAGTTGACCTGTGATCGTTGTTGCATATTGAAAAGAAGCAAAGAGTCCACGACGATTTTTGGGTGCAACTTCGCTCATATAAGTTGCTGCTGTACCATATTCACCGCCAACGGAAAGTCCTTGAAACATGCGGACTAAAAGGAGGAGAAATGCTGCTGTTATTCCCAAGGTTTTATAAGTGGGAAGTATGGCAATGAGAAAAGAGCCGCCACACATCATAAAAACAGAAATAAGCATTGAGCGTTTACGTCCATAACGATCCGCAACGAATCCAAAGAGCCATGCTCCAATTGGACGCATAAGAAAGCCAATAAAAAAGATTCCTGCAGTTTTTAAAAGTTGTGTAACGATATCTTCATCTTCAGGAAAAAATTGTGATGCAAAATAAACCGATGCAAAGGAGTAAGCATAAAAGTCGTACCATTCTACCAGATTTCCTGATGCACTGGATATAATAGCAAAAATACGTTTCCTTGTATCATGTGGATCTAAAGTTGTTTGATTATTCATGAAGTATTCCCCTTTTAGATTTATAACTTTTCTTCTCTTTAAAGTTGTTTACAGTTTAAGCCATAAAAATTCAATCATATTGCGATGTTTCTTAAAAAAAAGGGGGGGGGGAAGTGGCTTATTTCCATGATGTTTGCAGTTTTTATTTTGTCATAGAACAAAAACGGTACTCATATTTTTATAGGAAGGTATGTTTTGATTTTTATTGTATCTTTAACGGTGTCATTGATCATCCAGATCAGAAAGGGGTGTTGAGAGAGGATTGATTGGTGATAATAGATGCGGTTTAATTTCTATTATTAGACAAATAAGGAAACGATATTTTGCTTATTTTTGATAAAGAAAAGAGGATCCTAATTAAAACAGATCTGATATTTTAAAGCTAAGTATACTGGATTTATTGGTATCATGAAAAATATAGGGTCATGGCATGAGGTGCTTTATTCATCATGGTTTATATCAAAGAAGAGGATACCGCTTCTTTATGATACGAAAGGCGTGTCTGTAATAGATTATAAATATTGATTTTACAGTATTATCATAATCAAGAAGCCCGAAAAATCGGGATTCTTGATTTAGTTTAGAAAATTTAATGGATACTATCACCTTGAAGATAACCCTCTTTCCGGGCATCGGGCATTAAGAGAACAGAAATGAATGCAATAATCATCATGCCGGTTATATAAAAATAGAAGACAGATTCATATCCAAGATCTTTTAATCCAAGCGCGACATATTCAGCAGAACCACCAAACAGTGCGTTGGCAATAGCATAAGAGAGCCCAACTCCTATTGCTCGTACTGAAGCGGGAAACATTTCTGATTTTACAATGCCAGAGATGGATGTGTAAAAGCTCATAATGCAGAGCATTCCAATAATAACTGATAAAGCAATCCATGTACTATCAGTACTACCAATCACATTAAGTCCAGGAATGGTAAAAATAATAGATAAAACACTCCAAATAAGGAGTGAAGTTCTTGTTCCAATTTTATCAGCCATAAAACCAAATACAGGTTGAAGTAACATGAAAACAAAGAGTGCAGCAGTCATCACAGTTGTGGCTGTATGTTTATCAAAGCCGGTGGTTGTGATCAGATATTTCTGCATGTAAGTCGTATAGGTGTAGAATGTGAGCGATCCTCCAGCGGTAAAGCCGATAACTAGAAAAAAAGCTTTTCGGTGGTTGCTTAGAAGTCCCCTAATACTACCAGCTTGTGCACTAGAACGACTTTCTTTGGTCGTTGTCTCATGGAGTGTGCGGCGTAGATAAATCGCAACAATTGCTCCTAGTCCACCAATGGCAAATGGAATACGCCAGCCCCACGATTTTAGCTGATCTTCAGTGAGATAAAGCGCTAAAATGAATATAACAAGACTGGCTAGAAGTTGACCACCAATCAGTGTGGTGTATTGGAAAGAGCTAAAAAATCCTCGGCGATTTTTGAGGGCGATTTCGCTCATATAAGTTGCTGTTGTACCATATTCACCACCGACAGAAAGCCCCTGAAGCATTCTGAGTAAAAGTAAAAGAATTCCTGCTGCTACTCCAATGGTTTCATAGGTAGGAAGTAGGGCGATTAAGAACGAACCACCACACATCATAAAAACAGAGATAAGCATAGAGCGTTTGCGTCCGTAACGATCGGCAATGAAGCCAAAAAGCCATCCGCCGATTGGGCGCATAAGAAAACCAATAGCAAAGACACCAGCCGCTTTTAAAAGTTGTGTAACGACATTGCCATCTGAGGGAAAAAATTGTGATGCAAAGTAAATGGATGTAAAGGAATAAACATAAAAGTCATACCATTCTACTAGATTACCTGATGCACTGGACACGATAGCCCAGATACGTTTTCTTGTATCATGTGGTGCTAAAGTTGGTTCATTCTCCATAAATTTATCCCTTTTATGATCATACCTAACTTGTTTCTTTTAAAATTTATTTACGATTTGATTCATCAAAATGCAATCGTATAATAATGATTTCCTATAAAAGATGTTTGGGAGGAGGATTTTTTTGAATTGTATTTTTATAAATTTTGAAGTTTCTATTTCCTGTAACGTTAAGAATCAACCATAATATTTATATGAAAATCTATCTTGATCTTTTATCGCATGTTTTAAATAACGGCATTGATCGTACAGATCGAACCGGTGTGGGGACGCGATCAATTTTTGGGTATCAAATGCGGTTTGATTTGCAGGCTGGCTTTCCTCTGTTAACAACGAAGAAATTGCATTTGCGCTCGATCATTTATGAGCTTTTGTGGTTTTTGAGAGGTGATACAAATATTGCATGGTTGAAGGAACATGGTGTGTCAATTTGGGATGAGTGGGCTGATGAGAAAGGGAACCTTGGTCCTATTTATGGTTATCAGTGGCGCTCTTGGCCTGCTCCCGATGGACGGCATATTGATCAAATCAGTCATCTTTTGACGATGATTAAAGAAACGCCTGATTCTCGTCGCTTAATTGTATCTGCTTGGAACCCCGCACTGATAGAGGAGATGGCTTTGCCTCCTTGTCATTGTTTTTTTCAATTTTATGTTGCTGATGGGAAGCTATCCTGTCAGCTTTATCAGCGTTCAGCAGATATTTTCTTAGGTGTTCCGTTTAATATTGCTTCGTATGCGTTGTTGACGATGATGATTGCTCAAGTAAGTGGACTTAAAGCAGGAGACTTTATTCATACTCTGGGTGACGCTCATCTTTATTCTAACCATTTTGAACAGGCGAGATATCAGTTGTCTCGTATACCAAATGCTTTGCCGTTGATGCTTATAAATTCAGCGGTAACAGATCTTTTTTCTTTTAAATTTGAGGATTTTGAATTGCTTAATTATGAAGCGCAGCCACATATTAAGGCACCGGTAGCAGTATGACTTTTCCAGTTTGTTTAATTGCAGCTGTTGCAGAGAATGGTGTTATAGGTCGTGAAGGTGCGATGCCTTGGCATTTATCCACGGATTTGCAACGCTTTAAAGCTTTGACTTTTGGTAACCCCATTATTATGGGGCGAAAAACATGGGATTCTCTTGGGCGTCCTTTACCAGGGCGTACAAATATTGTTATTACCCGTAATTGTGCATTCACGGCTGAAGGCGCTGTTATTGCTCATTCTTTGTCGCAAGCCTGTTCTATCGCAAAAAATGTGGCTTCTCAAAATGGTGCAGATGCAGTTTTTATTATTGGGGGTGGTGAAATTTTTCAACAAGGGTTGTATATGGCTGATAAAATATTCCTTACAGAAGTTTTAGCTTCTATAGAAGGTGATAGTTTTTTTCCTGTTTTTGATAAAGAAAAATGGACTATTGTAGAAACACAAGATATTCCAAAAGGAGAAAAAGATAGTCATCCGACACGTTTTGTGGTTTATGAACGAAAATAATCATAAGTGAAAAGAACCTGTCAGTTGTATTGTAATGAGATAAGAGAATCCCTATAAGATCTAAGTGAATGGTTGGTATTTGAATGAGTGGTAGTCAGTTAAAGAGGTGATAATGCCCTGGACAAATCAAAATGGTGGTGGCCCGTGGAGTGGCGATAAAAACAAGAACAGTGGTGACAAAAAAACATCGGCTAAGAATCTTTTTGGTTCTGGTGGCAATAATGGTGGTGAAAATGGTCCCAATCTTGATGATATTTTGCGTAAAGGGAAGGATCAGTTTAAACAATTTAGTAGAGGGGGAACTGTTGTTTTGTTCCTTCTTCTTGCTGTGTGTTTTTTGCTCTATCAATCACTTTATATTGTCCAACAAAATGAGCAAGCAGTAGAATTGCGTTTTGGTGTCCCTAAAGAAGGCATAATCGGTGATGGTTTGCATTTTCACTTTTGGCCAATTGAGACCTATATGAAAGTGCCTTTAACGGAAAAAACAATCGCAATTGGTGGGAAGCCTGGTCAGGTACAACAAAGTGAAGGTTTGATGCTGTCTAGTGATCAAAATATTGTTAATGTCAATTTTTCTGTTTACTATCGCATTTCACATCCAGGACAATTTTTATTCAACGTTAATGATCAAGAAGGAACAGTTCGTCAGGTTGCTGAAAGTGCAATGCGCGAGGTCATTGGTTCGCGGCCGGTTGATGATGTTTTACGTGACAAGAAAGAAGAAGTTGCTAATGACGTTAGAAAAATTATCCAGTTGACTGTAGATAAATATCAACTTGGTGTTGAAATAAGTCGTGTGTCTATCAGTGAAGCTGCTCCTCCGACAAAGGTTGCTGCTGCGTTTAATTCTGTTCAACAAGCGGAGCAGGAACGTGGACGAATGATTGAAGAGGGGAATCGTGTGCGTTTTACGAAGATTGGTTTAGCAAATGGTGAAGCTTCACGTACACGGGAAATCGCAAAAGGTGAAAAAGCACAAATGGTTGAAGAAGCACGCGGGCGTGCCGAACGTTTTCAGGCCATAGCTCGTGAGGCGGCAATATCACCAGAGGCTGCGCGTTATCGTCTTTATATGGAGACGATGGGGCGTATTTTCTCTTCACCAAATAAATTGGTTCTTGATCAAATGAATTCTCCAGCGGTGCCTTATCTTCCTTTGAACGAATTGCTGCGTAACAATTTATCAGAAAAAGCAAAAGCGAAATCAGCACGTTCGACATCGCTCTTGGATGCTCATATTTCTGGAGGACGCTAATAATGCAGCAGTCTCGTTTTTTGTTTATTTTTAGTACTATAATGTTTCTTTTGATCATTTTATGGATGTCACTTTTTATTGTCTATCCTCGTCAACAAGTGGCAATTAAGCGTTTTGGTCAAATTGTTAAGGTGGAGTCTAATCCTGGAATTTATTCGAAAATGCCCTTTGTGGATAAGATGATTGTGGTGGATAATCGCTTGTTGCGTTACGATGTTCCTACGCAATCGGTACAAGTTCGTGGGGGTGCTTATTACGAAGTGGATGCGTTCTTTATTTATCGTATTACGGATCCTAAATTGTTTTTACAGCGTATTGCTTCAGGGCGTCCACAAATTGCGGCACGTGAAAACCTTGCACCACGGTTTATTGACGCTTTGCGTGCTGTTTATGGTAAGCGAGAATTTAAAGCAGCTTTATCGGATGAACGGGGAGCGATGATGGCTGAAGTACAGAAGCAGTTTTCTGTAGATGCTGGTTCGTTGGGTATTACCATTGTTGATGTGCGTATTCGAAAAACTGATTTGACCGATGCTGTTTCAGAAGATGTCTATCGGCAAATGGCAGCTGAACGGGAGGCTGCTGCGGAAAATATCCGGGCTCGTGGTCAACAAGAACGAGATCGTATTGTGGCAGAAGCAAATCGTGAATATGAAGAAATTGTGGCAGCCGCAAAGCGTGATGCTGAAATTACTCGCGGTGAAGGACAAGCCGAAAGTATTCGCATTTTATTAAATGCGCGGGAAGCTAATCCATCTTTTTACGATTTTTGGTTAGCGATGGAACAGTATAAGAATTTAGAAAGAGTTCCGATGGTCATTTCACCGAATGAGGATTTCTTTTTTTATTTTCAAAATCCCCTGCAAGTAAAGAAAAAGCTTTCATCAACAATGAGTCCTAGTTTGAGCAAAACTGATTCAAAGTCTGGTGGAGAATAGATGAAACAATGTATAGAGTATACTATTTCATATGAGAAGTATGCTCTATAGCTGCTTTTTTTATGATGAATGTAAGACAGTGTTAAGCCACACTGATTTTGTATAATAAATTGGGTAGGGCTCTTTTCAGCTTTGGTTAAAGGCATGTCATGGATAGAAGTATCGTGAGTGGAAATACGTTTTTGAAGTCTTTTATCACAAGAGTTGTTTTGTGTGTGGTTTTGTTTTTATCAGGATCAGTGAATTTGTCTTGGAGCGCAGAGACAAACAAGACATTGCTTTCTGTTCCTGATTTAGCTTCTGAGCTTTTGGAGACGGTTGTGAATATTTCTACGGCACAGACTGTTGAAGGAACCGAACAGGATGAAAATACTTCGGTACCCGTTATTCCCAAAGATTCATTGCTGGAGGAATATTTTAATGATTTTTTTACACCCAAAGATGGTCAAAAAAATAGTCAATTTCAAAAGGTGCGTTCTTTGGGGTCTGGTTTTGTGATTGATGCGCAAAAAGGGATTATTGTTACAAATTATCATGTTATTGTTGATGCTGATGATATTGAAGTTAATTTTACAGATGGTACAAAACTCAAGGCGAAGCTTCTTGGCAAGGATAGCAAAACTGATTTGGCACTACTTCAAGTGGATGCGGGACGTAAAAAATTAAAAGCTGTGCGTTTTGGTGACTCAGAAAAAGCACGTATTGGTGACTGGGTTATGGCTATTGGTAATCCTTATGGTTTTGGTGGAAGTGTAACGGTTGGTATTATTTCTGCACGTAACCGTGATCTTAATGCTGGTCCCTATGATAATTTTATTCAAACAGATGCAGCAATTAATCGGGGCAATTCTGGTGGTCCGTTATTTGATAGAAATGGTGAAGTCATTGGCATTAATACAGCAATTGTTTCACCTTCTGGAGGATCTATCGGTATTGGGTTTGCTATTCCATCGGATATGGCCCTTTCTGTTATTAATCAATTGCGTGATTTTGGAGAAATAAGGCGTGGTTGGTTGGCTATTCGTATTCAGCCGGTAACAGAGGATATTGCAAAAAGTTTAAAATTGGACAGTGCTGTGGGAGCATTGGTGGCTGGTAAAATAGAACAGACGGAAGAAAATAATGTAGATAATAGCCAGTTACAAACTGGAGATGTCATTCTTTCCTTTGGTAATTTCAAAATTAAGCATGCACGTGATTTGCCGCGTTTAGTTGCAGAAAGTTCAGAAGGAAAAGTGGTGGATGTTACTGTTTTACGGAATGGGCAAGAAAAAACAGTAAAAGTTAAGCTTGGACGTTTGATTGAAACAGATGCAAATGAAGATATAGAAGAAGAAGTTGATGATAAAAAAGATAATGATCTGTCGAAAAGCGTGACAATGCAATTTATGGGAATGACGCTATCTGAATTGACAGAGGATTTGCGTCATCGTTATTCAATTTCAGATAAACTTCGAGGACTAGTGGTAACATCTGTTGCACAAAATAGCGCAGCGGATAAAAAGCGTATTCGCGTTGGTGAAGTCATTATTGATATTAATCAGAGTGCTATCACAACAATCGATGAGGCTAAAAAACGTATTCATAAATTACGTGAAGCTGGACGCAAAAATGCTCTATTCATCGTAGCGCGTCCAGATGGAGAGTTACGGTTCGTAACGCTTCTAATGGATTGATACCCCAATAGATTGAGGCTTAAAAATTAATTTTTTGTTTTTTATCAGCCTTAGTATATGGGCTACTTTGTAGTTCAGCCATGTGATGTCCAATATTTCTCAAGCTTATTTCACGACAAAGAGCATGGATTGTATAACATAAAATCCGTTGGGCAGCTCTATTTTTGCATTAAATAAAAGTATAAGTTTGTAGCATAATAGATTTGCTAGTTCCCAATATTGCAACAGCCTAGGCTTTGAAGTGCTGCATAAGAGATCTCTGTCTTGTGTTCAAGTCAATTTTTATCTCTGCTTTTGATGCACAAGTGAATGGTATTGATATGGCACTTTATGAGAAGCATAAAAATGAGAAAATCTTATGATATTGGGAGCTCTTATTCAGATTGCAAAATGCTCAACTATTATAAATAAAGGGTGCAATTATTATTATAAATAATGTTTTATCTAGTGAGACTTTTAGTACTTTGTGATTGTACTTTGTGTGCTATAGAGAACGTTTTTTTCACTTCAGTTTGAAAAAAGTTATCCTAGAGAAAAATCATATTAGACTAAATTAGTTATATATATTTATACCTTTCTTGGTGATGGATGAAAAAATAGTTGTAAAAAAGAGAGCGTGAAGAAGACAATTTCTGAATCTCTTATTATAAATCAGAGTAGCATGCTGTTTTTATAGGACAAAATAAAGCTGTTTGATTGTATAGGTTAAGCTCAGTATTATTTTCATAAATGATGACAAAGAATACGTTTGTTTTTAATGGCTAACGGACAGAATGATTATGGCTGTAGTTTATTATTGAATTATGATAGCAAAAATGCTTGGAAATTCTTTTGGTGTCGTTATTAAGTCCATTTTTTCTTTTTTTATAAGTTTCATAGGGGCTTTGGGGGGCTGTGTGTTGCAATAAGTTATTGATTGGGAGAAATTGCTATTCATGACACAGAGAACAGTTACATTAATAGCGGGACCAACGGCAAGTGGGAAGTCAGAACTTGCCTTGCAAATGGCTCAAGAAAAAAATGCTCTCATTATTAACACTGATTCAATGCAGGTTTATGATGTTTTAAATATTTTAACGGCACGGCCTACGGAGGCTGATACTGCGATTGTTCCGCATTATCTTTATGGTCATGTGAGTCCTACTTTGAATTATTCAGTAGGGCAATGGTTGTGTGATGTCGAGAAGCTATTGGCTACTTTTTCTTTAAGATCAGTTATTTTTGTTGGTGGAACAGGACTTTATTTTCGTGCTCTTTTAGAGGGAATTTCGGAAATCCCTCATGTTCCAGATGTTGTTCGGCAGAAGTGGCTACTTCGGCTTGATAAAGAGGGCGTTGCAAGTCTTTATCGCCAGTTGTTGCAGATTGATGCTGTTGTTGCTAAAAAAATTTCTTCGCACGATAGACAGCGTATTGTTCGTGCTTTGGAAGTTTATGATGCAACCGGTAAGACGCTCAGTTGGTGGCAGAAACAAAAAACAACACCTCTCATTGCGCCGAATTTCACCGAAAAAATTCTTCTCATGCCACCACGTCCTCTGCTTTATGAACGTATTCATAAACGCTTGGATTCTATGATTGAAAGAGGAGCTTTAGAAGAGGTGATGATTATGAAGAATCTTATGCTTTCCCCTTCATTACCAGCAATGAAGGCTATTGGTATACCTGAATTTATGGCTTATTTGGATGGATATAGAAGCTTTGAGAATGCTCTTGAAGCGGTGAAAACACAAACGAGGAGATATGCAAAAAGACAAATGACATGGTTTCGTAATCAATTTGATGAAGAATGGATGCTTACTTTTTGATAAAAGAGCTAGAGCTTTACAAAGAAACTTATCGAAAGATAAAAGATAATTCGTGAAAAAGAATTTTTTAGAAAATATAATTTTTTATTGACGAATGGTATCAATGGAATTAGAAATCTTTCTACAAGGAAATTTTTATATATTTTATACGTTGGAATAATGGGGGTGATCATACAGTGTGTGTTGTGTAATGGGCTCCTTTGGGGTCTTTTTTTATGGGCTCCGTTAGGGGCTTTTTTATTGTCCTATCAAGTAGGTGAGTGGGAAAAATGAGAAATGATCCAAGAAAGCAAGAGAGTGCAGATGGAAAAATAATGTCGGGGGCTGAAATAGTGGTTCAGGCTCTTATAGATCAAGGGGTTAAACATATTTTTGGTTATCCTGGTGGGGCTGTTCTGCCTATTTTTGATGTGCTCTATCACCAAGATACACTCCAGCATATTTTGGTGCGCCATGAACAAGCTGCAGGGCATGCTGCTGAAGGTTATGCACGCAGTACTGGAAAGGTAGGTGTTATGCTTGTGACTTCTGGTCCAGGCGCAACGAATGCTGTTACACCTTTGCAAGATGCTCTTATGGATTCTATACCTCTTGTTTGTTTTTCTGGTCAGGTAGCGACAACGATCATTGGAACAAATGGCTTTCAAGAAGCTGATACGGTTGGAATTACAAAGCCCTGTACGAAGTGGAATTGGCTGGTTAAAAACGTCAATGATCTTGCGGCTATTATTCATGAAGCTTTTTCTCTTGCTCAATCAGGTCGTCCTGGACCGGTTTTGATTGATATTCCTAAGGATGTTCAATTTGCTTCAGGAATTTATAGAGCACCTCAAGCGCCGACATTTATGCGTTCTTATTCAAAGCCGAAAGGGAATGTGCAGGCTATTGAAGAGGCTGTTTCTCTCTTAGTAGAAGCAAAGCGTCCTGTTATTTATTCTGGTGGTGGTGTTATTTCATCGGGGATGGAAGCTGTAAAGCTTTTGCGCGATTTAGTTCAACTGGGTGATTTTCCGATTACGTCAACACTCATGGGGCTTGGTGCTTATCCCGCTTCTGGCAAAAATTGGCTTGGAATGCTTGGGATGCATGGAACCTATGAAGCTAATATGGCCATGCATGATTGTGATGTCATGTTGGCTGTTGGAGCACGATTTGATGATCGTATCACAGGGCGATTGGATGCATTTGCACCTCATGCGCGTATTATTCATATTGATATTGATCCTTCTTCCATCAATAAAATTGTAAAAGCAGAAGTTCCACTTATTGGCGATGTGGCTTGTGTTTTAGGAGATATGACGCAACTCTTAAAGATACAGCAACCAGCGTTTAATAGTGAAGTCCGTGAGGCGTGGTGGACGCTAGTTAATCGCTGGAAAGCTCGTAATTCATTGGCATATATGAAAAAAAAAGATGTTATCATGCCGCAATATGCTCTTGAACGGCTTTATGCACTGACCAAAGATGCTCGTGCTTATATCACAACGGATGTTGGACAGCATCAGATGTGGGCAGCACAGTATTATCATTTTGATGAACCAAAACATTGGATGACTTCTGGTGGTCTTGGAACGATGGGGTATGGTCTTCCTGCGGCTATTGGTGTTCAAATAGCCCATCCTGATGCACTTGTTGTGTGTATTTCTGGTGATGCCTCCATTCAAATGAATATTCAAGAGCTTGCAACGGCAATTCAGCATGATACACCAGTGAAAATTTTTATTTTAAATAATCAGTATATGGGGATGGTCCGTCAGTGGCAGCAATTGCTGCATGGTAATCGTCTTTCTCATTCTTATACCGAATCTATGCCTGACTTTGTGAAATTGGCACAAGCTTATGGAGCCGTGGGAATTCATTGTTCAAAACCAGATGAACTTGATGATAAAATTCAGCAGATGATTGACTGTGATAAGCCTGTTCTTTTTGATTGTCGTGTTTATCATTTAGAAAATTGTTTTCCTATGATCCCATCGGGATGTGCTCATAATGAGATGTTATTACCCGATGAGGCAAGCGAGGAAGCTGTTGCAAATGCTGTTTCTTCCGAGGGAAAGATTCTTGTATAAAATGAATATGTTAACAAAATAGTGAAGGATGGTGATGATGAAGTCTTTGAAGTCTTCATCTCTGTCTCTTCTTTGTGGAGAGTTTCTATTATCCTTAGAGCTCATTTTATGATTTTCATTCTTTGTTTAAAGACATAGGGCTTTGTTTAAAGACATGGGGTGTATTATTATTTGTTCATCTAAAAAATGTTATAAGTCGTGTGGCCAATTATGCTTGAATTTATTTGTACGCGATGTTTGTTTTTTTAATTCATATGTTCACATTAATAGCTATTTCGTTGCATTTTTTAGATAATACATTGAATTATCTGTTATAAATTAATTATGTTGCCTCATATATGAAAGATTCCATCGTGCAAGAAAAAAAGTCACTGTGCTTGAAGGGTGCAACCATGCAAGCCGTCATACTTGTGAAAACAATAGAAGGGTTTGTCACTATGTTTTGGTTTCGCATTATGAAATTACTCCAAATCGCTCTTTCAAGGGCTTAATAGGAAGAGCCCCCTAGCGGCTTGAAAGGAAGGGAAAAAATGACAAAGATCAAATGCAGCCATAGAAAATCAATGGGCTACTATAGCTTATAATTAAATAGTCACCTCACTTGATTATGCGGGAGAAATCTATACATATGAGATATGTCGTCAATATATATAATACTCAACATCATATCATCATCAAGACATTAACATTGAAAGTCAAAGACTCTTTCTTTTATTTGTTCTACATATCTATGATTCCATAAATCTGCAGACGCAAACACTCTTTGAATCCACCGCATTGGGTTTTCATAACGATCAAATGATCCAGAAAATTTATCTCTAGAGTGTAGAGCCATTCTGTTATCAATGTATAATAATCTTCTTGGTTGTACATCAATTCCAAAAGATACAGCCTTAATAGCTTCATAAAAATGATCTAAAGCGTCCTTGGCTTTTTGTGATTGTGGTTCTAACATGCCCAGATAAAAAACAGCGCTGATATCTGGGAATTCATCGTCCCCTTGAATTAGGGGCACTTTACTTGTAGAGGTTACCTCATTTTTTCTCCATCTATAGGGAACGTTAATTATATATAAATTATCCCTTAAGCTCCTCAAATCCTCCTCACTTAAAAGTTTTAAAGCTAGATGTGCATCAGATATTCTCGTTAACGGGCCATCAACATCATTGCGAACATCGGTTAAAAGTATCCCTTTAGGAGATAAATTTAAACCTCTTATAAATTTTAGTGCAGCATTTTCTATATGAAAATCTAACTCAACTTCATATCCTAATCCTATATAATCCTTTTTATTATCCTCTAAAGGAACTAGGTTATTTACTATATGTTCGCCTTCAAACTTAATTGAATACGGCTCTCCGATTAATAAAGAGAACATCATAATTAAATTTTCGCTAATATAGCCACTTTTACAAGATGCATCTAAATTATAAGGATTAGGTGACGTATTAATTTTTCTATCAATTGGAAGTTTTTCAAAGATTAAATATGGTCTAGGGGGGAATAGACATCTTTTACTTCATAAGAATTGTCGATATTCTATATGGTAGCAGCGAAAATGCTATTTTTTTAGCTCAACCGAATATTCAATACCACCTGTATGGATCATAAATAACATGGTCTAAAGTCTACCAAAGTTTGTCTCTTTCGACATTGCTGAATTCAAAAGTATTTTCATTTATCATTATAATTTCCTCCCCAATTATATTTCCTTATTTTTTTATTAAGAAAAGTGAAAAAACAATAATTAAAATTAAAATCAGCCATGTTCGTAAATAAGTGTCTGTAAAATCTTGGATTAATCCAAATAATGGTGGAGCAGTAGTAATTGCGATTTGATTTACAGATATTGCCAAACCCAGAGAAAAGCCAACGCTTTCTTTTGGCGAAGAGTCTACAATATAGGCGACCCAAGGGCCATACCATCACATTCCAAAAAAACCTAACCAAGCAGATAAAATAGTTAAATAAATTATGGATCCACTCATGCCCAAAATTAATATTAAAAATCCAAAAACGACTGCAATCATGCAAAACAAGACAGAAAAAAATCGTCCTTTTCTACAATGATCACTCCATGCTGCTAAAATAATTCTTCCTAAGGCACCAGAAGCTTGTGAAACAAAAAAATAAGCACTTTTATCTAAAGACAGGTGATAGATTCTATAAAAATAAATCGTTATAAAAATGGTTAAAACATATTGAACTATCACAAGTGAAACGCCTGAAAGAATAATATTTTTCATATGCAGCGCAGCCAACATTGCAAGACGAGACCTTACATTTGCATAGAACGAAATCCTTGCCTTGCTTTCTGGAACGATAGCTACAACTTTTGCTGGTGAGTGATAAAAATAATAAATGTACATCCACCTAAAAAAGAAACGATGGCACCGACCAAAAACGCACCTTGTATGCCATAGACAAGCGCACTAGCAGGAAGAACTATCCCAGCTAATGCCCCCCCCTGGTCTAATGGTAGTCTCGCCTGCCTTATTCCCATTGCAAATCCGCGCTGCGATTGTGGAAACCATGAAGAAACAGATTTAGCGCCACCGGGTTGAGCAGAACTATAAAATCCCCCTACAATTAGCAAACAAACCAAAAGGGAAATATAGTTATCTGCGATTGCTCCCAACAAAAGAGCGACAGAAACGCCGACCGCGCCAACTCCAACAATATAGCGCTCGTTAAATTTGTCTAGTAATTCACCAGCTACAAGTAACCCAATAATAGGTAGGAACTGCGCTGCTGAAGACAGCAAACCTATCTGAGAGTCACTAAGCGAGAAATTCTTCTTAAAAAATTCAGCTAAAGGACCAATCCCTTGAACAAAGAAGCAAGCTGATGCTTGAGCGATAGTGGCAACAAGCAATATAATCCATCTATAATAATTTTTTCTATAAATTTATTATTGCTCACTCAGCCCCCTCCAATTAAAGTGTATTCCAATAAAGTGGCCTTTTTTTTAATAATGCTTGCAACAATAAATTAGGTATTTTATGCTGATTACATAAAAATCTGTCAATACGATTGGTCTTAATATGAAAGCTAAGGAATATGCTTAATTTAAGGAAATAAGCTATTATGTGTCGTGCAAATTTGATAGGCTAGCGATATAAGATAAATTTTACAAACATTGGTTCATCCGGCATTAAGCGCTCTTTATAAAAGAAGCTATATTTTGGCAAGCTTTTTCAAAATAATTCTCAAAGCTTTCTTCAGTCACATAGCCCAGATGCGGTGTGCAAAGAACTCTATCTGATTGCAATAATTTGCTCTCATATACCGGCTCGCTGTCATAAACATCCAGTGCAAAGTAAGTTGAATTTTCCAAACTTAGTATTTTTTCTATCGCCCCTTTTTCAACCAAAGCTGAACGCGCTGTGTTGACAAAAATAGCATGAGGTTTCATGCTCAATAGATCATTTAATTGAATGATTTCTCTGGTTTTATCGCTTAAACGTAAATGGATGGATATAATGTCAGGACGTGTAAAAAATTCATCTTTTGAATGCGTAAAATGATAACCTAAATTTTTTGCTTCTTGCGTTGAATGTTCGCTCCCATAAACCAAAATGGACATGCCAAAAGCTTGAGCATATTGAGCAACCATTTTACCAATACGCCCAAACCCGAATATTCCAAGAGTAGCCCCTTTCATTTGGTTGCCAAATGTTGTTTGCCATCGTCCTTTTTTCATATCAGATACAGATTTACAGAGTTTTCTACGCGCAGACATAATTAAGAGCCACGCAAATTCAGCAGCAGAAGTTGGATCTCCACCACCGTCTAATATTTCAATTCCTAAGTCTCTACAAGCTTCTATATCAATATGTGAACCTATAGGGCCTGTTTGGCAGATTAATTTTAAATTTGGCAGTTTCAGTAGAAGATTTCTATCAACTATAGTCCGCTCTCTGATTAAGATAAGAATATCTATCTCTTTGAGCTTATCTTCTAAATCACATTCTTTAGCTAAATTATTTATAACAAGCACTTCATGCGATTTCATTAATTTTGTAATAGATTGTAATTTTAGGGTGGCTTTTTGATAGTCATCTGGAATTAATATTTTCAATTTAAATCTCCCGTTTCATTCATCAATATTGGAGCTCATTATTTCATTTCTAAAACAATCAAAAAGCAATCTCGTCGCTGATATTTTGACATAACGCCAAGCCTATTAACAAATTATACCCCTTGATTTCATTGTTATTTCTAGCAATAAGAATAGCATTAATCAGTTAGTTTTTATAAACTTTAAAACATTGCGACAAAAAGTTTGACTCAGTAGATGGAAAATTGCACTTTTTTCATATTCTAGAGGACGGACCTGAAGTGCTACGCTGGACTGAAACCCATGTCCCAGTTTTCTTATAATAGACTACCAAGAAGGCCATACTTACGAACCAGATTTTATTGTCGAAACAGAAAATGCTACATATTTGTGCGAGATAAAGCGTGCTTCATATAAGCGTGATGGCTCTCTTTATTCGTTGAGATATAACTTATTTGTAGCATGAAGAGTAAATTTATTAAATCATGATAAGAGGGAGATAGGAACTTTATAGGTGTATCATCATAAGATTAAGTAGTTTTGTTGAGAGCTATTTCTATTTTTGCTAAAAGGTGTTTGATATATTTAATTATTATTTCGTAATAGTGGATGTACTTTATTTTAGGTGCAAGAAAGCTGATTGATTGTGTAAAATAGTATTCATAAAATTACATTATTCTTATCCTGTTAAGGACATTTTTCTAGCGAGGGTTTTGCAATTGCAATGCTCTTTTTCTCATTCTAAATTTTGGTTAAAAAAAGCGTATATAGGTATTATTTTAAATTTAAGATATGTATATTCCATTGTTGGTGTTACTGTTGTAAAAAATGATATTTTATTTGATAAGTATAAGGTGTTACCAAGAAGATCGATGTATAGATAAAATTTAGATTATTACAATATCTTGAAAAAGCAATGGGTAAATAATTGATAATTGTGCTATGAAAGTTGTTAGATGGGCGTGTGTCAGCAATTCTTAATAAAAAAGTTTTTCTTGATAGTCGGTTTTTTTCAAAATACTGCTCTTTTAATGCAAATCTTATGTTGGTAAGCTATGCAATTTTCACCGGAACAGGATAATGCATTGAAGGCTGTTGCTGCGTGGTTGAAAGAGGGGCGTTCTCCACTTTTTCGCCTCTTTGGCTATGCGGGGACGGGTAAGACAACGCTGGCACGCTATTTTGCAGAAACAGTTGATGGTTCTGTTCAGTTTGCGGCGTTTACAGGCAAAGCGGCACAGGTTTTGCGCTCTAAAGGCGCCAGTAATGCTTGTACTATTCATTCGTTGATTTATTGTCCGCGTGGGGAAGAAGAAGTTTCCGATGAAATTACGGGAAAGAAGTCTATTGCTCCAACATTTACATTAAATCGGAGGAGTGCGGCTGCACAAGCTAAGCTCATTATTGTTGATGAGTGCTCGATGGTAGATGAAAAATTGGCACGTGATTTAATGAGCTTTCGGACGCCAATTCTTGTTCTTGGTGATCCAGGTCAACTGCCTCCTATATCAGGTGGAGGATTTTTTTCTAATGGAGAACCAGATTTTCTTCTTTCAGAAATTCATCGGCAAGCGCGGGATAATCCGATTATACGTCTTGCTATGGATGTGCGTGAAGGACGCGATATTGCTTATGGTGACTATGGAGAAGCTCGCGTTGTTACACGTAAAGAGGTCAATCAACAATTGGTTTTGGATGCTGATCAGGTATTGGTAGGGGTTAATCGTACGCGCTACCTTTATAATCAGCGGTTGCGTGTGTTAAAAGGATTTACAGCAGATTATCCACAAGCAGGAGACAAGCTTGTGTGCTTGCGAAATGATCCTACTAAAGGTTTGTTGAATGGCTCTTTATGGAAGGTGATGACTTCACAGAAGGAAACAGTTAAACCAAGTATTAATCTTCTTGTGAAACCAGAAGAAAGTGAGCGTGGGGTAGCAAAGATTAAACTGTTAAAAGCAGCGTTTGAAAACCCGGATCAAGAAATTTCATGGCAATTAAAAAAGCGATATGATGATTTTGATTATGGGTATGCATTAACAGTTCATAAAGCGCAAGGTTCTCAATGGAA
This sequence comes from Bartonella grahamii ATCC 700132, assembly GCF_000518085.1. Lineage (GTDB taxonomy): Bacteria > Pseudomonadota > Alphaproteobacteria > Rhizobiales > Rhizobiaceae > Bartonella > Bartonella grahamii. The sequence continues at coordinate 103,666 of NZ_JACX01000008.1, forward strand.
TAACGTCGTTTTGTTTGATGAAAGTTTTGCATTTCGTGATATGTATGCGCGCTGGCTTTATACGGGAATTACGCGCGCAGCAGAACGTTTAATGATTGTTCGATAGAAAAAATATGTATATTATCTAAGTTTCAGATGGAAAATGCCTTTTTTCTATCTTGTTACACACTATAGAAAAATGGAAATGGGCATGGCGGTAAAACTTTCGGTTAATCTTAATGCTGTTGCTGTTTTGCGTAATCGACGTAATCTTCCGTGGCCAAGTATCACGAATATTGGGCATATAGCGCTTGCTGCTGGAGCAGCAGGTTTGACTGTTCATCCACGCCCTGATGAAAGGCATATTCGTTTTGCGGATTTGCCAGATATATACTGTTTAATCAAGAACAATTTTCCTACAGCTGAGTTGAATATTGAAGGTTATCCCAGTGATCAATTTTTGGATATAGCAGAAAAGTATGCTGATCAGATTACCCTTGTTCCTGATGATCCAGCGCAGTCAACGTCTGATCATGGTTGGAATTTTGCTCATGATGCAGAATTTTTAACACCTATTATTCAGCATTTGAAAAAAAGAAAGATTCGTGTATCACTTTTTGCTAATCCTACTATCGATGGTCTTGATACTGCTAAAGCAATAGGGGCTGATCGTGTGGAGTTTTATACTGGACCTTACGGTGGTGCATTTCAGGATAAGATAAAACAGGATCAAGAGCTCAATAAACTTGTTTTAGCAGCAAAAAAAGCCAAAGAACTGCAATTAGGTATCAATGCAGGTCACGATTTGACGATTGCTAATCTTCCTGCTCTTGTCAAAAACATTCCTTGGCTTGATGAAGTTTCTATTGGCCATGGGCTCATTGCCGATGCATTAGAGTATGGAATGCATGATACTGTTCAGCGTTTTATCCGGTTATTATCGTAATCTTTTTCTCTCTATAAAATTGAAAGAGAAATTTTTATAAAGCTTTGCCAATTTATCTTTAAAAAATAATATATGTTTAGATAAATAGCACTATTAGCGTGCATTATAAATATTCTATTATTGCTCTGTTTATTGGTTGCTTTCTATCTTTTGTTTTGAGTGTATGCGATGTTTTTTATTTGTACTATCTATTAGGGAGAAGAAATAGGGGTTGGAAAGTATTTTCCTTGTAAAGGAGTGCGTAGGGTTTTTATGGATCAATACACAAATTTTCTTGATGTTTGAGCTCATTTTACGGGTTATCTGTAAATAGTATAATGTAAAATCTCCATAGATGATATGAAGTCTATTGCTATCATCATTTTATTGGCTAATTCAATGTTGTGGCAGTTTTTGGCATATAAGGGTTTTGATGATTTCATCATGAACAGATTTAAAATCAGAAAATGCTTTTTATGAATAGGCTTAATGCAATAAGAGCTGTCGAATAGAATGATGATATCGACTTGTAGCTTTATGAAGTAAAGAGAGTGGTGTGTAATAAATCTTAGGCGATTATAGGGGACTTTTGAAAAGGGCTCGAGCACATTAAAAGTTTTTTTATAAGGCGCCATAAATGAATAACATAATGGCAGTATGGGGGTGTTCTTTTTCGCGTGAGAAGCGCGGATATTAAAGAACGTAAAAAGTAAAAACGTTCTCTCTATTATTCTAAAGATATTGTTGTATATGCTTTTGAAGATTGTATTAAAACAATACTTGTTATTTTGTAATTTTTCTTGCTATCCGTATTGATTTGGTTCATGTTAAAAATTGTATATTGTATCTTAATTTTTAGAATATAGGGTTTTGTTGCACGATAGAAGAGTAAAATATTAGCAAATATATTTTCTTTAAAAATCTTGTTTTGTGTAATTATTGTTTTTGTGGAATAGCAGTTGAAGTTGATTTGGGGATCCGTATATGTTTTGGGAATATTTGGGGACTACAGTTTTTTTTATGCAATATGTAAACTTTAAAAATTATTCAATTGCTGTGTTCTTATAAGCGGTATTTTTTGTCTTTATAAGTGTGTGATGCACTGAAGATGATGTTTCTTATTTAATAAAAATAATCTGAAATTCAGTTTAAATAGAAAAAGAAGGAATTTTTTTATGCGTGTTTATTATGATCGTGATGCGGATGTTAATCTTATTAAAGGGAAAAAAGTAGCCATTGTTGGTTATGGTTCTCAAGGGCGTGCGCACGCTTTAAATTTGAAAGATTCCGGTGTTAAAAATGTGCAAATAGCTTTGCGTTCAGGGTCGGAAACAGTTAAGAAGGCTATGGCCGATGGTTTTGAAGTGGTGAGTGTTGCGGAAGCAGCAAAATGGGCAGATCTCATCATGATGGCAACACCAGATGAATTGCAAGCTGATATTTATAAAGAGCATATTCATGATCATTTACGTGATGGGGCAGTGATTGCTTTTGCGCATGGTTTGAGTATTCATTTCGGCTTAATTGAACCTAAAAAAACAGTTGATGTTGTGATGATTGCTCCTAAAGGTCCAGGTCATACAGTGCGCAATGAATATCAACTTGGTCGTGGTGTTCCTTGCTTAATAGCGGTGGCACAAGATGCTTCAGGACATGCTCATAATGTAGCATTGTCTTATGCATGTGGTCTTGGTGGTGGACGTGCTGGGGTGATTGAAACAACATTTAAAGAAGAGTGCGAAACTGATCTTTTTGGTGAACAAGCGGTTCTCTGTGGAGGTCTTGTTGAACTGATTCGAGCAGGTTATGAAACATTAACACAAGCAGGTTATGCACCGGAAATGGCTTATTTCGAGTGTTTACATGAAGTTAAACTGATTGTTGATCTCATGTATGAAGGGGGCATTGCAAATATGAATTATTCGATTTCCAATACGGCTGAATGGGGCGAATATATGTCTGGTCCACGCGTGATTACTGATGAAACAAAAGCAGAAATGAAGCGTATTTTGAAGGATATTCAGACGGGTAAATTTACGTCAAATTGGATTCAAGAGTATAAAGCTGGTGCAGCTCATTTTAAAGGCATGCGGCGTTTAAATGATAATCATCCTATTGAAGAAGTTGGTAAAAAACTTCGTTCTATGATGCCTTGGATAAAATCTAACGCTTTGGTTGATAAAGAGCGTAATTGAAGCTTCTAAAGAGATATTTTGTTAATAGCTTTTATAATTTTATAGATAAATATCAAAAAAGGGTAACTTTAGTTACCCTTTTTTATATGTTTTTTGCAACATAAGCTTTATTTTTTAATTTTTTGCATAATTCTTTCTTCCAAAAAGAAAGTATACAATTCCTAAAAATATGAACCACGCTGGAGTGTATTTTAAAGCTATGGCAGTATCAGCTTCTAATGATAATAAATAAATAATGAATGCAAAGAAAACAAGAAGCGCCCAACACATAATAACACCTCCTGGCATTTTATAAGGAGAGACAGTATGCTGGAGAGGACGATTACGACGATAGACGATATAGCTGATCAAAATGATAGACCATACAAATATAAACAAAATTGCGGCAATCGTCGTAACAATTGTAAAAGCAGCTATGAGGGTTTGAGATAACGATACAACTGCATAACCAAATAAGATGCATAAACATGAAAAGAATAATGCGTTGGCTGGAACGTGGTTACGAGAAAGTTTTCCTAAAAATTTAGGAGCACCTTTTTGTGTTGCTAGCCCATATATCATACGGCTGGTAGAAAAAATTCCACTATTTGCTGAAGATGCGGCAGCTGTGAGGACAACAAAGTTCATCAAACCAGCAGCAGTTGGAATACCAATAAGTGCATACATTGTTACAAATGGGCTTTTTTCTGGACTGATTTGATTCCACGGTGTCACAGACATAATCACAAGAAGAGAGAATATATAAAAGAATACAATGCGGATTGGTATTGAATTAACAGCCTGTGGTAAAGCTTTTTGAGGCTCTTGTACTTCAGCAGCAGCTGTTCCAGCGAGTTCAATGCCAACAAAAGCAAAAATAACAATTTGGAATCCAGCAAAAAAGCCTGTAATTCCTCGCGGAAAAATATTTCCACCATTCCATATATGGCTAAGAGAAGCAACCGTGCCGTTTGGAGAGACAAAACCGGTAAAGATCATATAAAATCCTACAACAATTAAGACTAGAATTGCTACGATTTTGATAAAACCAAACCAAAACTCAAGTTCGCCAAATAGTTTTACGGCGACGAGGTTAAGAATTAAAAAGGACATAAGACCAATTATAACAGGAATCCACGAATTGAGTTCAGACCACCAAAAGTGTGTATAAGTGACAATAGCAATAATTTCAGCAGTTCCGGTGACAATCCAACATAACCAATATGTCCAGCCAATAAAGAATCCGGCACACGGACCTAGAAGATCGGTTGAGAAGTCAATAAAAGATCGATATTGTGTATTAGAAAGCAATAACTCTCCCATAGCACGCATGACAAAGTATAGAGCACAACCAATAATTGTATAAACGAGTAGAATTGAGGGGCCTGCTACACTGATTGTTTTTCCTGATCCCATGAAGAGACCTGTTCCAATCGCTCCACCAAGGGCTATAAGTTGTATGTGTCGGTTATGTAGTCCACGTTGCAATTTCTTCTTAGGTTTTTTTTCTAAATTTTGTTTGTTCATTTTTGGGAATTTCCCCTTAGTTACTTTTAAATAAAAATTATCCTAAAAAAGGTAATCTCTTCTATCGGAACACGCTATGGTTAAGGAGTAAAGGAATTTTTTTCTATGACTATATGTGAACAAAGAAAAAACATTATAAATTAATGGAATAACTATTTTATACATAAGAAATAAAATATAAGTTATATTATATTTTTTATGTTTTATACATATATTATAAACATAATATACTATATATTATTTACAATAAATAATATATAGTATATTAATATAATAATTTATTATTTATATATATTTACTTGAAATTATTTTGTAATAAATCATTACATTAAATAG
>NZ_JACX01000009.1 GCF_000518085.1 Bartonella grahamii ATCC 700132
AACAAGCATTATTTATTCAATGATTTTAGAGACGATACCGGCACCAACAGTACGACCACCTTCACGAATAGCAAAACGAAGCTTCTCTTCCATCGCTATCGGAACGATCAACGAAACATCCATGGCAACATTGTCGCCTGGCATAACCATTTCCGTTCCTTCTGGAAGCGTAACAATACCTGTAACATCCGTCGTACGGAAGTAAAACTGAGGACGATAATTCGTGAAAAATGGTGTATGACGTCCACCTTCATCTTTTGTCAAAATGTAAGCTTCTGCTTTAAAACGTGTATGAGGCGTAACAGATCCTGGCTTTGCCAATACTTGACCACGCTCAATCCCTTCACGGTCAACACCACGAAGCAGAGCTCCTATATTATCACCCGCTTGACCCTGATCTAAAAGCTTGCGGAACATTTCAACGCCTGTAACCGTCGTCTTAGACGTTGGACGAATACCGATAATCTCGATTTCCTCTCCAACTTTAATAACACCACGCTCAACACGACCCGTAACAACGGTTCCACGACCCGAAATCGAAAATACATCCTCTATCGGCATCAAAAATGGTTGATCAACAGGACGTTCAGGGGTTGGAATATAATTATCAACTTCACTCATTAAAAGACGAACAGCATCTTCACCAATGCTTTTATCCTTATCCTCAAGAGCTGCCAACGCAGAACCTTTAACAATTGGTATATCATCGCCTGGAAAATCATATTTGGATAAAAGTTCCCGAACCTCAAGCTCTACAAGCTCCAAAAGTTCTGCATCATCAACCTGATCAACTTTATTAAGAAAAACAACAATTGCTGGAACACCAACCTGACGCGCAAGCAAAATATGCTCACGTGTCTGAGGCATTGGACCATCAGCTGCTGAAACAACCAAAATAGCACCATCCATCTGTGCTGCCCCTGTGATCATGTTCTTCACATAATCAGCGTGTCCTGGACAATCAACGTGCGCATAGTGACGATTTTCCGTTTCATACTCAACGTGCGCTGTAGAAATAGTAATTCCACGTGCGCGTTCCTCTGGGGCAGCATCAATTTGATCATAGGCTTTAAATTCACCAAAATATTTCGTAATCGCTGCTGTCAACGAGGTCTTCCCATGATCAACGTGACCAATCGTACCAATATTAACATGCGGTTTTGTTCGTTCAAACTTGCTCTTCGCCATCGCTATTAATCTCTTGTTTTATTCCCTATTTTTGTTAGCACCTAGGGACAGTTCTGCAAAACTCAATCTGACTAGGCTATAACCAGCTCAATCACCACAACTCTTAGACGGAAAACCCCACCCAATCTATAAATGGAATATCCTCCATCATACCTATTTGCCCAATCACCAACAACTATTTGGAGCGGGTAGCGGGAATCGAACCCGCATATTCAGCTTGGAAGGCTGCTGCTCTACCATTGAGCTATACCCGCATGAACTCACATACTAACTCTCCTTCGATGAATGGTGGAGGGGGTTGGATTCGAACCAACGTAGCATACGCAACGGATTTACAGTCCGCCCCCTTTAACCACTCGGGCACCCCTCCATTACACCGGTAAAGTCGCGCAATGAGACATTACGAAAACCATCTTGAATACCCATTCAATTCAATCTGATTGCGAAGTGGTTATGACGATTACTATTGTATCTGTCAACAGAATAAATACAATTCTATACAAATTTCCTGCTCATAACTTTAAATCACAGATTTTTTCTCTCTATTTTTCTTATTAACACGCTATAAAGGAGTTATGAAAGAAAAAACATCACAAAATTCTCATTATGCTCGTTTACGTCGCCGATATCGCGATACAAAAGGCTCTCCTTCTCGATCTTTTACACACCTAAAGAAGAAAGCTGCTTCTTTACAGCAAGGGATAATCCATCTTTATGGCATTCATTCTGTTCAGGCAGCTTTAGAAAACCCAAAAAGAATTTTAAAATGTCTTTACGTTACACAAAATGCCTTAAAACGATTAAATATATCCGAATCAGATTATCCTTGCTCTGTTACATTATGCACCCCAAAATATCTTGATTCGCTTGTTGGAAGTGAGGCTGTTCATCAAGGTATTGTTTTGGAAACTTTACCCCTCAAACCATGCAAGCTTTCGGAACTAACCAATACTGACCTGGTCATTGTCATGGATCAAATTACCGATCCGCATAATGTTGGCGCTATTATGCGCTCTGCAGTTGCATTGAAAGCTAAAGCGCTTATTACAACTTGCCGTCACTCTCCCCACGAAAGCGGTGTTCTTGCGAAAGCGGCATCTGGAGCTCTGGAAATGATTCATTATATTACCGTACGAAACCTCGCTGAAGCTCTTCAAGAACTTCATCAAACAGGTTTTACAAGCTTTGGTCTCGATTCAGAAGGGGACAAACCTCTAGAAACAGCATTAACAGGGAATAAAATTGCTCTTGTTTTAGGAGCAGAAGGTAAAGGTTTACGTAAAAAAACACGTGAAACCGTTTGCGCTTTAACACGCCTTGATATGCCTGGAAATATTAAATCATTAAATGTTTCAAATGCAGCAACAATAGCGCTTTATGTGGCACATAAATATCTTAGATTCTAGTTTTTAATTTTTTTGTGAAACATCAAAAAAACCAACCAACAAAAAACCCGCAAGAAACCCGCCAATATGAGCTTCCCATGCTATTGAGATGCCATTTTCTTCAAACAAAATAGAAGAAATACCTATGATAAAATCAGCCATCAGCCATACACCCATATAAACAAGCATCCCCTTAGAGCACAGAGCTTTTTTAATGGACAATAAAGGTCCAAAAAGTTTTTCGTTCTGCGCATTGACAGCTAGATAACCACTAGAAAAACCGTAACGTGCAATAGCTCCCATCATTCCAGATACGGAACCTGACGCCCCAATAAGTGATATGGTACTTTCTTGATGAAATGTAAAATAAGTCAAAATAGAAATAACTGCCATTAACACCCAAAAAATTAAAAAACGTAAAGCACCAAAATGCCTTGCTAAAGGAGAGCCAAAAACCAAACCATATTAAGAGCAACATGTTTAAAACTACTATGCATAAATGAATAACTCACCATGGTATAACAGAGTGCTACAGGATCCCTCTTAAACAATGCTGGTATAAATGAAAAAAATTCAAGACTTTCAACATAAACCTTATGAGAAAAAAAATACTGAGAAATGCAATAAAGACAAAAACAAAATGCTATCAAAACAACTATAATAAATGGAACATTCAACAAGGGTTCTTTAGGTTGTTTCGGTAATCGAGAAACATCATTATGTTGGTGACTAGAAACTTTCATTTTATAAAATCTCGTATTCTTTAGAGAATGGGTTATTCTTTATACAAAATAAATATACCACTCCCAGTGATGCAGAATCTTTTCAACGCCTCTTCGAAGCCCCTTTTTAAATTTTCAATAGCTCTACATGAAAACACGTGTATTTTATACAAAAGATTTTAAAAAGCATGGATATCAAGAATATGATTTACAAACTTAGCGGTATCCTGCTTATTAAAATGTGAAGTTATTATGTAATATACAAGAACTTACGAATAGACAAACTCACTTATGAGGTGGTGTATAATAAAAATATATAAACATTGTTTTTTTACTAGAAATATATTGATCACTGCATTTTTTAACCAATCTATACTTCGATTGAGAAACTTTAAATAATCTTAAGTCTCAATTTTTCCATTAATATAGCTTGAATATAGCTTGTATTGCTTCTACTCTTTGAAAGAAAAACGACATCTCTATGAGAAAACTACCAACACAGCGTTCTCTAGATATACTAATTGCTATTTCATGATGAATTACTCACTCGATAGTCTGTTTCCCTCATAAATGCAAAAGCTTCAGTTCATCTCTTTAACAAATATCAACAAGCCTTTCATTTCAACCTCTAACAAATATAATTGAAGAACTGTCTCTTATGAAACACTGCAAAATATGTTGATTTTAATGATGCATCTTTGAATTTAAACAGTTCATGAAGTAAATTTTTATTCCTTATCTTAGAGAATCTTATCTGCACATCCGCCACTTGTAATGCGCAAGAGAATAATTCAGATTAATTCAATATAGAAAAATTTTAAATGAGGCAATCATAGGAAATTGAACCTCTTATTAAGTTGTAAAATGATAAAGGACCATTATAAATCAATGTATTATAAATAGATAACACACTAATCATTGAAGAGGAAGATCTTGAGAATTCTGCTTGCAATCCTTTAACCACACATCATAAATAGGATGCTCAACAGCGTTCAAACCAGGACTATCTGCAAACATCCATCCTGTAAAAATACGCCGTACTTTTTTATCTAATGTCACTTCATTGACTTCAACAAAACCAGTTGTACGCGTTGGTTCATCTTTAGAGCTCGTATAACACGCACGTGGCGTCACCTGTAATGCACCGTACTGATAAATTTTACCAAGAGTAACTTCAAAACGTGTGGTCCGCCCCGTGATTTTGTCAAGACCTGCAAAAACAGCAATTCCATTGCTAATACGCTCAGCCCGCACTCCACTATTTAAAGATAAAAATACTAAAACTCCCATTAAAAAAATATATATAAAATGCTTCACCCCTAACAATAAAAAAAATCTCATCATATCAAAATCAATCGCATCTTAAAAATAATTCTTTTCATAACTTAGAGTCCAATAAGACAAAAATACACGCGCACACTAAAATCTTTTATTTTTTAGGTGACCACGCATCATAATCTTCATGCACACAAGAACGCTCTCCATTGGAGGTGATAGCCCCCTTTGGTCGATAGTCCTCACTTGTTCCTGTCATATTTGCAACATGAGGCTTTTCCCATTCATAAGGATGATAATCCTCCTGTGTTGGTGGGCACTCACAGCGATGATGAATCCAGCCGTGCCAACCTGGTGGAATAGTAGAGGCCTCAGAATAGTCTTTATAAATAACCCAACGGTGCGGATAACCATCCTTATGAAGTCCCCCTTCATAATATATATTTCCAAATTGATCTTCCCCTATCCGCTTACCTTTGCGCCATGTGAAAAAACGCGTACCAATGGTATTGCCATTCCACCATGTGAAGATTTGCTTAAAAAAACGAGCCATCTGCTATTCCATTCATTTAGTGCGCTCATGAAATTAATCGTTGGAATAAAACTGTTAACGATTGAAATTACCGAAAAATTTACTAGTAAATTCAGCTACAATTCCAATTGATAGGATAACGTGCTATCCCTTAATTTCAGGAAGATATCATATGTATGGCTTCTTCTCCACCCCATAAAATTTAATCTATGCCAAGTTTTATCTTAACCAATTCATTAACAGCTTGAGGGTTTGCCTTACCACCTGTTGCTTTCATTACCTGTCCAACAAACCAACCAGCTAAAGCGGGTTTCTGTTTTGCTTGCGCAACTTTATCAGAATTATTAGCAATGATTTCATCAACGGCTCTTTCAATTGCCTTTGTATCTGTCACCTGCTTCATATTTCGCTCTTCTACAATTTGGCGTGCATCTCCCCCCTCATTCCAAATAATCTCAAAAAGATCTTTGGCAATTTTTCCAGAAATAACTCCTTCTTTTATGAGATCAATAATGCTTCCCAATTGATTTGGCGATACCGGTGATTCTTCAATCTCACGATTATCTTTATTTAAAGCCCCTAAAAGGTCATTAATCACCCAATTGGCAACTATTTTTCCATCACGCCCACGCGCTACTTCTTCAAAATAATCAGCAATAGCCTTTTCTGTCACAAGAATGGAAGCATCATACACAGTCAATCCCATTTCCTTAACAAAACGTGCTTTTATAGCGTCAGGCAATTCTGGTAAGTCTGCTGCCAAAGCATCCACAAATGCTTGATCAAATTCTAATGGTAAAAGATCAGGATCAGGAAAATAACGATAGTCATGTGCTTCTTCTTTTGAGCGCATAGAACGCGTTTCACCTTTAGCCGCATCAAAAAGCCGAGTCTCTTGATCTATGACTCCTCCCTCTTCTAAAATTGCGATCTGACGACGCGCTTCATACTCAATGGCTTGACCAATAAAGCGAATAGAATTAACGTTTTTAATTTCACAGCGCGTTCCAAAATTTTCACCAGGACGACGAACAGATACATTAACATCTGCACGCATAGAACCTTCATCCATATTGCCATCGCAAGTGCCCAAATAACGAACAATCGTACGCAATTTTGTCATATAGGCTTTGGCTTCATCTGATGAGCGCATATCCGGTTTGGAAACAATTTCCATAAGAGCAACACCAGAACGATTAAGATCAACAAAAGACATTGTTGGATGCTGATCATGCATCGATTTTCCTGCATCTTGTTCAAGGTGTAATCTTTCAATCCCGACTTCAATATCTTCAAATTGGCCATTCGAATCTGGACCAACAGATATGGTAATCTTTCCCTCTCCCACAATGGGATAGCGAAATTGAGAAATTTGATACCCCTGCGGTAAATCTGGATAAAAATAATTTTTGCGATCAAAAACAGATTTTAAATTAATATGCGCCTCTAATCCTAACCCCGTTCGAACCGCTTGACGGACACATTCTTGATTAAGAACAGGCAACATACCTGGCATGGCTGCATCAATGAGTGATACATGATTGTTCGGCTCTGCACCAAATTTGGTTGATGCTCCTGAAAAAAGTTTCGAATTTGATATGATTTGCGCATGAACTTCCATGCCAATGATGACTTCCCAATCACCTGTAACTCCAGAAATAAAACGCTTAGAATCAGGAGTACGCGTATCAATGATGCTCATTGCCAATCCACTACCAATATTTTAAAATATACTCATGGCTTATCTAAAACCATTCTCTCAGTGCAATCTTAGGATATAAATCTTACAAAAAGCCCGATTCTATCGGGCTTTTTCTGTTTGCATAAATACTAAGCTTTTTTAGGAGCTTTTTTCTTAGCTGATGTTTTCTCTGTAGACGTTTCTTTCACTGCAGACTTTTTCTTTGCCGGCTTTTCTTCAGGGATATCTGATTCGTCATATTCTTTCATCAACTCTTCAACCGTCACTTCCTTATCTGTGACTTTTATCTGTGCTAATAAATGATCAATGACCTTTTCTTCAAAAATCGGAGCACGTAGATTTTCAACAGCTTCCGGAGTCCTGCGGAAAAAATCCATAATCTCTTTCTCTTGTCCAGGATACTGGCGAACCTGATCAAAAACGGCTGCTTTTAGCTCATCCTCACTAACTTTAACACCAACCTTCATTCCAATTTCAGAAAGCACCAAACCAAGACGAACACGACGTTGTGCAAGGACACGATATTCCTCCCGTGCCTTTTCTTCTGTAATACCTTCATCTTCAAAACTGCGCCCAGCCTTTTTCAAATCATCATTAACCTGAGCCCATATATTGTTAAACTCAATCTCTAAAAGTTCCTCAGGAATCTCAAAATTATAATCAGCATCTAAAGCATCAAGAATTTGACGCTTAACTTTTTGACGTGTCACTGAACCGTATTGGCTTTCAATCTGCCCACGAACGACCTCACGTAAGCGATCTAGAGACTCTAAACCAACTTTTTGTGCTGCTTCATCATCAATTTTTAATTCATCTGGTTTAAAGACAGCTTTGACAGTAATGTCAAACTCTGCTTCCCGTCCGGACAAATGTGCTGCACTGTAATTATCAGGAAATTTAACAAAAATCGTTTTTGCATCCCCAGCTTTCACACCAACCAATTGCTCTTCAAAACCAGGAATAAATTGTTTTGACCCAAGAATCAGTTGTGCATCACTATCTTCCCCACCTTCAAATGGAGCGCCTTCAAGCTTACCTTGATAATCTATGCTAATACGATCACCTTCTTCAGAAGCCCCCTCTTTTAGGGAATAATTACGCGTAGAAGAAAGGACGCGATTGATTTGATCATCAATATCCTGTTCAGGAATAGTTGCAATTTCACGGATAACCTTAATATGTTCAAAATCTTTAATTTCAATTTTTGGTAAAACTTCATACTTTAAACTAAAAGTAAAATCAGCTTTGCCATCTAGAATTTTTTCATCTTCATCTATATCAATTTTCGGCTGCATCGCTGCACGTTCATTGCGATCTGCTAAAATAGACCGAGGTGCATCACTGAGTATCTCATTGAGAATCTCCGCCATAAAGGATTTACCATACATTTTTCGCAAATGCCCACTAGGCACTTTACCGGGACGAAAACCATTAAGCTTGATTTTTCCCTTGGTATCATCCAATCTTTCATTCAGCTTTTCTTCTAAATCTTTCGCTGGAACCACGATCTTAATTTCGCGCTTCAGTCCTTCATTAAGCGTCTCGGTAACCTGCATTAAACACCTTCATTTTCCTAAGGAGAGGGATAAACCCACTCTAATAATCATTACATTCTAACACTTCGAGTGTTACATTTACCATGAAGCGGAATTTCAGACACGTAGAAATCCGTAGCACTTAAGGGATTGCTTTGGTGCGGATGGAGGGACTCGAACCCCCACGGTCTCCCGCCAGAACCTAAATCTGGTGCGTCTACCAATTTCGCCACATCCGCTCAAACTTACAAGCTAATAACCTTATACAAGCGGCGTCTCTATACCATTAATTACGGGAAAAAAGCAAACAAATATATTAAAAAAAACAAAATCTATGCTTTTCATACATAACTGCTTACGCTAAAAGTCAATTATGTTAAAGACATTCGATATCCCAATTCATATCATCGGTGGCGGTCTTGCGGGGTGTGAAGCAAGCTGGCAAATCGCTCAATCAGGAATTCCTGTTGTTTTGCATGAAATGCGACCCGAAAAAAAATCAGATGCCCATAAAACCGATAATTTGGCAGAACTAGTTTGTTCAAATTCATTTCGTTGCGATGATTCATTAACAAATGCCGTAGGGCTTTTACATGCTGAAATGCGATTAGCGAAATCGTTAATTATGAAAGCTGCTGATGCCAACAAAGTTCCCGCAGGTAGTGCCCTTGCTGTTGACCGTGATGGATTTTCAAAAACCGTTACGACAGCAATCGAAAACCATCCTCTTATAACAATCAAACGTGAAGAAGTTCAAGAAATTCCTAAAGCTTGGAAACATGTTGTCATTGCAACGGGTCCCCTTACATCACCTGCACTTGCTCAAGAATTACAAGCAATAACCGGTATAAAAGCTCTTTCTTTTTTTGATGCGATTGCACCTATTATCCATACCAATAGTATTGATATCAACATTTGTTGGTATCAGTCTCGCTATGATAAAATTGGTCCTGAGGGAACAGGAAAAGATTATCTTAATTGTCCCCTCAACAAAGAACAATATAAAACATTCGTTGAAGCATTAAAAAATGCTGAAAAAACAGAGTTTCGTGACTTTGAAAAAACGCCCTATTTTGATGGATGCCTCCCCATTGAAATTATGGCTGAGCGCGGACTTGAAACGTTAAGACACGGTCCTATGAAACCTATGGGCTTAACCAATGCCCATAACCCTACAGTTAAACCCTATGCTGTCGTTCAATTACGCCAAGATAATAAACTTGGAACGCTTTACAATATGGTCGGCTTTCAAACAAAACTGAAATATGGTGAACAAATTCGCATTTTTAGAATGATTCCCGGTCTTGAAAAAGCAGAGTTTGCGCGTCTTGGTGGTCTTCACCGCAATACCTACCTCAACTCGCCAATTATTCTTGATCAAACCCTTCGTTTAAAACAAAAAAAACAACTACGCTTTGCAGGGCAAATTACCGGATGTGAAGGTTATGTAGAATCAGCGGCAATAGGGCTTCTTGCTGGACATTTTGCTGCTGCCGAATATCATCATATTTCCCCTTGCCTACCCCCACAAACGACAGCATTCGGAGCCCTTTTGAATCATATTACGGGGGGACACATCATAGATGAAAAAGCAGAAACACAGTCCTTTCAGCCAATGAATATCAATTTCGGACTCTTTCCCCCTATTGCTTCTATTAGACATTCAGGAAAACGCTTAGCAAGTAAAGAAAAAAAATTAGTAAAAAAACAAGCCATCACAGCGAGAGCTCTCAATGATTGTATTCAGTGGTTAGCAGATAAAGAATCAAAGAGTTCCTGTTTATAAAAAATACACAATTCGCCTCTCATCTACTGAATAGATCTTTATGACTCTCGTGAAAAAATCATTCTAAAGCCTTTTAAAGACTGTCTCCCCCAATCAATAAATACTACTCTACGTTTCATCATTTATTTAATTATGTAGGTGCTTGTAAAATAACTTTTGGCTATAAAAAACCTTTACCGCTATCAACAATTTAATATGATTTAATGACTAAAAATAAAATAATTATATCAATATATTATGAATAATAAAAAATTAAATAGATGGAAAATAAACAAGCAATACTGTATTATCTCTATTAATATTTTTTATATTACGTAATATACATTATTTTATAAGAGTAATTTTTCTGTTTTTTAACTTCCTTCATCAAAATTTTTGATATTCTCTCACTTTAACTCTTGTGTGATGAAGAAAAAACGCTCTCTTGCATATCACAAGTGAAATAGGGATATGGAAAAAATATTTGTAGGATAGAGCTGGATCTATCTCTTCCCTCTCAAATGCCAAGAAAAATCACAATATTGAAAGTGAAATCTGAATATCATAAGATTCTTTCATTTCAGAATCTCTTATAATAAATCAATAAAAATTATTCTCTTGGTGCGTCACAAGCAAGGTTGGCGTATAAGTAAAAGAATAAAACTATCCCTTATACACTCGTCTCAGATATTGAGGGCTAATTGCAACATTATAGGAACTGAGAAAAACAGTACGGCGGCACCAACATGCACTTTTATTAAGCGTAAATAGTAGTATATAATAACTTTTATAGAGTTTACAGAGTTTTTTGCCTCATACTATTTACGGATCTTGTTTTGAAATAAATACCGTAACACTTCAGCGTAATAAAAGTTAACATTAGATTTTATAAGCCACACTGGTACTGCATTAATACAGTGCAATATTTTACTGAAAAGGCTAAAAAATATATTTTAAGCTGACAGTATTTTATACAACACTTAAAATTATTTTCAAAAATACAAGTAATACATGAAAATAAAAAATACCGCAAAAATCTCAACGTGTTATATGAAAAATGGGCATAATACATGTGCTAAAAAAAACCCGCTTATAAATAAATCGGGTTTTTTTATGTAGCTTAAATTATTTTTTATTAACTGCTTCTTTAAGGCTTTTTCCTGCAGAAAATTTAGGTACAGAACGTGCTGGAATATCGATTTCAGCACCAGTTGAAGGATTACGCCCCTTTGTTGCAGCACGATGAGAAACTTCAAAAGAGCCAAAACCTGGAAGACGAACATCTCCCCCTGAAGCCAAAGCTTCTGTTACAGAAGCCATAAAAGCATCAACAACAGCACCAGCTTGCGCTTTCGAAACACCTGCCTTTTCAGCAACGGAGCTAACCAATTCACTTTTATTCATAAAATATTTCCTTTCCCTATATTACCTGACAACATGACTTAATCATGTTATTGGTCAGTTTATTGAAAAGTACAGCAAACAGAAGTCTTATTTTTATCCAAAACATTGTTTTTTTAGCAATAATCACAGTTATTCACGGAATTTTTCACTTTTTCCAACAAAAAACAGAACAATAACCTCAACAACGCCTTCTGCCACCTAAAAAATGCCGTTATAAATGAGATAAGTGAATCAGTGCGCAATCTGTATTCCTTCACTATCACTGCCCTCTGACCGGATTGGGACAGCCACCGTAGAGGGTTCTTTCCATTCAATAGTGTCTGGAAAACGAACCAAAGCGTGTTTCAAAACTTCACTCACATGATTTACCGGAATAATTTCCATATTATTTTTGACATCGTCAGGAATATCAACCAAATCTTTTGCGTTTTCTTCAGGAATAAGTACCTTTTTTATCCCTCCTCGAAGAGCTGCTAGGAGTTTTTCTTTTAATCCACCAATTGGTAAAACGCGTCCACGTAAAGTAATTTCACCAGTCATTGCAATATCTTTATGCACAGCTACTCCTGTAAGAACCGAAACAATTGCTGTCACCATTGCAATCCCAGCAGATGGGCCATCTTTTGGCGTAGCACCCTCTGGAACATGAACATGGATATCGCGTTTTTCAAAAAGTGGAGGTTCAATACCAAAATCAACAGCACGAGAACGTACATAAGATGCTGCCGCTGAAATGGACTCCTTCATAATATCACGTAAATTTCCAGTTACAGTCATCTTACCTTTGCCGGGCATCATAACTCCTTCAATGGTCAATAACTCTCCACCGACTTCTGTCCACGCAAGGCCTGTCACAACACCAATTTGATTTTCTCCTTCAATCTGATTGTAATGATAACGTTTAACACCCAAGAAATCATGAATATTACTTTCTGTAACTTTTACAGATTTTTGATGCGTTTTGAGAATTTTTGTAACAGATTTGCGGGAAATTTTCATGAGTTCACGCTCAAGGTTACGAACGCCTGCCTCACGTGTATAAAACTGAATAATTGACCTTAGTGCTCCATCAGAAATACTGAGTTCTTTTTTAGACAAAGAGTGATCTTTTAGTGCCTTTGGTAAAAGATGCTGTTTAACAATTTCCATTTTCTCACATTCAGTATAACCAGCAATACGAATAATTTCCATACGATCCATTAACGGACCTGGAATATTAAGCGTATTGGCAGTTGTGATAAACATGACATCAGAAAGATCATATTCAACTTCCAAATAGTGATCAATAAATGTACTGTTTTGTTCAGGATCAAGAACTTCTAATAAAGCGGATGAAGGATCTCCACGAAAATCTTGTCCCATTTTATCAATTTCATCAAGCAAGAAAAGCGGATTAGATTTTTTTGCTTTTTTCATAGACTGGATAATTTTTCCAGGCATCGAACCAATATATGTTCGGCGATGTCCGCGAATTTCTGCTTCATCCCGCACGCCTCCCAATGAGATACGAACATACTCACGCCCCGTCGCCTTTGCAATAGAGCGCGCTAATGATGTTTTCCCTACACCAGGAGGACCTAACAAACAAATAATAGGACCTTTTATCTTTGACGCGCGACTTTGTACAGCCAAATATTCAATAATCCGCTCCTTAACCTTTTCAAGACCGAAATGTTCATTATTCATGACCTTTTCAGCAAAATCTAAATTGTTTTTAATCTTAGATTTTTTACCCCAAGGCATTGCTAATAACCAATCAAGATAGTTACGGACAACTGTCGCTTCTGCAGACATAGGAGACATATTCCGTAATTTTCTCAATTCTGCCCCAGCTTTTTCCTGTGCTTCCTTGGATAGTTTTGTATTCTTGATACGTTCTTCTAATTCAGAGAGTTCATCTCGGCTATCATCACCTGCCCCTAACTCTTTTTGAATAGCCTTCATCTGCTCATTGAGATAATATTCTCGTTGGTTTTTTTCCATTTGCCGTTTAACATGCGAACGAATACGTTTTTCAACCTGCAAAACAGAAATTTCTCCTTCCATGAAGGACAGAACACGTTCAAGACGGGCCCGTACAGGTAAGAGCTCTAGTATTTCCTGTTTTTCTGCAAGTTTAATCATCAAATGAGAAGCAATCGTATCGGCAAGCTTAGAAGGATTATCAATCTGACCAATCGCATTAACAACTTCAGGAGAGATTTTTTTATTAAGCTTTACATAGTTTTCAAAATAAGCAATCACTGACCTTGAAAGAGCTTCAATCTCAACATCACTCTCTCTAGATTCTTCTGTAACAGTCGCATATGCCTGATGATAACCTTCACTTAAAGCAAATTGACTAATTTTTGCACGTGCAGTTCCTTCAACCAAAACCTTTACAGTACCATCAGGAAGCTTTAAAAGTTGAAGAATATTAGCAAATGTACCAATATGATAAATATCCTCTGATTTTGGATCGTCATCAGAAGCATTTTTTTGTGTCACCAAGAGTATTTGCTTGTCAACCGCCATCGTTTCTTCAAGAGCACGAATTGATTTTTCGCGGCCCACAAAAAGTGGAACAATCATATGGGGGAAGACAACAATATCACGAAGAGGTAAAACAGCATAAACCCCATCTCTTACTTCATCTGTCTTTTCATCAATATATTGCATAACTCTCCTTTCTGGAGCCTATGAGCTATCTACAACAACCAGCTCACCTTTAGAAAACCTCAGCTCTTCACAATACATGAAGTGGTAATTACTAATACATAAATCAAGCATTAT
This sequence comes from Bartonella grahamii ATCC 700132, assembly GCF_000518085.1. Lineage (GTDB taxonomy): Bacteria > Pseudomonadota > Alphaproteobacteria > Rhizobiales > Rhizobiaceae > Bartonella > Bartonella grahamii. Next base: position 14,281 of record NZ_JACX01000009.1, read on the forward strand.
AATGATATTATTATAAACACCCATCAAATACTGTTTATTACCACCTTTCATATTGTGCTTAGCACAATATCATGCTGATACATTTTCTTTATCTTCTGCACGTTCTGAGTAAATATAAAGAGGACGCGCTTTCCCATCAACGACATCACTCGAAATAACCACTTTTTGAACGCCTTCAAGAGCCGGTAGCTCAAACATCGTCTCAAGAAGGATCTTCTCCATAATAGAACGTAAACCACGAGCACCAGTTTTACGTTCAATTGCTTTCTTCGCAATAACACGTAAAGCATCTTCATGAAATGATAACTCGACATTCTCCATTTCAAAAAGACGCTGATATTGCTTTACTAAAGCATTTTTAGGTTGTGATAAAATTTGCATAAGGGCGTTAACATCTAAATCCTCTAAGGTAGCGACTATAGGAAGGCGCCCAATAAATTCTGGTATTAAACCAAATTTTATAAGATCTTCAGGCTCTAAATCACGAAAAATTTCACCGACACAACGCTCATCAGGAGCCTTAACGGTCGCAGAAAAACCAATAGAAGTTTTTTCACCACGCCCTGAAATAATTCGTTCTAAACCAGCAAAAGCTCCCCCACAAATGAATAAGATGTTTGTGGTGTCAACCTGAAGAAACTCTTGTTGCGGATGCTTACGTCCACCTTGAGGAGGAACAGAAGCAATCGTTCCTTCCATAATTTTTAATAACGCTTGCTGAACTCCTTCCCCCGAAACATCTCTTGTAATAGAAGGATTGTCTGCTTTACGAGAAATTTTATCGACCTCATCAATATAAACAATGCCACGTTGTGCACGTTCAACATTATAGTCAGCAGCTTGAAGAAGTTTCAAAATAATATTTTCTACATCCTCACCTACATAGCCTGCTTCCGTCAAAGTGGTCGCATCCGCCATCGTAAAAGGCACATCAATAATACGTGCTAATGTTTGTGCAAGATAAGTTTTACCACAGCCCGTTGGACCAACAAGAAGAATATTTGATTTAGCCAACTCAATATCATTGCTTTTAGACTGATGCGCCAACCGTTTATAATGATTATGAACAGCAACAGAAAGAACACGCTTTGCATGCTGCTGACCAATAACATAATCATCAAGAACTGTTATAATTTCCTGTGGCGTAGGAACACCATCACGCACCTTAACCCCAGAAGACTTATTTTCTTCCCGAATAATATCCATGCAAAGCTCTACACATTCATCACAGATAAATACAGTAGGCCCCGCAATGAGCTTACGCACCTCATGCTGACTCTTGCCGCAGAACGAGCAATAGAGAGTATTTTTTGATTCGTTCCCGCTATTGCTAATTTTGCTCATTTTTCTTTCCTTTCACCACGATATATGAATACTTTGCCTTTTCAAAGGAAGCTTTTCATCATGAAAACTAAAAGACATATAGAAAACCATGCATGTCTCAATATTTTTAGGTGTTTCTCTTATTTTGCGATATTTTTTATAAAACTCTGTGATTTAAAGTAGCTGTTTTTTCTATAAAAATTCTTAATCTTTTTCTTCTTTTTCAGTTTCTGCACGATATTGTATAACATCATCAACTAAGCCAAACGCTTTGGCCTCTTCTGCTGTCATAAAATGATCGCGATCGAGAGTTCTCTCAATAATCTCATAATCTTGACCTGTATGTTGAACATAAATTTCATTTAAACGCCGTTTCATCTTTATAATGTCTTGCGCATGTCGCTCAATATCTGAAGCTTGACCTTGAAAACCACCGGATGGTTGATGCACCATAATACGTGCGTTTGGCAATGTAAAACGATGACCTTTTGCTCCAGCTGTTAACAATAAAGACCCCATAGATGCCGCCTGCCCCATGCAAAGCGTAGAAACAGGAGGGCGAATAAACTGCATAGTATCATAAATAGCCATACCAGATGTTACGACACCACCTGGAGAATTAATATAAAGACTAATTTCTTTTTTAGGATTTTCCGCTTCCAAGAAAAGCAATTGTGCACAAACAAGCATTGCCATACCATCTTCGACAGGACCATTAATAAAAATAATCCGCTCCTTTAAAAGACGGGAAAAAATATCATAGGCCCGTTCACCACGATTGGTTTGTTCAATAACCATAGGAACAAGGCTTAATGCTGTTTTCATTGGATCACTCATATTTTTACTTTCCGTTCATATAACAACCGCTCTTTACACATTCAATGTTTTTATCCATACGTTAACATTACTCTCTTGCGCAAGCTACAATCAAGAGCTGTTTAAGATAGATTAAAATCCCAATAGTTAAAATAGCAATAATAACTCTACTTAAACAAATGATGAACATCAGGAATGCGAGATACCGCCCAATGGTAAAAACTTCCTTCCTGAGGTCTTTTCGTGGTCTTTGTCTTTCTGTGAATATGAAAGCCTATCAAGCGTGAATCTGTAAGCGGCTTTACGCCAAAAGCTGGTTCAAAAATACGTTCAGCTTTTCGCCCAGTCCAATAATAAAAAGTTTCCTTTTCCTTTGCTTCATGAAAAAACCATATCGTTTTGCTAATCGCGAAATACCATCATTGCCAAATATCGTAACGCCAAGACTTCCCGGCAAAATCGGCATTTTTTTCCTCTTTAACCAGAACGGTCTCCAAACACGACGCTTAAACCCAAGCCAATGAGGAATAATTTCTGTGCCTGCCCAATAATCTTCAAATACTTTTATAATAGGGTTATTAGGCGGAAAATAAAGTGCAGAAACGCCTACTCTTGTATTATTTTCTCTTGCTAACCAAACCTTATCCGCATCTGGATGAAATTGTTTAACAAGGTAAACATCTGTATCTAACCAAACACCTTGTTGATATTTCATCAGCATAACACGAAAAAAATCCGAAAACTGAACAATTGTACACCCTGGTTTATCATCAGAAAAATCGGGATCAAGGCGATAAATTGCTGAACGTGGTAAAATTGATTCGGCTTCATGCAACTCAACACCGGCAGGAAGATTATCTATTTTTTTATCATAACTAAAAAGCTTAACGCGCTGTCCAGTTTTAACCATTGAGGACAAACAAAGCCTATCCACCAATCTTAATTGTCCACTATACCAAAAAGTACAAATATCCATAGATAATATATCAAAAATATTCTAAACTTACACGAAAGAGTTGTTCAACATCACGAACCCTATCAGCAAGAGCAAAAATCACTATTCTATCACCAGACAAAATGCGCGTATCTGCCGAAAGCTGTATTATTGTCTTATTGCGATAAATTGCACCAATTCTCAAACCATCTGATAAATTGAGCTCTGATAATGACTTACCAACCAATGAAGATGTTTGCATCACTTCAGCTTCAATAATTTCTGCTCGGCCATTAAAAACTGAATGAACAGAACGAATACGTCCACGGCGCATTTGTTGCAAAATTCTCGATATTGTAACGCTATGGGGATTAAGATATGCATCCACACCAACAGCACGACTAAATTCTTGATAGGCAACATTATTAATCAATACCATATTGGCTTTGCAGCCCAATCTTTTAGCAATAATAGCGCTTAAGAGATTAACCTGATCTTGATTGGTCAATGTAATCATTAAATCGGACTGATCAATTCCCGCATCTTGAAGAATCACTGGATCTAACACGTTACCGTATAAAACTGTTGTTTTTTCAAGCTGATCAGCAATCGTGAGAGCTCTTTCTCTATGCGACTCTATAATCTTCAATTTTAATTTATGGAAACGCTTTTCAATAGCCTGTGCAACATAAAGGCCAATGTGACCGCCTCCTGCAATAATCATGCGGTGGGCATCTTGTTCTTTATGACCAAAAAGCCCAACAGCACGGCGCATTTGATCACGAGCAACAACAAGATAGGTTATATCACCAACGCGTAATTGCGTTTCTGAATGTGCAACCAATAATTCCGCACCACGTTTAATAGCGGTAACCGTCGTATGAAGATCTGGAAAAAGCTCTGTTAATTGACGCAAAGGTGTATTAATAACTGGACAATCTTCCATGCATTCCAAGGCTAGCGCAACAACATCATCATTACAAAAATAAAGAACATCTATTGCACCAGGTAAAGCAATACGGCGCAAAACCATTTCCCCAACTTCAACTTCTGGCGAAATAACCACATCAATGGGAATATTCTCTCTGGAAAAAAGCGTCTTATAACGTGGCTCTAAATAAGATTGTGAACGAATACGAGCAATTTTTGTGGGCACATTAAATAATGAATGTGCTACTTGACAGGCTACCATATTGACTTCATCAAACAAAGTGACAGCAATCAACATATCGGCTTTGTCTGCATCTGCAGCCAAAAGAACTTCAGGACGTGAACCGTGACCAACAAAACCTCTCACATCCAATGTATCGCGAATCTTTTCAATTAATCTCGTTTCAATATCAATAACAGTAACATCGTGATTTTCAGCAGCAAGACGCTCTGCTATCCCATAACCAACCTGTCCTGCTCCGCAAATAATAACACGCATCGCTTTAAGAAACTCCAAGCGCTTTAAGTTTACGGTGCAAAGCTGAACGCTCCATGCCTATAAATTCAGCAGTACGTGATATATTTCCACCCAAACGCCCAATCTGTGCCACTAAATATCTCTTTTCAAACAATTCTCGTGCTTCACGTAACGGCAAATCCATTATACTTTCATCTGAATCCATTTGAAGACGTGGCAAAGAATCACTTACTTCACTGGGAAGAAAGTCCGCTGTTATAGGACCATCACCATCCCGCACAAGAATAAGAAGACGCTCAATATTATTACGTAATTGCCGCACATTACCCGGCCAAGCATGCGTTTGCAAAATAGCAATCACATCATCACTGATTGCACGCGGTTTAATCCCAACCTGCTGTGATATTGTTTTTACAAAATGATGTACAAGTTCTGGAATATCTTCACGACGCGCTGAAAGGGGCGGAACAGCAATAGGAACAACCGAAAGACGGTGGAAAAGATCTTCTCTAAAGCGCCCATCGGAAATGAGGTTTTCAAGATTTTGCGCTGTCGAAGAAATAATACGGACATCCACCTTAACACGTTTTGTGCCGCCAACTCTTTCAAATGTCTGCCCCGTTAACACCCGAAGAATCTTACCTTGAGTCTCACGTGGCATGTCAGCAATTTCATCAAGATATAATATACCGCCATGAGCTTCCTCTAAGGCACCGATCTTGCGCTCTCTTCCTTCCATTTCACTGCCAAACAGCTCTATTTCCATTCTTTCCGGAGTAATCGTTGCAGCATTTATTGTAACAAATGGCCCATTCGAACGCGTTGAGAGCGCATGAATAGTTCGTGCAACTGTCTCTTTTCCTGCCCCTGAAGGACCTGTTATCATGACGCGACTATTTGTTGGTGCTACTTTTTCTATGATTTGACGCAAATTTTTTACAACTGTCGATTTTCCGAGCAACTCTAATGTCTCGTTCGAACGCTTTCGCAATTCTAAAAGCTCACGTTTTAAATTTGAGTTTTCAAGTGTTCTCTCTGCAACCAATACAAGTCTATCAGCTTTAAAAGGTTTTTCAATGAAATCATATGCCCCTCGCTTTATAGCGGAAACAGCCGTCTCAATATTACCATGACCAGAGATCATAACGACCGGAAGAGCCGGATATTGCGTTTTAATTTCATCAAGCAATGCTAAACCATCAAGACGACTACCCTGTAGCCAAATATCCAAAAAAATGAGCTTTGGAATACGCTCACTAATTTGAGCCAATGCTTCATCAGAGTTACAAGCAACACGCGTTTCATAACCTTCATCATCTAAAATACCAGCAACAAGCTCACGAATATCTGCTTCATCATCAACAATCAAGATATCTGATACCATACTATTCCCCTATCTTATGATTTATGGCTTGTATAATACTACCCTGCTTACCCCCATCCGCCGGAAATATCAAACGGATCATCGCACCACGACCTTCATAAAAACTTTCCGGTGCATCATGAAGCTCCATGGAACCGCCGTGATCCTCAATAACTTTACGCACAATGGCTAACCCGAGCCCTGTTCCTTTTTCCCGCGTTGTTATATAGGGCTCTAATAACTTTTGTCTTTGCTCTTTAGGAAGTCCTTTCCCATTATCAACAACATCCACAACCACCCATTCCTCTTGACGATAAGAACGGACAAGAATATGACCGTGAATATTTTCCTCTCGCATAACTGAATCTATGGATTCGCTCGCGTTTTTGATAACATTGCAAAAAGCTTGTACAATGAGACGGTTATCAAATGCACCCATAAGTGGTAGACTTCCTAAATCTTGCTCAAAATGAATATCATGTCGTGTCACTTCTATCAAGAAACATGCTTCGCGCAACAATTCTCGTATATCTAAAATATGCATTTGTGGTTTGGGCATACGTGCAAAAGAGGAAAACTCATCAACCATACGCCCAATATCTCCAACCTGTCGAATAATTGTCTCAATACACCGCTCAAAGACCTCTCTATCTTGTGTAATAACTTTGTTATAACGTTTACGAATGCGTTCAGCGGATAACTGAATAGGTGTGAGGGGATTTTTTATTTCGTGTGCAATACGCCGTGCAATATCCGCCCACGCCGCTGTACGTTGCGCTGCAACAAGGTCTGTAATATCATCAATTGTTAGAACCCAAGATTGCCCCTGTCCATCATCCTCTTCCATCGTAACCTGGACATTACAGACACGCTCTTTTCCTGCAACGTTTAAAGTAACCTGCTCACGATGATTTTTACGATCCAATGAACGTGCAAACTGAAAAACCTGCCAAATTTCAGCACTTAAAGATAAAAGACTTTGTCCAACAACGTGTTCAGAGCGAATATCAAACATCGCTTCAATAGATCGATTAATAATTGTAATATCACCATTATCATCTATACCTGCTACTCCTGCTGTTACACCCGATAACACTGCTTCAGAAAAACGCCGTCTCTCATCAATTTGATCACGCACTGCAATCAACTCATTGCGCCGACTTTTCAATTCACTGACCATGTAATTAAAAGTTTTGGATAATTGCCCAATATCTCCATCCTTCGCGCGTACCGGCACAAAAATTTCCATATTTCCAGTAGCAACATCATCAGCAGCACTAATGAGAAGACGAATAGGACGTACTAAGCGATCAGCGACAGCAATAGCAGCCCAAATAGCTGATAAGAATAAACTAAAAAAAAGACATAAATAAAGCATACCAAATGCAATTTGCGTCAGCAGGCGATTTTCATTTAAATCACGATAACGATCTGTATTGACTTCTGTTAAACGCAAAGCAGATAAAACACCTTTATCAACGTCACGCACCAAATATAGAAATGTGTTTGGAATGTTGGTAAATTTTAAAATAATACCAAAATAATCATGCACGCCTGGTTGAAAAGAAAAAGGCCTCGCACTGGTTGCACGTTCAATAAGATTGGAAGGAGGAATTGGCAGTTTATCTTCATCACCAAGAGCACTCGATATAAAAATAGCTCCGCTAGAACTTAACAAAAATGCGCCACGCAAATTGCGTCCTATAGCATGGCGCGTCAATTGCATCCTATATTCAGCTGGATTACGTTCTAAGAGTTTTTTGTTATCAAGTGCAAATGCCATCGCGTAGGATAAATTTTTTAAATTTTGAAGCATTTCATCTGCATAAGCATTTGCTAAATCAATAGAAGAGCCCACAATTTGCCGCGTTGTTGTATCAAACCATCGATCAAGTCCCAAATTTAGTGCTGGACCCGATACAAGAGCTACAGCAACAGCCGGCATTGTCGCAACAAGTGCAAACAATGAAATAAGGCGCACATGAAGACGCGATCCTGCACGCCTTGAACGCCAAGCACGAATGATCGGAATCATCTCATAAAAAACGATGACAATAAGCCCTAAAACCCAAAAACTATTAATCCCTATAAGAATAAGGGTTACTGTTCTACTGGGAACAACAGGGGTTAATCCAATAAGAATAATAAATGAAACAGAGGCCGTAAGTAAAGCCAATACAATAATTGTAATCCCTAAAAAAATATATACCTTACTTAAACGATACAACTCATCGTTATAAGTATTTTTATCTATGTCTTGAAGATTCGTCACAGATGTTATATTCGTCATGAGCTTACATACCCTTATCCCATTATTCTCATATAACCTTTTGTAGCAAAAATTGACAATACTAATACTACATTTAAAATAGGGCAAATATAGTCAATGAGAAAGAACTTCTACATTTTGCAAAATATCTTAAAATAAACTGTATTCGACGATACTTTACGAAGGAAATGAGATGCGATTAACAAAACAAACAAATTATGCTCTTCGAATGCTCATGTATTGTGCAGATAATCAGGGAACTCTCAGTCGTGTTCCAGAAATTGCTAAAGCATATGCCGTTTCAGAACTTTTTTTATTTAAAATCCTTCAGCTGCTTGTTCAAGCAGGTTTTATACAAACAGTGCGTGGACGCAATGGCGGAGTTAGATTGGCGAAACCCGCAGCAGAGATTTCAGTCGCTGATGTTGTGAAAGTAACAGAAGACAACTTTTCCCTAGCAGAATGTTTCGATACTGCAGAACCAACTTGCCCCTTGATCGATTTTTGTAGTTTAAATACCGCACTTCAAAAAGCATTAAATGCTTTTTTTGAGGTGTTATCCGTGATATCCCTTGCTGATCTACAACAACCATCCTTTCAAAATCATTTTAAAATTAATGACAAAAAGGCAAACTAAATTATAATACAAGGAGATTAGGTATTTCTATTGCAGCAATAATATTAGCCGCTGGACGTGGTGAAAGAGCAGGATCTCCCCATGAAATTCCAAAACAATATCGGCTTCTAGGACAAAAGCCGGTTATTTATCATACCGTGCGTTGTTTTTTGCAGCATCCAGCTATCACAACAATTATCCTTGTTATTCATCCAGAAGATCGTCAAATCTGTGAACAAGCTATTAGTGATTTTAAAGAGCGCCTTATTATCGTTGAAGGAGGCAATACACGTCAAATCTCTACCTTAAATGGACTTCAGGCACTCAAAAAATTCAATCTCCAATATGTGCATATTCATGATGGTGCACGCCCCTTTATCGAAAACAAGCTTCTTGATAACATTCACAATACAATCACGCCTCAAGAAGGTGTTCTTCCTGTTCTTCCCATCTCTGATACCCTTAAACGTGTAAATAATCAGCATGTTTTAGAAACAATTCCCCGTACCCATCTTTATAGTGCACAAACTCCACAGTGTTTTCCCTTTGAACATATCTTAGCGGCCCATAAGCAAGCAAAACAAGCTTGCAAAAAAGAATTCACTGACGATTCTGCGATTGCCGAATGGTTTGGAATTCCTATGCGTACCGTTCCTGGGGATCCTAACAACATAAAAATTACATGGCATGAAGATTTTAATACCGCACATTTATATCTCCAAAAGAAAATGCAAATGTTTCCTGATATCCGCACCGGCAATGGTTATGATGTTCACTCTTTCGAGGATGGTGATTTTCTTATTTTATGTGGTATAAAAATCCCTTTTCATAAAAAATTAAATGGACACTCCGATGCGGATGTTGCTCTTCATGCGCTAACAGATGCCCTGCTCGCTACGCGAGGTGCTGGAGATATTGGCACACATTTTCCTCCCTCTGATCCTCAATGGAAAAATGCATCATCAGAAATTTTTCTCCGTCATGCTCTTGATATTCTAAAACAAGCAAGTGGTCGTATCGCCAATGTTGATATCACAATTATTGCTGAAAATCCTAAAATTGGTCCCTATCGTCATGCCATGACAGAAAAGCTTATGACAATACTTTCAATAACACCTGATCGAATCTCTATCAAAGCAACAACAAATGAAAGGCTTGGATTTATTGGTCGCGGTGAAGGAATTGCTGCTCTTGCAACAGCGAGCGTTCTTTATTCAGGAGAACTTCCCCAATGACATATCTTTGTGAAAAACAAGCACATGAAATCCTTAATATCTTTCGCCAAAAAGGTTTGCTGTTAACAACTGTAGAGTCTTGTACAGGAGGACTCATTGCTGCAAGCCTCACAAATATTGCAGGCTCGTCAGATGTTCTCGATTGTGGATTTGTTGTTTATTCAAATGAATCTAAAACACGCCTTGTTGGCGTTTGTGCTGAACTTATAAGAACCTATGGCGCCGTTTCAAAAGAAGTTGCTCTTGCAATGGCTGAGGGTGGATTAAAACATTCACAAGCTGACATCGCAGTCTCTGTAACAGGAATTGCTGGTCCAGGAGGAGCAAGTCTTGATAAACCTGTAGGACTTGTGCATTGCGCAGTTGCTTACAAAAATCATAAAACTCTGCACAAAGAAATGCACTTTGGTCATCTTAACCGCAATGCTATCCGCCATGCAACTGTTGAAAATGTTTTTAAAATGATTCTGGAATTGCTTCACTGAGTTCCCCGTACTAATTTCAAAGCTCTCTATTCCACATTGAGTCTATAATCGTCAACATCTTGAAAAAATGATTTATTGCACCACAACTTTAAGCTGAATTAATCAAATTTATTCACTTGCACGCCACAAGAAAAAAACTGTATAAATAAAATGATTAAAGAAAGGGATACTTGTACCTCTCTCAAATGCTAAGAGCTCGCGCAACATCTTGAGAGATGACAAATAAATGGTGCAGGCTGACTTTTTCATAAGTGTAAAGATGTTGATTTATATACTTTTACGAGTATCTATACTATTTATTATGAAATGGGTATGACGCAAGCATGTCCTATTTGGGCGTTTTGTTTGGATATGTCTCTATTAAAAAAGAGAAACAAAAGTGTGAAGCTGTGCATCATCTTCATCATTTAAAATGATATTCCTTTAATATGCTTTTCAAAGCTGAAAAAGATGAATTAAAACAAATAGTAAAGATGGAAACCAGTTTTCACCTTCACGCTGTTATAAGCAATACGTATTGTTAAAAAATAACAGAATAGACTATGTTATCGTAGAGCCATAAATCTGATGCGCACGCTTCTCAAAAGCGTCGGTGAATTTACGAAACGCAATATCAAACATTGAGCCCATCACTAATCCAAGCGTTTTACTTTTAAATTCATAATCAATAAAAAACTCTACATTACATGCATTGGTATTTTCAATATCATGAAAGGACCAACGATTTTCAAGATATTTGAATGGACCATCAATATATTTAACTTCTATAAGATTTTTTTCCGGCTGAAGAAATACTTGAGTCGTAAAAGTTTCACGGATAATCTTATAGCCAACGGTCATATCCGCAAGAAGCAACATTTTTTTCCCATAGTCTTTTCGAGAACGTACTATTAAAGACTCACACATTGGTAAAAATTCAGGATAACGCTCAATATCTGAAACCAGCTCAAACATTTCACTGGCACTATGGGTGATCTGCCGATGTATTGTAAAAATCGGCATAATTATCTCTGTAAGGAAAATTTTTCATCACGCGCTTTTTGCAAAATAGCAAAATCATCTCCAGCATGATGAGATGAACGCGTCAGAGGATTGGAGGACATATGCAAAAATCCTTTTACTTTACCAATCTTGGCAAAAGACTCAAATTCTTCAGGAGGCACAAAACGAACAACCGGATGATGTTTTCGTGTAGGCTGCAAATATTGTCCAATCGTCATAAAGTCAACATCAGCAGAGCGCAAATCATCCATCAATTGCAAAATTTCATTTCGCTCCTCCCCAAGACCAACCATAATTCCCGATTTTGTAAAAATTGTTGGATCAAGTTCTTTAACGCGTTGTAATAAACGAATTGAATGAAAATAACGTGCCCCTGGACGAACCTTCAAATATTTAGAAGGAACTGTTTCTAAGTTATGATTAAAAACATCAGGCTTAGCAGCAACAACAACTTCTAAAGCACCATCCTTATGACGAAAATCAGGTGTCAGAACTTCAATTGTTGTTTTAGGAGTTTTTTGACGAATCGCATAAATAACTTTTGCAAAATGCTCAGCACCACCATCAGCAAGATCATCACGATCAACAGATGTAATGACAACATGTTTTAATTCCATCCGTGCAACAGCATCGGCTACACGTTCTGGCTCATTATCATCAACGGCAAGTGGAATACCTGTTGCAACATTACAAAAAGCACAAGCACGCGTACATATTTCACCTAAAATCATAAAGCTAGCATGCCGCTGGCTCCAACATTCGCCAATATTAGGGCAACCAGCTTCTTCACATACAGTCACTAACTTATGCGTACGTACAATACCATGTGTTTCCTTATAAATTGGTGATGTTGGCGCTTTTACACGAATCCAATCTGGCTTTTTTTGAACGCTTGTATCAGGACGATGTGCCTTTTCAGGATGACGCAAACGTCTATTTGTAACTCTATCAACAACCGTAACCATTTAAGCCTTTGCCTTATAAATACGAAGTAACAATCAAAAATATAAAATCTTTCACACAATCCAGTCATCAAGCGTTTAAAACTTGACCATAAGCATCCAATACACTTTCTTTCATCATTTCCGATAAAGTCGGATGTGGAAAGACAGTATGCATTAATTCTTCTTCTGTTGTTTCAAGATTCATGGCAATAACAAAACCCTGTATCAATTCTGTTACCTCAGCCCCTACCATATGGGCCCCAAGAAGTTGTCCTGTTTTTTTATCAAAAATCGTTTTTACTAACCCCTGATCTTCACCCAAAGCAATCGCCTTGCCATTCGCAGCAAAAGAATAACGACCAATACGTATATCATAACCTGCTTCTTTTGCTGTAGCTTCTGAAAGCCCTACAGAGGCAACCTGTGGTGTACAATATGTACACCCTGGAATTTTTCTTTTATCAAGCGGATGAGCATTCTTTAAACCTGCAAGATGCTCAATACATATCACACCTTCTTCTTCTGCTTTATGTGCCAACATAGGAGGACCTGCTACATCACCAATAGCATAAATGCCTTCCACCCCCGTCCAACTCCATTCATCGGTTACAATGCACCCGCGATCGGTTTTTATTCCCAAAGCTTCTAAACCAAGATTCTCAATATTACCTTGCACCCCAGCAGCCGAAATCAACCGGTCAACAGTCATTGACTCTATTTTACCTTGAACATCAATACGTACAGTCACAGAATCAGAAGATTTTTCAACCTTTGTTACTTTTGCTTGACGAAGAATGCGTAAACCTTTTTTCTCTAACTGTTTACAAGCAAACGTTGAAATTTCAATATCTTCAGCAGGCATGACGTGGGGCATCATTTCAACAACAGTTACCTCAGCTCCCATATCACGATAAAAAGAAGCAAATTCAATGCCAATAGCCCCAGACCCTATAACCAAAAGCGATTTTGGCATTGCTGGCGGTATCATAGCTTCAAAATAAGTCCAAATGAGTTTTCCATCTGGCTCAATACCAGGAAGGACACGAGGACGTGCGCCCGTTGCAATAATGATATACTTTGCTTGATAAGCTCCCTCCCCTAACGTCCCTTTAGGGACTGGATTTTGCGGTTGCATAATCGGTTTGGAGGATGAAGAAACCATGATTTCCGCAGGATGGCTTCCCTTCGCTTCTTTGGTAAGCTTTGCTTCACCCCAGATAATATCAATTTTGTTTTTTTTCATTAAAAAATCAACGCCAGCATTTAAACGTGCTGAAACACCGCGTGAACGTGCTACAACATCTTTGATGTTTGCCTCAATTGAACCATTAATTTTTAGTCCATAATTTTTTGCATGTTCAGCAAAATGTTTCATTTCCGCTGAACGTAGAAGGGCCTTTGTTGGAATACATCCCCAATTTAAACAGATCCCTCCCAAATGTTCACGTTCAACAATCGCAGTCTTAAAGCCACATTGTGCTGCACGAATTGCGGTTACATATCCGCCTGGACCTGCTCCAATCACAATTACATCATAAAGATTTGCCACAGTAATTCCTCCATGGATATATATAAAATGGATATGCATTTTTTGAACTTAAGACTGCAAAACAATATCACAGAATTATCTTATGTCTTCTTCTTTAAGCTCCACGTAAATGCTTTACCCAAACCAGAAATAGCAATAACATTGCTCTTCAAACTCTTAAATTTGTTTTTATTCTCTTAACACACTCTCTCACAATTTACGTGAAGAACTGTTAAACAGTTCAAACCAACATTGCTAATGGATTTTCAATCATCTTCTTAAAAGCCCGCGCGAGCTCTGCTGCTAAAGCACCATCGACAGCACGATGATCCGCAGAAATTGTAACTGACATAACTGTCGCAACAACTAATGCACCATTTTTAACAACGGCGCGTTCTTCCCCTGCACCAATCGCAAAAATCGTTGCATGCGGTGGATTAAGGATAGCCGAAAAACTTTTTATACCATACATCCCCATATTTGATACAGCTGTTGTTCCACCCTGATATTCCTCCATTTTTAACTTGCCCTCACGCGCACGCTTTGCAAAATCCTTCATCTCTTTGGAAATAAGTGATAACGGCTTTTCCTCTGCATGGCGAATAATCGGCGTAATTAATCCATTGGGAATAGAAACAGCAACCCCAACATCACAATGTTTATGATGAAGCATTCCGCCTTCAAGCCAAGAGACATTCGCATCAGGAACAGCTTTCAAAGAAAGTGCGACAGCTTTGATCACCATATCATTAACAGAAAGCTTATAAGTAGGCTGAGTTTCTTCCTGCCCCTTAATCATTGGTGCAGCAGCATTCAGTTGTGTACGCAGTGCTAACAGCGCATCAAGTTCACAATCTACCGTTACATAGAAATGTGGAACTCTCTGTTTTGATTCCATCAAACGTGTTGCGATTGTTTTACGCATATTATTATGGGGTGCGAAGGTATATTCATCCTCTTTAAAGAGTTTCAGTATCTGTTTGTCAGAAGCACCTGTAGCTACTAGCTCCCCTATTTGTGATGAATAAGACACTTTAGAAATATCACTACTCACAGCTTTTTCTACATCGCGCTTGATAATACGCCCATGCGGACCACTTCCAGAAATAAGGGATAAATCAAGGCCGTCCTGAGATGCTAATCGCCGCGCTAAGGGAGAGGCAAAAAGACGCGCTACCTTTTTATCTTGCTGTATTAATTGCTGAGCTGATGATTCATGAGACATTTTTGTACCCTTTGAGTCCGTCTGTTTCAGAGTATCTGTCTGTTTTACGCCCTCTGGTTCTTGTCTTGTAGAAGAAGAGATTTCTTCTGAAACTTTTGCAGCTTCAGCTAAATCTTCACCTTCTTCTGCTAAAACAACAATTAAAGCATTTACTTTAACGCCTTGTGTTCCAGCAGGAACAACAATTTTGGCAACCCTACCTTCATCAACGGCTTCGACTTCCATTGTCGCTTTATCCGTCTCAATTTCAGCAATAACATCACCAGAGGAAACCTTATCTCCCTCCTTAATATTCCATTTTGTTAAATTTCCCTCTTCCATCGTAGGGGAAAGTGCTGGCATTGTAATTTTAATGGGCATTATGCTTTCCTCCGTTATGCTCTGTATGTCACAGCCTTAACGGCCTCAATAATCTCAGCAGTATTAGGCAAAGCCAACTTCTCAAGATTAGCAGCATAAGGCATCGGAACATCTTTGCCAGAAATCGTAGCAATTGGCGCATCAAGATAATCAAAAGCCTGCTGCATAACACGCGTTGCTATTTCAGTTCCCACGGATGACTGAGGAAATCCCTCTTCAATCGTTACCAAACGACCTGTTTTTTTAACTGAAGAAAGAATTGTTGGAAGATCCATCGGGCGAATGGTTCGTAAATCAATCAATTCAACATCGATTCCAAATTGTTCAATTTCCGGCAACGCTTGAACGGCATAGTGCATCCCAATTCCACACGCGACAATCGTCACATCTTGTCCAGACTTATGAATGCGCGCCTTACCAATAGGCAAAACAAAATCATCCAGTTGAGGGACATCAAATTGATGCCCATACAAAATCTCATTTTCAAGAAAAATAACAGGATTATCATCACGAATAGCAGCTTTCAGCAAACCTTTTGCATCTGCAGCACTATAAGGCATGACAACTTTCAGACCTGGTACATGACTATACCATGCAGCATAACATTGAGAATGTTGAGCACCAACACGGGAAGCCGCACCATTGGGACCTCGGAAAACCATAGGAGCGGTCATTTGTCCACCAGACATATAACGTGTTTTTGCTGCTGAGTTAATAATTTGATCCATCGCCTGCATCGCAAAATTAAAGGTCATAAACTCAACAATGGGACGTAACCCTCCAAAAGCAGCCCCAACAGCCAACCCAGCAAAGCCGTGCTCTGTAATTGGAGTATCAATAACTCGGCGCTCTCCGAATTCTTCCAATAAACCCTGACTAACCTTATAGGCACCTTGATATTGCGCGACTTCTTCCCCCATGAGAAAAACCTTTTCATCACGCCGCATTTCTTCAGCCAAAGCTTGATTAAGCGCTTCACGAACTGTCATTGTAACCATTTGTGTTCCCGCTGGAATATCAAAATCAGGAGACGTATCAAAAGTAGGAACCTGCGGAACTGACGAAGGCAGAGAACGTGGAGAGCCCTTAGTTTTTTGTGCTGTGTCCGTAGGTTGCGAAATATCCTCAGCACGCTCACCTTCTTCTAACAAAATCGCAATAACAGTGTTAACCTTTACACCTTCAGAACCTTCAGGCACAAAAATTTTACCAAGAGTACCTTCATCAACGGCTTCTACTTCCATTGTAGCCTTATCCGTTTCGATTTCAGCAATAACATCGCCAGAGCTAACTTTATCACCTTCTCTCTTGAGCCATTTAGACAGTTTACCTTCTTCCATAGTTGGTGAAAGCGCCGGCATCAAAATATCAATAGACATACTTGCTTCCCTCGCATCAAACTAAAATATCAGTATAGAGCTCAGAAGCATCTGGCTCTTGATCACTTTGTGCAAAATCTGCCGCATCAGCAACAATTGCACGAACCTCTTTCTCAATAGACTTTAAATCATCTTCGTTCGCCCAATTTTTCTTAAGAATCCGACTTTTTACTTGATCAATCGGATCGTGTTCCTCTTTTATTTTTTGGACTTCTTCCTTTGAACGATATTTTGCTGGATCAGACATGGAATGACCACGATAGCGATAGGTCTGCATATCAAGAATGATCGGTCCTTTACCTGAGCGCGCCCAAGAAATTGCTTCATCAGCAGCTCCTTTTACTGATCGAACATCCATACCGTCAACAACAATACCTGGAATTTCAAAAGAAAGACCACGTCGGGAAAAATCAGTTTCTGCAGATGCACGTGAAACTGACGTTCCCATAGCATACTGATTATTTTCAATAATATAAACAACAGGAAGCTTCCAAAGTGAAGCCATATTAAAACTTTCGTAAACCTGCCCCTGATTTGCGGCACCATCACCAAAATAAACCAATGTCACATTATCTTTACCAAGGTACCGATTCGAAAATGCCAAACCTGAACCAATTGGAACTTGCGCACCAACAATACCATGTCCTCCATAAAAATTCTTTTCTTTAGAGAACATATGCATCGAGCCACCTTTCCCTTTGGAAAAGCCACCTTGACGTCCCGTTAATTCTGCCATGACACCACGTGGACTCATCCCAACGGCTAACATATGACCATGATCACGGTAAGACGTAATAACCTGATCACCTTCTTTTGCCGCTTTCAATGTTCCTATAACAACGGCTTCCTGACCAATATAAAGGTGACAAAATCCCCCAATAAGCCCCATACCATAAAGTTGTCCTGCTTTTTCTTCAAAACGGCGAATTAAAAGCATTTCACGATAAGCATCAATTTCTTCTTCTTTTGTAAAGTCTGCTATTGGTGCTTTCTTTGTGGTGCTTGATAATGCAGTGCGCGCCACCGACGCAGAATTTTTTTTAAGTCGTTCTGCCATATTAAACTCCCTTTTATGATTATTTAGGAATAACCTTTACAAACAAAAGTTACAAGCCTTATCAATCGGCTTAAACAATATCATTGCTGATTATCGTTTAAAGTAAGCGATTTTTCATTTACCTTTGCTATCATTTCAAGGTATTAAGATTGTCAGTTCATTTGGCTTAGAAAAATTCAAATTCTTTCGGACATACTCATCCAACATATCTTTTTCTATATGCCCATTGCGTAAAAGAGAAATACGCTTTTCCATGAATATCCGCTCAGCTTCTATTTTATGAAGCTCCTTTTCTAATTCGCTAATATGCTGATTAACTTCACTGCGTGAATACAATCCATACTCACCATGATAAATGTGATAACTGAAATAGCTTAAGACTCCCACCGTCATAAGAGGTAGTACAAAGCGCACTTTGATTGATCGACGTTTCTGCTTTGTCCACATAAAATAGCACAGTCTTTACAGCACAAATTTTTTAATATTTTGCCCAACTATGCACGATTTTGATTAATACCTCATTACCAAATCTACACCAAAATAATTTGTCATTTTCAATTTACCCCCATCTTTGTCTCTAAATCTTTGTCCCTAAAATTTCCTGTTAAAATAAATATAAAATCAATCAATGCCCAAGGTATAGTTATCAAAGTATAGTTGTCAAAAAACCCGATCCCCAGAAATAGTAGACCTATTACACTTATAAGAAGCGTTATAAGTCCCGATACAACTCTACCAACCATAAAGTGATGAATCCCCAATGCACAAAAAACAAGTAAACGATCGCTAGCATCACATTTAATTTTCGTGACTGACCTTCAACCAAGATAGGAAAAATAGATTTAATGGTATCCATTCACAGACAAAATCAATGGTATCCCCTACCTTTGGTGTTTTTTCCCTAAAAAATCTTCAGGCGAAAATTGATAACGCTTATCATCATCTCCAAAAACGAGATAAACCCTTTGATCTTGACCAATAATCGTACCTTTCATCTTTAACACCTATAAAGCTGCCCCTCACGTGTTATTCATAAAAAGATTGTTTCTAATTTGATAATATATTAACCAACCTCACAGTGTAAATACAATCCGTACTCACCGTGAAAACGTGAAATAAAAACAGTTTTGAGCCCCCAATAATCTAATGTTATCCACTGCTATAAGCAGAAACACAATACACGCCTTAATTAATTTGCGTCTTTGCCCTACCCATATAAAATAGCATTGTCTTTTCCAATATTTTTATTTAACTGTGCATATTTTCTTAATATCCCACATTAAAGACATATAGTACAATAATTCGGCATTATGCAGCTTAATATATTGATCGAAATAAAAAGTAAACTTAATTATTTTCTTTTTATTATAAATTTTTAAAAATCTGTAATCTGATTCCCGTCTTTATCCGTAAATCTTCCACCAAGAATGACTATAAAATCAACAATTGCCCAAATACCGGTAATTATCAATCCAAACAATGATAAGGATAGAACCAGCATTAAAGCACCAGTCCGAACTTTACCAACCATAAAGCGATGGACACCAAAGATACCTGAACACCAACAAAGGAGTGCGAACATTATCTTTGAGTTCTCTGTACCTGGTCTCAACAATGGAAAAACAGAACTGACAACACCCCCCTCACAAACAAAATCAACAGTACAACCGATCCTTGGCGGATTCTTTCCCATCCAATCCCAAGTCGCAAACTGATAACGTTTACCATCATCACCCGAAACGAGATAAGTTCCTTGATCTTGACTAATAATTATACCTCTCATCTTAATCCCTATAAATTTAAACACTTAAAAATTATTGCGTATATGCCTTTGATAAGAAATCTCAATTTCATAGTCTAAATGATCTCATACTTTTATATTTTGTGCTCACAACTATACACGATATAAATCACCAGCATAACGCGCTTGGGCTCCTAGCATTTCTTCAATACGAATAAGTTGATTGTATTTTGCTAATCTATCCGAACGTGCAAGAGAACCTGTTTTAATTTGTCCACAATTCGTTGCAACAGCAAGATCTGCAATAAAAGAATCCTCTGTTTCGCCTGAACGATGAGATATAATGGCACGATAACCTGCCTTATGTGCTACTTCTACAGCATTAAGTGTTTCACTCAATGTACCAATTTGATTAACTTTTATGAGAATAGAATTGCCTACCCCCATTTTGATGCCATCACGCAAACGTGCTGAATTCGTTACAAACAAATCATCGCCAACAAGCTGACATTTTCCTCCAATTGTGTCAGTGAGTAACTTCCAACCTTCCCAATCATCCTCAGCCATTCCATCTTCAATTGTAATAATAGGATAATTTTTCACAAGCTGCGCTAAATAATCTACCTGCTCTTGGATGTCACGGCATTTCCCCTCACCTTTATAAAAATACGAACCATTTTTATAAAATTCGGTTGAAGCACAGTCTAAACCAATGGCAATTTGTTCCCCTAGTTTGTAGCCACATGTTGTAATAGATTCCATAATAAAATCAATTGCTTGATCAGCACTTTTAAATTGAGGAGCAAAGCCACCTTCATCACCAACATTGGTATTATAACCCGCATCTTTTAAACGCTTTTTCAACGCATGGAAAATTTCAGCGCCATAACGAATGGCTTCTCTTACAGTAGGGGCTCCTATAGGAATAATCATAAACTCCTGAAAATCAATCAGATTATCAGCATGAACGCCACCATTAATAATATTCATCATAGGGGTTGGAAGAATATGCGCTTGTGTACCACCAATATAACGATACAAAGGTAAATTTAATGAATCCGCAGCTGCTTTTGCAACAGCTAATGAAACACCAAGAAGTGCATTGGCACCAAGACGGGCTTTGTTTGGCGTTCCATCCAAAGCAATCATCGCTTGATCAATAGCGATTTGATTTGTTGCATCCCGCCCACCAAGTTCTTCAAGAATTTCGCCATTAACTGCAGCAATCGCTTTTTCAACACCTTTCCCTTGATAGCGCAAACCACCATCACGAAGCTCTATAGCCTCGTGTGCTCCTGTTGAAGCTCCCGATGGAACCAGAGCACGACCAAAAGCTCCATTCTCCAAATGAACATCAACTTCTACCGTTGGATTACCACGGCTATCAAGAACTTCACGTCCAATGATATCGACAATTATAGTCATATGTGTTTCCTTATCCAATAAAAGTCTTGATTCATTTCTAATGTCCTATTAATGAAATATTTTTTCTCTTCTCAATTCAACTTCTTTGACAGATAATCAAACTCCATTAAAGTCTCAAGCAATCTTTGTAAATTATCAAGTTTAACCATATTGGGTCCATCAGAAGGTGCATTATCTGGATCTTGATGCGTTTCTAAAAAAATACCTGCTACCCCAACAGAAACAGCTGCACGTGCTAAAACTTCAACAAATTGACGCTGTCCACCAGATGAAGCACCCTGCCCCCCAGGTTCTTGAACAGAATGCGTTGCATCAAAAATAACAGGAGCACCAAATGAACGTAAAATAGGCAACGAGCGCATATCAGAAATAAGTCGGTTGTAACCAAATGACGTGCCTCGCTCACAAAGCATAACATTCGGATTACCACTGTAAACAACCTTTTTTAAAACATTCTCCATGTCCCACGGCGCTAAAAACTGACCTTTTTTAATGTTAATAACACACTCTGTTTTAGCGGCTGCTACCAAAAGATCTGTTTGACGACATAAAAAAGCCGGTATTTGTAAAATATCAACCGTAGAAGAAACAATTGTACACTGCTCTTCTGTATGCACATCAGTTAATATAGGACAATCAAACTCCTTTTTTAAATCAGAAAAAACAGCCATTGCTTTTTCAAGACCAATACCACGTGCCGCCCCTAAAGAAGTTCGGTTAGCTTTATCGTAACTCGATTTATAAACAAATCCGATACCAAGCTGATCGGTAATTGTTTTTATACGACCAGCCATTTCAAAAGCATGATCGCGACTTTCCATCTGACATGGCCCTGCAATTAATGAAAGAGGCATTTCATTTGAAAAAATAATATTTCCAACTTTCACACAGGCATTTGGTTTAGCCATTTTATCCCTCAAAAGAAAAGTAACCCAATTTATGCATTAAACCAATCGACTTTGTTCTACAGCGGCTTCAATAAAAGAAGAAAAAAGCGGATGTGGATCAAAAGGACGGGATTTTAATTCTGGATGATATTGAACACCAATAAACCATGGATGATCTGCATATTCTATAGTTTCTGGTAAAATACCATCAGGAGACATCCCAGAAAAAATCAAACCACACTGTTCTAACTTATCCTTATAATCAATATTGACCTCATAACGATGACGATGTCGCTCGACAATCTTGGTCATCCCATAAATTTGAGCAATATGACTCTCTTCTTTTAATTCAGCAGCAAAAGCACCAAGACGCATTGATCCGCCGAGATCACCATTTCTTGTACGTTTTTCAAGAACGTCTCCTTTAAGCCATTCTGTCATTAAACCTACAATTGGATTTTCTGTTTCGCAAAACTCACTTGATGAAGCATTCTTAATCTGTGCAATATTGCGCGCGGCTTCTATACAAGCTAATTGCATTCCAAAACAAATCCCTAAAAATGGAACTTTACGCTCTCGCGCAAATTGAATTGCTCGAATCTTTCCTTCTGCTCCTCGTGCCCCAAAAGCACCTGGAACCAAAATTCCATGGGCTTTTTGTAAAGCTGAAACAGAATCTTCTTTTTCAAAAAGTTCCGAATCAATCCACTCAATATTAACTTTCACTTTATTCGCTAAACCACCATGCGCAATCGCTTCAATAAGAGATTTATAAGCATCCTTTAAACCCGTATATTTTCCTACAACAGCAATCGTAACTTCTCCTTCAGGATGGTGAATACGATGCGTAATATCTTCCCAACGATCCATCTGAGGGGAAGGTGCCGAATCGATTCCAAAAGCGCAAAGAACTTCAGAGTCCAAACCCTCCTTATGATATGCCATAGGAACATCATAAATTGTTGGCATATCTAATGCCTGAATGACTGCATTGGAGCGAACATTACAAAAAAGTGATAATTTGCACCGTTCTGTTTCTGGAATAGATCGATCTGCACGTACAAGCAAAATATCAGGAGAAATACCAATTGCTTGCAATTCTTTGACAGAATGTTGTGTTGGTTTCGTTTTTAATTCACCTGCCGAAGGTATATAAGGCATTAATGTGAGATGGACATAAACGACACTTTGTCTTGGTAGCTCATTGCGAAGCTGGCGAATCGCTTCTAGAAAAGGCATTGCTTCAATATCACCAACCGTTCCCCCTATCTCACACAAAACAAAATCAAACTCTTCATTTCCCATCGTAATGAATCTCTTAATTTCATCCGTAACATGAGGAATAACTTGAACTGTTGCCCCCAAATAATCACCACGCCGCTCTCGTTCAATGATATTGCGATAAATACGCCCTGTTGTGATATTATCTTGGCTATTTGCAGACCGCCCAGTAAAACGCTCATAATGACCAAGATCAAGATCCGTTTCTGCACCATCATCGGTCACAAATACTTCACCATGTTGATAAGGTGACATCGTACCTGGATCAACATTTAAATAAGGATCAAGTTTGCGAAGACGTACACGGTAGCCACGAGCCTGTAATAACGCTGCTAACGCCGCCGCTGCGATGCCTTTTCCAAGGGAAGAAACCACACCACCAGTAATAAAAACATAACGTGCCATGGGCTTATGGTGATAAGCAATTTATAATGATTTTTCCAGCAAAAAATGCAAAAAGAAACAATTTTTCTTCTAAAATAAAAAAGGTGAAAAAATCACCTTTTAAAAAGTCTATATTTTCTTAAAAAACTATTTCGTACTGTTATCCGGAACTGTATTTTCAAGAACCGGTGGAACTGGACTTTCTGCTTCAGGATTTGTGGACTGTTTCTGTTCCTGCGGAGAATTCGAATTGCCTCCTAGCTGTTCAAGAATAGAAGGGGAAGACTCACCATCTGATGATGGGACTGATTCTGAGCCTTTATTGGTAGAATTCTGCTCTGAATTAACCGGTATACGCTTTAAAATATCAGAACTAGAATTTGATATATTACCCACCACGGTAAGTCCAATAGACACAACAAAAAAACAACAGGCTAAAATAGCAGTCAAACGTGTTAAAGGGTTTCGAGATCCACGAGTTTTCATCAACCCTGAGCTATTACTCACACCTAGCCCACCACCTTCTGAAGGTTGGATTAATATAACACCAACCAAAGTAATCACAATCAACAAATGAATAACTATAAGTACTGTTTGCATAAACCCTGCTCTTCAAATAACTCTTTCATAGCTATTTACACATAAATAACACACAATCCAAGGGGAAACTCAAATTTCTCTACTATAGTTTACGACAAACATCGCAAATAGTTAAAAAATCAATTGCTTTTAAGCTTGCTCCACCTATCAAAGCACCATTAACATGAGGAATGCTTAAAAGCTCAAATGCATTGGATGGCTTTACGGACCCACCATAAAGCAGGCGTATCTTATTGCCTTCACCACTAAAACGAGAACGCACCTTATCACGAATGAAATGATGTACTTTTGCAATATCTTCTGAAGTTGCTGTATTGCCGGTGCCTATCGCCCAAACAGGTTCATAAGCGATAATGGTATTCTCTGCTGTTGCATCATCTGGTAAAGATTCTTCAAGCTGCTGCGTGAGAATATCCAGCACTTTATTATTATTACGCTCCTCCAATGTTTCACCAATACACACAAGAGCCACAAGACCTGCTCGCCACGCAGCTTGCACTTTGGCACAGACAATCGCATCATTTTCCTGATACACTGTACGACGTTCTGAATGCCCAATAATGACATGACTTGCTCCTGCTTCTTTAAGCATAAAAGCTGAAATATCTCCAGTATAGGGACCATGATCATCAAAATGACAATTTTGTCCTCCCAAAAGGAGATTTTCACCATCCAGCATATCAGAAGCACGAGATAAAAGCGTTGCTGGGACGCAAATAAGTGCCTCAAAAAGATGACTGAGATCAGAGCTAACGCCTGTAGAAATAGCACGCAACTCTCCAAGCGATTCACTCGTTCCATTCATTTTCCAATTTCCAGCAAGAAAAGGCCGAGTATTTGGAGACATATTTTCACCTCAAGAGCTCTTACAATACATTGTTTATCTGTAGTTACCAAATTATAAAATGAAAGCAAGTCTTTAAAGCTTGCATCTTTCATCTCTTTATTGCAAATTCCATTACAGCTTTGATAATAACTCACATTAAAAATGGACTTGAACAATGCTTGACATCATAAGAAATGCTACAAATTCTTGGATTTTTAGAATTTTCCTTGCTATTTTACTCTTATGCTTCATTCTTTTATGGGGGGTACCGCAGTTACACAAAAAAAGTGAAAGAGATCTTATCACTTCTGGAAAGTCCACAGTAACTGTCGATGATTATCGTCTTGCACTCGCCGATCAAAGCGCACGTTTAGCATATGCTGCTCATCTTGGACGAATGTTTACAGCAAATGAAATGCAGCAATACCAAATTCCTGCTTTTGTATTTAATCAATTACAACAAAATTTATTGCTTGATGAACAAGTACGTAAAATGAAAATAAGTCTTTCAAAAGATACGATAGCTCATACGATTGGTTCTGATAAGATGTTCCAAGTAAATGGCACTTTTGATAAAAACTTGTTTTATAACTATCTTCAGCATTTACGTATTAGTGAAAGTGCTTTTCTTAATTATTACACCAAACAAGAAAAGCGTAATCAGCTTATTGCTGCTTTACTTTCTGATATGAAGGCACCAAATCTCTTTTATAAAGCACTTGCTCTTTATCAAGGAGAAATGCGTATTGCTGATTATCTCGTTATTGATCTAAAAGAAAAGGAAACAATTGCTGATCCTGATGACGAAAAACTACAAAAATGGTTTAAAACACATCAAAGTCAATTTCGTGCTCCAGAATACCGCACTGTCTCTTTGCTATCTATGGAACTTAATGATTTTGTAAAACCTAAAGATATCTCAACAGATGAGGCAAAAGCCTATTATACACAAAATGCTTCACGTTTTGTAACGCCTGAAAAGCGTACATTCGAGGAACTGCAATTCCCCTCACGTGAAGAAGCCGATAATGCAGCAAAAAAAATAGCTGATGGATTGAGTTTTGATGAACTGGTAAAAGCTGAAAACAAGACTCTTAATGACATAAAAAAAGGTCCTCTCGCAGAAAATGAACTTCCTAGTCATCTAGCCTCTGAAATTTTTGAACTTCAACAAGGCCAAGTCAGTACTGTGATAAATGACTTACAGGGACCTATTATCATTCGCGTCACGCATATTGAACCCTCAAGCTCTCTTCCTTTTGAAAAGGTCGAAGAAAATATTCGCCAAACACTTGCCAAAAATCGTGCTACTGATGATATCCGTAACAATTATGTAGCCATTGAAAATGCTCGTTTTGAGGGTGCTTCTCTCAAAGAGCTAGCTGACCAATACAAGTTATCTTTGCGCACAATTACCATTGATAAAACGGGAAAAACGCTTGAAGGTGCAATACTCACGGATTTACCTCAAAAAGATATTTTACTGAATGCCATCTATCAATCAAATGAAGGAGTCGATCTTGATCCTCTCTCCTTTCAAAATGGTGGATATCTCTGGTATAAGGTCGATAAAATTATTCCTGCCCGCGATAAAACACTTGAAGAGGCTAAGCTAGATGTTCTTTCTCAATGGAAAAGTGAGGAAATACAACGTCTTCTTGATGAAAAAGCCCAAAATGCTCTCAAACAGCTCACGGAAGGAAAAAGTCTTGTTGCTCTTGCTCGTACCCTTGGTGTTACAAAACAAACAACACCAGCCCTCCGGCGTCAAGACTCGTCTGACCCTCTTGGCGTTGAAGGGATTAAAGCATTATTTTCTGCTCCCAAAGGTCATTATGGCATCATAAAAGGTCCAGTTGCAACAAACCGTATCATTTATCAAATAAAGACTGTCACCATGCCTAAAGATATCACGCCTCATACTCTTTCAACTGAGGTCCGCGCCAATATAGATATGATGATAAGAGAAGATCTCAAGCTAGAAATGCTACAAATTGCCAATAAAGAACATCCTTTGGAAATTAATAGCACAAATTATAATCAGATCTTTAACGCTCTCCAATAAAAAGGTTGTGCATAATTTAAAGAACTTATTTGGTAAAGTTTCCATCAGCTCTTCGTCTATAGTTGAAGAGGTAAGATGAATCTCTTGTTTTCATATCTTAAGATCAGCATTAGTATAATGTTTAATTCTCTCGCAAATCAGTGCATGTATGGATTTGCGAAAAATAGTCAATAGAATGTACAGTCATTTTTGCAACGCATTAAAAATATTATCCATCTAAAGGTTGTAAAAGTTGTCGCACACTAAGCTATACCCATTAAGCTATAAATGTCATCCCTATCGTCATTCATTTATAGCTTATCATATTGCTACTCTTAATACTCATTCATAAGGAGCGTATTGCTTCTTCTTTAAATGATTTCATTTACACACCCAACTTATAGTATACAAAAAACTATTTTTAAAATTCATTATAAAAATGAAGAAATCTTTTTCTATTCAAGACTCTCATTCAATATGAGAAAAAACGAATTATCATTATAAATCAATATATTCATAAATCATAACTGTCATCAATTATGATTTTATAATTTCTCAAAAATAAGAATTTTTTATAGACTGCCAAGATAACTTCTCTCATAAAATTTCTTATTCTTTTGCGCTCATAACAACCAAAACATCAACATTTTTTATAACAAAAAATGGTTTGGAAACACCATAGCTCCTTTTATCTTCATATGAGAAAATCAGTCTATATGTTACGCATTCCAACGTGGTAATATTCTTTTACAATATCTTTGGAAAATTGCCGCTTATTGCTGCCCTTGTTATCAACCAATAGCGATATATCAATGGCAACGTTGCACTCTCTTGAAAAATTGCAGCACCCAGCTGTATAGCTTTTTGAAGAGAAGCTGGAACAATGACCAATGGAAGAAAAGCTGGTTTAAGAACTCTAGGTAAAGCACAAGAATACTCGTAAAATTTGGTATAACGATCGCGCGATAATGCTACCATAGCTTCAACAATACGA
Organism: Bartonella grahamii ATCC 700132; assembly: GCF_000518085.1. Lineage (GTDB taxonomy): Bacteria > Pseudomonadota > Alphaproteobacteria > Rhizobiales > Rhizobiaceae > Bartonella > Bartonella grahamii. The sequence goes on from NZ_JACX01000009.1 coordinate 42,407, forward strand.
TCCTTTTGTTGATCACTGAGACGATGAGATTCCAAATCTTCCCTATTCACTCCTACAGCCTTTAATATATCAGTAGGTAAATAATATTGATATCGTGATTGCATGAATGATAAAAGACGCAATACACCGCTTAATCCTTGAGAAATCCCTCCATGTTCATAGATATCTGTAAACTCTTGTGCAGTATCAGGATCTAATATCTGACAAGAAAGCTGTAAAATTATGCTTGCTGTCTCACCACAATAATGCTCTAGATCATGAAGCGTTTCTATTGGATTGTGATAAAGATCTAAAATTTGTGCATTACAATAACGTAAAAAAGCTGTCTTAGGTAAATTAAAAAGAGTTATTGCTTTCAATAAATCACTCAAAATCGGATTATTTCCACTCGTTTGCATTTCACCATGAGCAATAGAATCATACCACCAACGTAACCGTATTTCTCCTATGAGTGGATCATGTACACTTTCGCGAATACGAGAAACTTCAGCATTAAATACATAAAGAGCAGCCAATGCTTGGCGCTTTTTTTTAGGTGCAAATAAAACCGATATATAGCGATCACGATCTATGGTACGTAAAATATCAAGACAATAAGGAAGAGAGCCTATCATTTGAACCTATTAACGTCCCTTTTTTAGTAATGAAATTAATATCCTCTTTTTATTCATATTAAAAAATGAGGGATAAGCAAATACAGTTCAGAAAATAAGATTTTTAAATGTGTCTCTTAACTGTATTATGAATTAGAATTTCTTTTCTAGTCACTTTTCGTTTTAGAAAGAAAAAAATTAAATAAATAACTTTTCTGATAAAACTTATCTTATCGGGCTTCAAGTTTTCATTTGCAGTAAAAAAAGCTAAAAACTAATCGTAACATGCATAGTGAAACTTAGAATAACAAACAACGCAAAACACTTTTTCACCGAATAGATGATAATGTTATTTTGTAAAAAACGCACTGATCACAAAAATTTCATCAAATCATTGATCTCCTCCCCATCCTAAAAGACAAAGGTTCTTACCAATACCAATTTGTAAAAAATCCAATTGCTCTCGGTGAGTTTCTATTACTATCAATACATTGATTCATAATGATAATTCATTGTTTTATATGTTAAATTAGAATCTCAAATATCGTAGAATGCTTGCATTTCAAAGCAATTCCATGTTGAATCAATCAAAACTATTCCCTTGCACGTCACAAGCTGGGCTGGCTTGTAGGTAAAATTGTATAAGAAAGAATTAAAAATGCCTCTTATGAACTGTCTCAAGTGCCAAGTGTTGATCTCTCATGTGATTCATTGAACTACGAACAAGCTCTGCCCTGAATACTTGCTGCTGTATTAAAAAACACTTAATGTGTTAAGTTATGTATATTTTATTCCCCTTATATCACCACTTTACACGACGGTATTTTACGGCGCAGTAAAATAATCACACAAGTCTTTCATACTAGACGAGAGCATTTGTTTTATTAAACAATACTCTATTCTACCGCAAATAATAATGCCGCAACAGCGCGATCTTCAGCCAATAAAACATTAAATGTACGCACCGCCGCTCCCGTACTCATTGTATCTGATGAAATACGTTTTTCCCATAAAAGCACCCGTAACTCTTCAGGTAATCGCAATAATTCAATTCCAGTACCTATTAATAAAACTTCGATTTCAGAAGCTTCTTCTAAAATACGAGATAGATCCCCTTGAGTGGGAATAGGCCCTGCCATGTCAATACCATAAATACCCGATGGTACACAAATAATAGAACCTCTATGAGACATATCAGCAAAACGAAATCCACCATTTCCGTAAGCATCAATAGGTGCGCGACTTGGAAAATGTGCTTCACGAATTTGAATTGCATCGAACATGAACAAGCACCCTTTATTTTTGAATAATCCAATTGTCTTTGCTACTTCTCACCATAAAATTAAAGGAAGGCTGATACAAACATTGATATCTTAACCATAGCCTAGTATTGAAGTGGAAATTTTATATAAAACCCTAATCTTCTCATACAACAAGTATATGAAAATTTGATAATAAACCGCAGTCAAAAGCTATACCTGCTTAAATAAATCTATCTTTTAAAAAGTTTTCTCAGCTTATTTACTCGCAAATTTCTTTTTATAGAAACAATGATCTTGTTTAAAAAACAGAAAAAAATTGCGTAATATTCTATAAATAAAGCAACTATTTTAATAATCTCAAGGAAACAAAAACTCCATTTTCTGTAGCCACTATAAAAGCTATTTTTCCAATGAAATTGTCCTGATCTTGCCAAGCTTTTTATAAAAATGCTGAAAAAATGTAATAAACTGCCATTACATCTTAAGATGCATTTTCTTTTGATATAGCTTTTTTCTCTTTAGAGACACTCATATTTTCTTTCGTTGTCGTTTTAGATTTAGACTTTTGTGGTGTTTTTGTTTTAGCATTAAGCTTTGATTTTTTTTCTGCAATCGGCTCGCCTTTAACGCGCACATCAGCTAATGTTGAGCGAATAACACGAATATTCATACTCTCACCAATTTCAACCTCTAATTCACCACTCTCGTCGTGAACCTTCGTAACTTTGCCGATAATACCACCACCCGTTATAACTGTATCACCACGACGTACTGCATTAAGCATTTCTTGGCGTTTTTTCATTTGGGCACGCTGTGGACGAATGATAAAAAAATACATAATTGCAAAAATTAAAATGAGAGGGACAACGCTAGCAAATGAAATTCCACCGGAAACATCGCCTGCAACTTGAGCATAAGCGTTCGTAATAAACATTTTCAACTCCTATAGTTAAACCTCAGATATTTCCCACTCTATAAAATGAAATTCCGATACAGAAAAAATTTCTAAAGAATTTATCATAAAAAGCAATAACTACATAATCTAATCACAGCTTTACAAAAATACAATAAATCCTTAAGAGACAGAATACCAAAATACAATGAGAAAAATCTTTAAAAATAGATTCATTTTCCCCTATTATATATCCTAAAATATAAATCTTTTCACTAACTCAATAAATGATACAAGATAATTTTTCTAATGAAAAAACTTTAATTTATATAGATAATTTATCGTTTTTGATATCGAATGACAGATCTAAGTACAGTAAAATACTCTCATTTCAAACCCTCTGAATTAATCAAAACGATTTTCTTGCACGTCTCACATATGAAATGAGCCTGTAGATAAAAACTTTTTAAGAAAGGCGTGAAATATCTCTTTTCATGCTTCTCTCAAATACAAGAGCAGTTGGAACACTGAAAGCTGACAAATAGTATGATACTATTGTCTTACACTTTCATAAACACAAAGATGGTAATATCTAACGCCCCCAACGAACAGCTCTCCTTAAACCAATGATTTTTTGCTGCAGTGTTATTGATTTAAGAAAATCTATTGTTTTTCATGAAGTTTCTATAAACTGTAAGACTATTCAAATTTAAAAGTCATCAATAAATTAGTTTTCTAAATATTTAAGGGGATCAACAGGTAATGAATTCTTACGCATCTCAAAATAGACACGTGGCGTTTTAACATTTCCTGAAACACCAGATTTAGCAATCTCATCACCGCGTCTTATCCTTTGTCCTTTGTTAACAACAAGTTTACTGTTACATCCATAAATAGTGATAATATTATTTTCATGTCGAATCATCACAACATTACCAAGCTCTTTTAATCCATCTCCCGCGTAAATAACAACACCATTTTCTGCCGCCTTTACCGAAGATCCTTCCGGCACTGCAATATCTATTCCTCGATTCATTACTGTTCCCTTTTTTTGACCGAACTGGCTTAATAAACGCCCTCGTACTGGCCAACGCATCTTAGAAATTCCTGTGGCTTGCGGAGTCGTCATATTATCGGTACTCGTAACAGTACTTGATAAACCAGTTCCATGATTCAATTGCGTCATCTGTTTAGAAAAATTTTTCTCAGAACTTGAGTTGTTCATCTTTGCAGAAGGTGGCGTTGTTACAGGAGTTTTATATATAGGAGAGGACTTCTTGTTTTTTATAGAGGACATCACTTGAGATTGGAATGCAGAGTCTGTTGTTGACGCTGCCCAATCGTTATTATTGTGTGCATTTGAAGCTGCTAATGTACGCCTGCTTGGAACAACAAGTACCTGACCGATATAAATGGAATTGCTGTTTATACCATTTGCTAATTTTAATGCCTCAACACTAACCCCTATTTGTCGTGAAATACTGAGCAGGGTATCTCCACTCTGGACAATATAAGAGTTCCGCCGAAAAATAGGAGATTTATCCATTTGTGAACGGGAAAGTGTTCCAAGATTACGTGGAGGGACTCCCATAACGCGACCATCAGAAGAAGTTATCCTACCTTGATGTGGAGAATTATAGGGAGAATTGTCATCTCCCCACGAATCATCGCTTGATTCCACAGGTGGCAATTCAGTGCTTTGTATCATACCACTACCGTACGATAGCATTCGCGGATCTGTAGACATAGTGCTCGATATATTTGATTGAGATGATACCGTACGATGAGAGACAATGTTAGAAAAACGCTGTGTACCAGAACTACAACCAGCAACAATAGTTACCACCGCTAAAAAAGTTATTCTCTGAAAATTATGCTGGAAAATGTTATCCAAAGCTTTTAAACACATCGTTTTGCTCACTCATCAATAATCAACTCACTCCATTAAAGCTTTTTTAAATTACCGAAGAGTTAAAATGAGATGTTTTATTCATAAATATCTTTATATAAGATCAAAATGAATTTAACGTAGACAATTTGCAGCACTTTCTTAACTTTCAAAAATTAAAGTATCTCCGCAATGCCTTTAATAAAAGGTTGGTAACGCACTTGAAACAGTTCTAAACACTCAAATCGACTACCAATTTTTGTATAGCGCGTCACCGTTTGTACCCCTTCGTCAGGTCCTATCGCCTGAATGAGAATTCCGTTTTCAGCTAAAAGTTCTAAAAATTCCTTTGGTTCATCAAAACGTGATGGCCAAATAAGAATGCGATCAAATGATCCCAAGCCTGTCACACTATGACTTCCATCAATCTGCCGTATAATAATATTTTCAATTCCTAAAGTTTGAAATTTTTGGCGCGCCAAATCAACAAGCGTTTTATAACGATCAATCGTTGTCACTCGGTCACTCAGACATGCCATAAGCGCAGTACAAAAACCAGATCCTGTACCGATTTCTAAAACGCGATGCCTTTTTTTCAACGATAATGCCGAAAGAATTAAGAGTTGTTCTTCCAAACGTTCCATATATTCACCACACTCAAGGGGAATAACCTTATTATCATAAGCACTATTAAACCAAGGAGCAGAAACAAACTGTTGACGCGGAATTTTCTCTAATGCCGAAAAAAATCGCACGTCATCAATGCCTTTGCTACGCATTTTCAGTACAAGAGCGGCTAACTCCTCACGAAATTGTAAAATACCCTTTTGCCCCATAGTATCATTCAATCTCCAATGGAGGTGCACTTTTATTATACTGACAAACTGCTTCTTTTAAAATGGCAAAAACTTGCGTTTGCATATTATCACCTCTTGGCAATAAACGCATATTGTCTCTCCTTTCGTAAAATTAAGCAGTAATACAACGCATGCCTCCCATATAAGGTTGTAAAACATCTGGAATAATAATTGATCCATCAGCCTGTTGATAATTTTCAAGCACGGCAATAAGACAACGTCCAACAGCTGTACCAGAACCATTAAGGCTATGAACAAAATGTAATTTTTTATCGCCTTCTGTACGATAACGTGCATTCATACGACGACCTTGAAAATCTCCACAAACTGAACAGCTGGAAATTTCACGATAACATTCTTGACCAGGAAGCCAAACCTCGATGTCATAGGTTTTACGTGCTGCAAACCCCATATCACCCGTAGAAAGAACCACTGTGCGAAAAGGCAAACCAAGTCGTTTTAATATATCTTCTGCACATTCCGTCATACGTTCTAATTCAATTAAAGACTGCTCTTCACTGGTAATTGAGACCATTTCAACTTTCCAAAATTGGTGCTGACGCAACATACCGCGCGTATCACGACCGGCTGCTCCCGCCTCTGAACGAAAACAGGGAGATAAAGAAGAAAATCGCAGTGGTAAATCTGATATTTCAAGAATTTCATCGTTGACCAAATTGGTTAATGGCACTTCTGCTGTAGAAATAAGCCATCGACCATCTGTTGTACGAAAAAGGTCTTCAGCAAATTTCGGCAATTGTGCTGCTCCGTAAACAATCTCATCACGAACAAGAAAAGGGATTGAGACTTCTGTATAACCATGCTCATTGACATGCACATCAAGCATAAATTGGCCTAATGCCCGTTCTAGCCGTGCTAACGCCCCTGAAAGTACTGTAAAACGTGTTCCAGACAAACGACTAGCTCGTTCAAAATTCATCTGCTTGAGATTTTGACCAAGATCAAAATGTTCCTTTGGTGTAAAATTAAATGTTGGAGGTGTACCAAAATGTCGAATGACGACATTATCACTTTCATCTTTACCTTCTGGAACATCATCTAATGGAATATTTGGAAGTGCTGAAAGAATTTTTTCAAGACTCTCCGTCAGCTGTTTTTCTTCCGCTGTTGCAGAGGAAAGAAAGATTTTAATCTCTTCACCTTCAGCTCTAAAGCTTTCAGCCTTTTGCTGATCAGATACCGCTAAAGCCTGTCCTATTTCCTTTGAAACCGCATTGCGACGTTCCTGCGCCAATTGTACCTTAGCAATATGCGACCGACGTGCAAGATCAAGTTGTATTAACCTCTCAGCTTGTGGCTCAAGACCTCTACTTACGAGTGCTTTATCTAATTTCTCAGGATTGTCACGAATCCACTTAATATCAAGCATAAAAATTCCTCATTTATATTTTTTATTCATTTCTTATCATATAAGATTATACACTTTTCTTAAGCGGATTTTCTTCTCTTTTCTATACTGTAAGCAATTAAAATTGAAATCTCGTAAAGTGCTATCGTTGGTAAAGCCACTGCAAACATCGTAAAAAAATCCGACGGCGTTATGATTGCCGCAATGATAAAAGAAAGTAAAATAGCCCATTTTCGTTTAGACGCCAAATCATGAGACGTTAAAAATCCAACTTTTGTTAAAAGACTGATGACAAGAGGTAATTGAAAAATCAAACCAAAAATTAGGATAAATGATGTCATAAAGCCCAAATAATCAGAAATACGCACTATAAACTCTATTTTTAAATGAACATCTGGAAGAAATTGTTGAGAAAGGCTAAACCATAGTATTATTGGCGCTAATAGACCATAAACAAACGCTCCCCCAATACAAAATAAAATAGGCCCCCCAATGAGAAATGGTAAAAAAGCCATACGCTCATTTTTATAAAGCCCTGGTGCAATAAAACTATAAAACTGAAAAGCCGTATAGGGAAAAGATAAAATAATTCCCCCAAAAGCAGAAAGCTTCATCTTTGTTAAAAAAGTTTCCCATACTTGCGTTGATTGCAAACGAATACCCTCAGGATTACCCCCTGCTATTTTCATTGCCCACTGATATGGCCATAGTAAAAAATTTAAGATATAATCTTTAACAAGAAAACACATCATAAAAGCGATCATAAATACAACTAGGGCAGCAATAATTCGCTGACGAAGTTCAATTAAATGTTCCAAAACTGGTGCCATATGGGCATCAACTTCATCTTTCTTAACATTCATGACACATCTTCTTTATCTTTAGAAGCTATAGATCCTGTCATATCTTTATTGGTTACGTTGTGATCGCATTCCAAAAATTCTTTACCTTTTTCTGATTTATGGTGTGTTGCCTTAACATCCAAATTATCGTGGATATCTTCTAATGTATTTTGAATGGAATCAAAAGTCTCTGTCAACTCCTTGCTTGAATCGCTAATATCCGAATATGTTTTTTGCAAATCATCGAGCTCGATTTGTTTTATTGCATCATCAAACTGATGACGAAGTTCATTTGCCATTAAACACATATGAGCTCTTACCTTTGCTATTGTCTTTAATATTTTAGGTAAATCTTTCGGTCCAACAACAATGATGAGAACAAGTAAGATTACGACAAACTCTGGTCCATCAATCCCAAACATCTCTTAATTCGACTTCCTCATCAAAAAATAACGCACAATGATGATTACGTTTTTGTTATTTGACACGCTGTTTTTTAGCAACAGATGTTTTGCTTCTTTTAGAAGCAGAAGAAGCCTTTCTGCGCGCTGTTACATGTTTTACCGATAGCGGCTGATATTGTTGAGATTCTACATCAATTATTTGGGAAGTAGTAGTCATTTCAACTTTATCCTCAATGCCATCATCTTCTTCCTTCATATTTTTTTTGAAGGCTTTAACTCCCTTAGCAACATCGCCCATTAATTCAGAAATCTTACCGCGACCGAAAAGCACAAAGATAATCAGTAAAATTATAATTAAATGCGTTGGTGAAAAAATATTACCCATTACTCTCTCTAACTTTATGCTTTTAAATTTGATTTCATTTATCCACGCTTCTTCTGAAGAATATATCAAATATAATATCTTAATTATATATTTTCTTCTTAACTTAAAAACAATCACACGCTTTTATTGCAAAAAAACTTTTTATCCTCTCATCCCTTCTTAGCGTACTATAACACAAACCATTCCAAAATGATAAACCGCTTCATAGAAAATTCAAAAGGCTTAAAAACTTTTCTAAAGTAACTTCATCTGATCTCTTAGTTACTCATCTTCCTGTAGATACTATAGCTCATGTCTTTCCTTTTAAACAAAGTTGTACGTATCATTACAAACATTTCCTCCAAATTATCCGTTACTGATAAAAATCATACCATGTTGTAAAAAATTTTACGTATTCAATTAAAAAATTCAGAAAGAAAAATCTCTAAAAAACTTTCTTGACACATCATCAGTCTCTTTAAAAACTATCATCTTACGCATAATATTTATTCTTTGCGTTGGTGGGATTTTATCATCCATTATTCCATATACAATACGAAATATAAGCCATCATCGCATTCAATTAAATATCTGACGTGTGGATAAAAACTATTAGTGGAAAGAGTAAAAATGCACTTTATGAATCAGGTCAAGTGCCAAGAGGTATGGCAATACTAAAAAATAAAAATGGTACCAGCTTGCGCCTTTATTCAGTAAAATACCTCCATATAACCAGCTCTTTGAACCGCTGCATGCCCTAACTATTACAAGTCTCCGGATTCTGGGCATGCGTTCTCATAATATCATGTGCTTAACCTATCTCACTATTGAAAACAGAATGGGTATTAATAGAAAATTACATTCAATCAAAAGCATGGAATCGAAGCACAATCCATGTAAAAGAATTTCTTATCCTAGTCTTTTTATAAGATTACCTCATAAAGCTGCTAGATAATACAGTGTTAGAAATAGATCAACCTATTTACTTTAGTTAAAAATCGCTCATTTTATTGAGATCGCTTGCAGAGAACATATCACTTTTCAAAAGTTTTGTTTTAGCACCATACACAATAATCTAGCCATTTAGCGTGTATAATGTAAAGCTTGGGCTCCGCTTAAACCAATGAGATTCATCCACACTTTTACAAAAATCTATCACTATAATACCAGCACTTTATTGCTCTATCCATAATTTTACGCTCGCTAAAAAAACTGATAAATGTAACAATGTTTTTATCAAGCATTTTAAATTCTTTAATCTTTAAACAAGTAAATTTATGAATGAATTTGAAAGATAACCTTAAATTTTTTTAACAAACTTCACTAATATTCTCGTTAATTTCTTGTCTTTTATCGTTTTCCTGAAAGAGTCCGCGATCATAAGAAACTTCTCTTACAACATAACTATCTCTATTGAAATGTTTGCCCTCTTCCTATCTATTTTTCATATAAAAAATTAAAATCTTAACGATGAATCTCACAATATAAAAATAGCCCAGTGAATAAATGCTCCCATGACATTAATATTTTTTCTGTAGGGTATTATTTGGGAGTGAGGGTATTATTTGATTTCTATAAGAGTATTTTTATGGATATCAATTCTAATATTCTATGCTAATAATCCGGTACAGTTATACATATGATAGAGTTTATTCCATGAATTATCGGCATATTTATCATGCTGGCAATTTTGCTGATGTTTTTAAACACATTATTGTCACTCGCATTGTAGAATATCTTAAACGCAAAGAAAAAGCTTTTCGCGTTATAGATACGCATGCTGGAATCGGTATTTATGACCTTTCTTCTTTAGAAGCACATAAAACAGGAGAGTGGCGCGAAGGTGTCCAACGGCTTTTTTCAACTCCTATCCCAGAAGATTTAAGAGCACTCCTTTGTCCATGGTGTGATATCATTGATGCCCTCAATAAAGGGGAAAAAGAAATTGTATTTTATCCTGGATCTCCTGTTCTTATTCGTCAATTATTACGGAAACAAGATCGCCTCACCGCAATAGAATTGCACAACGAAGATTATCATATTTTAGCAAAAAACTTTGCCGGAGATTATCAGACAAAAGTTCTGCATTTAGATGGTTGGCTTTCCTTAAATGCTCATGTACCACCAAAAGAAAAACGTGGGTTTATCCTTGTTGACCCTCCCTTTGAAAAGACTGGAGAATTTTCCCGCCTTATTGAGGGATTAACGAAAGCCTATCGTCGCTTTTCTGGAGGGATCTACGCTTTATGGTATCCTGTTAAATATGACAAAGAAATTGAAAGTTTTCTTCACGCGCTTTATCAAACAGGAATTCCTAAGATTCTACAGCTTGAAATGCGTATCCGAAAAAGTTCAAGTCCACCGACAATGAATGGAAGTGGTATGATTATTATTAACCCTCCCTACCTTTTGGAAGAAGAAATGAAAAAACTCAGCCCCTTTCTTATCAACCGTCTGGGACAAGATGAAAATGCCCAAATAACGCATAAGTGGCTTCAAAAAGAACATCTATTATATTAGATCTTTCTCTGTATTTTTTCTAAATCAAATATCATGTTGTAAGATACAAACGCATTAAATGATAAAGTTCTTTGATTTTTTGAATAATATCAGCATATTATAATGATATGCTAACAACGATCAGCGTGAATTAATTTTTTCCCTTTTAGAACGTCTATCTTCTTAATCATCATGAATTTCCTATTCCAATCATTTTAATGAATAAATTGGGCAAATTCATAAAGCTGTTTTAGAATAACAACTCTCATATTTTTTATGAAAAATCGGCTCTCTAAAATCATACTCTTATGCTATAAGATATTATTTATAGAAAAAATTATAAGGATATAAATAATCATTATTTAATAAAAAAGAATATTTCATATATTAAACAAAAAACATATTCTTAATAAACCGAATGGTCCTGAAAAATAATACAAATTGTCCGAAAAATGAGCGGGAAAAGCTTTCTTTTCTCTCTAACATTACATGGAATAATGCCAATCAAAGTAATGAGAAAAATCAATTCCAAGGTGTAAAATTCATACAAGAGTTTGTTAGACACCTTCCGCATAAGCCAGGGGTTTACCGGATGATTGGTAAAAATGGTGATATTCTCTATATTGGCAAAGCTCGTAATCTCAAAAAACGCGTTTCAAACTATACACGTGAACAAGGACACAATAATCGTATTACCCGCATGATTCGCGCAACATATCATATGGAATTTATCGTCACCCATACAGAAACAGAAGCACTCCTTTTAGAAGCCAATCTCATAAAAAGATTGCATCCACATTTTAATGTATTACTACGTGATGATAAAAGTTTCCCTTATATTATGATTACAGATGATCATCGAGTGCCTGGACTTTACAAACATCGTGGTGCCCGAACACGAAAAGCTCACTATTTTGGTCCTTTTGCTTCTGCTGGTGCAGTGACACAAACAGTTCATGTTTTACAACGCGCCTTCTTATTACGAACCTGTACTGATTCAGTTTTTGAAAACCGTACACGCCCCTGTTTGCTTTATCAAATTAAGCGATGTTCTGCACCTTGTACCCATGAAATTAGTGACAATGATTATAAAGAACTGCTGAGGGGAGCAAAAGCGTTCCTTTCGGGAAAAGATCAATCTGTTAAAAACAATATGGTTCAAGCTATGCATAAAGCCGCAGAAAATCTTGATTTTGAACAAGCAGCTTCCTATCGTGACCGCTTATCAGCCCTTTCTCATATACAAAGCCATCAAGGTATTAATCCTCAAACGATAAAAGAAGCGGATGTATTTGCAATTGCGCAAAAAGAAGGAATGACCTGTATTCAAGTGTTCTTTTTTCGCATGGGGCAAAATTGGGGAAATCGTGCCTATTTTCCTAAAGCAGATCCCTCTTTTTCCTGTACTGAAATTTTAGCGAGTTTTCTTGCCCAATTTTACGATGATAAACCACTTCCCAAAAGCATCCTTTTATCTGAAGAAATTGAAGAAAAGACACTTCTTACAGAAGCATTGAGTCTCAAAGCAAATCACAAAGTGTCTCTCTCTTTACCCAAACAAGGTGAACGGAAAACTCTTGTTAATCATGCCTATCTCAATGCTCATGAAGCACTTGAACATAAGCTTTCTGAAACAGCCACTCATACAAAATTGCTTCAAGGTCTTGCCAAAATATTCCAACTACCTTTTCCTCCACGCCGGATAGAAGTCTATGATAATTCTCATATCATGGGAACAAATGCTGTAGGAGCTATGATTGTTGCTGGTCAGATGGGATTTGTTAAAAATCAATATCGCAAATTCAACATTCGCTCAATAGATATCACGCCTGGCGATGATTTTGGCATGATGAAAGAAGTGATTAAACGAAGATTTTCACGCCTTATAAAAGAGCATGATCAGCCAAATAGAAGTCATGACATAAAAGATAATGATCTTTTTCCCATTTGGCCTGATCTTATCTTAATCGATGGTGGTGAAGGACAAATCAACAGCGTACATGCAATACTTGCTGAATTACAATTAAATGACCTCTTCACAGTTGTTGGAATCGCCAAAGGTGTTGACCGCCATGCGGGACGTGAACGATTTTTTATAAAAGGTATCCCCCCCTTTACACTTCCTCCACGTGATCCTATCCTCTATTTTTTGCAACGTCTGCGTGATGAAGCACACCGTTTTGCGATTGGAGCTCATAGGATAAAACGAAAAAAAGAAACATTCAAAAACCCACTTGATGAAATCGAAAATATCGGTCCAACAAGAAAGCGTGCGTTGCTTCATCATTTTGGAAGTGCCAAGGCTATTGCTAGTGCCTCACTTGAAGATTTAAAAAAAGTTACGGGAATTTCTATGACAATTGCACAAAAAATTCATAACCATTTTCATGAAAAATAGGCTTGTTTCATAACCTTTGCCTTGTTACGTTTAGGAAATATATTCTCTTTCACAAGAATTAAAAATGGCTCCATGAAAAATCATACTTTTTCTTTTCCAAATATTTTAACTTATGCACGAATTGTTGCAGTCCCAATGGTTGTTGCATGCTTTTTTTTAGAAGGGCGATTACAATCAAGTGATATCACTCGCTGGATTGCTGTGTCCATTTTTATCGTTGCATCCATTACTGACTTTCTTGACGGTTACCTTGCTCGTATTTGGGAACAAACATCCAATATTGGTCGCATGTTAGATCCAATTGCTGATAAACTTCTCGTCTCTGCTTGTTTGCTCTTGCTTGCCGCAGACAGTACCATCGCTGGGTGGACACTATGGGCAGCTATTATCATTCTTTGCAGAGAAATTCTTGTATCAGGATTACGTGAATATTTGGCTGAGTTAAAAGTTAGTGTTCCTGTCTCTCGTCTTGCAAAATGGAAAACTTTTGTACAGATGATCGCTATTGTATTTCTTTTAGCTGGACCAGCCGGTAATAAAATTTTTCCTTACACAGTAGAGTTTGGCATTACTATGCTGTGGATTGCTGCCCTCCTTACATTGTGGACAGGGTGGGATTATTTTCGTGCAGGTTTAAAACACGTTATCCTATGAAGAGTATGGAGATTTATAATGGTAATTTATCTTTTTATACTTAAATAAGAGATGAGAATAGTATAAGATTGACTTATTTTAAATCTATCAATGATAAATTAATAAAACACTTTTTTGCACATTACAAGTAAGGGTGGCATGTAGATAAAAGCTCTTCAAAAAAAGAGTAAACAGATTTTATATTCTCGCAAAAGCAGTTACAATATTAAAAGCTAAAAAACGATGAATGCTCCCTATGCTTTCAAAAAAGTCTATAATCTTATAAGCAAAAAAACCGAAATATAGTATTTCGGATTTTTGCTTCTTATAAACGCTTTATTATTATAAACGCTTGATTAACCAACAATTTCTACCTCAGAAAACCAAAAGGCGATTTCTGTTTTTGCCGTTTCAGCGCTATCGGATCCATGGACAGAATTTTCGCCAATCGATAAAGCATGAACCTTACGAATTGTCCCTTCTTCTGCATCACTAGGATTCGTAGCCCCCATTACTTCACGGTTTTTAGCTATTGCATTTTCGCCTTCCAAAACTTGTACAACGGTTGGACCAGAAGACATGAATTCAACCAATTCACTAAAAAAAGGGCGTTCTTTATGAACAGCATAAAAATTTTCAGCCTCACGTTTGCTCATCCAGACACGTTTAGACGCAATAACACACAAGCCCGCATCCTCAAGCATTTTAATAATTGCGCCAGTCAAATTACGACGGGTTGCATCTGGTTTAATCATCGAAAAAGTACGCTCTAAAGCCATTTAACCACCTTTATTTCATCTATAACATTCTCTCGCCATTTCTATAGCGAGCAAGAAGCCCTTTGCCAAGTGACTCTGCATAAATCTACACAAATTCTCAAAAATATAGAATGAATTATAAAGAAAACTTTAATAGAAATACCTTTAATTTCTCATCCCATCATAAAGATGCGCTACCGACTCTCAATAAATATTGAACCTTCTTACATAATCTTAAACGCCTCTCATCAAATTTATCATTGAAGCAATAAAGAATCATAAGAAAAGCCTAACATGCAAAATATATACCTTTTTGAAATTCTTCTTCTTTAAAGAGGACGAACCTAGACACTTCGATCTAGGTTTGAAAATCCTTCTACACACATTGAGATCAATCAAAAAATAACCATATAATTAAAAACTATAGCGTACACCTAAAATACCCTGAAGGGACTGTTTTGTTTTACGTCCTTTAACATAATGTGCCTCACCATATAACTTTAACTTCTCACTCACTAAACTGCTCAAACCGATTCCTAACTTACCTGCATTCCCTGATAAGTCAGTGGTAAATGGATGCCGTTGATTAATCAATGTATGGTTGTCATCTTTATTCTCACGCAACCATGCTGCTGTAATATACGCAAGTGATGAGGAATCCATACGAGAACCAAATTCATATCCTAAAGATATGCCAACCTCACTGCGTAATGAAGTGAATGGACGCATGTTACCTGTCATGTCATTCGATAACTTGATTTCTTTACCCTCAACTTGCAACCATGTAAATTGTCCATAAGGCTGCAACCAACTGCTCTTTGACGTCTTAAGTCGATAACCTGCTTCAAAGGAAGTGCCCACCGCCCATTGCCTATAACTTCCTTCAATCCCTAAACCATTTGTTGAAACTGCCTTTAGAGTATTCTGATAATGATTATATTTTAAAATACCATCTAAATACCATCCACTATGATCCAAATAAGTGACATAAGCGCCAATGCCATAAGCATTGATACCGCTCATACCACCCCGTGCATGCGCAATGCGTGCGCGGTCATAACTGCCAAAACCACCTATATAAAATTCTCCATTTTCCCACTCGCTTAAACTATTGATCCCTAAAACAATACCTGTCTGATCCAACTTAAAATCTATATGCTCTGTAGCAATACTCTCTTTAGACTTGATCGCATAGGTCCATAAAGCTGCATTCTTTTTACTTTTATCTAGAATTCCTCTTCCCGCACGCACGGTTTGCATTTCATTGTGAAAAACCATCGCTGGAGCCACAGACATAGACAATACCGCATCTGTAGAGGGAGTGGTTAAAAAATGAGAAACTGAAAGCGTCTCTCTCAATTGTGGAAAAGGCTGTTCTTTATGAACTGGACGCAAAATCATTTGATCGGCTAAAGATTGTGAAGATTCTGAAACAACAGCCTGTTGCTTTCCATCAGAAAAATGAAGAGAACTTGCTGGATATGCCCCTTCAATAATTTGACTTCCAAGAGTTGAAACAGTTAGAGATACAGAAGCTGGAGATTTCTGCCTTAAGTTTTGGCGGTTTTCTCTTCGATGTAGCAACTTAATAGCACGCTCTTTTGTAACTGTAATAGTTGAAAGAGAAGAAGCTGATTGATTTTGATTTAAATGCCACGCAGATCTACTCCTACTACGTGGCAAACTGTTGAGAAATGAAACATTATCAATAAATACCGCAGATAAATACCAAACTTTTTCACCCCCATCCTCATCAATTCTCTGTTTTAAACCATACATATAGGTTCCGCCATCAATAGTTTTAACATTTGCACCAGAAAAGCTTCTCAGAGTAAAATGTGCTCCTCCACTTTGATCAACAATTAAATCAAGTTCTGTCGAAGAAGGATCAACAATTTCAATACCGGAATCTACAATACTTATTGTGTGAGAACCACGGCCATTCTTGATAAAGAGATAATCACCCTCTCCTTCTGCAAGGCTGACATTAAAATCGAAATGTAGACTCCCAAAAAGATTATCAATATAAAGCTTAGAGTAATGTAAATTGGATTCTATAGAAGTAAAAATAATATTTCCCACACCGCTTAGCTTCTTAATATAGGTTTCTGTGTTTCCATATCCAGTAGAAATAGAGTATAATTTAGCGTTTTCTCCTTCTAAATTAATATCATCTACTGTTGTCTGAGAATTTTTATATTCAGTATAAAAGCTATTATTTCCAGCATAAAGATGGACTTGTCCAAAATCATGAATCTTTATTTTTCCTTCCAACATCGCACCAGCAAAAACCCATGAATTGGCTCCTTCTTTAATTGTTAGATTTTTTACAATGCTACCAGCATGAACTTCTTGAGCAGCATGGCGGTGTAAAGTCACAATATCCGCCTCTCCCCCTGCCAATACCCGCTGTACCCCACCCGCGAAAACCTCAGTATTTACGGCTAAGCCACCACTTTTTTGTACAAAATTATCATCATCTGCAAACCATTTAGCAAGAGTTTGTATTCCTCCACTCATCACTTTTGTTCCCACAGCCATCCCATCATCATATACATTCTGCTGTCCCGGCGTGTCACCTTGACCATAAAGTGTCGTGTTATAAGTGCTGCTCCCCACAATTTCACCATTTACATACCCCTCTCCGAAAACAAACTGCTCACCACCATAAATTTCAGCTCTCAATGCGGATCCTCCTCCCTCCACTCTTTGTTTTCCACCCTCATAAATAATCGTAAATTCTGAGATACCCTGTTCCCCTACAATCTCTGAACCACCATTTTCAATTGTTGTATTCTTACTAAAACCACCAGTCTTAACATAGAGTGTTGCAGTTTCTGGAACTGTATTATTAATGGATAATTTAAAATCATCCGTTTCTCCATCACCAGCAATATAAACTATGCTATTGTCACCGAGTATGGAGTTTTGTAAAAATTTTTCACCTAGACCAGTAATGAAATCCTCTGCATAAAAGTTGAAATCACCTGTATAAGAATTGGCTCTAGAATCTTCCGAAGGAGAAACAGTATTGTCTTGCTCAAAAGAGTTATCTATAGGCAACTCCGTATGAGATGGAGAAAAGATAGGAGTAGAAATTTTTTCCAATGTAGATGATGTCGATAAAGACCAAATCTTTCCACCGTTATGATCTTTTTTCTTTAGAGCGTACATGTAGACTCCATTATCAACAGTAGCTATCTCCTCACCCAAAAAATCTATCAGAGTAAAATGCGCATTTCCGCTTTGATCATGAATTAAATCAAGCTCCAAAATTAAGTTCTGATTTTGTAGAAGAGAATTGGTCATTTCAACACCAGAATCGATAACGCTGATGGTGTGATGACCTGCTCCTTTTTTTATAAGAAGATAATCACCGCGCTGTTCTGCAAAATTAGTATTAAACCTAAAATGTAAATTACCTGAAAGATTACCGACCTCAAGTTTAGAGTAATGTGGATTAAACACGGTAGAAGTAAAAATAACGCTTCCATTCCCGCTTAGATCCTCAATCAAAGAGCTTTCACCATCCATCTTGGAAGCAATAGAGTATAATGTGGTATCTTTGCCATTTAAAACAATTTTTTCTACTTCAGTATGAGATTGCTCAGCACCAGCATAAAGATAAATCCGTCCAGAATCATGAATCATGGTGTTTCCTTCTAATGTTGCACCAGAATGTAACCACGATTGTGCTTGATCCTTCATCGTTAAATCTTTTACATAGCCTCCTAAATCTATTGCTTGAAAAGCATTCCCTTGTAAGAGAACACCAATCGCGATTCCTCCTGCTAAAACGTGTTGTTCTCCACCAGAAAAGATCTTCGTATCAAATGCAAAACTGCTATAATGGTCTAGGTCTTTTTCCACAAAAAGATTTTGTACCCCTCCTTCCATGATCTTTGTTCTAAAAACCTCTCCATCATCATACACATTCTGGTATCCTAGCACTCCATTTTTACCAGAAACGACAGTGTTATAGGCGCTACTCCTTACCATCTCACCTTTGATATCAGACTTTCCTGAAACAAACTGCTCACCACCGTAAATTTGAGCCCCTTCAGCTTTCCCCCCATCTTCAACCTTTTGTTTTCCCCCTCTCTTAACTGTACTATCCTGTGAAAGACCCTGTGTTCTAATAAGTTCAGTACCGCCTCTTTGAATTGTCGTATACAGGCTAAAACCACCGTTATAAACGGAAAGCTTTCCAGCATCTTTAACTATATTACTAATTGAAGTTTCTCCATTGCTATCAACTTTCTCATTGTTACTATCAAAGCTAGGATCAGCAATCGTAACAATCATTCCCTTTTCAATTGTGCGTTCTGTGAGATCATTCGGTAATGAAGCCATCGCAGATGGTTGCAAGTTAAAATCAGAAAATAAAGAGGTATTTTCCTCATCAAGAGCATAATTCGCATCTAAATACCAAATTTTACCATTGCTTTTATTTTTTCTATGTTTCAAACTGTACATGTAGGTTCCGGCATCAATAGCTCTGATTTTTTCACCAAAAGTGTTTGTCAGAGTAAAATGAGCGTTTCCACTATGATCAGAAATTAATTTAAGCTTTTTGTGGGAAGGGGTTGTAACCTCACCTCCAGAATCAGTAATACTTATTGTATGATAACCTGAACCTCTTTTTTTAATAACAAGATAATCACTAAGATGCTTGGCAAAGTTGACATTAAACTCAAAATGTAAAGAACCTGATAGATCATCAATATTAAGCTTAGAGTAATGCTTATCAGCCCCAAAAGACGTAAAAATAACTCTGCCACCTCCAGTTAAATTCTGGATATTAACCTGAGAGAAAGTAGCGTTATTTTCAGTTGCAATAGAGTATAACTTGGCATCTTCTCCATTTAAAATAAGATTTTCTACTTCCGTAACAGCTTCACCATTCCCAGCATAAAGATAGAGGTTGCCAAAATCATTAACATTTGTATCCTTATCTAATATTGCACCAGCAAAAACCCATGATTGTGCTTGGTGATTAATTGTTAGATTATCCGCGTATCCAGAATCATATATCTTCTGAGTAGCTCTATCATATAAAGTAACTTCGCTCGCATTCCCTCCTGCTAAGATATTCTGCGCACCATTTTTAAAAAGTTCGGTACTAAGTGCAAAAGCCCCCTCATTGATTGTAAAATCCTCATTTTCTGTATCAGCTGTATCAGTATCTTCTGAGAATCCGTTATTAAAATTCTCTTTACCATCAAGATTCTGGACACCTCCTTTCATAACCTTTGTGTCAACAACCATCCCCCCACTATAGACACTTTGTAGTCCTAGGATTCCATCTTCAGCATAAATTTCGGTGTTATAAGCACTACTTTCCTTATCTTTACGCGAAAAACCAGTTCCAAGGACCCCCTTACCAAAAATAATCTGCTCACCACCATAGATTTTAGCCCCCTCAGCATTTGCACCACTCTCAACAATTTGTTTACCACCTTTTTTAACAGTGGCATATTCTGAACTGCTTAAATTTTGGACGAATTCAATACCACCACTCTCAATTGTCGTATCCCTGCTAACACTTGCTGCATCAATGTAGAGTTTTCCACCTTCTTGAATCGTATTATTGATGGAATAGCCTGCATCTTCATATTTAAAGCTATTTATTTCAGAATCTTCAGAATCTTGATTAGTAATATAGATAGTAGCACCATCACTTATTATTGAATTTGTGAGTACTTCAAAAAATAGGTTTTCTAACCTCTTCCTTTCCTCTTCTGAAGACTTACTTCCTTCTACTATCTGTTTATTCTCTATCCTTTTTGATCCCCCTTTTTTTTCTTTTAATCCCCTCACTTCCGATAACAATTTTTTTGTCTCTTCTAGATGTTCACTGATACTTACTGGTGTTAATAACGTTTCTTTTGGTGTCGCTACTCCATCTGCACTCGCAATCTTGACAAAAAAACCACTGGTCATTAATGCACAAAAACTTAATTTCAATTTGCGTTGCATTATTCACACTCCATAATTTCAAATTTAAATTCCCCCATTTAGAAAAAAGTGCATAGACAAAAACAACACAATGCAATTGCTCAAACTCTTGTTTTTTAAGATAACAAAGCATTCGATGGATTAAACTCTGACAAATCAAATGTACACCCTGTGTTTTAAAATGCATGCACAACTAAAAGATTTAATTTCTTTTAGATACGCTTAAAAAGTGTTATAATTACATCTATGAAAAATATTTTTGAGATACCAAAGGCTGGTCTATAAATAAGATGGCATTAAACATTAAAGGAAACAGTAATGTTAATGAGAGCGGCCTTTATATCCACATATTTCTTCCTCTACAGCATTTAAAACAGTGTCTTTATTCTACTTAACTTGGATAATCTAAAGAACACTTAATTCATGCTCATCAAGCCATAATCATTGTTCTAATATATAAGAAACGTCATAATATCGACTCGACAGTGATTTGAAATTTTTATAATTATAGTCAGTTAACTCATCATTTGATTTGTCATATACTGAAAGGGACATTCTATTCATGTCTATAAACTTAGAAATACAAGGTACAAGAAACAGAAATTCCCCTCGTCGCATTTTGTTTGCAAGCCTTATTGGCCCAACAATTGAATTCTTTGATTTCTATGTCTTTGCCACTGCCGCAGCTCTCATATTTCCTCATGTGTTTTTTCCAACACAAAATGATCAGATTGCCATTTTACAATCTTTCCTGATCTTTGGAGCGGCCTTTTTTGCCAGGCCCTTTGGATCAATTGTTTTTGGACATTTTGGAGATAAAATTGGAAGAAAAGCAACACTTATTGCTTCTCTTCTCACAATGGGTCTTTCAACAGTCATTATTGGTTTTCTTCCTACTTATGAAACCGCTGGATGGTTTGCCCCTTTCCTCTTGACCTTGTGCCGTATTGGACAGGGAATGGGATTAGGAGGAGAATGGGGAGGAGCTGTTTTGCTCGCAACAGAAAATGCCCCTCCAGAAAAGCGCGGCTGGTATGCGATGTTCCCCCAATTGGGCGTTCCAATCGGTTTATTTTTATCTATTGCTGTTTATTTAGGTCTGTTGCATTTCCTTGATCATGAGGAACTTTTAGCTTGGGGATGGCGCATTCCTTTTATTGCTTCAGTTGTTTTTATGATTATAGGATTATGGGTCCGTCTTTCAATCAATGAAACTGTTCAATTCAAAAAAACTCTTGAAAGTAAAGAACGTGTCAAAGTTCCTATCATCGATGTCTTTTTAAAATGTCCACGAATCCTATTTCTTGGAATATTTTCTGGTATGGCAACATTTGTTTTGTTTTACTTGGTCACTGCATATTTGTTAAGCTACTCAACAAACCATCTGCAATTGCCATTTTATCAAGCTCTTCAAGTCGAAATTGTTGGTGCTATTTTCTGTGGAATTTTTACTGTCATCACTGGAAAACTCGCTGATCGTATTAGACGTAGAACTTTGATGATTTGGGTTACAATTATCACCGGTATTTATTCTTTTGCAATTCCTTATTTCTTAAATTCTGGAGTTATAGGAGTCCTTGCAATGTCTGTTATCGGTTTGTCTATCATGGGGATGATATACAGTCCTCTTGGTGCTGTTTTGGCTTCACCATACCCAACAGCAATTCGATATACTGGTTCTTCTATTACTTTCAACTTATCGGGTATCGTAGGAGCCTCTCTTGCGCCTTATATTGCAGAATATCTGGTACAACATTTTGATACATCTTATATCGGCTATTATTTGCTTCTTGCTTCTTTTATTTCACTGATTTGCTTCGTCGGATTTACAGATGATGAAATATCCAACTAAAATATAATAAAGAAGAATAAAATAAGTACTGGCAGCAAAAATGCTGCCAGTTTCATTTTTAAAGACATGGGTTGCGGTATTTTCCACCACAATATTCCTGCAAACAAGGCACTCAAAAAGAAAAATAAAAAATCTGCAATATTGCTTATATAAGCAACAGTAAACATTCCTGATAAGATATGTGTTGTTCCCAACCACGAAACGCAAAAAAAAGCCAATATCACAGCCCATAAAACAAGCAAAATTCGATCAATTATCATGATGCCGTTTCATTTTTTTAATTGTAGGCCATATCTTTAATATGCCTAAAAGAAAAATCACAATAAAAACCCAACGCCCTCCCCCTGATCCTTTCGCAATAAAAAGCGCTGGATTTACTATTCCTATCAATCCTATAAAAATCAGAACAACAGAGATGAGACGCATTAAACCTGTTTTTCCCAACAACGATCTTCAGTCTGTTGCCAATACGTTAAATTATGATTTTCCATTTTATATTTTTTCCACTGTGCACGAACAAGACTCAACTGCTCATCATCTCTACCATCAAATATCACAACAAGCCGTTGATAAGTATCAATATTCGAACATACGGCTCCCTCTATGAGAAAACGAATCTTTGAATCATTCGGATTTTCTTGTCCTGTCGTCAGAAATACAGGCTGAAAGTTTGAATATTGATCACACTCAGTTCCATGTCCAATAAATGATTCATCCGCATAAACCCATAAATGCATATCCATAGAATCGCGTTGTTCTTCACTTACACATTGTATTGTTACCTTACCAAAACGAGCCAATGCACGCTCTACAAGCGTTGGCAAAATATCTTTCAGCGTTGACTGCGTCAAATGATAGAATAGAATATCCAACCTCTTAAGCCCTCATCACCCTTTATAAAAAGCTAACATCTTTTTTAGAGAAACTTCCATACCCACAGTATAAAAGGAAACGGTTCAAGATATAAACCCTCTTTTTTGATTGAGATGCATTATCTTTTTGCACGTGTCTTTAAAAGACAAAAAATTTTAATTTCAACGTTAATAAAAATTTTTTTAAGTTATTTTCTAGATTCTTTGTAGACTATATTTGAAAATAAAATATAATGTACGGAAAATTTAAAGAGGACCTCATAGGCAATTTTATATTATTTATTTGGTTAAAATATCCAATTCATAGAAGGATATTTTTTCGGACTTTATTACATTTTAACCGAAAGCAGTAAAAATATTTGCTATCGAATTAAAGACTGAGGATTTTCCCCAATTTATGCGTATTATTGAGTTCTACATCCTGAAACGTGTCCTTGTTTTGTTTAGTTCTGTTATGATTGCAGCAGTGGGCGTTAGTTGGACAGTACAAATTCTCGCACGGATAAACTTTCTCACAACAAGTAAACAAACACTCCTCACAGTCTTACAATTTTCACTCTCATTGGTTCCTTCTGTTGTTTTTCTTGTCATTCCATTTGCATTAGTGATCGCAATTACAACCATCCTTTCAGCAATGCATCAAGACTCAGAACTTGCTGTCATCAATGCCTCTGGTTTTCCTAAAAGTACTGTTTGGAAACCTATTCTTCTTCTTGCTATTGTTGCATCCTGTATCTCCTTTTCTATAGCTAATTTTGTTGTTCCTCAAGCGCGTCTTCATATGCGACAAATGCTAGCAAGCGCTCATTTTGATCTTATTAATCTATTCATTAATGAAGGAAGCTTCCAAAAACTCGCCAATAACCTTTACATAGAAATTGGCGAGCGAAATCCAAATGGAACACTTGAACGCCTTTTCATTGCCGACCAGCGTGATCCTAAAACTGATCTTTTTTATTATGCAACAGACGCATCCATTGTGAGCAATAAAAACGGTAGTTTTCTGGTTCTCAATAACGGTGAAATAGAAAGAGTCAACCATCAGAATAACAGTGTTTCAATCGTTCAATTTAGCTCATATACTTTTAGCCTAGGGGAGTTTATCCCCAGTGATAAAGCACCTACTCTTTATCCAAAAGATCGATCTCTTTCTTATTTACAAAACCCTGATCCAAAAGACCCCTACTATCAACGAAAACCACTCCAATATAAAGCTGAGTTTCATCGCAGATTAACACAATGGCTCTACCCTATTGTTTTTTCACTTATCGCATTAGCAGCAGCAGGGGATGTATGCTCCCATCGACAAGCTCGTCATTCCGCAAATTTCTCAGCAATTGCCCTTTCTTTTCTGGTGTATTGGATAGGATATTTTTTCGCAGAAAAAGCAAAGAACGATCTTGCATACATTCCACTCCTTTATATTATGCCCATAGGGACAAGTGCATTTGTCTTTTTTATGCTTTTAACGAATCATAAAATTGGGCTCCCCACAAAAGTTAATGAGATTATTCAAATCGCTTTCCAAAAAGTAATGAACAAATTTGAACATCGAAAATCTCAAGATTCCTCGGATGAAATATCATGATTGGGTGGACACTTGGACGATACTTTTTTATACGTTATCTTAAAATAACTTGTTATTTCTGGGGAAGCATTTTTGTTCTTGCTCTTTTAATCGATTTCACAGAGAACTCCGGTAGGCTATCCTCCATTCCGCATCATACAGCAAAAGATGCATTTTTCCTCTCTGTTTTACGCATCCCTTTTATCATGCAACAACTTATCCCTTTCATTGCACTCTTTTCTGCAATGGCAACACTTATCTCGCTCAACAAAAAACTTGAACTTGTGGTGACTCGTTCAATCGGTGTTTCTGCATGGCAATTTCTTATGCCAGCTTGTTTGGGAGCTTTTCTTTTGGGATTATTTTCAATTCTCCTCATTAATCCACTTGCTGCATGGGGATTTTCTCAAGCAGAAAAAAAGATGACTGAATGGCGCAATAACAATGTACTAACACCTCTTCATAATACAGATATCCACTGGTTAACTCAACGTACAAATTTAGGCAGAACAACCATTGGTGCTAAATTTATCACCGACCAAGGACTTTCTCTTCTCGATGCAACCTTTGTACAATACAATGACAACGCAACCGTCAAAAATTGGATTAACACCCCAAAAGCAACCTTGACTAATGGATCTTGGCTATTAACAAATGGAACAATCTATAAAATAGGGCATCCTCCTGAAAAATTTACCGTGTTGCAAATAAAAACCAATCTAAAACCTGAATTTTTAACGGAACGTTTAGCGAATCCCGCGACTATTCCATTTTACCAATTGCCAAAAAAAATTATGATTGCACGTTCATTTGGCTATTCTGCTAATAATTTTGATATGTATTTCCAATCTTTGATTGCATTACCGGCATTGCTTGTGGCAATGACCCTCATTGCAGCAACTGTATCTTTAAATTTTACGCGTTTCGGACAATCTAGAACGTTGATTCTTGGTGGAGTAATAGCTGGGTTTATGCTTTATGTTATTTCCGTACTTGTTCAAGCTTTTGGTAATGCTGGATATATTCCACCAATTATTGCAGCTTGGACACCTGTTGTTATTGCGTTATTCTTAGGAATCTCTTTCTTACTTCATAAAGAGGATGGCTAAGTGAAAGCATTAACACTTAAAAAAAATATTTTAAAAAAATTAAGTGCTCTCGCTTTTAAAAGTGTTATAGGGGTTATTTTAGGAGGCGCTTTGTCTTATTGTGCGCACGCTCAAAGCCTTATGTCTCCTTCCCAAAGTCGCATTCGAAATCCGGAACGTCCTCTTTTGCTCTCTGCGGATGAACTCATCTACAATCGTGATGAAAACACTGTTTCTGCACAAGGTAATGTCCAAATCGAATATGATGGCAATAAAGTTGTCGCTCAAAAAATTATTTACAATCAAAAAACAGGACGGCTTATAGCACAAGGGAACGTTGAAATTACTGAAAAGGATGGTAATAAAATTTATTCCAACCAAATTGATATGACCAAAGATCTTGGCGAGGGTTTTGTAAACGCCTTACGTATTGATACAGCCAACAATGTTCACTTTTCAGCCCAAAATGCTACACGCAAAAACAATCACATAACAGTCTTTGAAAATGCAACCTATACAGCCTGTGAACCTTGCTCTTATAAACCAGATAGAGACGTCCTATGGAAAATTAAAGCAAGAAAGATCATATGGAATAATAGCATCAAAAAAATTCGGTTTGAAAATAGCAGTTTTGAAGTTTTTGGTGTCCCGATTATAAAATTTCCAAATTTTGAGATCTATGATCCAACTGTCAGGCGTGCTAGCGGTCTCCTTACTCCTCATTTTTTTTATACTGATTATCTCGGTATGGGGATAAAGAATTCTTATTTTTGGAATCTCGCCCCTCACTATGATTTTACCCTTTCTTCTACTATTTATACCCAACAAGGGCTTTTAACCGAAGGGGAATGGCGTCAACGTTTAAAAATGGGCAGTTATAATATTCGCTTTGCTCATATATACCAAATGAAACGGCATAGATTTGATAATGATACGATTGATGCACAGTATAAAAACCGTTATATGCTGGCAACAAAAGGGGACTTTCGTATTAATTCACACTGGACTTATGGATGGGATATTCTTGCACAATCAGATCGGCATTTTAGTCGTGCCTATAAACTTGAAAACTATAGCAATCCTACACAACTTTCTCAGATCTATCTGAATGGTCTTGCAGGAAAAAATTATTTTGATATGCGTTTTTATCATTTTAAAGTTCAAGATTCAATATTGAATGATCCTCATTATGAACGTCACTCTCGGCAAGCTTGGGTCCTACCGCGCATCGATTATTTTTTCACACCAGATGAACCCATTTATAATGGAGAGCTTACCTTCCATAGTAATATGCAATCAATTTATCGCCGTCATACTGACTTCAGTTCTACCGACCAGAAAGGAAACCCTCTCAACATAGTAAGACTTTCTGGTATGGCTGGAAACAGTTTGCGTTTAACAAACGAGCTTCAGTGGAAAAAGCGCTTCAACACGCACAACGGACTCATCTTAACCCCCCTTCTCTCTCTACGAGCTGATATCATTACAACCAATGCAAGCGAAAATTATACAGCTTCTACAGAAAACAATTCCTCATCCGCAATTCATGGTTCAACAATTCGTGGCATGGCAACAGCAGGGTTAGAACTACGCTATCCCTTCCTTATTACAGCAGATCATTCTACACATATTATAGAACCAACCGCACAAATTTTTATACGCAATAATGAACAATATATTGGAAAAATTCCTAATGAAGATGCTCAAAGCTTTGTCTTTGATGCAACCACTCTCTTTCAACGAGACAAATTTTCTGGTTATGATCGTGTAGAAGGTGGCACAAGAGCCAATATAGGTCTAAGATATTCTGGAAGCTTTAATGACAATTGGTCTCTTTATGGTCTTGTTGGACAATCCTTTCATCTAGCAGGAAAGAATTCTTTTGCAGAAAAGGACTTTGTCAATGTCGGTATTCATTCTAGCTTAGAGGCAAAACGTTCAGACTATGTTGCAATGTTTGGTGCAACCCATAAAAGTGGTTTTTCCTTAGAAACGCGTGGACGCTTTGACAAAAAGACAGGAAAAATCCGCCGTAGTGAAATCGAAGCATCACAAAAATGGCAAAATTTTTGGGCGGCTCTACAATATGCCTATATCGCAAAGCAACCAGATTATGAATATCCTCAAGAGCGCCAAGAAATTTCTTTTCAAACAGGACTTAAACTGGCAGATTATTGGTCTATTAATAGCAACGCCGGTTATGATTTAGTATCTGGTACATTTGTAAAGCGAGGAATTAGCTTGAATTATACAGATGAATGTTTCGGGTTAACATTCGGTTATCAACAGGTAACGAATCCAGGCAGGAAAACACCCTTGCAAAACTTTAATTTCTCTCTTTCATTGCGTACGATTGCAGATATCGGAAAAAAGATAGATTAATTTATAAAGAGAATGTATCAGTCATTTAACTTATCATTGTTTTTATGAAAGAAAGTGTATATTTTAAGTTGTTGATGAGAATTAATAAACAATGCGAAAGCCTATTCACATGAATAAATTGAAAAAGCGTGTTCTTGCTTTATTTTATATTACGTCTTTGAGCGTAAGCAGCCTGTTAATAAATGGATTTTTGATTCCGACAGTCTTTGCGCAGACTTCTATTGTTGTTACAGTTAATGGCAACCCTATCACAAATTATGATATACAAAGGCGCCTTGCTTTTCTCAGATTACAACAAAAGCAAGGCAATTTGGTGGCACAGGCTAAAAAAGAGCTTATCGATGAAAAGCTAAAAAATATTGAAATAAAACGTCGTAATATTGAAGTAAGCAATGATGAAGTTGATAGAGCTTTTGAGAATTTTGCGACACAAAATAATATGACGATTGATCAGCTCAACCAGATTCTGATCCAAACTGAGATCACTGTGCAACACTTTAAAGATTACATCCGTGGACAAATAGGATGGGGGCGTCTTGTTAGTGCACGCTATCAAGCTGAAACAGGTATGATTAGCGAACAAGAAGCTGTACGCAGGATATTAAAAAATGGTGGTGTGAAACCTTCAACCAATGAATATACATTACAGCGAATTGTTTTTGTCATTCCTGCACATCGTCGTTCAGAAATTTTTGAAAGACGTCAAAGAGAAGCAAGCAATTTTCGTGCACATTTCCGTGGATGTGCCAATGCTCACAATCAAGCAAGAGGTATTTTAGACGTTACTATCCGCCACTTAGGAAAGTTTCTGGAGCCCCAACTTCCCAATGCATGGGAACAAGCTATTCTTGCAACGCCTGCTGGAAAAATGACAAAATTACAAGAAACATCTGATGGAATCGAAGCAATTGCTGTCTGCAAAATAAAAAGAGTTTCTGATGATTATGTCGCTCGACTAATATTTTCTCTTCAAGATAGTAAAAAAAGAAGCCCGCAAAAACTTGAAGAATTAAGCGACAAATATTTAGGAGAACTGCGGCGAGTGGCGCGCATTCAAAATTCATAATGGCTGCTCTTATTGTTAGCGGTGGTGATCCTGCCGGAATTGGTCCTGAAATAGTACTAAAAGCGTGGAGTTTGCGTGTTACGCGCCAAATTCCATCTTTTGTGCTTCTTGCTGATCCAGATGTTATTCGTTCGCGCGCTCGTTTTTTACAGATTGATGTTGAGGTGCAATCTGTTTTAATCAATAATTCAGCAAAAAATTTTCAAAACGCTCTTCCTATCATACCGTTAAAAAACAAACAAAGTGATCAATTAGGTATACCTTCATCGAATAATGCCGCTGGAATCATTGAAGCAATTCAACGCTGTGTTCAATTGATTCAAAATGGCCATGCATGTGCACTTATTACTTGTCCTATCGCAAAAAAGAATCTTTATGATGCCGGTTTTCAATTTCCAGGTCATACAGAATTTTTAGCCGATTTAGCCCATAAAGCTTTTCATAAATGTTATCATCCAGTTATGATGTTAGCAGGACCTCGATTAAAAACAGTACCAATAACTGTTCATATTCCATTTAAAAATGTTCCTTCACAGCTTACCCGTGATTTAATTGTTCAAACGGTACTTATTACTGAATGTGACTTAAAAACACGGTTTAAAATAAAGTCACCCCGACTAGCTGTTGCTGGTCTTAATCCTCATGCTGGAGAAGGAGGTGCAATGGGAAAAGAAGATATTGAAGTTATCACTCCTGCTATTGAATATCTTAAAAAGAAAGGACTCAATATTGCAGGACCGCTGCCTGCCGACACAATGTTCCATGAATGCGCAAGAAAGGCATATGACGTTGCCATTTGTATGTATCATGATCAAGCCCTTATCCCTGTTAAAACATTAGACTTTGATAGCACTGTTAATGTCACGTTAGGTCTCCCTTTTATTCGCACGTCTCCAGATCACGGAACTGCTTTTGACATTGCTGATAAAGGGATAGCCTCTCCCGAAAGCTTTATTGCTGCTCTTAAACTTGCAAATCAACTTGCCGAAAATAGTTTAATACCATGCCAATAGATAATCTCCCTCCTCTACGTGAAGTCATTGATATATATGGATTACAAGCGCATAAATCTTTGGGGCAAAATTTTCTTTTTGATCTTAATTTAACATCTAAAATTGCTCATCACGCAGGTAATATAGAAGGAAAACCTGTTCTTGAAATTGGTCCTGGTCCTGGAGGTCTCACACGTGCCTTGCTAGCAAAGGGCGCCATTGTAACAGCAATAGAACGCGATGAACGCTGCATACCAGCTCTCTTAGAAATAGAAAAACACTATCCTAAAAAATTAAAAATTATTTGTAATGATGCACTGAAGCAAGACTTCTCAAAACTCTTTGAAACAAGCCCAGAAAAACCTCGCATTATTGCAAATCTTCCCTATAATATTGGGACACAACTCTTATTAAATTGGCTTTTGACTGAACCATGGCCTCCTTTTTATGAATCAATGACATTGATGTTTCAACGTGAAGTTGCCAAACGGATTACAGCTAAACCTCAATCTACTCATTATGGACGTCTTAGTGTCTTAACTGGCTGGCGTACCACTGCTAAAATTGCTTTTGATGTGCCCTCTCAAGCCTTCATACCAATACCTAAAGTAACTTCTTCCGTTATTCATATTATTCCGCGAACACAACCTCTTGCCTGCTCTGCACAAAAACTAAGCCTCGTCACAAAAATCGCCTTTGGACAAAGACGAAAAATGCTTCGTCAAAATCTCAAAACACTTGGAGGTGAAGTGCTGTTAGAAAAAGCTGGAATTGATGGAACACGCCGTGCTGAAACGCTATCGGTTTCAGAATTTGTAACTTTAGCGCATCTAGTGCTCTAAAAAACTGCACTTTTTGTTATGCAACCTTTTTTAATCAAGACATTTATCGATCTTTTCAGCAATAAGCCCATCAACAAAAGAGTCAAGATAAGAACAGCGCTCGCGTTTTACGGTTTCAGCTAAATAAATTGATTTAATAAAAGATAAAGATTGATCTAAATCTTCGTTAATCACAACATAATCATAAGAACGCCAATGCTTTAACTCCGTTCGTGCATTTTCCAATCGTAAATTGATGATATCTTGACTATCTTCTGCTCGACGATGTAAACGCGAAACAAGCTCTTTCATTGATGGTGGAAGGATAAAAACAGATACAGTGTCTCCTAGCATCTTTTTTTGCAGCTGCTCAGTACCTTGATAATCAATATCAAATAACATATCACGGCCAGTACTCAATGCGTTCTCAACAGTTTCACGTAAAGTGCCATAATAATTCCCGTGAACTTCTGCCCATTCAATAAATTCATCTCTATCACGCTTATATTCAAACTCTTCCTTTGAAATAAAGTGATAATGCAGCCCATCTACTTCACTAGGACGCCTTTTCCTTGTGGTCATACTTACGGAAAGCTCTAATTGTCCATCTTTTAGAAGTAATCGAGAAATTGTTGATTTACCAGCACCTGAAGGTGAAGAGAGAATAAATAAAAAACCGCGGCGTTGATTTATTTTTATAGTACTCAATTTACTTTCGAAGACTGTCATTACATCACTCTACTTTGTTCATAAATGTTTCTCCAAAATTTGAATTATACATTATCTCAACCTTTCCCCTAATCAATGTGTTTTCTTAGCAGTTATCAATGTTATTCTGCTCTTTTTTGAGATAAGTTATTAGCAGTGTATTCACTGCTTTCTTAAATATTTTTATCCATACGCTAATCCCACTTGTGACAGACAAGAAAATGATTTTTTATCATTCTCATAAAAAGTTTAAAGAGAAAAATTTTACTATATTTTGCATTCTCACTTACGATGCAAAAAGATGTATTATCATTATAAATTCAATGTCTTGCCTTTAATTCTCGCCACTTGCGAACATTCACATTATGTTCCTCTAAAGTTCGAGAAAAAACATGCCCTCCTGAACCATCAGCAACAAAATAAAGTGCATCACTGCTTGGTGGATGTGCCACCGCTTTCAAAGAATCTCGACCTGGATTTGCAATAGCTGTTGGAGGCAAACCATTAATTTTATAAGTATTATATGGTGTTTCCTTCTCAAGATCTGAACGATAAATTGCACGACCTGATGGCTTTCCTTTTCCTCCAAAGAGACCATAAATAACTGTTGGATCCGATTGAAGACGCATATGCTTTGTAAGGCGGTTATAAAATACCGCAGCAACCATTGGTCTTTCTGCTGCAATTCCCGTTTCTTTCTCAACAATTGAGGCTAATATAACAAATTCATCAATTGATTTAATAGGTAAATTAGGTGAACGCGTAGCCCATATAGCATGAATTAATTTTGTCTGTCCTTCACGCAATCTGTTTACAATCTCTTTACGCGTTGTCCCCCGAATAAAACGAACAGTATCCGTCATTAAACAGCCCTCTGGAGGCAAATTTTTTGGAAGATCTCCAATCAAAATTTCATTCGCAGCTAATCGATCGAAAACTTGCTGAACCGTTAAACCTTCAGGTACTGTAAATGTATACTCAATAGATTTTCCTTTCACAAGAATATCCATAATATCCTGCATCGAGGAATGAGCCGGAATTAAATATTCACCAGCCTTCAGATGCGTTGTTTTTTGGTGATAACCAACCCCATAAACAAAAATATCTGATGATCGAATGAAACCACGTTTTTCTAGCAATGAAGCAATTTCACGAATTCCCGTGCCAGGATGGATAAGAACAATTTGTTCTTCCTCAATTTTCCCCTTTTCTTCAAAAATACTTTTTCCAATATAAAGAGGAATACTTATGGCGAAAAGAATAACCACAATCAGCATAAGAAAAAAATGACCGAGAATAACCAACGGATTACGGACGATAGATGATTTCTTTCGTTTTTTATGTACTAACATGTCATAACTATCTGCTAAATGATTCGAAGAGGAATCACTTACGTCCTTTAATGATTTTCCTTTTTTCACATCGGACATAACCCCTCAATAGCGATTAAGGACAATATTATAATTTCTCATTCACCCTATAACAAAGTAGAAAACTCAAAAGCAGAAATTAAATAAAAATACTTATTATCCCCTAAAACGTCGCATCACCAACGATGCATTTGTCCCACCAAATCCGAAAGAATTAGAAAGAATCGTATCAATCTTTCGTTCACGCGGTTTGTGTGGTACAAGATCGATTTTCGTTTCAATCGATGGATTGTCAAGATTAAGTGTCGCTGGGGCTATATTATCCCGTATAGCTAGAACAGAAAAAATAGCCTCAGCAGCACCGGCGGCACCAAGTAAATGCCCGATAGATGATTTCGTTGATGACATGGATACTTGTGGTGCATAATTCCCTAAAACACGCTCAACAGCTGCTAGTTCTATGGAATCAGCCATCGTTGATGTACCGTGAGCATTAATATAATCAAGTTCACTCACATTCACTTGTGCACGCTTAAGAGCAGCCATCATACTACGCTGAGCTCCTTCACCACTTTCTGAAGGCGCTGTAATGTGGTAAGCGTCACCAGATAAACCATAGCCAATAACCTCAGCATAAATACGCGCTCCTCGTTTTTTGGCGTGTTCCAGCTCTTCTAAAACAACAATTGCTGCTCCTTCCCCCATCACAAAACCATCACGATCAGCATCATAAGGACGTGACGCCCGTTCAGGATCATCATTGCGACAAGTAGAAAGAGCTCTACAAGCTGCAAAACCTGCAAGAGATATCCGATTTATCGGAGACTCGGCCCCCCCTGCCACCATGACATCTGCATCACCAAACATAATCAAACGTGCCGCATCACCAATCGCATGCGCCCCTGTCGAACAAGCCGTTACAACAGAATGATTAGGCCCCCGTAAACCATATTGAATAGACACATAACCAGAAGCAAGATTAATCAAACGACCTGGAATAAAAAAAGGAGAAACACGACGAGGTCCCTTATCACGAAGCGTATAACCAGCTTCAACAATGCCCTCAACTCCCCCAATTCCCGAACCAATTAACACACCTGTACAAATCTGATCTTCATCACTCTTAGGAAACCATTCGGCATCTGCAAGCGCTTGGTTAGCAGCAGCCATTGCATAAACAATAAATGCATCAACTTTACGTTGCTCTTTAGGTTCCATATACAAATCAGCATTATAGGTCCCCTCTGTTCCATCCCCTACGGGGATACGCGCAGCAACCTGGCATGGCAAATCTGACACATCAAACTCAGTGATACGTCGGACACCACTTCTTCCTTCAAGAAGTCGTTTCCAACTATATTCAATATTACCAGCTAATGGAGATACCAATCCTAAACCAGTAACAACAACACGTCTCATAACTTCTAACCTTGAACTAAACTTCACCTCTCAAAGCCCTCTTTTCAAAAGAGCTCCGAAGAATATAGGCAAAAGCAATTTATGCCTTTGCCCTTTAGTAATCATGCAGAAGCTTTATCAATGAACTTGACTGCATCACCAACTGTGAAAATCGTTTCAGCAGCTTCATCTGGAATTTCTACCCCAAACTCTTCTTCAAAAGCCATAACGAGTTCAACCGTATCAAGGCTATCAGCCCCTAGATCATCGATAAAGCTTGCATTTTCTACAACTTTATCAGCATTAACCCCAAGATGTTCCACAATAATTTTCTTAACGCGCTCTACTGTATCACTCATGTTGAAATCCTCGAATTTATATTTTCCTATAATTTGGTTAACTATATCGGCTCATCTAATCAAGCAATAGATGCATTAATTTAAAAGATTTTAGCAATGATTTAAAACATCCTGTGGATATCCCCTACAAAATGAACCAATCTGACATTCCGACATCAATTGATCAACGGTTATGTTAAAGAAATAGATGCATCTTTCTATTTCAATCGTTACTATCTAAAATAATACAACTCATAAATCAATGTGGAATAAAATAAATACTCAAATCATTGCCATTCCACCATTGATATGGAGTGTTTGGCCTGTCGTATAGGCTGCTTCATCGCTTGCTAAATAAATAGCAGCAGCGGCTATTTCTTGCCCACTTCCCATACGCTTCATTGGGATCGCAGCCATAATGGCTTCTTTTTGCTTTTCATTAAGCTTGTCTGTCATTGCAGATTTAATAAATCCTGGAGCAATACAATTGACAGTGATGTTTCGCGAAGCAATTTCTTGTGCCAATGCTTTAGAAAAACCTATCAAGCCTGCTTTTGCAGCACAATAATTCGTTTGTCCAGGATTTCCCACAACACCAACAACAGATGTAATGTTAATAATCCTTCCATAACGGCGGCGCATCATAGAATGTATTAATTCACGCGTCAAAAGAGAAGCTGCTGTTAGATTAACTTCTAAAACATCATCCCAGTCTTTATCTTGCATACGCACAAAAAGACCATCCCTAGTGATTCCCGCATTGTTAACCAAAATATCGACACCATCCATTTCTCTTTCTGCAACTTCAGCCAATTGTTTAATCGATTGGCGTTCAGAAAGATTAGCGGGAAATACAAAAACATTCTGCCCTAATTCTGCCGCCACTTCTCTAAGCTTTTCTTCACGTGTTCCATGAAGTCCAACAATGGCTCCTTGTGCATGAAAGCAGCGTGCAATTGCCTCACCAATTCCTCCCGAAGCCCCCGTTACAAGAGCTTTACGTCCTGTTAATCTAAACATTTTTTTACTCCTTATAGATTAAACGCCAAGCACGCCTAGCGCTGATTCTATTTCATCAACTGTTCCAATTGTTACCCCCTTTATATCTTTGTTAATACGACGCGTTAGACCTGTTAATACTTTTCCAGAACCAACTTCAAAAAGCGTATCAACCCCATTAGCAGCGATCCATTCTATTGTTTCACGCCATCGCACTCTCCCAGTCACTTGTTCAACAAGAAGAGTAGTAATACGCTCTGGATTGCTCTCAGGTGCAACAGAAACATTAGCAATCAAAGGAACAATAGGGGGCATTTTGTTAACAGTCAAAAGTGCTTTCTTCATGGCATCAGCAGCAGGTTGCATTAAAGATGAATGAAAAGGTGCAGAAACTGGAAGAAGAAGTGCACGTTTTGCACCTTTTGTT
Source organism: Bartonella grahamii ATCC 700132 (assembly GCF_000518085.1). Lineage (GTDB taxonomy): Bacteria > Pseudomonadota > Alphaproteobacteria > Rhizobiales > Rhizobiaceae > Bartonella > Bartonella grahamii. Next base: position 79,004 of record NZ_JACX01000009.1, read on the forward strand.
GATGCAATCTCTACCGCTGTCTCAACTGCTTTTGCTTTACCTGAAATAACAATTTGCCCACCACCATTATCATTAGCAATCTGACATAGTCCTTCTCCAGAAACAGTTTCGCAAATTTCTTCCACAATGTGCTCTTCCAAACCAATCAGTGCTGCCATAGAACCTTCACCAACTGCGACAGCAGCCTGCATAGCATTGCCACGAATACGCAAAAGTCTTGCCGTATCTGTGAGAGTAAATGTACCAGCAGCACAAAGGGCCGAATATTCGCCTAAAGAATGACCAGCAACAAACTTTACCTTTTCTTCTATACGAAGCCCTAATTGTTGCATCACACGAATGACAGCCATGGATACAGCCATTAATGCCGGTTGTGCATTTGCTGTTAACGTTAAAACATCTGCTGGTCCTTCAAAAATGATCTTTGATAATTTCTCACCCAAAGCATCATCAACTTCCTCGAAAACCATCCGTGCGGCAATAAATTGCTCTGTAAGCGCCTTCCCCATACCAACAAGTTGACTTCCCTGCCCTGGAAAAATAAAAGCTGCACCCATTTATCAACTCCTAAAATTGTACCATTAAATTACTTTCTTTTGACCTTATTCATCCGCACAAATCAAGATAAAGCCCTTCATTTAAAACGAATACCACTCTTAAAATTATATTTTAAGGGCGGAATTTGATATAAAAACTTAGGAAAATAGGGTGCTATAAACTGAATAACACCCAAACTTATGAGACTTCCTAAAATTGCACCTGCTAAAATATCAAAGGGATAATGTACACCCACAAAGATGCGCGCCCAACAGATCAAGCACAAAAACACCGTGGCAAATTTAAAAGCAACCTTGTATCGGTAAAAATAAAAGTTAGCTGCATAAGATGCAATGGTCAAGGCATGATTACTAGGAAAAGAAGCTGTTGCACGATGTTGAATAAGCGGTGCCGCTAACCCTACCACGAATGGGCGAGGATGAAAATAAAAAAGAGAAATGAGATAACCTACGAAAAGAGCCGCACAAATACTCATGCAAATGCTTAGTACGACACATCGTTCCCTCTCCCCACCACAAAACCACAACGCACAAAGATGGAGAGGAATAATGTAAATTAAAAACTTTGCACAAAAAATACTAAACAAAACTACAATCGACCAAGCTTGATGATTGCCGACAAACATTTCAAAGAGTGTGACATCAATCTGGTTTAAAAAGTCCATTTTTCTCTCCTTTATGTTACAGTACTATCTTTTTGTAGAAGAGGGAAATATATCAAGATTTAGCAAATCAATTTTTTTATGTGCATAAACTTGCTATTTTAAAAAATAACCTGTAGATATGAAATATTCGTTGCCGGCACTTTAGCTGGAGGTTGAACGGAGGGCTGTAAAATTCAGTAGGAAATACAATGTTTCCGGCCTCCCGTGTCTCCGCTCTCGGATGTCTCGAATCGTAAACGCGTCCTTTCTTCTTTGGATTTCCAAAAAAGACAAGTCGCAGAGGCTTTGCGCTAAAACCGGTAAGTTTTAATTGAAGAAAGGCAAAACAACAATGGCTCTTTATGAACATATGTTCCTTGCCCGACAAGACATTACACCGCAGCAAGTTGATGAACTTTTGAGTCTCTACAAAGGTGTCATTGAAGCACATGGTGGGAAAGTTGGGCGTATAGAAAATTGGGGACTTCGTCCTCTTGCTTACCGCATTCGTAAAAACCGTAAGGCTTATTATACCTTGGTCAATATTGATGCACCAGCTTCAGCAATTGCTGAAGTGGAGCGTCAGATGCGCATCAATGAGGATATTTTGCGTTATATGACCATTCGCGTAGAAAAACACGAAAAAGAAAAATCTGCTATGCTCTCACACCTTGATCGCAATAGTCACATTGGACAGGATGAAGAGCGTCCTCGTTTTCCACGTCGTCAACGTGAAAATGCTATAGAAGGGGTAGAATGATGACTGACACCAATCAAAACTCTGCACGTCGCCCTTTTCATCGTCGTCGTAAAACATGTCCTTTTTCAGGGACCAATGCTCCCAAAATTGATTATAAAGACATCAAGTTGTTACAACGTTATATTTCCGAGCGTGGGAAAATTGTTCCTTCACGGATTACTGCTGTTAGTCAGAAAAAACAGCGTGAATTAGCTAATGCTATCAAACGTGCTCGCTTTTTAGGCTTACTTCCGTACGTTATAAAGTAAACGCTCAATACGCTATGCAACTGGAGAGTTTCTCCAGTTGCTTTTCTTATATGATTAAAAAAATAGCTTGTTGCATCCTATGCTAAGCTATTACATGTTAAAGTTGGGGTATTGACACGCCCCTAACTGCAGAAAGCAGGACAGCAATAAATGAAAAAAAATCGTACCTATGAGATATTAATCGGTATTTTAGCAGGATTATTTGCTGTTGTAATAGGAATGGCAATCATCAGTGTTGCAAATATCGCGCCCTTTTTTTCTCTTCTTCTTGGCTGCTTTCTTTCATTGCCAATTTTTATTGTTGCGTTCGGTCAAGGAACATTAGCCAGTCTCATCGCCCTCATAAGTGCCACTGTTGTTCTTATCATAACCACTAATACCTATATTGCTCTTGGCTTGATGTTCTTATTTTTCCTTCCTGCTGTCTATGCTTCTTGGCTTCTTGGACTTGCACGACCAGCTCAAAAAGAAAACGAACTGATCTGGTATCCATTATCATCGGTTATTTTTCATTTAACTAATTTTATCGCTCTTATAGCAACTTTCATTGGGCTCTATGTTCAAACCCGTCCTTCCACACCCGTCATTGCAAAAAAAATCACCGAAAACATAGCACAAACTCTGCAACAATCACAGTCAATAAAAGAAGCCGATATACGCGCTTTTAGTGAGCTTTTAATGACGCATCCAGCAACTTTTACTGCTGTTTCTTTGACTATTTATAGTTTGGTTTTTCTCATTGGTAACCTTTACTTTTCCATGATAGCAGCACAACACATGAAATGGCTGAAAAGACCCCGTGATGATTGGAGCCAAACTCTCCGCCTTCCAATTTCTGGAATTGTTATTTTCATTATTGTTTGCATAGCATCGATGGTTGAGTTGAGCGCTTCTCTTAACTTGAGTACCCGTGTCTTTAGTACTGCATACACTGTCATCATATTAATTAGTGGTCTAGCATATCTTCACAATATTACAAAAGGGGTAAACGGTCGGATCATTATACTTTCTCTTGTTTATATTGCTATTTTAACAGTCGTTTTTACTCCACCTATTGTTTTCATGATGCTTTTGATGGGAATTTGGGCTGCTATTCAATATAATTTTCAATCACGCAAAAAACTCCACTAAATTTATTTGTTCGAAAGGAAAAACTATGGATATTATTTTACTTGAGCGCATTCCTCGTCTTGGTCAGATGGGTGATATTGTCTCAGTTAAAGATGGTTATGCGCGTAATTTTCTCTTGCCTCAAGGTAAAGCTTTACGAGCAAATGAAGCCAATAAAAAACATTTTGAGATACAACGTGCACAACTTGAAGCACGTAATCTTGAACGCAAAAGCGAAGCGCAAAAAGTTGCTGAAAAACTTGATGGACAATCATTCATTGTTGTTCGTTCTGCTGGTGAAACAGGACAACTTTATGGTTCTGTGTCAACACGTGATATTGCTGAAATTATAACAGATGAAGGCTTTTCTATTGGGAGAAATCAAGTCGAACTTAACCATCCAATAAAAATGATTGGTCTTCACACTATCACTCTTAGCTTACATCCTGAGGTTCAAATTTCTGTGATTATTAACGTTGCGCGTTCTACCAGTGAAGCACAACGCCAAGCAGAAGGTGAAACTCTCACTTCTGCTAAAGAAATATATAATATTCAAGAAGAATTATTAGAAGAAAGTCAGGAAGAATTATTGGCAGAAGAAATTAATGACAACGATATAAACAGTTCTCATCAAGAAGATTAATTGCTATTTTTGCTTTCTGTTTTATATTTTTTATTCTATATTAAATATTGCTCATAAAATACTCACACTTTAAAAGTGAGTATTTTATGGCTATCATACATAAAGAACCTAATTTTTATGAAAGAATTAGCAATATATTATTTAAAGGCATTACATGCCGAGAATGATAATATCACTAAGAGGAAATATCTTTTATTTCCAGCATATAAAGCAAAAATAATTTAAAGTTCTACCTTTTAGGGTAAGGCTTGTATGAGCGGTAAGTTAATTGTATCCTCACATGATCTGAAATAATTTCAGTTATAAAAGAGTAATTCTACTTATACAGATATTGGAATTTTAAGGTCATGTAACTTCAAAATACTTAAATTTAGAGTACCAAAACTTCCACTTTAAAATCGCATATTATAAAACAAAATAGATAGACGTTACATAAATAATACACGAATGATAAATGAGCAACGAAAAGAGAGTTTTGAAAAATTATATAATTTTAACTTAAAATGAAGGGTTGTAGCTCTATTCTTTTAATTATACGATTTTCAATTTATCGCCTAAAGTAGCTAGACTTGGAATTTTAGTGGAAAAATATTATGGAAGAAACTAACGTTGTTAATGTCAGCTCTTCAAAAAAAGAGGATTCTCCTTCTTTTCGGCAACTTCCGTATAATATTGAAGCTGAACAGGCATTGCTTGGTGCCATCTTTATCAACAATGATTCTCTTGACCGCGTTTCAGATTTTCTAAAACCAGAACATTTTTTTGAACCATTGCATCAAAAAATTTATCATGTTTTATCTCACCTTATTAAAACAGGAAAACGTGTAGATCCAGTTACAATCAAGCCCTATATCCAAATGGAAGAAAAAATTGGAGATATTACTGTATACCAATATGTTGTTCGCTTAGCCACAGAGGCAGTCACTATTATTAACGCTGAAGATTATGGACGCGTCATTTACGATCTTTTTATCCGCCGGTCTTTGATTAACCTTGGAACTCAAGTTGTCAATACAGCCTTTGATGCTCCTGTAGAGCTCACGCCTACCCAACAAATTGAAACTGTTGAAAATCAATTATTTGAGCTAGCAGAAAAAGGGAAATATGGAGGTGGATTTGAAAATTTTAATGAGGCTATTAAAAAAGCTATCGATATGGCAAGTGCTGCGAAAAAGCGCTCTTCACAATTATCAGGGATAGCCACCCATATAAAAACACTTGATGAAAAAATGGGAGGATTACAAGCATCTGACTTAATTATCCTTGCGGGCCGCCCTGGTATGGGTAAAACCTCATTGGCTACCAATATTGCCTTTAATATTGCTAATGCTTATAATCGCAATGCCAATATCCAAGAAAATGAAGGCGGCATTGTGGGATTCTTCTCACTTGAGATGTCATCCGAACAGCTTGCAACACGTATTATTTCTGAACAAACAGAAGTCTCTTCTTCTGATATTCGGCGTGGTAATATTTCAGATGAACAATTTTCAAAAATTATTCGTGCGGTGAACCAACTACAAAAGGCACCACTTTATATTGATCAAACTGGGGGAATATCAATTACGCAATTAGCTGCTCGTGCGCGGCGTCTCAAGCGGCAACATGGTTTAGATATCTTGTTTATTGACTATATCCAACTCATGACAAGCAGTTCAAAGCGTTCATCAGAAAATCGTGTTCAAGAGATCACAGAAATTACCACAGGATTAAAAGCATTAGCGAAAGAATTGAATATTCCTATTATTGCTCTCTCTCAACTTTCACGTCAAGTAGAAAATAGAACAGATAAACGTCCACAACTCTCAGATTTACGTGAATCTGGTTCAATTGAGCAAGATGCCGACATTGTTCTGTTTGTCTATCGCGAAGAATATTATCTCAAAAATGAAGAACCAAAGTTAGGTAGCCCTGAATATGTGAAATGGCAAGACGCAATGGACAACGCTTTTGGGAAAGCCGACGTTATTGTCGCAAAACAACGCCACGGACCAACAGGAACTATTCATCTCGCCTTTCAGTCTGATTTCACACGCTTTAGCGATCTGGCAGATAGTAAGTACCTTCCAGAACAAATTGGTTAAATCAACATGGCACGTAATCGTATTCAATTTATTTGTCAAAATTGTGGAACTGTCCATTCTCGTTGGGCGGGAAAATGTAGTGCTTGTGGAGAATGGAATTCCCTTATCGAAGAAACTATAAATGGCGGCATAGGAAGTGGTCCTAAGCAGAGTGCTCGTAAAGGACGCATCGTCACACTCACATCTCTTTCTGGAAATATCGAAGATGCTCCACGTATTCATTCTGGTATTGCTGAACTTGATCGTGTTACCGGTGGGGGCTTTGTCCGTGGATCAGCACTCCTTGTTGGAGGTGATCCAGGTATTGGTAAATCAACATTGCTGACACAAACAGCCGCTGCTTTATCACGTAAAGGATATAATGTCATCTATGTTTCAGGTGAAGAGGCTATTGCGCAAATTTGTCTGCGCGCACAAAGGCTTGAAGCTAACAATACAGAAGTGAAACTTGCTGCTGAAACCAATGTTGAAGATATTCTGGCAACCTTAAGCGAACATAAAAACCTTGATATGGTGATTATCGATTCGATTCAAACCCTATGGTCAGATACAGCAGATTCATCACCCGGCACTGTCACACAAGTACGTATCGGTGCTCAAGCAATGATCCGCTTTGCCAAGAAAACAGGAGCCGCCGTTGTTCTTGTTGGTCATGTTACAAAAGATGGGCAAATTGCTGGTCCTCGAGTCGTTGAACATATGGTTGATGGCGTTCTCTATTTTGAGGGTGAAGGAGGACATCATTATCGCATTCTTAGAACTGTAAAAAATCGCTTCGGACCAACAGATGAAATTGGTGTCTTTGAAATGTCTGATAAAGGATTACGCGAAGTGATAAATCCATCCGAATTGTTTTTAGGAGAACGTAATGAAAAAGCACCAGGTGCTGCTGTTTTTGCGGGAATGGAAGGGACACGCCCGATACTCGTAGAAATTCAAGCGCTTGTTGCTCCTTCTTCCCTTGGGACACCAAGACGTGCGGTTGTCGGATGGGATGGAAATCGCCTTTCTATGATTCTTGCCGTTTTAGAAGCCCATTGCGGCATTCGTTTTGGACAGCATGATGTCTATCTGAACGTAGCAGGTGGATATCGCATATCAGAACCCGCTGCTGATTTAGCTGTAGCCGCTGCTTTGGTATCTTCTCTTGCCAATATCGCATTGCCAACGGATTATGTATATTTTGGTGAAGTCAGTCTTTCAGGAGCTACCCGCGCTGTTTCACATTCAGCACAGCGCATCAATGAAGCAAAAAAACTAGGCTTTCAAGGAGCATTTCACCCCACAACAACAACCGAAATGATGAAATCGCTCAATTTTCAACAAAAAACTTTCTCCGACCTTCCCGAACTCGTTGCTACTCTTACCGTAAGTAAAAAATGATCTGCACCACAGATATGATAATATAGAAAAAACTCTATAAAATACAAAAGATCCTTGCTATAAGAACAAAAAATATATTTGCACACAGACTTAGAAGAACACAACTTTATGTATAAGGAACAAACAAATGATCATAACAATCCTTGATGGAATTGTCGTAGTAATCATCCTGTTGTCCGCTTTTCTTGCTATGCTTCGAGGGTTTTCACGTGAAGTGTTATCGTTGATTTCTTGGGCAGTTGCAGCTATTACGACACTGTTTTTATTCAAGCCTGTCTTACCTTTCTTTGAACACTATCTCTCTAATAAAATGATTGCATTGATCACAACATTGGTCACGATTTTTATTATTGTTCTCATTATTACTTCAATTATTACAATGAAGATCTCTGATTTTATTATTGATAGTCGAATTGGTGTCCTTGACCGTGCTATTGGTTTTATTTTTGGAGCACTTCGCGGTTTACTTATCATGGTCATCGGTATGTTGCTGATTAATGCACTGATTAAACCCGAGCTTCAAGCGAATTGGTTAAAAAATGCAAAAACAAGGCCTATTTTAGATTCACTAGGACAAAAAGTTTGGGAAATACTCCCAAAAGATATTGGATCGGTTCTCGAAAAGGCGGAAAATTTGTTTAAAGACAGCAATAAACATACGTATGAGCAACACTCTCATGAAAAGATAATTTTAAAAAATAGAGAATAGTTTTTCATGAGGAAAGAGAACTAAATGATGTAGAATGTGATATTAATGATTCCTTCGTATCACAACTGAAAGAATATGATGATAAAGAGTGATGTTTTCTGTCAAGAATTTTCATTAGATGATGATACCCTTCACGAAGAATGTGGCGTTTTTGGTATTCTTGGGCATGAAGATGCAGCAACATTAACAGCTCTTGGACTCCACGCACTTCAGCATCGTGGGCAAGAAGCGGCTGGTATTGTTTCCTACCATAATAAAATGTTTCATCAAGAAAAGCATTTAGGTCTTGTTGGTGATCACTATACAAATCCTACAACACTTGCACGCTTACCAGGAAATCGCGCTATTGGACATACCCGTTATTCAACAACTGGAGAAGTAGCATTACGCAATGTTCAACCCCTTTTTGCTGAATTAAAAGCTGGAGGCATTGCTATTGCTCATAATGGTAATCTTACCAATGGTCTTACATTACGCCGTGAACTCATCGCTTCTGGAGCTATCTGTCAATCAACATCAGATTCAGAAGTTTTTCTTCATCTTATTGCCCGCTCACGTTATGAATCGTCCTCTGATCGTTTTGTTGATGCAATTCGGCAAGTAGAAGGTGGGTATGCTATGTTAGCGCTCACACGTACAAAGCTTATTGCTGCACGCGATCCAACAGGGATTAGACCCCTTGTGATGGGGGAACTTGATGGTAAGCCTATTTTTTGTTCTGAAACTTGTGCTCTTGATATTATTGGAGCAAAGTATGTCCGTGATGTTAAAAATGGGGAGATCATCATATGTGAAATACAAAAAAATGGGGAAATTACTAAAAAAATTATAAAACCCAAAAATGAAAAACCAGAAAAACTTTGCTTGTTTGAATATGTTTATTTTGCCCGTCCGGACTCAATCGTTGGAGGGCGTAGTGTCTATGCAACACGCAAAAATATGGGAATCCGTTTAGCACAGGAAGCCCCTTGTGAGGGTGATGTTGTGGTTCCTGTTCCTGATGGAGGAACTCCTGCCGCAATTGGCTATGCACAAGAAATTGGAATTCCCTTCGAGCTTGGTATTATCCGTAATCACTATGTTGGCCGTACTTTTATCGAACCAACACAACAAATTCGTGCTTTTGGTGTCAAGTTAAAACATTCTGCAAACCGTCCTGTGATTGAAAGAAAACGTGTTATTCTTGTTGATGACTCTATTGTACGTGGAACAACATCTCTTAAAATTGTGCGAATGCTCCGTGATGCAGGAGCAAAAGAAGTTCATATGCGCATTTCTAGCCCTATGATTTTCTATCCCGACTTTTATGGTATTGATACACCTAAAGTTGAAGGCCTTTTAGCAAATCAATATCCAGATTTAAAATCTATGTGTGATTTTATTGGAGCGGATTCATTAGAATTTCTTTCAACGGATGGATTATATCTTGCTGTAGCAGGGGAAAAACGGAATAACGCCGATCCACAATTTACTGACCATTATTTTACTGGATATTATCCTACGCAACTGGTTGATCAAGAAAATCTCTCCAAAACTCATCAATCATCTGTTCTTAAAACAAGAGATTAATGATGACAAAATGTGACTTTAGTCTCCATGGGCGTGTTGCACTTGTTACTGGCGCATCAAGAGGAATTGGCTATTATTTGGCACTCGAGCTTGCTGCACGCGGCGCTCATATTATTGCTCTTGCACGAACAGTCAGTGGACTTACTGAATTAGATAATCAAATCCGAGAAAAAGGGGCTCATGCAACCCTTGTTCCCCTTGACTTGCATCATATGGAAAACATCGATACTCTTGCTATCTCAATTGCCAAACGCTGGAAAAAACTTGATATTATCGTTGCAAACGCAGGAATCCTTGGAACACTCTCACCAATAGCGCATATAGAAAACACGGTATTTGAAGATGTTTTTCAAATAAATCTTTTCAGCCAATGGCGCTTAATGAAAGCTGTTGAGCCTTTATTACGAGAATCTGATGCTGGACGAGCCATTCTGTTATCCTCAAGCGTTGCGCATGCTGCGCGCCCTTTCTGGGGAGCTTATGCAGCCTCTAAAGCGGCTTTAGAGATGATTGCCCGCTGTTGGGCAGAAGAACTTAAACAAACCCCTATAAAGGTTAATTGTGTCAACCCTGGTGCCACACGCACTGCCATGCGCGCTGAAGCTATGCCCGGTGAAGATCCACAAACTCTCCCTTCACCACAAGAGGTTGCAAAAAAGATAGTACATTTGTTATCACCTGATTTAAAAGAAACTGGAAAACTCTTTAATGTCCATAAAAATCGGTTTGTAGATTATCATGTACCTGACTGATCATCATCGGAGAAGTAAATCGTTTAACTCTCTCTTTTTCCTGTGCTTCTCAACAGAAGAATGAAACACTTTATGATTCTTGGATAGCTTTAGCATCAGCCTTTTTCTCTTCTAAAGTAGCACGTTTATTATAAGCGATAAAACTACAGGGGAGAAAAATCATATAGCTAACAGCTGTAATCAATAAAGTTTTCCATGTGTAAGTCGCAAGAAAACCGACATAAATAACAATGACCAACATGCATGGTATAACGATATCGCGCCTTAAATTTTGATCAATTGTTTTTGCATTCCATACTGGTAAACGACTAATCAAAAGAAAAGCAATAATTACAGTATAAAGACTAAAAAATAATGCCCACCCCCAATTGGGGACCAAACCAAGAGCGCCTAAATAGGTAGGCAATAAAAGGAGTAATGCTCCTGCTGGTGCTGGAACACCAACAAAATAACTTTTCTGCCACTTAGGTATATTGGTGTTATCCAACATCACATTAAAACGTGCTAATCGCAAACAACAAGCAACACAATAGACAAGGGCTGCAACCCAACCAATGTGATTTGCTTGATTCAAGATAAAGGAATAAACAATAAGTGCAGGGGTAACACCAAAATTTATAACATCAGCAAGAGAATCCATCTGTGCCCCAAAAGATGAACTACCATCTATTAAACGGGCAATGCGACCATCAGCACCATCTAAAACTGCGGCCAAAAGCACCATTAAAATAGCAGCTTCATAGCGATGTTCAAAAGCCAAACGAATGCTGCTCATCCCTGCACAAATTGCTAAAATAGTAATGATATTGGGAATGACATACCGCATTGATGTAGGTGAACGTCGCCGACTTGCAACATCATCATGCTGCCCCTCAGGATTGAATGAAGAAAATGGCGAAAAATTTTTCATTGTGAGTCCTAATCGTATCTGAAGTCCGTTGTGGCACTCTTATCATCAAAAGAACCCAAAACTGTTTCTCCAGCAATTGCTGTCTGTCCAACTGCAACACGCAATTTCATTTCTGTTGGTATATAAATATCAAGGCGAGAACCAAAACGAATCAATCCAAATCGCTCACCAGTCATAACGGCATCGTTTTCTTTTGACCAACAAACAATCCGGCGTGCAACCATTCCCGCTATTTGTACGATACCGATTTTACCATGTTTGCTATCAATTACCACACCATTACGCTCATTAAACTGGCTAGCTTTATCAAACTCAGCATTGGTAAATCGACCTGGATGATAAACGATAGACTCTACTGTACCACTGATAGGAATACGATTAATATGGCATGAAAAAATGTCCATAAAAATGGAAATACGGATCATTTCATCTTTCCCTAATCCTAATTCTTCAGGTGGAACACATGATTCCACAAATGAAATACGCCCATCGGCAGGCGACATAACCCAATTTGAATTCAAAGGGACCACACGATCTGGATCACGGAAAAAGTATATACACCACACCGTGAGAACGAGACCAAACCAAAACAACGGACTCCATATCCAACCAAGGATGAGCGAAATAACAAAAAATGCTACAATAAAAGGATAACCCTCTTTATGAACCGGTACAAAGCTATTATGGAAAGATTGCAGAATACTCATATAATTTCCTATTCATCGTAAACTTAAACAAGCAACAAATCTTTTTGTTCCTCTTGTATCTTTTTATGTATTTAATCAATCACTCCATATAAAGATATAGATTACATTTTGCCCTATTTATTTTTTACGATTAACAACACTCGTCTCATCTTCTTCACGTATTTTACGTAACTTTTCTTCAGCTTTCGATGCTTCAAGCTGCTTATTCCACATTGAAGCATATAAACCTTTCTTGCGTAAAAGCTCTGTATGCGCCCCATTTTCAATAATACGACCACTTTTAAGAACCAAAATTTCATCAGCATTGATAACAGTAGAAAGACGGTGAGCAATAATCAATGTTGTACGTCCACGGCTTACAATATCCAATGCTTGTTGAATTTCCTGTTCCGTTGCCGTATCAAGAGCCGATGTTGCTTCATCTAGAATAAGAAGTGGGGGGGCTTTTAAGAGAGTCCGTGCAATAGCCACACGTTGTTTTTCACCACCTGATAATTTGAGACCTCGCTCTCCTACCATAGACTGAAAACCTTCCGGTAAAATTTCAATAAATTTTGATATTTGTGCCATTTCAGCAGCTTTGCGCATTTCTTCATCTGTAGCACTTGGACGCCCATAGCAAATATTATAGGCAATTGTATCATTAAATAACACTGTATCTTGTGGGACCATGCCAATCGCTTCACGCAAACTCTTTTGTGTTACGTCACGAATATCCTGCCCGTCAATTGTGATAGAACCCGCGTCAACATCATAAAACCGAAAAAGCAACCGAGAAATAGTTGATTTACCTGCACCAGATGGACCGACAATGGCGACTGTTTTTCCTCCAGGAACTTCAAAATCAATATCTCTGAGAATCTGACGTGTCGAATCATAGGAAAACTTTACCTGATGAAAACGAATGGTCCCATCCCCTATCTCTAACGGTTTAGCATCCGATTTATCAACGATCTCCTTCTGAACATCTAAAAGATCAAACATTGCTTCAATATCCGTTAAACCTTGTCGAATATCACGATAAATTGAACCAATAAAATTCAGTGGAATGGAAAGTTGCATTAAAAGTGCATTAATAAAAACAAAATCACCCAAAGTTTGTGTTTTATAAAAAACTTCATAAGCTGACATCAGCATCATGATCGTCATTCCAATACCAAAGATAAGAGCCTGACCAAAATTAAGCCAGCTTAACGATGTCCAAATCTTTGTTGCGGCTTTTTCATAACCTACCATAGAAGCATCAAATCGATCGGCTTCTAGAGTTTCATTGCCAAAATATTTCACCGTTTCAAAATTCAAAAGAGAATCAACTGCACGCGTATTGGCCTCAGTATCTGCTGTATTCATTTGTTGCCGAATACGAATGCGCCAATCACTCGCCTTAATGGTAAACAAGATATATAATCCAACCGTTGCAACAACGATGAGAAGATAATGCCACCCATAACTTATGTAAAATACAAGTGCCGTTAATATAAACTCTAGAACTGTCGGTACTGTGTTCAGAATTGAAAATCTTACGATCGCTTCAATTCCTTTTGTACCACGCTCAATCACACGAGAAAGCCCACCAGTTCGGCGTTCCAAATGAAATCGCAAGGATAACTCATGCATATGTACAAAGGTTTTATAAGCCAATTGACGAACAGCATATTGACCAACAGTGGCAAAAAGAGAATCGCGTAATTGATTTAATCCAGCCTGCATAATACGTGCGACATTATATGCCAAAACGAGCATGATGGGAATAATCAAACTGGATGGGAACCATTCAGGTAGCTGAAAGCTTGAATCAAGCACATTCGTAGAATATTTAAAGAAATACGGTACAGATATGAGAACGAGCTTAGCCAAAACAAGATAAAATATTGCCCATAGCACACGTATTTTTAGATCACGTCGCCCTACTGGCCACATATAGGGCCATAAATTGTAAAGTGTGTGCAGAGTTCTGCCTGTATCTGATGATACAGTTTTTGTCATTTCATTGCGTTTCATAAAGTCCTTACTTCTCTATCATCCACACGAAAAAGGCAAAATACCCCCCTGTGGTTGTTTATAGATTTATCTCTTCATTACGCTTCCAATAAGCTATACCCACTCGTTATTTAAAGTTAGACTGTTTTTGAAAAAGGAACAAGAAATAATCCACTATACAATTTATTATTTTGATCTGTATTTTCATACCACTCTGCTGCAAATAAATTTTCAACTTTTACATGGTTTTTTTTCAATTCTGCCTGAAGCCACTTTTTTGTTTTACCAATCTCTTTAAGTCCATCATCAATAACTTCACCATTTTCTATTAAAATCGTCGATTTCTTCCCCTCTTCCTTTTTAATGACAGTGAAATCACCATTGGTTTCCAAACGAACAAAAGCGGCTTCATGTAAGTGACACCCTTTAAGACGTAACATCGTAATGAGATCATTAACATTGATCCCTAAGTTCTTAATCTTATCTATTTGGAAAACCCCATCTAAAACTAATGTAACATTCCGCCCTGCAATAAGACGACGAAAAAAAACTGAATAGCGTGCAAAAAAATTAAAAGATGTAATCAAGGTTTGCCAGATGAGTAAAACAAGCAATAATTGAATGCTACTAATATTCTGATTATAGATAACGCCTCCAATAATACCTCCCATAACAAAATTACTGACCAAATCAACTGGTGTCATCTGACTAAGACTGCCCCGCCCCGTCGTTCTTAAAATAAATAAGAAGGCAACAAGACCTACAGCCAGCTTAAGCGCGATATATCCATAATGATATAAAAATTCCATCAAACTTTCCTCCCTTTATTTATGTAAGCTGCTGGAATAGAAAAATTAAAATCGTTTTATTTCCCACACAGTTATGCGCTCACCACTCTGCGGATCCTTACTGTCTTTTAAAAGAACCCCCTCGGCTGCAAGCTCATCACGAATTGTATCCGCTGCTTCCCACTCTTTATTATGGATAAGTCGTAGCCTTTCAGCAATCCGTTGATCAATAAATTTTGAATCAAGAAAAGTTTTTTTTATAAATAATGGGCAGTCTATTTCTTTAATCCATTCTTGTCGTAATAGTCCTAATAAATTCATCCCATTAGAAAGAGCCAGCGCATTCCCTTCTTTATAAAACTTTCGCAAAAGAGTCAGTGCTTTTGGAGTATTAAGATCATCACTGAGTGCATCTATCAAAGTATCATTAATTGCTTCATTGTTTTCCATCTCACTTTTTTTGCTGCGAAGCAATTCATACCAACGATACAGTTCGCCACTCGATTGTATTAAACGCTGCGCTGTCCAATTTAATGGTTCACGATAATGCGTTTGCAACATCGAAAAACGCGCAGACAAACCAGCCCAATTTTTCTTCATTTCATCGATTAAAATACCATTAAACTCCAAAAAATTATTCTCTAAAACAGAACGAATAGTTATGAAATTGCCAAAGCTTTTCGACATCTTTTTGCCTTCAACTTGTAAAAAACCATTATGCATCCAAAAATTTGCCATTCGCTCCGTCCCAAAAGCTGAACAACTTTGTGCAATCTCATTTTCATGATGAGGAAAAATTAAATCAAGTCCACCACCATGGATATCAAAAACATTCGCGGTCGGATCATCACAGGTTAAACCACCGCCATAGGGCGCTAATAACTTTGCCATTGACATCGCAGAACATTCAATATGCCAACCTGGACGACCTAAAACAGGAATTCCGGCCGGCGATTCCCAACCTGGCTCCCCTTCCACAGAAGGCTTCCATAAAACAAAATCCATCTCTTCCCTTTTATAAGCAGCAACATCGATACGCGCCCCCGCTCTCATTTCGTCTAAAGAACGATTTGCGAATGCCCCATAATGGGGAGGATTTTTTATGCTACTTACAGAAAATAATATATGATTTTCCGCTTTATAAGCGTGCCCCTTTTCAAGCAATCTTTCAATTAAAGAGCGCATTTCCTCTAAATGCTCGGTTGCGCGCGGCTGACTGGTTGGTAATAGACAACCAAGTGCTATTGTATCTTGTTGAAACTGGCAATATGTACGTTCTGTTAATTGACGAATGGCGTCATTCAATGACAAGTTTGGATATTCAAAAACTGCTCGTGCATTAATTTTATCATCAACATCTGTAATATTACGCGCATATAGAACATGCTCATTGCCATAAACATGACGCAATAAACGAAATAAAATATCAAAAACAATGACAGGGCGTGCATTTCCTATATGCGCATAATCATAAACTGTCGGCCCACAAACATAAAGACGTACTCTTGTCGGATCTATTGGTGTAAAATTTTCTTTTTTACGTGTCAGCGTATTATAAAATCGCAACTCTTTCATTATTGACTCCATAGACGATATTATGCACCGCTCCTTTTAGATGCATCTTATCTCAAATTATCGTATTACGCGGTTTAGGCTAAAAACTTTTTTCTTATAGTAAATTCTTCTTACCATTTCCCATTGTATTCACGGCTGTATCCATCATTTATCATAAAAACAATCTATTTTATTTGATTGAACAAAAGCATTCTATCATTAGAGATGCTTTCCCTTCTTAAAGAAAACGAGCTTAGAAAAAATTCTATAGGCAACACAATATAAAATAAACCTATGTGAAAAATAGATAGCTTGCAGGAAGCAAATCTTAAATTTTTAACCACACAAAGCTTCGTCAGTATTTTCAATATTCCACAATGGGTTCCTTACTGCCTCTTACGCCCTATATTTTATAATCAATAATTGAGAATAATGTAGCAATTAACTCTATTTTTTTACACCGTTCTCATGACAAAATTATTTCATCTGTACAGAGTTTTATTCAAAGAAAGCAATAAAAATAATGCGTAATAGATTGATGAACATCATTATTTTAATATTTCTTGTCATTTCAATGCCAACCTTTGCGCAACAATCTCCACCTTATGAAAAAAAATTACTCCGACTAGCAGAAATTTTGGGATCATTGCATTCTCTCCAAAATCTTTGCGAGCCTCCAACAAACCAATGGTATGATTATATGAATGCACTAATTGAAGCAGAATACCCCATTCCACAAAGACGTGCTTATTTTTATGAAGCGTTTAATGAAGCGTATCGTGCTTTCTCAGAAAATTATCACCATTGTACCCAAGCAGCCATTGAAGCCAATCAAAGATACATTGAGGAAGGAAGAATTTTATCTGAAAATCTTCTCATGCATTATAAATAATTAATCTATACAAAAAATATCTTTCTCAATTTTAGCGATATCAATGATACTCCTCTCACAAATGCGGGGAGCAATAAACCAGCTCTGAAAACAGAGAGACGTTTAAAGAATAATGTCTCGACACGCTTTTATTCGTATGCGCCTTTTTCCCATATAAAACCGTTCTTTGGCTTCCTCTCCACACCTCAAAGGACAAAGATTTTTAACTAAATTTGCTCTGTAAATAATCTAGGTTCTTGTTGAACAAGGTTCCTCTTGGCTTCCCACTCATGTAATTTGCTTCATAGTTTCTACAAACAAGCCTAAGAATATTCACCACGCATAAAAAAACACTTATGTGCCAAAAAGGCAGACATACCCTATATCACCACTCTAAAAGATGGTATTTTACGGCATACTTATAATTTTAATCTGTTTACACCAGAGTTTCCATAAACTTAATAGGCTCTCCTTGTGAAGGTGTGACAATTTCACCTTCCCACATAACGCGCATACCACGGATAATAGTCCCAACAGGCCAACCTTTAACTTTTTGACCATCATAAGGTGTCCAACCGGCACGCGAACCAATTAAGCCATTCGTAATAATTTCTTCTCTCTTAAGATCAACAATGGTTAAATCAGCATCGTACCCAACAGCAATGCGCCCTTTACAGCTTATACCAAAAATACGACTAGGGCCATGTGAAGTGAGATCAACAAAACGTTCAAGAGATATTTTTCCTTCATTCACATGTGTCAACATAATTGCTGCTGTTGTTTGCACCCCTGTCATTCCTGAAGGTGAAGAGGGATAAGGTTGAAGTTTTTCTTCAAGAGTATGAGGCGCATGATCTGAGCCTAAGACATCAATAATTCCTTGTTGAACACCGTACCAAAGAGCTTCACGGTGGCGCGACTCACGAATAGGCGGATTCATCTGAATTAATGTACCAAACTTCTTATAATCATCAGCCGTGAGAGTCAAATGATGTTGTGTCACTTCAATTGTTGCAACATCCTTATGTTTTTTTAGAAAATCAATTTCTTCTTCTGTCGAAAGATGTAACACATGAATCCGTGCTTTCGTCTCATGGGCAATTTTTACCAAACGCTGCGTACATTTTAATGCCGCAACTTCATCACGCCAAATCGGATGTGACGATGCATCCCCTTCAATACGCAATATTTTACGCTCTTTGAGCCTCGCCTCATCTTCAGAATGAAAAGCTGCACGACGGCGTGTATTCTTCAAAATAAGGCGTACACTTTCATCATCATCAACCAAAAGATCACCGGTAGAGGACCCCATAAAGACTTTAATTCCAGCCGCACCGGGAAGTCTTTCTAACTCAGAGAGTTCATGGGCATTTTCACGCGTTCCTCCAACCCAAAATGCAAAATCACAATGCATTCGATGAAATCCGCGTTTAACCTTATCGTTTAATGTTTCTTCTGATGTTGTCAACGGATTGGTATTAGGCATTTCAAAAACTGCCGTAACACCCCCTAACACAGCAGAATACGAGCCACTTTCCAAATCCTCCTTATATTCATTTCCTGGCTCACGAAAATGCACTTGGCTATCAATAATTCCTGGTAAAATATGAAGCCCCATACAATCAATGACCTCACTAGCCGATGCACATGTAAGGTTGCCTATTTCAGCAATACGACCATTTGTAATACCAATATCACGCTTGCTTCTTCCATCATGATTCACAAGTGTTGCACCTTTAAAAATTGTATCAAATGTTTTAAACATAGCCACGCTCCTTACATATTGCTCACTTATCGATTATGTAACTTTGAGCAGAAAGGCAAGAACCATGATTGAAAAACAAAATGCCATTTGCTTAAAAAACCGCGGGCTTATTCAAATTACAGGCGAAGAAGCAACAGATTTTCTACAATCCTTGATCACGACAGATGTAAAAAAAATCAGTCCACAGGAACTTTTCCCTGGAGCCCTTTTATCCCCACAAGGAAAGGTTCTTGCCGATTTTCTTATCGGAAAAAAAGAAAATGGTTACCTGATTGATATCAGAATGCCTTTAGCTGATACGCTTCACCAACGTCTGTTGCTCTATAAGCTGCGTAAAAAAGTAGAAATTACACAACCATTACAAGAGCTTGTTACGGTTTCTTTGAATAATGAATCAGATGCTTTAAATTTTGATTCAAGTTTTATTGATAAACGCTTCCCACAAAAAGAAAAAATAATACGAATCTATGGCAAAAAACCTTTTTTGACTTCAGAATATCATGATACATGGAATCAATTGCGTATCCGTTATGCAATTGCGGAAAGTGGTCAAGACTATGAAGTTGGTAAAGTCTTTCCTCATGATATTAATTACGATCAAATCAATGGAATCTCATTCAATAAAGGATGTTATATTGGACAAGAAATTGTTTCACGAATGCACCACCGCCGTGCAGCACGTCGCCGTATTTTTATTGTAAAAGGCCAGTGTGAATTAACCCCTCAATCTAGCATTGAAGCAGGAACAAAAGTGCTTGGCTACTTGGGAACGTGTGTAGAAAATGAGGCTCTCGCTTTAATGCGTATTGACCACGTCAAAGATTCTATGGACCATAACATCCCCTTTACTGTAAAAAACATTCCTGTCACTATAAACATTGCTGAAAATATGAATTTTACCTTTCCTGAAAAGACTATAGAAAATACGCATGGCTAAAGCTGAATTATTAAAAAATGGAGAAGCACGCGCTTGGCAAAGAATGCTCTCTGGACGCAGACTTGATCTTCTCAACCCTTCTCCTTTTGATGTTGAAATTGAAGATATTGCCCATGGACTTTCTCGCGTGGCACGTTGGAACGGTCAAACACGAGGGGAGCATGCTTATTCTGTTGCACAACATTCACTTTTGGTTGAACAAATATTTCAAAAACTTTTTCCACAATCGGGAAGCAACGAATGTCTTTATGCTCTTCTTCATGATGCTCCAGAATATGTCATCGGCGATATGATTTCCCCCTTTAAAGCTGTCATAGGAAACCAATATGAACGCATTGAAAAGGGCATCCAAGATGCTATCCACATGCGCTTTTCTCTTCCCGTTGATCTTTCTCAAAAACTTTTAAAAAAAATCAAACAAGCCGACCGTATCGCTGCATATTATGAAGCGATTACGCTTGCTGGATTTAGTACAGAAGAAGCCCTTCGCTATTTTGGCTCTCCCAATAATATTTTACCCGATGATCTTAATTTATACCCCTATTCTACCCAACAAATTGAAAACGCATTTTTAACTCGCTTCAATGACTTGGACGCCCAAAGATTATAGACTCTTCGCATTGTTGCTTCCCTATCATTAAAGACTCATCACACTGATTTATAATAATAATTCATTGTTTTTTCATGTTGAATGAGAGCCCCTAATATCGTGAGATTCACTCATTTCAAATCTGTTTATATTGAATCAATCAAAATCATTCTCTTGCACGTCATAAGTGGGACCGGCATATGGGTAAAAACTTTTAAAGAAAGAATTTGAAATGTCTCTTATGAAGCGTAAAGATGCTAGTACTCTGTAAATTGTACACTTCATAGGAGCTTTACCGTTATACCATTCACGGATAACATGTAAGTTTTATGTAAAAATAACTTGCTGTATTTATACATCTTTTTTACTGTGAGGGACGCGTAAATAAAAGTTGGGGAATAGGATTTTCTAACATTTCTCTATAAAGCACGCTTCGCACAATGTTTCTAATATTTCTTTGAAGTCTGCTAACGCTTCTTGATGTAAGCCATCTAAAAGTCTCATAAACGCAACAACAGTTTCACGTTGCAACGGAGTAGAAGGCTTTATTATGATGCTTTTTCGACACGAATAGGCTTCTTTTTTTAAGAGAGAAGCCTTCTCTTTATCTAAACCATAAAGCTCTATGATCTTTTCCTCCAATCCTACAGGAACAGATTTTTTGCCAATCTCTACAGAAGATAAAAATGCTACAGATATGTCTAATTTCTTAGCCATATCTAAAAGGCGTTCTGAGTGATCAACGCGAAGTTTACGTAAAATTTTACCAAAGGGTGTAAGCAT
>NZ_JACX01000010.1:0-2483 GCF_000518085.1 Bartonella grahamii ATCC 700132
CACTGTGACATTTTGATTGTGGGTGATGGTGGAACGCTCTTTGCCTCTTTGTTCGCTACCCAATGGATTTGCATGACCAGCCCCCGCAAATTGTGGTATGGGCTGAATGGCTGTTTTCCCCCCCAAAAAACTTGGCAAAAACTCTCTTACATCAATGGAACCAATCCACCCCTTAATGCGGCTAGGCAAAGATTTACAATAATCCATCAATTGTGAGATAGACGACATAAAGCCATCGACAATCGAATTAGCCAGATCTTCGCCCGCTTGTTCCATACCAGCCTTGGCACTCTCCGAGAGCTTTTCCTGTGTAAAAAAACTCTTCAACCATTGCCAAAAGTTGGAAAAGCTTTGTTTAACGCCCTCCCACAAATTGCCAAACCACTCGGCAACAGAGGAAAGTCCTTGTTTGAACTTTTGCCAATGGGAAGAGAGATCAAAAGCATTGGCGATTATATTTTTCCATTTGGTGATGGTGCTGGTATCTGCACCAAAAAAGCGCATAACGGCTTCAAAGGCTTGCCCCCAAGCCCGTATTATCCCCCGTGCTAAACCATTCATAAAAGAAGAGAAACGATCCCAATATTTCCACAAAGCAAAACCAGCTGCCAATATGACCGCCACAACAGCAGCAACCGCAGCCCCTATTGGAGTAAAAATACCCCCCACAACAGAGGCCATGCTCGCTCCAACCACTTCGATCACGGTTCCTATCCAACCAAAGCTACTCGCAAATGCCGCCCCTGAAACAGCAATCCCCCGCAAAGCGCCCATCAATAAGGTCATTGGTCGCAAAAGTCGTAGTGAACGTGCCCCAAGTCCTGCGGTAAGCAAGCCCAGTGAGCGCCCTGAAGCCGCTAACCCTCGCCAACTTGCCTTCAGCGTGCGGCTCACAGCCCTCATCTTGATAAAAGAGGCAATCAATTGCAGGACCCCAAGGCGAGTGCCAGCCATGGTAAAGCGCAACACGCGCAGAGCAATATTAAAAGCCATCAGAGCGGCAATGGTTTTGATGATGGCGCTTGTTAAAGTGGGATGGGCATTTGCCCACGCCATAAGCCCATTGGTAAAATTGCCAACACTTTCCATCAAACTGTTGAGAGGGGGCAGAAGCACTTCACCAATGCTAATCCCCAAAGCCACAATGCGGTTTTGTAAGAGTTCAAATTGCCGCATGGCACCGGTTGCTTGTTTGTCTGCTTCTTGCTCTACAGAGCCTTTAAAGACTTGTGGATCTTTCACATAATCTAAAGCTTGCCCTAACAATTCGGGATTGCCCACCAATTTGGCAAAATCACCGGTAAAATCTCGCCCAGCAATGGCAATCAGCGAGCGCATTCCCTGTTCGGATTTGGCTAAAACATCAAAAAAGCGCACCAAGGTGCCCGTGGCATCTTTGTCCAGATCTTGCATAAATTTTTCGCGAGAAAGCCCAATATTGGCAAAAGCATCTTCAATATGTTTGCCCCCCGCCTGTATGCGCGCACTCATCGCATTAAAACCACGCGCTGCACTCTCAGGGACAATACCAGCAGAAATCATCGCCGTGCCAAAAGCTGCTGTTTCACGGGCTGTGAGCTTAAACATGGTTGCCGCACCGGTGGCACGATTGGTAAAATCAGACACTTCACTTGCCTTGGCAGCCATGTGGTTAGAGAGATGATTGATAGCATCGCCTAGATCTTCAATGCCTGCCTGATTAAGCTTAAAGACATTGCGCAACTTGGCAAAGCGCTCCCCAATCTGATCTCCCGTCATATCAAATGCTACAGCTGCTTTAGCGGCATAGATGCTAAAAGCTTCTAGATCTTGTTCGCCAATCCCTGCTTGGCTGGCACTGGTCATCAGTTCCAAAACTTCACGTGCTGCTAGCGGAATCTTGGTGGAGGTTTCCAAAGCAAAACGGCGCAATTCCTTTAAGCGATGAAGGGGGGCATCGAGAACCTTTTCCAAGCCTTTCATCGATTGGTCAAATTGCATGGCTTTATAGAGGGGTGCAATTAAGGTTGCTGTTTGCGCAATGGCACCCACCATGCGCCCCCGCGCTTGGATAAAAGCATTTTTCGCATTCTTTGTCGCATCCTCAAGATGCTCAGGGTCAAACCACCCTTTAAAATGCTGCCTTGTCTTGTTTTGCAAATGCGCAACATCTGAACTAAAGGCTGCAAGATCACGCTTGGCAGAAGCTATCCCCTCTTGCAGATGATTGACAAAACGCACAACAAGGGAAACATCCATGATCGTCTCTTATCCTAACTGATAGCTTTCATATTCTTGGGCTTTAAGGCGTGCGAGTTCTTCTCGATAGGCAATCACATCCAGCCAATCCATCTGGTTAATTTCTGAAGGCGCCCAGTGATAATAAAGGGCTAGTTCTGCCCCAAATTGTCTGGCAGAGAGGATTGGCGTTGCGTAAAAAAAGCAAAAAAAGCCTTGAAAACAGCAATAATGTCAACAACATCAAGACGATTAATCAATTCAAC
>NZ_JACX01000010.1:2493-26229 GCF_000518085.1 Bartonella grahamii ATCC 700132
TTGCCGCCAAGCCAACTGGGCAAATGGAAAAGGTCCGATAAATCAACACTGCCAATCCATTCTCTGATGCGGCTTGGCAAAGATTTAAAAAAATCGCTCAACCTTGTGATGGGTACCCATAAAACCATCAACAATCAGGATAAAACCGCGTACAATGCGTAACGTCATGCTTCACTCCTTGCTGCTTTACGATAAGTTTCAAACGTATCGCCAAAAGTGTGCATCATTTTCTTTTGGATATCTTCAGTAAGCCAATCAAATATGCGCTATTGCACCGGCTACCGAAACTTAAATCTCCTAAAGGTGGCACTTCTTCTGCATCAAATTTCACCCGAAACAGTCCTAATTGTAAAATACTGTTGCAATTTAAATCGCGATCAAACCAAACCCGCCCCCCAGCAGTGCACCCCGCGCAATCAGATCATTAAGAAACTGCGTGAGAGAGCGGGTAATAGCAATGACATAGTGAGCAGTCAGATTCTCGTCATTAGCCCAAGGGCTAAAACTGTTAGTGATAGTTTTTTCAACGCTGCACAGGTGCACACTACATTGACAAAACGCCAGAGTGGATTACTGAAGTTAGTATGGTTTCCCCATAAAATGCGTCCATTGGCAGCCATTTTCCCTACAGTATTATCTAAATGCACATTTTGGCTAAGCCGTACTAGTTATAAAGGTAGCAATATCAGCTTGATTGAAACGCTTTGCCTCATGATCGATTTCGCCATCAAAATAGCTAATCGGGCACGCCGTACCTAAAATGCCTTTAACATCTTGATTGGAAGGAGACAAAAAAACACCTGCCCTTCACTTATCACGTTTGATAAACATCGCAGCCGCAAAAGGACTTGCTAGTTTAATACTAATACCACCCTCACTATTTGCCATCCGTACAAAGGAAGCAATCAAATAACAAAAATGCAATAATTAAATTTTCCCCTGAAGATATAGCGAAACTCGCGGCAGAGCTTTATAACAAGTTACAAGAGCTTATTCAAGACATCAACGACAGTGAAGAAATAGAGCTTACCTTGCCTCTTTTTAAAATTGCATTTAAAACATCAAATAGAGGTTGAAAAAACACTCAAGAACGATACCAACCCAACCTAACCATCATTAAAAATGGGAAATGAAGGTGCCTTTCTCCTTACATTAAGATTTTTAATAACAATTTGTTTTTAAAATATCATATCTTTTTTTGCTTTTTTGGCTGATTTGGGAGCAAACTTCACAATTTATAGATTTTTTTCAAAGGGTCTTCAAAGGCGGTTTTCTAGGCTTCCACAGAGTTTTTAAATCCTCAAAGCCTTTTCCTATTTTTTCCATTGAAACACAGTTTTTACTCATTTTTAGATGTAAAAACCCATTTTGACAAAATGCACATTTAATGGTGAAAATTAATCATTTAAAAAAATCATAAATTCCCACCCAATCCCACCTATTCCAACTTAAAAAAACTCCTGTCAAACGACAAGCTTTCTTTTTTGTATACTCACAGCAGCATAGATACTGCTATTCTTTATTGCTCATTTCCTCTTTTCTGGTTTCTTTTTTAATATCTTCTCCATTATTTTCTTTCTTGTGATAACTCAACAAAGTTTATCTCTAAATAATGCACAATAATAAAACGATTATCTACAATTAAAAAATTATAAACAACTTTTAATATCTTCAATTATTTTATAAATTTTTAATAAATTAGTGATTTAAATATTTTAATTTTTAATATATAAAATAATTTTTATTTATAATTTAGAATAAAACATTATGTATTTTATTGTAAAATTTATAATTATACTTTACACGCAAATAAAAACAATCTATTCGTCTCAAAGCAGAAAACCATCCATTTGATATCCTTCTTAATAAGCGGGGGCGGAATGTGTGGGGCTTATAAGTTAGGAAAATATCAATGTATAAAAAATCTCTGTTACTCTATACAGCGGCTATGACTGTTACGCTGTTTGGCACCCATTTCAACGCATATGCTGCTAACAATGTTCTTAAAAATGATGTAAAAGGTACAGTAACGTCTGCCACTTCAGGCAGTTCCTATGATGCAATTGAAGCAACAAATGGTGGCGAAATCAAGGGTGAAAATTTAATAGTAACCTCTCCTGATCCTGAAAAATTCAGCACTGGTGTAGCGTCGAAAGATTCGGGCAGTGAAATTACGTTAACGGGCACAACAATCGTTGAAAAAGTTAAGAACGGACTTTTTGCAGAAAAAGGTGGTAAAATCACCAGCGAAAATTTAATAATAAATGGAACCAATATTGGTTTAGTAGCCCAAAATTCTGGTAGCAAGATTGAGTTAACGGGCAAAACAACCATTGGAAAAGTTACGAACGGGCTTCAGGCAGTAGGCGGTGCTGCAATTACTAGCAAAGATTTAACGATAACCCTTAATGAAGCTGGAGTATCTAATGTTGGTGTGTCCGTCCAAGACTCTAATAGCAAGATTGAGTTAAAGGGAAAAACAACCATTAAAAACGCCACAAACCATGGTCTTATGGCAGTAAATGGTGCAATCGTTAGTGAAGATTTAACACTCATTGGTTCTGCAACCCAAGGAACAAGTATTGGTATAGGAGCCTACACACCTAATAGCAAGATTGAGTTAAAGGGAAAAACAGTCATTGAAAAGTTCAAAACAGGCCTTGTAATGAACAATGGAGCGGCAATCAAGATAGATGGCGCTTCCATTACAGCTTCTGAAATTGGTGCTTCTTTCATCGGTAGTTTCAACAATAGTAAGAACAACGAAACAACGCTAGAAAATGTGAACATATCGAGCGCTGACGATGACGCCTTGATGAATAAGGGAATAAATGCCGAAAAAAGCACTGTGACTTTAAACAATGTAACTGTCACTCAAGCAAACACAGGCATATTTGCAAATGATCACTCTACAATAACAGTCTCTGGAGGATCATTCGATGGAAAAACTGATGGGGTATATGCTAAACAAGGCAGCACCATTAATTTAACCGGCGATGCTAAAATTACATCAACTGATGGTTATGGACTCCATGCAGAAGGTCCAAAATCCAAAATCACCAAGACGGGAGGAACTGTCAGTGGGAAACAAAATGCATTATTTGCAGAAAAAGGCGGACAAATTGATGCTACGGACGTTACTTTAACAACAGATGGCAAAGGAACCGGTGCAGTTGCACTTGGCCCTGATAGCAGAATTGAATTGCATGGCGATACAACAATTAACAATACTTTGAACGGTCTTGGAGCAGTTGATGGTGGTAAAATTACCAGCGAAAATTTAACAATAATCGGTGGTGAAGCAATTGATCAAGACCCCGACAAAAACCGCTCTGGTGTATGGACAGCGGACTCTGGGAGTGAAATTACGTTAACGGGCAAAACAACTATTGAAAATATTGATGAAGGTTTTTATGCAGATGGTGGGAGTAAAATCATTAGCGGAGATTTAACAATGACCGGTGGTGAAAGTAAAAATGAGACCGTTGCTGTAAACGTTGCGGAACCTGATAGTGCAATCGAATTAAATGGTAAAACAACCATTCAAAATTTTGATGAAGGTCTTTTTGCAGGAAATAATAGCACGATTAAGATGATTAATGGTGATATTGAAGCAGCACAAAGTGCTGTAGAAAACAAAATAGAAGTAAAAAAAGTTGCACTAGCCGTAGCATATGGCGGACTTATTGATCTCACAGATGTCTCTGTAACAGCAGGAATCAGTGGCTTGCAGTTTTTAGGTTTCTCTAAAACCAAACTCAATGAATCGGATGATCTCAAAAAACATCAAAGTAATGAAATCAATTTAACCAATGCAGATATTCACGTTGAAAATGGTACTGGAATTCTTATTGGAGCTCTCACTGACAACGATATTGAAAATAATGCAGATCTGGCAATCGGTACAGCAAATCTCAAAAATTCAGAAATCCATGCCGATGTTTTACTAGGAAACGGCATTTATTTGAAAGACAAAGGGGTTTGGAACCAAGTGGGTTTAAAAGAGATCTCCAACGGCACTTTTACATTAAGCGCTGATCAGTCTACTCTAGAAGGCAGAGTGAATATTGCTAAAGACAGAAATGTACACTTTGATCTGAAAAACAATACAACATGGGCGTTGAAAATCAGCAAAAACGAAAAAGATGATGATGGCAATCTCCTTGATATTGCTCAAAGATCTCGTTCTGATATTTCCACGCTTCATCTCGATAATAGCTCCATTATTTTTAGCAAACCAACAGAAGAGCATTACCAAACATTGCATATAGGTTCTGGTAAACCAGACAGCACAGCAGTCTACAATGCAATGGGTGATGCAAAGATTTACTTCAACGCAGAATGGAGTGATGGTGCTGCAATAAATGAGCAAAAAACCGATAGACTTTTGATCAATGGGAATGTCTCTGGAACAACATCAGTTTATGTTACGGGGCGCTTAGAAAATGACAATGTCGAAGCAAACACCTCTGCTGCTGCCAATGTCCGTGGTCTTTCACTCATTCAAGTTTCTGGAAAAGCAGAAGAAAGCTCTTTCAAACTTGTAAATGGCTACACCACAAGAGGTGGTTTACCAGATATGTATACACTACGTGCCTATGGACCAGACTCAAGCCAAGGCAAAGCCAATATTGCGCAAAACCTGTTTGATGAAAAGAATGAAAGTTTCTGGGATTTCCGTTTGCAACCCGAACTGCTTGGAAATGGTTCTGGTTCTGGTCCAAGTGTGATCGCCCCTGTAGCACAAACAGCAAGCTATTTGGTCATGCCAAATGCTCTCTTCTATAGTGGATTAACAGATATGGCTAAACAAAATGCGCTCTTAGCCAATATCAGAACATCCGTCTTAGGAAAAGAAGAAGAGAAACAAACAGGTTTCTTCTTATACACCTACGGAAGCACAGGAACTTTATCTTCTGAGCGTGGTCCTCTCAAATACGGTTATGGTGCTGATATTCGCTATGCTGCTCTCCAAGCCGGTGTCACATTAGCGGCTTTAGAAGGACAAAATACCACAACACATTTCGGTCTTGTAGGCACCTATGGACAACTGTCGTTCACCCCGAAAGACATAGCAGATGCCGGTAAGAGCACATTGGATAAATGGTCACTAACAGCTTATGGAAGCGTGCAGCACAACAATGGTTTCTACGTTGATACACTGTTATCCTATGGTATCCTAAAAGGGCATATCGCCAATGCTCTCAGAGGAAATACCGCAAAGTTGAACGATGCCAAAATGTTGAGTGTTTCCACCACTATTGGCAAAGAGTTTGCAACCGGAATGGAAGGTTTAACATTTGAGCCACAAGCACAAATTGCCTATCAACATTTGATGTTTAATACCATTGAAGATGCTGATAATTTTGCTGTTGATATGAACAATCCTTCTCAATGGTTGATCCGTGTTGGTGGACGTTTGACCAAAACCATTTCCACTGAAAACAGCCGTCCGATGTCTTTCTATGGAAAAGTAAACTTGATCAAAACATTTGGTGATGATGGTACCATCCAGATTGGCAGAAACTTTGACCTTGATCCTATGGGGCTTGCTATTGAAGGTGGCGTTGGCATCAATGCACAACTGTCTCACAATTTCTCCCTTCATGGTGATGTAAGCTATCAACAAAAGCTTCAGAAAACTGGTATAAGTGGTGCAAACTTTTCAGGTGGAATACGCTATCAGTTTTAAGGAAAGACTGTAAAAATAGCCTATCATTCTATTTAACTTAACAAAAGGCAGCACAATTGTGCTGCCTTTTCGCTTTGTATAAATCCTAATGACACTACAACTACCCCCTCCCTTTTTATCAAGAAAAATATAAGGTATTTTTATTCAGAATATATTAAAACCCACAAATAATGAAAGCGGAAATCTTTTAATAAAAAGGCAGTTTTATTGACCAAAGTACCTTTCATTTAAAGCTTTAACATAAAGCTCTTTATTAATTACGTTTTTAAACTGAAGATATGTCTGTTTTACCACCCTCAATAAGATAAGCGATTATCAGAAACTTTCTCCTCATCTGAAAACTCAAACAATTTTTTGTCTATAAAATATTCAAACAAGAAAAAACACAAAAAACTATAAACGATAGGATCGTAAAATATATTCGAATAATTATTATAAAATGTCTTAAGAGACATAAATAACTCTCAGTAATTATCAAAAATTATTTTTATTATTTTATCAAGATATAAAAAATAATCCCACTACAAACAGAAAATAAATAAATTCATTTAATAAAAAATAAACTATACATAATATGCATTTTCATGAAGATTATTTAAAATATTTGACAGAGAAGTAAAAATAACTTACCGAGTTAGAGCTAGTGTAACAACACTAAGAACAGTAACTCATTTTCTATTCTTCTTATGAGGTCGGTGGGGAAATGAATATTGGGGACTTCAAAGGAGAATACGGATGTATAAAAAATCCCTTTTATCATATACAGCAACAGTCGCGATCATACTCTCTAGTATCTATTCCAATGCACATGCTGAATCTCTTGAAGCTTCAGGAGAAGGACCAGCCGTCACCGGAGAAACCGGAAAGTCCTATGAAATTCTTCATGCAAAAGAAAGTGGCAAAATCACTGGTGAAAATTTAACAGTAACCGGAAATAAGGATACCGGCGAAGGCTCATCCACATCTTCTCCAGGATCATCTTCTCTAGAATCACCCGCTGCTGTAACAGCTGAAGGCGAGAACAGTATGATCACATTAACGGGGAATAAAACAACTATTAAAGGAACTGATTTTAACATTAACCTTGGTCTTGAAGCAAAAAACAACGGTATAATCAAAATAACCGGTGGAACAGTAAATGCGAAGGAAATGGCATTATTTTCAGGTAACGGCGGACATATTATAGTCGAAAATGTCGTTCTAACAGCGGAAGATGACGAAGGATTAGGTGTCGTCGTCGCTAGTGGAGATAAAAGCACGATTGAACTACAAGGAAATACAAAGATTGAAAATGCTGTCGTTGGATTAACTGCAAATAACGATAGCACGATCAAAATGACCGGAGGATCTATTACAGCTTCTGGAGGGGGGGCTGCTTTCTTAAACAGTAAGGGCGATGCAAACGAACTGAACGGAGTGACGATATCCAGTCATAATGAAGTACCACTGCTATTCGGAATCAGTGCAAACAAAAGCATGGTAACTTTAAAAAATGTAACAGTCACTCAAGCAGAAATAGGCATATTTGCGAATGATTCTAAACTAGAAGTTTTTGGGGGAGAATTTAATGGAAAAAACCAAGGAGTATATGCTCTAAATGGTGGTACCGTTATTTTAAATAAAGGCGAAAAAGATGGTGCTACAATTACATCAACTGATGGAACAGGACTCGTTACAGAAGGTAAAAACTCTACAATCAAGATGACTGGAGGAATAGTAACAGGAAATCAAGCAGCATTATCTGCAACACAAGGTGGACACATCGAGGTAGAAGATGTGACTCTAAAAGCAACAGGAGACAAAGGAATCGCTGCAGGTGCTAGCAATTCTGACAGCATAATTAAATTAGGCGGAAATACAACCGTTGAAAGTACTTTTTTTGGACTTGGTGCAGCGAATGGCGGCAACGTCGAGATGACTGGAGGAACAGTAACAGGAAATCAAGCAGCATTATCTGCATTTAACAGTGGACACATCGAGGTCACGGATGTTTCTCTAAAAACAAATAGCAAAGGAGTTGGTGCACAATCTACCGGTCCTAACAGCACGATTGAATTGCACGGAAACACAATAGTTGATGATGCTGTAATCGGACTTTTTGCACAAGACGGCGGTGCAATCAAAATGAGCGGTGGTTCTATTACAGTATCCACAACTGGCAAATCTACAGTTGGTGCGAACTTCTCAAACAATAGTAAAGGAAATGAGCTTGAAAATGTGACAATATCAAAAAAAGAAGGTGATACATCCTCATTATTGGGAATAAGCGCCATCGATAACAGTCAAGTTACGTTAAAAAATGTAACCGTAAAACAAGCAAAAAAAGCTATTTTTGCGAGTAATTCTGAAATAAACGTATTTGGAGGAACATTTGAGACGGAAAATGACACAGTGTATGCTTTAAACGGTGGCAGCATCACTTTAGCTAAAAATGGAAACGATGGTACTACAATTATATCAACTGATGGAAATGGGCTCCATGCAGAAGGTGAAAACTCCATAATAAAAATGACGGATGGAACAGTAACCACGAAGAACTACGCATTATTTGCAGAAGATAAAGCACATATCGAGGTAGAAAATGTTACTCTAAAAACGACAGGGGACAAAGAAGGAGCTGGTGCAATTGCCATTGGTGACGATAGCGTCATTAAATTACATGGAAATACAACTGTTGATAATGCTATAATTGGACTCTTGGCACAAGACAATGGTGCAATTAAAATGACCGGAGGATCCATTACAGCTTCCAAGATTGGTGCTTACTTCGAAAACACTGAGAGCGAAAAGAACAAACTGGAAGGTGTGACGATATCGAGCGGTAAAAACGATGCGCCACTAATCGCTGGAATAGAAGCAGACAAAAACAGTACAGTCGCTTTAAAAGATGTAACCGTTACGCAAGCAACCAGTGCCATAATTGCAAATGATCACTCGACAATAACAGTCTCTGGAGGATCATTTGAAGCAAAAGGTATAACAATAGGTGCCGCAAACGGCAGCACCATTACTTTAACCAACGAAGCGCAAATTACCTCATCTGAAGACTATGGACTCTATGCAGAAGAATCCGGTAGCACCATCACAATGACAAAAGGAAACGTTACGGGGAAAGGTGTGACATTGGCTGCAGAAAATGGCGGACATATTACGGCCACAGATGTTACTCTAAAAACAACAGACGATGGTATCGGTGCAGATGCTGATGGCTCTAAAAGTGTGATTGAGTTGGAAAATACAACGATTAGTGATAGTGCAATTGGTCTTCACGCCCAAAGCAATGGCGCAATCAGTATGACTGGGGGAAGCATTAAAGCTTCTGTAGCTGGTGCTGTCTTTTCTAAAAGTGAGAGGGAAGAA
Organism: Bartonella grahamii ATCC 700132; assembly: GCF_000518085.1. Taxonomy (GTDB): domain Bacteria; phylum Pseudomonadota; class Alphaproteobacteria; order Rhizobiales; family Rhizobiaceae; genus Bartonella; species Bartonella grahamii. Next base: position 11,546 of record NZ_JACX01000010.1, read on the forward strand.
AACTATCTGGACAATGTGATAATATCAAGTGGTGAAGGCGGTGCGCTGCTAGGCTATGGAATAGAAGCAGAAGAAAAGAGTAAAGTCACTTTAAAAAATGTAACCATCTCTGACGCAATTAATGCCGTAGCAGCGTATGACAATTCTACAATAAAAATCTCTGGGGGATCATTTAAGGCCGAAGATGAAACAATATATGTAGCAGATGGCGGCACCATCAATTTAGACGATGCTGCACAAATTACCTCATCTAATAGTTATGGACTCCATGCAGACGGTTTAAACTCTACCATCACAATGAATGAAGGACACGTCAAAGGAGACCGTACAGCATTGAGTGCGGAAGATGGTGGTCATATTACGGTCACAGGTGTTACTATCACAACAGAAAAGCAGCTTAGCGGATTAGGTGCAAGTGTTATCAATTCTAATAGTATGATCGAATTGCGTGGAACAGATATTATAGACACTTCGACTGGACTCCTTGCACAAGACGGCGGCGTAATCAAAATGAATAAGGGAACCATTACAACTTCTACAGTTGGTGCTATCATTTCAAACAGTAAGAGCAACGAAAACAAATTGGAAGATGTGACAATATCAAGCAATGGAAAAGGTAACTCGATCATATTTACAGGATTAAATGCCCAAGCAAGCAATATCACTTTAGAAAATGTACACATTACACAAGCATTCACCGGCGTAATGGCAATGGATCATTCTCAAATCACAATCTCTGGAGGATCATTTGCTGGAAACAATGTGGGGATACGTGCAGAGAGTGGAAGCACCATTACTTTAGCTGAAAATGCCCAAATTACATCATCTAATGGTTATGCCCTCCATGCAACCGGCTTAGACTCCACCATCACAATGATGACAGGAAGTATAACAGGAACAGAGGCAGCATTAGCTGTTGAAAACGGTGGGCATATTGATGCAACAAATATTTCTGCAACAGCAGAGAAAAATGGCATAAAATTTGAAAATCCTGAAGAAGATACAACCTCAGAAGTTAATTTAACCAACGCAAAGATTCACATTAAAAACGGTACTGGAATTAATGTAGATGAGTCAACCGGCACAATCAATCTTGGCAAAAAATCAGAAATCCGTGGTGATGTTTTACTAGTAAACAAAGATTCAACAAAAGGAAATAATTTCACTTTCACCCTCAATTCTGATGACTCCATATTAGAGGGTAGAGCAAAAATTATTAACAGCCCTAAAACAATCTTTAATTTGCAAAACAATACACAATGGATTGTAAAAACCAGTACAAAAGAAAAAGATGAAGATGGTCAACTGATTGATATTGCTCAAAGATCTCGTTCTGATGTTTCCACGCTTAATCTCGACAATAGCTCCATTATCTTTAGCGAACCAACAGAAGAGCATTATCACACATTGCATATAGGTTCTGGTAAACCAGACACGCAAGAAGTTTACAAAGCCTCTGGTGATGCAAAGATTTACTTCAATATTGCTTGGAGTGATGGCGTAGCAAGTGCCGATCAAAAAACCGATAGGCTTCTCATTCACGGTGATGTCTCAGGCAACACAACAGTTTATATCAAAAGCGATTCAGGGGATAAAAATAGTGTAGTAAATGCTGCTGATCCTTCGAATATCGGTGGACTTTCGCTTATTCAAGTCTCTGGGAAAGCACAGGAAGACTCTTTCAAACTGGCAAATGGCTATACCACAAGAGGTCGTTTACCTTATAAATATACGCTGACTGCTTATGGACCAGACTCAAGCCATGGACAAGCCGATATTGCGCAAAACATGTTTGATGAAAAGAATGAAAATTTCTGGGATTTCCGCTTACACAAAGAAATTCTTGAAACTGGCTCTGGTTCTGGTGTGGACACTCTTGTACCACAGACAGCAAGCTATTTGGTCATGCCAAATGCTCTCTTTCACGCTGGATTAACAGATATAGCTAAGCAAGACGAGTTTTTAGCTAATATGAGAATATCCACCATAGGACAAGAACAAGGGATAAAGAACGCATTCTTCTTATACACCTATGGAAGCACAGGAACCTTATCTTCTGAGCGCGGTCCTCTCAAATATGGTTATGGTGCTGATATCCGCTATGCTGCTCTCCAAGCCGGTGTCACATTGGCAGCAATTGAAGGACAAAATACCACAACACATCTCGGTCTTGTAGGCACCTATGGGCAGCTGTCGTTTACACCAAAGGACATGTCAGATGCCGGTAAGAACACGCTAGATAAATGGTCACTGACAGCCTATGGCAGTATACAACACAACAGTGGTTTCTACATTGATGCACTCTTGTCCTACGGTATCCTAAAAGGGCATATCGCCAATGCCATCAGAGGCAATACCGCAAAGTTGAACGATGCCAAAATGTTGAGTATTTCCACCACTGTTGGCAAAGAATTTGCAACCAATATGGAAGGTTTAACATTTGAGCCACAAGCACAAGTTGCCTATCAACACTTGATGTTTAACACCATTGAAGATGCTGATAATTTCACTGTTGATATGAACAATCCTTCTCAATGGTTGATCCGTGTTGGTGGACGTTTGACCAAAACCATTTCCACTGAAAACAACCGTCCTATGTCTTTCTATGGAAAAGTAAACTTGATCAAAACTTTTGGTGATGATGGTACCATTCATATTGGTAGAGACTTTGACCTTGATCCTATGGGACCTGCAATTGAAGGCGGCATTGGCATCAATGCACAACTGTCTCACAATTTCTCCCTTCATGGTGATGTAAGCTATCAACAAAAGCTTCAGAAAACTGGTATAAGTGGTGCAAACTTTTCAGGTGGAATACGCTATCAGTTTTAAGGAAAGACTGTAACAAGAAGCGTATTGCTATTCTGTACATTTTATCAAAAAAGGCAGCGCAATGTGCTGCCTTTTTTAATCTATGTAAGCTACTATTCTTATCCCCTGAAACTTTTTTCTTTTCTCCTCAATGATCTTCTTCTCTCCCATTTACACGAGCCGCGCGGCATATTCATTATCGAATTTGTCTATAAAGCTAAGAAAAGTGTATTTTTAGACAATATTAAAGAAAACAACATTGGAAAAGATAATGATAAAAGAAGCTCTCTCTTCATACCTTTTATCTGTTTCTTCAATCCATTAGCTTAACACCACCTGTAAGGATTCATTTATATTTCCATGTAGCGTTTTTTAGGCAAAGCATTTTGACAATGCTTATCCCTCTCACTCCATACAATATATTGATTTATAAAGATAATTATTTATTTTTCATGTTGAATGAGAGTCCCGAATATCGTAGAATTCTCTCATTTCAAACTTGTTTCATGTTGAATCAATTAAAAATTTTCTTGCACGTTACAAGCGGGGATGGCGTGTGGAGAAAAGTTATATAAGAAAAGCTTAAGAAGCCCTATAATGAACTGTCTCAAGAACCAAGAGCTTGTCACAAACATTGGGAGCTAGCAAAGTGTGTGATGGGCTTGCTCTTTTATTAAGCGTAAAGGTATCAGCTTGCTCCTTCGTAAGCGTAAAGATGATGAGACTCTATGGCTTTAGCGTTATAGCATTCATGACCACATCGTCGCGAAATGGGCTGTGCCTACCCTTAAGAAAAGTATCTTTAAAGAAAGCCTGTGAATAGCCCCCTCATCTCTTCTTCTTATAGCAGAGGAAATTTGCTGATCGTTTTGGCGAGTGCACAAAATAATACATCTCAACGCTATAGAGCTTTTATAACGATTATCCTTAATAGACAATTTTAAATATCATACTTCATAGTGTTTTTAGCATAAGCTTGACAAGCTCGGTTTTATGAAATCCATCTTAGCTGCATTACGCTTTCTATTTTAAAATCTCTTCTAAGACCAATTTTTAAACGATAAATAACAAAACATAATATTCGTTTTGTTGTTTACAATAAAAACATAATAATATAAAAACTGATTGGGTACTTGCGCCATCAGGGGAATGAAGTAAGCATCAAAGCATACCAAATACTAAAGGCATATCTATGTGTAAGAAATATATTTATAAGAAAAATTTTTTGTTATGTACAATTGCTGGAACTTTCATTTTTTCTCATTTTGCTCCAACTTATGCAAATAGACAACCTCCTGAAATTATTAGTGAGTTTAAGCTGGAGAAAGGAGAAGAAAAAACTCTTAATAACGTTTTTATCCGCAATGGATTGAGCGCAGTGCACGCCTCTGAAAAAGCAATTGCCACAATTACGAACTCAACAATACATTCAGCTTCGTTTGCTTTTGCTGTATCACAAGGTGGACGTATTAATGCTAAAGAAGTAAAAGCCAATGCCCTATATACTGGCCTATCGATTTCAAACGGTATCATTAACATTGAAGATTCATTCATAGAAAGCAAAAAACAATCCGGTATTGTTTTTCATAGCATTTTAGATGTTTTTGTGAAAGATGGTGAAGAAGTTATCAATAAGGCAATTCTTAACAATACAAAACTTCTTGTGAAAAATGGTGTCGGTATTTTAGGACCATCATCTTCAAAGTCTGTTGCCGAGGTTCAACTTAGAAATTCAGAAATTCGTTCTGATGTACTATTACAAAATAATGTAAAAAAGAAAACAGATTCAGATCCTCATCCTGTGACTTTTGTATTAACCGCCGATAATTCGATTATGGAAGGAAGAGCAAGAACCTTAGCAGTAAATACAACTGTTTTTAATTTAAATAACAATAGCAAATGGTATTTAAATGTAAGTCAATACGACATAAATCGTGATTTTAGTTCATTTAATTATGCACTCCATGATATTAAGCAACGAGCACTGTCTACCGTTTCAGTACTGAACTTCAATAATAGCTCTATTGTGTTTAATGCGCCACATAGGCTGGCAAAGGGTCAATATCAAACCTTGAGTGTAGGACGAACAATTGAGATCCCTAAACCACACGAAAACAGGGATTCCGCTATAAAAACCGTTTATAATGCGACAGGCAATGCAAGAATTTATTTCAATACAGAATGGAGTGATGGTTTAAAAAGAGAACAACAAAAAACGGACCGCCTTCTTGTCCATGGAGATGTATCAGGCACCACGACAATTAGTTTCAATAGTCTTTCAAAAGGTGAGTCATCAAAAGAAGAAGCTTCTATTCCTGCGAATATGCGTGGACTGTCGCTCATTCAAGTATCTGGAAAAACAGATGAAAATGCCTTCAAACTAGCAAATGGCTATGTCACAATAGGCAGTTTGCCTTATAAATATGTCTTAAATGCCTATGGACCAACATCACGTCTTGGAGAAGCAGAGAGCACACAAAGCCATTTAGGAAAAGTAACTCAACAATCACAAGAAAAGTCCTCAAAAACCGACACGACCCCCGTTGTATTAGGTGGTGTGGTTTTGAAGATTGAGGATAATATAAAAGGTGAATCAACAGCAAATTCTGAGCAAATAGGGAGCACACAAAACCATTTGAGAGAAAATCAGAATTTCTGGGATTTCCGCTTGCAAAGTGCAACGCTCGATGATGAAGGAAAGATCAGAGCTCTCGTTCCTCAAGTGGCAAGCTATTTGTCCATGCCTAGCGCACTATTCTCAGCTGGACTGGCTGATGTAAACAATCAAAACACTTTACTGAACACGATACAAAAAACAGGCTTTGAGAAAAAAAATCATAAAAACAAAGGGATCTTCTTCTCGACTTATGGCAATAAGATGACATTATCCTCTCACCGTACGCCATTGCAATATGGCTATGGTGCCGATATCCACTATGCTGCTTTACAAGCAGGCTTTACATTAGTAGCTCTAGAAGATCAAAACATAACCACCAATTTTGGTCTTTTCGGGACATATGGGAAATTAGCTTTCACCCCAAAAGATATGGAAGGTGCTGACAAGAGTACACTCAATAAATGGTCAATTGCTGCATATAGTGGACTGCGCCATAATAATGGTACATATATCCATGCTCTCTTTTCCTATGGAATGCTCAAGGGAGATATCACCACAGCTCTCATAGGAAAGACTGCAGAATTGAAAAACGCTGATACATTCAGTGCATCGGCGACCATTGGACAAAAGTTCGAAACCAGTACAAAGGGATTGATCTTTGAACCACAAGCACAAGTTGTTTATCAGCGTCTCATGCTTGGCACACTCTCAGATGTCGATGGCTTTGATGTAGATATGGGAAATCCTCATCAATACTTAGTGCGTGTTGGTGGGCGCTTAACACAAACGACGATTTCTATTGAAAAAGGCAGTATTCTTTCTCTCTATGGTAAATTGAATATTATTAAAGCTTTTTCTAACAATGACACCATACAGATTGGTGAATCATTCCACTTTGATTCTATGGGAGCTTCTGTTGAAGGTGGACTTGGTGTGAATGCACAATTATCACAAAATATCGCCCTTCATGCTGATGTTAACTATCAACATAAGCTTCAAAAAACTGGTATATCTGGAGCAAGCTTTTCAGGCGGAATACGCTATCAGTTTTAAGAAAAGGCAAAAAACAATTTATAGTCTATGCATTTTTAATAAAAAAGCAGTACGAATGTACTGCTTTTTTGCAATCTATCGTAAAGAGCCATCAATAACGGTTCTTTCTATACAGCTTTCTCGAAAGGATTAATTTCATTCAAACTAAATGCAACAAAATTCCTTATCTCTCAATGACTGCTGAAGTCTCAAGAGAGCCGCCTTTTTGACTTATAAAAATCGAATGGATTCAATAAAAATTGTTGTATATCGATAAAAAATACAAAATATTTTAGCTTTTTTACATCAAAAAAATTCATAGTGAATAATTCTATATGCAAGAAAACCAACTGAACGATTTTTGTAAATGCACAACAAATCTTCTTCAAAAACTTTGTAGAGTTTTCATAACAACAGCCTTAAGCAATAAACATCCTTGCAAAATATTTTGATCCTTAGCACTTTAAAACAAAAATACTTATCAAGCTAGGTTTTCTGAAATCCATCTTCGCTGCATTGCGCTTTCTATTTTAAAAGCTCTTCTAAGACCAATTTTTAAACGATAAATAACAAAACATAATATTCGTTTTGTTGTTTACAATAAAAACATAATAATATAAAAACTGATTGGGTACTTGCGCCATCAGGGGAATGAAGTAAGCATCAAAGCATACCAAATACTAAAGGCATATCTATGTGTAAGAAATATATTTATAAAAAAAATTTTTTGTTATGTACAATTGCTGGAACTTTCATTTTTTCTCATTTTGCTCCAACTTATGCAAATAAACAACCTCTTGAGATTCCTACGGTCCAAGTAGCTAATGGAGAAGAGAAGAGCCTTCATAATGTTTTTGTTCGTGGTAAGTATGATGCCGTGGTTGCTAAGAAAGGTCATATTACCATTACAAACTCAGTAATGCACTCAGGCTTTACTTTGCTTTCTGCAACATCAGGTGGTCAAATTAATGCCAAAGGAATTGTGGGAGAGGCAGAAGGGCATGGTTTGTCACTCACAAACGGCACAACCCATATTGAAGATTCAACATTAAAGGTCATAGGCCACAGCAGAGCCTATGGTATCAATTTTGGTTATATTTCAAGTTCTACAATAAAAGAAGGAGAAGAAGTTGTAAACAAAGCAATCCTTAATAATACAAAACTTCTTGTAAACGACGGTGTAGGTATTTTCGGACCTTATTATCCCAAAACGAATGCAGTGTACCTTAAAAACTCAGAAATTCGTTCTGATATGTTATTAAAAAATGAAGTCTCACCCTTCTTCGAGGTTCAACCTGCTACTTTTACATTAGAGGCTGATAATTCGATTATGGAAGGAAGAGCAAAAACGCTTCCTCAAAATACAACGGTTTTCACCCTAAACAATAACAGCAAGTGGCATTTAAAAATTAGTCTATTTGAGTTGGAAAATAGTTTTAGTCTATTTGATTATAAGCTCCTTGATCTTAAGCAACGAGCACAATCTATCGTTTCAGTCCTAAACCTTAATAATAGCTCTATCATATTTAATGCGCCGCATAAACTAGCAGACAATCATTATCAAACCTTGCATGTAGGAAAACATCCACAAAAAGCAGAGCAAAACAGAAGCTCCGATGCAACAACGGTTTACAATGCATTGGGCAACGCAAGAATTTACTTTAATACAGAATGGAGTAATGGTCTTACAAAAGAACAACAAAGAACTGACCGTGTTCTCGTTCATGGTGATGTCTCAGGCACCACAACGATCTATTTCAACAATCTTTCAAAGCATGCAGAACCATTCGATGATGAAGAAGATTCAATTCCTTTGAATATGCGTGGGCTCTCACTTATTCAAGTTTCTGGGCAAGCAAATGAAGATTCCTTCAAACTTGCCCATGGCTACACCACAATGGAGGGCTTACCTTATAAATACATACTCAATGTTTATGGACCAACATCCAGCCGTGGGAAAGCCGATAAGACACAAAGTCATTTAAGCGGAATATCACAAGAATCAAAACAGAAAGATGCACAAAATACCAATGCATCATCCCTTAAAAAAGAAAACAATGGACAAGCTCCCTTGGAAGAAAATGAGAATTTCTGGGATTTCCGCTTGCAAAGTGCGACTCTCGATGATGAAGGAAAGATCAAAGCTCTTGTTCCTCAAATGGCAAGCTATTTGGTTATGCATAATGCAATATTCTCCTCTGGATTGGCTGATATAAACAATCAAAATACATTGTTAGATAATATGCACTCAATAGTTTTCGGATTAGAAGGTCATAAACAGAAAAGGATATTCTTATCGACTTATGGAAACAAGATGACGTTATCTTCCAGCCGTAGTCCATTAGAATATGGTTATGGTGCAGATGTTCGTTATGCTGCTATCCAAGCAGGTATGACATTAGCAACGTTAGAAAATCAAAATATGACCGCGAATCTTGGTCTTTTAGGCACATATGGAAAGCTTTCTTTTGCGCCAAAGGATATGGAAGGTTCTGACAAAAACATACTGGATAAATGGTTCTTTACGGCATATGGGAACCTCTACCATGACAATGGTCTCTATGTTAATACACTTTTCTCTTACGGCATTTTAAACGGACATATTACAACAGCCCTTATCGGCAACACCACAGAGTTAAACAATACGAATACATTAAATATATCAGCTACCGTTGGACAAAAACTAGCAACTGGTATTGAAGGTGTGTCCTTTGAACCACAAGCACAACTTATTTATCAACACATTACATTTGGCACTCTTTCAGATATTGATGGCTTCCAAGTTAATATAAAGACCCCTCATCAATGGTTAGTCCGTATTGGAGGGCGTTTAACGAAAACAATGCTTCCCATTGAAAAAGATCGTGTTCTTTCTTTTTATGGTAAATTGAATGTCATCAAAGCTTTTGGTGAAAAGCGCACTATCGATGTTATTGAATCTTTCTATCTCGATTCTATGGGCTCTTTCCTTGAAGGTGGGCTTGGCATTAACGCGCAACTTTCTAAAAATATCGCACTTCATGCTGACGTTAATTACCAACATAAACTTCAAAAAGCTGGTGTCTCTGGAATTAATTTTTCCGGTGGAATGCGTTATCGCTTTTAGAAATCTTAGCTCTCTATTTTGACGCATAAGCAGCGCTGAGATGAAAATAGTGCTGCTTATATTTTACTACATTACAAAAATTGTAGTGTGTCAAAAAGTGGTTCATTTTTAGCAAAACAAAGAAAAACATCTTAAGGAACATCTCTATGCATAAGAATCTTTTATGTACAGCCGCTTGTGCTTTGTTTTTTTCTTCTTTTAATTTTACGTCTACCAGTACCGCTTCTGGCTTAAACCCTCAAACACGCCATACCATTGATTTAATAAACACACCAACACAAGCATCGAAAACGACTCTTAACACATCCGCAAAAGCTCATGTGAAATTACCCACAAAAGTTAAGAGAACCGCTACCGCTGATACCGAAAGCACCTCTAAACTTACAGATAATGAAGCAGCCGCAACTTCTGCGTCTCTTGATTTGGCAGAAAAAAGAACAGTTCTTACGCCACAAAAAGAAAGCTCTTTAGTCATGCCTATCGCGATGTTTTCTGTCGGTTTTTCTGATTTCAACAATCAAAATATCTCGTTAGACAATATGCAAATAACAATGTTTGAACCAAAAGATCATCCAGAGAGAGGCGTTTTCTTATCCACTTATGGCAATAAGAGCACCTTTTCTTCCAGCATTCAAGAAAAACAAGATGGTGTTCAAGCAAATATTCGCTATGCTGCATTGCAAGCAGGAGCCACATTAATAGCGCTATACGATCAAAATATCAGCAGAAATTTTGGTCTTTTCGGAACATATGGGAAATTATCTTTTACTCCTAAAAACAAAGAAAGCTCTCATAAGAAAATGCTTGATAAATGGTCACTCACCGCATATGGAAATATTCAACATGACAGTGGCCTCTATGCAAGTGCATTTCTCTCTTATGGCATTTTCAAAGAAAATAACACCACAGCTTTCATCAAACATACCTCAAAAGTAAATAATAGTAAAACATTAGGGGCTGCTGCAACTGTTGGTCAAAAACTGTCAACCAGTTTGGAAGGTGTAATCCTAGAACCGCAAGCACAACTTGTTTATCAGCGTCTCATGCTTGGCTCTTTCTCAGATGACGATAACTCTAAAATAGACATAAGCAAACCTCATCAATGGTTGCTCCGTATTGGCGGACGTTTGACGCAAAACAAAGGCCATGCCCTTTCCTTCTACGGCAAACTGAACGCGATCAAAACTTTTAGTGAAAACCTTCCGCTTGCTGCTATGGGATTTTTAATCGAAGGTGGTTTTGGTATTCAGGCGCACTTATCTGAAAATATCGAGTTTCATAATGATCTCAGCTATCAACATAAATTCAAAAAAGATGGCATATCTGCAATAAATATTTCCGCTGGAATGCGCTATCACTTTTAAAAATACTTGTATTCCTATCTTGAAATATAAAGCACTCTCATTATGTTTCATTTTGTCTCTTACAAAAGAAACATAATGAGGTCAAAGTTTTATATTTTATGAAAGAGGGGAAATATTTAGGAATACATCTATATGAAAAAAAGTTTTTTACTATACACAGTTTCTGGAATTCTGTTTTGTTCTTCCACCAGCTTGTCTTATGCTCTTCATGATACGAATGCACAACCTACGATAGATCTCCCGTCTCCACAACCCGCTCATTCAAATGCATCATCTTCATATCCACCTTTAACATCTAGCTCTACAAGAACGATCATACCCCCTCCTCTTACAAAGAGTGAATCTACAACGCCTACTCCTACGAGCACTCTACCTTCCACAACCCAACTTGAAGGAAATTTAGTTCGAAATACAATTTCTTCTTCAAAACAAAACTCTGATCTTAGCCAAGGAAGTACACAAACATCAAAGACTAAGGTAGCAAAAAATGTACAATCTAACCCTACAGCCACACAAGATACTCTTACAAAATCTCCAACGACAGAGATAGCTCCAACAGCAGGAATGGAAGTAAAATCTAGAAGACGTTCGGGTGTTTCCACCTCTTCTACAGACTCTTCCAGAACAAAAACGTCCGAAAATTCTGCTGTATCCTCACAGTCAGAACCTCCACAACCTGCACAAAATTTACGAGCAACACTTATAAACTTAAAACCTACAAGAGCGGAACCTACAAAACAAACAACAGAGCTATCGCCAACGCCTAAAGAACCGGAACTCGCACAGCCAATATCTTTAAGACCAGAAACTGGAAAACCAGCATTACCGGTACCACTAAAATCTGTAAAATCAGCGCCCGTGCAATCTGCCTCTGCACAAAAAGTATCTGAAAAATCAGAGCTTAAAAAACCAATATCACCAATAAAACAACCTGAAAAGTCTACACAAATTGAGGATATAAGCTCCGGAATTGAGGCTGAAAACGGTAAGACCATAACGCTACATAACAAAAAAATTCAAGACAATGGTTTTGCTGTACATGCAGAGGGCAATAATTCAAAAGTCAACATGATAGGGGGAACAGTTGATGCGCGTTTTGTTGCACTAAGTGTATCAGATGGTGGAGAAATTGATGCTACAGGTATTACTGTAACAGCAGAAACAGTTGGTTTGCTAAACATAGAGGGAACAATCAAACTGAAAGATTCAAGCGTACATGTCACGGGCAATCATGAAGTGGACGGTATTATTTTCCGCGACAATCCGTATAATGCCCCTAGAAAACGATATACACGCAATGCTGAAAGGAATGCCAACGCCGTTCAAGAACAAGATGTAGCCAATATTGCCGATAAAGTAACTCTAGAGAATACAAAGATTTTCGTTGAACATGGTAGGGGTATCAACCTTTATGGAACAGGCATAAACGGTGAAGTCAGCCTTAAAAATTCAGAAATTCATGCCGATATTTTATTAAAAAATATAAAAAACGAAAATGCTTTCACAAACACCCTTACACTGGTTTCTAACCACTCTTCTTTAGAAGGTCGAGTAAGAACTTCTAAAGATAATAGAACTGTTTTTGATCTAAAAGAGGGGACGAAATGGCTTTTAAAGGCAAATAAAAACGCCCAAAATAATGATAATGTTTCAGATGACCATGTACAGTTTGGTGTTGATGAAAAATTATACTCTAACCTTTCTGGATTGCGCCTTACAGATAGTGTCATTATGTTTAACAAGCCAGTGGAGGGACATTACCAAACTCTGTTTATAGGACCTAATCTTCCGAAAGGAGAAGGAACAGCTCATACAGAAGCGGTTTATAGTGCAACAGGTGTTGCAGAAATTTATGTAAATACTCAATGGAATAAACATTCTCCTATCACGGAGCAACAGACCGATCGCATTGTGATTAATGGTGATGTCTCAGGCCGTACTGTTGTTCACATCAATCTCCGAAAAACAGATAAAAAAACAACCGATAGCTCTGCTGTTTGGGGAGAACACATGGCGTCACTTCCTTTAGGGACACATGGGATTTCAATCATTCAAGTTTCCGGACAAGCAAACGAAAATTCCTTCACGTTAGCAGGAAACTATATGACAATAGGGAAACAACCTTATAAGTATGTACTTACAGGCTATAAACCTGGAACATCTCATGAAAGCCAAAACCTTTTTGGTAAGAACAGTAATTTCTGGGATTTCCGCTTACAGAATGCCTACATTGATAAGGATAAAAAAGTTCGAGCACTTTTACCACAGGTAGCAAACTATTTAACCATATCTAATACTTTATTTTCTGCTGGATTTACTGATGTCAACAATCAAAACACGTTGTTAGACAATATGCGAACAACAGTATTTGGGGCAGAAGACAATAAAAAGAATGGTATCTTTTTCTCTTCCTACGGCGAGAAAGTCACCTTATCTTCCAACCGCGATCCACTGCATTATGGTTATGGTGCTGATGTAAACTATACTGCTTTACAACTGGGTGTCATATTAGCCGCCTTGGAAGGCAAAGACATAAGCACACATTTTGGTTTTGTAGGAACATACGGGAAACTTGCCTTTACGCCAAAAGAGATGCAAGATTCTGAAAAGACGACACTTGATAAATGGTCTCTTGCCGCTTACAGCGGCATCCAACATAGCAATGGTATATATGTAAACACCCTTCTTTCTTACGGAAAGTTAAAAGGAAATATTACCACAGCTCTTGTTGGAAATGCCGCACAACTGGATGGTACTGAGATGCTTAATATATCTGCAACCATTGGTCAGAAATTAGCGACCAACACAAAAGGATTGGTATTTGAACCACAAGCACAATTCATTTATCAAAATCTCATGTTTGATATCTTCTCAGATGCCGATGGCTTAAAAGTAGACATGGGAGACCCGCATCAATGGTTGGTGCGTATTGGTGGACGTTTAACAAAAACTATAATGGCTGTTGAAGAAAGTAAGGCTGTTTCCTTCTATGGTAAAGTAAATGTTATCAGAGCTTTTGGTGATGGTAAAACAATAAAAATTGCTGATACCTTTCATGTTGATCCTACCGGCTCTTCAGTTGAAGGAGGCATGGGGGTGAATGCATATCTTTCTCAAAAAATCGTACTAAACGCCGATATCAGCTATCGGCAAAAACTGCAAAAAGCCGGTGTATCTGGCACCAATTTGTCTGGCGGGATACGTTATCGTTTCTAAAGAAGAAGCTAATTTTTATTTAAACTTATATTTTTTAAATTCTCAAAAATCATTATCACATTAAAGAAGATTTTGACTTATAACTTTTCTTTTGCATATTGAATGAAAAACTGAATACCATAGCATTCTCTCATCAAAACACCCCATGCATAAAGTTTTTATGCCTTACACCACACCTCAAGCGATGATGTTTTTACAGCACAACAGAATAAGCATTCATGCGGATTTTAAAAAATTAGCCCCTTCTTCGCTGTGGACGTTCCATTTATTTTAGATGATCTGCATTTAATATACCTGTTATAAAGACTTGCTATCTGTTATAAATTCTTAAAGGCATATTTTTCCTCTAAAATCTCAATACCACACCAACTCCAACATAAAACAAAACATTGATTTATAAAGAGTGTTCATTGTTTTGCATGTTAAATAAGAAGCCAGAATAGCGTAAGATTCTTTCATTTCAGACCCGTTCCATGTTGAAGCAACCAAAACCATATCTCTTGCAAGTTACAAGCGGGAAGAGCCCTTGTGGATAAAA
>NZ_JACX01000010.1:26239-85416 GCF_000518085.1 Bartonella grahamii ATCC 700132
GCAACACCCACGAGCTAGCAAATATGCGCCAACTTACTCCTTTATGAAGCGTAAAAATCGTGGTGCTCAATGGATCTACCATTATACCATTCACGAACACCACCGTGAAATGGGATTGGATGCCTTAAGAGATGTTTCTTTAAAAAAGCACGTGAATTGGCAACACAATGACGTTCTGTTTTACATGAGGGGCGCGTGCCCCCATTAAAGAACGAGAGAAACTGAAGCGTGAAATAATGCGTGGTCTTCATCATTTAACAGATAGTGCTTTAGATGCTTTTGAACAAAATAAAGCTAAATTAAAGGATGGTGGTACAGAGGAAAGCTGATTTCTAGCCCTTTATTCTTTCCCAATAAGATCGCCTCCCCATTTAAAATATTACGCCAACAAAGATATAAGCAATCTATTCACTCAAATCTGGATGCTCTCTCCAATCTGGCATACAAAAACTAAAAACAGCAGAAGAAAATATTAAACCGCTTTAATTTTTGTCTCAAACATATAGATTTAAACAACTAACCGCTTCACATCACCACACTTCAAAGGACAGTGCTCTATAAGGCTTATAGGCAATATTCATCACATACTCTTAAAAGACTAATGCATAAAACCTTACATTACCATAGCTCCAAGCAAGCTGTTTTTAAGGCATCACAGGCTGGTCTAAATATTCCCTTGATCGCCTCCTAAACTAAAAAATGAAGCTCCCTATTAACTCAGTCTGCAAACAATACTCTGTAAATAATCCCCCTTCTCTTAGTCCTCCCCCAACTAGTTTCACACAGCATGCGGTTCATATCACGACAATTCAAAAAACACTGTTTTAAGAACAGCGTTTTACAGTACAACAGAATAATAATTTAAATACCCAAATGCGCTTAAAACAAGTCTACTCACTAAACGCACTATTTATCCAAATAAACTGCTCTACCTAATCATTGTCATCACTTAAAACAGCCAATATTCATCAGATTTGAATCATTCCTCTGTTTCTTTTGCACGTCCAGATAGTTGCATAGCTCTAGAAAGATCATTAACTGCATTTAAATGCGTTTGAAGTAATTCACTATTACGCTGTAATTTTTCTTGTAAATCAGACAACAAACTTTCAACCTCATGCTCAATATCTTGATTCATGTAGCGCTTCACATCGCTCATGGATTTATTAAGATCACGCAAACCACGTATTTTACATAAATTTATTTCTTCGTAATCTGGAACACCACTGCTCTCTAGCATATTGCTTTCATAATCAACAACTTGAGCTAATCCTTTAACAGCAGCAACAAATTTTGTCATCGCCCAATCACGATCAATAAGATTATTATCAAGAACTTTTGCTTTTGATGCAAAACTATCATCACCATATTGCACTACAGACATTTTTACTTCCCCTTCAACACTCTTGTTCAATCTTTCAAATGAGGGAGATTAAACAGGTTCTCTTCAATGCTGATACACTCAATAAGGCTCGTGGTGCGAACATCGCTCAAACAACAGCACGACACTCCTTCAAAGCGTATACCACTTCAACTTTCAACACATTCTCTCAAATATTTTTCTTGCTTTGCTCCAAAACCATCATTGCGGCTATACTAATTCACCAAAACGCTATAAACTTAAGCCTTACGCAGCAATATCGAAAGTTCTACATTTGCTCTGTCTATTTTGGTCTATTTCGCCTTGCCGATTTTATCTTTGCCTATTTCGTCACCAGCATGCCTTCAACAGAAAACAACAACGCTCTCACGAGAACTTTGTCCATAAAAAGACCACCTGCCGACAAAAAACCGCAGCATATCAAAGACTTAAGCTCATTAAAAATTCAGCATTTTATCGATAGCAGCATCTTACCCTCCATAAGCTTATGGCTCTCTCTGCACCTAAACTTGCACACCTTCCGGCACCCCATAAGATGGCACCCTACAAAATTAGTTGCACCCATTCAAAAAGACACACCCTCCCCCCATGCTCCTTCTGCACATATGCAGTACTTCGCATAAAAAACAAAAAGAATGCTCTTTTGAACAGATCAGCCATACAGCAATATTAAAAAAGACATCTTAAAACAGCTAAACAGCCATCAATCTCCCTTTTTTTAATTATCATTCGCTTTTCTTTGCAATGAACGACTATATAAGATTTTTTGAACCTTTTCAAGAGTTTCTTAGCCAATCAATTCGATACGTCTTCAATTGCATATTCACGCGCTTGTTTTAAAGAAACATCTCTTAAGTGTACCCAAGCCTATTTCGCGCCATAACCCATGAATAATATAATGATAAATCCCCCATGACATGTATAAAATCCATTGAGCACTGTCCATCTTTACGCTTAATAAAAGAAGCAAGCCAGCACCATCAGATATTTTGCTAGCCCCCCATGTTGCGATATCCTTGACATTTAAGTGCGGTTCAAAAAGCATGCCTTTCTTGTACAGTTTCGCTCCGCATGGACCCTCCCCACTTGTAACTGCAAAAGGCATGGTTTTGGTTGATTAAACCTAGAACAGATTTAGAATGAAAAAATTTTACGGTATTCAGGACTCTAATTCAAGTTGAATAACGATAGATTATCATTATAAATCAAAATATTATCCAATGCATAATGCTTAACGCTCCCCACATTGATATTTTCAGAATTTCCACAGCATCTTCCTATAGATTATTTCACTCCATAACACTGTTTGCTCTTAATATCGCGGCTTTACATGTGCTGCTGGTATAAAAACATAAAACAATCATTTTATAATAAAGGTACAATTTTTGTTACGAACTTTCTCTCATTTTCAACCTTCTAAATGCAGTTCTTCTCTTTCATACTCATCACATTTCAAATCTATCCCATGTTGAATAAATTAAATTTACTTGTTTGCACATCACAAACAACGCCCTGATGTGTTGATAAAATACACTGAAAGAAAAATGCCTCTTATGAACCTTCTCAAATGCCAAGGGCTATAGTAAACATTGGAAGCAAGTGTACGATGATCGTGACTTACTCTTTCATAAGTGTAAAGATGGTAGCATTCTATAGATTTTTATATTATTTCACGAGAGCTTTACTGTTATACCATTCACATTTACCGTTATACCATTTACAAGTGTCATCGTAAAATGTTTGTCGTGTGCGTTGAGAGATGTTTTTTTTTACAAGTACATAAATATGCAATACAAATATATTAATATACAACATAAGTATATTTCGTTTGGAACGTTCTTTTCTTTTGTGCAAAACATGCCCATTAGAGCAGCATTAACCAATCTTACTATGAGATAAACGATCTTACTATGAGATAAACGATCAGAAAACATTTTTGTCTTCTTCTGTGCACCTTAAAGGACAAAGATCTTAACTCAATCTGCTCTGTACGTAGTCCGAATTTTTATCCAGCGATCTTCTCGTGACTTTACACTCATGTGAGTCACTTAAACGAAAGGCTCAATAAATCAACCTACGAATATTCATCGCACACTAAAAAATACTTAAACGTTACAAGAAAACTTATATGCCTTATATTACCGCTATAAATGATAGTGTTTCATAGCATAACAGGATAAAAAAGTTTTCTGCAACACAAAACCTACAAAATCAATTAATATTCTCTTTAAAACTTTCTTTTTTAAGATTTACAGTGCTCTAATTCCTCAAGCCTTTACAAAAAAGGAACGATTTTAAGCTTGCCTAATATATTGTATCAACATATACTACGGTTTGTAACATATTGTTATTCATAAAATCACCTCAAAAAGAACAGAAAGAGGTTTTTATGGCTGACCTCGTAAAAGCCGCTGTGCTTTATCCAACCTTGATTATCACCATGAATGCTTTTGTTGTTATTTTAGTTCTCGTAATAGAAATATACTAAACATACTCTCTTGGCTTTTTGTAATTTGCGCAAACGATCATTTTAATTTTACATAAGATCAAAGCGAAATTTTAACTCTACAGATAAATTACACACCTAATTTCAAACATCGCTTGCAACTATTTAAGTGTTAACTCTGCTTTTTGTATGCATTTTCAACCATCAGTTTCCATCTTTTCACGCTACTTGAATCTCAACTTCATTCCCGCCATAAAGAACTAAATTTTCTACCAGATCCGATCTGTAAATAATTTGTCTCCTTATTGAGTAAGTTCCTCTTGCTTCTCCCCTTCAGGGCATATCACAATTCTAAAGGAATATTTCAAGAAGCTTATGATAAATCCATTGAACACCATCATCATACACTTGCGAGGGAATAAACCAGCACCATCACATACTTTTCCAGCACCAAATGTTGCAACAACCTTTAATCCTTGAGATAGTTCATAAAAGACATTTTTACTTCTTTCTTCAACAGTTTTTATCCACACAGCTCTCCATGCTTGTAACGTGCAAGTAGATGGTTTTAATTGATTCAACCTAGAACAGATTTTGACGAGATCCTTATTCAACATAATAATAATTAAATTATTTTTATAAATCAAAGTATTATTCAAAATAACATTCACTACACACTCGAGAACAAAAAACACCTCATACATAAAGTTTTACATGAGCTCCACCGCTCAACATGATAATATTACAACACAATTAAAATAAAAAATAACAAGGAAAAACCTTGCAAACTTAAAAAAGAGAGGGGAAAAATGAAAAGGTGTGGAGAGCGCTCACTTCCTCACACATCCAGCAAAACCGTCCTAGCAAAACTGCCTCACATCTTAACTAATGTTATAATATTCTCAAATCAAAAGCAATTTTTTAAAAACAGTTTGAGAAAAACATTTAAGTATAAAACGATAATAATTCCATTCAGAATATTTTTCCCTTTATTAAGACAGAGAACAGTAAACTCCAAACAAATGTTTCCTCCCAATTTTTCCGAAATTAGCCGCAACGCTTAAAGCCGGTCTTAGTGTGATGAAACATTTATTTGTGATAAAGGCAGAAAAACACCCCAAAGGTAGATTTAATCTCATGTTGTAAATACATGAAACCAAAACATTAAACAATCAGCGCATAGTTTGAAAAATTAACAATAACACGTAGCAACTCATTCGGATGCAATACTATCACAATTGAAAGCACTTTTTGGCTGGACAAATGACAGTATAAAATCCGTTTACACAAAGAATACAGATCGTAAAAGACTAATTCTTGAAGCCATAAAAAGGCTCTCTAACGTTAGAGAGAGCCTAAAAAACGTAATAGAATCAACAATTAACCAATTCCTTATTGATAGAATAATTTATTGAATTTTATGTTTTTAATTAATGCCAAACATAAGTTCCATATACGCTTGTCTGGCATGTTGACAATTTTTAGATTTCTTTATAGACGATGGATCCATCTTTTCACATTTTTTTACCCACTCTTCGAGTAATGTTTTATCTTTCTTGAATTCCGCTACGCTGTGATTTTTTTCGCAAGCAGCAAGGACAAGTCCAGTACAAACCAACAATGCTGTGATAATAATTTTATTCATAATTTAATTCTCCTCCTTTTTATCTTCAGTTTTTTTCTCGTCATCATGTACAAAGCTCGCACCAGGCCAATCTCGGGCATGAACTTCACGATACGCTTTATCTGCATTTTTACAATTTTGAGAATCTAAACTCCCTGATATCATACATTTCATTGCCCATTGCTCGAGTAATTTAGGATCTTTCTTAAACTCTGCTACGCTATAAGTTTTTTCACAACCAGCAACGACAAATCCAATCCAAACCAGCAATGCTACAATAATCGCTTTATTCATCAATAAATTCCCCTTCTTTTAGATTGATAAAATTTGGACACAAATTAGGGTCTCAAAAAAAGTTCTATATATGCTTGTCGAAGGTTTTTACAATTTTGAGAGGTTTTGAGCGGTGAATCGTCCTTCTCGCATTTCTTTGCCCATTCCTCGTATAATTTTTCATTTGTTTTAAATTCTTTTACGCTATAAGTTTTTTCACAACCAGTAACAGCAAGTCCAGTACAAAGCAGCACTGTTGTAATAATGGCTTTATTCATCAATAAATTCCCCTTTTTTCAAATTTACAAAGTTTAGGACACAATTTAGGGCCCCATTAAATTTGTACATGCGGTTCATTGTGCATTTTCAAAAATTTTAAAATCAACTTCTGTACGCAATTTTTTCCAACCTATGATGATAAATCGCGTACAAAGAAAAACACCGCTATCAATATATTTTTATGATTTAATTGTTGTCCTGCTTTTTTTCAGTTTCATTCCCCTTTTTGCCACTTTCACGAAGTTGCTTTGCAAGATTTCTATAATGCTCTTGAAAAAGTTCCATATCGGCTTGCATGACATTTTGACAATTCTTGGTTGCAAAAGCAGATGCTCCCATTTTATCGCATTTCTTTCCCCATTCTTGCATCAATTTTTTATCTTTCTTAAATTCCTCAACACTGTAGTTTTTTTCGTGAACCAACAGTAACAAGCCCCGTGCAAAGCAACAGCGCTGTTATAATGATCTTGTTCATGATTTAACCCCTCTCTTTGTTTTATATTTTATTAACAATATCTTTGGATTCACATCCCCTCCTATATTGTGACCTTGCGTCTAACTTTCCTTTGCAAATACGCACACTTGCAACGCAAACATGTTAAATCATGAAAACTGCTTTTATTTATCAGACTTGCATTTGTAGCATTATCTGCACGGCTGCTCTTTGTATTTGAAGTATTTAAACTTCAGCAGTAATTTTGATATCTTGGCATTTTTCAAAAACCACTTCATCATGAGAAGTCGCACAAAATCTTATCAAAAATTCGTAATGCCTATATCCATTGCAAATTCCCTGCAAACGAAAGAATACACCTTTTAACCAACTGATTGCGCTCTTATCATTTCTTAAACCACCGGAAAAGAAAGAAAACTTTAAGTCCCCCTGCACTTTTTAAATGCCAATAGAAATGCTAAAAAAGCGATCTTATACATTATCAATTGAAGCAAAAAAGCCTATTTCCTTGCGTACCATTACGACTGGCATTAACTATTTAAGACTATAAAATCATATAAATGTAAGAAATACTGTCTATAATATGCTCAATGACTTCTTTTGTTTATTAGGAATAAATTATAGCGCGCCAATATCAGTAAATTTTATGTATTTTTTTATCCCCCCTTTATAAACATGAATATAATTTAATAAAATGAATCGCTGCATAACAAAAAAAATAATCAACGCTACTCTTAATTACATTATTTACGCATGTATTAAGTAAAATAAACAAAAAAATAACCTGACGTTTAAAATCATTATCAAGAAAATTTTTATAGAAGAATAAACATATCTATTCATCTAGCGATATAGGATCACAAGAAGTATGATGATTATCACATTTATAGGGAAACGTTTGAAACGAAGAATTTTTCGCAAACTCATAGCTCTTTCATGAAATGATATAGAACCTTATGAAAAACAACTTAAATGAAGCAGCCCTCGTGAAAAAGGAAGTGTGCTTTTATCATTATTAACTTCGTATAAAAACAACCGATATCATCTCTAGAAAAAGCATTCAAACCAACGAAAACTTATTATCATATATCACTTTTTACACTTTTCCGTATTTTTGTGAAAGCAATTCGCGCACCTCATCGGCTATTTTAGTTCCACGACTTGCACAACTTACCTTAATCAATCGATGCAAACTTTCTGGTATATCAATCGTGAGGCGCTTCATACCTCCACTCATGCTCCCTTTGGGGCTTCCTACCCATGCATCTGCTGTTAAAGGAATTGATTTATTCGTTGGTTTCGTGCCGATTTTAATTTTTTTATTCATCGCGCTAACTCCTTGATTTCCGCTGCAACAGCTTCAATCTCCGCTGTTGCTGGTCCTTGCTTATCAACTTCATAAACCGCCTTCCCCTGTGCTGCTGCTTCTGCAAAAATCACGCGCTGCGCAACGCTAGAAGAAAGAACATGCACGGGGTATATGCCAAGAGCTTCGTTCACATCACGCCCTATCGCTGTATTGACTATTTTACGATTAATAACAAAAGCAGATTTAAGATTTTCTTTATAAACACGCGCTTCGTCAATCAGCTTTACAATTCCATCGGCTGCCCAAATATCATAAGGACTAGGCAAAACAGGTATAAGCACCAAATCAGAAGCCATAAGAGCACTACGAGCAAGATCAGTCACACGCGGAGGACCATCGATAATAATATGATCATAACCATGACCAATCTGTGTAATCTCTTTGTGAACCGTTGCACGTGGTAAACCAATAACCGAAAACAAAGGTGCATCTTCACGCGCAGCAGCCCAATCCAATGCGCTCCCCTGTGGATCAACATCAATAAGCAATACCCGTGCACCGGTACGCGCAAAACTGGCCGCAAGATTAACACTCAACGTAGTTTTTCCTACGCCTCCCTTTTGATTCAAAAGTCCAATGATCATTTATTACGCCTTTCAGCATTATCGTTTTTACGATTATACAGAAAGTAATAAAAGAAGCAAGCATCCAATACGTGCAAAATAACCATTTCTCCTATTTTTAGGATAAAACGACAGCCCGCAATTTTGTCTTTATAATATTCTTTTAGCATAAGAAAAAACATTATGAAGATGATGTTCTTGAGAATAACAAAAATAAATCTAAACAAAAGACCCGCTCTTCTTCCCCCGCCCTAAAACGAAGATTCTTAAATCCATGTCGATCTGTGAACAATGCTCTGTAAATGATCCAGTTTCTTATCTCGTGCCTACCATTTGGGCTTCTCCCTTCATGCAATCCACTTAATGCAACTCTACAAATAAGCTCCACTCTGAATATACAACAAACTATAAGAAGCATTCATTGTTTTGCACGTTGAATGAGAGAGCTGAAATCAGGAAGATTCTCTCATTTCATGCCCTCTGATATTAAATCAATCAAAATCATGTCTCTTGTACGTTACAAGCAGGGCTAGCGTGTGGGTAAAAACTGTACAAGAAAAGATTTTAAATGCTTCTTATGAACCGTCTCAAGAACCAAAAACTGTAGTAACATTGGGGACTGGCAAATATAACAATGGTGCCGACTTCCTTCTTCATAAGCGTAAAGAGGGTAGTGATCAATGAATTTTATACTCTTATACGCTCGACAGGGTAAAATAGGCTTAAGAGAAATAAGAATACCTCTAGCAAGCATGTGAACAAGCAACACAATGGAATGTCTATGCTTGGTAAACACAATAGATTATCCATAAAGACCAAACAGCCGTCTTGCATAAGGTCGAATAACGAACATATTGCGGAGTGAGATATTTTGCATCTTACAGCTCATTTTCCCCAAATAGATCTTCTCGACAAAAAGAATATTTTTGTTAAGATGCCATTGAAAAACTTACCTTCACTATGTTCTTTTATATACCAGACTAGGGGGTATCGTGAAGATTATGCAATTGAGAATAAATAAAAATGAATTTACAACAAATTGAACCTGATATTTTTATCAGTGCCCAAATTAGCATAGAAAATATCAAAACATTGGCACAAGCTGGTTTTAAAACAATTATCTGCAACCGCCCCGATCACGAAGAGCTTCATCAGCCTGACTTTTCTAGCATTAAAACGGTCGCAAATGAATATGGCATAAAAGCCTATCACATTCCCATTTCTCCTCCAACTATAGAAAAGTCAGCTGTTGAAGCCATGCAAACAATTTTAAAAACAGCCCCTCTCCCTCTTCTTGCCTATTGCCATCACGGAGCACGCTCGCTGCATCTTTATCGTTTGGCACGTCTTTAAACAGAGATTTCATACACTTCCTCATCGCCTCAAAAGATGAAGAATCTTAAATACACATCGATCTGTAAAAAATAATCTGTCAATAATCTTTGTCTTGCGCTTTCCACTCAGGCTTCCCACTTTATAAAACTCTACAAGAAAACTTTGCTGTTAAATATACAACAAACATGCACACCTGAAGCCGTAAAAATGCATGAAAATTCATATGATGATCAAGGAAGTTTATTTTCACCTCACCTTTTATCACTGCTTCACCTTCTTTGTCTCTCCCTTTACCAGTACGAGCTCATTCGTACGCCACAGACACCTAAAACGACAGTAAAACCACTAAGAAAACCCCATATTCCGTATAAAAGGCATGCAGAATATTTTATAAAAAAGCTGTAAGCCATAATCTATGATTAATTATAAGATATTGATTTATAATAATTAGTTATTTTACACGTTGAGTGAGAAACCCTAATACCGTAAGATTATCTCATTTTAAGTCTATTTATAGTGAATCAATCAAAAGCGTGTTTCTTGTATGTCACAAGCAGGAAGAGTTCGTATGAAGTAAAACGAGTTAAGAAAAAATCCCTCTCATAAACGCTCTCAAATAGCCAAGGTTGTACAACACTGAAGGCTTGTCAATATAACGGATGATACCGGATTGCTCTTTTATTAGGCACAAAGATGATAGCGCTCAACGGAGCTTACAAGATACCATTCATGAGTGCCATCATAAAAATGGATATAGGAAGCGTTGAGAGATATTTCTTTAAAACAGGCGCGTAAATTAGCAACACAAGTATATTCCAGCATTTTATTTTACCTGTAGGGCGTGATAACCTATTCAAAGAACAAGAAAAGCCTGAAACTGTTATTTTCATGATTTAAGAGATATTGCTCTGGACACTTTTGAAAGTGGCAAAGCCGAATTTAAAAAAGACAGTCATCTGGACTGATTTACCCCTTTATAACTTCATATTTTCCCCCAATAAGGCTGTAGGTTGATTTCAGAGATTATCTAAATGAATATGGCAATAGACTCCCCCCCTCTGGTATACAAAAGCTGTAACAGCAGAGAGAGCACTAAAGCGCTTTAATCTTTATCTCAAACATACTGCTCACGTTGAGGATCGCTAAAGCAAAAGTTTTATGAGAAAAACAACACCATAAAGTCATGAATAGAGCGAACATAGATTGGAAAGATGTCCCAACTTTTATCCAACACTTCTATCAAAAAACAACAAGACATAATTGGCTTTGCATTTTCATATCCTTACAAGACAGCCTTCCCGTTACATTATAGGCGTTATATTTGTGAAGGACAAAGGGGATATATGGACAGTTCTTTGCTTGAGAATCTGAAAGATTTACGTATTACGACAACCAAATTGTGCCTTTATCAATCAAAAGCATGAGAAATTCTGAAACAAGTACACCTGCTTTCTCGCAATGATTTCTTTTTATCTGCAATCGATCATAGTCTCCTTAATGTAGATTTCCTATCACAATATACGAGAGAAACGAGACTTAAAGCATTTTCCATCAGCTTCATTCTCGTTTACGTGATTGGTTAGCACAAAGCCGCTGCTGACCACCGCTCTACTTCACGAGGCTCAACAAACGAACCTTTTTTTAAAATATTCATCATATGATACCAAATATCACATGCGTAAGATTTTACATAAACCCAATCCCATCATAAAAGACGATATGTCATAATAAAACAAATTAGAAAAAAGAGACCATAAATTTTTGAAATAAAAAGTTATCGATTAAATTTTATCAAAATATAAGCTTAAAATCGCAAGAAATTTTAAAAACAGCCTTTCTCCCTCTTCACGTCTATTATTGCCAAATAGGCTGGGGCTTATTCTTTACTGCATCTTTTATGATGGGTTTTAACGGATCAGAAAGAAACAAGCAGTAAACTTTTGAATGACAATAAAAGCCATAAAACGAACTTTGAAAAAGATAATGCCAAAATCAGATATTCAGATATTCGATTCTCCCTCTCAACAAAGGAAACAACATATATTCCACGATGTTTTGGAATATATCTTTGTGATTATAATCACTTTCAGTGCTATTTTTACGGCTCTTCTCTCCTTTTCAGATAAGTTTAGGGCATATTTTTAAAAGTAAGCAGCCTATCCAACTTTGATAATGGTTGTGCTATCTTTAAAATTTCTTTTGCTTTTTTTTCATCACGGCGCATTTGCGCAATCAAAGGTTCAAGCCCATCAAATTTTTCTTGTCCTCGCAAAAATTGGAAAAAAGAAACGGTACAGCTTTCCCCATAAAGATCGTCGTTAAAGTCAAACAAATAGGTTTCCAAAAGTGGCGCACCATCTTTAACAACCGTTGGACGACAACCAAAGCTTGCAACACCATCATACAAAACACCGTTCGCACGACGTAAACGCACCGCATAAACACCATGAGCCAAGCGAACTTGGGAAGGCAACATTTGATTAGCTGTAGGAAATCCCAAAAGACGTCCAAGTTTATCGCCTTGAATAATATTGGAGCATACCCGATAGTGATACCCTAACAAATGAGCCGCTTTTTCTACGTTCCCTTGTGAGAGAAGCTGCCGAATAAAACTAGAGGAAATAATCAACTGTTGTGAATCTTGAAGACGCGAAACGCAAGGAACTTGCACAACCTCAAATCCATATTTCTCTCCCCTTTGGCAAAGAAGCTGCACATTTCCACTTTTCTGATGACCAAATTGAAAATTTTCCCCTGTCACCACAACTGACACATCAAAAACTTCCTTTAAAATCGATTTGATAAATTCATCCGCTGAAAGCGTGGCAAACTGTGCATCAAAGGGCTGTTCAATCACGCCATTAAAGCCAAGGACTTTAAAAATTTCAGCTTTTTCAGCTGCCTCTGTCAAACGATAGACAGGAGCTGAACGTTGAAAAAAACTTCTTGGATGTGGTTCAAAGGTTAAAACAACGACTGGTTTCTTTTTTATCCGCGCGAAATCAAGCGCTTTTTGCAACACCACCTGATGTCCGCAATGAACACCATCAAAATTTCCAAGTGCCAACACGGCTCCCCGCCAAGCCGAGGGAAACATGTGAGTCCCCTGAAGACGCAAAAAATTAGTCATTACTGAAGTGCCCACATGATTGCTTGTGGTTTATAACCATGATGTTCAAGAAAAGAATGCAAAGCTTGCTTATCCACCACACCATTTTGCATATAATCATAATGATGAATCCCCCCCATAATATAAAGGGCATCAAGACCAAAATGAGCCGCCCCCTTAATATCCGTCAAAAGACCATCACCAATAGCTAAAACTTGACTTTTTTCCACAATTCCACGAATGTTTTGAAGTTTTTCAAAGGCACACTCATAAATAGGCGCGTGAGGTTTTCCAGCAATGCGCACCTCCCCCCCTAATTGTTGATAAAGACGCGCCAATGCACCAGCGCACCAAAATTCTTTATTTCCATAATGGACAATCACATCAGGATTAGCACAAATAAAAGGTAAATTCCGTGCCCGCATGCGAAGAAACATCTCCTCATAAGCAGAGGGTTCTTCGTCAAAATCTTCAAGAAAACCGCTACAGACGACAACAGAAGCCTCCCATTCTTCAACAAATTCACATTCTAACCCTTCAAACAGCACCAAATCACGTTGTGAACCAATAAAAAAAACTTTACGCGGAGCAGTCCGAATGAGATCGCGCGTTACATCCCCTGAAGTGATAATGGCATCATAATAGTCACGATGAACATTCATGCTTTGTAATTGAGCAGCAACATCTTCCCGTAGCCGAGGAGAATTGGTTAATAAAATAACACTTTTTCCCATTTGTCGAATTTTATACAATGCTTTCAACGCTGGTTCAAATGCATGTACACCGTTATGCACAACACCCCACACATCACAAAAAACAGCATCATAATGCGTTATAATAGTCTCAATATGGGTAAGTTCATTCATGGTGCACCTATCTTTATTTATCATTTAAAGCTGTCTTTTATTTCAAAACTACTTACCGAAAGATAATACTTGTGTCATCTGCTTTCTCAAACCATATTCCAACTTTGCATCGCTTATAGCAATCATAAGAAATGACAAAATAAATAAGTTATCGTTAAGTTGTGCAAAATTCTAAAACGCTTTATATCAAAAGCTTATCATTCCACAATGCTCATTTTTCTCATAAAAACTTTAATTATAACAATAACTGCGTTGATACAGTTTTTTATCTAAAACACGCACATTCTTAAAAACGAACAAAAAAACTCCTTAAAAAAACGCTTCCCTAAGTATAGAATTATTGATTTATAATAATAATTTATTATTCATACATAATGAGAAACCAAAATATCTTTTCTCATTTCAAATCTGTTGATATTGAATCAATCAAAACTATTCGCTTGCACATTATAAGCAGGATGAGCGTATAAATAAAAACACGTGAAGAGAGAAAAATAGCTCTTATGCTCCCTTTCAAAGGTAAAAACTGTCGTAATATTTTGAACTGACAAAGAGTATGTGCCGTCCAAGTATCTTTTTTCAGTAAAGATAGAAATATAGCTTTTATCCCATTCGTGGAGGCTTTTACGTTATACACTTTACGAAACGCCATTTGTGAAATGGGCGCTAACATTGAGAAATATCTTTTCAAAACAAACATGTGAATATACAACGACCAAATCTATTCTGTTTTGATTTTATTTTGCATAAGGGCTCTTTACTCATAAAAGGTTTCCCCTATCATCATGATATCTCAGACGCATCAAAACAAGCCATTTTGGTTATTGGTTAAGAACAGCACCATAGACGGTGCCTTAAGCTTAAAACCAAGGTTTACCTTTGAAAAAAGCGAATCTGAAAACGTGAGTTTAGTAAGCAAACCTTAAAAATTTGAAAGGCAAACAACCTCCTATTAAAAAAATCTATCCGTCTTAAGAAAAACTCTTTTTATTGCCAATCTTCTAAAATTACTTTACTAATTAGAAAATGTTTTGGTCGTATACGCAACGACCAATAGGGCCTTGAAAACCCGAAACCCTAGCGTAAAAATAAACCCACTATGTGGGTATCTCGGAATTCCGGGAGATTTTGCTATGTCCAGGTGCTCTCAGCACTAAAAGCAAAATGCTGACTAGGGTTCAGTGTTTTCAAGCTCCCGGAATACCAATGCGAGGGCGCTCGCAACCGGAGGGGAAAAATGCAAACTCCAAATCTTAATATTGATCTTTTTGTAGGCAAAAAAATTCGCTTTAGGCGAAAAATGCTCAAAATGTCTCAAAAAACATTAGGGCATCATTTAGGTGTCACTTTCCAACAAATCCAAAAGTATGAAAAAGGCTTAAACCGTGTGAGCGCAGGACGTTTAAAGGAAATTTCCGATATATTGGATGTCCCTATTGCCTTTTTTTACGCTGATATCATCACAAAAAAACACACCCCGTATCATCATGATGAAATCGCCTCGAGCAAAGAGGAATATTTGCTTTTAAAAAGTTTTAGAATTCTTACATCTGTCAAACAAAAAGCAATTTTAAAATTAATTTCTGATCAAAATTAAAACCTTTAAAAACATAAGTATAGGGTGCTACACGCTCTGTTCTTAGCTTCCTTCCCACACATCAAAGGATGCAAATCCCTCCTCAAACTGGTTGATACACAATCCAACTTCTCAAAAACAGCTCCTTCTCGGCTTCACATTTCATATGGTTCCTTTCACAAAATTATACAAGAAAGCCCTCTCTTGAATATTCACCACACTCTCTTATCAAAACAGCCCATGCATAAAGTTTTATGTCTTATATCACCAGACCTCAAGCGATGATGTTTTCACAGCACAACAGAATAAGCATTCATGCGGATTTTAAAAAATTAGCCTCTTCTTCGCTGTGGACGTTCTATTTATTTTAGATGATCTGCATTTAATATACCTGCTATAAAAACTTGCTATCTGTTATAAATTCTTAAAGGCATATTTTTCCTCTAAAATCTCAATGCCACACCAACTCCACCATAAGGCAACACATTGACTTATAAAGAGTGTTCATTGTTTTGCATATAAATGAGAGCCCAGAATATCGTAAGATTCTTTCATTTCAGACCCGTTCCATGTTGAAGCAACCAAAACCATATCTCTTGCAAGTTACAAGCGGGAAGAGCCCTTGTGGATAAAAAACTATTAAGAAAGGATTAAAAATGCCCATAATGAACCGTCTCAAGTGCCAAGAGCTGTAGCAACACCCACGAGCTAGCAAATATGCGCCAACTTACTCCTTTATGAAGCGTAAAAATCGTGGTGCTCAATGGATCTACCATTATACCATTCACGGACACCACCGTGAAATGGGATTGGCTGCCTTAAGAGATGTTTCTATAAGACAATGCTATCCAGTTTTCTCATGATCATAATCCTCAATCTAACAAAGATGAAACAAACAATAGGATTGCAAATATGATTTGGGGAGCTCATCTGAAAGATGAAAAATGATAAAAATCTCCACTATAAAAATTAAAGAAGAAACTATTCGTTGAAACGTAACTTCTTTATTTTAGAATTTTTATATAACACTTTACTGTTGAGATGCATAACCGTTAAAACGCATGACCACGATCTGTAGAATTAAGCTTTGGCGAGAAAAACATTTCAGTATCTGCTTGTAAAACATTTTGACAATTTTTAGATTCCTTAACGGCTTATCCTGAAAGAAAACTCTTCTTTCCCCATTCTTCCCTTAATTTTGCATCTTTCTTAAAATCTTCTACGCTATAGTTTTTTCACACCCCACGACGAATAATAGAGCTATGCATAATAAAATATTCTATCCATTATATCAAATGTTACGCCATTTTGGGGTCTATGCATTTTTCACTTTTATCAACTCTGCTCTAGAAATCCATTTCTTGAGCGTTTTTTATCGTCTCATTTTCTCCTTCAAACACAAATACTCAAAAACGTCTTGCCACCAACAATGAAATTTTCCTGCTTTTATAAAACACATAAGTAAAAATAGAAGAGCGATTTTGAGAGCCCCCCCTTGAAAAGGGAAGTATTATCCATTTACTTCACAAACGGAAATAATCTCACGGTTTATTCAAATTTTCCCTATGGTCTTTTGCCCTATGCTCTGGTGCAATTTTATTGATAAAGTTTTCTCTATAAAAATTTAAGTAAATATGTTCGTTAAAGCCAATCACGGATTTTCAAAGGGGTTGTAAGATCCATTATCTCGTCGCCATTTTAAAGGTTCAGTGAAATCACTTGACCAAAGACCAATCTTGTTGTTGCGTGCTTTTTCTTCCGCATGATGGTACTGAGTTGGAATAGGATCTTTTCCCTCTTTTGAGAGTACCAACATACCTTCTGCAAGACCTGCCTCAGCTAAATCACCCCCTTGAACAAAACATTGCGCATAATAAACACCATTGTGCATCACAGCCTGTTTACAGGATAAATCCTGCCCAAGTGTTTTGGTGACAAGCCAAGCCGTTGTAACCGCACCACAGGGCCATTCTTGATCATTTAATCGTGCTTTTTGGCGTGGCGCGCACGTGTCTACACCATAAAGATGAATATCACGGGTGATATATGAGCGCCAAGATTGTGCAGCAGGCGTCAGTAATTTAAATGTAACCCCACTTGTAACAGAGGCCTTACCATGAAAAACAACAGCATTATTTGCAACATCGTTTGATGAAACACTCTTCTGCAAATCGAGAGCTGGTTCATTTTTTTCTAATTGCTGTTTGGTGATAGATTTAACCAACTTTTCTTCTTCTCGATTTTCTTCTTTTCGATAAAAATTGAGAATATCTTGTATATCTTGCATCTCAAATGTTTTAAGAATGCTGAAATCTATTTTATCTTTATACTGGCTTAATCCCCACACTATGGAACCCATAATGTAAATAATAACAATCAATTTAAATAGCATTTCTTAACACGCTCGCTCAAAAAATTCATTGTTTTTCTATCCTTTCACATTACTTACCACTAATCCCCTTGTTTTTAAAGAAAAAAATCCAAATATTTGTGTTGCATATTAACTACATTTTGTAAAGAACAATATTCCTTCTTGCATTATTTTAATATTATTGTCTTTACCAATACATACAACTTAAAATTGCCATTTTCATGTAACACAATCTCAGTTTGAAAAGACTTCTGTCTCTTTAAGAAAAAGAGTTTGAGAGTGAACAGATCCACTATCAAGGCTTTTAAAACAAACAAACGAGAAGAATTTATGTCATCAAATGACAGCATTTTTCAGTTTTTAGAGGCAATGGAATGTCGACATATGAACAAATATTATTTGTTAAAGAGAGGTAAAATGACAGATAATAGATCCCAGAACATCATTTTTATCGTTATCATGACCATGCTGCTTTTTACAGCATTGCTTGTATCAGATCCTTCTTATGCTGCCCCTGTTGCTGATGGGAGTGGTTTCGCAAAACTTGAAGGTGTTTTAGGCAACATTGTCACAATGATGACGGGTCCAACGGCAAAGCTTATTGCAATTATATGTGTTGCTGCTGTGGGTATTGGCTGGATGTACGGCTTTATTGATTTACGCAAAGCAGCTTACTGTGTTCTTGGTATTGCTATTGTTTTTGGTGCCCCTACTCTTGTCGGTAAATTAGCGAGCACAGCATAAATGAACGAAGATACTCTTTTCCTTGCCTGTACACGACCGTCCATGTTTGCCGGTGTCACAATGGAAGCGATGGCGCTCAATGTCATGGCGACGTCCGTTCTTTTTATTTTGACGAGTGATTTTACCATGATTGGTTTTGGTATTGGGATGCACTTTATTTTGCGTGAAGTGACAAAGCATGATCACAACCAATTTCGCGTATTATTTGCTTGGCTCAATACCCGAGGAAAACAAAAAAACCTCAACCGATGGGGAGGAGGTTCTACCTCCCCCTTGCGCCTTATCCGCACTTATAAGGAACTAAGCTGAAGGAGCCAAACCGGTGAAACAGATGTCAATAATGAAACGGGAAACTTTGCCTGAAGAATATATTCCCTATATACGCTATATCAACCAACATGTCGTTGCTTTAAATTCACGCTGTTTAATGGTTGTGATGGCTGTTGAGGGCGTAAATTTTGACACTGCGGATATTGATCAATTAAATTCTTTACACAACCAATTAAACACCCTTTTAAAAAATATTGCAGATGAACGGGTTGCTTTATATTCTCACATCATCCGCCGTCGTGAAACGATCTACCCAGAAGGTCATTTTCTTTCATCTTTTGCAACAACATTAGATGAGAAATATAAAAAGAAAATGGTTTCGCAAGAACTGTATAGAAATGATCTGTTTATTTCACTGCTTTGGAATCCCGCAGTAGATAAAATAGAACAACTGGTTTCATTTTTTCAGCGCTTGAGTAAAGCGAGGAAAACACAATCTGAACCCGATGAGGAAGCTATTCGTAAACTCGAAGAGTTAAGTCAAGACCTTATGCAAGGCTTAGAAGAGTATGAAGTCCGTCTGCTATCAATCTATGAACATGAAGGTATTTTATTTTCTGAACAAAGTGAATTTCTCCACCAGCTGGTGGGGGGAAGACGTGAGCGTATTCCTCTCACATTTGGAACTATTGCTTCAACGATTTACTCGGATCGTGTTATTTTTGGGAAAGAAATTATCGAAATTCGCCATGAAAGCAATGAGCGCTTTGCTGGCATGTTTGGATGGAAAGAATACCCTTCTAAAACACGCCCTGGTATGACTGATGGTTTGCTTACGGTACCATTTGAATTCATTTTAACACAATCATTTGTCTTTAAAAGTAAGGCGGCCGCCGGTGCGATTATGAGCCGCAAGCAAAATCAAATGATCAATGCAGCTGACCGTGCTAGTTCACAAATTGATGCACTCGATGAAGCGCTAGATGATTTAGAATCAAACCGTTTTGTTTTGGGCGAGCATCACATTTCTTTAGCTGTTTTTGCTGATCATCCCAAAATATTGACTGAAAACTTATCAAAAGCACGAGCCCATTTAACCAATGGGGGAGCCGTAATTGCCAGAGAAGATTTAGGATTGGAAGCAGCATGGTGGGCACAGCTTCCTGGAAACTTTAGCTATCGTGCACGTTCAGGTGCCATTACCAGCAGAAACTTTGCCGCTTTATCGCCCTTCCATTCTTTCCCTGTTGGCAAACTAAACGATAATGTTTGGGGAGCTGCTGTCGCATTGCTAAAAACACAGGCAGGTTCACCTTACTATTTTAATTTTCATTATGGCGATCTTGGAAATACGTTTGTTTGTGGTCCATCGGGATCTGGTAAAACAGTGATTGTTAATTTTCTTCTTGCACAATTACAAAAACACAATCCAACAATGGTATTTTTTGACAAAGATCAAGGAGCAGAGATTTTTGTACGAGCTGGAGGAGGGAAATATAAACCTCTAAAAAATGGGCAACCCACGGGGATTTCTCCCTTAAAGGGCATGGAATACACTGAAAAAAATAAAATCTTTCTTCGTAATTGGATCTTAAAGCTGGTAAGCGCTGAAGGGCAAATCGTAACAGAAGAAGAGCGACAAGATATCGCCAAAGCCATCGATTCTTTAGAAAACTTACCCCCAACACAACGCTCTCTTGGTGCACTTCAACTGTTTTTTGACAACACATCAAAAGAAGGTATCGCCATACGACTACAACGCTGGATTAGAGGCAATGATTTAGGGTGGGTTTTTGATAATGATCAAGATGATCTCAATTTAAATGCGCAGTTCATTGGATATGACATGACCGATTTCTTAGACAATGAAGAAATTCGGCGCCCCTTAATGATGTATCTCTTTCACCGCATTCTTGATTTGATTGATGGGCGGCGCATCATTATTGTCGTTGATGAATTCTGGAAAGCTTTGGAAGATGATTCATTCAAAGCTTTTGCGCAAGATCGGCTAAAAACAATCCGTAAACAAAATGGCATGATGCTCTTTGCAACACAAAGCCCTAAAGATGCTTTGAACTCAACAATCGCGCACACAATTATTGAGCAATGCCCCACCCAAATATTTTTTCCAAATCAAAAAGCAAATTACAATGATTATGTCGAAGCTTTCAAACTTACTGAGCGTGAATTTGAACTGATACAGTCAGAATTAAGCAGAGAATCCCGTCGTTTTCTCGTCAAACAAGGACAAAGTTCCGTCGTTGCAGAACTTAACTTACGTGGAATGAATGATGAGATCGCCGTTTTAAGCGGCACAACAAAAAACATTGAACTCATGAATGAAATTATCAACGAATATGGAGCAGACCCTGACAAATGGCTGCCCATATTTTATCAAAGGAGAAAAAATCAATGAAAAAATATGGCTTAGTTACACTGTTATCTTTTTCTTTTATTTCTCATGCAATATCACAAACAACACCCGATGCGGATGAATATTATAAACAAGCACTCGAGAATACACAAAAATTAGATGCTGCAAAATCAGAAACAGCTGAAAGCGTATATAAAACTGCAACTGAAACTGCAAAAAAAATTAAAGCAGTAAGTCATCAACTTGAACAACTTAAGTCACAAACAGATACAACAGCAACAGAAGCTGTAAAAAAACCTAGCCTTGAAGAATTGCAGAAGCTTCAAGCTCTTCAACAAGAGCTTCAAGTAAAACTTTCTCTTCTTCAAGCCGATCTTCAAGTGGCTTCTTTAAAACTTCAGTCTCTTGATATGATTCAAGCAAGAGATACGAAAACAAAAGACGAAATGCGTGAAGAAAAGGAACAACAAAAGCATAAATACCTCGAGGCACAATTAAAAGAAAAAGAAAAACAATTAAAAGAAAAACTTGAAAGTACGAATACAAATGTCAGACTTTAGTTTTTCTCCATTTGAAAGCGTTTCTGGGTATATTTTAACCCCTCTCGATAATGTGATGGACACAACGGTGAGAGGGTTATCTTCTGCTATTTCAGCGCCCTTAAATCTCGCCGCAATCATTTTTATCTTTCTTTATGGCTATAATGTTATGACAGGTCGCGTTGCG
Source organism: Bartonella grahamii ATCC 700132 (assembly GCF_000518085.1). Taxonomy (GTDB): domain Bacteria; phylum Pseudomonadota; class Alphaproteobacteria; order Rhizobiales; family Rhizobiaceae; genus Bartonella; species Bartonella grahamii. The sequence goes on from NZ_JACX01000010.1 coordinate 48,000, forward strand.
CTTTCCATGCATAGTCTTCTCAATAATGTTGTTAAAATCGTTGTTGTGACAACAATGGCAACGAATGCGGATACATTTAATACTTATGTCAAGGATATTTTCTTCAATGATTTATCCAACGCTATTGGGAATGCGCTTAACAGCAATCCTGCAAGCTCCAATGTTTTTGATTATATTTTGTTAAAGGCAAATGCGCGCTATCAAGAAGTTTTATACAATGCTTGGTTTTTTGAAAAGATCGTTGTGGGACTTCTTGGTTCTATCATGCTTTTAGCCGTTATTCTTTTTTGTATAGGTGGTTTTATTGTACAAATGTTTGCACAAGTTGCTCTCGTAATGATTATAGGTCTTGGTCCTCTATTCATTAGTTTGTATTTGTTCAATGCAACGCGAAAATACACCGATGCATGGATTACAACTTTGATAAATTTTACCATTTTACAGGTTCTCGTGATCATGCTTGGAACAATTATATGTCAAGTTATCCTACAGGTTCTCAAAGTTTCATATGAATCAATCTATGTTCTTTTCCCCCCTGTCCTCGTCATTTCGATCATAGGGGTTATTATCTTCCGTGCGCTTCCCGGTATTGCAACAGCGCTGGCCTCTGGCGGACCATACTTTAACGCTGGTGTCTCTTCAGGAGGACAGGTTTTCACAATGCTTGCCAATGGTGCAAGAACGAGTGCGAATACAGTAAAAAATGCCGCTTTACAAATCTCAGGTGCTGCCGGTAACGCTTCTAAAGGTGCGGCAGGCGCGGCAGCAAAAGCAGGAAGATCTGGAGGTGGTCGTGGTCGGTTTTAAGATAAAGCACCTCTTTAAAAGAATAAGCACTTTTGTTTTTGCCTTGCGTGCGCCCTTTGGCGTACGCGCCATGGTCCTGTTCCAGATAAGACCTAACACCTTGGGTCTTACAACAAAACCAATCAAAGTCTTGCATCACATAGACTTGTAAAAGTGTCCAAAATAAAGGCTCTCATGCATTGTATTCCAAGATATTTGTGAGTTCAAAAAATGAAACGAAAAATAACTTTTGTTATGGTCCTAACAATCGCTCTTACTGGTTGCGCCTCTTTGAGTGGCCCCAAAAAACCACCACGCTGTAATGGCAAACATACACGTGCTTTAAATAAAGATAAGTGGAATTGGGACAATCAAAACGTTGTCCACCCAGAAAAGAGCGTAAGGACTGTTACCACTCCTATCATTCTCAATACTTTGGAAAGTGAAAAAGCAACAGCCAATTCAGCTTTATTAAAGCCGGTTATTCATGAAGCACGATCTGATAAAACTGTGGAGGTTACGCGTGAAAAGTGATGCCCTTGAAGAATATATAAAAGAAGCGCGCTCATTTGACATTGATCGCATGCATAGCATGCGCGTGCGAATGAAAATTTCCATGGCTTTAACAGTGCTTTTTGGATTGATGACGATTGCGCTGGCTTTAGCTGTCGCAGCTTTGACGCCTTTAAAAACGGTAGAGCCTTTTGTTATCCGCGTCGATAACTCAACAGGCATTATTGATACTGTAAGCGCCCTCAAAGAATCCCCTAACGACTATGATGAAGCGATAACGCGTTATTTTGCCAGCCAATATGTTCGTGCCCGTGAAGGTTTTCAAGCATCCGAAGCAGAAAACAATTTTCGCTTAGTTTCTCTTTTATCTTCTCCAAAAGAACAAAACCGTTTTGGAAAATGGTACGCGGGCAATAATCCAGAAAGTCCGCAAAATATTTATCATAACATGATTGCTACCGTCACAATCAAATCAATCTCTTTTATAAGCAAAGATCTTATCCAAGTTCGTTACTATAAAACGGTCAGAGACTTTAATGAAAAAGAAAATATTTCCCATTGGATTTCAATCTTAAATTTTTCCTACGTGAACGCACACATTTCAACGTCTGATCGTCTCATCAACCCTCTTGGTTTTCAAGTATCGGAATATAGATCTGATCCAGAGGTGATAAAATGATCAGACTTTTACAAACAACCTTTTTAATTTTTACGATCACTCTCAACTTTCACACTGTCCTCTCACTTGCAGAAACAGCGCCTGTCAGTGCACGTAAAGATAACCGCATCAGATTTGTCAATTATGACCCCTACAATGTTGTACAAATCATTGGCTCCATTCGCTCTTCAGTTCAGCTGGAATTTGCCGATGATGAAGAAGTAACCTATGTAGGAATTGGAAATTCCGTTGCTTGGCAAGTTGCACCGGCTGGTCACTTTGTTTTTCTCAAACCGCGTGAAATCCAACCTGTGACCAATTTACAAATTGTCACAAGCCGCCAAGATGGAATCCAACGATCTTATCAATTCGAACTACAAATCCGTGAAGGTGATGTTTCAGCCGGCAATGAGACGTATTTCTTGGTAAAGTTTCGTTATCCAGAAGATGAAGCCTTGCGTAAGAAATTAGCCGAAGCAGAAAAAACAAAACAACGTGAAGAAAACTTTGTCAATGATATTTTAAATATCCATGAAGATTTTGGACCACGCAATTGGGCTTATGAAGCCCAAGGCTCATCCCTCATTGAACCTGCATCTGTCTATGATAATGGAAAAACAACAACCTTTACCTTTTTAGGCAACATTGAAATCCCTGCCATTTACATTGTATCGCCTGATGGGCAAGAAGCGCTTATTCCCAAATCAATTAAAGGCAACAAGGTTATTGTTCATGCAACAGCTGCACAATTCACGCTACGGCGTGGGAATGAAGTATTGTGCATCTTTAATAAAAGGTTCGTACCAGAAGGAATTAACCCTGAAACAGGTACGACATCACCATCTGTACAACGTAAAGTGAACCTAGGAAGCAGCCATGAATAACACCGTGGATGAAAAAAGCATCAATGATCGCGATACAATAAAAAATGCTCAAGGAAAAAGTCAACAGAACAATGTAGGGAAAGCTATTGCTCTTATTATTCTTTTCAGTGTCTGTCTTTATTTAGCCTATTCAACACTTGTTACAGAAAAAAAACAACCAATTGAATCTTCAAAAGAAGGAAAAGTTATAAAACAAACAGAGCTTTTTCGCCCTGCAAAGCCTACCCCTTCCCCCCTTGAACAGCCTCAACGAAATAACGCTCTATTGCCAAAAGTCGAGCTACCAACACCAAACATCAATCAATTAAATTCTGATGACTCACTTCTGGAAGCAGCACAACGTGCCCCTGTATTAGCTTATGCAAATACACAACAAGGCAAAATAGATTCACAAACCAATAATGGTATTTTGCCTCACCAACTTGAAAGTAAACCTGATGAAACGACACAACGTTTTAATCATCTTCTCAAACCCACAGTGCTTGAAGGTATTCGAGCTTCAACCCTTGGCAATCGAAACTACATCATCGCGATGGGAACTTCTATCCCTTGTATTTTAGAAACAGCCATCAACAGTGATCAACAAGGTTTTGCCAGTTGTATCGTCTCCAGAGATATCTTATCAGACAATGGTCGTGTTGTCCTTCTCGATAAAGGTACCCAAATTGTTGGTGAATATCGCGCCGGCTTGAAAAAAGGCCAAACACGTCTCTTTGTGCTATGGAATAGAGCAAAAACCCCTAATGGTATCATTATATCCTTAGCTTCACCTGCAACAGACAGTTTAGGGCGTTCTGGTATAGATGGAGATATTGATAACCATTGGTTAGAGAGGATTGGATCTGCGCTTCTTGTCTCCCTGATAAAAGATGCGACAAACTATGCCAATAAACGTTTAGCAAAAAAACAAGAAAAAGAAGAAACTGAAACACTCTCTTCAGGACAAAACATCGCAAACATTCTCGTCGAAAATTACGCCAATATTCCTCCAACATTATCCAAAAACCAAGGGGAAATGGTAAATATCTTTGTTGCCCGCGATTTGGATTTTTCCAGCGTCTATAAATTGAAAGTCATCGAAAATAAAAAACAGATTACCAATCGAGCTGTTTCAAGAAACTTTTACAAAAATTCTGTGATACCTTTAAAATGAACTCAAACTTACATACCATGAGCGATGAAACCATCGCGATTGTTCTCACAAAACTTGAACCCATCCGTGCTTTTTTGAAAGATGAAAGTCTTTTTGAAATTGTTATCAATCGTCCCTACCAAGTAATGACGGAAGGTATTGATGGATGGAAAACTATAGAAGCACCGGCTCTCTCTTTTAATGAGCTTATGGGGATTGCAAAAGTTGTCGCGTCCTATTCCAAGCAAAACATATCAGACAAGAATCCAATATTATCGGCTACTCTGCCAGGTAATGAGCGCATTCAAGTTGTTATTCCGCCGGCTGTCGAAAAAAACACGATTAGTATGACAATTCGCAAACCATCATCGCAAAGTTTTTCTCTCGAAGAGCTCGCGAATAAAGGTCTGTTTTCGCTCTGTGAACAGATATCTTTCACGCCATTAAATGATTATCTTTCTCGTTTTAACGAACTCAAAATCATCGAGCATAACTTAGCTCATGCCTACTGCAATAAAGACTTTGTCTCCTTTTTAAATCAAGCTGTAAAATGCCAGAAAAATATTTTAATTGCAGGAAAAACTGGTTCGGGTAAAACAACATTATCAAAAGCATTAATCGCCAAAATTCCTCAAGAAGAGCGTATTATTACCATTGAAGATACACAAGAATTGGTGATACCGCACCCTAATCATGTCTCGATGTTCTATTCAAAAGATGGACAAGGCTTAGCCTCTGTTGGACCCAAAGAGTTGCTTGAATCATCTTTACGAATGCGTCCTGATCGTATTCTTTTGCAAGAACTTCGAGATGGTACAGCCTTTTATTATATCCGCAATGTCAATTCAGGTCATCCAGGTTCCATTACAACGGTTCATGCCTCAACAGCCCTTGCTGCCTTTGAGCAAATGACCCTTTTGGTCAAAGAAAGTGACGGAGGAGGTGATTTAGAGCGTGATGATATTCGAGGACTGTTGATTTCAATGATTGATATCATCATCCAATGCAAACGGGTTGAAGGAAAGTTTAAGGTCACAGAAATTTATTATGATCCCTTCAAACAACGAAACATCTTTGGAGGAGACTAAAAGAAGATCACATCGGCTGCTAAAGGCTCTTTTAAAGCAACGATTGCACATAAAAGGAAAAATGCATGAAAACCAAAGCAACAGAAAACAGCGAAAACCTTTTACCTATGACAGTAGAAGAATTAAAACAACGCCGTGAAGCGGTTGAAGCAGCCATCAGCACCCATGCAATAGAGGGAATAGCGCTACATTCCAAAACGCTAAAAATTTTAGAAGAATATGCAAGGGGGAATATTTCACTCGAGGAGTTTAATACTCTCATGGACAACGTAACATTATAAGGAAGCTACGATGCCAAAAGCAAAAGAAAAAACAAAAAATATACAGACAGTTTCTCCCCATCATTATGTCTACCCGAACACCACAACACTCAAAAATAAATATGGAATAAAAAACTTTAAATCCTTTCTGGAGAAATGCTCGCATGATACAGCAAAAGCGATGGTTAATCTGCGTGAAGCCCCCCTACCAGAAAAATTTGATACCTCCTATCTATGCTCTATTCATTATCAGTTATTTAAAAATACCTTTGAATGGGCTGGTCATCTTCGCCATCTTCCCTTTACATTTGAAGATGGTACCACAGCCGCTATGCCCGAAATGAAAAGAACAGGATGGGAAAATCCTTTTGCACTCGGTGATGAAATCCCTAAAGGTTTACAAAAATTAGATCAAACACTTGCCGAAAAAGATAATTTGCAAGGCCTAACGCGTGAGACATTTAACTCTGAAGCAATAAGTTTATTTAACTTCCTTAACCAACTCGATCCTTTTAGAGAAGGCAACGGACGTACACAACGAGTCTTTTTTGAAAAGCTCGCTCAAGCAGCAGGCCATCAGCTTGATTTTTCACTTGTTACAAAAGAACGCATGATGCTCGCCAGTGTTGCTGTAGCAGAAAATGGTGATCTAGAACCAATGCAACATCTATTTGAGGATATCTCTAATCCCAATAAAATACTTCTTTTAAAGGAATTCATGAACAACATGAAAGAACTTGGGCGCAATGTTAATGATCGTCCCGTTATGGTTGCAAAAGAAGGTGAAACATACACAGGAATGTATAGAGGTGCTGGTTATGATAGCTTTGCATTCAATGTGAAAGGGGCTTATATCATCGGCAATAAAGAGCATCTCACACCAGAACAACTCAAAACATTAAAACCCGGTGACAAATTTACCTTTACAGTTCCAAAAACAAAAGAGCTTGAAAGCATTCTCATTCCAGAAGAAAGATTAGCTCCTTTGACAGAAAATAAAAAAGCCGAAATGGTTGCAGAAGATTCTTGCGTCCACGCAAGCTTAAAACAGGTCCAGAAATTGGCAAAAATTGTTTATGGTAAAGAAAAAACATTAGATAAACAGATGCTAGAGATCATCAAAAATCCAAGCTTAGGCCAACAGCTCGCCAACCAGATTGAAAGAGCACCGCACTCTGTTTCTCATCTTGCAGGTTTCAGTTTATGCGGACTACAAAATCAAGCACGTGCAAACGCTAAAAATCATCTTGAGATGCTCTGTACTGCCGTTGCAAATTTCACCCATGCTGTAAAACATGCGGAGAAGGAAATTACTCAAGAACATGCAACAGAACAAAGTCGTCGTGCAAAAATAGTAAAAATACCAAGCAAAAGCTTACAAGAGCTCTTCACCTTGCCAAAAGAATTACAGCAAGAAGCTTTAGCAAAAAATCCTTTACTTCAAAAAGAGCTTACCGACTTTGTAAAAAACATCAATAGCCGTCTCTCACTAACTGAACATAAAGCTGTCAAAAATAATGAGTATGAAACACTGGCTCAAAGCATTGGTGTATCAGAAAATAAAGCCAAACAAATTACACAAACCGTTAAGCAAGCCAAAGAGCTACATCAGCAAACACAAGTATGCACAATGCATCGTTCCAAAGCATTTGCTATGGCTTGCTAAGAATGGATAAAAGCTTCCTACTTTATAAGAAGGGCTCATAAACGAGAACTGTTTGGCGTCATCTGCGCTTTTTCAAAAAAGAGAGAGTTTAATATCACACACCTGAAAAAAGAGCTTTTCGCAGCATAGTCTGATAGAATTGAAAGTAAATACAATGAAATATACCAAGACACAAATGGTACTCATTTTAACACCAATCGCTTTAGGTGCTTTAACGATATTCCTTGTTCCTCATTTTTTGTTGTTTATAACAAATGGACTAAAGAGCAATCAAATTTATTGGACTCTTCGTTCAGAACCTTTACTAGTCCTAGCACTAACAGCTGCTGTGTCATTGTTTTATAGTCTCTCGCAAAAGCTGCACTTACGTAAAGGAATTACTTTCGTTTCCCTTATCTTTTTTGGAACCACAGCTCTTTACTATATTGGTGGAGAAATAAAACGTTTAGGTCCCTATGTTGGACAACAAGGAATAACGTGGAATTATGCGCTTCAATTCATGGACCCCATGGTTGTCTTTGGCATCATCATTGGTGTTTTTTTTTCCATTATTCAATTCATAACAACCTCTCCACCTAAAAATAAGGTCAAGCGTGCCAAAAAAGGTGTGTTTGGTGAATCCGCATGGATGAATTTAAGAGAGGCAGCAAAAATTTTTCCTGCCAATGGACAAATTGTTGTGGGGGAAAGATACCGTGTTGATGAAGATAATGTGTGCAAAATTCCCTTTTCACCTAGCAATAAAACAACATGGGGAAAGGGTGGGACAGCCCCTTTGCTAACCTTTAATCTTGATTTTGGTTCAACTCATATGATCTTTTTTGCTGGTTCTGGTGGCTATAAAACCACAAGTACAGTAGTTCCCACGTGTTTAACCTATCCAGGGTCTATTATTTGTCTTGATCCTTCAACAGAAGTTGCCCCAATGGTCAAATTTGCGCGTCAAAAGATGGGAAATAGAAATGTCATTGTTCTCGATCCCAATTCATTTTTAACAAAAAATTTCAATGTCATCGATTGGCTTTTAGACGATAGCGTACCACGCACACAACGCGAAGCAAATATTGTAAGCTTTTCTAAATTGCTTCTTACAGATAAAAAATCAGACAATTCTTCAGCGGAATATTTCTCGACACAAGCTCATAACCTTTTAACAGCCCTTCTTGCTCATGTTATATTTTCTGATGAATATAAAGACAGCGAGCGCAATTTAAAAACATTGCGTGGGATTCTCTCTCAATCAGAAACAGCTGTTGTCAATCAACTACGTATGATTCAAGAAACAACACCTTCTCCTTTTATTCGCGAAATGGTTGGTATTTTTACAGAAATGGCAGAGCAAACCTTTTCAGGAGTCTATACAACCGCATCAAAAGACACTCAATGGCTTTCTTTGTCCAATTACGCAGATCTTGTCTGCGGAGATGATTTTTTTTCCTCAGATATTACAAATGGCAATACAGATGTTTTTCTCAATCTCCCCGCAAGCATTTTAAACAGTTATCCAGCTATTGGACGCGTGATTATTGGTGCTTTTCTCAATGCCATGGTTACAGCAGACGGTAACTATAAAAAGCGTGTTTTATTTGTCTTAGATGAAGTTGATCTTCTAGGCTATATGAATATTTTAGAAGAAGCGCGCGATCGTGGACGTAAATACGGTACATCCTTAATGCTTTTTTATCAATCCTCTGGTCAGTTGGTCAATCACTTTGGAGAAGCTGGAGCACGTTCATGGTTTGAAAGCTGCTCCTTTGTCAGCTATGCTGCCATTAAAGACTTCCAAACTGCCAAAGACATTTCAGAACGCTGTGGCCAAATGACTGTTGAAGTAACCGGAACAAGCAAATCAAGAGGCTTATCTTTAGGAAAGAGTTCATACAACGTCAATTACCAACAAAGAGCTCTGATTTTACCCCATGAAGTTATTCAAGAAATGCGTCAAGATGAACAAATTATTCTTATGCAAGGACAACCTCCTTTGCGATGTGGTCGCGCCATCTATTTCAGAAGAAAAGAAATGTTAGCCGCAGCTGCAAAAAATCGCTTTGCCCCACAAAAGAAAAACTAACCTCCTCTTATGAGACCTTGACTATAAAAAGAACAAAAACAATATACATTTCTGTTTTTTAAAAGCCCGTTAACAAAAAGTTTTTACCCGCTTCCACACACACATAGGAAAAACATGATAAAAAATCCGTGCTTTTTCCTTTTTGTATTTTGTGTATCGTTTTACCAGCATCTATCGTCTTTATAAAAAACACCAATCCTCTCAAATCACCTATAACTAAACCAACATCTCCACTGAGGAAAGTCTGCAAATACATTCCTACAAAGCTTTTTGTGTATAATTTATCCCCTACAAAAAAACCAAAATTTGATCTTTGAAATAAGAACTCTCAAGACACCTACACTCAAGAACATCGATTTTTTCCAAAAAATATTTTAGATATGCATCAAAATGAATAAATCGTTCTTATACAAACTTTTCCCCCTTTACGATATCATAAAGTGTTCTATTTTAACGATAAAGCGCTGAAAAAGGCTTTTCTTCCCAACCAAAGAAAGGGGCTCCTCTCTTATGGATTTTAAAGCAGCGCAATACGATAAGAGCAACAATACAAAATAAAAAAACAATTTGTTTCAAAAACACATAAACAAGATGTTCATATGGAGCAATAAGAAAAACATAATGGAGAAAAATTCTTGATGACTGCTTTTGCCCATAGATTCACTAATCTGAGTACTGTGTATAAAAAGTACCAACTCCATCCACAAACCAAGAGCGATTGCACCCGCCATATCCACGATCTTCATCAAAGCGCTCTTGCAAACAACTTTATTAAAAGAAAAAAACCAACAATTTTAAGCAACATTTTTCTTTTTGCCCCCTTCCTTACACCTCAAAGAATGAAGGTTTTTCCAGTGTCAATTTGTAGACAATCCATTTTCTGACCGCTCATGGGATTCATATCAGCGCCCTCAATACCAGTATTTTACAGCACAACAGGATAATAAACAAAAAGAAACATCAAAAAATCTTTCCAAAAATAAATGAAAAAAGAAAATATACATGAAAACAATCACAACAGAACATTTGGCATTTCTCACACCAAAAACCTTTCAAAAGTATCACAAAACGATCGATACAACTATCCATACACTTGAGGAAAAAGCACTCCCTCTCATAACACCAAAAATCTCAAAAGAATACGCGAAGGGGAATTTTTCATATGCAGCGTTTAAGACGCTTATCAACCACCACCCTACTTAGGAGAGATTATATGTTAGAGCAAAATTATTTATATAAAGGTACCTTAACACTCAAAAATAAATATGGCATAAAAGATCCCAAAAAACTGTATGAACGCTGTGCCCATGATACCGCCAGAGAAGCCGTCAATTTTCGCCATGAACCACTTCCACAAAAATTTGATTCCACTTATTTAAAATTAATTCACTGGAGCCTCTTCCACAAAACTTTTGAATGGGCTGGAAAAACCCGCGATGTATCCTTTACATTTGAAGACGGAACCTCTGCCCATATGCCGGCGATGCGTCCCAAAGGTTATGAAGTTCCTTTTGCTGTCGGACCGCAGATTCAAAAAAAACTAAAACAACTCGAAAAAACACTTAATGAGAAGAACAATTTAAAAGGTTTATCGCGCCAAGAATTTGCTGAAAATGCCGCTGAAGTTTTTATGGTGCTCGAGCACGCACATCCTTTCCGAAAAGGGAATGGGCGCGTAAATCGAATGTTTATGGAAAAACTTGGACAAGCAGCAGGACATCCCATTGACTTTTCTTTCATCACAAAAGGACGCATGACAGCAGCTTGTATTGAAGCCATGCAATATGGCAATCCCCAACCGATGAAAGATCTTTTTGAAGATATCACGCATCCGCAAAAATCCCTTGTTTTAAAAGAATTCATCTTCCAAATGAGAAATGCTGGACTGGATGAAATTAACAATCGTATTGTTGTTGCCGCAAAAGAAGGGATCCCCTATGAAGGCATCTTTAGAGGTTTTTCAGCAGAAGGTTTTGTCATGGAAGTAGAAGGTGCTTTCGTCGTCGGCCACAAAGATGATCTCCCCCCAGAACTCGTCAAAACATTACTCAACGGTGCCCACCTCTGCTTTCAAAAAACCAACATTCAAAGCTTAAAAGAAACACTGATCCCAAAAGAAACATTAGCACCTCTCACACATGAAGAGTTATTCACAAGGATTTCAAATGACGCTTATGTTGAAGCATGCAGAAAAGAAATCGAAAATTTATCAAAGATTGTTTATGGTAAAGCCCATGCCTTAAAGACCAAAATGGACATCTTAACGGCAGATCCAAGCTTAGGAAATCAGTTTGCCGATCAAATTTTACAAAACCCTCAATCAATTTCTAAACTTGCAGGAAGAAAAATACTTGACATGAAAAGTCCAAATCGCAGACAGGCGGAACAAACCGCTCCACAACTCAGCCAAGCCCTTAGAAATTATACCACAATAACAGAACAAACAAAAGAAGAAATTTTAGAGCAACATCAAAGAGAACAAAAACGCTTGAGCCACACTGTCGAAACGCCTGAAAAAAATTTACAAAACCTTTTTGCCTTACCAAGAGAACAACAAAGAGAAGCTTTATCGCATTCTCGTTCACTGCGACAAGAACTCCATCACTTTTCGCGCCAACTACACAATCGTCTATCTTCAGAAGATCGTAAAGCCATACAAGAAAAAGATTATACCAGACTAGCTTGCCTACTTGGGACATCGGAAAGCAGAGCAAAAGAAATTGCGAATACTGTAAGGAACACCAAAGAAGCACAATGTCAAACTCACACCTTAAAAGTTAATCGCTCTTCATCACTTGCTCTTACCGGCTAAAAACGCGTGAAGTTTTGCCTTCCAACTAACTCTTGGCGCAAATCATTTTATCTCCATTGCGCCCACCAGTTGTTTTAGAATGTTACAAAAAACAGTCCTAAAAATGAATCCTGTAATTTACTATAACTTATTGATAAAATTTCATAAAAAAGCTGTATAAAAGACATAAATGTCCACTATATACAAATATGAATAGCGCGAAATCTTTGGAGGTCATTCAATTCGATATCTGCCTTGTGTCTTACAGTTATCAAAAAGTGGGGAATGCGCCAAAGCCAAAGAGGTTTTCTAAAAATATTGAAAGGAAACAGCCATGAAAAAAAGTCACCCAACCGCTTCTACCAATATAGATGAACTAAGACAACAATTTGAACAACAAAATCTAGGAGCTTCTAATGTAGAAGACCTCTACGCAAAGGTTAACAAACCACCCAAAGAACAGCGCAACCCACAACAATATACACTTCAACAACCACCAACAACGATCTATGCTCCCCAAAAGCCACTAGAACAACAAAACCTAGGAGCTTCTAATGTAGAAGACCTCTACGCAAAGGTTAACAAACCACCCAAAGAACAGCGCAACCCACAACAATATACACTTCAACAACCACCAACAACGATCTATGCTCCCCAAAAGCCACTAGGAAATCCCTATAACAGACTTGGTGGAGAACCAAGTGATGGGCGACGCGCCGACAGACTCGTAGATCCCTATGCAGTAACCGATCTGGAGGCAAAAGGTTGGCAAACGTCCCCCTACGACACAGTTGGTGGAGATGCACAGGGTAGGCATTCTTCCTATGAACCAGAACATCTCTATGCAGAGCTTGAATTTGGTGAACGTGGTGGTCTCTCTCCCCAAAGACCGCTGGAATCTATCTATGCAACGGTTGGCATGGGGGCTGAAGGCAGGCAAGAGTATGAACAACGAGAAAATCCCATATATCAAGGCGTTGGCTCAGGCAAGATCTCCCCTCCCAGAACCCCAAAAGATGTTGTTACAACAAAGCTTTTACAAAACGTAGACTTTCAATATGGTGTAAGAGAAATCCAAGAGCGGTGCAGAGTTGTTTATGGTAACGAGCATGCTTTGAATCAACAATTGGCTAAAATTCTTGACGATCCTCGAGAAGGAGAGAACGTCTTATGGGACCTTGTAGTAAATCCTGAAAGCACTGGTAAGCTTGCAGGTCACAAAATACTTGGTGTAAAATCTCCAAGCCGCAGAGAAGCTGAAGGGGAGTTTAGCCACCTTTGCTCAGCTCTTGAAAGACATGTAACGACTGCACAAAAGCTCCATCAACAATTTACACATGAACATGAAAGAGGTCAAAAACACGAAAGTCCAGAAAGAGACCCAGAACACAGACATCACCATCATCATCGTCGTCATCACGCAAGAGGACAAGAACAAAATAGTCCAGAGCACAGCCCGCAACAACAAAGACATGCCGAAAAAGGAATGGCTTTTGCCATGTAAGTGCCCCCCCATAAAAGTACATAAATTTTTCTTTTTCATTGAATTTCTTGGCGCAAATCGTTTCATTGCGATTACGCCAAGAGTTGTTTTAAAATATTACAAAAAATAGTTCTAAAAGTGAACCCTGTAATTTATTGTAACTTATTGATAAAATTTCATAAAAAAACTATATAAAAGACACAAAGGTCCATTACACTGTCCCCGAATAGCGCGAAATCTTTAGAGGTCATTCAGTTGGATATCTTCCTTTGTACAAGAGTTATCAAAACTAAAAGTGGGGAATGCACCAAAGAGGTTTTCTAAAAATATTGAAAGGAAACATGCATGAAAAAACATCATCCACACCCTTCTGCAAATCCAGAAGCCCTCTATGCAAAAGTTAATAAACCAAACAGAGGAAACCAGCGCACACCAACCTCAGAAGAGGAAGTTCTATATGCATCCGTTAGCAGTATTTCTCCTTCAAGAGGTAGACACCATCATCAAAAGCAACAAGAATCTGAAACAGACTATACAGAGGTTGCTCCCCCAAAACGCGAAGCTGAAGTTACATACGCATCCGTGAGCAGCGCTGCTGCTTCAAGAGGTAGACACCATCACCAAAGGCAACAAGAATCTGAAACAGACTATACAGAGGTTGCTCCACAACAAAGAGGAAGAGCTTCATCTTCCCTCACATCTGAGCAAATAACTGTCATACTTTTAAAAAACCCACATGTCCGAGCTTATGGAGAAGAGGTTATGCACTGGGGTAAGATCGTTTATGGCAATGACACGCTTTTCCAGCAACACTTGCAAGGAATACTTACAGATCCCAGTAAAGGAAAAGACCTTTCAAATCAACTTGCTGAAAATCCTGAATCTATACATAAACTTGCTGGCCGCTCCGCACTTGGCTTAAAAAGTCAAACACGCAAAGCAGCTGAAGACGGTTTTAAACCACTCGTTGATGCTATTGATGGTTATACAAAGGCTGTAAAAGAGGCAAAGGAGAGGCTTTTGCAAACCCCTCAAGCGGAGCAAAGACGCCATCAAGAAGATTCTCATCAAGCTGAAAGAGCTCATCATCGTCATCATCACGCAAGAGGACAAAACCAGGAGAGTCCAGAGCACAGCCCACAACGACAAAGACATGGTATGGCTTATTCCATGTAAGGGGTTATAAGCATAAAGACGATAGTTTTGTTTTTCATGTAATCTCTTGGCGTAAATCGTTTTATTGCGGTTGCGCCAAGAATTGTTTTATCTTGTGACAGAAAATAGTCCTAAAAATGGATTCAGTAATTGACTATAACTTATTGATAAAATTTCACAAAAAAACTGTATAAAAGACACAAAGTCCCATTACGATGGTGACAAATAGCGCCGATCTTTGGAGACCACTCAATTTTGATATCTTCTTATAAAAACCATAAAAATATAAAGGGCGAGAGTGTACACCAAAGAGGTTTTCTAAAACAATTCTTGAAAGGAAACATGCATGAAAAAAGATCACCCTCACCCTTTTCCATCCCCTTCAATACAAGAAATTATAGCGCTCTATGAAAAAGCGGCGGCAGAGGTTACAAGCCCAGAAAGCCTCTATAAAGAAGCTCCTTCACAAAGCAAAAGACTGTCATCCATACCGGAAAAAGATGAGGAAAGACAATCTCTTTTAAAAGAAGAAACTGTACATGCATCAACAAATGCAACAATGCCTCTCACAAGAGGCGGCTCTACCAAAAGGCAGCAACAACCTGAAACGACACACACAACAGTTACTTCACAAGTTACCCAAAGGGCAATAAGAGTTCTCTCAGAGGAAGAAATCATTCTATTGCTTCCACACCATTCATTGGTTCGAACCTATCAAGAAGAAATTCAGCGTTTATCTGCAAAAGCCTATGGCAACCCCGACATTTTACAAGAAAAAATGCAGGAAATTCAAAAAAATCCTGCTGCAGGAAAGGAGCTCTCATGGCGCATGGCAGCCCATCCTGAAAGTATTGCTAAACTTTCAGGCACCAGCACGTTGGGCTTCAAAAATCGAACGCGCAAACAAGCGGAAGAAGATTTTTCCACCCTTTGCGTCACCGTTGATTGTTATACAAAAGCTGTAAAACAGGCAAGAGAAAGCCTATTGCAATCTCCAGAGCAAGAACTCAAAAACTATGAACGTTTAATGGGAAAGGCAGCAGTCACTGAACTTCTGCAAAAACCAGATCAACGTGAAAAAGAAACTCTTTCAGAGGCAGAAATTTCTACCAAAATTCAACAACATTCAAAAGTCAAAAGGCACTATGCCCAGATCAAATATTGGTGCGAAGTTGTTTTTGGTAACGCAAACATTTTGCAATCACAAGTGGAAACTCTTTTCCAAAGCCCTGAAGCAATAGAAACACTCGCACAGCAACTTGTCGGAAATCCTCAATCTTTTCACAAGTACGCTGGTATCAGTCTTTGTGGCTTTAAAAATCAAGCACGCAGACATGCTGAAGCTGGTCTTTCTCACTTAATTGACGCTGCTGACAATTATGCAACGGCTGTAACACAAGTAAGAGAGAGCATTTTGCAAACCGAACAGGCAAAACAAAAGCGCCATGAACCATCTTCTAAACAGACACAAGATTTGCATCAACAACAACGCTTATCACAATCTGTTGGACGCACTGAGCATTCAACAGTAACTCATGAAGAAGCAACAACCTCTACTCAACAAAGAGAAACAGATATTCGTCTTCGCAAAACTGTGATATCAAAAGAAATGGCTTTTGCCAACTAAACAAACATAAGGTTTCACATTGAATTCAACATCTTGGCGCAACACATGGCAAAGGTCATTTGCGCCAAGAGCGTCAGGTTTCGTGAAGCCATTCAGTTTCATATCCTCTCTCATAAAAGCAAGTTAAAAAGCATAAAACAGAATAAAAACCAACGTACATTTTTAAATAGTATTTAAAAACAATATTGGAAGAGTTTGAAAGGAACATGTATGAAAAAAAGAAATCCTTCCCCTTTTATCACCGAAATGATAGAAAAATTTCAACAACAGACTGAACAATCCCCCACCAGAACCCCCCCTCCCCAAGTTTCTCAAAGTTTGCCAAAACCAACTGTACAAAAACACCCAGAAAATTTATCACACCACCCAAAGGTTGCTCCACCGCCCCCCCCACGCATGAAAAACCCAGTGCAAACCAGCACAATACCTCCTAGCACCAAAAACCAAGAGACGCCTCCCCCACAAAAAAAAGTGGCTCCGCCAAAACCTCCGCGTGCAAAAGAGAGACAACAACATAAACCAACAGCTCAAGAGTTTCCCTCCCTACAGACAAAAGTGGCTCCGCCCCCTCCTCCACGCATGAGAGAAAAAACACAAACCGGCACAACAATCCCCAACTCAAAAGTCCCCAGTTCAAAAATCCCCAGTTCAAAAATCCAAGAAAACTCCTCTCCGCACACAAAAGCAGCGCCACAAAGACCTCCACGCGAAAAAGATAGGCAACAAAACAAAACAACAGCTCAAGAGTTCCCCTCCCTACAGACAAAAGTGGCTCCGCCCCCTCCTCCACGCATGAGAGAAAAAACACAAACCGGCACAACAATCCCCAGTTCAAAAATCCAAGAAAACTCCTCTCCGCACACAAAAGCAGCACCACAAAGACCTCCACGCGAAAAAGATAGGCAACAAAGTAGTTCATCATCACAAGATAGTGGAACATATGCAGTACCTCCTTCACGAAAACCACACCGTATGGAAAACAGAAAACAAAGCGATGCTGTCATCCCAAAACCTGCCTCTCCACACACAGCAATTGAACAGCCAAAACCGTCTCACGGACAAAAAAATTCTATTAATACAATGGAAAGAGAGCTATTGCTCGTAGCATATCAAGAAGAAATACAATTTTTGTGCGAAAAGGTTTATGGCAACAAGCTGATTTTAGAAGAAAGAATAGAAGCAATCAAAGAAAACTCCGATATGGGAGAACAGCTCTTATGGGATATTACAGAACGGCCTAAGTCTATTTCTAAGCTTGCTGGTAGAAAAGTTCTTGGCATAAAAAATCATGCGCGCAGAAAAGCTGAAGAAAATCTTCCTACCCTACGTACTGCCATTAACGATTATGTGTATACTTCAAAATATACAAAAAGTGAAAAGATTTCACAAGCTTCTCACACAGAACAACAACACCAGCGACAAGCACAAGAGGAAGAGCTAATAAATCAACATTTACAAAATCCACTCAATTCAGAAAAGAAAATAGAGCCTCTCTCAAATCAGGAAATTGCCCGCAGAGTTCAACAAGATCCATCGGTTCGATATGGTCAAAGAGAAATCGAATATTGGTGCGAAATTGTTTATAATGATCCATTTATTTTGCAATATAGAATAGAAGATATGCAAAAAATTCCAGAGATAGGAGAAGAGCTTGTATTTCAAATTGAAAACCCTTCTAGATCTTTTGCTCCGCTTGCTGGTAAGCAAATCCTTGGCATAAAAAATGGAGCACGCAAAGCCGCTGAAGAAAATCTTTCTACCCTGTGTACCGTCATTAAGGATTATGCTGAAACTGTAAAACAGTTAAGAGAAACCATTGTACAAAACCATCAGGAAGAACAACAAAAACGTCATCAACCGCTTAACGATCCCGATAAAAAGTTGCAAAAGCAGCAAAACTTATCGCAGCCCCCAAAGTTACCTGAACGCTCAACAGCAAAGCAGCATCAAGAGGTTGTAGAAACTTCTAAACAAGAAGACCAGCCACATGTTCGACCGCGCAGAGCCGAAACATCAAAAGCAATAGCTTTGTCGTGATAAATCTTCTAATTGTTGGCTTTTCATACAAAACTTTGGTGCAATTACCTTGCAAGATTGCATCAAAGACGGTGTATAAAATACAGAAAACTTTAGAATAAGACACCCCATTATTTTACAGAATTCATTGATAAAATTTCACGATAATACTTCATAAAAATTACACACTTTAGCTTTGTTCCATGCGAATAAGGTCAATTTTTTCAATCATTCAAATAGGCATTTTTCTTTGAAGAAAACGCAATGAAAATAATTAAAGGCAAAAAATGTAAAAAAAGCTTTCAAAAAATAATGTTAACCTTTGAAAGGAAATATACATGAAAGAAAACACTAAACATTATGCCTCTTCCACACAGGAAGAATTGCAAGAACAACACCCTGCAATTAGTGCAGCCATTTCTAAACAAATCAATAAAGCATCGCAGAATTTCTTTTATCCCAATAGCAAACTGCTTAAAAATAAATACCGCATCAAAGAGCAAGAAATATTAAAGGAACAATGTTGTGATGATGTAAAAAAAGAAATGATAAAACTGCGTCAAGAACCTCTACCAGAACAGTTTAATTCCTCCTATCTAAAATATCTTCATCAACGCCTCTTTTCCCGTGCATTTGAATGGGCCGGACAAACACGCGAAGAGCCTTTTACATTTGAAGATGGTACTGTTGCTTCTATGCCCATTTTGAAAAGAAAAGAATTTACAAAACCTTTTGCGATTGGCAGAAAAATACAGGAGGGACTAGAAAAGTTAGATAAAACACTTGCTGAAAAGAATAATTTACAAGGCTTAACTCGCGAAGAATTCGTTGAACAAGCAGCTGGAATAATGATAGATTTGCACCACATGCATCCTTTCAGAGAGGGCAATAGGCGCACAAAGAGACTGTTTGTTGAAAAACTCGCTCAAGCAGCAGGACATGAGCTAGACTTTTCTCTTGTGAGCAAAAAACGTAAAGACTTTGTCCGCGCCGCTGCCATGGAACATAGCAATCCAGAGCCTATGAAGCATCTGCTTGAGGATATCTCAAATCCAGAAAAATTGCTCATTTTACAAGAATTTATCAACTCTATGAGAGAACTTGGATTGGATGAAAAAAATTATTATCTCGCTGTCGTCGCAAAAGAAGGAGAAACCTATCATGGTACCTACAGAGGCAGTGGACCCAATGGCTTCATGCTTGATGCCAACGGGATTTTCATCTTGGGAAATAAAAAAGATCTCACCCCAGAGCAAATACAGACATTAAAAATCGGTGACGCCCTCTCCTTTACAGCGCCCAAAACTCAAAACCCAGAAAAAAACCAGCAAAAAACATTTCTTCCAGAAAAAAAAAGAGCCGCTCTCACAAACGATGAAATAACTAAAAAGAGCAAAGACAACGCATCCATTCAAACAAAGAAAAAAGAAAAAGCCCATTTTTCACCATGGATTGCCCCTCATGCTTTACATGACAGCATTGAAGTTATGTCCCAAAGTTTGCAAGAACAAATGACCAACCCAATTGCTCAATCTGCTTCCTCCATGAGGCAAATGCAAAAAGATTTCCAAAAAAACACTTTACAGACCAGCAATACAGCGACAAATAATCCAATATCTGTCCAAATGACAAAGGAAAAACGCTCTGATCATCAAGAAAGAACAAAACAGCCCCCAAAAAAAGCAATGGCATACTGGGACACTGGTACAAAAAAAATGGACACCGTCCCTCTCATCTTACAGGAGAAATTATCCTCATCGCCTGAAACTGAAGAAAATAAGACAATGTACCGTAATTTCTTTTGCCCTAATAGTATCACCTTAAAAAATAAATATGGAATAAACGACTATAAAAAATTAAAAGTGCAATGTGCCCATGATACAACAAAAGCAATCATTCATCTACGCCAAGAAGCGCCACCGCAAAAATTAACTTCCACATATCTCCAATATATTCATCACACCCTATTTAAAAATACTTTTGAATGGGCCGGACAAACACGCGAAAAACCATTTACATTTGAAGATGGTACCGTTGCTTATATGCCAATGATGAAAAAAGCTGGGATTTCTTTTGCCTCAGCAAAACAGATACAAGAGGGACTAGAAAATTTAGATAAAATACTTTCTGAAACGAATAGTTTAAAAGGCTTAACCCGCGAAACATTTGTTGAATATGTCACTGAAATGTTGATACAGCTCAACTATACGCATCCCTTCAGAGAAGGTAATGGACGCACACAACGAATGTTTTTTGAAAAACTTGGGCAAGTTGCTGGTCACACACTCGACTTTTCTCTTGCAACAGAAAAACGCATGAATCTTGCTAGCATTTCATCGCTAAAACACAACGATAAGGAAGAGATGAAACATCTTCTTGAGGATATCTCAAATCCAGAAAAAATACTTATTTTAAAAGAATTCATAGACAATATGAAACATATTGGATTTGAAAATATTCATCATCATCTTATTATAACAGCGAAAGAAGGGCATACCTATAAAGGTTTCTACAGAGGTAGTGGACCCAATGGCTTCATGCTTGATGCCAACGGGATTTTCATCTTAGGAAATAAAAAAGATCTCACCCCAGAGCAAATACAGACATTAAAAATCGGTGACGCCCTCTCCTTTACAGCACCAAAAGTTCAAAACCAGCAAGAAGTGCTTATCCCCGCAGAAACAATAGCCCCCCTTACCAACAATGAAATTGCCACAAAGATAAAAAACAATGCATCCATTCAAGCAAGAAGAAAAGAAATCGAAACTTTGTGCCAAATCATTTATGGCAATCGTCATATTTTGCAGGAAAGAATAGAGATGATCCATGAAAATCATACTGAAGGAGAACAGCTCACCTATCAAATTGCCACCTCTCCTCAATCTATTTCTAAGCTTTCTGGTAGCAATGTATTTGGCATAAAAAACAACGCGCGCGCCCATGCTGAAGCAAATATTTTGCCCCTCTGTAGAGCCATTGATCGTTATATCAATATTTTTAAACAAACAGAAAGAGACATTCTCCATACCCATCATATAAAACAAAGGCGGTGTGAACAGTCGGTAAAAATTCCTGAGGCTTGGATGAAAAATCTCTTTTCCTTGTCAAAAGCACAACAGCAAGAAATTTTATCAAACTCTCCTGAATTAAGGGGGGAGATAAGAACTTATATCAAAAAAATCAATGAGCGCTTATCCTCAAGCGAGCATGAAGCTATAAAGGAAAATAATCCTGAAAAACTTGCGAAGTGTCTTGGCACATCAACCGTTAAAGCAAAAGAAATTATGGAAATAGTCAAGCAGATAAAAGAGATAGAACAGCAT
Source organism: Bartonella grahamii ATCC 700132 (assembly GCF_000518085.1). Lineage (GTDB taxonomy): Bacteria > Pseudomonadota > Alphaproteobacteria > Rhizobiales > Rhizobiaceae > Bartonella > Bartonella grahamii. The sequence goes on from NZ_JACX01000010.1 coordinate 69,453, forward strand.
ATACAACCCATGTATTTTTATAACCATAAATTCGATGAGTGCTTAGCACCAAACCAGCATCAACCTACAAAGACAAACAATAAAAAAAAACGTTCCAACACTCTTGATAAAGAAGCAATTAAAGTGCAAAAAATGAAAGAAAACGTCAATCAGAGCTCTAAAAGACAAGAAAATATTCAACCTCACAAAACAGAGCACGCAAAAGCCATGACAATGAATATCTAAAGGTTTCATAAACTTTAACTTTTTGCCCTCTCTGGTAAAAATGATAGCCTTTACCCGCCTGCTCTCATTGGCAAATCAATCGCACCTTAACGGGAATGGAAACCATGAGAGAACAAATTTATCTTATTTCCTCAGATTTTATCCTCATTAACTATGAAAAGAAACCTGAACAAGTAAAATGAAATGATCAATCATTTTTGAAAATGATAATTAATCACTTTCATTACCTATAGTGCTAAAAACAGACAAAATGCTGTTGAAAGATCACTTCTTCCTATCCTTTTGTTTATGTAATCTTTAAAATGGGAAGGCAGCCTAATTTTGAGAGAATATAAAGCCGTAAAGATAAAAACCAATCACGAGCTTTGCCATCACCTTTTAGCTTAGCCTTACAACTTTTAAAAACATCTAAAGCACTGTCTTTTAAATAATGGATAAATAATGGAGATTGTACATTGCTTCACGCTTTTATTTTATTTGCGTTCTTTAATAGGGTCATGCCCCTTACATAAAAACAGAACGGTATTGGGGTGCACTATTCACGACATCACACCATAAAGAGAAATTAACATTATATATCCCTATATGTCCCTTCAAACTGTCATGATGTAGCTCCCATATTTCAGTTTGAAAAAGAAATTTTAATTATTTTATGGCAACAATAAAAATTGTAATGCAACAGTAAACAAGGAGCATAAAAAAGTCTTCAAGCACCATTGTTGACAGAAAGATAAACACCGTCGTAAAACGCTTATAAAAAGTATCCTTGATTGGGATACAGATCAGATTTCTACGATTTAAAACGGTTTATTTCTCCTATCATCGCTTCTCTTTTACAACGAACCCGATATATCTTTATGACATTGATTAAAAAAATTGCAACAGTTGCTTCCGGAACCCTCATGAGCCGTATTTTTGGCTTCGTACGCGAAATGCTTATGGCAGCAGCCCTAGGGACTGGTCCTGTTTCTGATGCCTTTAACGCTGCTTTTCGTTTTCCTAACACATTTCGTCGTTTTTTTGCTGAAGGTGCCTTTAACGCTGCTTTCATTCCTCTTTTTGCAAAAAAAATTACTGAAGATGGTCAAGAAACAGCATGCAAATTTGCAGAAGAAGTCTTTGGCGTTCTCTTTTCGATGCTCTTACTGTTAACGATTGCGATGGAACTGAGTATGCCTTTTTGGGTACGAACCATTATTGCCCCAGGTTTTACCGAAGATGTAACAAAATTTAACGCTACAATTCACTTTACTGCGATCATGTTTCCCTATTTAACCTGCATGTCGCTTGCTGCCATGATGGGGGGCATGCTTAATGCTCTGCGACGCTATTTTATTGCCGCCATTGCCCCACTCTTTTTAAACATTATTCTGATTGGTGTGCTTGCCTATGCTTGGATCTATAAACTTGACGCTTGGCATATCGGCTTAAATCTCTCTTGGGGTGTATTGGCAGCAGGGCTTCTTCAACTCACCTTAATTGCCCTTGCTTTGCGTCAAAGTGGAATGAAAATTTCCTTCCGCCAGCCCCATTTAAGTCCTAATGTTCGCAAGCTATTAACTTTAGCATTCCCAGCAGCCATCACGGGTGGCATCACACAAATCAATTTGCTCATTAATACCAACATTGCTTCTAGTCAATCGGGTGCTGTCTCTTCTTTGATGTACGCTGATCGTCTTTACCAATTGCCTCTAGGTGTAATCGCCATTGCCGTTGCAACCGTTCTTTTACCAGAATTAACACGCGCTTTGCGAAGCAAAAAGCACAAAGAAACCCACCATTTACAAAACCGCTCTATTGAATTAACGCTATTGTTAACACTTCCAGCATCCATCGCTTTTTTACTGCTCTCCACTCCCATTGTCAGTTTGCTCTTTGAGCGAGGACAATTTACCAGTCAATCAACACACCATGTTGCACAATTACTGGAACTTTATGGACTAGGACTTCCAGCTTTTGTTCTCATTAAGGTCTTTATTCCTAATTTTTTTGCCCATGAAGATACCAAAACACCGATGATTTTTACAGGTATTTGCGTTTTCATCAATATCAGTCTCGCCTTAACATTATTTCCTATTCTATCTGCACGAGGCATTGTTATTGCTGAAATTACCTCTGGATGGGTCAACGCCCTGTTGCTTTGGGGTGTCCTTATCAAACGCGGTTATTGGAAATACGACTTCCAACTGATAAAGCAAATATTATGTCTCATGATAGCAACCCTTTTGAGTACACTAGCCCTCTATTACGGATTGAATATGTTTGGTTTTTTGTCTTTTCCTTTATCCTCACAAGCATCCTTTTTCTTGCGCGCCAGCACCTTAGCTGGGATCATGCTTGGCATATTCTTGATCTATTTTAGTGCCTATTTTTTATTCAACACCCATTCCTTTTTTCACATGCTTAAAAATTTGAAAAAACGCTCATAATATCTATACTTTGTCAAAAACAATAAAACAAATAACCTTAATTGAAGAAAGAGCACTCCTATGGATACCTTCACACCACTTGTCTTTTCCGGCGTACAACCGAGTGGTCATTTACATCTTGGCAATTATCTTGGAGCCATTCAGCGTTGGGTTGAATTGCAAAACTCTCATCACTGCCTCTACTGTGTTGTGGATATGCATGCGCTCACAGTCAACCCAGATCCCCTTACTTTACGCGAATCCACCAGAACAGTGACAGCAGCCTTTTTAGCCTGCGGTATTGATCCTCAAAAACACATTATTTTTAACCAATCACGTGTTTTTCAACATGCTGAACTTGCCTGGATTTTTAATTGTGTTGCCCGTATCGGCTGGCTTCAACGCATGACACAATTTAAAGATAAAGCAGGAAAAGATCGCGAAAAAGCATCTCTAGGGCTTTTTGCCTATCCCACTTTGATGGCTGCTGATATTTTAGTCTATCGTGCAACGCATGTTCCAGTAGGCGAAGATCAAAAACAGCATGTTGAACTCACACGCGATATTGCACAAAAGTTTAACAACGACTATGCACAGCGTATTGCCGAATTAAATTTTGGTATCTCTATGCAAACGGATGAAGAAAAAAAACAAGGCTTCTTTCCCCTCCCAGAGGCGCTTATTGGAACAACAGCCACACGCGTTATGTCTTTGCGCGATGGGACGAAAAAAATGTCAAAATCAGATCCTTCAGATTTTTCACGCATTAATTTGACCGATGATGCTGATCTTATCGCAAAAAAAATACGCAAAGCCAAAACGGATTCGGCTCCTCTTCCCGATACCCTTACCGCTTTAAAAGAACGACCAGAAGTGGATAACCTGCTTGGTATTTATGCCGCCTTTGCCAAAGTTAGCAAAGAAAAGATTCTTTTAGAATTTTCTGGTCAACAATTTTCGCATTTTAAAACCGCTCTAGCCGACCTTGCTGTCCATAAGCTTGCCCCTATAACAGAAGAATTACGTCGACTGAATCAAGAAAGTGGTTATATTGACTCTGTTTTGCATGATGGCGCTAAACGTGCTAGTATGCTCGCAGAAGAAAATATGAAGAAAATTCGTGAAATTATTGGATTTTTGCACGATACATAAAGGTAATAAAACTAAAAACTGTAGAGAGCAAAAAAATCGTTTGTACAAATATAGAGAAAGTGCATGATTTCCAAACCCAAAAATCCGAAAAAAGAACCCAAGAAAAAGAACTTAGTCATTATCGATGAAACACCAGAGTGTCGGCGTGCCGTTGCGTTTGCCGCACAGCATGCCCAAAATACCAATAGAACATTGGTATTACTTTGTGTCGTTGATAGTGCAGAATTTCAACATTTTCTGGGTGTAAACAACGTTATGCGCACAGAATCAACGCAAAGTGCTCATAAAATATTAGGAGACATTGCCAGTGAAGTCCGCACCACCCATGCGCTTGAAACAGAAATAGTGGTGCGTGAAGGAAAAAAAATTGATGAGATTTCCAAACTGATCGACGAAGATAAAAGGATTGCACTAATTGTTTTAGCAGCCAGTGGACATACAGAAGGACCAGGACCCCTTGTTCAATTAATCGGAAATAAAGGGACAGCTTTTTCAATCCCTGTCATTGTTATTCCTAGCAATCTTGCCGATGAAGATATTAGATCTATTGCCTAAAAAATATAATATTCTACAATGTAAGATCTTCCCAATCCTTCATTATAAAAGGAGAGTTTATGTTTATTCAAACTGAAACCACCCCAAACCCTGCAACACTTAAATTCCTGCCAGGACGCGTGGTTCTTTCTGAGGGCGTATTAGAATTTCGTGACCCTGAAGAAGCAGCTAAAAACTCACCTTTGGCAGCTAAGCTGTTTAATATTCCCAATATCAATGGTGTTTTTTTAGGCTATGATTTTATCACCGTAAGCAAAAAAGAAGGAGAATGGCAACATCTCAAGCCCGTCATTTTAGGCACAATCATGGAACATTTTCTATCCAATGAGCCAGTGATCACCACCAACGCTACAATACAAGCACAAACCCATGCCCTTAACGAAGAGTTTTATGACGAAAAAGATGCTGATATTGTCTTAACCATTAAAGAGCTGCTTGAAACGCGTATCCGCCCAGCAGTTGCCAATGATGGTGGAGACATTACTTTTCGCGGATTTGAGAATGGTATTGTTTATCTCAATATGCGGGGTGCCTGCGCTGGATGTCCCTCTTCAACGGCAACCCTCAAACATGGTATTGAGAATCTTTTACGCCATTTTATCCCTGAAGTTTTAGGCGTTGAAGCCATGCCACAATAAATATTGGTCTCAATAGGTAAAATAACCACAGCGATTGCCCCTCTTCAACAGCGCTCAAACATGGAGTGCAAAAATCTTACGTCATTTTATTCCTGAAATTTTGAAAGTAAGCTATACAGCCATAAAAATACAGTACTATTAAAAAAATCTGTCTCATAATGATACCTTCACTCACCTTTCACCTCCACATATGCCTTAAAAAGATTTCAAAGCCCCCTTTAAGAAGCATAAGTTGTTTCAACAAACCAATAACGTACACAGAAGTACAACGCATGAGCATGCACTTTAAATTTATTTTGTTTCATAATCTTGTCATGCAATTTTAACCAAGAAACCACGACCCGTTACAAAAAAAGAAAACCCAAAAAAGAAAACATTGTAAGATTAGAGTGCCCATTTACTCCATCTTTCTCAGTTCTCCCAACAATAAAGTCACGCAAAATACTTCTTGTAGCAACCAATCGACAAAGATCACATTTTGCAACTTGAATGAGAATTCTGACATTCTTCTTATTTCAATTCTGTTTTTATTGCATCAATCAAAATCGTCCGCTTACACAGCACAAACTGGATAATAACAAAAACTATTTTTAATAGCTCTTATGCACACTTTTTATAAGGGACTGTTGCAACACTAAGAGCTGGAAAATGCATGACCATACAACCTTATCAAGATCATACCGTCCTTTTTCCATTCTTAAAATCAAGGATTTCCCCCTCTATCATTTTCAATCTCATTTCCATAAATATGACGCAAACGGTGTAACTACCTGTAAAAATAAATACATTGAAGCTAGATCTATTATGGTTGTTTGAGAAATTATCTGATAAAAAAATGAGAATATTTCTTCAATTCAGCAGGAATAAGTTTGTCTGCTTTACCGCGTTGTTCTTCTCATAAAGCACATACTTTTACTGTTGCATGTAAGTCAACATCCAACTTCATCCATAACCGCATATTAAAAAAAAGACCGAGCCACTATTCCTCTGCGATACATGGCTTTGCAATAAAGGAAAATATATTGCCTCTATCTGATTGGTGTAATCTGTGAAACAAGAAAAGAATCCCATTCGAGAAGAATGTAAAAATAAAAAACCAACGAAATGCAAAAACAATTGCAAGGGGATAAATGCCTAAACTTTTTTCACAAACTCCGACTTTAAACTCATCTGACCAATCCCTGGAATTTTGCAATCAATGTTATGATCCCCATCCACCAAGCGAATATTCTTTACCTTAGTACCACCTTTTAAAACAGATGAAGCGCCTTTTACTTTCAGATCTTTTATCACCATAACGGTATCTCCGTTTGTTAAAATCTGACCATTGGCATCATAAACAGTATCGGAAAGAACAGTATCATCGTTTTTTTGTGGCCATTCATGTGCGCATTCAGGGCACACAAAATTTTCACCATCTTCATAAGTATAAAGACAATCACAACGAGGACATTTAGGATATTGGGTCATAAATTCCCCTTTTAAAAGAAAAATCATTCACTATGACTGGTCATAAAGCAAGAAGTGCTTATTGTCCATTATTTTAGAAAAACATTTTCCTTTGTTTCAACCCTCATCTGCCAACTGTGTTCATGAATGCTATCGTCACATACCATACATGAGTTTATAAAAATGATTGATCATTATATAACTTAAATAAGCCCCCCGCATATCATAAAATTTACTCACTTCATTCTCTCTAATAAATTAATCAAAATCATTTTCTTATACATCAGCAATGCAATTAACGAATGGATAAAAAACAATTAGAAAAGGAACCTCTCTAAATAAAACGCTCTCAAAAAGCTAAAAACTGAAAAACAAGAAAATGATGCCCTCAACTTGACCTTTTATTTAAGTAAAGATAACAGTCACAATGTTAGAGAACAGACTGATTTATAATCATAGTTAATGGTTTTGTATATTGAATGAGAGCCGATAAATAAGCTGAGATTCTCTCACCCCCTTTTACATTGAATCAACCAAAGCCTTTTGCTTGCATGCTACAAGTAGGAAGAAGCGTGTAAAACGATTATTCAAAATACTAAACATTTTTAAATATAAGAGCCAACATTGAAAGCGAGCAAAGTGAATGATGATACTGGTCTTACTCTCTCATAAGCGTAAAATTGTGCTGCTCGATAGATGGTCGCTCATCCCTTTCAAAAGCAACACGCATAAGATGCGTTTTTAGTGTTTTGAGAGAGACGCTTCTTTAAGACAAGCATATGAAGTGTGCAACAATGATAATATTTTTTTTGCATAAGGAACATCTCCCCTATTAAACAAACATTGCTATCAAACCATCAAAAACCATCGGACATAAACTCCCCGATTATGCCGGATTATAATTACCTACAGGATTCGGTTTTAAGAAGCCCGCAGTTTTAGAAATCCGATTGATATGTAAAGGAGGAAAAAACAAAGCGCGCTTGAAAATGGAGGATCTGCCTTATGGCAAATAAAACCACACCCCTAAAATCATACCTCATGTGATCAATCATCATACCTTTACAAAAAAATATTCCAATGAACTTAGGTGATAATATCAGGGCGATCTCGCCCCAATGCTTGTTGTATATTTAACAGTTTTAGCACCACCTGTTGCAAAGGTTGGAGAACTTCTTGCGAATTAAAATTGTGTTTGCGCGGATCACTTTCATACTGTTCAAAATAAAGTCGTAAAGTAGCACCTAGCGTCCCTGTTCCCGACAACCGGACCACCAACCGTGCTCCATTTTCGAAAAAAATACGTATACCTTGCCGCGTGCTAACACTCTGATCAACAGGATCATGATATGTAAAATCATCTGCTTTTTTGACGAAAAATCCTGCAATTTCAGTTCCTGCATGTGGTAAGTGCGTACGCAAATGTTCTATAAGTTCCAAAGCTTTATCTGCTTCGACTTCTTCATAATCATGCCGTAACGTGTAAAAACGCCCATAGGTGTACCAATGCTGTTGAACAATTTGTGCAACAGTTTTTTCTGTTACCGCTAAAAGATTTAACCAAAATAAGACAGCCCATAAACCATCTTTTTCGCGGATGTGATGAGAGCCAGTTCCAAAGCTTTCTTCACCACAAAAGGTTACTTTCCCCGCATCCAAAAGGTTTCCAAAAAACTTCCATCCCGTTGGCGTTTCAAAAAAGTTTAATCCGTGTTTTTCCGCAACCAGATCAGCAGCACGCCCCGTCGGCATAGAACGCGCTATCCCCACAACACCTTTTCGATATCCTTTAATGAGGTGTGCATGTTCAGCCATAATAGCCAAAGAATCTGAAGGTGAGACAAATTGTTGACGACCAATAATGAGGTTACGATCTCCATCACCATCAGAGGCTGCACCAAGATCTGGTCCTTGCTCTGACATCAATAAATCATAAAGAGCCTTGGCATAAACCAAATTGGGATCCGGATGACCGCCTCCAAAATCTGGCAAAGGAATACCATTAACCACCGTTCCTTCAGAAAATCCTAAGCATTTTTCAAAAATTTCATGAGCATAAGGCCCTGTTACCGCATGCATAGCATCAAACCGTAAAGTAAGACCTCGAGCAACGGCCTTGGCAATACAGTCAAAATCAAAAAGCTCCTGCATCAAAGCAACATAATCAGCGACAGGATCAATAATATCAATCCGCATGGCTCCCATAAAGATCGTACCTTGCCTATCTAAATCAATATCTGGTGCTTCAAGAATTTTATAAAAGGAAAGACGTTGCGATGTTGCAAAAATAGCATCACATAAAGAATTAGGAGCGGGTCCACCATTAGAAACATTGTATTTGATACCACAATCTCCCTCTGGACCACCAGGATTATGGCTTGCAGAAAGAATAAGTCCACCATGGGCATGGGTTTTACGAATAAGATGCGAAACAGCAGGTGTAGAAAGAATACCGCCCCTTCCCATTTTAACACAAGAAACACCATGCGCCGCTGCCATCTTCAACACAATCTGAAGGAGAGTACGATTAAAAGTGCGCCCATCGCCCCCAAGAATCAACATTTTTCCTTCAAGAGGCCCAATGTTATCAAAAAGAGACTGTATAAAGTTTTCTACATAATGAGGTTGTTGAAAAACAGACACTTTTTTGCGCAAACCAGACGTTCCCGGTTTTTGCCCCTCAAAAGCCGTGGTTAAAACTATCTTTATGGTCATGTAAATACTTTCATATTCTTTCCTTTAATTTTAAGGTGAAGAGTATCCAAAGTCGACCATTAATTCTACTTGACGGAAGTGTGAAATATTTGCACACTCGTTAGAAGTAAAAAAAATTTAAAGAAGCCCTTTTATTTAAAACGCTCTTTCCCATATGCTTTATAAATACTAAAGGCTGTTTTAAAACAAAATTTTTGTAAAAATATAGGAGCATCCTTATGATAAAAAAAACTGTTCCCAATGTAACATTCCATACACGTGTCCGAGATGAAGTGGGTGAAAATAATTCTTATCGGTGGCAAGAAGTTAACAGCGATGCTTACTTTAAAGGAAAGCGTGTTATTCTTTTTTCTCTTCCAGGAGCTTTTACCCCTACTTGCTCAACTTTTCAGCTGCCTGACTTTGAAAAACTCTATGATGAATTTAAACAAGCGGGTATTGATGAAATTTATTGTCTTTCCGTCAATGATGCTTTTGTCATGAATGCTTGGGGAAAAACACAAAATATCAAAAACGTGAAATTAATTCCTGATGGCTCTGGTGAATTCACACGCAAAATGGGTATGCTGGTTGCAAAAGACAATGTTGGTTTTGGCATGCGATCATGGCGCTATGCTGCCGTTATTAATGATGGTGTGGTTGAGCAATGGTTTGAAGAAGCAGGTTTTTCAGATAATTGTGCAACAGATCCTTATGAAGTTTCTTCACCACAAAATGTTTTAAAAGCTTTGAAAAGCTAATTCCGCCCCCAAATCGTCTATTTAAACAAAATTTAACGACACAAATTTCCCTAATAAAGAAAATTTGTGTCGTTTATATTTTTTGAAACATCTATTTGTCAAAGCAGACACTATAAGTTGGTTGTGCGTTTTTGGTGAGAAAATATTCCAGCAATAATTTTTTAATAGGTATTTCACGTTTTAACTGCTTTGAAAAAACTTGAAAAATTTCCAGTAAAAAATCTAAACCAATTATAGTGCTCAAAGAATAAAAAGCTAAAAACTGTTGCACGCTATCAAAAAATGGGGATGCAATTGCGAAATGCGCAAATTCATACAAAACTCTCTCAGAAACATCAAGGACTAACGTATCGATGAAATATGCACGATCAATGCTAAATTTCTCCTATTGAGAAAAACTTTGTGTCAAACAATAATTTGATTTATAATGATAATTTATAATTTTTCATGTCGAATGAGAGGCACTGAATATCATAAGATTGTTTTATTTTATCCCTTCTTATATTGAATCTCTTAAAACTATTTTTTTGCTTATTAGCACGTGAGGTTGGCATATGAATAAACGATTAAAAAGAGTAAAAATGCGTCTCGTAAACGCTCTAAAATACAAGAGCTATGAACATCATTACTGCAAGGTTCACAAAAGCATCAAGAAAGAAAATATGGCATAAAAACGGCTCTGCATAAATAACTGTTCATGAAGAATATTAAATAAAAACAGATCCCGTAAACACTCCAATTCACATACCATAAACAGACTCATTGCTGTTCTCATAGCCATTTATTCTAAGCTTTTATTTTTCTCTAAGAGAGAAACAGTTAAAGAAGGCGTTTATTTGGATATTCTACCATAAAGTGTGTTTTCATTTCTTCCTCTTCTATCTCTTCCTCTTCATCGAACTCAAAATCTTCATCACATTCAGGAAGCCCAAAAATATCTGGATTAATGAAATAACAATATTTTTTTGTCCCCTTCGCTACAATTTTATTCTTTTCTAATTCTTTGATACCTTCTTTAAAACTTTCAAAATTAAGATATTCTGGTTCTTGAATTGAAAGATCACAAATCAAAAATTCATTGAGAGTATCCTCATCTAATCTTACCTGATCAAACCATAAATCCACATCATCTTCATCTGACATTTTCCCTACTTGCCACAACATCACAAAAAATGCTTTCATACCACTAAATGATAGCCCAAAAATCATACGCCGACTATCGGACGCTCCTGAAAACGTAATTTGCGGAAGATCTTCAAATCCGAAGTTTGAAGGAGGAAGTTTAAATGATTTTCCAATATCTTCAGTTTTTTTCAAAATAAAGGGATTTCTTTCATATAACACTGTAAAATCATATTGGGCCATTTTCATTTCTCCGTAAAAAATTGATTTGTTATAATAAATGAATAATTTCAAATGGTTGTCATTATAATCTCTTATAATGCCTCCCATATTTTCCCTTTAAAAATTGTCTGATTTAAGTTATTCGTTGCTTTTGAAACTAAAAAAATCTTCTAAAATAAAATTCTTGAGATTTCTTTCATCTCTCATGGATGTGAGATTGTAGACTGCCGACAATAAAACAGTAGAAATATGATATCAGCAAATGAGAATTCAAAAATTAAATCCATATGAATGATCAATATTTCTATAAACTATTGGGTTTCTGTTATTGATCATCAATTTTTCTAAACAGGGTTGCGTCAAGAACCTCAAATGCTTCAGTGTCCAGTATCTTGCTTCACGCAAGGTACTTACCTCGCGCGCTCAAAAGCATTCATTTCATAATGAAGACAAAGCATTTTTATCTTTAAAAAATTGCTTTTATGCCGCAGGAACTTTAAAAAATAACGCGATTTTAAGAATATCTAAACAAGTAAAATACAAATTCTGAAAATTGAAGAGGAAATGTTCGAGCTTTTCCCAACAATCGCTTTCACAAAACTTTTATCATTACCGTTTTTGGGCTGCCAAAATATCTTGTACTGTTTGAACCAATTGCTCTTCATCAATCATCACTTGCGCAGGACGGCTTTCACGCCATGTTTGATTGTCCTTAATTTCGTGGGACAAACGCGCCCCTTCAATCAAATCTTTAATCTGTATTTTTCCGCTCTCACGTTCTTGTGACCCTTGGATCACCACACAAGGCGCTTGACGTCGATCTGCATATTTCATCTGCGCTTTAATTCCCGATGCCCCCAAATAGAGCTCAGCACGAATTCCCGCACCACGCAACTGCATCACCATTTTTTGATAACCAGCAACAGCTTCTGGTTCTTTATCCATCATCAACACCACAACCGGCCCTGTTGTCTCCTTCATAGGCAGCTTTCCAAGATTTTGCAAAGCAGCGATTAAGCGTGAGACACCGATTGAAAAACCTGTTGCCGGAATATTTTCACCACGAAAGCGTGCCACCAATCCATCATAGCGCCCACCACCACCAACGGAGCCAAAAACAACTTTTTGCCCATCATCATTGAGAACATCAAAAAGCAATGCCGCCTCAAAAACAGGTCCCGTATAATATTCCAATCCACGAACCACCGAAGGGTCAATTTTAATGCGATTGTGATAACCATTAGCGACAAAGATTGCTTGCATTTCCTCAAGCTCGCGAACCCCTTCAAGCCCCTGAGCACTCTGACCAACGACTTGTCTGAGAGCATCAAGGATTTCTTCTGCCGTTTTTGCATTTACAGTCAGTAAGGAAAGAATACACTCAATCTCTTTATCCTTAAGCTCGGCCCCTTTTGTAAAATCACCACTTTCATCCAAACGCCCTTTGCCTAGAAGCAAACGCACGCCTTCAGGACCAAATTTATCCAGTTTATCCATTGCTCGAAGAACAGTTAAGCGCCTTTCAATCTGCTCCCTTTCCCCTAAACCAATCAATTCTAAAACACTTTCCAGAATTTTTCGGTTATTCAAGCGAATGGCATAATCATGCTGCTGAAACCCTAACTTTTCCAAACTATCCGCTGCCATCATACAAATTTCAGCATCCGCTGCTACCGTTGGTGTTCCAACAATATCCGCATCAAACTGCATAAATTGCCGAAACCGCCCTGGTCCGGGTTTTTCATTGCGAAACACAAAACCAAGACGATAACTGCGATAAGGCTTTGGCAAAACTTCAAAATTCTCTGCAAAATAACGGGCAAGAGGCGCAGTAAGATCATAGCGCAAAGACATCCATTGCTCATCATCATCTTGTAGCGAAAAAACGCCCGCATTTGGACGATCTTCATCAGGTAAAAACTTACCCAGCACATCCGTATATTCAAAAATTGGTGTTTCCAGTGCTTCAAAACCGTAAAGTTCATAAACTTCGCGAATTTGCGCAATCATTGTTTCAGTTGCATACAACTGTGCACTTGTACGATCCACAAAACCACGGGGTAAACGGGCTTTGGTTTTTTCTTGTTTCAATGACATGTTTTTCTCTAACAACAATATGTATTCACAGATAACGTGTGTCTATCTTATAGAAACCAACGCTGCAATGACTTTATCAATCTAAAAACTTTTAATAACATGTTAGAGTCCTTTATTTTACAAAAGTAATATCCTTATAAAGCAATATTCTAAAAGAGTTTATCCTGTAAGATGAGTCATAGCCTTTAAACTAAAACGTGCCCAAAACGAATACACTCTCCAAACCCTCTTATGCCTCATCTTTTAGCACTGTTCAGGTATTTCTTACATTTTCTTCCTTTATCTCGTCTTCCTTGAAGCAATTTTTCATATATTTCCAAGATTTCTGCATTTTTTTTCAAACATTTGCTTTCCGTATTTGACCCTCCCAATCCCAACAGAAAATAAGAAATATATGAACACTTTTTGAAAAGATCAAAAATAACTCTTGACTTTAGATAAAGCAAATCACTTTTTGAAAGAAGTATCTGACTTAAAATTTGATAAGCCCCCTTCTTTTATAAGAGCTTTTTTTCTTTGATAACTTAGCAAAAAACTTTAAGATAGAAGCGTATTTTTAGATTGCTCAGCAAAATCATGAATAACATTTTTTAAATCAACACTATTTCGACCAACCTGTGTAATCGATCTTGAAATGGAAGGAATAAGATTCTGCCATAGCCTTTGAGGAAACTGCTGAGTTAATTGTGTTATTGTTCCCCCTTGAGCCCCAATGCCAGGAACGAGAAATAAGTTATTTTCTAACTGTTCGATTGTATCTTTTGCTTCATTGCCCAATGTTGCTCCAATCACTGCCCCAATAGGACCAACATGATGATATTGACTTGAAGATTGGCTATTATATTCAAAAATACGCTGTGCCAAATGAACAGAAACCGTTTGATCACCAATGCGCGCATTTCGAATGTGCCTTCCCTCTGGATTCGAAGATTGAACAACCATAAAAACAGCCGTTTTTGTTTCTTCTGCAATCTTTATTAAAGGAATGAGAGCATCAAATCCTAAAAAAGGATTGACTGTTATGGCATCTGCTTTAAACGCACTACTTGAACCAAGCCAAGCTTTACCGTAAGCCTCAGCAGTAGAGCCAATATCCCCTCTTTTCGTATCAACGAGAACCAACAAACCTTGTGCCTGTGCATTTTCAATAAGTTCTTTGAGAATTTGAAGCCCTTCCACCCCATATAACTCAAAAAATGCGGCTTGAGGCTTTATCATCCCCACTTTACCCACAACCGCTGTTAAGAGGATATCACAAAAATCTTTTAGACCTTTATAATCACAGCTTAAATTCCATGATTGCAAAACTTTATGACTCGGATCAAAACCAACGCAAAGCGGTCCATATTTTTCACTATTTTTAAAAAAAGCTGAACAAAACATTTTATATCCTAACACGGTCTGTCTTTAAACTTTCTGATACAATCAAAAAGAAAAGCATTTGTCAAAAGAATACAATACTGAAAACACAAAGAAAGAGCTCTTTATACAAAGTGTGCTTTTATTTATGAAACATAAATATATTTCCATTCGTAACGCTTATCACATGTTTATCGACCAAGACGTCGTCATGAGACAAAAATTCAAATTTATGAAAGAATATAAACAAAAAAAGCGTTCATATTATTTTGTTCAATGACCTCATAAAGCCCAATAGCGTACCTTGTCGTTTTTACACCCCTTTTTTATGATCAACAAAAACTCTCTATGAACGTGCTTTAAACAAAAGTTTTAAAAGAAAATGCCCCACTATGATGATCTCGAGCTTAACTTTAGATCTCTCCTATCCCTTTTTAGCGCATATCTATTCACTTTTGGAACATAATTGGCAAAAAGACATTGTATCTCCAGCATATTCAAGGAGATAAAACATGGAAACTCGCATTCCTGAAGACACACCATTTGATACGAATTTTCTAGGAGAAACATCTCTAGAAGAAAAGTATCCATTCTTTCACACACCCATTTCATGGTCCGCAATCTTTGCGGGACTGATGACAGCCCTTGCCACCTCAATTTGCCTCTCTTTTCTGGTAGCAGCGTTAGGCTTAAGCCAAATGGATTTCACCTCTTCAACCCCATTGGAAGGCTCTTTCCTCTCCTTTGGCGTGGGTTCTATTATCGTTACACTGATTAGCCTAGCCTTAGGAGGCTTTGTAGCTGGACGTTTTGCTGAATCGTCAGGGACGCTTCATGGCTTTCTCACTTGGGCTCTCATAACATTGCTAATGACCCTCCAAGCCATCCACGTGGTTTCTAGTACAGCAAAGATAGGAGCTAAAACTGCTCTAGAAAACAGCTCCATGGTCCAACAAACCGTAGACAGCCTAAAAACCAATATTTCCCCCATACTTGCAAAATTAAACAGCGAAAGTCTTGAAAAGTTTTTTGCAAAAAACAGTGACAATGGCATCAATTTTGATCAACTTGGTAGTGAATTACGCACCCTTCTCAATAAAAGCGACATTCCTGCTCTCAACCCTGATCGCTTGAAACAAACCTATCAAGCAGCACTCAACGATATTGGTTCTGCGATCACAGCTTTCAAAAATGATCCTTCTCACTATCGCACCACTTTAAAAAATCTTGGTGAACGCCTGTCTGATCGTGTAGAAGATCTCACGACAAAATTTGATCGAAG
>NZ_JACX01000011.1 GCF_000518085.1 Bartonella grahamii ATCC 700132
GCTGATAAAGCAGCATCTAGCGCGGAGGAAAAAGCTGCTAGTGTTGTGGAGCACCAAGGGATTATTTTAGAGAATCAGCAGGCTTTATTTAAAGATTATGATTTAGATAAGCTTTTGCATAAGATACGAATGGTGCTTGAGCATAACAATCTAAAAAATGTTAACAAGCAGTTTCACGGGCTTTTTGATCAAAAAGCCTCTTCTGTTTATTCTTGTTCTTTTGAAAAGTCCGCTGTGGATGAAAAATCTCAGACTGTAAAAGAAGAGATGGAGCAGGAGCATAGTACAGGTGATCAGACAAAGGTTGCTGCTGTGGAAGCTAAGGTGGAGAGCTATGATCATGAAAACAGTCAACATTTTAACAAAGTGCATGAAGTAAGTGCTCCAATTGAAGCACATCAGAGTGACAATCTTTCTTCTTCTAAAGCTTTGTATAAGGAAGGGTATGATTTTATTCGTTCTGCCAACTATGTTGATGCTGAAAAAAGCTTTTGCGCTTTTCAAAATCGTTACAAAAAAGATTCTTTGAGTGATGATGCTTTATTTTGGTTGGCTGAATCTTTGTTGGGACAAAAACGCTATCATGAAGCAGCGCAAGTTTATCTTACCGCATGGTATGCAGATAAAAAGAAGCTCTATACCTCCGAGATTTTGCTGAAATTAGCAAGAAGTATGATCGCTCTTGAGCCAAATAAAGACGATTGTGCTCATTTTTTGAAAAAATCAAAACATCAAAAAACATTAGAGTCTATTTTTTGTAAACCTGCAAAATAAATAGCGAGGTTGTTTTCAGTGTGCGTTAGACTGGCAAGAAATCTCTTTAAAACATCGGATTTTATTCAGTGTCAGAAGTTGATTCTTGCCGTCTCAGGGGGAAGTGATTCTTTGGCTTTGATGTTTTTGGTCAAAGAGCATTTGGAAACTCTCTCAGTTCCTCCAGAAATGATTGTTGTCACGGTTGATCATCAATTGCGTAAAGAATCAACGCGTGAAGTAGAAACTGTTGCGAAAATTTGTCGAGTCCATCACATTAAACATATTGCTGTGCGGTGGGAAGGTGAAAAACCAAAGACGCATATTGCTTCCAGTGCTCGTGTTGCACGCTATGATCTCTTGGTTAAAGAAGCACAAAAACAAGGCGCATCAGTTATTATGACGGGCCATACACTCAATGATCAGGTTGAAACCTATCAAATGCGGTATCAACGTCTCCAAAAGAATAGAGGTGCGTTGCACGGTGAAGTTGGTGCCATGCGTGATGAGGTTTATTCCAGTGGTTTTGCCGGTGTTTTGCGCGGTGAAGCCGATGGTATACGTGATGAGAATCATGCCAGAGAAATAAGAAAAAAGATTACCAAAAAAAACGATAGTCCCCTATATGAGCGTGGTTTATCCTGTATTCCGCGTGAGGCGTTGTTGCATAGAAAAGTGCGTTTGATTCGGCCGCTCCTTGGTGTAAAACGCCAAACATTACGGAATTATTTACGCTTACAAGGACAAACATGGATTGATGATCCAACCAATGAAGATCGCAATTTTGAACGTGTGCGCGTGCGTCAGTCTCTTCATCCTGAAAAATTGGCTTATATTGCTCAAAAAATAAATGAAGCCGCATTGCAGCGTCGTCAACAAGCGAAAAATATTGCTGATTTGATCTTAGCGCTGGATATTACTGTTCAACATGGGCGTTGTTTCATAGCAAAGCCTGCGCTATTTTTACAGAAACATTCCAGTTTTCCTTTTGTGGTGGGGCTCTTTGCGGTACTGATGGGAGGGGGATTTTATTTACTTCCCAATCAAAAATTAAGCATGCTTGTTCAAAAACTCTGTCTCGATTCTGTAGAAAAGAAGCGTTTTACTTATGCGGGATCTGTTATTGAATATAACAAGCACGGAATTTCTTTGTGGCGTGAAGGGCGGAATATGAAAGAGGCTATTGTTGAGCCAGATAAAACTTTTATATGGGATGGGCGCTATCAGATCACAAATCATGGATCTAAGGCTATAAAGATTGGAGCCGCAAATTTAGAACAGCTGAAATTTTTATTGAAAAATAGCGATTTTGAGCTTGAAAAGCCTCATTTTCCCTCTTTACAATCGCTGCTGATGATCTCAAATCACAAAGGGTATGATATTCCAGAGTTGATTTCTCGAGCAGTTGTTCATAAACACGTTATCATCAAGCGGATTATGGCACCTTTCGATTGGCTTTCCTCACGAGAAGATGCTGCCTTGGTAAATGTTCTGGAACCTTTTTTTAATATTGAGGTGAAAAGATAAAGAAAAATTATGCTAAAAGAAAATAAACAGCTTCTCATCCCTTGGCAAGGGGCTGACAAGGTTATATGTTAAGGGGAACTGTTTAAAATCTATATTTGATTAAGTGGGCTGAATATGAATTCCAATTACCGCTCTCTCCTCATTTGGGGAGTTATTGCCTTGATTTTGATTGTGTCGTTTTCTCTCTTTAATGGAGATAGTCAGCGTTCTGGTGGTGGAGAAGTCTCCTATTCTGAATTTTTGCAAAAAGTTGAGAATAATGAGTTGAAATCTGTGACCATTCAAGGTCAAAAATTAACAGGACAAACCATTGAACATAGAGCTATTTCAACCTATGCTCCTCGCGATCCAGGTTTGATACAAAAATTGGAAAGCAAAAACGTTAATGTTAAAGCTATTCCTGAAAGCTCTGGAAATAGCATTTTCCTCAATCTTCTCTTTTCCTTATTGCCTGTTATTATTATCGTGGGGGCGTGGGTCTTTTTTATGCGGCAAATGCAAAATGGATCACGCGGTGCAATGGGATTTGGGAAATCAAAAGCGAGATTGCTTAATGAAGCGCAAGGACGTGTTACCTTTAAAGATGTTGCTGGCGTTGAAGAAGCAAAGCAAGATCTTCAAGAAATTGTTGAATTTTTACGTGAACCACAAAAATTTCAACGCTTAGGGGGGCGTATTCCGCGCGGTGTTTTGCTTGTTGGTCCTCCAGGAACCGGTAAAACTTTGCTAGCACGTTCTGTGGCAGGTGAAGCCAATGTGCCATTCTTTACCATTTCAGGGTCTGATTTCGTTGAAATGTTTGTTGGTGTTGGGGCGAGCCGTGTGCGCGATATGTTCGAACAGGCTAAAAAAAATGCACCTTGTATTATCTTTATCGATGAAATCGATGCTGTTGGACGTCATCGGGGGGCTGGACTTGGTGGTGGAAACGATGAACGTGAACAGACCTTAAATCAGTTGCTTGTCGAAATGGATGGGTTTGAGCCCAATGAAAGTATTATTCTTATTGCTGCAACAAACCGTCCCGATGTGCTTGATCCCGCTTTATTAAGACCAGGGCGTTTCGACCGACAAGTTGTTGTGCCAAACCCTGATGTTTCTGGGCGTGAACAAATCTTGAAAGTGCATGTGCGCAACGTGCCTTTAGCGCCTAACGTTGACTTAAAAATTTTGGCAAGGGGAACACCAGGATTTTCCGGTGCAGACCTGATGAATTTGGTCAATGAAGCTGCTCTTATGGCTGCGAGCCGTAATAAAAGAGTTGTCACGATGCAAGAATTCGAAGATGCCAAAGATAAGGTGATGATGGGGGCTGAACGGCGTTCAACCGCTATGACACAAGAGGAAAAAGAACTCACTGCTTATCACGAAGCAGGACATGCTATTGTGGCTCTTAATGTGCCGGTTGCTGATCCTGTCCACAAAGCAACAATCGTTCCAAGGGGAAGAGCATTGGGAATGGTGATGCAATTGCCTGAAGGTGATCGCTATTCTATGAGTTATCGGTGGATGATTTCTCGTTTAGCCATTATGATGGGTGGACGTGTGGCTGAAGAATTAAAGTTTGGAAAGGAAAATATCACATCCGGTGCTTCTTCTGATATTGAGCAAGCAACTAAATTAGCACGCGCAATGATCACACGGTGGGGATTTTCTGATCTGCTTGGAAATGTAGCTTATGGCGATAACCAAGATGAAGTCTTTTTGGGTCATTCTGTTGCGCGAACACAAAATGTCTCTGAAGAAACAGCGCGCATGATTGATATGGAAGTGCGTAAGCTTATTGATGATGCCTATAAAAATGCGACTAACATTTTGAAGACAAAAAGAAAAGAATGGTTTGCTTTGGCACAAGGTTTGTTGGAATATGAGACTTTAACGGGAGCTGAAATTAACGAAGTTATTGCAGGAAAGCCTCCTTCACGCACACAGAAAGATGAGAATGCTGCGCCACGGGGATCTTCTGTTCCAAAAACTGGAAAAATGAAGACAGAGACAACAGTGGAAGATGAAAAAAACGTTAAAACAGCGCCTCATAAAGCAGAGATCGATAAACTAGAGGCAGACAAAGCAGAGGAAGCTGTTGGGAAAAAAACAGCAAAATCCGGTAATGTTGAGCTTAAGGAGGCTCCGTCTAAAGAACGGCAGTCGGGTGAGACTGAGAAAAAAGCACAAAGCACAAAAGGTACCGCAAAATCAGTCAACCGCTCTAAAAGTAATTCTGAAAAGAAGTCCAATACTGCGGGAGATGATAAAGAAAAATAAGAACTGTTTATAATGCTTGAGTAACGATGTTTTAGGAAAACTTCTAAATTCTTTGAGAAAGGCGCAAGCAAAGCTTGCGCCTTTAATGTAATATTTGCAAAAATATGGAAGCAAAAAATTAAGCAAAGCCGTTGTATAATAACAGCTTTAGCAGGTTACAAGGCGAGGTGGTATTGTCCTTTACGGATTTGGCAAGGTGTGAGGCTAGGCGATAGATTTCCTTGCGGATTTGATAAGGTTTGAGGTTTGGTGCTGGGTTTCTTTACGGATTTGGCAACAGTGTGAGATGATCCTTTGGTTATGTTCAAGGGAACTATGAAGCATTTTTAGGCGATAATATTGCTTGTATGTGTGAGGGTGTGAACATAATTGGTTGAGAGTGGTTTAGATGTGTAGATGGTGGATAGGGTTCTTGATTGTCTAAATGCATGAAGGTTTAGATCAATGATCTGATTTTATATGGGGAGGGGGACTATTGTACCAAGGAGGCTTGTTAGGGTTTAAAAAAAAAGCCAAGGGAAGAATTATATATTAAAGGAAAGAGGCATGGTGCAAAAATATTTTGGTACAGATGGAATTCGGGGGAAAGCCAATTCATTTCCTATGACACCCGATTTTGCCATGAAAGTTGGAATGGCTGTAGGGGTTTTATTCCGCTCACAACATCAATCACGTCGTGTGGTGATTGGCAAGGATACACGATTATCTGGCTATATGTTGGAAAACGCTTTGGTTTCAGGATTGACTGCTGCGGGGATGGAAGCTTTTTTATTGGGTCCAGTGCCAACACCTGCTGTTGCAATGCTTTGCCGCTCTTTGCGAGCGGATCTTGGGGTGATGATTTCTGCTTCTCATAATCCGTTCTATGATAATGGAATTAAACTTTTTGGTCCTGATGGTTTTAAACTTTCAGATGATATGGAAGCGAAAATTGAACAATTGATCGATACAGATCTTTCAAAATCTTTAGCAAGTTCTGCTGAAATTGGTTATGCAAAACGGGTTGAGGGGGATATTTATCGTTATATTGAATATGCCAAACGGACCTTGCCGCGTGATGTTCGCTTAGATGCTTTGCGTATTGTTGTGGATTGTGCCAATGGGGCTGCTTATAAAGCTGCTCCCCGTGCTTTATGGGAATTGGGGGCTGAGGTTTTTGCTATTCATGATGAGCCCAATGGTACCAATATTAATCAAAAATGTGGATCAACCGATTTAAGCTCTTTAAAACGAAAAGTGCATGAAGTGCGTGCTGATGTGGGGATTGCTCTTGATGGAGATGGAGATCGTGTTCTCATTGTTGATGAAAAAGCACAAACGGTTGATGGAGATCAGTTGATTGCTGTAATTGCTGAAAATTGGCATAAAATGGGACGATTACGGTGCAATGGTGTTGTCACAACGATTATGTCAAATCTTGGACTGGAGCGTTTCTTGAACAGTAAAGGGTTGCACCTTGTAAGGACAAATGTTGGAGATCGTTATGTTGTCGATGCCATGCGCCAAAAGGGATATAATGTTGGTGGTGAGGCTTCTGGGCATATCGTGCTTAGTGATTTTGGTACAACGGGTGATGGCTTGGTGGCTGCATTGCAGATTTTAGCCTGTATGAAGGAAAGTCAAAGCCCTATGAGCCAATTGTGTAAACGGTTTGAACCTGTACCGCAAATTTTAAAAAATGTAACGATTAAAAATAAAAATGTACTGAAAAAAAATCCAGTCAAAGCGGCCATTGATCAAGCAGAGAAGCGGTTGGGAAAAGAGGCACGGCTGGTGATCCGCGCTTCTGGAACTGAGCCGCTTATCCGCCTTATGGCTGAAGGCGATGCACGAGAAGTATTGGACACGGTTGTGACAGAGTTGATGGATGTTATTATTCATCATGATGTACGCATGGGTACTGCACTTGAGGAATCTTGAATTTTTTGAGAAAATTATCAGATCATCTTTGATAAAGGTCTTATTGTAATGCGGGATGTTGGCAATTACAAAAGGTATGGTAGCTATGTTAGTGATGTAATAACGGTAATGGATACTCTATCTACTAATAAATTAAATAAAAAAGAGAAAAATAGAGTTCTCATAACTATAATGCGTAGAGTGTTCTATAGTTTGTAAGATATTAAAACCATGCCTTTTTTTGATTTTCCTTTTTCTTTTGCTTATTCGTAAACTGGTTATTATTTTAACAGAGTTTATAGCAGGGGAGAGTTTTATTAGTGTTATTCATTCTTTTTACTGGATATACAGCGGGGGCAGATCCTTATGAACATCAAACAGCAATGGGTCATTGGTTATATCGTCGTTATGTTTCTAAGTGCAGCTGCCAATTGGGGATATGATGCGCTCCTACTACGTTTAGCTCCCCTAATTATAAACTTATACTTTTCCGATAATGAGTAGAATAATTAGAAAGAGATGAGAATGAGCAATTTTTTCACGACAGTTCTAATGTTTATAAAGTAAAAAAACGTGTGGTATAAAAATTATGAACATTTTTTGTATCTTGTAGTGTTACACGCTATATTAATTTATGATTTTAGGATTTAAACCTAAAAGGATTGAAGCTTTTTATAATACTGGCACGACTAAAGGGGTTAGAACCGCCCATGCTCAAAAATTGAAGCGTATTCTAGGTGTCTTTGAAGTTGCTATATCGCCAAATGATTTAAGTTTTTCGTCTTTTTGATTACATTTGCTAAAAGGTGATCTCAAGAATTATTGGTCAATTACTGTAAATGAAAATTGTCGTGTAATAGTTCGCTTTGATAGCATAGATGTCGAAATGGTTGATTATCTGGATTATCATCAAAAAGGAGATCTAAACAATGATGAAGAATCCTTCACTTCCCGGTGAATTATTGCGTGAAGATGTGATCAAAGAGCTTGGTTTATCCGTTAATGAAGCAGCAGAGTGGCTTGGTATTCTCGTGTAGCTCTTTCTAGAGTTTTAAATGGAAAAGCCGCTATGAGTGCTAATCTTGCTATTAGGCTTGAAATGTCTGATGTAAGCACAGCACGTGCTTGGCTCGCTATGCAAACAAGTTATGATCTATCAAAAAAAATCCTTAACAACAGTCTCATGATAAAGATTGCATAAAAGAGTTTCAAACGGCGGTTAAGTTTTTGCAACAGAGACATGTGGAAGAGCAAAATAATGCGATAGCGCGTACAAAATCAAAAGATGTGAACACGGTAAGATAAGGAATAAAATCTTGTTTCTGTAGTCTGTTTGGCTATAATAAATATAAGCAAAGGAGGGTTTTATATGTTGAGTGAAGAGGAAATTAAGCGACGTCGCTTTGCTGCTAAAAATGCATTAGCAAGTCAACGTTTAGAGGGATTAGAGCCAGATCCGCTGGTTGTTGCTCAAGTAGAGCGTTATATTATAGGTGAGCTTGAAATAAGTGATATCATCAAAGATTATATGGAGCGGGTAAAACGTGGGGAAGTATAAGGGGAGCGGTGATCCTTATACTGATCCTGAAACTGGTGTGATGTATAATCGGTTTGGTATTAAAGACAAAGCCACACTGCAGCGTGTAGAATCTACGATTTCTTATGTAAAATCTTTCGAATTTGTACATACTCCTATTCGTGGTGAGTTTGATCTGGGTTACATGAAAGAGATCCATAGAAGACTGTTTGGTGACATATATGAATGGGCGGGACAAGTTCGTTTAGTGGATATTGCCAAAGGCAATAGTATGTTTGCTAGTTATAATCAGATTGAAAGTTATGCACCGAAGATTACACAAAAGCTTGCAAAAGAACAGTATTTGTGTGGTCTTGGCGCTTATGACTTTAGCCAAAGGGCTGGGTATTACATGGGTGAGTTGAATGCATTACATCCGTTTCGAGAGGGGAATGGGCGTACTCAGCGTGAATTTATGGTGCAACTTGCTCGTGAAGCTGGTTATCATATCAACTGGAAGGGTATTGAGCGACAAGAAATGACACGTGCGTCAATTGAAGCACATTTTGGTAATTCAGAATATCTGTCTGCACTCATCTATAAGAACCTTACCAAGTTTACAGAAAATAAAAGGGATGATGTTTCTCAAGGTATTGGCAAAAATATTGCTTTTGGCGTTGATCTTAATGAAGAGTGCTTGGAACAACAAAAAGAGAAGATTGAAACTCCTTGGGATAGAGAAAAGACAAGTTTTGCTAAACGTCAAAAAGAAGAACTTGAACAATTACAAAATGATTTGAATGTTGTTGCAAAAGCAACAGAAAAAGCGCCATACCTTGCTGCTTATATGGATAACTCTAATCTAGAACAGAAGGTGCTAAGCGCTCTTAGAAATGAAAAATCTTACATTGATATGTTTAAAAAATTAAACAATCATTTAGCATTTATTTATAGAGATCCACAAGAGGCTGCCCTTAGGATTGAACAAACAATTTTAGCAGGTAAAGGCGATAAATTGCCTGATATTTTGGAAAGGGAACCTGATAGAGCGGGTGAACTGCGTGGGTCGGATCGTTTTATTGATAAATTGAAGGCTATAGGAAAAGAACGAAAAGCAGCACTTTATCATGTTCCTCTCGCTATTTCTACTATGAGAGAGCTTCAATCCTTTTATAAGAATTCTTATGAGACACATATAAATAGGCTTACACGGGAGCGTGAGCGATTGAAAGTTGAAGTACCCTCGCTTTCACAAGAAGCAGTGACTTTTATGAAAAATGTTGAAGCTGGTTGTGATAGTTATTTAAAGATACCAGAGCAGGTTAGTGAAGAATTTTTAAAGCTGCAAAGTGCTTTAGATAAACGTTTTGGACAGGATGCCATTCATAAATATGGTTTTGATTTATCAAAAGTGATCTCCAAAGAACAGTCTTATAATAAAGAACGCATAAAAGAGTTTCAAATGGTTGTTAAATTTTTGCAACAGAGACAACAGGAGAAAATCAACGCAATAGCGCGTGCAAGATCAAGAGATGTGATACGGTGAGGGCAAGGATAAAGCCTTATGCTGTATAAGCCCTATTAAGCCATACGGTAAAAGAGAGGTAATCAAAGGAGGTGTTTAATATGGGTGTGACAAAAGATGTTATACGTGCCTGCATAGATAGGCGTTAAAAAAGAAGCCGGTGAAATATTAGCAAATTTAGGACTTACGGTGTCTGATTTCATCCGTATTGTTTTGATAAAAGTTGTTTATGAAAAGGGATTGCCATTTAATATGTATATTCCTCATGCGGAAACGCTTAAAACTTTTGAGAAAAGTGATAAGGGTTAAGAGATATGTATTGCTAAAGATAGGTAAGATTTATTTCGTCATTTGGATATTTGATATTTCTGATCATTCACTTCAAATTAGCTTTTAATTTACATCATTATCGTTATGGGTGTTTCCGTATATTGAATGATGTATGCAAACCGTGATTAAAACGGCAGCTTATTGAATTTCTGCAAAAAAAGAAGGCGTATCGCTTGAAGAATTATTTGATATTGTTTCTTTTATTGCTACTCATCCAGATGCTGGTGATCTTGTGGAAGGTACGAGAGGGAAGCTAAGGAACGTCAGGTTTTAAAGCATAAGGGGTAAAAGAGGGAGATATAGGGTTATAGCCTTTTTTGGGTGGTCAAAATATTCCGGTGTTGATCGAAGATGTGTACAGTCAATCATCTTGAGGCAATTTGGCAAAATCAGAGAGGAATGCGTGGAAGAAAAATTTAACTGCGCTTCTCGATGAATATCGAAAAAAATAATAATGGATAAGGCAAATAAAGCAGGACCTCGTATATTAAAAGGTGTTTGTGAAGCTTTTGTCTGAAGCTAAAGGTGAAACTGATACTAAATTTGTATCGATATTCCTGCAAATGTTGATATCAAAAAAAATCAGAAAAGATATTGGGTTATAGATATCATTTTCGGCACGTTGTGGTTTTTCTGTGGGGCGCATTCGTGATTGGGAATGGAGGTGATATTTTTACTTCTTTTTGCTTTTTGCTTTCGATTATTGAAAATGAATCTGAAGCTATGGTGGTAATTTAGCACGCGATGATATCCGCGGCTTATAATCGTGTTTTTAAGAAAGCTCTATTGGTATAAAAGGGGGGTGAGGGTTGCGTTTTTTAAAAAGCATCACGGCGTTTGAAAGGATCGTAATAGATTTCTGTTACACGAAATTTTCCTTCGAGGCGTTTACATTGGATGATGACATCTATCATCGAGATTAATAAGCCGCGGATATCATCGCGTGCTAAATTACCACCACCGTCACTTTCTTTGACTAAAAGGGTCATTTGTTCGAAGGCTGCAAGTGCTGTTGAGGCATGGACGGTGGTAATGGAGCCTGGGTGACCAGAGTTGACATTACGGATATAGTAAAAGGCTGTACCATCACGCAGCTCTTGTAGAAGGATTCTGTCGGGGCGCATGCGTAAGCCAGATTCAAGTAGTTCTTTTGCGCCTGCTTTTGCTAAGCCCTGGTTATCTTTTGAATAAAAGAGTTGGACTTTGTTTGAATGGGGAACGACAAGTTCTGGCGTGTCCTCAATGGTGAGAATTCGTTCATATTCAGGGATTTTTGCAATTAAAGCTTTGGAGAGGGTTGTTTTCCCGGAACCGGTTTTGCCCGATATTAAGATATTTTGTTGTGTAATAACGGCTCTTTCTAAAAAGGTGCAAAAATCTTTAGCGATAAAGAGATCTGTTAACTCTTTGTCTGTATCAGAGAGTTCGGATAACCGTTCAGTCATTTGTTGTGTGGGTGTGAAACTGGTGTTTTGGGCGACAGAAAACAGATTGTTTTCATGTAAACTTTCAAGAGAAAAAGTGCGTGATGAAGGTTTACGAATGGTCATGCTAATGGTATTGGCTGCAACAGCTGGAGGCATAACAATTTGTATGCGTTCGTTGTTTGGCAGTGTTGCGGAGAGAACGGGATTTTCTACACTGATTTTTTGTGTTGTGTAGGCAGCAACAACTTTTGCAATTCCTTCTAGTTCGCCGTAGGTTAGTTCTTTTAAGATGTGGGTTTGCCAACCATCTGGACCCTCAACAATTACTTCGCCGGGGCGATTGATAACAATTTCAAATAAATTCTCATCATTGAGGAAGTCATCTAAGATCTTTAATTTTGTTAAAACGATAGAGGCGCGTTCTGCATTTTTTGCTGATGGCATAATGTGACTTTATTGGCTTAATGAAAAAAGGAATAGCTGGGAGTAGAGCGGTTTCTTTTGCTCTTTACGACTAGTTTATAGACAGATGAAAAATCGAGATCTTTTGCTACGAAAATGTTGACGAGTTCGCCTTGAAATTTTTCTAAGGTAGGAGGGATATTGATTTGATTTTCAAGGGCAATACTGGCGGCCTCTTTTCCAGTGTTGTTTGCGCCTTCAAAACCGCCGCCTCCAGAGTTGTTTGAACCTTCTTTATTGGAATTGCCTACTATTTTATTTGTTAGGGCGGTTGTGGCACCATCAATAACGGTGAGTAAAAGGGAAGAGCCAAAGCGTTCCCACCAATGGGTGTTGATGTTGCCATCAAACCCGGCTCTGCCTAAACTGTCGGTTGCGGGTGAGGCAAGGTCGATAATGACACCGGTTGGGGTTTTGGCTCTTGTCCAGAGCACAAAGAGGCGAGATTGACCTTGTTTTATCCCTCCGCGGTATTCTCCAACGACTTGGGTTCCTTTATCAAGCAAAACAACGCGCCCATTGTCAGAGAGGATATCACGGTTGATGATGCAGCTTGCAAAGCCTGGTTGCTCACTGTTTAATGCGGTTTCTAAGATACAGGGAATAGAGGTTCCCATGGCGATGATAAAGTTTCTATTGCCGATGAGTTTTGCTTTTGTTTCTTCTGTTTTGGTAGGCTTTAATAGGGTCGCAAAATTTTGTGTGTCTTGAAGGGCAGGAGAATTTTGCGCATTTGCGAGATTTTCGAGGGCATGGAGTTTGTCAAAGGGGTTGAGAGTCGTGTTGACGATGTCTTTTAATTGAGATTTAGAACCTTTGGCAAAAGCGAGAACAGGGGCGCGTCTTGCGGCATCAAGTAGTGGGTCATCTTTTTTGGGTTCTTGTGCGAGTGGTTGTGGTGGTGGTAAGGTTATTGGCGCTATGTTGGCACGCGGGTCAGAGGGGGCGAGCTCTAAAGGGGCGAGGGAATTGTGAAAGCTTTTTTCTTGTTTTTTATGAGCTTTTGCGGTGTCTTTTTGTTCTGGGGGGGAGGATAAGATGTTCCAGAGCACATAGCCGCAGATTCCTATACAGGCTATTGCGACAACTATTTTTTTGCCGGCGGTTTTGGCGCTATTGTTTTTGCCATCCCCAATAGATCCACGATCTTCGATGATTGGTTTATCACTCATATGTTGTCCCCTTCAATTCCCGCTTATTTAAAGATCTGATGCAACTTTACGTTCAACAGCTGGTGAGGTTGTTCCAGTATTTGGATTTGTGCCTTTAGGTTGATAGGCTTCGTTAAAGACGCATAGGACGTTTTTTCCCTTTCTTAGGGTGAAGTGCGCGCTAATGGCATGGACAATCACCATGTTGCCTCTTGTGGTTTTGGGAACCAGCGATTCTGTACCGTCATTGTTGACGATGTAAATGGCAGGGATTTCTTGGTTGTCTGGAAATGTAAATGTTGTGGTTTTGCCATTGTCATAAACGGAGGAGGGTTCGAGCACGCTTGAGCCTTGAGCGGTGTAAGCCCAATTGCGTGGTCCGTAGGTTTCAGAAGCGTTGAAGACATTATCAATACGCTGGGCTTGTTGTTTTTCTTGTCGCATAAGGGCGGCGAGTCTTCTTTGTTCTGCTTCTTCTTGTGGGTAGCGAAATTTCACAAGGAAATATGTTTCTTGTCCAGAGGAAATTTCCCCATCTTTGACCATGAGTTCAAATTGATAGGAGCGCTTTGAGCCATCAAGCTTTGTGGTGACGACTTGGAGATTGGTAATGGGTTGGACTTCTCGGGCTTTTAGGAAAAGAATATTGCCAGCGGGAGCGACTTCCCACGCAACGCTGTTGCCAATTGCCACATGGGCAATTTCTTCATTGGGAGAAAATTCTATTTGTACCGATGAGCGTATGGAGCCAATAATTTTTGTGACATTATAAGCATCATAGTTGATAAAGCGAATGCGGCTATCGCTTGGCGCGCGGGTGGGAAAAATACTGGCATGGCTCAAGGCTATAGGAGAGAGGGTAATAGCGATGTTAAGAATGAGAAAAAGAATTTTTTTTGTCATGATCAGTTGACCACTTCCGGATCGGTTCTATATTCATTAACAATAAACCCTAGAGGATTTATCAAACGGTTTTGGACAGAGATAGGGGCATTGATATATTCAAAGGTAAGTGTTGCAACCCAGTGGGTGATGAATTCTTTGTTGTTGTCGTTGTCATGGATGGTTCTGTAGTAACGCACTTGGGCAACATCGTCATTGATAAAGGAGATTGATTTTATTGTTATTGTAACGGAGGCGTGTTTATAGAGAATTTGAGGACTTTGGGGATTTCTTGCTCCATACCAGCTGGCAAATCTTTGCTGTTCTTCAGAAGAAGAGAGGAGAGAGACGGTTTGGAAGTTGTGTTGTGTTTCTTCTGTGGTGAAGCCTTCACGGGAGCGGACATATTTTGCAGCAAAGTAGCGTGTGATTGCTTCGTCGACATTGGTGAGACCTTCTTTTAAGGCTTCCACAACTTCAACAATGCCGGTTGAATTGTCCACACGGATGACAAAAGGTTCCACGGTTTTAAGGGGCGTGAGGGTGATGACCGCGAGAGAAGACATTATTGCAACAGCAACCGCGATGCCGGCAATGGCAAGCGAGACGCGGGTGGTGCGGCGTGAGGCGAGCATGCGATCTTGATCAAACGAGCGTGCTTCGGCAATGTATTGTTCTATGTCTTTTTCTTTCATGCTTTTTGCCCGCAATTTTTGTAAGATTTGATTTCTTCATCCGTTAATTTTTGTGCCAGAAGCGTTTCCAGCTTCCCTTCTTTTAGGGTTGAAGGGGTGTTGTTACTGATGATAATGGGCGTGGGCGTGGGTTTTTTCCCTTCCCAATTCCACATTGATCTGTTGAGTGGACGTTTAGAATATCCATCACACTTTGGGAGTGACTTCAGTGTGTTTGGTGAAGACACACAGCCACTGAGAAAGAGAAACGGCAAGATTACCCCAATTTTTTTTAACATTCTTCCATTTCCTTTCATTTTATTAGGCCTAATATTGCCATTGCTTTCTGTTCCATCTTATCCATATGCTTCTGCATAGCTTTGAAAGGAGCTTTTACTGCGTCGACGCCTGCTTTCGTTGATCCTGTAAGAGCAGCTCCACCAGAAGCTAAAGCCGATGCGATTTCTGGCAATTTGTAAAAGATAAGAATACCACAACTGCTGATACCTAAAAATTGCACTAAAGCAACGATCATATCTCTAGGACTATCTGAAAGGAGTTTTGTTGCAAGATCGACATATAAACCACCGATTATGACTATTAATACCTGAAGTATGATGAAATTTACTGTTTGATTTAACCATGCTTCTGTAAATCTTCTGGTTGAGGAAAACATATAGAGACTTATGAAGAGTGGACCTACTGATAGGACAAGAAACAAACCAATTTTAGCATATACTGAGACGAAAAAACCGACACCACAAAAGAGAGCAGAAACTCCTAAGCAGAAAAGACCAGCAAGCCAATAGACAGCAAATGTAAATGTATGTTCTCTGTTGGCAGCATCAAAAACGTGTCCAGCAGCAGTTTGTATCATATTATCCCATACATTTTTATCTGAATGTGCTCCTTGGGTGACATTTGCAACGGCATTCGGCAGATCGTTGAAGAATATATCCCTAACCCAAGTATTATAATGGGTGGCGTTTGTGGCAAGTGCAACAATAATGCCAAGTTTGAAAACTGTTGCTATAAACTCCCATAAGGGCATGGAAGAACGCCCATAGATGATATTGTACCCTATAAATATAATATAGATTGTACAAGACGCTTTAAGCGGAGTAGATAAAGATGATGAGAGATTTCTAATGGTGTCATCCATTACCTTTGTGAGGGGCTCGATCAACCCGTTGTCTATCATGGTAAATATATCATACGCTGCCATTGTTTTTCTCCGCTTCTTATCATACGGGTTCGCGTTCCATACAAAGTCGAATTTTTATGCTTTAATTACTGTCTTCTTTCTTTTCAGATTGTTCTTTCATTTTTTGTTTATCGTCATTTTTACGATATTTATTTAGATAGTTATCAAAATTTTCTTGACGTACTTCTTCTATTGCTTTGTCTAAATTTTTACAATTTTGTGAATCTCCTGTCCATCCACACTTACGTCTCCATTCATCGCGTAAATTTTTATCTTTTTTAAATTCTGCAACACTATAGGTTTTTTCACAACCAGCCGTGATGAGCCCAGCGCAAAGCAGCAATGTTGTTATGAGAACTTTATTCATCGATATTTCCCCTTCATTTTTTCAGTTTTACAAGGTTTGAGCACAATCTTTAAATTATGCTTGTGTTATCGGTTGTTTCACAACCAGTGATGATAAATCTAGGGCACAGACATATTGTTGCCATAAATATATTATAAAGAGCGTGAAATGCTTTAAGTTGAGCAGCTAAAGCGCAATAGTGATGTGTAATGACGTCATTCATTGTCTTTGTAATGGGCTCCATCAACATATTGTCTATTTTAGTGAATATGCCTTTGCTTTCTACTGCCATTGAGATGCTCCGCTCTTCATTATGTCTTAATGGTTATTTTGTTGTTCTTCTGCCGCGCGCTCTTTTGCTCTTCGTTCTTCTTCAGCGCGTGTTTCCGCTCTTTGTTTTTCGAGTATTTTTTGAGTCTCAGCTCTCATTTTTTCACGATCAGCTTTTTGTTTCGCCATAAATTCTTCATATCTTTTGCGATTTTCTTCTGCAATTTTACGACTTCTTTCTGCTTCTTTTGCTTCATATTCTTTCTGAAGTTCTAAAAATGCTAACCGCATGTTTTCACAATTTTTTGAAGTTCCTGCAAATCCACATTTCGCATCCCACTCGAAGCGTAAATTTTTATCTTTTTTAAATTCTGCGACGCTATAGGTTTTTTCACATCCAGCTGTGATGAGCCCTGTGCAAAGTAGCAATGTTGTTATGAGAACTTTATTCATAGTATTTCCCCTTCTTTCTTTCAGTTTTACAAGTTTTGAGCACAATCTTTAAATTATGCTTGTGTTATCGGTTTTTATAACCAGTGATGATAAATCTAGGGCACAGACATAATGTTGCCATAAATCTATTGTATAGTCTGTAAGGTTCTTTAAGTTGAGCAGCTAAAGCGCAGTAGTGATGTGTAATGGCGCTATCCATTGTTTTTGTAATGGGCTCCATCAACATATTGTCGATATAAGAAAATATGCCTTTGCTTTCTACTGCCATTGAGATGCTCCGCTCTTCATTATGTCTTAATTATTATTCTGTTGTTCTTCTGCCGCCCGTTCTTTTGCTCTTCGTTCTTCTTCCGCGCGCTCTTTTGCTTTTTGTTCAGCTAATTTTTTTTGAGTATTAGCTTCCATTTTTTCAAGATCAGCTTTTTGTTTCGCCATAAATTCTTCATATCTTTTGCGATCGTTCTCTTCCGCTTGACGCTCTCTTTCTGCTGCTTGTGCCTCATATTCTTTTTCAAGTTCTAAAAATGCTAACCGCATGTTTTCACAATTTTTTGAAGTTCCTGCAAATCCACATCTAGCATCCCACTCGAAGCGTAAATTTTTATCTTTTTTAAATTCTGCGACGCTATAGGTTTTTTCACATCCAGCCGTGATAATTCCAGTGCAAAGTAGCAATGTTGTTACGAGAACTTTATTCATGATTAATGATTGTCCTGTTGTTGTTGTTTAGCTTTAGCGCGCTCTTCTGCTTCTCTTTCGGCTTGTTCTTTTGCTTTTTCTTCAGCTTCTTTTTTTTCTATTTCAGCTTGCCTTTTTTCAAAATCAATTTTCCATTTTTCATGTCTAGCTCGCATTTCGGCTCGATATTCTTCCATCGCTTTACGCATGTTTTCGTTGTGCTCCCTAATTCTCTCTTCAGCTTTTGCTTCATATTCCTTTTGAAGTTCAAGTTGTGCTAATCTTAGGTTTTCACAATTTTTTGAAGTTCCTGCGAATCCACATTTAGCATTCCACTCTCCCATCAAATTTTTATCTTTTTTAAATTCTGCGACGCTATAGGTTTTTTCGCAACCAGCCGTGATGAGCCCTGTGCAAAGCAGCAATGTTGTTATGAGAACTTTATTCATTATTTATTGTCCTGTTTCTTTTCAGATTCTTGTTTATCGTCATTTGTCGAGCCAGTTCTCCCCCATCCCCATGTTGGAAGACTCTCACGATAAGCTTGCTCTGCGTTTTTACAATTTTGCGAATCGAGATCCCCTGATGTCATACATTTCATTTTCCATTTTTCGTATAATTTGTGATCTTTCTTAAATTCTTCTACGCTGTGGGTTTTTTCACAACCAGCCGTGATCAGCCCTGTGCAAAGTAGCAATGTTGTTATGATGATCTTGTTCATGTTCAAGCCCCTCTTTCTCCCGTTTATTGACCACGCAGTTTTTTGGCATAATCTGCATATCGCGCTGCAAATTCTTCGTAAGCTCGTTGTTCGGCAGCTTTGTATTCCGCTTGTTGAATCATCGCGGCGGCTTGCATTTGGAGTATTTTTGTTTGGAGGTCTGCTTGTACCGCTGCTAATTTTGCTTGAATGCCTTGAATTTTACCCGCATCTTTAGTGCTTCCAAGTTCATCGAGAAGCTTGGTAATGTTTTTTTGTGTTTCACTGGCTTCTTCGTAGACGTCTTGGCCTTTTGCTGCTTGTCCTACTACGCGCTGTTCGGCTTTTTTCACTTCCTGTGCGTAAAAAGCATCTACTGCTTCTTTTGATCCTGCTCCGCCTGAGGGCTCTTTGTATTTAAGTTCTTCTTGCCATTTTTGCGTGTTTTTGCTGCCGCCACCGCCGCCGCCGCCACCGCCGCCGCTGCCCATCGATTGTTGAAAGTGGTTAAAGTCAGAAGGGAGGGCGCCACTGCTCCCTTGCTTGTTAAACATGTCTTTCAATCCCGAGATGTCAGGCTTGACATTCAAGGAGTTATATAATTGTTTCGCTTGATCGAGTTGGCTCTTTAATTGCTCAAGCTGTTGTGCACCTTGTTGAATTTGTTCTTGCAATTTGCCAAGCTGTTGTGTGCCTTGCTGGACTTGTTTCATTATTTGTCCAACAGCCGCGGGATCATATACCATGATAGCAAAGGCATTTGTTTGAAAGCCAAATGAAGCTGCACAAAGGGCTGTTGCCAATAAAAGTTTTTTCATTGTTTTGATCTTTCTTGAAAAATAGGAAGCCATTTTTCTGGAGATTGTCCAACTTCATCCATAATGGTCTCTAGGAGTTCAATATTCTTGGTGGTGCCGCTTAAAATGGCTATTTCATCATCAAAGCCGCGTAAATTCAGTTCTGCTACAACAGAACTTTGCCCTTGTTTGATGAGAAAACGCCGTGACTCACGGCTTAATTCTGATTGTATCAGGTTAAATTCTCTGTCCGATAATTTAAAACCTTCTACATAATCCCCATGATTGCCCTTTTGATTGGGAAAATAAATCTGTGTGGGGCATTGCTCTATAATGGTGTGAGCAATGGTCGAATTGATCGCATCTTTGGGAGATTGTGTTGCAAACAACATCAAACCATTTTGTTTACGAATAGTTTTCAGCCTGTCTTGCGCAAAGGCTTTAAAGGAATCATCCTCTAAGGCTTTCCAAAACTCATCAATGACAATGATAATACGACGTCCATCAATCAGAGACAAAATTCTATGAAAAAGATACATCATTAAAGGTGGACGAATTTCATCATTGTCTAAAAAATCCGTCATGTCATAACCAATAAATTTTGCATCAATGCCAATGTCGTCATCAGGATTGTCAAAAACCCACCCTAAGGCATTGCCTTTACACCATCTTTCTAAACGACCCGATATCCCCTCCCTATGCGTGGTGTCAAAAAACATTTGTAAGGCAGAGATCGTCCGTTGTTCTTTTGGCAACAAGGCAAGCTGCTCAACAGCCGCCGTAATGTCTTGTCTTTCTGATTCACTGATCTTTTGATCTTCAGAAGAAACAAGCTTTATAATCCATTGGCGTAAAAAAACTCTATCTGCTGGATTGTTATAGTCTAAGCCTTTTAGCGGTGCTATGCCTGTCGGTTTACCATTCTTCAAGGGCATATAAGTGCCGCCACCCGCTCTGACAAAAAGTTCTGCACCCCGATCTTTGTCAAAAAAGACCATATTGGGATCATGCTTTTGAAGTTGTGCTAAAAGAAAATTGACAATAACCGTTTTCCCAGAACCAGAGGGACCACAAACAAACGTATTGCCTAAATCACCAAAGTGAAAGTTAAAATAAAACGGTGAACCAGCAGAGGTTTTCATCAAGGCTACCGCTGGTCCCCACACATTGCCATCTATTTTTCCAACCGGAAAAGAATGAAAAGGAGAAAGCGCTGCATAATTGCGGCTGGTTATCGCTCCAGAGCGGGTGCGATAAGCATAATTGCCAGGCAATTGTGCCCACCAAGCCGCCGCTAACCCTAAATCTTCCCGCGCAATCACAGCCCCACCATCTGTAAGACGAGAACGCGCTTTGGCAAGATTATCCGCTAACTCTTGCGGCGTATCAGCAAAAACTGCCAATGATAAATGATGTTCCCCTAAAACAAAACGATTGGATTCAAGATCATCAAGCGCATCATCCAGCTCCATAATTTGTGAGCCCGCACGGTCTCCTGCATTGACCATTTGGTTTTGTTTGCGCCCCATAATCTGCTTGGCAATGTTTTTGCTCTTGAAAACAAAAGATTGGGTGAAAATAAACTCAAAGGGAAGCGTGAGCAAACCATCCGCCATGCCTACCCTGGTTTTTGCTGGATATTCTTTCCAACCAAACATGCCCGCAAACCGCTGTCCTGCCTCATAGCGTATTTCTATGATCTCTTTCCCAAAAATGAGACGGTCTGAATAAACGGTCGACGCTATCGTCCCCCATGTGAGGGGGATACGTTCACGACGACCTCCCACCAATTGGTGGATAAACTCACTTTGCTGCGAATAAATATTGCCTTCATGTTCATAAAGGCTCAGTCTTTTTGCACCATAACGCTCTAAATTTTGAATAAGATCTGTTGTAATATCTTCAAGCTTGCGAATGGACTCTGCGTCAGCTTCTGTCTTTTCTTGTTTGGCTTTGCCTAAACGTTTGAAAAACTCCACTAATTTATCCGTTTGATCAACGTGTGGATTCCACAAAATCGAAAGATAAAGATCATTGCGATAAAGCTCCTGTGAAACCATCCGCTCACGATATTTATCATCTAATTGCTTGGCAAATGCCGATCTGAAAGTCCCATCCGGATAAACAGTTTCACGCTTTCTGATAATATGGCTATAAAGCGCTATCCGTTCATCCGCTATGTTTTTAAACAGATTATTGAGCTGTTCGTGAAGCACATTCAGATCAATAATATCCGCTGTCTCAAAGTTAATCCCTTCAAGTTTAATAACGGACATGAGAGCGCGTGAATCCAGCGCAATGATGTGTTTATTGACATGGCGCACGTAAGGAATGATCGCCTCTGGCTGCTTTTCACGTTTGCGCTCTGTTGTGTTCATTATAATTCCTCATAATTACGAATTAATCGTAATGGAGAAATACTTCCCCCACCCCATAGACTCGAATTTCTGGCAAAAATAGATGTCTTTTGCCATGTCAGAAGAATACGAAATTTGTTATGGTCATGCTTTAGGATTTCCTTGAATATGAAATGCAGCATCACACCAAAGGTGATAAGAAAAATATTGCCTGTCATAATGAACAACATCATCGTTCCTATCGCATTTAATCCCATAGCTTCCACCGTCACGCCTGCAATCATTGCAGGGCGTGTGCAAGCAAGAAATAACGTATCTTCTGTTAGCTTATCGTGCTCTTTCATGGCTTTGAAAGGCTAGAGTCAAGCGAATTAAGACATAAACATTGATGCGATTTGTGGTGCACCAAAAACAATGCCGATGCCAACACAAACAAAAAAAGCTTTACGCATTTCAACATAACCAGCAATCCATGCAAGCCCAATACCAGCAACCGCAATGGTTGCAATCGATTTTGCAATGTTTCCTGTTAAAGCTTTGACTAATTTATCAAGAGCAGTTTCAACTTTTCCAAAGTCACCTGCGGCAAATGCTGGTTCACTCAGTGCGATGAAGGCAATAAACAGCATCAATGCTGCTGTTAACCATTTCTTTTGTGTGTTGGATAGAGCAGTTTTTTGTAAGGTATGTTCACAACTGAACAAATTATTCATGTTTTTCATGAAAATTTCCCCGCTTTATGTTTAAGTTTATAATAATATTAATATTCAAAATATTAATCAGGAATCATGTAAATGAAAAAAATAAATTTTTCTATCGATAAATTAACAATATTTAATCTTTTATTAATTAATAAACAAAAAATATAGTAATATTCAAAATGATACTTTTAAAATGTCTTAGAGCAGCGCCTAAATATATTGTCTTAATTTATATTATTATTTTGGGAGGCTTTTATTTCAGTCAACATACTGAAAAACTTATGCAAACTTCTTTTTTTAAAGTGCCAGAAAAGACAATAGAAAACCTTGTTCAAAATCCGAAGTCACAATTGATAGATTATGCAAACCAACAAGATGCAAACCAACAAGATGTGATGTTACATCCAGAACCACTCGCATCACAATTTTATGAAGAAAATGTGCCGGTCTATTCCGGTGCTATACAGGTCACAAGTGGTGTGACCTTTAAAATGATTACGCTTGTGGATGATGGATGGAGAAAAAAGATTATCCGTGATATTCGATTATATGGTGTGGAAAGCTGTGAAATGAGGCAATTTGCCTCACGCAATGGCGTTAAGTGGCCATGTGGTGCTTTTGTTACTGCTTGGCTTGTCTCAAAAACAATCGATAAAAAGGTTACTTGTCGGCAAGCACGTGTCATTCAACAGGTTCATTATGCACAATGTTTTGTGGATGGGGTTGATCTGGCACGTTTGGGGCTTGCAGAAGGGTTAATGGTGTTAACAAAAGATCAGCATAATTTTCCATCTCCAGCAGACTATAAAACTCTGCAATCTGCTGCTCAAAAAGCACAAAATGGCTTATGGTCGAGCCAATTTCAACAACCAGAAGATTGGCGAAGAGATCACGGGAGCTATAATCCTATTGACCATTATTGATAAAGCGTCCTCTTAAGCACTATTTAAAAGTCAAGGCAATATTCCACTACGAACTTTATCAGAAAAAAGTTAATCATAATCCACACAGTTCTTGGTGGACAACTCTCTTCAGTAAAAATTGTTGTGTTTAAAGCTCGCGTATGCATATAGGTTGCTTACTACAGCGCTATGTAAGAGGGGGTTTCCTTGGCTATATGTCAATTTCGTTTTGCTTTTTAAATGAAAGGCTTTCTGCCTCTCAAACTCTTAATAATCGCACCCCAAAATCATGACATCAAACCTGCGTTTAAATGAGAAGGCTAAAATCCTTAAGTTTTAAAGGCTGGGAAATTCTTAAAAGCGTATCGTTAGGCGCACGTGTGCCCCTTGATCAATAACCAAAAGGCTTATCTTGTTCTTTTCTCACGCGGCTTTGATATCATGATTAAAGAGAAAGCTTATAGGGGGATAAGTCAAAAGAAAGTGATGAAAATAATAAGGTATTTTAAGTGATATATATTTGAAAATATTATAAAAAAGACAAGAAAAGATAATAAATGGATATTTTGTTATATAAATACTTAGCGTTAAACGGATAGGTTATGAAAAGCCTTTCCAAAGTTTTTAAAACTGATTGTCTTTATACGTGTTAAAGTGTATAATGACGTTGTCGGGTGTGAGTTACACAAAATACTCTTTTAGTTAGAGATTGATACTAGCATTTTTTTAAAATGCATGATCACGATCTGTAGAGGTTAATTCTTCATCAAAAAACTTTTTAGCTTGTTCTTCTTGTT
Source organism: Bartonella grahamii ATCC 700132 (assembly GCF_000518085.1). GTDB lineage: Bacteria > Pseudomonadota > Alphaproteobacteria > Rhizobiales > Rhizobiaceae > Bartonella > Bartonella grahamii. Next base: position 23,617 of record NZ_JACX01000011.1, read on the forward strand.
GGGCTCTACGTTTTTCCTCTTCACTTTTACCACAACCTGTAATATTCAATCCTATAGTCAATAGAGCTAAGCATATTAAAATAATTTTTTTCATTTTCCCCCTCTTTAGAAATTATATGTATTAATCTCATCAATTATATCGGAATACAGATTTAATTATCGTGATCTTTTGTTTTTTATTAGTATTGTTAATGGAAAAATACGTGAACAGTTTATTGTAAATATCTTATAAGTCTATCATAATAAAAAATTAGAAGGAAAGAGCCAAAACCTAATATAAACGAACAAATTGTAATGTTTATTAGTGCTTTTGACCAACCTATTGATAATATCATAATAGGAATTGTAAGCAATCCTATAAACCCCATTATCACTATAAGGCTTAGTATCAATCTTAAAGGACCACGAAGCCATAAAAGCAAAAGGACTAGCGCCTCTTTGCTTATTTGTGATTTTGACATTATTTTCCCCTCACGCGCTTAAATCAAGATGCTCTATAATATACACAGTACAATAAATGACACAAGTTATTTTGTTATAAAATCTTCGAGATCTGTTTGATGTTCAACGGATGAAATATCCGGTTTGGTAGAAGATGATTCTATTTGATATTCTTTCATAAAAGCAACTTTTTCTTCTTTGAAGAACAGAATAGGATTCACTCAGTATTGATTAGGCAATTTTGGTTTTAAAATTCCTTTTTGTATGAGCTTTCTTAAACCATTGTGAAAAGTTCTGTCGACCATATCGCGCTTTTTTCCATTTATACCTCCATCAAACCAGATTAAGGTAACGCTGCTGGGGTCTTCGTTTGTTGATTTATTAGATCGATATTCTTCTAAAACTATTATCAAAGCACGATGTCCTGTACGAGATAAATTAAAAATTGCTTGAATGCCATCAGAAAATATTTCTATAAAATTTTCTTTATTTTTTCTGTGACGTGAATTGTAGGTATGACCTCTGTTCTATTCGTATCAGAGTTGATAAATTTTTGTTGTGTAATGGACGTTTTTACAACTTTCTTATCGGTAAAAATTTCAGATTTTTTTGAAAAAAGAATTTTCATACGGGGAATATTTTTGCTTTATAAATTCAAATCGATGATGTGACCTATGGTCATGAAAAAAGGCTTATGAAAAAATAGAGGAAAGGTAAAACTGAAAACACCTTGCCTTCAAAAACAACCAATTGCTTCAAATCAAACCAGAATTTTTAATGCAAGCATTGCCTCATGTTGCTATGTTCATGAAACATGGATTGCAATCTGAAAGAGATTTAATCGGATCCATGGAATTTTTAGCGAAAATGAAAGGGATTTCCTTTCAGGCACTTGAAGAAGCTAAAGAGACTATAAGAAAAAATGTGCTTTCTTTTGTTATAAAAGAAAGCACATTGGGGGGATTAGAGTGACAGTTTTACATATTTTACTTTGAAAAGCGGTCTTTTTTATCTTTTTTCCACAAAAAATAAGTTACAAGTCCGAGAATGGGAACTCTCAATTTGGCAAAAGGGAAATGTTGACTGAGAGCTGCAAGGCTGGAAACGGTCGCGTCTGTCATTAGTTTATGGCGTTGTTCTTCTGTCTTTTTTTGTTGGTCATAGCGTTGATAAGCCTTGAAAACCCGACTGATAATAAGACCTAATCCTGCAAGAAAAAGACAAATTAAAAACATGATACTGGCAGCAGCAAGAGGCTTCATAACAGAACATAACGCAATAAAACCGATGATACATAAAAAAAGCAAAGACATGAAGAATGAAATGCCAATAAACCCATAGCAAATTGCTTGAAGGCGTACTTGCTTGACAGTGCTTTTAAGCCCTCCACCGACAAGATGGTTTAAAAGAGGAGCGATAAACTTATGCATTGCTTAACGACGCAGTAATTGAGAAAGAATAAAACCAACCCCTGCGGCAAACAAAACGCTTTTGCCAGGATTTTTGCGAACGCATTGATTCATGGTTTGTTCAAGATCACTGATTTTGTCTTTTGCTTGAGACATCATGTCTTCACCACTTTCTTTCGCTGAATGATATAGTTTTTCCGCTTTGTCTTTGGCGGCGTTAAATTTGTTTGCACCAAGATCTGTCAGGGTTGAGGTAATCCCTGAAATTTCAGTGCGTAACTTTTCTAATTGTCCTTGTAGGTCTTTTTCTTCTACGGTTGTTTTATTATGCTGTGTTGTTTTGTTCTGAGCCATGATATTCTTTCCCTCTCTTGATTTATTATATTTGTATTGGTGTGTTCATAGTGATCATTTGCATTGGAGTGAAAATTTTCACTGGTTGAGTAACGCCAAAAGTTTTTTTTGGTTCCTTTCATTTTGTCGAATTTAAAACTGTTTTTGATAAAATAAATCTTTCCTATACGATAGGCAATACCCGTAAAGGATTGCATCCGTTGAAAATTGTCTTATGCTTTTGCAGGAAGTTAGCACCATTCTTCAGTTTCTTGTGGCGCAGTTTTTATAATAGTTTTTTAAAAGCGTGTTAAGGCTTATTTTTTAGGTTTGTGACAGATAAAAAACATGGTTGTTGCGCTTTTGCGGCAGAAGCAATGTCATTTTTATGCTTTTGCAGAAGAACAAGAAAATAATATTGCTGTTCTTTACTCTCTATGTATTTGGGGACTAAACGAGCACTCCCATTATACTTGTGGTCAGTTTAAGATATTGCGATAGTTCTTTTTTTAAATGTAAGGTATATTTTTATTTTGGGATAGGTGGTACTTCAGTGCACTGGTTGTTAGAGATGTGCATATTCTTTTCTTCAAGAGTGTTATGATCTTTTTGCTGCTTATTCCATGCAAGCAAATATTTTGTTGGGTTTAAAAGAGCTGCTGAAATGAGAGAAGCTTTGCGATATGAGGGATTCATTCAACAGAAACGATGATAAATTATTCTTATAAATTAAAATATTATATGCAATACTCCTTGCGAGTCTATTATTTTGCCAAATTTATGTAATAAATTGATTGGCTAAGATCAACTTGTTGAATTGTTAGAGAAAAATTTCTTGAGTTATTTCTTTAGAATAAGAGAGAGCTTGTGGAATAAAACTATACTTGATTTATCAAGTTTTCTTTCTTAAGAGGAATGCGAAAATGACGTTAAAAGGGTAGTGGCATTGTGGAACAGTGATGCTGTGCGGGGTGACGATCCAGCTCATAAATAAAGATAAGACCATAAGAATGTGAGATAGAAATGGAATCTGAAACAGTACCTTTAGATAATATGTCTGCTGTAGTGACAGCGCATGATTTTTCTCCTTTTTCTATGTTTATGGCTGCTGATTGGGTGGTGAAAGCCGTTATCATTATTTTGTTACTTGCTTCTCTTATGTCTTGGACAATTGCTTTTGTGAAAATTATTGAGATCACTTTGGCAAAACGAAGAGTACGTCATGAACTTCAATTGGTTCTTAATGCTCAGACTCTTACGCGTTTGGCAGCTAGCTTGAAAGAAAGCAAAGGGGCTGGAGTGTTTTTTCTCAAAGAAGTTCTTAAAGAGGTGTATCTTTCTACACAACAGGTTCATTTTTCTGCTCCTGAAGGGATAAATAAAAGCTCTGGGGAAAGAACCGGTGCAAGGGAAAGTGCACAAACGATTGAAGACATTCTCTTTTATGAGGAGAGCAATCAATATGAAGATGTTTCCCGCGATGTTCGCGATGTTAGGGCTCGCGATGTTCATGAAGGTTTAAAAGAAAGGGTTCATTCGCTTTTGTCACGCTGCTTGTTGGCTGCTACACGCCGTGTTGCATGTGGAAGCACTGTTCTTGCAACCATTGGCGCAATTGCTCCTTTTGTGGGTCTTTTTGCGACTGTTTGGGGCATTATGAATTCTTTTATTGGGATTGCTCAGTCTCAAACAACGCGACTTGATGTGGTTGCTCCTGGGATTGCTGAAGCCTTATTCGCAACAGCTATTGGGCTTTTTGTAGCTATCCCCGCCGTTGTTATGTATAATAGCCTTATGCGTGCTTTGAATGGTTATCGCAATGATTTAGGCGATATCGCTGCGGCTCTTGAAAGGCTCTTGAGCCGTGAACTTGATAAACAAAGACAACAGAAAAGTCATAAAAAATGAAAGCAAGCCTGAATAATGATTGGGATACAGACGAAAGTGGGTTGCAAAGCGAAATCAATGTGACCCCTTTTATTGATGTTATATTGGTGTTGCTTATTGTTTTTATGGTTGCTGCACCTTTGGCAACATCTGTCATTCCCGTTCAGCTTCCTTCTATAACTCAAATACCTTCAGTGGTTCAGTCTGATGAACCTCTTTATGTTACTTTGCAAAAAGATCGTTCTCTTTACATTGGTGATCATCTTGTAGAACAAGCAGCTTTGAGAGAAGCTTTGTTGAGGGAAACTACGCAAAATTTAGAGACAAAAATTTTAATCAAAGCCGATAGCGAAATTGATTATGGTGCTGTCATCGATTTATTAAATCAAATACGCATGGCTGGATATAATAAAATCGGTCTTGTAGGATTGCAAAACTCTACCAATCTTACCTCAAAAGGTGTGATCAATAATAAAACCACAGGGGTAGCGGACGCTACTGTCGATGGAGCGGGTGGTAACGTTGTGGGGCATGTGGATGCCGTAACAACGGGCACAGCGGTAAATGCTAATATTTCAGAAGCTGCCTCTGACCAGTGATAAAAAACAGCCTTTGTTGCAGGAAGCAAAGCATATGACTCAAAGTCGTAGAGTGAAATTGATGAGGGTTTTGTCGTGGATTTATTAAACCAAATACGCATGGGTTTGATATTACGCAGGGGGTTCATATATTGAATCGGTTTTTTAAGATTAAGCTCTACTAATCTTGCCTCAAGAGGTGTGATCGAGAAAAACAGCAGGAGTGGTTGTTGTGTGTCTTAATACATTTTAAAGCCCTTTTTGCGACGGTGTTTATAAATGGTATGACGGTAAAGCCCCCCGTAAAATAATAAAAAATCTATTGAACCTCACTATCTTTATGCTTAACAAAAGAGCAAGCGAGCACCATTATAGTATTTATATTTTCTCCCAATGTTGTGACAGTACTTAGTACAAGTATTCATTATAGGTATTTTCTACATGCTAGCCACGTTTGGAACGTGAGAGATATACTTTTGATTGATGTAATATAAATAGATTTGCAATGAAACAATCTTATAGTATTGAGATTTCTCATTTAAGTTGCAAGATAATTAATTATTATAAATCAATATGATGTATAGATTGTAGACATTACAAGCGGTATGTGGGCTCTCAATGGTTAATGCCAATGTTTTTGTTATGGGGGGAGGGGTGTCCGGTGATAACGAAGTTTTGTATAGCGCAAGAAACGTAATTGAGAGATGATTGTTTAGAGGTTCCGTTTAGTAAAAAACTTTGAAGGCACATGCGCACTCCTTCTACACTTTAAAAGCCCAAAGGACTTCCAGTGAAAGAGTGGTTGCGAGTGTTATATTTTGAGAGTAGCGATTTTTCAGAGCTTCTTAAGTATGCCCCGTTGAACCAAAACCTCCTGTTCCACGGCTCTCGTTATGGCTTTGGGTATTTTGCTCTGGTTCAATGGCGCAAACATTGACTTGGGATACGGGAGCGATGACTGTTTGGGCAATGCGCATTCCCCGTTGGATAGAAAAGTCTTCTTGTCCTAAATTGATAAGAAGGACTTTGACTTCACCACGGTAATCACTATCAATCGTTCCTGGAGTGTTGAGGCATGTGATGCCGTGTTTTAAGGCTAAGCCAGAGCGTGGACGTATTTGTGCTTCAAGCCCACGTGATAAATGAAAAATGAGACCTGTTGGAATAAGTGCCCGCTGCCCAGGGGCAAGAACAAGCGTTTCTTCTTCTCCAATTGCTGCACGTAGATCAAGACCCGCAGAACCAGCCGTTGCGTAGTGAGGAAGTTCTAAACCTTGTCCGTGTGCAAGACGCTGAACAAATAAAGTCAGGGCATGTGAAGATTGAGAAGAGACAGGGTGATTGTTTAGAGGGGCGTTGGTTTCAGAGTGCGACATGATAAAGGTATTTCCAAAATATGAGGTCTAGAAAGAAATGGTACTTTAACAAAAGATATCCATAAAACCAAGTCGATAAAGGTTTGTTAATACAGGTTGTCCCCAGAGCTTGCTGATCTAGAATATTCCAAAACGCCATCTGACATCATTAATGGTATTTTTCAATAATGACATCATCAATGATGGCTTATACCTAAGGACATACGCTTATTTGAGATCTAAATTATGGTTACAGATAAGATTTTTTAGATACTACCAATAAGAATACCCGTGGCAAAAACTAAAGCACCACCAATGATGACCTGTAAAGAGGCACGCCAAAAGGGAGTTGACATGAATTTGTTTTGGATCCAGACGATTGCGCCTAGTTCGAAAAAAACAATGATAAAAGCAATAACGGTCGCTACATAAAAAGAGTTGATCAAATAGGGAAGAGTATGGCCCAATCCCCCTAATGTTGTCATAATGCCGCTGGCAAGACCTCTTTTTAATGGTGAACCACGCCCTGATAATTTACCGTCATCGTGGGCTGCTTCTGTGAAACCCATCGAAAGTCCTGCACCAATTGAAGCTGAGAGCCCTATCAAAAAAGTTTGATGCGTGTCTCCTGTGGCAAAAGCTGCTGCAAAAATGGGGGCAAGGGTCGAGACAGAGCCATCCATTAATCCTGCAAGACCTGGTTGAATCCAAGTTAAAAGTGTTTGTCTTTGCGTTTTCGAAGGTTTTTTTACGGTGTTATTGGCCACTGTTGTTTTTTTAGAGGGATGGCTGCTCTTGCTTTTTACAAGAGAAGTTCGGTCACATAATGAACCGATAGTGTTTGCACGATTATGGCAAGTAAGGCACAAAAGTTCCTTATAATTTTTAAGCTCTTGAAGCCCCATGGCGGTAAAAATTGCCGCTTCCTTAGAGGAATAAGGTTCTAGAGCTTTTGCATATTTTAAATAGAGCGCTGCATGTTGCTCTTTTACTTTGAGCGCTTGAAGCATCATTTTTTGTGCTGAACGAAAGAACAGAGCTTTACGTTGTACAAATGAAAAAAACGATCTTAACATTTTCTGTTCCTCTGCACTTTAGAATAATTCTAAAACATAAGAAAAATAAACCGAAAGTCAATCTAAAAGTTAAAAACTGACAAATTACAAAAAGGTTGCACTGAGAAATAAAGAGTGCTGGGAAGTCAAGAAAGCAAAGGAGATTTATCAAGAATAATGGTCACATGAAAGAAATGATTGCGTGAAAAATTTAAGAGAAAATATGCTTTATTTTGCTACAGGGACGTTTGAATGGAGTGTTTCAATGTATTGTGCTAGAGAATGTAGGGAAAGGAATAAGCTAGCACCATCATTCATTTGATGCGTTCAAAAGACTGTAACAGCTCTTGGAATTTGAGATGATTCTTTAAAAGAGACCTTTTTCAAGGGACAAAAGCCCATTTCGCGAGGGGACCCTGTGAAGAGTATAGAAGGGTAGAGCGACAAAATTTCCATGAAATAATATAAACTCCATTGAGTCTTCTTAATCTTTACGCTTCATAAAAGAGCAAGCCGGCATCATCATACACCTTAGCTCCCAGTGTTGCGACAGTCTTTAGCACGGTTTATTATAGGCATGGCATTTTATTGTACAGTTTTACGCCACTTGATCCCACGTGTGGAGGTGTAAGACAGTATTCTTATGATATTTACGCGCATTTTAGCGTTGTTACAGCTTTTACATTTAGGTGGATTTTTTAGCGTGTAACGAATTATCTTTTGTGCTGTGATTGCAGGGGCAGGTTTAAGGGTGGGAGTGCATAAATGAGAGAGATATTATCATATCAAATTGTTTGATCACGCATGAAAATTTATGCTTTATGAAGGGGCATTTACCGCCTTGTAACTTGCCTGATATCTTGCATGAAAGCCCAAAATTCAGTAGGATTCTCTCACTTCAAAACTTCTTATATTGAAACAATTCAAATCATTTTCTTGTGTATCACAAGGATGGGTGTGGGTGCTGTGTTTTTATTTAAAGTATGGGATGAGTTGAAATGTGAGAAGTGCATAATCTCTACGCGTTAACAAACGTTTTTGATGTTTTTAAAAAAGAGCGAAATTGTACAGATAAAAAAGGGAGCATATATGGAAAATAGTGATGGTTTGAAATTTTGGCGGCTTTCTGAAAAACTAACAATACTGCAGGCAGCGCTTTTAATAGTTGGATTAAATCCAGGAAAGTATTTGTTTGTCAACAAATTAGAACCAGAAAAAAGTGATATTTACGAAGATAACCTTTCCGTATCATCAGAGAAAACTGCTAATTTCCGTGCAGCCTATCATGCTATCGTTCAAGCGGGAAAAAGCAATCGATTAGAGATAGAATGGTCGTACTATAATTTTTCGGATTTTATAGATGCAGATTCCTCATATGTTCGCGTTGATGATTTAAAAGAATGGCTTTCATCGCGTGGTCTGTACCCTCCATTTTTTTTCCCTGAGGATGATTCTGCTGAGACTAAGGACCAAAAATATGCGTTTCAAGATCCAACGCATCCACGTTACGCTCCAAAGCTTGCTGCTATTGTTGCGGCATGGGAAGCGGTGAGTGAGGTTGAGGGTGGTAAAACTGTTAAAGGAACGCTTGCAAAATGGTTGCAACAGAATGCTGATCAATATGATTTACACAATAAGAAAAATGGTAAGTTAAAAAAGGATGTTATTGAGGAATTAGCGGCTGTTGCGAATTGGGAACCTACCGGAGGGGCGCCTAAGACACCTGCCAGCTCTCTTTGATCAAAAGAAAAAAAATAAAAAGATCACTAAAATTGTGCTGTTTTTTTTGATAATTTTGAAGGTAATCTCTTTTTCTGGGGGAGATTTTTACTTTTCTTCCCTAGATTATAAGTAATTGTTTTTCAATGAAAATAATTTTTATAGTGTTCCTCTGACTGTTCAGGCGGGGGAAAATAGACATTTTGGGGCAGTAAAATTTACCCTGTAGTTTTCGTAACTTACCTCTCTATTTTTGTTTGATTTTTTTGGGCATTTTTAAAATCCGTTATCAATTTAAGGAGTGCAACATGATTACAGTTAATCTTTTTTTTACTATGCGTAAAAGTGTGAAAATTTTTCGGGGAAATGTACGGATATTTGGCAATGTGTTGCGGATGAGGTGGTACATAAATCGTTTAGAATAGGCGTATTATCATGTTGGTTAAAGTTTGAATGATCGCTGTTATTCAAATAGTCGAAGTTGAGCGTTGTTACAGCTTTTGCATTTAGGTGGATTTTTTAGCGTGTAACGAATTATCTTTTGTGCTGTGATTGCAGGCGCAGGTTTAAGGATAGGAGTGCATAAATGAGAGAGAGATATTATCATATCAAACAGTGTTCAATTTATCGCATTGCATTGTTATGAATATAGCTGATCAAAATTTATTTATCATGTAGAGTGGGAAAAAGTTAACAGTATTAATTGAATATAAAAAAACATAAACTGTAATCTGAATTACAGTTTATGTTATTAAGTATTAAATAAGCTTCCTGTTTAAACTGTATTTAAGTGAAACGTTGTTTAAACGAGCATCCACGCACTGTCCGCAAAAGCATTGAATGTTCTTTCACCCGGTATACGATAAGGATCCCGCTTTTTAGAAAACAACCATGAAAAATACGCAATAAGACCCCAAAGTGCTGGTGCAAGTCCCATCATAACTCCTACCTTTACAACACCTTTTTTAACATCTTGTTCAGTGCTTTGTGTTGAAATATGATCCATAACCATATCAATAGCTTTAACAACTTTATTTTCTTTTGACACTGTAGAAGCAAAACTAGAACCTTGAGAATGGCTATTCAAATAATAAGCATTAGCTTCCAAAATCTGTGAAAAGAAAAAGGCTATTGTAACAATATATAACGCGATTTTTTGAAATATTTTCATTATAATGATCCCAATTTAAAAGATTTAAACAATTTTTTTTCATTACACTCTCTAAACAAAACAAAAAAAGCACCGTGGCATCCCGTGATGTATAATTTTATTATGTGTTTAATGTGTTGTTAATACAGAGTGTTTAATTGCACATTTTATATTATATTTTATGTAATTTCAATAGTTTATTGATTCTGTAAACTTTTCATTTTGGTTTTTTACTTAAATTATAAGCTGTAATTTTTTTGTTAATTTAGAAATAAATTTAAATTATATTATTGTTTTTATTATATTTATTTTATAATCTTTTTTGGTAATTCGTAAACGCAATTCTATATTATTAACGGAGATATTTTAAATAAACAAAATGTTTTTTAATAAGCAAAATGTAGTTTTATTGTGGTGTAAATGACATATGTTCTGTATGAACTTTTCAAATTTCATAGCATTTTATAAAAATGCTATGAAATATTGATGTAATTTTTAAGATATATTTCGGTGTGAAGTAATCGTTTTATGTTATCTTGTAAAAACACTATTTTGCGGTGTGGTGATGTAAGTTCTGTGTTCAGCGTTATAGTTATCAATCGGTTATCATATGGTAAGTAAGCTAATATTATTCAGATTACATAAGCATTATTAGCAGAAATTGATGCGTTCAAAGATGAATGGAGTATTCTGTGTAGTCTTAAAGCGTTTGAATCATTAAATAATGCTATTTATTTTTCTTTTCAAAAGTGCTGGCTTTTTCATCCGCTTCATTCGTATTGAGGGACGTAAATAAACAAGTTGTGAGGTCGAATATCTTTTGGTAAATTGAGCGATTGAACACTTCAATAGCGCGAAGAACAAGGGATTGTTTGTTATGCCAAATTATGAAAAAATTTTTTCAATCTCGGAAAGATATTCCTATTGCGGCAAATCATATAAAGTTTAAGCAATGGCAGCACGGTTTTTTGTGCAATGAAATGATAAATATGTACAACATCACGGTAATCTCCGTGGGAAACTTTACCAGATCAATAGTACGGATAGTGACTTCTGCTTACCCCAAATCGCAGATATTTCAAAACAACAACGGTGGAGAATGAATGTTGGATATGTTCTAGGGAAGGTTGCAAAAAATGGCTAAAAAGTTCTCAAAAAAGATACCAAAAATGACGAAAGGAGCGGTTTCCCACTCCTTCGTTCCTATCTCCCCTTTCGGGGAAGCGGCCACCATTACTGATGCCGTGTATGCTGACATATATACGCTTATTTTTTTTAAAAGTCAATGGTGTAAACGCGGTAAATGTTTGAGCATAAGAGCTATGACTTTATGAAATTCTTCTTCAGATAATCTTGGAACAGTACGTGAGCAACTTAAACGACTTACAGAAACTGTTGTGACATAATTGCAGATAATCCATGCTTTTTTATTTTCTATAGGAGATCGAAGTGGGTAGGCGGCTGGATTATTGGGTTGTGATTTCGTCGAAAAAGGCAAAACTGTCACATTTCCATAGAGTTTTGCATTCTTAGAAAGCACTAAAACAGGCCGCTTTTTCCAAAATTCAGGGAGTATCGAATCATGAGGAAAATCGCACCAAAAAACTTGTCTGATGCGTGGTGCCGATTTGATTCGTGGTTTTATATGAGGTGGTTTTTGGTAAGGAGCATTTAAATCTCTTTCTTTTATATGCTCGCGCCATGCATTATAATCATGTTCCATCATAACACATGGTTCTTCAAGTTTGGTTATATCTAAGGAAATAGGTGATAGGGTAGGAGGCGCTGTGTTCTTATCTTCAGCCATAGCAGACCATTTATATTTATCGGTCCCCTCACTTATTATTTTACGGCTTTTCTATCATGGGTTTTTATCAAAATGTTGCTCATAAGTACAGAGAAGTGAAACCATAAAATGGATATATCTGCTTATTTTTGTCTTTTGAGTACAACGCTAGAGGAGGGATATTGGTGATAGGGGGGTGGCGGTGGGTGGTTTTGGGTGGTGATTGGTGACTTGGAGGGTTCTTGGTTAGGGGGAAGCGATTGGAGAGAACGAGTGCACGCGGTTTCGTTTCTATTTTATGGTTAGAGTTTTTTATTGCTTGAAAGGAGTCCTTTTGAGGCAACATAAAAACTGATAAGCATGTAAAATAGACTAGCAACGACATTCCAGCCGGCAAATGAAAGAAAAAGAAAGCGTGCGGATGCTTCAGAACAAGAAGGGGGATGAATGTTGTTTAACTGGTTAAGAAGCTGGTTAATGTCTGAGGTTTTTCTCACTGCGCTTAAACCACAACTGAGGGGGGCTGCCCAAAAGCCGTATTCAACACCTGCATGATAAATGGCTAAAACAAGGCTTATACACATTAAGACAAAAACACACAAAAATAAAAGTTGTATCCAAGCAGACATGCGAAAAAAACATGCCCCAAAACCTGCTAAGAGCAAAAAGGGTATGGCACCATAATAGGGAAAACGCTCTATGAGACACAAATCGCAAGGAAGATACCCTCCAAAATATTCAAAACCAAGGGCAAGACCTATTGTAGCGGACAAGCAAAAAGCAAGAAAAAAAGCCCATAAACTTTGTTCTTTTCTGCTGGGTTCAAGATGAAGGTGCTTGTATAAAAGTGGGTGAGAAGACAAAACGCACGCCATTAAGTCTGTTCCTTATAAAAGCTTTTTGTTTAAAAAAGCTATGAAAATCCCATAAATTAAAACGAGACTAACACAACCAATGAGAATAATCCATTTGAAATTCTGTACTAGAAAATTCATTGCTTTTTGCCCAAAATGTTTAATCAGCCACGCGAGAAGATAAAAACGAGCGCCTCTAGAAAAAATACAAATAAGAATGAAAAGTTCAAGACGTACACTCATTACACCGGCCAAAATTGTGACAATCTTGATGGGGGGAAGATGAAAAAAACCTGATGTTATCAGTAAAATGACTAGAAATTGCAGGGTTGCACTATTTTTCAGAGATTCAAAACTTTCAACCTTACCATAAATTTCTAAAATGGGTTTGGCAAGAGTATCATAGGCAAAATGTCCGATAAACCAACCGGCAATGCCTCCTAATACAGAACAGATAGTCGCAATCAAAGCATAGCGATAAACTCGCTTTTGATGGATAAGCAGCATCGGAATATATAAAACATCTATGGGAATTGGAAAAACAGAACTTTCAATAAAGGCAATGAAACCAAGCCAGTGTGGTGCTGTACGCCGATTTGCCAAAGAAATCGTCCAAAGCTTTAATTTGTTTAATATCATGAGGCTTTCTATAAATTTAAGAGGTAAAGACTTTACAAATGAGATTGTTATAAATCCGGTAGAGAAATCCAATAAAGAAAATATTTCATAAAACAGATAAGAAAATGATATGAATTCTTAAAAAATGAGAAGTCTGCTGTTGACGAATCTGTGCTTCTTCATATAGTGCAAAGGAATAATCGACAAGTCTGTATTTTAAGTCCTGTCTTTTGTAGCAATGTGCGGGTGTGGTGGAACTGGTAGACGCGCCAGACTCAAAATCTGGTTCCGAGAGGAGTGTCGGTTCGAGTCCGACCACCCGCACCATCTCATAGAGATTTTCCTTTATCCTGTTATGGCTATCATGTTAATTTATAAAACATGTGGGATTTATAGATAGTCTTCACTGTTTTGCATGTTGAATGAAAAACCTCGAATACCATAGGATTCTTTCATTTTAAGTTTGTTTATTTTAAGTCTGTTTATAGTAAATTAACCGAAATCATGTCTTTTGTACATTGCAAGCTAGATGCGCTATTGTGGAATGAAATTTTACAAAAAATGAATAAAAATGCCTCTCAATAAACCGTTTCAAGGGTATCATTGGGGGGTAGGAGTATATGATGGATGGTGCCAGCTTGCACTTTTATCTTGCACTTTTATGAAGTGTAAAGATGATGCTCTATAGATTTTATATTCTTGTGGGCGTTGTTGCAAAATGGGCGTCAGGGTTTTGAGAGATGTTTCTTGAAAACACGCATGTGAATTGCCAACCCAAGTGTCTTGGATTTGAGTGTGTTTGGGATTTGAGTGTGTTTGGGATTTGAGTGTGTTTGGTTTGGAGCGCTGTCGTATGACATGAGGGGCGTGATCCAAAAAAGTCCCGTGAGAAACACAAGCATGAGGCAATGCGTAAACTCCTTTCTTTAAAAGACAGAGCTGTAGAGGCTTTGAAAGTCGTAACAGGGAAGTAAAAGGAAATAGTAAGGTTGGAAATTGGTTTTTGCCTTGACAATTTCATATTCTCCCCAAATGAAACTGTTTCCCCGTTACAGAAATTCCATAAACAGAGAACCGCAATATCCTCTCTCCACTCTGGCATACAATAGCTGTAAAACACTCTCATTTGAAGTGTGGTCATATAGGGTCTGTAAACTTCCTTGAAACGTTACAGTAATTTTTTTCAGTGTGTGTTGGATATTTTTAAGTTTGTTTGTTTTACTTTAGGTTTAAGGGCATTCCATGGGGAGGTGCCAAGAGGAGCCTGTCCCAAGAGCCCCCAAGATTCGTTGTGTTCTTACAAACGGATATGATTTTAGAAATGGGTTTTTAGAATCTTTATCCTTTGAGAGTGGGGAGGCCAAGTCAACATCATCCTATAAAACTGCAATTGATGCACAATATCCATAGTTCTTTTAAAGAAACATCTCTTAATAACTGCTCTCATTTATTTTACGATGGCGTATTTTACGATGGTAGCCAGTGGTATGATGGTAAAGCTTTTATATTCTAAATGTATTACATGAAAGGGGGAGAGGATAGGAGCTTGCTTTAAAAGAGGGAGAGGCTTTATTGTTTCGTGACGATTTGTTTACAGTTTAGTCTTGGTTTTTAGAATCCGCGTCTTTTTAGGAGGGAAAGGGGCATAAAAAAACCCCGTTTTTAACAGGGTTTTTTTAAGAGTTCGATTTTTTTTTTACAAAACTTAGAATTTATAAGCGATACCAAAGCGAACATCATGTGTTTGAGAAGAGATTTTAAGATCATCGTTTGCAAATTTCTTTTTAAAGAAATCTGAATAACGATATTCTGTACGCATGATGATATTATCTGTCATTGCAAGATCAAAACCACCACCAACAGTGTAACCAAACAGTGTTTTTGTTTTATCTAACACATTGCCAGAAGCAAAAACTGTCGAATCTTCTTGTGATTTTGATAAAAGTGACATGATATATTGCATTTGTGTATAGGCTATACCCCCTGCAATATAAGGCATAAGACGATGGGAAGCAAAACCAATACGCGCACGCGCAGCACCAGACCATTTTTCTTTCAATGTTACACTGCTGACAACAATGTCACCATAGTTGGGTATCGTTTCATCCTGAGCTGCAGGTTTTATGATAGGAATCCCAGCTTCTTTAAAGGCAATGTTAATAGAGTCTAATTCATTTAGAATTTTCTTTCCATTGTCTGTTTGGGTGCTTTTCCTCCCAGACCAGACTATGTCCGTATCAAAACCGAAAACAAGGTCATCTCCCAGATCAATATTAGAACCTGCATACAAACCTGCTCTCAATCCTGACGGTTTCGGTGATAAATTTCTATCAACCCAAGCCCATTTTCCATCCCTGGCTTCTTGTGCGTAATCTAGAGTATTTTTACTGGAAAAATATCCAATTTGTCCTCCAAAATAAAAACCAGACCAAGAAAAAGGTGCAGAAACAGTAACCGGTGTGATACGTGACGATGAATCATTTTGCAATGAAACCTTCGGTTTTGATTGCTCAAAGATTACCGTATCTGCTGCTTGCGCTGTTGAAGTGGTAATGAAAGTGAAAATAGATAGTGCAATTAAACATTTTGTTTTCATAAAAACGTCCCCAATTTATTTCAGATACAAATCGTATTATATATAAATTGGTTAAAAAAATCTATAGTTAATATCATTATGAAAACTAAAATGCGCATAAAATCTATAATTAACCATATTAAAGCGTTTTCAAAACTTGTTTTCGTGCTATTATCCCGCGTTTTTCTTAATTTTTCAGGATTTTTATATATTGCTTCAGTGTTCTCTGTGTTTTAGAAAAGATTATAGTATAGTAAATAAGCTTTTGATTTGTTTAAAGAACCATTGTTTTATATATATTAAAAACACCCTTTGTTGTTCATTGTTAAATATATTGTCTATAATGATTGATATCATTGTGCTTAATATTCAATTGATCGTAAAAAATACATATTGGCATTATCACATTCTTTGCTCGTTTCTGATATTGCGTAGCTTTGTATTGCGATAGCCTTTTGAGCATTTGAGAGGGTGAGCGACTTTATTTCTTTATTTCTTTTTTTATCTATATGCCACTTTTGCTTATGACAATCCAAGCGAATAGTTTTGATTGATTGAATAGAATACGAAGAATAAGAAGGAGAAAAGTGCGAGAATTTAAAGTTTTATGAGGTTTCTCACGCACCATGTCAAACGTTAAATTCTGCTTTCCGTTCGCTTAGAGCCGGAACGTGGATGAGAGCCTAAAAAATGAATGTCGTTGGCAATTTTAAACAGATTAGCGCGTGCATTCAGGTTTTTGTGGAAATGGGTGAGGGCGCTATGATGGGTAAATGCCTCAAATTTCTTGCGAGCTGTCAAGGATATCCTCGTCAGAGAGCTGTTTGTTTCAGCAAAGAGAAAAACTTTTTGGTGCATTGAGTTTTTTTCCAACAGCTGTTCCTCTGTTGGACACTTCTATCTTTACGCTTTATAAAGGAGACATCTCTTAATGATTCCAAACCCATTTCATGAAGGTATCTCGTGAATGGTATAACGATAAATCCATTGAGCACCCCCATCTTTACGTTTCATAAAGGAGCAAGCCAGTACCATCATTATATTTGCCAGCTCGTGGGTGTTGTGACAGTCCTTGGCACTTGAGGCGGTTCATTAGAGGCGTTTTTAGTCCTGTCTTAATCTTATACAATTTCTATTCACACATTCATCTCGCCAAACATTTACCTCGCCAAACATTTACCTCGCTTGTGATGTGCAAGTGAGTGATTTTGATTGATTCAACATAGGACAGATTTAAAACGGGAAAATCCTACGGTATTTAGGATTCTCATTCAATATGGATAATGCTAGATTATCATTATAGATAAATACATTATCTCATTGAGACCGGAGTAGAAATGTGGACCAGAGTCTAAAATGAACGCCGTGGGTAATCGTTATCGGTCATCATCGGGGTTCTTACACCCCGATCTTTTGACAGAAAGATTTGTTTTAAGACGTTTGCATCCTTTTTTTAGTGAGTTGTTTATTGGGGAGAAATCATCTTTTTGGGATCAACCAGCCGGTCATAATCAGCTCCAGAAACGCCAGCTTTTATTGCTTCTGCGCGCAAAGTTGTATCATTTTTATGCGCTGCTTTGGCAATTTCAGCAGCTTTTTCATAGCCAATTTCTGGTGCAAGAGCTGTGACTAACATGAGTGAGCGCTCCATGAGCGAGTGAATATGAATGCGATTGGCTCGTAATCCTTGAATGCAATGTTCATCAAAAGAGCGCATGCAATCACCAAGAAGGGTAATTGATTGTAAAACGTTATAGCCAATAACAGGTTTATAAACGTTGAGTTCAAAATGTCCTTGGCTTGCGGCAAATGTTACACTGGTGTGATTGCCAAAAACTTGGCATGCGACCATGGTTAAGGCTTCACATTGCGTGGGATTAACTTTGCCTGGCATGATGGAAGATCCGGGTTCATTTTCGGGAAGACTGAGTTCCCCTAAACCGGAACGTGGTCCTGAGCCTAAAAACCGAATGTCATTAGCAATTTTAAACAGATCAGCAGCAAGAGCATTCAAGCTTCCGTGGAAATGCGCAAGGGCTCCATGATGGGCGAGTGCTTCAAATTTATTGCTGGCAGTTTGGAATGTTATTCCTGTGAAAGCGCTCACTGTTTGCGCAAAAGCAATGTCAAAACCTTTTGGCGCATTTAGTCCTGTGCCAACAGCCGTGCCACCTTGAGCAAGCATGTGGACATCGGTTAGAGCATTTTCAATGCGCTGAAGATTGGCTTCTAATGCAGCACGATAGCCTGAAAATTCTTGCCCTAAAGTTAAAGGCGTTGCATCTTGGGTATGGGTGCGGCCGATTTTAATGATGTCTGCAAATTCTTGCTCTTTTTGTTTTAGTGTACCAATAAGAGCTTCAAGGATTGGCAGTAAGTGTTGGCGTGTTTGCAACGTGGTGGCAATGTGAAGCGCTGTGGGAAAGGAATCGTTCGATGATTGACTCATATTGACATGGTCATTGGGATGAACTGGTTTTTTGCTGCCAAGTTTTCCTCCCAAAATCTTACTGGCACGATTAGCAATGACTTCATTGACATTCATATTGCTTTGTGTGCCAGAGCCTGTTTGCCAGACGGAGAGTGGGAAATGCGTATCAAAATCGCCGGCAAGCACTTCATCGGCGGCGGCAATAATTGCTTTTCCAATATTTTCTGGTAGTTTTCCTTTGTCCATATTTACAACAGCTGCAGCTTTTTTGACAAGGACTAAGGCATAGATGATGGCAAGAGGCTGCTTTTCACTACCAATATTAAAATTATGCAGTGAACGTTCAGTTTGTGCTCCCCAATAACGATCTTGACGTACCGCAATCGTTCCAAAGCTATCCGTTTCCTGACGTGTTTCAACCATGATAAGATCCTTTTTTGTTCACGGGTTCTTAAAAAAGCTAAATAACGCGAAAGTGCAATGAGAGGCAAGACTTTGAAGCTTCATTTAGAGAAATTATTTTATGGCTATTCTTGACATTAAGAGATGCAGATTTTATATCTAACTCATACTAGCACTCTCAAGCTATGAGTGCTAGCAAGAACTTTTAAGATTAATGCAATTATGTTCAGTTTTAAGGATTTAAAACATGGCTAATATACAATTCCGCCCACTTCACGACCGTGTCGTTGTCCGTCGGGTTGAATCTGAAAATAAAACGGCTGGTGGGATTATCATCCCTGATACAGCAAAAGAAAAACCTCAAGAAGGCGAAGTGATTGCTGTTGGCAATGGCGCTCTCGATGATAACGGAAAGCGTGTGCCTTTAGAAGTCAAAACAGGAGACCGTATCCTCTTTGGAAAATGGTCTGGAACTGAAGTCAAGATTAATGGGGAAGACCTCCTCATCATGAAAGAATCTGACATTATGGGAATTATGGGCTAATTGAAGCGCTTAACTTTTCATTGTGTACTATTTTGAGAAAACTCCAAGGAGAAATTAAATGGCTGCTAAAGAAGTCAAATTTGGCCGTGAAGCGCGTGAGCGTTTGTTGCGCGGTGTCGACATCCTTGCTAATGCTGTTAAGGTGACACTCGGCCCTAAAGGTCGCAATGTGGTGATTGATAAATCATTCGGTGCGCCTCGCATCACAAAAGATGGTGTATCCGTTGCAAAGGAAATTGAACTTGAAGATAAGTTCGAAAATATGGGTGCACAAATGTTGCGCGAAGTTGCTTCTAAAACCAATGATATCGCTGGTGATGGAACAACAACAGCAACTGTTTTAGGACAAGCTATTGTGCAAGAAGGTGTTAAAGCTGTTGCTGCGGGCATGAACCCAATGGATCTTAAACGCGGGATTGATGCTGCTGTGGATGAAGTGGTGGCAAACCTCTTCAAAAAAGCAAAAAAAATCCAAACTTCAGCAGAAATTGCACAAGTAGGAACCATTTCTGCTAATGGTGCTGCTGAAATCGGTAAAATGATCGCTGATGCTATGGAAAAAGTGGGCAATGAAGGCGTCATTACCGTAGAAGAAGCTAAAACTGCTGAAACGGAATTAGAAGTCGTTGAAGGAATGCAATTTGACCGTGGGTATCTTTCCCCTTATTTTGTCACAAATGCTGAGAAAATGGTCGCTGATCTTGATGATCCTTACATTCTCATTCACGAAAAGAAATTGTCTAATCTACAATCTCTTCTTCCAGTGCTTGAAGCTGTTGTGCAGTCTGGAAAACCACTTCTCATTATCGCTGAAGATGTGGAAGGTGAAGCTTTGGCAACACTCGTGGTCAACAAGTTGCGTGGTGGTTTGAAAATTGCTGCTGTAAAAGCACCTGGATTTGGTGATCGCCGTAAAGCAATGTTAGAGGATATCGCAATCTTGACATCCGGACAGGTTATTTCTGAAGATGTGGGCATTAAACTTGAAAATGTCACTTTGGATATGCTTGGACGTGCAAAGAAAGTGAATATTTCTAAAGAAAACACTACCATTATTGATGGTGCTGGACAAAAGTCTGAAATTACTGCTCGCGTTAATCAAATCAAGGCTCAGATTGAAGAAACAACTTCTGACTATGACCGTGAAAAATTGCAAGAAAGACTTGCTAAACTCGCTGGTGGTGTTGCTGTTATCCGTGTTGGTGGTGCAACAGAAGTTGAAGTGAAAGAAAAGAAAGACCGTGTTGATGATGCTTTGAATGCAACACGTGCTGCTGTTGAAGAAGGTATTGTTGCTGGTGGTGGTACCGCATTGTTGCGTGCAGCAAATGCGTTGACCGTTAAAGGAAGCAATCCTGACCAAGAAGCAGGTATTCATATCGTTCGTCGTGCTCTTCAAGCGCCAGCACGTCAAATCGCAACCAATGCCGGTGAAGAAGCCGCTATTATTGTGGGCAAAGTGCTGGAAAATAATGCTGACACTTATGGTTACAATACTGCCACGGGTGAATTTGGTGATTTGATTGCTTTGGGAATTGTTGATCCAGTGAAAGTTGTGCGTTCTGCTCTCCAGAATGCGGCTTCAATTGCTAGCCTTCTGATTACAACAGAAGCAATGGTTGCTGAAGTTCCAAAGAAAGATACACCAATGCCTCCAATGCCTGGTGGCGGAATGGGTGGAATGGGCGGAATGGATTTCTAAGCTCTTGTTCCATAGAAGTAATAAAGAAACGGGCCTTCTGTGCCCGTTTTTTTTAATGCTTTTTCACGTTTTGTACAGTTCTTCCTTTTATGACAATGATCTTATAGCATTTTGTTATTTTTCATTGGTTGATGTATCGCCATTGTGAATAGATCTCTCTCTTTATTCATGACTTTTTCTCTTGCATTTATGAGATGTTTTTATTGTGCGGGGATCGTGGTTTTCTTTGAAAATATTTTATTGATAAAAATACAACTTTTTGATTTATAGTCATTTCTTTCTTATACAGTTCTATTTTTTCATTTTAAGTTTATGTATGCAACATTAAAAAATCTTGTGTTTGTACTTTCGTGTTTGCGCTTTAGAAGGGCGAATGGTTTTTATGAACCAACGCAAGAGTTCGTGCCCATTGAAAGTTGAAGAGAGAAAGTTGGGCAAAGCATGTTGGGTCTTGTTTGTTTTTTTATGAATAAGATGCTGGTGTTTAAGATTTTGTATGAAAACAAAATTTAAGGTTTGCTCTGTTAAAGGGCTTTTGTATACTGGGACAAGCATATCTCTGTTTGGTTAATCTCTGCAATAGAAAGACAGCCTCATTGAGGAAGAATGTAAAGGCATATAATCACTCGTCTTGTCATCATCTTTTTGCTTTACGACTTTTAAAGGTATTTATAGTAATATCTTATTAAATAATGAAGATGATGCCTCAAACTTTTGTTGCTTGCGTATCTTTTTTTTGTGAAATCCCTCACGTAAAACAGAAAAGTCGCAAATATATTTGTCTCCAAATATACATTTTTGCCTATTGACGTGTTTTTTAAGAGACATTTCGCTTGTCACACCGATTTCGCAATGGACGATTTCGTAATGGATTCATGAATGGCATAAGGGCAAAGTTCTCATGAAGTGCATAACTATAGGGCACGATCATCTTTACGCTTAATAAAAGAATACGCGAACGTTATCATACATTTTCCAGCTCTCAATGTTATGACAAGCCGTTAGTCCGTGAGACGGTGAGGCATGCCTTGCTTGTATAGTTTTGACCCATACACTGTAATGTGCAAGCGACATGGTTTGGATTGTTTCAAAAGAAACAGGTTTGGAAATGAGAGAATCCCACGATATGCAGGGTTTTAATTCAAGTTGAAGAGTGCTTAATGATAGTTATAAATCAATGTGATGTGGTTTTACTCTTTTCAAGAGCATTGCATTCTTGCAAATAACGATAATCATGTGTTTCTTCACATTTTTTAATGGATTTTAATGGCAAAACTTTTAATGGAGCAACGTTTTTATTTATAAGAATAATTTATTGTTTTGTATGTTGAATAAGAGATTTTTATTGCGGTGGATTTTTTTATTTCAATTCTTTCTTATGTTGAAATAATCTCAATTATTTTCTTATACCTTACAAGTGGATGGAGCTAGGGTAAAATACTTAAAGAAAATAAAAATGCATCTCATGAATATTCTCAAATAGTCAGTTTTTTATAAAAAGAGTTTTTGTAAACGTGGGGGGGTATAAACGGGGGTTTTATAAATATTGGGGATTGGTAACGTGTAGGGTGGTGTCCGATTGCTCTTTTTTAAAGCGTAAAGAAAGGGGATTTTAGGCAAGTTAATGCTTTTTGCGTTGTTTACTTATGCAATTATTAAAAAAATATCTCTAAATATTTTTAAATTTTTTCGCGATGGTATCTTCCCGATGGGATTTGTGAAGAGTATAAAATCTTTTGATCATCAATAGGTTATTTAAAAATGTATGTTGGTATGATCATTTTCTTATGTTACCAGAGTTGTTGACTCACGCGTTTGTTAAAAATCTCTCTTCATGCTCCTAAATTCATTTCATGAAAGCGTTGGTGAAGAGTGTGTAAAAATTTCTCCATGAGACGTGAAAAATCATCAATAAAATCTCCGTGTTTTCAAAAAATAACGAATGGCTTTTTATATTTTTAAAAAAGATTTAACACGTCTCATGTTTTTTATTTATTTTAGAGCTGAATATTCGATTTTTGTGTAAAAATATTTGCCAATGCATCCACGATACGTGAAAAATCAAGCGCTAATAAGAAAATGATGAATATAATCCACTTCGTATAGCGTGACATTATTTTTACACTTTTATAAGTCGTGATGATTTCTTGTAGGATTTCTTTTTCCTGGTCTGTCAGCTCTGTTTTTTTTCTAGCCATGTTTCCACCCACACAAGCCTTCCCCTTGTTTGTTATGCTTTAAAATATCTCTTGCTAGATTTGAGCTGATGATATTGAGATCTTTTTTGTCTAAATAAATGGGCATCCAACCAACGCAAGAAAAAGGTTCATTTATTGTTTTTATCGCGCAACCAGCGAGTAAGAGCAGCGCGTACATCAGGATCACTTTTTTGATTAATTTCATTTTCCACCTCTAGTCGTGTTGTTGATGACTTTAGCGTTTTTTCTATTTGCTTTTGTTGTTCAATCTTTTTTCCAAGAGTAAAAACTTTTGCTAAAGCGATAAAAAAAGCGGTTAGAGTCGCTCCTGTTATCATCAGATTTTTTTTCATCCACCACATCATAAGCGTTGCTCCCGAAACCGTTTTGCCACAAAGAAGATGCCAGCACAGGCGGCTAAAATCATAATGGCTGCCAATGCCCATTGGATGGGACCATTGCCTGCCAATAAGCCTCCAAGTCCAGAAAAAGAACCAATAATCGGTGTAAGTGCTTCTGCTTTGAAAAATCCCATTGGTTCTTGCGTTTCTACGGTTTGGTAGTTAGGAGAAACATAAGCACCTTTTGCCCATAGTCCTGCTTCGGCTGCACGACGGTGCACTAAACCGTGAAGACGTTTTCCTCCTGCTTTGGTCCACTTTTGTAATTCAGCAGGGACGGCTTCATATTCGCCGTTATTGAGTTTTTTGAGCAGGGTCGAATTACAAAAAGCCGAAGCTCCTATATTATAGCAAAACGATACGAGCGCGGCGAATTGTTCATCCGTTAAGGAAACCGTCACATTTGTTTCAACGGTATTTTCAAATTGTCTTAAATCTTGAGAAAGAACTTCTTCTGCTTGTTTTTCAGTAATGATCATGCCCTTGTGAACGAACGGTTCGCCAGCAGCGCTGGTATGTCCATAGCCAATTGTCCATACCCCGATGGCATCTTTATAGGCGTTCAAACGCAATCCTTCCCATTGTTTAATGAGTGCAAGCCCTGCTGATGATATTTTTCTCATTTGCTTCTCCATAAAATAAAGCCTCACGTTAACGTGAGGCTGGTCGACATATTAAAAATGAAATTTTTTACTCCTCAAAAACAGAAGAGACGTGAAACTTTAATAAAATCAAAATGTTAGTTGTAGCATCTTAAGGGATGGGATAATGGTTGGCCAAGTGGGATAATGGTTTGGCTGGTGTTTTCCGTTGAGAGATGTTGTTGGTTTTGAGACTTGGTGCTGGTTTGTTGATAGGGGCTTATTGGTGCTGGTCTTATTGATGTTGGTGAGGTTGGCGATTGTGTTGATGTACGCAATGGCATTATGGTGGCATTACGGTTGTGTTAGCGGTGGCATGAGAGGTGTGGTTGGAGGGGTGACATATATGTTGGTGAATGGAATTTTTAGAAGGCACTGTTGGCGTGGCAGGGGGGGAGGGGTGCACAATGATTTGTGTTAGCATTGGTGTTGGTGATTACGGTTGTTTTGGCAGGGGTTGTGGGGGGGGGGGAGAGATGGGGAGAACGGATGGTGTTGATTGTGAGGGATAAGAGAGCGGCTGTTTGCGGTTGTTTTGGCAAGTGGTACTGATGTGGAGGCGCTTGAGATAAAAGTGCACAACTCTTAGAAAAAATCTACAGAAAGATGCGTGTGCTTTTATTTAACATCCAAAACTATAAAATATTTTATGTATTCAGCTTTCTATCTATTCAAATATAGATCATTGTTAAGAAGAGCTGTGGAATTTTGATAAAATTTTAAAATCGACAGATTTTGATAGAACAGTCCTGTTTTGCCTTTTGTCTTTAAGAGGTCACGTTGCTTGTTGTTTGCATCTTTACCTGCTTACAAAGGGACAAGAAGATTTGCTAACAGCAATTTGCACCTCACCGTCAAGCAGCAGAGCCTCGTTCTTTATGGGTATGGAAAAAAACTCAATTACATCATCAAAGATTTGTATTCAGTGAGCCTTTTTTGGTGGGAGGAAACGGAAACAGTTTTTCCTTCTGTTGTTCTTAAGTTTTTTTCAAATCTCTCTCTCAGAGTTTCACCTTTTTTGTTTACTGTTTCATGTTCAGCATCCGGATTGGTTTTTAAATATTGTTCTAGACGTTTTCTTCCTTGCGCATGCTTGTATAAACTGATGGGAAGATAGGAATCTAACTTTTCAGCAGATAAAGATGAATTGGGTTCACATAATACACCCTTAACATTATCTTTGTGCAATCTTGCTAATTTATCAGATTCAAGATGAAGCTTTTTGGCGAGGCTTAAGCTAAACATCCCACATTCAGAAGAGCTTCGCTGAATATCCATTTCTGCCGTGGTAAAAGAATAAGGAGGCAGTTGAAGACATTGAAGGGTTTGATTTATTTTTATCCCTAGTTTGCAAGCAGTGATATTCTGAAATGTTGTAGGTTCAAGCATAATCAAAGAGATTTTGTCATCAACTTTTTGATAATCAAGGACTGCAAAGTGGATTTTACTTCCCGAATTTACTATAAATCGAGCAGATTTTGCGTCGCTCTCAACCACTTCCTTTAGTGCGTGCGAAAACTCTTCTGCTGTAAGAGCCAATTTGAGATTCATTTCTGGATATTTGCTGTTTGCTTTTTCTACGAGAGCCGGCATCAATCTAATATCTATATTTTCATAATAAGAGTTAATCCAACGGCCGGTGACGAGATCATCCTCTAAGTCTGTAATAATAGCTTTCAACTTTTCCTGACTCAAGGTGCTCTCTTCTTTTTGAGGAGCGTTGAGTTGTTCTAAACGGGCAATAAGGCTTTCTAAGGATTCATTTTCGATGTTACTTTCTGCTATTTGTGAGGCATGAGCGGCAGTATCTTTTGAATCTTGTGGCTTCATAATATGAACCTCCGTGGTTATAATCGGGAGGCAATATTATTTTCTTATATTTTGACCAAATAATGTTTTGAAAAAGAATCTTTATCTCTTGAAGATTAAGGAAAAAATCATTTTTCGGCTGCTTTATAAGAAAGTACGGGTAGGTCTTTTCAAAACTTGCGTGTTTTATGTTTGTTCAAAGTCTTAAAATACGGGCTTTAAAATGGGCTGCTTTTAATAGAATACGATTGTTTTGCCTTTTGTTTGAAGAGGTAATTGCTCACTTTTTGCATTTTTACTTCTTTCAAAGGGAAAAGAAGATTTGCTAACAGCAACCCACACCTTACTGTCAAGCAGCATAACTTCATTCTTTATAGATATGAAAAAAGTCTTCATTACATCATCAGAGATTTGTATTCCGTCGCTCTTTTTCTGTGCTGTGAAACAGAAACAGTTTTTGTCTCTGTTACACTTAAGCTTCTTTCAAACCTCTCGGTTAGAGTTTCTCCTTTTTTGTTTACTTTTTCATGTGCTGCTTCTGGATTGGCTTTTAGATATTCCCTAAGACGTCTTCTTCCTTGCACGTGTTTGTATAAACGAGCTGGAAGATATGGATCTAACTTTTCAGCAGGTAAAGGCGTATCTGGTTCACATAACATGCCTTTAATATTATCTTTGTGCAGTCTTTTTAATTTATCAGCTTCGAGATAAAGCTTTTTGGCAAGGCTTAAGCTGAACATCCCACATTCAGAGGAACTGCGTTGAATATCCATTTCTGCCATGGCAAAATGAATGTTAGGCAATTGGTGATCTTCAATGGATTGTCGCGTTCTTAATGCAAGTAAGGCGGGGAGCGTGTCACGCAGTGAGGTAGGTTCTAAAAAGATCAAAGATGTTTTGTCTTCTATAGTTTGATGATCAACGACCGCAAAATGGATTCCCCTATCATGCGCATTAACAATCAGCCTGGAAGATTTTATGCCGTTTTCGAGCGTTTCTTTAAGCGCAAGGGCAAAGCCGTCAGGGGGCGTCGCAAGTTTAAGATTCATCTCTGGATATTTACGATTTGCTTGATCTACCAAGGCTGGCATCATATAAAGATCTAAAATATCATAATAATTTTTTATCCAACTTCCATCGGCATTATGCTGTTCTAAACCAGCAACAATATCTTTTAATTCCGCACGATTAAAAGGAGTATTTCTAATTTTTTCGATGTTGAGCCGTTCTAAATGTGAAGCAAGATTGTCTAGTGATGCATTTGCACGCGCTCCTTCGGGTGTCTTCGCAGCTTTTTGTGCGCTTGCTTCTTCAGGTGCGCTTGTACTTTCGGGTATTTGTGAGGAATGAGGGGGGGAAGAATCTTGTGGCTTCATGATATTAGCCTCCATATTAATAATCAATGGACGACATTATTTTCTTCAACTTTGGCTAAACAATGTTTTGAAAGAGAGCTTTTGCATTTTGAAAGATGAGGCGATGAGAGCATATTGTTGTCGTTTTCATATTATTATTCGTATATTGCTCATCATTTCTGTGAATGTATTGTATCGATATTTTTATTGGGGTATTTTGTTAGAGCGTTTTATTGGGAGCCCTTATTGGATACTGCTTGTTTTGAAAATCTCAAAATTATAGGGCTGTTGGTGATGCAAATTGAATGATGCAGAAGAAAAATAATCAGAGAAAGACGAAAGATACCTTCAAACAGGAGGCTTCTGAAGATTGTCGCGAAACACACTGTTTGACAACAGTCTATAATAACTCAAACATTTGATGATGAAATCTGGGCGCAAAAAACCCCTTACCGCACCCATTATTAAATACGATTTTTCATATTCTGTCAACAGCGAAACGATTATTTTTTCCTTTTTTATTGTGGCAACAAATCTACAGAAAAAAGCTCATTCATTAGCTATGCAGCAAAATATGTTGTTTTAATGGGAAAGTTTTTGATGTGGCAAAAAACATTTTCTCCTTTGAGAAAAGAGGGAGCAAGGTGAAGGGAGAGGAGAGAGTTGTGGTTTTGAAATCCGTGGTATTTTATTGATGGAATTGGGAAGGCGGTGGTTGGCAGGTGTTGCGGGAGTAAAGCGTAGGTGTTGGCGATTGGGGCTGTGCTGTCTGTCATATTAGCGGTGGCGTGATGAGTGGATGGTTACCGGTACAGTTGTTGATGAGGGAGGAGATTGTTGGTGGGGGCTTTTTCTTTCGTTTAAGGGATGATGCTTTTAATTTTGTAAAAAATCAATGGGGTGTCTTAATGATGAGCTATTGATTTATAATGATGTTTTAGTCGTTATTGATCTTGAATGAGAAATCCAGATTATGCTGCAATCAAAGCCATGTCTCTTGTTCGTCATAAGATCAGAAGAGCTGTATAGAATTGTACAAAAAAAGATGCACAATGACTATAATGAATTGTCTCAAGGGCTAAGGATATCGCGATATTGGGGGAAAAGTGGATGATGAGGGCGGTTTGTTACAATGGGAGGTGATGGGGAGGTGATGGGGAAAATGTTGCTGTTTGAAGAGGGGGCAATATTTATCTTGCCTATGTCGTGAAATATGCTGTGAATTATTGTCCTTTGAGGCATGGGTAGATATATAGTTGAGGTATGGTGATAAGTCTCTTTGACAGGTTGAAGCGTTTTTTAAAGGGCGTGGTGGATATTTTAAAGCTTGTTTGTTGCGTGCTTTAAGCTCGTCAATCCCATGGAATTCTATGAAAGGCAAGTCCAGTGGGTCTCAAGTGTAACTTGCCAAGAAGGATTGTCTCTTTACAACGGAGCTGGTTACAAAGAGGCATGTTACAAAGGGGATTTTGGAATCTTTATCCTGTGAGGGAGAGAAAACGATGGGTGTTTTTAGCTAATGCTCTTTTTGCTAGAACAGTCAAAATGTTTATAAAGGGCATCAAGAATAATACGCAACGAACCAACAAGATTAGGCAGCGGTTGATCTTCTATAACAAGATATTGTAATGCCGCATGAAAGTTGTGTTGACGATGTAAATATTGCGCTTCTTTAATCGCTTCTTGCATATCTTCATAGTGTTCCGTCGCTCTTTGAACCCATTGCTTTTTTGTTTTCTCATCTGATGCGCTGTGCGTAAAACCATCATAATAGCCGTTTGGTAAGCCTTTTGCACATAAATAGTCGTTTCTGATTTGCAAGTATCGTTGCGCCGTATCATATTGCTCTTTACTGATGCCTGATGAATCCCCTTTATAGCCAAGCAAACAAAGACGCCCAATATAGGTTCCGACAAGCGGATTTTTCGCTTCTTCGAGGCTTAAACCAAAGTGTTTTGCACGCATTTCAATCGCAGATTGAAGCGCAGATTCGCTGGGGCTTTGGGCACGTGAAATACGGCCATTGGGCTCTCTGAGTTTGCCTGTTATTCTCGGTCTACCGCGTTTTTTACGTATTTTCATGAACTTAACCATTTAAATGAAAAATAAACTGTCTGTTGATGGGGGACAGTGATGTAAAAAGCACTTTGAGCAAATACTGGGGGAGGGAGCAAATACTGGGTGGGCAAATACTGGGGGAATATGAGCTGTTGCAGATCAAAGGAGAAACGGATACTAAAGGCGTCTTTCAGCACAAAGAACAGCAACGGGGTGGGGCGAAAAAATCATCTTTAAGGTGTTTCTTGTCATTTTTATCTTACCCCTACCAGTCTTATTTTTCGCCCCTATCATGCTTATTTTTTCATGGATAGCGGATTATTTGCTCTCTAAAGATTTCTCAACTGCTCTAGAACAGTTGAAAAGAAACTTTTGTCACATGCGAATAAATAAACAAGAATGATGTTTTATGGGTATGGCGTCATCTTTCTAATAGGAAGTCTTTTCTAATAGGATTATTTGCCTTCTTTCTCATGAGCGCTTTGTGGAAACTTTTCAGTTTCACCTTTGAAAAGTCATTGTTTTTAGTGGGGTTTTATCATTCGGGGGGCCTTGTTATCGGGAGGCATATTGGGGGTTTCTTATTGGGCGCTGTACCAAGATACCTGATATAGATCAGACTGCTAACATACCTTTATCTTTTATAGAGGATTTTATCTTTTTTTTTGAGCGATACAGAGCTTAAAAAAACAAACTTTTCAATGTTCTTATAATAGCATAAGATCCTTATCTTTTCAAGTAAAATATGGTTCATCAGTTCAAAATAATAAAATAAACTGTGAAGGATCAAGCGATTTAGAGTTATCGTTTATAGAGGATATTTTTGTTTTTGCTGTTTTAATGGATTTCATCATAAAAAAGGGAGGTGGTCACTTAAAATGGTTAAATGACGGGATGCAATATCCAAAGAAGCTTTATAAGCGGCAGGTAACTTGATAAAAGAGGCGTTTATTAAGAGATGCTTTTATAAAGGTGGGGGCTATGAGGTGTAAGACATTTCTTTTTTAATTTTAAAATAGGGACTTTTTTAATCAAGAAATTTTAAAATGAGAATTGAAAAACTTCAAAGCTGCTGTAGGCGCATTTTAGATAATCGGTTGTTTGGTTTGGTCTGTGGGGCGTGCTTATTGCTTCACGCTTTTGTTTATCGCGTTCTTGTTTATCATATTCTGGGGGCACATCTCTTACGTCATACACAATGCCTCAAACGGAATATACTTATTGCGGCATATTCACGCGCTTGTTTTTAAGAGACATCTTTTACATGTGCTCGAGCCCATTTCACGACGGTGGCTCAAGAAGGGTATCATGGTAAAGCTTTCATGATAATATAAAATCCCATGATAATATAACTTTATTAAGTATCATCATTTTTAGGCTTCATAAAAGCGTAAGCTGGTATCATCGCATGACTTTGCCAATTCCCAATATGTATTACAAGCTCTTGGCATTTGAGACGGTTTATAAGA
This sequence comes from Bartonella grahamii ATCC 700132, assembly GCF_000518085.1. GTDB lineage: Bacteria > Pseudomonadota > Alphaproteobacteria > Rhizobiales > Rhizobiaceae > Bartonella > Bartonella grahamii. The sequence goes on from NZ_JACX01000011.1 coordinate 54,387, forward strand.
GGCATTTTCATTGTACAATTTCACTCCGCATGGCTCCCCCACTTTTTACGTACAAGCAAATAATTTTGATTGATTCAACAGGGAGTAGATTTGAAATGAGAGAATCTTACAGCATTTAGGATGTGTTGATTATTAAGATACAAAGCGCTTGTGAAAATGTTTTTTATCTTGTTATGCCATAAAATACTGTCATTTGAGGCGGGGATAGGAAGGCTTATGAGGCATTACAACGTTTGACGCATATAAGTGTTAAAAATTAGGTGCCAATGTTAAGGAATAATTTGTGTTAAGGGAGGTGTTGTTCGTAGAGCGCTTTATGCAAGTGGAGCCCATAAAGTGCTCAGCAGGTAGAGTGCACTTAAGAGCAATGGGATTGTTTACAAACTGAGGTGGGTTTTAAAATCTTTATTCTTTGAGGCGAGCAAGGAATATCATTATCCTTTGCTTCATATATACTCGGCTTCATTTAAGCGGTGAAAACACTGTCGTTTATGGTGGGTATGTCAGTTTTCCACATGGGATGTTTTTTAGATTAAATATTTGTTGGATTTTTGTAAAACGGTGTCCTTTAGGGTTTATGTGATCGATAAAGAGAGGGAAAGGGGTGTTTGGGCTTGTAAGCGCGTCATGTATAAGCGCGTATAGGGACTAAGTGAATAAAATATTTAGAAGGGATTATAGTGCTTGCTTTACTCTGAGAAGAGTGCTAAGCGAATTTGTCGCGCTGGTGGCGTGCTATCAAATTTGAAGAGTGGGAATTTTAAAAGTGGGGGAGTATCCGTATGATCGAAGATAAATCACAACAGCAATCTGCCCATGAGGGAGATAAGGCTTTTGTATCGCAGCCAGTGTTGGATCAATCGGCAACTTTCAAAAAATTGACGGCTCTCTCAACAAGCGATTATATCATCATTTGTTGTTTGGCTATCCTCTTGTTGGTGCTTTTTGTCGCAACTGTTTATATGGATCCTCTGGATTTTTTTCACATTATGTCCAAAGAACAGTTCCAAGCACTGGGACAAATGAAACAAGAAAGTTTTCAGGAAATAATTCAGGAGAGCCTTGCACATCCTTTTAAAAATCCTATCATTGAGCATTTGCTTGATGCGGGGTGGAATAGTGTTTGGGCTTTTTTATGTTTCTTACCGCAAATGATTTTTGGCGTTCTTTTTGGTTTTTGTCCGCTCTTTGTTGTCTTTAACATCGTATTTAAACGGGATGTGAAGGAAATGATGAAGCTGTGGGAAACCTTGCCAGAGCAGCAACAGCTAGACAACCAATCTCTTAACAGAAGACTATAGGAGGGGAAAGTGACCGCTTCTTTAATCATTGGAATGTTGATTGCCGTAGGGACGGCAATTTTTATTTGTTCTGCAATTTTTATGGTATTCCTTTCTACCATGGTGACAATCGTTGCACTTTATTATTCTTTAATAAAACGGACAATCTTGTTATTGGCGACGCAGCGAAAATTAAAAAAGGGTGCAGCGCAGAATTTGAGGCATAATCAGGCAGAGGGTAGAGGACAGAATACAGTTCTTGCAACACAGTTCAGTGCCTTTTCTTTTCAAGAATCTTTGCTTCTCTCAAAAAAAGATTGTTTTATGATCTTTTTTATCGCTTTCGTTATGGTTGCACTTTGTACAGGTGTTGTCGTTTTTTTAGCGTTTCTTCCAAAATCTGCAATTTTTTTGCACAATTACGTGCCTATGATAGTGCTTCACATTATTGATTTTGTCATGCGACTGCTGTTTTGGGTCTGGACATGTATTGTTGTTTCTTTACCTGTCATTTTAATTCTCCATAGTTTCCTTCAGTATGGCGTGAAAAAAACAGCAAAGAGATTAGAAACATTTGTTTGAAGAGAATAAAAATGATAATTTCACATCAATACGATAGGGAAAAAAAGGGAGCATTATGATGCAGCATTTGGCTTTTTTAGGGTTCGTTATCATTGCCATTTTAATGGTTATGGTCGTTGTTAGGTTTCCTTACCTGTTGATCAAACATATCAGGTTATCTTTTAAACTCGCTCAAGACTTGAAAAAGAGTACGACGCAACAAAAGCAAGCTGTACAACAATTGCGCAATGATCGGGGAGAAATGAAAAGACACAATCTCGTATTTAAGACCCTTGATGCGAAAATGCGTTTTCTTAACGTCAAAGAAGCTCTGCCCTTTTCTTCAAAAGAATGTAAAATAATCTTTTTTATCCTTATTCTCTTTTCTGTTTTGCAATCTGCTTGCTCTATCGCAAATTTTGTATGGTGGAAAAATGATAGCGTTGCCTTTATTATGCAGCTGTTGAGCCTTATATGGTTAGGGGTTCTTCTCTTTTCTCCGATCATTGGGATCATGTGCATGCAGTTAACGAGAAAATTGAACAAAATGCTTCAACAATTGGAAGAAGCGATACCACAACGCGATCAGGCAATGCGTATGCAGAATGTGGAAGGGGGACAAAATGACGAGTAGTCTTATAACATTAATAGCCATTTCTTTTCTGTTCTTTACGCTCTTAAGTGTTTTAATATGGGCACCGGTCGTTGTCATTTATTACCTGTTTATCAAGCGTGCGCGGCTTTATTGTCGCGTGAAAAAGGAACTGAAATGCGTGCTGAATGAACGCGATATCGCCTTAAAACAGATCTCTCAAAAATAAAAAGCAGCAGAATGTTTGATAAAAAACAGCTTTCTCTTGTTTGGCAAGACTATAAAAAAATATTCTATCTTTCTACAGTCATGGCGACTGCTCCAATAGTTATAACTACTGTCGTTCAGATATGGAGAGAAAGGGACTTTGTTTCTCTTGTCGTATTCGAGCCGCTGGCATGGATGCTTGCCTGTACTTTTTTATTCTTACCGATTGTTTTTATTATGCGTTTTATCGTGACCCGTCGGTTGAAGAAAATGATACGGCAATTAGAAGAAGAGGTTGAGCAGAAAAAAGCTCCAGTTATATTATACGATGTGAGCGAGGGGAAAAAGTGAAGAGATGCTTTTGTTGCCATAAGCCTTGCGTTTGACTTGTTCATTAAGGAGCATGGGGTGCGCTTCTCGTTTTATGCTTTTTTATATTTGTGCTGTGTTTTTGAAAAGAATTGAGGCTCTCGCTTGATTGGGTTTTTTGCTTGCGTGAGGCTTTTGCTTGCGTGGGGCTTTTGTTTGAGCGGTGAGGGGGAAAGCGAAGAGAGGCTTTTATTGTTTTTGGGCTTCATTTGCTGTTGGTGTTTTCTTAAAGAGAGAAAATCTTGTAACTTATTTTCTTTATCAAGTATAAAAATGTGTCTTACCAAGCGATATTGAGAGCGAAAAATCTATACTTAAAGCACAAGATATTCTGGTGTTTGGGGAAGAAGAGCCCATTTTTTGCAGGTGGAAAGGCAAAGCGCATAAAGAAGGCGAGCCAAAAGCTTAAGTTTTTGATCAAAACGTTTTGCTCCATGGAAAGTGCAACAGTGCTTTTAAAGAGCTTGGGTTGGAGGAGAGAAATTGAAAGAAAAGAGGGACATCTATTTATTTACGAGACTGTTATTTATTTACGAGACCGTGAAGGACAGTTTCTCTCTCTGGATGAAAAAGGTTTTGTGCAATTTGATTATGGAATTGTGGGAGATGCTGGTATCCATGCGGCGGCTTGCCAAATAATTAATCCTTATTATTTTAAGGCTTTGCCAGATTTATAACTGGACTTTGAAGCAAAGGGGTGGATTTTAAGGCAAAGGGATTGAAATTTTTTGAGGAAGAGGTAAGCGTAGGGCGTTTACGTTGTGTACTTGAGTAAGCTTTCGATGAGGCAATGACTGAGGTTGATCTGGGACTGAGCTTGATCTTGGCAGTGTGCTTGGCTTTCAAAATGGGGGCACCGCCTTGGAAAAAGGAAATAATGATATCTCTCAAGGGACTTCTTCTTTGCTGTGCACCCTTGGAGCTTTGGTATTGAGGGCTGATGTTAAAATTTTACACCCTTCTCACAAAAGCTTTATGGAAGGTGAGAGGCTGGGCTTTGAAAAAAATATCAAAAAAATCTACAGGGGTCGGCTTTGCTGATGGTTCAAATTGTCATAAAGACAAAGCAACTTCGTTACGATTTTCTTTCATCAGTTGGCTTCTTCTTTGGAAAGAAGCTTATCTCTTGGAAATAAAAAGAGCAGTGATTAGAATTTTAGAGCCTCAGACCCAAATTTGTGCAATAAAAGAAGATATTCTTATGAACATTTAATCGACGAGAAAAGAGAAGCCTTAGGACAGCAGGGGATACACTGTGAGTGATAAAAACATGATGTTTGAAGGTAATGGAAAAAAATGCAACTCTGATATTGTCTTTATAAAAGATGAGGGATACAAGCGCTTGGTATTGATGAACCCTCATTTATTGTGAGGACGAAAGCTTCGGTTCATGAAAATGGCTTAAAAATTGAAACAAATGAGGGATAAAAAATGAGGGGCAATGGAAAAAATGCACTATTGGACGAAGAACCACGGTCTTTTTCGCTTGAAGAAGCGTTTTTGACACGCAAAAATTATAAAGTCATCTTTTGCATTGCTTTTATTGTGGCAGCTTTTAAAGTGGCATTTTTTATGTTTTTTAAGTGGGATTTGACAGAGTGGTGGAATTATATCCTGTTCATTTTAACATTAATATTGGTTTTTATATCAGTGCTTCTTTTTTTGTTCATCCCTGTTGCCTTTGGGGTCCGTATCATTTTCACGGTTCTGTTGAAAGAAAAAATCAAGCAGTTGGATCAAGAAATTTGGAAGCGAAGAAAAACTGCTGCTCAACAAAACCGCGCGTGAAGGGCGGGCAGAAAATGAATACTGGTCTTTATATATTCTCATGCGTTGTAGGAGACCTTCTATTTTTGCGATGTTTGAAGGTAATGGAAAAAAATGCAACTCTGATATTGTCTTTATAAAAGATGAGGGATACAAGCGTTTGATATTGATGAACCCTCATTCATTGTGAGGACGAAAGCTTTAGTTCATGAAAATGGCTTAAAAATTGAAACAAATGAGGGATAAAAAATGAGGGGCAATGGAAAAAATGCACTATTGGACGAAGAACCACGGTCTTTTTCGCTTGAAGAAGCGTTTTTGACAAGCAAAAATTATAAAATCATCTTTTGCATTGCTCTCATTGTGGTAACTTTGAGAATGGTTCTCTTCGTACTAATGTGGCGTGAGTGGAAAGGGAATGTCATAGCAGCTCTCTTTTCTATTGGGGAGTTTATATTAGATTTAACTTTTGTGCTCATTCCTGTTGCCTTTGTGGTCCGTATCATCTTTACGCGTTTGTTGAAAAAAAAGATCGATAAGTTGGATCAAGAAATCCGGCAGCGGAGCAAAACCGCTTCTCAACAAAACAGCGCGTGAAGGGGCGGGGAAAATGATAAATATTAAAATGATGGATATTATTGTTGTACTCTCGTGGGGTGTGGGCTTGACGCTTTTCACGCTGCTTTCTGCTGTGGTCACGATGTTCATTTGGGCATTGTATTATTCTACTTTCAAGCGGGTGAGACTGTATTGCCAAGTGACAAAAGAATTCAACCGCGTGCTTGAACAACCTATCGCTTTTGAGCCGTCTAGTGGGGAAATGCCGATGATTAAATCATCATCTGAGGAAAAAGAGTTTACAGAGTTTTCTCTGTCTAATGAGGAAATCTTAACGATGGAAAGTGCAACGGCGCTTTTAAAGAGTTTAGGATGGAGGGTGGAAATTGAAGGAAAAGGGGACCATTTGGCCACCTATTATTTACCAGATCGTGAAGTGCAGTTTCTTTATAATGCTGAGAAGGGGTATCCGCGATTTGATTGTGCAATTGCGGTGGTTTCTGGTATCCATGCGGCGGCTTGCCAAACGATAGACCCTTATAATTCTGGAGGCTTGATTGCTCTCGAATTGAGTTTTGATGTGAAGGGGTTGGAAATTTTTGAAGAAAAGGTAAGTGCCCAGCATTTACGCTGTGCACTCGAGAAAGCTTTAGAAAAGGCAATGACAGAGGTTGATCTTGGCAATATGCTTCGCTCTCAATATCGCATTCCTCCTTGGGAAAACAAAATTGTGGTCCCTCAGTTTGCTTCTTATTCGCTGCGCTATCTTGCAGCTCTGGCTTTGATGGGCGATGTTGAAACCTTAAATGCTTATCACAAAAGCTTTATGGAAGGTGAGAAGCTGGGCTTTGAGACAAGCATCGAAGAGGAGCATCTGGAACGCGCGATGATAATCGCTCAAGCGGTAGAAAAGACAAAGCAACCCAGTTACGATTTGCTTAAACAGGCGGCAAAGGATTTTTCCATGGAGGTGGAGAGCTATGAATATTTTAGAGCTAAAGATCCCAGTTTGTGTAATAGAAGAAGAGATTCTTATGAAAAATTGATCGAGGAAAAAAGAGAAGAATTAAGGCAACAGGGATATTTTGTTTACGAAAAGGACGCGATTTGTGAGGTTGATGGAAAAACCTATCGTCCCGATATTCTTTACATAAAGGATGGGGAGTTAGAATATATGGATGTAGAAATTAGGGTTGATGAAAAAATTTATTGAGAAAAATAAAGAGTTTAGATAAATTAAAAACAGCTTAAACCTAAAAATAATGCGTAAAACACGCGAAGTGTAAAAGCAGAGGGGAACAATGCAGGAGAAAAAAGCAACATTTGGAGAGTCTTTCTTTTTATTCAAAAAATTTATGGTGTCTTCAGTGGAAAGGCGTAAAGGGGTAGGGAGTTGTGAAATAATAGGGCGCTGCTTTTTCACTATGTTTTGCACATGTCTTATCATGATGGCTTTAGAAGTTCCTGCGGGTGCAAAATCTCTGGTAGAGCCGTTGCAATGGACAAGATGGGAAGGATTTGGTTCTCTTATTTTTCTCTTACCGGTGTTGATTTGGTTTTGTCTTCTCACACCACTTCCTATTTTGTGGGGACTGCGCTCCGTTAAAGAGCGCAGATTGGAAAAAATAAAGAAAAAATTGAAAGAAGAAATAAAGCAGCAAGAGATTATTCAATGAGACTATGGCTATGAGGGGAGAGTTTGCGCTTTTTATTTTGTTTCTGCCGTTTGGATGTTTTCTTCTAAATGCAGTTACAGTTTTTGCCATTTTTGTGAATATGATTATTGTGGCGCCTTATTATTCTTTAATAAAGTGTTTGAGGCTCTATTACAGAGTGAAAAAACAAAGACGTTTGATGAAAGAATACCCACAGCGTTTTTGTTTCTTTGAAAAAAGCGGAAAAGAGAAAGAGAGAGTACCGCAAAACTTAGAACTAGAAACACAGATAAGTTCCCATTCGTTAAAAAAATGGCTCGCTTTTTCACGCAAAGATTATATCCTCCACGCATGCCTCTCTTTCATCATTATGTTTTTCAAAGCTTATGTCTATGTGATTTTCTTTAAAGGGATAGATGAGAGCAGATTTATGTATATTGTCATTCTCTTGTTTTTCTGGTTTTTTTTATCTGTATCTATTTTTGCAACGATTCCTGTTGTTGTGATCCTTCGTGAAATTTTAACCTCTCGGTTGAAAAAGAAAATTCAGCAATTGGAAGAAGTGACTGAAGCAACCCAATAAATCAATTTATACCACACAAATCAATTTATAAAGAGAAGGGGATAAAATGCATTACGAAATGGCGGCAGCTTGGACGATGATTTTGATCATTCTGCTGGGGGGTGTTTTTGATTTGTTCTTAACAATACCCATTGTGGCACTGTATATTTCTTTTATCAAACGTTTGATATCGTATTACAAGGTTACGAAACAATTAAACGCAGCGCTGAAAAAGCGTGTGTAGCACTCATGTCATGGGGGGGGAAGTATGAGTTTTAGATCATGCCATTGCTTCACAGCTTGGGAGGAGGGCATAGATTATTTTTCTCATTTTACGCTGCTCTCTGTTTGAAAAGGGCTGATGTCCATTAATAGGCTTGTAATAGGCTGTGGCTGTTTATCAGAAGTTTTCCTGTTTTCTGTTAATTTACAAAATCGTAAAAACGTGAAACTGTAAAGGCGCAGATGTGTGGTTGATCAAGAGCTGTGAGGGTTGTGGGGCGATTGGGGAGAAGAGGGTGCCAATGGAGGGGCTGGATTGTGAAATGCGTCATTGAAATGGAGGGGCGTTTGGTGAAAAGGGCTGATGCTCATTAATAGGTTTGTAATAGGCTTTGGTTGTTTATCGGAAGGTTTCTTTTTTCTGTGAATTTGCAAAATCGCAAAAACGTGGAACTGTAAAGTCTAGGATGTGTGGTTGATCAAGAGCCGTGACGGTTTTGAGGTGGTTGGGGTAAAGAGGGTGCCAATGGAGGGGCTGGATTGTGAAATGCGTCATTGGAATGGGGGCGTTTGGTGAAAATGGCTGATGTCAATTAATAGGCTTGTAATAGGCTTTGGCTGTTTATCGGAGGTTTTCTTGTTTTCTGTGAATTTGCAAAATCGTAAAAACGTGGAACTGCAAATGCAAGAATTTGTGGTTGATTAAGGATCGTGAGGGTTGTGGGGCGGTTGGGGAGAAGAGGGTGCCAATGGAGGGGCTGGATTGTGAAATGCGTTAAATTTGAGAGAAGTTTTTCGTATCTTTGGTATATTTTGTATATGATCAGTGGTTCTCTTTATAAGGCTTTAAATTTAGCTCAATCCACCACTTGTTTTTTGAGTTTAATGGCTTGAAAGTTGACGGTTCTTTATTTTACGTTTTCTTATTTGCTGTCGTAAAAATGCATTTAAAGCAGGTGTGCGTGCTAATTGTGTTTTCTATTGGTTTTTTTCTTTTCGGTTTATTGCGATACTTTTTTATTATGCTTAGCATATGAGGGTGCTTTTGTACGCTAACTGTAAGGGTGTCTAATTTTCATTCGGTTCTGATATGGTGTTTGTTATAATATATCATCCTATGATGTCATAAAACTCTGTTTTGATATAAGCTTTCTTGGTACGTTTAAGTGTTGTTTTAAGGAGCGCGTTGAAATTTCTTTAAAAAAGCTTGTCGCGTATGAGTATTACGGGAAGACTATGAGCGGGAAATCAACTCGAACCTGCTAAAATTTGGACTGTTGAAAGAGAAGTTTTTCGTGGGAACCTTACGTTCCGTAGAAACCATTGTTCCGTAGAAACCGTCGTTCCTTGAGGTGTGGGGAGAAAGGTCAGTTTTAAAATAGACAAAAAATTCTAAACACAATTTGCTGTTTTAAGCTTTATGCCATGACGCCTTATAACATAACGCCCCATAAGATTATGCTGTCTAAGTCCCGTGAGAAGGGAATAAACCGCCGTGAAGATCATAAACCGTCAGAGGGGAATAGCCCGTTTGAGAAGGGTAAAAACGTTTAGTTTTGGGGCTGTTGATATAGGCATGCTGTTTGAGAGGTGCAGAGAGGGGGATTGTTCGTTCGCAAAGCCTATGATGTAAAAGAGTATGGGGGGCTCAAGAGGGTGTTCCAAGTATGGGTAGAGATTGAAGGGGCACGGCTTCTTTGAAAAGCATAGGTATTGATTATAAATTTTGTTTATTCATATGGTTTTTTATGGCATCCAGTATCTGTTGGCTTATCTCCTGATGAGTCAGCCATCGTGAACCTTTTGGGGTTGTTTTTTGTCCTAATCGAATGGGGATAAAATCAACCTTGTTTTTGCGCGCACACTCGAAGATCATTTGATCATGAGTGTTGGAACCAAAAATATGAAGAATACATGGTGGTTTAGGCAAAAGAGCTAACTGCTCAATTAATGCGCAAGAAAATGCATGGGCGGACGAATGAATCCATAATATGCAATATTTTAGATCATGCCATTGCTTCACAGCTTCTAAAAATTGTGCCTTTGATGTCGTACAATCATAATCCAACGGCACGCACAACTGTTTGTTGTGCAATGCCTCAAGCTGGACTTTATGTGAAAGAAAGCGTGCAGCAATAATCACTTCTTTTGGCTTGAGTGATTGACAGAAAGGGGCAAGCATCCCTGTGCCCCCTACCACTAAATAACGATAGTGCGCACCCTTTTTTTTCATGCCCCCTCCCTTTTTGCTTTAAATCACACCACGGTGCTTTAAAAATGTACACATTTCATCAGCAAGCCTTTCACAACGTGTTTGTATCTCTTCACTGATAACTTTCCAAGTACGACCGTCATCATCTGAGGAAAAATCTTCGGGGGAAGAGGCGATTTGACATTGGAGTGCATAACCATAAAGCGTGCTCACCACCGGCAATAAATGCTCACACGGTTGTGCGCATTTTTGGGCGGTACTCCCATGAGAGATAAGCCCAACAGGTTTATTTAAAAAAGCATTATAAGCTAAATTATCAAGAGCATTCTTTAAAACACCCGAATAAGACCCTTGATAAACGGGGCTTGCTAAAATAACACCATCAGCCTCTGCAATGGTTTTTACAAACTGGCGAACCGCAGCACTTGGATTAGCCTCAACCTGTTGATGATAATCTGGATCTGTCATCGGTAAGGGCTGTTCACGCAAATCAACCCAATGAAGTGATGCACCCCGCTTCGTGAGGCAATCCGCTAAATAACTGGCTAAAGTTCTTGTTAATGAAGGTTGACGCACAGACCCCAAAATAATTGCTATATTCAATAGGATTCTCCTTTATCTTTTCCAGAAAAGCCTATAACGCAAGGCTTAAAAAGAATTGTGAGTGAAATGGCGCGTACCATTATGCTGTCCATAAAGAGCAATTGTGATGATACCGCATAGTTATAGAATCAGTCCATGCTAACAAGATTGTTGACAAAACAACACCTCAAACTTGAAGAGAATGTTAGTGCTTTCATTAATATTAAAACGCTTGATCTCAAAAGTAGCGGCTGTCTTATTGTTTTAAAAGCGTTTTTTATGAATATATTCTTAGCTATTAGCTTGCAAGATTCCCAATGAAAAAAGGAATATATCGTCATATTTTGATTTATAATGATCATTGATCCTTTTTAATTGGAATAAGAGAGTTGTAAGATTTTCTGATTTCAAATGCTTTTATGGCGCGATCATTTGCGCATCAATGGAAGTTCCTTTTTTCATATCTTAAGTGGGGGGCGGAAAACAATTGAGAAAAGAATAAAAATGCTTCTATTTTTTCAAGTGATGAGGGTTATCGTAGGAGCTAGATATGGCTGTTGTAGGAGCGGGGGTGTGGGTTTGTTGTAGGAGCGCGCGCGCCTAGGGTAAATGGGTAATCGTAGAGGAACGAGTATGGCTTGTCGCAAGGGGGAGGGGGTATGGGTATCGTAGAGCCGGTGGGCGGCGTATGTGAATGGCGCCGGATTACACTTTTTATTGAAACAATGGTGGTGATAGATTTTATCGTAAGGAGATATATTCATGAGGGCGCTATTGTTATTTCCTTCATGGGTGCTGTTCATGAAATGGGGTGGACGCGCGTTGGTTTGGAAGTGTTGAGAGGTGTTTCTTTAAAACAAGCACGTGAATTGGCAAAATTGAAGTATTGGCAACATAAATATACAATACGATTGTTCTCTGGGGGTATTCTGTTTGACGATAATGGACGGAATTTTACTTGAGAGATTGTTCGTGTCCTTATAAAAGTCAGGACAAACAGTTGTATAAAAAGGAAGAGCAAATGAAGGGGGAAAATTCCACATTTTATAACAAACTGTGCTCTGTTGTTTTTGGAAAATCATTTCGTTCTTATAAAGATCATATTATCATTTGTCTTATTTCTATCATTATTGGGATAGGTCATAAAGCTCTTTTGATCCCATTAGAATCCAAGTGGTCGTTGAGTGTATCGCAGGATAGCGCTCTTTTGGCGCTCTTTGTGCTGCGTGAAGTTATCATGGTGTGTGTTGTTGCCTTGATGCCTGTTTTATTGGTGCTTTATCTCATCTTAACGTATTTGTTGAAAAAAAAGATTCAGCAGTTAGAAGAGGCTATCCAGCAACGGGGTCACACAACCGATCAACAAAATAATCCAGTAAAAAAGGATAGAGAAAAAATAAGCAGTTTTTTTATCGCATACCTTTGGTTGATATTTCTGCTGGAAGTCTTTTTTCCTGCGGGTTTTGTCATGATCATTTTGGAATTTTATTATTTTGTTTTCAAGCGCGTGAGAACGTATTGTAGAGTAAAACGGGAATTGAAACGCGTAAGAAAAGAGCGCGATAAGGCGCTTTTGTAGCTATCGTGAGGGGGAAGAGACAATGTTTGGAAGCTCGTGACATAGAGAAGAGGGGATTGAATGGTTGAAGAATCATCAGGCAAAGAAGCTAGCCTATTTTCGTTTGTAATGAGGAGGCTGCTCTTCATCATTTGGAAGAGCAACTGCGTTTTTAGAAAGTCGGGGTTTTTTGTTGAAAACAAGGGAAGTGCCATGCATCGCACTTTTAGTGCTTCTTAAAAGAACAAGCATGAGATAAAAAAATGCGTTTTTCATAAAAAAAAGGAAGAGCAATGAAGGGGAAAAATTCAGCATTTTATAATGCACTACGCCATTTTTTTGGGAAAGATTATTTTTCTGTGCGAGAGCATGTTGTCATTTGTTTCCTCTCCCTCATTATTGAGTTGTGCAACAGGATTGTCTTTCTCTCATCCTTAGGTAGCAATGGGGAATGGACAGGGTGGCAGGATACACCCCTTTTTCTCTCTCTGTGTGCGTTTTGGCAAGTTATTGCAGTGTGTGTTTGGGTCTTGTTTCCAGTTATGTTGATACTCTGCATCATATTGTGGCGTTTGTTGGTAAAAAATATTCGAAAATTGAAAGAAATAAACCAGCAACGGGGTAAAATAACCGATCAAAAGGATTGGTATAAAGAAAGTGTGAACTCGAAAATGGACGATATTCTTGTCATGATATTTGTTCTCGTGCTTATGTGCGTGACAGTGTGGGTTGCTGCTATTCCCGTGGGGATTTTACAACTTTATTATGGTGTCTTTAAGCAGGTGAGGACGTATCGCTGCTTAAAAAAGAACTGAAAAACGTCTTGCAAGAACAGGATACAGCGTTTGAGAAGTCATGAGAGGGGAAAAAATAATGAAGAAATTATAAGAGATTCAGCCTTTATAGGGATTGCTCTCTATACCATTTTGCCTCTGATATGTTTTGGTGCTCTTTCATGGGTTATCCGTAAACATTGCTCTAAGGAGCAGTGTTGAGGATGACATTGAGGGGAAGAAAAGCCGATTATGGATCATTATTGATTAAAGGGAATAAGAGCCGTGGGGTTTAGAGCCTAGAGTGAGCGCTTGGGATTTCCTTCATTGTTTGAGATGTGGGACAAGTAAAAGAACGGTTTTTCTAGCAGGTGATCGCGGTATATGGGTTGTTTTCGTATTTTTAGGTACCTTGTTCATTCAAGCTTTGAAATGAATCCTATTGAAGTGGGGCTGCAGGGTCATTTTCTTGAAAACAGGAGAATTTTTTGGAAAAAAGCTGAATTGTGACTATCGGTTACAGATTGGCGTGGTTTGAAAATCGTCACTGTTTGAGGTGTGAGGAAGGTAAGGGGGTAGTGTGGTACCACGAATATTATTATTTTTATTATGACGCAAACCATAATGGTCTGTGTACTTTTCTTGATTCCGGTGATATTTGGGTTTTGCATCGTCATAATGCGTAACTTGGAAAAAAATCCAGAAACGAGAAGAGGCAATCTCTGTGTGATAGCAAATAAGCTCTCTATCGCACGGGTCTTTTCAAAGAGTGAGAGGGGAATACATGAAGGAGCAAAATTGGACATCAGAGCAAGAAACGCATAAAGGAGCGCATTCTTTTTCGCTCCAGCAAGCGTTGCTTTCAGCAAAGGATTATAAAATTATCTTTGCTATTGCTGTTGTCATTATCATCTGGAGAATGGTTCTAGAAATACCAGGTGTATTACATTGGCAGCTGACAGGGTGGCAATATGTTGTGCATGCCGTTCTCTTTAAAACGACGGTCGCCATAACGGTCTGTGTCATTATTTTTATTCCGGTTATGTTACGGCTTCGCACCAAAGTGACGGGTGAGTTGCGAAAAAATATTCAGAAACTAGAAGAAGCAATCTCTGTAGGAGAGCACATAAGCTCTCTGTCGCACGGGCTTTGTAAAGACTGAGAGGGAAAAATGAACAGTGGTCCTATAGCGGTACGTGTCTTGGATCCCGGATTCTGGGTATTTATTGTTATTTGCATGATCATTATCATGCTTGTTTTAGCTCTTTATATCTCTGTCTTCAAACGGATGAAAATGAATTTCCAAGTGAAAGGCGAGCTGGAAAGAGTGCTTAAAGAAAATGATCTTGCAACGCAGCAGTTTTGGAAAGATGAAGCCGTGGTGCAGGAGAGGCGTTTGCAACTAAAGGAAAAAGAGTTCTCTGCCGATTATGATGATGATGAAATTCTCACGATAGAAAGTGCAACAGGGCTTTTAAAAAGCTTGGGATGGTCGGTGGAAATCGAGGGAAAAGGAGATTATTTGGCAACTCTCTTTTTACCAGATCGCGAAGTGCAGTTTCTCTATAATGAGAAACGAGTGGAAGAATTTTCGCCCTTTGATCGCGGACTTTTAATTATGAGTGGTATTTTTGCTGCGGCTTGTCAGACGATTAATCCTCATAATTCTGGGGTTGTGCCAACGGTATTTATGAATTTTGTACCCAATGGATTGGAAATTTTTGAAGAAAAAGTGAGCGCCCATCTTTTAAAGAAAGCACTCGATAAAACTTTAAAATGGACAATGGAAGATGATTCTTTGCATGAAATGTTTCGCTCTCAATATAGTATTCCTCCTTGGGAAAAAGACTCTTCATCTTGGGCACCGGATGATGAAGTAAAGTTCGCACCTTATGCTTTGCTGCATCTTGCTGCTCTTGCCTTGCTGGGCGATGTTGAGACTTTAGCTTCTTATGACGAAAGTTTTACGGCAGGGGAAAAGCTTGGCTTTGATGAAACCATTGAAAAAGTTCATTTGGAACGCGCGATGGTGATCGCTCAAGAAGTGAAAGGGGCAGGAAAGTTTAGTTACGATCTGCTGGAACGGGTTGCTGAGAAGTGGTCTATAGCCATGGACTATCAGCGTTTCAGAGTGAGATCCCCTAATACGTGTAATCAAAAACGAGACTTTCATAAAAAATTAGTCGAGGAGAAAAAACAAGAATTAAGGGAACAAGGATTTGATGTGAGTGATAAACAGTTCGTGTTTGAAGCAGAGGGGGTAAAACATGCTCCTGATATTACTTATATTAAAGATGGTGAACCTGCATTTATGGATATAAAAATTGATTAGTTTATTCTCCTGTTGAAGAAAAGCACCCTTAGTTTGAAAGAAGAAAAGCGCCATGATTGAGGCGCTTTCACACCTTTCTTACCAGAGCAAAATAAAGTGCTCGAAAAATCGAGAATAATAGCCAAGCTTTTAAAAAATAGATTGAAAAGGGCTTGATCCTCAAGAATAGGGGAGAAAAATCGATTATAAATTCTGCTATCTTCTTAAAGGCGGTCTCTTTTTTGTTAGAAAATGCTCATAAATTATCGCTTATTCAAGTGCTATAGGGGAAGTCCATTGATTAAAGCGCTATGGGGGGAGCTTAAGAGGAGAGCCTTTGTCATTTGAGATGTGGGACAAGTAAAAAATGTCATTTTTGAAGGCGGTGATATTTAACCAATAAAAATAAAAACATCGGAAAAATTAAACTAAAAAAGGCCCTTTTTAAAAAGGGCCTTTTTATTTAAATTTTACAATATACACAAAATGTATATAACCTTATTTTAAGAAATTTTTGTATCTTATACTCTAGTGGAAACAAGTTGTATAAAATATATAATAATTGATCCTAAAAAAACAGCTATTGCATTCAATAAACTTTTTCCTTTCTCGTAGATATCGTTTATTGATGCTTGTTCTGAGGCGCTTCTATTACTGACTCTCAGTATATTCAATGTATCCGATGTGTCCCTTACTTGTTTAAAAAACTGTAAATTTGTTTTCTCAATAGTATAAGGTGCAACAATAGGAGAGGGTTCTTTATTGACTATACGATCAGAATTTTGAATCGCGAGAGCTAAACCACTTGTAATTGCCCCCGCTATGAAAAAATATCTGATATTCATAGTTTTTTCTCCTATATTTATTTCTATAAATAAATATCGATACGTATCATACATAAATTCGATTTAAATAACTATAGTAAAAATACAACAGTCATAAAAAAGAATAAAGTTTGTCTACATTTTGACAAAATTTACCCTTAATTGCCTTAAAGAATTCTTTCAGATTCATATTGTATGAGGGTGTAAAAAAGTTTGAAAGCTCTGTAGGCAAGTGGAATCCCATAAGATGGGTGATACAATAGTTGCTAGAAAACTTCTTTTTGTGCTTTTTAGCGAAGATTCGTAAAAATGAGGGTTCATAAGAATGAGATGCGATGAAAGTTGAGTCAAACCCCTGAGGGGAAGGGTGCACTCTTTTGAGGGC
>NZ_JACX01000012.1 GCF_000518085.1 Bartonella grahamii ATCC 700132
AAAACGGAACGCCCGCGATACATTCCCGTTTTCAAATCAATGTGATGAGGACGACGTAATTCACCAGAATTTTTATCTTCGATATAAGTCGGCGCCTTCAGAGCATCAGCCGAACGGCGCATGCCCCTCTTCGCTGGAGAGGTTTTTCGTTTAGGTACAGCCATAAAAAGACACTCCAAATCCATTAAAACAGAAAAAGCAATGTCAAAAATGACAATGCTTCATTTAAAAACACCATAAAATTTTAAGATGTTATACACTGATAAACAAGAAGAGGCAATGTCAAAATGCTCCTCCTCTTACCAAAAATGACCTTCTTTTTATCAAAAATGATGTCAAAATGATCAAATGAATATCAAAAACACCGCAAAATTTGAAAATTTTATACGCCAATGAAAGCATTCTCATAAGACCTTCATTCAATTTTTATTTGGCTTAAAAAGGGATTTGCACATACAATAGAGATACGGATAAAAAGAGAAATTGATTTTTAATAAAAAACAGCGCCAATTTATGAAAACAAGAAAAAGCGACAACCTTTCTCTTCAAAACTTCATAATTTCATTTTTGTAAAAACAAAGGAAGCAAGAATGCACGAATTTACCACCCTTCTTGCAAAACATGGACACACTGTTGAAAAGCGGCTTGATACCCTGTTAAGTGATCAAATCCAAAATGGTGAAATTTCACGCCCTAAAAACTTAATCAAAGCCATGCGCTATGGTGTGCTGAACGGTGGAAAACGCCTACGTCCTTTTCTTGTGATTCAAAGTGCTGCACTTTTTGATATCCCTGTCGAATATTCTCTTGATGTTGCATGTGCCTTAGAATGTATCCATTGTTATTCGCTCATTCATGATGATCTTCCCGCTATGGATAACGATATACTCCGACGTGGAAAACCCACCGTCCATATAGCATTTGACGAAGCAACAGCAATTCTAGCAGGCAATGCTCTCTTAACATTTGCCTTTGAAATCATTGCCCATAAAGCCAGTACTTTATCTACAGACATTAGAATCAAACTGATCACGTCTCTTGCACAATCGGCAGGACTTGGCGGTATGTTAGGTGGACAAATGCTGGACCTTGAAGCTGAAAAAAAACCGCAAGGAAGTAGTGACATCATCACTCTACAACACATGAAAACAGCAGCCCTGACAAGCTTTGCTTGCCAAGCAGGCGCCATTATTGGCAATGCATCTAAAGAATTAACCGAAAAACTTACTGATTTTGGTACCTATCTTGGTTTAGCCTTTCAATTAACTGATGACCTTCTTGATGTCACCGCCAACACACAAACCCTAGGAAAGACTGCTGGAAAAGATGAAACGGCACAAAAAGCAACTTTTGTTCATCTTTATGGCATTGAAGAAACCCAAAAAAAGCGAGATACACTCATCAGTAAAGCAGAAGCATTCTTACATCCTTTTGGCGCTAAAGCACTCCCCCTCCAACAAGCAGCACACTTTAGTGCAATACGCAAAAATTAAACTTCATCCGCTCCATTGCACATAGTGTAAACCATCACCTTTGTTGAATGCATAATAGACTTTTCAAAGAAACGTTACCATTAATCTCCATTATAGTTCTTATCATGAAATGGGTGCGACAAATCTTGAGAGGGATTTCATTAAAACAAGCCGCGTGAATTTATAACACAAGTGCATTCTGGGCATTTCATTTTGCATGAAAAATACCTTCCATTAAAGAATGAACGAAAGAAAATGTGAAACAATGCGCAATCACCATGCTTTAAAAGATATTACCGTGGATGCTTTAAAGCCGAATAAAAACGACCGAAAAGAAGAAAACTCGTTTTCTCCTTCATGTCTTTAATCTTCTAACGATAAGGCAAAAAATAAACAGGATAAGTATCAAACAAGGCATTTTATAAACCCGTAAAAAACAATAAAAGAAGTACAATGCCCTAAGTAAATGCCCGCAGTAGAGAATCGTAATTTTTATGCCTTTCCACGCTATCTTGTTGTAGAAGATCAAATATGGTTACATTCTGTAAATTCACTCGTGTATTGCTTGATCTCTAAAAACACTTTTACAAAAGTACTCGTTGTTTAGTTCAAGCATCATTTTTTTGAAGCCCATATTTAAAATATCAGAAAAAAATGAACACAATGGCTATTTTGATTTTTATGCCACCCTCAAAGAACAAAGTTTTTTAACCCAATCTGCTCTGTAAACAGTCTAGATTCTTAACCGAGTAGTTTCCTCTAGCTTTCCACGCATGCGATTCACTTAAACTAAAGACTCGATAAACAAGACTTAAGAATATTCACCATGCAATTTTTAAAATATTTAATGTGTCAAACAGACAACCTTCACCTCCCCTCAAATGACAGTGTATTACGGCATAATAGGATAAATAAAGTCATCAATTTCAACAGAACGAAAGACCAAAGCAATATTATTACTGATCTCTCTTTTCTTCGCAAAAAAGCTACAAATAATTTATTTATAATGATAATTCAGCGTTATTCATATTGAATTAGAACTCTGAATACCGTAGGATTCTTTCATTTCAATCTGTGTATGTTGAATCAATCAAAATCATTTGCTTGCACCTCACAAACGGAAAAAGCCGCGTAGGGCAAAACATCAAAGAAAGGATTAAAAAATACCTCTTATGAATCGTCTCAAGAGCCAGGAGCTGTAGCAACATTGGGGAACAGCAAAGTGAATGATAGTGTCGGCGTACTCCTTCAAAAGTAGAAACATTTTTACAAAACTATGGAATAACTTCAATTTAATAATAATCACGATCACTGTAGAACTTTAATTCGTCACGCCCTTTATCTCGTTTATTCAATTCATCGCATAAAAAGAGAATTGATAAGGTTAAACAGAGAATGATCATTGAAACAGAAAGATAAAAAAGTCCTTATTATTAATATAATAGCGCAATTTAATTTATGATAGGTACTTTTTTCAAGCTAAGTGTAAATTTCCTCCTTTAAGTGAAATTTTCTTATTAAGATGAAGAGCATCATTGTAAGTGAACCTATGCCTATTGCCAAAGCTGGAAAATATGCCCACCTTTTGAAGGCATAATAAAAAACACGCAACATAGCTAAGAAAATATCGTGATGATCAATAAAGTATTATAGCCATTTAATATCTTTCGAGAGAGTTTTGCCCATTACCCATTAAATGTCATTTGTAAGTTTTTCTTGGTTTCATCATGTCATATATCGTATTGAGCTCTATACAAAAACGCGCTATTTGTTTAGTGTTTTCATTATGACAAGCTTCCATACTAGACACAAGGTCAATAACTTATGTTGTTGGGCTAATGCCATTTCCGCTTGAAGAATTAAGAAATTTTTTCGCATAATCAATCATGGGATCCGTAGAGTTCATAGACATATTATATGCCCAAATAGAATTGTTTTCTCTCCAATCATAGTCATAACGCAAACTGCTTATGACATTAGGGAACATTGCCCATGACATCTCCTCATTATAATCCACCGCGCAATAAATTAACAAAGCGTCCACATAAAACAATAAGTATGTAATGATGCCATATAATATCAAATTTGGGCGCTATATTCTGATACCACGGCTATATACGAAGTTTCTTGCTTGCTCTTGTTTTTGAAAATGTTCAAAAGCCTCGTATTTTCCATTTATGTATTCTTCGTAAAGTTTATTGTACTTCTCTAGACTATCCACGCGAGTACATCCCAACAATACCAATACAGAGACCACAACCAAAGAGAAAATACTCAAAAATAAGAATGAAAGATGCCGTTATCTCAACAAGATGATTTATATTTTAAAGGAAACAGGAATAAAACGCGTTAGATATATCAACAACAAAATCGGTCATGAGGAAAGCCTTTTTGAACAGGCTATAAATTGTCCGACTGCTTAATGAGCTCTAATGAGATAAAGTGTTACCAGGCAAGTAGCCAATGAAAATGGGAAAACTGCTCCATCACCATTCCTTAATAAGCATATGATCCGGCACAATCATTTTCTTTATCAGCGTCCAATTTTGTCAGCAACTCTTGGTGCAATATTCATGAGAAGCATTTTTATTTTTTTAATGATTGTGATGCCACGCCCATTTATAACGTACAAGCAGATGACTTTGATTGCTTCAACATACATAGATTTGAAATAAGAATAACGGATAACATTCTGCTTTCCCATTCAACATGCAAAAACAATGATGCGCCTTAATAAATAAAAGCCTTGATCCACTATAAACCCCATGAAACACACGTGAAATACGTTACTATTTTCACTGAGATTTCTTTAGGGCTCCTTCTAAAAAAAACATTGCCAACAGATAAACCAATAAATAGATACCCAAAATATAAACGAGTGAGAAAAAGCCAAATATATCGACCATATACGCACTCATGTAAAAAAATACCAATAAGCTAAATCTCCCAACGGTTGACAAGAAAGATTCATATGTAGCCCTGAAATGATCACTAATACTATCATGCAAAACAACTTCTACACGAAGATATGTATACTTAATTAAGTAAAAAATCATACAGACTAAAATAACAGCGATTTCTTTTTTCGGCTCAAAGAAAACCATTGTAAAAATCAGTGAACCCAAAAGAAACAGCAATAAAATAAAATTCACTCTTTCACTTAGTTTTGTAAAGAGAAAACTAGCCAAGAGCTGAGAGAGCAATATCAGTGAAAATGTCACACCAAGATCAAAATAAGTGACATTAATATGATGATCTTTAAATATCCACTGCCAATACTGCGAGAATATATTGAAAAAGATCAGTGAAAAATAAAAGCATAAAGAGATATAAGGAACTTTAATAAAAATAGACAACATCTCCTTAGCATCATAAATGAAAGAATTCGCTTTATTTGTTTTTTTCTCTCCTTTCAGGTCATCAAGAAAAAACAAACCAAATAGTGTTGTCATCAACATTAAAAACGCCGCGATATACCATATATATTGGCTAGAATAATCAGCAAAATATGCGCCAATTAAACTGAATATAAACATGCCGATGTAATTATATTGAGAGCTGGAACCAAGCACTTTTTTAATCGATGTCAATTTTGCTTTTGCATATTGAACAAGTAAAGCATTATAGGCCCCAGCAATCAATGTCAGCGATAAGGCATTAAAAGATTCTGCCAAAAGAAAACCATAAAAGCTTGTAGAAAATCCCATGAGACATAGCCATGTAGCAGCAAAAGCCGCTGCCAAAACGATAGATATTTTATAACTTTTTCTATCAGCAAAATATCCCAGAGGAATGTCTGTAACCATCATAATAAAAGCCTGAAACGACTTAATGATCCCGATATCAATAAGAGTTAGCCCTTTTTCAAGCATATAAAATACAATAAAGGCACCTGTTAAAATTCTTATACCGTTAAACAAAAATCCAAACGCTAATATATTTGTCATCTATTCCCCAATAACGCCACGAAAGGTGTCAATACATCCTTTTATATAAAGATAAAAGCTTAAATTTTATGACAAATATGGCAATAGCCGCTATGCGGATCTCCAATCCTATCAATTTGATATCCTGAAAATTGCTGGAAATAATGTCACGTTTAGTTTGCTATTGGATCTGTTTGAAAACAGTATTATCAAGGAGAAATGCTTGAAACCAATGAAGAAGCGCCTCAATTTATGAATAATCATCTTGTTCTCAACATGCAACCACAATGAAGACTGAATATTGATTTACAAGCAAAAACACAGCCTTTAATGAAGAAAAAATGCACTCCAAGAATTTATTTCAACCCTGTCCAAAGCGTGTATGAATATAATCACTCAAAAGCGCTTCAAATTCTTCAGCAATGTGATCACCTCGCAAAGTTTTTACCTTTTGTCCCTCAATAAAAACAGGTGCCGCAGGACTTTCCCCCACTCCAGGCAAAGAGATTCCAATATCCGCATGTTTTGACTCTCCCGGTCCATTGACGATACATCCCATCACGGCAACCTTCAAACTTTCAACGCCAGGATATTTTTCACGCCAAACAGGCATATTTTTGTATAAATCTGCTTCAATTTTTTGCGCCAATTGTTGAAAGACCGTTGAGGTTGTGCGCCCACAACCAGGACAAGCCGCAACCACAGGCAAAAATTGCCGAAAACCCATCACTTGCAAAAGTTCTTGCCCCACCTTTACTTCTCGTGTCCGATCACCACCAGGTTTTGGTGTTAAGGAAATTCGTATCGTATCGCCAATACCTTGCTGTAATAAAATACCCAAAGCCACCGAAGAAGCAACAACGCCTTTTGTTCCCATCCCAGCTTCCGTTAATCCCAAATGAAGAGCATAATCACAACGTGCCGCCAAGGTGGTATAAACAGCAATAAGATCTTGGACATCACTCACTTTAGCAGAAAGAATAATTTTATCACGTCCCAATCCCATCTCTTCAGCCCAAAGAGCCGATTGCAGAGCAGACTGCACAACAGTTTCCCGCATCACTTCAGCAACCGATAAAGGATTTTC
Source organism: Bartonella grahamii ATCC 700132 (assembly GCF_000518085.1). Lineage (GTDB taxonomy): Bacteria > Pseudomonadota > Alphaproteobacteria > Rhizobiales > Rhizobiaceae > Bartonella > Bartonella grahamii. The sequence goes on from NZ_JACX01000012.1 coordinate 6,486, forward strand.
TTGCTGTGCATTTTCATTCATAAGCCGTGTTAATAACGCATTATCAAGAGAGCCCCAATTCACGCCAATGCGAATAGGTTTATGATACCGACAAGCAATCTCAATAATTTCTGCAAATTGACGGTCTTTTTTTGCGCCAAAACCAACATTTCCAGGATTGATGCGATATTTTGCAAGCGCCTCAGCACACGCAGGATGCTCAGATAAAAGCTTGTGTCCAATATAATGAAAATCCCCAACCAATGGTACAAAAAATCCTAACCTCTCCAATCGCTCCCGTATTTTTGGTACAGCTGCCGCCGCTTCATCACGATCAACAGTAATCCGAACCAATTGTGAACCAGCTTGCCAAAGAGCAGCCACTTGAGCAACAGTTGCATCAACATCAGCTGTATCTGTATTGGTCATTGACTGTACAACTATCGGGCTCTGCCCCCCAACGATCACATCACCAACAGCAACACCAATAGACTGACGACGCTCAAGTGGTTTAGATAAAAAATAGGTCGTACTCATCAAGTCCTCAAATTTTTAAAACCTGCGCTATCAATCATCATTTACATTGACTTCCTCCGCGCTTCAAAGGACGAAAATTACACCGCCCACCAATCTTAACAGATTGCTCTCAAAAGGTTCCACCTACTAATACAATTCATAGGTGGATTCATCCTATAGACGCACCGGATAAGTTTTACTACTTCTGTTCAAGTTTATACTTCTACACTTGGGTGATTCAAAAAGAAACTGAAACCAAACAGAGACAATACTGCATTTTTAAGTTGCATGCCTATACCGTACACCCACGTCATCGCAAAACAGTGTTTTACAACACAACAGATAACGCCTATTAAAGCGCAATTTTTAAAAATGCATGAAAGACACCGCCAAATTAATCCAACACATTGATTTATAATAATCTATTTTTTACAAATTTGAATAGAAAACCAAAATATCGTAAGATTTTCTCATTTTAAATCTTCTTAATTGAATCAATCAATACCACTTCCTAAAGCCACAAGAGAACATGTAGATAAAAACTTCTTATAAACTATTTCAAGTGTCAAAAGCTATCCCAACACTTAAACAAACAAAAAATGAAGACACCGACTTACATCTTTATGAAATAAAGATGATAGAATGAATTCTACACCATTTTGTAAAAATTTTTACCTCACATCCTTAACAAACACCATCATGAAATGAATTCAAGCACATTAAGAAATTCCTCATTAAACCCAAACTCTTAACTCTCATCTCATCCACGCGCGGCATTATCAATGCAACCTTTCAATTTTCAAGCCGTTATAGCAAAACCCCAAACACAATTCCAACCGTCACGCAATAATTTAACACATGAAGGAGTCAATAAATGTGTCTATTTTCACCCAACGCCAAAAATGCTAAAATTAAAAAACGTATAGCACAATTAAAAAGAGAACTGGTCCCCGTAAATCATTGGAGTTCTCAAGATGATAGCTTTGAAAACATTTCTGAGCTGTTTAACACATGGAAACAAAAAGGCCGTCACGCGCTTTATCACCTCAACGAACATGCTACAGAATTAAAGAAAAAAGCGAAAGAAAATCCTAAAAAAACCCTCGCACTAGCAGCAGGAGTCGTTTTAGTAAGCTTCTTGCTGATCCGTAAAAATTAACAATACAACCAACAACCTTCCCTTTTAATGCCCGACTCAAAGCGGGCATTTTTTATAGTTTACAAAATATAAACTTTACGTCTTTCCCCCTAACTTTACACTTTCCTCCAAAAGATAAGTTTTCCATCCATCCCACCAGTCTATTATCCAATTTTTTATCTGGCAGTAGTCCCCCACCCCTGTCCTCAAAACACGCGGTGGCACCACATCTCAAAGGACAGTGTTGTGAGAAATTATAAGAAAATTTTTCAACATTGCATCCATCCCGCAACTGAGTTATTTCAAAAGAAGTGGAAGTGAGTAAAGATGCATGCGCTTTAATATTCTAAGGAACATTATTTACATCATGATATAGAAGTATAAGAAGCCTAAGAGCTTTAAAAGATGTATTATAAAAAACCAAACGAAATCTTCCAATGTGAATACCCATTTGCTATAAGTAAATGACACAAGAATTAAACTGAAAAAACCCAAAATTTATCCTCCAGAATCGACCCGCTGCGAAGTATCCACGTACGTAACCACAGACATCCCAGGAATGAGCTTTTCAATCCCCTCCTGCCCAGGATCTAAAGAAATCCGTACTGAAATACGTTGCGCAATTTTGATAAAATTACCAATTGTCGTATCTGTTTTTAACAATGAAAACTCCGAACCTGTCGCTGGAGCAAAACGAACCACACGCCCTGTTAACTTTTTGTTGTTCAATGCATCAACAGAAAAAACAACCGGTTGTCCCACACGCATCTGAGAAAGTTGCGTTTCCTTATAATTAGCAATAATCCAAATGTCATCAGAAATAACAGAGACCAATTGCGTACCCGGCATAACATATTGCCCTACCCTAGCGCCAACCAACCCAATATAGCCTGTTCTAGGAGATAAAATCTTTGTATGATCGAGATTAAGTTTTGCCAACTCAACACTCACCTTTGCTCCCGAAACTTCTGACTGTAAACTTTGTTTTTCAAGATTTAATTGTTTTTGCAATTGTCGTTTTGTTTCTAGGGCTGCCAAGAGTTGTGAAAGAGGGCGAGAAACAGAAATTGCCGCATCACCAAAGCCTAACTTTTTACTATCAGGAACAACATTAGAGAATGCTCGTGAACGCGCTAATTCTGCTTCTGCAGCATTAACTTCTCCCTGTAAAATCTGAGCTTGCAATTCAATACTTGCCAGTTTTGCATTTTTTGAATCGAGAACAGCCTGTGCCCGTGCAAGCTGCTGACGAAAAAGAGAATCATCAAGCTCAAAGAGCAGCATTCCCTTTTCAACACGTTGATAATCTTGCACATAAATCCGTGCAATTACCCCAGAGATCTGTGAACTAACCAGAGTAACATTGCCCTTAATGGAAGCATTATCCGTTATTTGAATGTTATTTACAAAAGGAGGAAGTCTCCAAGCCCACAAAATTAGCAAAACACCCGTAATACCTGACAGAAATGCAACAATCGTAGCTTTTGACCGTAATGCTTTTATCATTTTTTGCACCCCTCTTCTATACCATCACTCTACTTTTCTAACGCCCGCAAAGAGCATGACTTAACAACTATTGTGACAAGAAAGATAATGAATACAACCATTGAAATATAAAAATAAAGCCGAAAAACGTCATCATAAGCAAAAATATTTGCTGTTAACTTAAATTTTTCTATCAACAGAGAAGTCCCCTGTTCACTCCCCAAGCCATGAGGGACAGAAGTAGCATAAGAAGGCGAAAACAAAGTATTCATCTCACCAGAAATAAGCGGATCAGTCACAACAATATTTTGTGTTAAGGACTCAAAGTTTTTATGGGCAAAATAAAACTGCAGGCTGCCAAAAAAAGCCGATCCCATCAATCCCCCTGTCACTTGCGTTAGCAAAAAAACCGCAATAAAACTCAAAACATAACGCGGTCCTCGCTCACCAGCGATCACAAACCCTTTGAAAAGAGCAGGAGGCAAAAAAAGTGCATAACTAAAACTCACCAACCCTTGGCTCAACATCATATCTTTCGGACGTGTTAAATAGTTTACACGACTGTCTAAATAAGCTCCCAGCGCCAAACAACCTAAAGATAACAAATAAAAATAATCTTCACGCCCCGCCCGTAAAAAAAAGACACAAACAGCCCCCCCTAACAGAATACCCAATGTCACCGCAAGATACATGGGCGCCATCTCACGATTAAGCAAACCAAAAAGATTAAAAAAACCTACGGGCAAATTTGACCGCTCTAACAAAAAAACATGAAAGATCAATAAAATAAAAACAGATTGGACCATTTCTTTACTGAAAATCCAACGTAAATCAATCAACGGTTTTTCTCTATTAAGCTCAATAATAATAGCAATAGCCAACGAGAAAATAGCAAGTGCAAGCCCCCAACCAATCCATGGTGCTTCATACCACCAATACAATATGCCAACAGACATAATCACGGCATTTAATCCAAGACCAAGAGCAATCAAACCATAACTTATCCAATCTAACTTTTGAATAACCTTACTGCGGACAACTGGCGTTAGAGGCAAAGTATAGATACAGACCAAGCTGATGAGAACCAACCCCATTTCCAGAGCGGAAAGACTGGAAAAGCCACCATTTTCCAGCAAATCAGGAGAAATCAAACGTGATAAAGGCGCCGCTAAAGCCGCATTCATATAATTCAAACTAAGACCAACAGTAAACTTCTTTGCTGGAGCAAAAGCCTCCATCATATAAAGCAGCGCAAGCGAAGCCAAAGGCGCAGCAGCAATCCCAGCAAAAAAGCGAATAATCAATGCAGAACGCAAATCCGTAACAAAGAGTTGCAACACGCAAACCAAAACGAAGCCAAGGATTGATAATTCAGCAAAAGCACGCAACCCAAATTGATAGCGGATTTTGATCAACATAATCGCTACACTCACATTTGGCGCCATATAAGCCGCTACCAACCATGTTGTCTCGGTTAAAGTTGCGTGAAAATCACCCGTAAGATGGACAATGTTAGACTGAACAATATTAGCCCCTAAACCATAAGCCCATTGCAAAATAAGAGAAGCAAAAATATAAACAAAACATTTTGGCAAAGGTCCTGCAAAAATACGACCAGGACGAGGAAAAGGTTTTCCACCCCTTTTAGCAAACACAACCGTACTCTTTTTTCCGCTCATGTCACCTTTTTCCTGTATACGCTGCTACGCTTCTATCAACACAGCACCATCAGCTGACAATTGCTGGAAAAAAGCCTCTATTTTATGATTATCCTCATCTCTTGTCCCCCCTTCTAATGTCGCTTGGACCTGCAAAATCCGCTGTTCCAATACATCAAAAGAAAGATGCTCTACAGCCACAACGTGCTCTACCAATAAAGAGCAGCCCGAAAAGGTAATATTTGCAACGCCCCCGCATACAGCAAATAATTTTTCACCCAAAGAGGTGCGAACACGCACACTACCCAACACAATGCTTGCCACTAATGGCGCATGATGCGCCATAACTGTCAAAGAACCTGAGGCTGAAGGAAGAACAACAGACACTACCTGCTCTGAAAACACAATTTTTTCAGGCGATACAAGCTCAAATAAAAAATGCTCTTCTCTATTGTTTTCCACAAAAGTCTCCACAATACCCGATATAAGGACTCTCTGTTTTCTTCAACGACTTGTCCTTTTTAACGAAAAATATTCATGACAGTTTTCTCTTGAACAAGAAGCTTCTTACTTAGAAGCCTCTGCCATGAGACGCTTTCCTTTTTCAAGTGCTTCATCAATCGAACCAACCATATAAAAAGCAGCTTCTGGCAAATCATCATAATCGCCAGCACAAAGACCTTTAAAGCCTTTGATTGTCTCTTCTAAAGGAACGAGTTTCCCTGGCGAACCAGTAAAGGCCTCCGCAACATGGAAAGGTTGCGAAAGAAAACGTTCAATTTTACGCGCCCGTCCCACCAGCAATTTGTCATCTTCAGAAAGTTCATCCATTCCAAGAATAGCAATAATATCCTGGAGCGCTCTATAACGTTGTAAAATAGTTTGCACTTGACAAGCAACAGTATAATGCTCTTCCCCTACAATCAATGGATCCAACATACGCGAGAAAGAGTCAAGCGGATCAACCGCCGGATAAATTCCCTTTTCCGCAATAGAGCGCGAAAGAACTGTTGTTGCATCCAAATGAGCAAAAGACGTTGCCGGCGCTGGATCCGTCAAGTCATCGGCAGGAACATAAATTGCCTGAACGGAAGTAATAGAGCCTGTTTTTGTACTGGTAATACGTTCTTGCAAAGCCCCCATATCCGTTGCCAAGGTAGGCTGATACCCCACAGCAGAAGGGATACGCCCTAAAAGCGCTGACACTTCAGCACCAGCTTGCGTGAAACGGAAAATATTATCCACAAAGAAGAGAACATCTTGTCCTTCATCACGGAAACTTTCTGCAATTGTCAATCCTGAGAGAGCCACACGCGCACGCGCTCCTGGCGGTTCATTCATTTGCCCGTAGACAAGGGCACACTTTGACCCTTCCGTTGAACCATTATTCTCTTTTGGATTCACATTCACGCGGCTTTCGATCATTTCATAATAAAGATCATTTCCTTCCCGTGTACGTTCTCCCACACCAGCAAATACAGAATAGCCACCATGTGCCTTTGCAATATTGTTTATAAGCTCCATAATAAGAACGGTTTTTCCAACACCAGCACCACCAAACAAGCCAATTTTACCTCCTTTAGAATAAGGAGCTAACAAATCCACAACTTTAATACCAGTGACGAGAATTTCTGAAATGGTTGATTGCTCAACATATGGAGGTGCCTCTTGATGAATAGAACGCGTTTTGGTCGCAGGAATTGGCCCCACATTATCCACCGGCTCTCCAATCACATTCATAATACGTCCCAATGTTGCTTCTCCTACAGGAACGCTAATTTGCGTGCCTGTATCCACAACCTTTTGGCCCCGCATCAAACCATCAGTGGTATCCATAGCAATCGTACGAACGGTATTTTCACCCAAATGCTGCGCAACTTCTAATACCAAGCGATTGCCTAAATTCTCTGTTTCCAAAGCGTTAAGAATATTTGGCAATTCACCTTCAAATTGCACATCAACGACAGCACCAATAACCTGCTTGATCTCACCAACAGCGCCTTGTGCACGCTCTTCTTTTTTTACAGGTGTCTCTTTAGCTGCACTACGCGCAGGCGCAGAAGAAGCCTTTACATCCGCTGAAGTCTTTACATCCACTTGAGACTTCGAAGCGGCTTTTTTCACGCCGGAACGAGCAGCTGGTTTCTTTTTTTCACCTTTTTCTGTTCCTTTGCTTGAGGTTACTGCTTTTACCATCAATCCTTACCTTTTCCATTTAAAGCGCTTCAGCGCCCGCAATAATTTCGATCAATTCTGTCGTAATCTGTGCCTGACGTTGACGATTATAAGCTACCGTCAATTTATTAATCATTTCACCTGCATTGCGCGATGCATTGTCCATAGCTGTCATCTTGGCACCCATCTCACCAGCAATATTTTCTAGCAAAGCCCGAAAGATTTGCACCGAAAGATTGCGTGGCACAAGCGCCTCTAAAAGAGAAGCCGCATCAGGTTCATACTCATAGACAATTGATTGTGAACCTTTGCTATGATCTGTTTGCTCCTCAACATCTATTGCCTCAACAGCTGCTTTTGGAGCAATCATCGGAATCAAGCCAAAAGCTGTTGGACGCTGATTAATCACAGAAATAAATTCAGAATAAAACAGCGTACAAACATCGAAAGCGCCTTCATTGAATAAATCAACAATCCGTTGACTAATCATCACCGCCTCTGCAAAACCAATGCGCTTTACAGCATGCAAATCGATATGATCAATTATCAAGCCTTTGTAATCACGCGATAAAATATCCGCACCTTTTTTGCCCACAGTGATAATTTTCACTATTTTACCAGATGCCAACAATGCCTTAATCTGTTCACGTGCACGACGAGCGATTTGCACATTAAAAGCACCACACAAACCGCGCTCAGCAGTACACACCACCAAGAGATGCACATCATCTCGCCCCGTACCACGCATAAGAGCAGGCGCATCAACACCATCTACATCAGCAGCAACACTGGTCAAAATATCAGCCATCTTCTTCGCATAAGGACGCGCAGACTGCGCTGCCTCTTGAGCACGCTGCAACCTTGCCGCTGCAACCATCTGCATAGCTTTGGTGATCTTTTGTGTTGCTTTAACCGAAGCGATACGGTCTCTAAGATCTTTTAGTGAGGCCATTCAAGCATTCCATCAATTCATCACGAGAAATTTTTCGCATAAGTATTAAGAACAGTTATCAACTTATCTTTCAGCTCGTCTGTTATTTGCTTTTGCTCAGCAATTGCCTTTAAGAGATCTTGATAATCACTACGCAAAAGCACCAAAAGTCCCTGCTCAAACCGCGCAACATCAGAAACCGCCAAAGCATCAAGATAGCCATTCACACCCGCGAAAATAACCACCACTTGTTCTTCTGTTTTGAGTGGAGAAAATTGTGGCTGCTTCAACAACTCTGTCAAGCGCGCACCCCGATTCAACAGACGCTGGGTTGACGCATCCAAATCAGAGCCAAACTGCGCAAAAGCTGCCATTTCACGATATTGTGCCAATTCACCTTTAATCGAGCCAGCAACTTGCTTCATCGCCTTAATTTGTGCGGCAGAACCAACACGCGACACAGAAAGACCAACATTTACAGCAGGACGAATTCCTTGATAAAATAAATTAGTCTCTAGAAAAATTTGCCCATCAGTAATCGAAATCACATTTGTAGGAATATAGGCAGAAACATCATTTGCTTGCGTTTCAATAACCGGCAAAGCTGTCAGTGACCCAGATCCATTTTCCGCATTCAACTTCGCAGCCCGCTCTAAAAGACGCGAATGAAGATAGAAAACGTCTCCCGGATAAGCTTCACGACCTGGAGGACGACGCAACAAAAGAGACATCTGACGATACGCCACCGCCTGTTTTGACAAGTCATCATAACCGATCAAAGCATGTTGCCCATTATCACGGAAATACTCACCCATAGCACATCCAGCAAGAGGTGCAATAAATTGCAGTGGTGCTGGATCAGAAGCGGTCGCTGCAACAATAATAGAATATTCCAACGCTCCACGTTCTTCTAAAACTTTAACGAATTGTGCCACCGTCGAACGTTTTTGACCGATAGCCACATAAATACAATAAACTTTGTCTTGCTCTCGTCCAGCCCCTTTTTCATGAAAAGGTTTTTGGTTTAAAAATGTATCGAGCAAAATTGCTGTTTTTCCTGTTTGGCGATCACCAATCACCAATTCACGCTGCCCCCGTCCAATAGGAATAAGTGCGTCAATCGCTTTCAATCCGGTCGACATCGGTTCATGCACTGACTGACGCGGAATAATTCCAGGAGCCTTAACATCGACACGACGACGCTCCGTTGCTTTAATGGGCCCCTTACCATCTATAGGGTTTCCCAACGCATCAACCACACGCCCCAGCAAAGCGGGCCCCACAGGAACATCGACGATAGCGCCTAGCCGCTTTACACAATCACCTTCACGAATATCGCGATCTGAGCCAAAAATGACCACACCAACATTATCAACTTCCAAATTGAGGGCCATACCACGCACACCGTTTGGAAAAGCAACCATTTCCCCTGCTTGGACATTATCCAAACCATAAACGCGAGCGATACCATCCCCTACAGAGAGAACCCAACCAATTTCTGAAACCTCAGCCTTTTGGTCAAAGTTTTTGATTTGCTCTTTTAGAATTTTTGAAATTTCAGATGGTCTAATATCCATCAGCTGACCTCTTTTTTCAATGAAAGCTTAAGCGAAGACAATTTTGTGAGAAGAGACGTATCAATTTGAGACGACCCCACACGAACGATTAATCCACCAAGAATTGTTGGATCCACAATGCTGTGTAGTAAAACTTTTCCTCCAACGACACCTTCCAAAGCCTCACACAACTCTTGTCTTTGTTGAGAACTTAAGGGGCGCGCAGAAATAATTTGCGCAGTCACCTGCCTACGAGCGCGTGCAACACAACGCTGAAAAGCATGTAAAATACCAAATACGGCACTAAGCCTACGGTTTGTTGCAATAACGCGTAAAAAATTACCAATAATCTGACCTGCGTTTTTATCAGCAAATTGGATGTTTGCACAAACAGATTGCATCACCTTAATTTGCTCTTTAACTGAAAAGAATGGACTAAGCACAAAGCGTTTTAAATCTTTATTTTGCTCCAAAACAAGCAAAAGATCTTCCACTGCCTTTTCAACCTTTTCAACGTTTCCAGCTTCTTGAATGCAATCAAAAAGCGCTTGCGCATAGCGTTGATCTACCAACGGCAGCGGTATGAGAGAAAATGAATCCGACACGAAATACCGCCTCTTTCCCTTGAGCGACTCTCTGATAGTTATCAGATGAAATGAAACAGACATTCTCAATCTTAAGAATCTTCTTCTTAAAACCTAGAACAAAAACCTCTTGGTTTCTAGCATAGACATAGCCGACTCGCAACACCACAAATCGCTGCTTTTTAAAAATTTTAATAAAATATTCAAAATATTTTTGAAAAGAATTTTTTTTAGATATACAGGATGGCATCACAGTTTTTTTATGCCTCTTTTTGACATTCTCTGAGCAATTTTTTCACTCTCTTTGATTTTGCTTCAAATGCTCTTGCCACCATAACAAAACACTTCTTCTCTAAAAATCACTCCCTTTATCACCTCAAGACCTTTAACAAGATGCGACTGCAACTGAAAAAGTCTATTATTGAAAACTGGTAAGAAAGAAAAAATAATGAATATCCTCCTAAAAACTAAAGAAAAAATTGATCTTTTTTCTTCAAATACCCACACCTTTTAAAAAAATTCACCAAGTATATTTTCTTGTAAACACACTCTTTAAGCATACAATGCATTGATTTATAATGATAATGTATCATTTTTCATACCAGATGAGCCCCAAACATCGAAAGATTCTCTTATTTCAAATCTTTTTATCAAAATCACTCCCTTGCTCCATCACAAACAAAAGAGGAAATGATTAAAGAAAAAACACCTCGTATAAACGCTCTCAAGTACCAAGAGCTTTCGTAATCCTAAAAGCTAAATAATAAATGGCGCCATTTTATACCTTTATGAAATAAAGATGGGGAGCCTTAACGCGTTTTTTTCATTCATGAAAGCTTTTACATTCTACACTCGAGAAACATCGTAAAATGAATTCGAGCATGCTGAGAAAGATTTACTTAAACAAGCATATGAATACAGTAATACAATAGATGTTCTGTAATATTCCGTTTTGAGCGTTCTGCTTTACATGAAAAATGTGCCCCCATTAGAGAACGAAAGTAACAAAAGCATGAAGCAATGGATAATCTCCATTTCACGACAGCACCCATAAATGCTATAATGAGAACTCCATTGAGCAGCCTTATCTTTACACTTATGAAAGAACAAGCCGGCACCATCACATACTTTGCCATCTCCCAATTTTACGACAGCCCTTAACACTTGAGATGATGAGGTATTTTAGTCCTTTCTTATATAGTTTCACTCGACACAGGCTCCCCCATCTGTAACATGCAAACGAATGGTTTTGATTGATCAATATAAATAGATTTGAAATAAGAGAATCCTACAATAGTAGAGATTCTAAAGCGAATAACGGCATATTATCACTATAAATCAATATGTTATTATTTATAAAATTATAATTACGGGCGCTTTTGAAAATTCTAGAGCCCATAAATAAGGACGACAACGATAAATGCTCATTTTAACCTTTACGCTCCCAAATGAGTCTATGTTCTCGTCAAAGATAAATAAAATAGATATATGCAATACTCTTGCCCTAATCTAACATACAAAAGCAAGTACGACTCGTACAGCACTAATACATCTTATGAACGCTGCTTCATAAAGTTTTAAGGTCAAATAACATCAAAAACACGACCTTCATTAAGCCCACATAGCTTCACTTTATATGGCACTATATTGCACTGATTTTAGAAAAAGCATAGATCAATATCAATTTGAACCCGTATAAAATTGGATATTTTGGGTGTACAGCTAAGCATTTTCAGCCCCTATAATCAGCCATTATAAAAAAATCCGCCTATCAAAAGGATACTGTCCCTAAAACAAAAAAGGAGTAAAAGCCGAAATGATAGCGCCCTCGAATAAGAGAGACGCTTCTGCTGGTTCCAAAACAAAGATATTTTTTCCCGTGGCTCTGCTTAATGCAATGCACATGTATCATATTCTGCTGCTTGGATGCTTATTCTGAATAGATAGTATTAAAGTAAAGCACCTTAAGCTAAAGGGACCTTCACTTTATGCGATACTGGTTTTAGAAAAAACTTTGCGGATCAATATCGATTTGAACCCGAACGGAACTGGGCATTTTGGGTGTACCGCTAAGCATTGCACGTATAAACCCTTGTATATCAAAAGAGCGCTGTCCTTGCAGCAAAAGCCGAAAACGATAACGCCCCCGAACTAGAGCCAAAGGCGCTTCTGCTGGTCCCATAACCGAGATATTTTTCTCCCGTGGCGCTGCTTGACGCAATGCACGCGCATAATATTCTGCTGCTTGGCGCTGCTGTGCAGATACAATCAAAGAGGCAAGCCGCCCATAGGGAGGCAAATGATAATGCTGACGCGCTGCAATTTCACGTGTGTAAAAATCTTCTGGCTGGCATGAAAGTAAGGCTTTGATGACCGGATGATCTGGTTGATAAGTTTGCAATAATCCTAAACTTTCCAATCCCACACGCCCTGCTCTTCCGGTAACTTGAGAAAGCAGCTGGTAGGTACGTTCACTTGCGCGTAAATCGCCATTGGCAAGACCAAGATCAGCATCAATAACGCCAACCAAAGAGAGCTTGGGAAAATGATGTCCTTTAGCGACCAACTGTGTTCCAATAATAATGTCCACATCGCCATTTGCAATAGCTTGTAATTCGCTTCGCAATTGCCCAATCCCTCCTTTGAGATCTGTTGAAAGAATCAATGATCGCGCTTGAGGAAAAAGCATTTGTGTTTCTTCTGCAATTCTTTCCACACCCGGTCCACAAGCCACGAGATGATCTAATGTCCCGCATTCAGGACAGGCTTGAGGAAGTGGTTCATGATATCCACAATGATGACATTTCAATTGCCCTTGCGCACGATGTTCTACCAACCAACTTGAACAATCAGTACAATGAAAACGATGTCCGCAAATTCGGCATAAAGTTAAAGGTGCATAACCACGACGATTAAGAAAAAGAAGAGCTTGTTCGCCCTTATCAAGCGTTTGTTTTAAAGCCCTTTCAAGAGCAAAGGAAATAAAGCGCCCCTTTTGCACCCCTCCTTGGCGCATATCAACCACCCGCAACTGTGGAAGTGCTACTTCTTTAAAACGGGAAGGTAAATGCACCTTTTGATAACGCCCTTTTAAAACATTGGCTTGGCTTTCAATCGACGGTGTAGCTGAAGATAAAATAACAGGAAAATGCTCAAAAGAGCCCCGTGCAACAGCCATATCACGCGCATGATAAAAAATGCGCTCTTCTTGTTTATAAGCGCTATCATGTTCTTCATCGACAACAATCAAGCCAAGCTCATGAAAGGGAAGAAAAAGCGCTGAACGAGCCCCCGCAACGACACGCACCCGCCCTTCTGAAACTTGCCGCCAGACGCGTTCTCTACGACGTGGCGTCAAATCAGAATGCCATTCTGCTGCCGCAGCTCCAAAGCGTGCATAAAAACGATCTAAAAACTGCTGTGTTAAAGCAATTTCCGGTAATAAAATTAAAACCTGCTTGCCCCCTCTGAAGGCTTGAGCAACCGCTTCAAAATAAACCTCTGTCTTTCCTGATCCCGTAACACCATCAAGCAAAAAAACTTGAAACTGAGAAGATAAAACACCTTCTCGCAACATTGTTGCTGCTTCATTTTGCGCTCCCTGCAACTGAGGGGGACAAAAGTCAGGATCAGGCATTGCCACAAGATCAGGAGCAGGAACTATAACATCTTCAAAAACCCCTAACGCTTTTAAACCTTCAACAACAGAAACCGAAGTTCCAGCCGCATGCGCAAGACCAGAACGTGTCCATATCTTCTCATTACGCACCAATTCCAAAACCCGTGATCGCGCTGGTGTAAGACGTTCTACATTTCCACCACAATATCGCAAACCCAACATCTGTGCTTCCGGCTCTAAAGCAGCCGGTACAGACAAAACCAATCGCGCCACAAGACCAAAAGGCGCCATTGTATAGCGACTAACAAAACGCAAAAATGTAATCATTTCTGCCTTTAATGGGGGACAATCAAAAACATGAAGCAGAGAGCGTAATTTTTCACGCGCCACCGAACCAGCCCTTTGCCCATCTGCTGCCTTCTCTCCAACATCCACAACAAAACCGCAAAGCTCACGCCCCATCACCGGAACCCGAACAAAGGAACCAACGTTCACCTCCATAGAAGATGGAACTTTATAACTATAAGCGTGAGCAACAGGAAGAGGAACCAATACGGATACAATCTCTTCCTCTATCACGTTTGAATGCATCTTTTAAACCAATCTACGACCTCTTGAGCACCAACAGGTCTACACCTTATCTTTAAACACTCTTATAAAATTCATTGCGGGATTCAATCTCTCCCCCTATCACAACACTTTTCTCACAAAAATTCTTTTTAATACTCATTTCATCACCAAAGTGCCAATAAAAGAACCAATCTCATCCTCTATAACAAAAAACTTTATAGCAAAAAAACCAGCGCCATTCTTCTGTGTAAATAAAGCTCATCACTATAAGCATTCAACATGATATTGTAAGTGCGCTCTTCAACAAAGCTATCCCATACTGTAACTTCTTCCCAACACACACGTTTATTTTTTTACCGTCTTATATCTCAATTTATCTTCAACAAACTGATTTATAAAGATATAATCATCATTTTACCTATTGTAATAAAAACCCTCAATACGATGAATTTTTCTCATTTCAAACCCATCGAGGAACATTTGTAAATCCTTATTGATGAGAGAGTCTCCCATGATTTGAATTACAGGGAGAATAGTATTGCAAATGGAACCGTTACAATATTCACCTTGGCTTTGTGCCAAAACGTGGAAACACGTGCGTACATCTTTCAGCTTGATTGAGAATCAAGCAACAATACAAGCAGCACAAAAGCGTACTGTTGAAGAATGGGTAGCACAGAATAAATCAATGTATTGACCATAAAAAACACTTCATGTGTAAAATTTTACATGCCTTCTTCAATGGTGTTTTATGATAAAATAAATCCATTCGCTTCTATTAAAAATGAGGTTAAACCTACCCCCTGAAAAAGGGAGGTATCTTATGATGCACTCTCAAATATCAAGAGCAATCGCAAATAGGAAATGAGCAAAGTGTGTGATAATGCTAGCTTATTTTCATAAGTATAAAAATACCGCTACGCAAAGATGCCAATACGCAAAAATGTTGGTACGCAATGAACTCTATGCCTTATCACGAGCAACGATATAAAATAGGTATAGAAACAATAAGTAATATTTCTTTACTGAAAACGAGTACATGGTTAACATCATAGCATTCTTGTTCTTTACACAGAGATTAATTCTTTCTCTTGCTTTTGCAGTCAACAATAGCGCATAACAAAAAGTAGGATAAAAGCTAAAAAGAAGAGGTTAGATATGAAATTTTTTGTGGATAGCGCCAATATCGAAGAAATCCAAGAGTTACAGAATTTAAGCCTTGTTGATGGTGTCACCACCAATCCCTCTCTTATCCTAAAATCAGGACGCAATATTCTTGATGTTACAAAAGAAATTTGTGCTCTCATTAGCGGACCTGTTTCTGCTGAAGTTGCAGCAACAGAATTTGAAAGCATCATGAAAGAAGCGGCTGTTTTAGCAAAGATTGCTGACAATATTTGTATCAAGCTTCCTTTAACACTCGATGGATTAAAAGCCTGTAAAGCCCTTACAGAAGAAGGACTAAAAACAAATCTCACACTTTGCTTTTCTGCCAATCAAGCCTTACTTGCAGCCAAAGCAGGCGCGACATTTGTTTCGCCTTTTATTGGTAGACTTGATGATTGCGGAAATGATGGAAATGAATTGCTTCATGAAATTCGCACAATCTATGATAACTATAACTTTAAAACACAAATCTTGGCCGCTTCAATCCGCACCGTTAATCATGTCAAAGAAGCAGCACTCAGTGGTGCTGACGTTGCAACAGTTCCACCAGCAATCTTAAAAGCACTGGTCAAACACCCTCTCACTGATAAAGGGTTGCAAATATTTCTCAACGACTGGAAAAAAACAGGACAAAATATTGCTTAATATCTAGAATTTTTATTGGAAAGATCTTTTGAAAGTAACAAAAAAATCTGTTCAGCCAACTCTTCAGCAACACGTTTTTTTGCGTCTTCTTCTGCTTGCATCGTTGCATATTCTTGACGAAGTCGGTCAAAAGATGCATTCATCATTGCTGTTCCTTTTGCAACAAGAGTATTTTTCATATCCTGCAAAGTGTAAGAAGCTCTGCTCATAACAGTTCCAACAGAAGGTCGTCCTTTTCGTTTTTTCTCGAAATCAACCTCTATCTGCATAGATTCTCTTGTAGATACGGATATCTGCAATGCCAATCGATAAACCGGCGCAAAAGGTTTACCACCATTTCCATACAAAAGAAACAGCAGATGATTGCGCACCATTTGACCAAAACGATCCGAAGGCTCTTCCACAACAATAGAGGCAAGCTTTTGCGCAAGCCCCAAAGAAGCTTGCCCAGAAACAGGATTCCTATAGGAAGCAGAATTCATTGTCATTGCACTCTGCAACTCTTGACGATAAAGCGGTTCAACTTTGCATCCACACAACAGTGTGAATACACCAGCTAAAACGACAAGAATCAAACTTTTAAAAAACGACATTTACAATCCTTTGTGGAACAATAATGATTTTTTTCACAGGCTTTTCAACCAGCTGTGCCTTTACAAAATCTAAAGCCAAAACCGCTTCTTTAATCATCGTTTCATTTGCTGTTGCTGCAACGCTCACCTCACCGCGTTTTTTACCATTAATTTGTACTGGCAAAGTATAGCATTCCGCAACGGTTAACGCACTGTCATAAACAGGCCAAGCAAGCGCAGACATTAAAGTTTTTCCCCCTAAAGCAGCATGACATTCTTCTGCTAAATGAGGCATCATCGGTGCAATCATGGCAAGAAAAAAATCCATGGCTTGACGTAAAGAAGCTTTCATTTCATCGTCAACACTTGCTATCTTGTTGAGCAACGGTGCCATAATATTCAAGAATTCATAAAGGCGTGCAATAGCCCGATTAAAAGCAAATTTTTCCAAATCATCTTCTACAGCGCAAAGCGTACGATGTGCAGCCTTTGAGAGTTCCAAAGCCGCCCCCTGATGCCCTGCACAAGGCGCTACATCCTTTAAAACAGAAGCACTCAAAGCTACACAACGCCAAACACGCTGTACAAAGCGATGAGCTCCTTCAACACCAGATTCTGTCCAGATGACATCCCGATCAGGGGGAGAATCTGACAACACAAACCAACGCACAGTATCAGCGCCATAGGATGCGATAATATCATCAGGATCAACGACATTCTTTTTGGATTTCGACATTTTTTCAATCGAACCAATCATCACTTCACTTTGATCGGTCAATTTGTAAGCCTGTCGTTTTCCATCTTTTTCAACAATGGAAATTTCTGCTGGAGAAACCCACCCTTGATCATCCCGATAGGTTTCATGAACCACCATACCTTGGGTAAAAAGCCCCTTAAAAGGCTCATCAACAGTCACATGACCGATCAATTTCATGGCACGCATAAAAAAGCGTGCATAAAGAAGATGCAAAATGGCATGCTCAATTCCACCAATATATTGTTGCACAGGCAACCATTCAGAGATTGCTTGTTTGTCGACAGGTTCCTGCGCAAAAGGGGCCGTAAAGCGTGCATAATACCAAGAAGAGTCAACAAATGTATCCATGGTATCGGTTTCACGTTTGGCAGGTTGACCACAGGAAGGACAAGTAACATTCTGCCATGTTCCATGCCGTGCAAGAGGATTTCCAGGTTGATCAAAAGTAACATCATCAGGCAACACAACCGGTAAATCAGTACGCGGTACTGGAACCACTCCGCAAGATGTACAATGGATCATCGGAATGGGGCACCCCCAATAACGCTGCCGCGAAATCCCCCAATCACGCAAACGAAATTGCACTGTTTTTTTCCCTTGCGGTTGCCCATTGAGCATTTGTTTTTCAAGCCTTTTGGCTGCTTCTTCAAAAGCTTGTTTAGGTGTCAAACCATCCAAAAAGCTAGAATTGATCATCACACCATCACCCGTATAAGCTGTTTCAGCAATGACAAGATCTTCTGCTTGCTCTCCTTTTGGCAAAACCACCGGTTTTATTGGAAGATCATATTTACGCGCAAAATCGAAATCTCTCTGATCATGAGCCGGACAACCAAAAACAACCCCTGTTCCATAATCCATAAGCACAAAATTCGCGATATAAACAGGAATATGTACTGTTGAATCAAAAGGATGAACTGCCAAAAGGGGCGTGAGAAATCCTTGTTTTTCAGCTGTTTCAAGTGCTGCCGTTGTCGTTCCACCACACCGACAGTTTTCGATAAAAGCACTCAACGCTTTATCTTTCTTTGCCAAAGCTTGTGCAATAGGATGATCAACAGACAGAGCTAAAAAAGAGGCGCCAAAAAGTGTATCAGGACGTGTTGAATAACAAACAACCTCATTAAACATCTCACAAACATCATCAACACCACTTGCATCATCAGCATCCGCACTCGTCTTTAAAGCCCAACGAATCAGCAAACCTTGTGATTTTCCAATCCAATTTTTTTGCATCGTGCGAACTTTTTCCGGCCATTGTTCCAGCTCCTCAAGCCCAGCCAAGAGATCTTCACTAAAATCGCTAATTTTGAAAAACCACTGCGTCAATTCACGCTGTTCCACCAACGCACCAGAACGCCATCCCCGCCCATCAACAACCTGCTCATTTGCCAAAACGGTGTGGTCAACAGGATCCCAATTCACCTTAGCCACTTTACGCGCAACCAAACCCTTTTGATAAAAATCAAGGAACAACATTTGTTGACGATGGTAATATTCCACATCACAAGTCGCAAATTCACGCGTCCAATCTAGTGAGAGCCCTAATTGCTTTAATTGCCCACGCATCACAGCAATATTCTGATAGGTCCAAGTTTTAGGATGCACTTTACTTTGCAGAGCAGCATTTTCAGCCGGCATACCAAAAGCATCCCAGCCCATAGGATGAAGCACATTAAAACCCTTTGCCCTTTTATAGCGTGCCACCACATCCCCCATGGCATAATTGCGCACATGCCCCATGTGAATACGGCCTGACGGATAAGGAAACATTTCTAAAACATAATATTTTTCACGAGCATCTTCTTGAACAGTCTGAAAAATTTTCTTTTCATCCCAAATTTCTTGCCATTTTTTTTCTCTCGCACGTGGATTATAGCGTTCGCCTATATTATAATATCCAATCGTCATTCCCATTATACTCTTTTAATAAAACAGAACCAAAAACTTGTTTTATTATGCTTGACCATGGATTAACCTCATCGTCAACATTTTCGTGAAATATTTCCCTAAGTATTTTATAAAACTCTTAAAAAAACGACCAACTCTTGAACAAAAAAGGTAAAGCACAAAAATATGAATACACAAACGCCCCTCGATGCCCCTTCCATTGAAGCATGGCAAAACCTTCAAAAAGACATTGCTGAAACATGTCAAGAGCTACAACGCCCTGTAGAAGAAATTGAACTTATCGCTGTTTCAAAAACTGTTTCTGCCGCTGATGTACGTCCCCTTTTGCAAGCAGGCCAATCTTTGTTTGCAGAAAACCGCGTACAAGAAGCGGCACAAAAATGGCTCGGGTTACGTCAACAATTTGAAAATATTAAACTTCATCTCATTGGTCCCCTACAATCAAATAAAGCCGCTGAAGCTATCAAAATTTTTGATGTCATTCAAACGGTTGATCGTGAAAAAATAGCCAAAATTTTGGCGGAAGAAATGCAAAAACAAAAAAGGCATCTTCCTTGCTATGTTCAGGTTAACATTGGCTTAGAACCGCAAAAAAGTGGTGTCGCACCGCAAGAAGTAATCCCTTTTGTCAACCAATGCAAAAACAACTATGGACTTGATATCATCGGTCTTATGGGCATCCCCCCTGTCGATGAAAACCCCGGACCCTATTTCGCGCTCTTAGCAAAATTAGCAAAACAAGCAGATCTTCCAAAGATTTCCATGGGTATGTCCAGTGACTTCAAAACCGCTCTACAGTTTGGCTCTAACGTCCTTCGCATTGGCTCTGCTTTATTTGGAAAACGCCCTGTGTAAAGCAATTTCCCCTCATATAAATTCATTCCCCCTTCATATAAATTCCCATTGAAAATTCTACGAACAAGCCAAAAACAGCAGAAATGAGAAAAAATATTTCCTCCAATATCAATAAAAGAGCAATTCTAGCAAAAAAGATTCCAGTCCCTCTTTCATCCTGTTAGCAAAATTAGCAAAAAAGCTGGTTTCTCAAATTTCTCACTGGCTCATCCACAACACGTACAATAGCTTCAAAATAGCATTGCAATTTGGCTCTCATATTCTCGCATATTGGCTCTACTTCCCCTCCCCTCTGACCGCCTCTCCAGCAAAAGCAACATAAAAATAAATCCTTATATAAAGGCAAAATGATAAAAGAGGCATTGCGCATTCATGAAAAAACTGTCGCAAAATCAATAATTGTAAAAGAATATTCAGCCTCAGCTTCACAAAGGCTCTTATTAAAAACACGAATTCTCTTAAACTTCTCCAACACGCGTAAACAATTTCCCCACATGCCAATGGTGTAAAGCAGGCAAAAAGAGGCTTATGGCTGCATAATACAGTAACAAAACTCTTTCATGTAAGCCACTTGAGCAAAATAAACATCTAAAATGCCCAATAGAGCACCAAGAACCGCGCTAAATAACATGATAGTAATCTATAAGGTCCAACGATAGCATAAAGGCTTTCTATGCTTTACAGAGCGTAACATACGTTCAATATTCTCCTGAAAAATAAAAGAACGAATCCCGTGCATATGCGCATAATATATGCAGGCAAAACAATGGCAATGAGACCGATTTCAATAACGATATTTCTTTATCATTATTCCTTTATCGTTCGCATAAACAAAGAGAAAAAACTTCAACTTTTCAGATGCACATTTTTCTAATTTTAAAATTTAATTAAGAAAAAATATGGTGTAATTTATTGTATTTTAAAATATTATAAATAATATTATTATCTTATTAAGAATAATAATTTCATATATACATAATTTATATATTATTTATACATTATTTTTATTGTTATTTTTAAAGTTTATCTTTGATATTTCTCTAAAATACGTGATAGCCATTTGAAATGTATCATTGTGATACTACTTTTAATGTAGATAATTCAAGGAGGATTAAAATGAGAAATTTTGCTTCAGGTTTAACTTATACGATAAATGATTCAACACCTATCATTTATGGAAATGCATGTAGTACTAATGATTTTATGTATCACATAGGTGCAGGGGGGGGTGCATGGAGCTTTTGATGGAGGAATAGGCGGGGCATTTGGCGGTATGTCTGGAGGACCAGCGGGGGCGCTTTCAGGTGGACTCTTAGGTGCCGCAGGTGGATTCTTAGCAGGTGGTCTTTGGGCTTTTGGAGAAAAAGCTTGGGAGTGTTGGTTCTAATTTATAGAGAATAGCGACAAAGATATCTCTGAAATTAGTATTTTTGTAAATATATTCGAAAGAATATACCAAATATCTATGGACAAAATAATTTTCAGAGATATCTAATATATAAAATATTATAATCAGGATTTTTCTATAATGGATATTCTTTATAAAGTTGCAAGATTGTTCTTAATACTTGTTGTATTTATCCCTATATATGCTACTTTTGTTAAAATATTCGGTGGTTGGAGTTGGAAACTATCTATAATAACAGGATTATTTGTGGGAATTCTATTTTTTATTTCTGATAGTTTATGTAGATATTTTGGGTTATATTAATATTTATTGGATGAGTTCCGAGCACGCTGAATAAAGTAGCAACGATACTATTAATGAGAAATTATCATTTATAATGACAGATTTTGCTTATAAAATCATTGAATCGCTTATAGCAACATTTTTTTGGTTTAATATATCTTTTTTATTGTAATTTTATTTCTTATAGTTGGAAAGATTCTCTAAAAAAATCATTATTAATAAGCTCAATATTCTTTCTTGTTAGTCTTTTATTTAATTATATTGGGTTATATCAACTTTTGAGAAATATTTTATAATGTATATTTTTAAATATTAATATTATGTAGATACATATTTACAAATATGTATATTTAAGATAGTATTCAACGCTGTATGTTACAATCGCAACTTTTATGAAGGTACTTATAATGGATCCTATGTCTGTTAGCAATACTCTTATGACTATTAGTGATACTCTTTTCCTTATTTATTTTTTAGAAAAAATTTTGTTACATTTAGAAAATATCATAACGGCATTATAGTCAGTTATTATGTTCTTTATTTCTAATAACTTATTTATATATTTGTGTTTATATTAATTAAAAAACAGTCAAATCGATAAATTACCCAGCATGTTTATAACACTGCTTTAAAGGATGATATTTTTAGGGCGTGCACAATCGGATAGTTAACTTGATTTTTTCCTTTCCCTAAAAAATAAGCAAGAATTAATTTTAGATTTTCAATGCGTTCCTAGCCTTAGGTGGATCTTGAAGAAACATTTGTCCTTTCTCCCAATACCATTTCCTAGTATAATCAGTGAATGGCATAACGCAAAACACTAAGTGTCAGTATTTTACATTTATGGAAGTAATAAATCTGTAGTGTGGTAATATTCGCCCTTCGAAAATGACTTTACAAATAATGCCGATAATCTACGAATCCCCATCTCCTTTTAACTTTTATATGAATTTGTTTTTAAAATTTAATTTCTTATCGGCACATAAAGAGCTCTCTCACAACAATACGATCTTTTTGTATTTCTATACAATTTACAGCTCTTTATGACGATATACTTTGTCACACGTTACCCCCTAAAACAGCATAAAAAAGCTCTCTTAAAATATAAACGTAAAGACAAACACAGCTGATTTTAAAAATTGACTATTCTAATCTTTGTCATTTAGTCTAACCTCACAATGAAAAGCTTTTGGAAAACTCTGCCAAAAATATAAACATACGAAAGTATAGAGGCAAATTTTTCCAAACAATAAATTAAAAGAGGGACACATGACTGAAAAAATTTATCCAATATCAGAAGAAATCAAAAAAAATGCGCTTATCAATGAGGAGACCTATCAACAATGGTATCGAGAAAGCATCAATGATCCAGAAAGCTTCTGGGCAAAACATGGACGATGCATTGAATGGTTTAAACCTTATACAAAAGTAAAAAACACTTCCTTTAATGGAGATGTATCAATAAAATGGTACGAAGATGGAATAACAAATGTTGCCTATAACTGCATTGATCGCCACCTGAAAACCCATGGAGACAAAATCGCGCTTATTTGGGAAGGAGATAATCCTTATTTTGATAAAAAAATAACCTATAACGAGCTTTACGAACATGTTTGTCGTTTTGCCAATCTTTTGAAAAGTCGTGGCATTAAGAAAGGCGATAAAGTAACCATTTATCTTCCCATGATTCCCGAAGCAGCCTATGCTATGCTCGCCTGCGCCCGCATTGGTGCTGTTCATTCGGTTATCTTTGCTGGCTTTTCTGCTGAGGCAATAGTAGGACGCCTTGTTGACTGCGAATCAACCTTCATCATTACAGCTGATCAAGGCTTGCGTGGCAGCAAACGAATCAACTTAAAAGACAATGTTGATCATGCTATTGAGATAGCAGCGCGCCAAAACGTGCATGTGGACCAAGTCATGGTTATACGGCGGACTTGTGGACCCATTCAATGGATAAAGGGGCGTGATTTTTGGTACCACGAAGAGATAGCTCATGCCAAAACAGACTGCCCACCAGAACCAATGAACGCTGAAGATCCGCTTTTTATTCTTTATACTTCAGGCTCAACCGGCACACCCAAAGGTGTTTTGCATACCACAGCGGGCTATCTTGTTTATGCCGCGATGACACATCAATATGTTTTTGATTACCACCCCAATGAAGTTTACTGGTGTACAGCTGATATTGGTTGGATTACCGGTCATTCTTACTTGGTTTATGGACCTTTATGCAATGGTGCGACTACTTTAATGTTTGAAGGCACACCAACCTTTCCTGACAAAGGAAGATTTTGGGAAATTGTCGACAAGCATCAAGTCAATACACTCTATACCGCACCAACAGCTATCCGCGCTTTAATGGGAGCAGGAAATTCGTTTGTTGAACACTCAAACAGGACATCGTTGCGTCTTTTAGGCACGGTAGGAGAACCTATTAACCCAGAAGCATGGGAATGGTTTTATCATACAGTTGGAAATGACCGTTGTCCGATTCTCGATACATGGTGGCAAACGGAAACAGGAGGGCATATGATCACGCCCTTGCCTGGTGCAACCCCCCTCAAAGCAGGATCAGCCACACGTCCTTTTTTTGGTGTTCAACCCCAAATTGTTGATGCTCAAGGCAATATTTTAGAAGGTGAAGCAGAAGGCAATCTTTGTGTTATCGACTCATGGCCAGGACAAATGCGTACGCTTTATAAAGATCATGAGCGCTTTATTCAAACTTATTTTTCCTCCTATAAAGGAAGATATTTTACAGGCGATGGTTGTAGGCGTGATAGTGACGGCTATTACTGGATTACAGGGCGGGTTGATGACATTCTCAATGTCTCGGGGCACAGGTTAGGAACTGCTGAAATTGAATCAGCCCTTGTTTCTCATCCCGCTGTATCAGAAGCAGCCATTGTGGGTTACCCGCATCCCATTAAAGGACAAGGAATTTATAGTTTTATCACCTTAATGGAAGGGACAGCTCCAAATGAAGAGTTGCAAAAAGAGCTTATTAAACATGTAAGACAAGAAATAGGCTCCATTGCCATATTGGATAAAATTCAATTTGCCCCACAGCTTCCCAAAACGCGATCAGGAAAAATTATGAGACGTATTTTACGAAAAATCGCCGAAAACGATTTTGATACTCTCGGAGATATCTCAACTCTTGCCGAACCACAAGTTGTTGAAGATCTGATTGCTAACCGACAAAATTAAAGACCCCACGAAGAAATATAACATACGGTGGTTTTTGTTTTTCTGCTAAAATTATCCTAGCATTGTTACGAAAACCACCCATGAGAATAAAAAACAAAACAATTCATGGGAAGCTCAACAACTCTAACAACAAACGCCTTTCTTCATAACAATCAGAAACAATAGAAGAAAAAGCTTCACGGTTGGAAGATGCTAAGATTGGAATATAAATGCGAATAGGAATAAGAAAGTGAGATAAAAAGAGCAACATAGCTTTTTAAAATCGCCCAGTACCCACTCAATGCAAAAAAGCCTCTGAGAAAGAAGGAAAAATAGTTCTGATGTTTATGCTAGAATCACTTTGAAATTCCTGCTAAAATCATAAATAAAGCTAAAAAGAGAAAGTATAAGTGATAATATTTTTGAGCAAAAATATTTATCTATAACGAGGGTGTGTAAAAAATATTGAAAACCATGAAATCTAAAATAACCAAGCTTACAACAAAAATCTAAAGCAATGAAAGTAAGAGTTCTTAGAATAAATGATGCAATATAAAATCAGGAGTAATAATAAAAAGTGATTCATTTTGAAAATGTCGGTCTACGCTATGGAATGGGACCTGAGGTCCTTCGTGATATTAGCTTTCATATTCCTCCTGGATCATTTCAATTTCTCACTGGCGCCTCTGGAGCAGGGAAAACGTCGTTGATGCGTCTTATGTTTTTGGCAATCAAACCCACCCGCGGTCATATTGATTTATTTGGAACAGACACAGCGTTACTCAAACGACAAGAGCTCCCTGCGCTACGACAACGTATCGGTGTTGTTTTTCAAGATTTTCGTTTACTCGACCACATGACCACTTATGAAAATGTCTCCTTACCTTTACGCATTAAAGGACAAGAAGAGGCAACCTATCGCAGTGAAGTGGAAGATCTTCTCTGTTGGGTAGGTCTTGGAGATCATATTCATGTTTTACCACCAGTTCTTTCCGGCGGAGAAAAACAAAGGGTAGCCATTGCACGCGCGCTCATTGATCAACCTGAAATTCTACTTGCCGATGAACCCACCGGAAATGTCGATCCGCCCTTAGCAAAACGCTTACTCCGTTTGTTTATTGAATTAAATCGTTTTGGAACAGCTGTTATCATTGCTACCCATGATATTGCCTTAATGGAACAAGTTGCAGCACGACGTATGCTTCTCCATAACGGACGGATGACGATTCATGAATAAGTCTTTCCCCATTTTTACAAGCAATAAAAAAAATACAACAGCGATTATTCCCAGTGGCAATATTTCTGGAAAAGCATTGGTTGCCGTGATTGCTATTATGACGTTTCTTTCAAGCCTCACCTTAATCGGTGTTGATTTAGTCCAACGTGCCGCCCAAAATTGGAGTAATCAAATTAGCTATGAAGCAACAATACAAATACGCCCCATAGACAATGTTGATATCAACAAAGCACTCCGTGATGCCGTACAATTGGTTAAAACATTTTCTGGTGTACAAGATGCAAAAATTGTTGACCAAAAAGCTACCGAAAAGTTACTGGAACCATGGCTTGGAACAGGCTTCAATGTCAATGAACTACCCCTTCCCCGCCTTATCATTGTGACCCTGAAGAGGGATGAAAAAATCAATTTTGCAGCCATTAATCACGCCATTAAAACCCAAATTCCAGGAGGTCAATTTGATGATCACCGTGTTTGGGTCCATCGTTTTGCGACCATGGCACACACCACTGTTTTTATCGGTTTTTCAATTTTAGCATTGGTTCTAGGCTCTCTTATTCTTACCATCATTTTTACCACCCGCAATGCATTGGCAGAAAATGCGCATATTATCAATGTCTTATATTTCCTTGGTACTGAAACTCTTTTCATTGCCCGCCAATTTGACTGGCATTTTTTTAAAACTGCGCTGCGTGGTGCTTTATATGGTGGTCTCACAAGCATATTTCTGTTTTTAGCCTTTTGTCTCTGGACGAATTATAACTTGGGAAGAGTGGAAGCTAGCCAAGTAACAGCTTTGTTTGGACATATTTCCATAAGTTCCGTTCCTTACGGAAAAATCATTTTTCTTATTATTTTCGTTTCTTTTCTTACCACTCTTACAAACCGCATGACTATTTTAGCGCAACTGAAAAAAATCGATCAATGTGAAAATGGTTTATTTTAATTTTATGACTTACCACTCCTACCTTTCCAACTCGTTGAGGCAAAACAATTTAGAACGTCCTCTTCCAAAACGACCCCACTATCGTTGGTCTGTGTGCTTTTTATTTCGCTATTTTCCACCGACAACACTTACTCTTGCAATCATTGTTTTCATTTTCTGGGGCGGTTTTATTGTTTTTTCTGAAAAAACTGAACGACTTTCTCCCCCAAAGCCTCTCCCCAAAGCTGATGCCATCATTGTGCTGACAGGCGGGGAAAACCGAATAGAGACAGGACTCCATCTCTTACAAAAGGGGCTTGGTTCACGACTCCTTATCAGTGGCGTAAACACCACAACCAATCTGAAAGGTTTCATGCATAACAGGCATATTACCCCACGGCTTGTCTCATGTTGTATTGACATTGGGCATCAAGCGATTAACACCAGAGGAAACGCTAAAGAAAGTGCTACTTGGATCAAAAAACACCACTTTAAAACCCTTTATATCGTCACCCATGATTACCATATGTGGCGCTCGATGCGAGAACTTAAATATTTAATGCCTGATATCCATTTCATTGCCTATCCTGTTAAAAAGAGCAATGCTGAAAGCGCAATACAACAGATCAATCAAATCCGCATTCTTCTATTCCAATATATTAAAACGCTCCAAGTCTATCTCAGAACCGCTTTCTGATCTTTCCCCCTAATCTTTATCCTTCTGACTTTTTTAAAACCTTGCCATCTTCTGACCGCTTCATACCGTTCTTTCCATAGCCTTCCACACGAGGTTGCCTCTATAAAAGCTCGACAGAGCTTACCCTCATACAAAACAGAATACCCCAATACACGTATCACTGTATTGCACATTCACCCAAAGACATCTCTTACATCCAAAACATATCTTACAGCACGGATTTGTATATGCCATCCCAATATATAAGCTCTTGTAAATAAAGCCCCCAGACAACTATAAGATCTCCCGACTTGTTATAGAGATATATTGATACCACCCTCTGCTTCATAAAAAAGACAAACCGCCCCCTATATTTTACCGCCCCGCCCAATATTACGATAGCTCTTAAGCCACTTGGGATGATTGGTAAGAGACATGCTTTACGCCTTTTTTCAACACGAATATACCAACCTCATATGACATGCAAAGAAGTAATTTTAATAGGTTTAAAATAAGAAAATTTATGATAATTAGATTTCTCATTCAACAGAGAGAAGGTTAAACGATCATTATAAATCGATACATTAGTAATAATCTCTTCATTCAACAAAGCATCTTCATAAGAGCATTTTAGATCACAGATAGGAATAAGCTCAAAACGCACACCGCCACGAACATCCCACGTTCTTTATCGCAATCTTTTTTGAAATCATTTCCCTCTAAAAACACTTTTTGTTTGGCTGCCTCCCCAAAAAAGAACGAAAATTTTTAAACTCTAGCGATCTGTAAACAATAACAATCCAGCTTCTTGCCTAACGCGTTCTCCCTGCTCACTTCCGATCACCCCTGCTCAAAGGACAGATTTCATAAGAGTTGTGATTTCCTCCCAACATCTCAAAGGACGATGATTCCTATCAGCAACGGTTTGTAAACAATCCTACTTCTCTGGGCAGATTCCTCTCTGCTTCCCCATTTATATGGTTTACTCACATAAGGCTCAACGAACAAGCTCTGCTTAAAGCTATTCATCACGGTCGCTAAAGCGCATGCGTCATCATTTTATCCGTCTACTACCTAAGATGTTTTATCACATGCAACATATTGATTTATAAGGAAAGTTTATACACTACAACTTGAATGAGATCTCTCAATATCATCAGATTCTCTCATCTTAAATCTCTTCTCTGTTGAATCAATCAAAACCATTTGCTTGCACATCACAAAGGACTTGCACATCACAAGGGAAGAGAGCTTGCGTGGCGTAAAACTGTACAAGAAAGGCATGCCTCTTATGGACTTGTCTCAAGTGCCAAGGACTGTCGCAACACCCACGAGCTGGCAAAGTGTATGGATAGTGCCAGTTTGTTACGACACGCTGTTTTACGACACAATGGATAGCTTAACATTTTCAGTATCTCTCACTTCCAATTTTGGCAAACTGCGAACAATTTTCATTGTTTCCAAGCTTACCGTAATAACCCGCTGAAACAATTCCAAAGGATAGGCCGGATTACCCACCGTTTCAACAGCATAGCGATTAGCATCATTCACAATCCCACTCGCTTTATCCGTTTTGACAATCTGGCGCTCCATAACCCATTCAAGAGCAGACCGGCCATTGACCACATACTCATAAGCTTCAAGAGGAATATTCTGCATCGTAATATTTGCGTTATAAACCACTGTGCTCTTGTCAATAGCGCCACGCTTACCAGCAAATTTCATCGCTTCAACACGATAGAAACTCTTCTCATCAGAAATCATCCAAGTTCTTGGATCACCCTGTTTATAGGTAACGGGATAGGGTTCAATCTCTTCATAATTCATATGCAAATCACCAAGCTTTCGCCCCGCTGTTACAAAAGCCCAAAAATCCTCTACCTTTTTAACTGTTGGAATTCGTGGCAATTCTTTAGACAAATTATGCGCATAACGCGCACGGTAATCTTCAGAATGCAAAATCCCATAAACATAATAAAACAAATCATCCTTTGTTATCATTTCACCAGGATATGCTGCCTTAAAATATGCCAACCCTTCATCCGTGAGTGCATCACGCCGCTGCAAACCAGTTTCTTTGCTTTCCTCTGAAAAATTTGCAAACAAATGAACCTGATCCTTCTCTTTATCTCCTAAGTACTCAGCATCCTCATAAACATACCGTGGAAAACACTGACCAGTATCCATTGTATGAAGATTGGGTAAACTCTTAGTCATAAGGACAGAAAAGCCACTGCTTGCTCCAACTCCCGTAACTTGTATTACTCTGTTTTCAACCGCTTGCTCCATAGGGAATATACGCGGCATTTGATATACTCTTTCATTAAAAGTACGGTTATAATAGAGCCATTGTTGTGTAAAAGGACGATAAAGACTTTGAACTAAGCAATTACTTTCAAATTCAGAAAACTTTCCTCTTACCAATTCTTCTTTAAGGCTACTACTCCAGCTGATTTTCCTTGCATCTAAATTTACGAAATCATTCACAGCATTTGCACGCACTTTGCGGTCAGAATGCGCATAAACATTATTAAAACGTTCCACTTCATTGTTATAGAAAGTTATCGTGTTACGCATATTCTTCGCTAGATCTTCACGGTTTGAATTATATGCCCAGGCATCGCGAGTAGTTATAATCCCACGAGAAAACGTTTCAAAGAGCTTTTTATCACTGCCTTTCTTATCACCTAAGGCCATAAATTTTTTAAAATCATTGTTGCGCTGATTCAACCAATCGCCATGCTCATCTGGTGTAATCATCTGCCAGCCGTGTTCACGCTTGATCCCACCAACATTACTCAACCGCTGAAGTTGAGATAATTTCTCTTTTGTCGTGAGATTATCACCAATATCGTAATAGTAAATTTTGCAATGCTCCGTGACATTTGGATTTTTAATAAATAGTGTCACAGCAATTCCTGCCATACTTCCACTTCCGAAAACATTTTGCCCTTCTCGAGCACGTCCTTTGCTCATCATATTTTTGCGAATATCACCACGCAAATTGAGAACATAAATGCTCGAAAATTCTTCATTCAATTCTTTTCGTAAGCCATTCGTAGAATATCCATTGATAAAACCTGAATTTGTCACAAAACCAATAACACCACAGTCTTTTATGCGATCACTTGCCCAGCGAATGGCACGAATATAACTGTCATAAAGTCCGTTAACATTACTCGCTTTAGATTGAGCAGCATAGGTTTCACGGATACGACGGTCCAATTTAGGATAGCCAATATTTTTAGCATTGTCGTTTTCGCTTTTTTGTCCCGAAGAATAAGGGGGGTTGCCAACAATAACACGAATATCCAGTTCCTTCTGGCGTGACCGACGTGTGCTGTTATCCACCAGCAAATCACTGATCAGATCCTTTTCTTGCTCATAAAGCTGGAATGTATCGGTTAAACAAATTCCCTCAAAAGGAACATAACCTCCCCCCATCAGACCATGATAGGTCATCTCAATATTAATGGCTGCAATATAATAGGCTAAAAGCATGATTTCATTGGCATGAATTTCATGACAAAATTTGTGTTTCATCTCCTCTGGTTTTATCAAACCCGATTGTAAAAGCCGCGTGATAAAAGTCCCCGTTCCTGTAAAGGGATCCATGATGTGCACACCCGATGAGCCAAGCGTTTGCCCAAATTCTTGCTCTAAGACATCATTAACAGAGTGCAAAATAAAATCCACAACCTCAACGGGGGTATAAACAATGCCTAGTTTTTCTACAGTACGTGGAAAAGCATAACGAAAAAACTTATCATAAAGCTCTACAATCAACCTCTGTTTTGCTTTTTGATCCGTAATTCCACTGGCGCGTAATTTTACACTTGCGTAAAATTTCTCGAGATCTTTGGATTCCTTATCAAGGTTCGCCTCATCAAGCACATCAAGCATACGTTGCATAGCACGCGAGACAGGGTTCTCACGTGTGAATTGATACCCCTCAAACAACACCTGAAAGACAGGACGCGTGATAATATGCTGTGCCAACATCTCAATCGCATCAGCTTCTGTAACAGCATCATTTAAATCATCACGCAGTTCTGCCACAAACCTGTCAAAGGCTCGACGCGCCTCAGTATCTGGCTCTGCCAGAATACCTGTTAACCGCGTGATATGATTCTTAGCAATCTCAGCAATATTGCTCGCCCAATCTTCCCAATAATCACGTGTCCCACATTTCTTGACAATCTTTGCTAGAATCGCACGAGAAAGTTCATCCACTGGGAAAGAAAACTCCTTGTTTACCTGCTCTGTAAGAGTGAAATCATATTCCGGTGCTCCAATTCCCGCTCGTGCCGGTTGTGCGCGTAGTGGAAGATTGTCTACAACAGCTGTAACAGCCTGTAACTCAGTACTCTGCGTGACACCAATAATCTCAACCACATTGCTGATATCCTGCCCCAAAGATGCCTTATTAATCGTCGCATCAAAACGATCATCATGCGCACGCAAAGCATTTAAAATTTGCCAAACAACCCGATATTTATCATTGTTGTTCAAAGCCTGTTCCACTGGAATCCCAGAGGGAATGCCAATTGGCAAAATGACATACCCCATCTTTTTTCCTTCAGAGCGACGCATCACCCGTCCAACGGATTGCACAACATCAATTTGGCTCTTGCGTGGATTTAAAAACATGATCGCATCAAGAGCTGGAACATCCACCCCCTCAGACAAACACCGTGCATTGGTCAAAATACGACAAACATCCTCACCACTATCCGCTTTCAGCCAATCAAGTAATGCACCACGATCCTTCGCATTGAAAGTGCCATCAACATGCTCAATTTCACACTTCAGAAAGTGCTCATTTTCCGTATTCTCTTTCGTATAATCAAGATATTCTCTAACAACCGCAGAAAATTCACCACACACCAGTTTAGAACTTTCAATAGTCTTGCAAAACGCCAAAGCACGACGCATGGGGTGTGGATCCGCACCAACATCAGCCTTCAGATCTTGTTTTGTGAGCGCCTTATAACAGCCAATAATCTTCGTTGCATCATCAAGAACAAGTGAAGACTGGTCATCACTAAGACGCTTCTGAACAGCGGAACTGACCAATTTTTCATCCATTGCTAAGACAATAACCTTATAATCCGTTAAAAGATCATTTTGTACTGCCCAAGAAAACCCCCGATAAAAAAGTGTTTTACCAAAAAGCTTTTCATCATCCATCGAAGCAAGAACAACATTGGCTTCATTCGCGCGACTTTTTGCGTTATCACCAAAAATACGTGGTGTCGCTGTCATATAAAGGCGCTTCTTGGCACGAATAACATCATTAGAATGCACCTTAACAAAATTGGATTCATCCTCTCCAACCAGCGTTGCCCCTGTTGTACGGTGCGCCTCATCACAAATGATAAGATCAAATATTGGCAAACCATACTTTTTCTGAGCATCCGCAACCACCTGAATGGATTGATAGGTTGCAAATACAACGCTCATCCTATCTGCAACACTCTTACCCGCCTGTTCTGCAAGTTTAGCAGCATCGGTTGTCGCCGGAAAAGCAAGATCAAACACATCAATTTCAGCAACATCATCACTATTTTTACGACGCTTTCCCACTTGTGTATCGGAACAGACAGCAAAGGAGCGCAATCCGATTTCTGCATCCGTTGTCCATTCACGCACCGTCTGTGATATCAACGCCAAGGAAGGAACAAGAAACAGAACAAACTTGCCTTCACCCGCCAAATCCTCAGCAATTTTAAGACTGGTAAATGTCTTACCAGTACCACAAGCCATAATAAGCTTACCTCGATCTGCTTGAGCAAACCCAGCACGCACATCACGCAATGCATCCTGCTGATGTGGACGAATTTTCTTTTTATCCTCCAACACAATTTTGCCCTGGGCTGCAAAAGTTTCCCAACGGATTGGGCTTTGTTGTATATCGGAAAGATTAATCCGTATAACAGGAATATCCTGCCCCCGTATCATTGTTTCAGCGTTATCACTCCAAGCACTTTCAGTACTATCTATAATAACACGCCGCTTAAATGGAGCTTTCCCTGATGCCGAAATAAAACTATCAATATCTGCTTTTCTAATCCGATATGCTGCATCATAAAATTTACATTGGATTGCCGCAAAACCCTCTTCATTACGAATCTTTGCCACAAGATCGATGCCAGTATCATGACCATTCCAATCATTTTCACGAGCCCAATCTCTAAAGGTTTGAACCTTTTCATAACACCCAAACTGAAGAGGATCATGTGTCAGATAAGCAAGAGCAAAACGCTCAAAATATGTACCTTTGTCCCGTTCGGTACGCGCTTCGTCACGATATGTCTGTAAAAGCGATTGCAGCGTCATGCTTCCCCCCAATGAAAAATACTTTCAATTATCGAGTCTAGCCAATTTGGTCAAATGCCTATTATTTCCCCAAAAGACTTTAGATAACTCGATTTACTGAATGAACCGATATTTATAATGGTATACGTACTAAGCAAAACAAATGAATAAAGTTTTACTTATTAGCAAAAGAATAGAATCTGCTTCCTACTCATCTCTGATAAATATCATGTAATCACGCACAAGAATGTAGAGATTGGTGAGCTTCTTTTTAATATTTATCTATTGAAAATAGTTTAAGCTCATATTCAGGAGGTGCTAAACGCAATAAAAGCATAACGTAAAACTAACAACCAGCTATACCAATACACATAATAATGAATACAGCAATTAACATTCCCAGCAACATGAGCCCATAAGTGTATTCATCTCGTTCTCCCTACAAAACTGGAGCTTCGTAAAAACCTATATCTCCGTCGCATAAAGCCATAAAGAATCTTAAAACCAAACGTTACCAATACCAACGCCCCTCCCTTTGCCATACAATTTGTGAGAAAAAACAGGGTAACGAATAAACAAAAGGAAAAGAAAAACTATAGAAACCAACCCACCTCGTATAACCCGTTCGTTTTTTTTAGATATAAGCTGCTTTTCGTTTAAACTTGCTTCTTTTTTATCTTATTTGTTAACAGATATACACTCCACTTCCACGCCTATTTTTAGGTTAAAATCCTAAAGTTATCGCGCCTTGTCTTTTGTATAGTTATAAAAATACAAAGGAAATTTATTCATGATACGTTGTGCCATAAAACTTCATCCTTTAACGTTATATAAAGCGCGCTCCACTTAACGAACAAAGCGTTTTCTAAAATAGAACAGCGAATAACGCTAAACTTTTCCCATCCATGTTTCGCTTCATAAACGCTTCATCCAAGTGGAAAACATCACAACAAACATGCCCCACAATTGATAAAGCCTAATCGCGTGAAAGAGCGACAACAGGGTCAAGCCGTGAAGCTTGCCGCGCTGGAGAAAAACCAAAACAGATTCCAATGAGGGTTGAAAAAGTAAGGGATAAGATGATCGAATCAATCGTATAAACCAAGTGGATAGGCGCCTTAAACAGAAGAAATAAACCACCAATAGAAAGCCCAAGCAAGATTCCCAAACCACCACCAATCACACAAACCAACACCGCTTCAATGAGAAACTGCTGCAAAATATCACTTTGACGTGCACCAACTGCCATACGCACACCAATTTCATTGATCCGCTCAGAAACGGTGACCAGCATAATATTCATCACCCCAATACCACCCACAATCAACGAAATAGCTGCAATTGAAGAAATTAAAAGTGTTAAGATATGTGTACTCTCCATGATACGTTCACGAAAGAATTCTGAATTTCTAATGAAAAAATCTTCTCCACCATGCCGCATAATGAGAAAACGTTTCACCATGTTTTCCGCTAAATGTGAATCGACATCATCAGCAATCCTAACGGTAATTGCACGAACTTCTGTTGTGCCAAGAAAACGCGTTTGCACTGTTGTATAGGGCAAATAAAGCTGTAATGTATTTGATGTATTTCCATTTGCGTTATTTTGCGAATCAACAACACCAATGATACGTGCTGGAACATTACCCACATGCACCACTTTGCCAAGGGGACTTTCATGGCTATGGGGGAAAAGAACAGACAATGCTTCTTTCTCAATCACGAGATCAACCGCCCGATCCTGCACACTTTTTTGATCAAAAAACTGTCCTTTGAAAACCTTAAGCCCCTGTGTCTGAAAGAATTGTTCTCCCACCCCCACAATGACGGCATTGACTTCAACTGCACCAAAACGCACTTTCGAGCTTGTTGAAATCTGAGGTGTTACACCAAAAACATAAGGTAACCCAGACAAGGCTTCTGCATCAGCTTCAACAAGACTTGTTATTTTCTCTGCTTGGGGATCAGAAAAACTTTTGCCAGGTAAAATTGTTAATGTATTAGCACCCAAGCTTTTAAAATTTTCCAAAATTTTCTCTCGTGTACCATTTCCCAAAGCCACCATAGCAATAATTGCCCCAATACCGATAATCACTCCAAGCATTGTTAAAAAAGTTCGCATTCGATGTGCATTCATTGCCAACAAAGCCATAATAAATGCCTCACGAAACCGCTCAACAAAAGACCGAAAAGAGCCAAGCTGTTGTTTAACTTTTAGTTTCTGTTTTTCATAAAAAGATTGACTATCCGTTTTTATTTTTGCCCCCACTGCTCTTTTCTTTGCAACCTTTGTCATACTGTCAGCAATAATTTCTCCATCACTGATTTCGATAATACGCTCTGCTCTTTTGGCCACCTGCATATCGTGAGTTACAATGATAATAGTACGACCTTCTTGATGAAGCTCATCCAAAATACGCAACACTTCCTGTCCACTCTGCTTATCCAGTGCACCAGTTGGCTCATCGGCAAGAATAACCTCCGCATTATTCATCAACGCTCGAGCAATAGACACCCGTTGTTGCTGACCACCCGAGAGTTGATTTGGACGATGATTCACCCGATCACCCATGCCCAAGCGCGTTAAAAGATCTTGTGCACGCTTTTTCCTTGCTTCCACGGCATATCCTGCATAAATAGCAGGAATTTCAACATTCCCAAGAGCTGTCAATTCATTCAACAAATGATAGCGCTGGAAAATAAAACCAAAATGATTGCGCCGCAAAGCCGACAATTCATCAGCTGAAAGAGAGGCTGTTTCTTTCCCTGCAATCCAATAACGACCAGAAGTTGCCCGATCAAGACAACCTAAAATATTCATCAATGTGGATTTTCCTGAACCAGAAGCTCCCACAATCGCTACCATTTCACCGCGCTTAATGGTAAGATTGATGTCCTTCAAAACAGTAACAAATGTTTCGCCCGCAGGAAATTTACGTACAATATTTTCCAACACAAGGACAGCATCTGCTTGGTTTGTGTTCATGGCTTAAATCTCGTCTTCACTATGCACGTCAGAAGGTTCTGGCATCACCCCATCAGGCGAGCCGGTGATAACAACATCGCCCTCATTAAGTCCTGAAACAATCTCTGCCATCACTTTATTATTCAACCCAACGCTCACCTGTTTAGTAACCACCTTGTTTCCCCCCACCAAAACAGAAACCCATGCCTTATGTTCTTTTGTCTCATCGCGTAAAGCATCGCTTGGAACCAACAAGACATTTTGAGCACGCCCTAAGATAATATGAACTTGAGCAGTCATATAGGTTCGCAAAAAATTGTCCGCATTATCAACATGTAAAATTCCGTTATAATAAATAGCTGATGAGATTAAAGCACTAGACCCCCCTACCA
This sequence comes from Bartonella grahamii ATCC 700132, assembly GCF_000518085.1. GTDB lineage: Bacteria > Pseudomonadota > Alphaproteobacteria > Rhizobiales > Rhizobiaceae > Bartonella > Bartonella grahamii. The sequence goes on from NZ_JACX01000012.1 coordinate 43,999, forward strand.
TACCAGGATTAATACTCACATCAGCACGAATTGCTTCAGGAGCCGGCTCTATCTTTTCTAAAACGCCCTCATAACGACGCTGCGAATTCCCTAAAACCGTAAAATAAAGTGGTTGTCCAGCCTGAACTTTAAGAACATCAACTTCTGAGATTTGCGCCTTGATCGTCATCTTTGACAAATCGCCCAAAATAACAATTGTTGGCGCCGACTGAACCGCATTCACATTCTGCCCTTCTTCCACAACTGTTGCCAAAACCGTTCCCGCTGAAGGGGCAATGATGCGTGTATAACCTAAATTGACCTCTGCACTATCCACATCAATTTGTGCTTGCACAATCTGCTGTTGAAGTTGAGCAATTTGCGCCTCACGTATTTTTACTTGTGTCACAGCATCATCGAGATTAGCCCGTGAAACCGCACGTGACTCGATCATTTTTTTCTGACGCGCTAAATTTTTCTGCGCAAGAGAAAGATGGGCTTCTTGTTCTACCAAACTCGCATAATAGTGAGATAATGCTGCTTTTTTTCTTTTTAAATCATTTTCTTGATCTGTAGGATCAATTTCTGCCAAGAGATCGCCTTCTTTCACAACACTCCCAGGAGAAACGCGCATTGATACCACACGCCCTGTTGCACGCGCACCAACAGCCACCAACCGATAAGGACGTACAAGACCAGAAGCTAAAACACTTTCCTCAATATCCCCACGCTTCACCACCGCGGTTATATAAGTTGGGCTAGATGTTCCAAAAACAACAGAACGCAACCATAAAAACAAGAGAAGAAGGAATATAGCAGCTAAAAAGAAGGAAAGTTTTTTGTGTTTTGTAATGAAATTTTTGAGCAGACTTTTTTTCATTTTCCTACCTTTGCACGCGAACGAGGTGCACCATCAACGACTTCCGGACGTGATACATCAACAACGCCATCCCAGCCCCCCCCCAATGCTTTCATCAACGTGATATATTGCGTAACCAAAGAAACACGGCTATCTTTAAGTGCCATTTGTGCAGAATAATAAGAGCGATCAGCATTTAACAATTCAAGAAAACTGGTATTTCCATTCTCAAAAAGACTCCGTGAAAGTTTTAAGGAATGAAGAGAAGCTTTATTCACAATGATTAGCTTTTCTAAGCGTTGATATTCTTTAGTTAATCTTACCAACGCATTTTCTACATCTTCTAAAGCTCCCAAAACAGCAGCCCGATAAGTAATAAAAGCTTGATCACGCTGTGCACGCGCAACAGCAATAGAAGCCTCAACCTGACCTCCATTAAAAAAAGGAAAACGCAGACCAGGTCCAAAAGACCAGCCAATCGTTGAATTTTTCCATAACTGATCTATCGCCGTTGCTGCTGTCGAAATATTACCTGTTAAAGTAAGTGATGGATAGCGATCTGCTTCACGCTGACCAATCCGCGCTGTTGCTTGCGCGTATTGACGCTCTGCCCGTCGCAAATCCGGACGTGTTAACAAAATATCGGCTGGAATTCCTGCTGGTATCGGCCAGCGTGGTTGTGGAATCTTTGCATGCTTAGCATTTTTTTGTAAAAGATCCTTCAATGCCGTAGGCACACAACCAGTTAAGACAGAAAGGCGATGAACGCTCATTGCTAAATTCGCTTCCATCTGTGATATATCTGCTTCTGTATTTGCCATTTGTGCTTGCGCATTTGAAACATCGAGCTCAGAAACATCACCAGCTGTTAATCTAGCACGCATCAATTCATAGGTTTTACGTTGTGATACAGCAATTTGACGCACAATCAACAATTTCTGTTGCCAACCACGCATTTGTACATAATTTGTTGCCACATCTCCTAACAATGTCACCATGGTAGCACGCATATCTTCCACAGCCGCATCAAGACCATAACGCGCTGCTTCAACCGCTCGTTTATGCCCACCAAAAAAATCAAGCTCCCAGCTTGCATCAAAACCACTACGGTATTGGTTTAACAATGCATCAGACTGTCCAGAATGACTACGGGTTCCTGAAATTGAATTGGACACATTTGGTAAAAGAGTTCCTACAACCTGCCCTAAACCCGCACGCGCCTCACGTACCCGAGCTTTGGCAACAGCAACATTATTATTTCCAGAAATCGCATAATCCATTAATGCATCTAGAACAGGATCATTCAAACGCCGCCACCATCCGGCAAGCGCAACTGGCTGTCCTGCAGTCTGTGCAGATTTTTCTCCCCAAACTGCTGGAACACGAAAAGATGTTTTCTGGTAATTAGGACCAACCATACATCCTGACAAAAGCAACCACAACAAGATACTAGAAAGTAATCCACGAGAAGCGCCCCTTTTGAGATTTCTGATATACATCTAGTCTCCCGCATTCTTTCAGAATCATTATTTAATATTAATACTTTATTTACTTCTTATTTCAAACTTAACGTGAAAAATCAAATACAGTTTGCACAGGAATATGATCTGAAGGACGTTCCCATCCGCGCGCATCACGAAAAATCGAAAGATCTACAACAAAAGGTGCTAAATCAGGAGAAGACCAAATATGGTCAAGCCGCCGCCCATAATCGGTAAATGCCCAATCGCGTGCACGATAACTCCACCATGTGTAAAGCTTGGTAGGAACAGGGATATGTAACCGCATCAGATCAACCCATCCACCTTGACAACACAAGTCCTGTAAACGTTCGGTTTCAATGGGAGTATGGCTTACAACCTTCAACAACTGCTGATGAGACCAAACATCCTCTGCCAAAGGAGCAATATTTAAATCGCCCACCAAAAGAGAAGAAAGACCATCTCCTTGATCCGCACGTATGGAAGACATTTCTTCTAAAAAATCAAGCTTATGCCGAAATTTTTCATTCACATCAGCATCAGGAATATCTCCCCCAGCAGGAACATAAAAATTATGAATCCGCAAGTTTCTCCCATGGGCTTCCACAATAACTGAGATATAGCGACAATCTTGGTTTTGGCAAAAGAAACGCTTTTCTACCTTTTTAAAAGGCAAACGAGAAACAATAGCCACCCCGTTATAAGATTTTTGTCCACTCAATGCGATATGCTTATAACCCGCTGCTTCAAAAGCCCCCACTGGAAATAAAGCATCTGGACACTTTGTTTCCTGTAGACACAAAACATCTGCGGAAAAGAGTTCCAAATACTGAAAAACCTGTGCAAGACGCAAACGAATAGAATTAATATTCCAAGTTGCAATACGAAATAACATCCATTTCAATCCCAATGAAACAACACCGCACTATTTCTTCGAAGGAAGTGCAAACATTCCATTAGCAAAACGGACGTCTGTCCGTACATTCATAATCTGCACAGTAGTTTCCAAATTTTGTTGGTCAACAATTGTCCACTGCCGCAAAGCAGAGCCTTTAGAATCAAAAACCATCCTTATTTGCCCTGCCCCAATCGTTTTATCACGCAAAACAATCGTCACAGCCCCTGGATCTTCGCGAAATGCCAATAAACGCCCAGAAGATACATCAATTTTATCACCCAACAGAAACTTCATTGGCGTTTGCGAAAGTTGTGAAAAGTTCCAAGTATTCAAAGCCCGATTGTTAATACCTACAAATTGACCATCTGCAATAATCTGTAAGGGCATTTTTTTGTAAATGAAACGAATTTTCCCTGGACGCTCTAAATAAAATGTCCCCTGAGACATTTTCCCCTTTGGACTAAACTGAATAAAATCACCTGTCATTGTTTTGATTGCCGCAAAGTGATTTACAACATTTTGCGCCTTTATCACTTTATTAGACGCTTGCGAAAAAACAGGAAAAGTTAAACACCAAAAGATAATAATTCCCACCAACCCAAAGACTCCTCTTTGCGGCAAAAAAGACGTTTTCATAAAAAATGCTCCCAAACAATACTTAATTGACTTTATAATTTATAACTTAAGTAATCAACGATGAATAAATACCCTTCTTTATAAGATAACGATATTGTTTGAAAAAACTATCAAAAGATTTTTAAAAGCATTCTTCTTCGACCGTCCCCAAAACTTTCCGCTTACCCACATCATTTGCTGGACTAATAATGCCTTCTCCTTCCATCCTTTCAATAAATGTTGCGGCACGGTTATAACCAATGCCTAAACGACGTTGAATATAAGAGGTCGAAGCTTTACCATCACGAAGCACAATAGCAATAGGTTGACAATAGGAATCATCTGCTAAAGAAAAAACTAAAGAAACATCCTTCTTTATTTCTTGCGATCTCTTGCGGTATCATTTCCAAATAATCAGTCTGCGTTTAAGTTTCCGAAAGCATTCAAATTTCCCGCTTTTCTGCTGATTTTCTAAACGCATAATATATTCTTCCCACCCCTAATCTGTGAAGCAACATAGATTATAGTCAATACATAACGGATTAAGTACTAAACATATATTGCTCGCGAACCTGAAAACTCTTTTAAGTGGCAAAAATGCTTTTTTGACTTCCTTCCAATCCAAAAGAATAAAAATTTTCACCCGAACCAGCCTGTAAACAATTTGGAGTTTAGCAGATTTCACTTGGCTTCCCGCCCCATATGATTCATTTATATAAGGCTCGACAGATAAGCCTTGCCCTAAATATTTAGAGTGCACTTAAAAAAACACTTAAATATCAAGCCTTACATGCTTTTATACCCCTACACTCGCAATGACATTATTTTATACCAAGATATTGATTTATAATAAATTATCTTTTTAACTTAAATCATAACGCCAAATACAGGAAGATTCTCTCATCACATACTTTCTCATATCGAATCAATTCAAATCATTTGCTTGCACGTTACAAGCAAGGTTGGTGTGTGGATAAAAGTTATATAAGATAAAGAATCCTTTATAAAAAGAATCCTTTATAAAGAGTCTCAAGTGCCAAGGAGCTATCGCAAATCGAGAGCTGGTGTATGAAAATGCAGAATTTCTACGATAAAGTGGAATAAACACTTGTTTTATAAGATATTATAAAAACAACTATAAAGATTTTTCAAAAGCGTTCTTCTTCGGCAGGCACTAAGATTTCTCGTTTCCCTGCGTGATTTGCTGGACTAATGATACCTTCTTCTTCCATCCTCTCAATCAATGTCGCAGCACGGTTATAACCAATGCCTAAACGGCGTTGAATATAAGAGGTCGAAGCCTTACGATCACGAAGCACAATAGCAACAGCTTGACTATAGGGATCATCTTCTGAAGGAGAAGCCAAAGAAACATCAGCACCATCCTCTTCAACTTCTTGCGTAATTGTTTCCAAATAATCAGGTCGTGCTTGCGCTTTGAGATGCGCAACAACCTGCTCCACTTCATCATCCGCAACAAAAGGACCATGCACACGTTGAACACGTCCTCCTCCCATCATAAAGAGCATATCTCCTTGTCCCAATAATTGCTCAGCTCCCTGTTCGCCCAAAATTGTTCGGCTATCAATTTTTGAACTCACAGAAAAAGAAATACGTGTAGGAAAATTGGCTTTGATCGTCCCAGTAATAACATCGACGGAAGGACGCTGGGTCGCCATAATCACGTGGATACCGGCAGCACGTGCCATTTGTGCCAAGCGTTGAACTGCGCCTTCAATATCTTTACCAGCAACCATCATCAAATCAGCCATTTCATCAATAATAACAACAATATAGGGCATAGGACTAAAATCAAGTGTTTCCGTTTCATAAAGAGGCTCACCAGTTTCATGATCAAAGCCCACTTGAATTGTACGCACCATTGTCTCTCCTTGACCTTCTGACTCCTTGAGGCGCGCATTAAACCCATCAATATTACGAACACCCAGTTTTGACATTTTACTATAGCGCTCTTCCATTTCACGAACAGCCCACTTTAAAGCAATCACGGCTTTTTTAGGATCTGTCACCACGGGCGTTAATAAATGAGGAATGCCATCATAAACCGAAAGCTCAAGCATTTTCGGGTCCACCATAATGAGACGACATTGTTCAGGTGTCATCCGATACAGCAATGATAAAATCATTGTATTGATAGCAACAGACTTTCCCGATCCTGTTGTACCAGCAACCAAAAGATGGGGCATTTTTGCTAAATCTGCAATAACAGCTTCCCCCCCGATTGTCTTACCCAAAGCAAGCCCTAATTTTGCTTTGCTTTCAATAAATTCCTGCGCCTGCAACATTTCTCGTAAATAAACCATCTCACGCTTTGCATTGGGCAATTCTATTCCAATCACATTACGTCCTGGAACCACCGCAACACGCGCCGAAATCGCACGCATCGAGCGTGCAATATCATCTGCCAAACCAATGATACGGGAAGACTTAATGCCGGCAGCCGGTTCAAATTCATACAAAGTTACCACCGGTCCAGGACAAGCATCAATAATTTGCCCCTTGACTCCAAAATCTAACAAAACCCCTTCAAGTTCCTGAGAATTTGCTCTTAAAACAGCAGGAGAAAGTTTTGCCTCCCTAACAGACGGTGGTGGAACCGAAAGATAATCTACAAGAGGAAGAACAAAACCACCATTTGAAGAAGCTGTTAAAGACTTTCGATTTTTAACAGGAGAAACATAGGCTTTATTTTGATTTTCCTCACACTTTACTTTTTCACCCAAAAAAGTTGGCTCAATCCGATCAAATGACTTTCCTTGCCCCTTACTCTGAAAACGGCTTTTGAAACAGAACAAACGAAAGAAACGCGCTTGTAAAAAATAAAAAAGATGTAAAAGAGCGCCAAAAGTTGTCGCAAAAAAACCATGATTTTCACGATCATCCTCTGCAGCATATTCCGTATCTTCTTCCAATTCAAAAACTGGATTAACGATTGCGTCTTTTGGAATGCTTTTTTCTTTTCTTTTCTTTGTTCGACGCCGCCATATCACATTGCCAGCAAAAGCAGCAGTGAAAAAACCTAAAAGAATAAAAACAACACTGAAAAACACCGTGTAAAGAGGAGAAAGAAAAAGAGGAAAGACTGAAGAAGCAACACTTAAAGCTTTATCTCCTAAAACCCCTCCCAATCCCATTGGCAATGGCCAATAAGTAAAAGAAGCAACAGGTGACATAAGGGCAAAAGCAATTAAAAAACAAATCGTTGATAGCAACCATAAAAAAAAGCGCAAAGTCAAATTGTAGATATTCTTTTGCGCCAACAAGAGAAAAGACCAAAATAATGGCGGCAACAAAACAGCAAGACTTGCCAAGCCAAAAAACTGCATAATAAAATCTGAAAAAATTGCCCCCATCCACCCCATAAGGTTTGTAACCTCATTTGTACTTGCATGGGTTAAAGATGGATCCTCAACATTCCACGTCGCCAAAGCAAACACACAAAAAATAATAAAGCCCAAAAGCCCAAGCCCAATAAATACCCCTATCTGACGTAAAAACATCTCAATAAGACGCGAACCTTGAGAATTTCGCACTTCTAATGAATCATAAGGAGAAGAACTTCGGTGCATCTATCAATTCCAAATACAAAATTTTCATATTTTAAAGAGTTATAACTCTCTCTCTTAAAAAAAGGATGAAGCTTAAACTCTATACCGATCTGTAAACAAATAGCCTGTAAACAATCCGACGTCTTATCTAGCGCGTTCTACCTTCTAACCACTTCATATATCACCACCCTAAGAGACTATCCTTCATAAGGCACACAAAAAGCTCTCCTAGGATATTTATCACACGACCAACCAAAAAACACCTCATGTGTAAAGTTTTACATGGGTCCTATAGGCACCTTCCTAAACAGATGATGTTTTTTACGCTACATCATGATAACGGCAAAATATTAATACTGTTTTAACCATCACGAATGAACACAATTTTTTATCTATCATACTAACTAAATATCCCCCTTCAGAACAGGCATACTAAAGTACACTCATACAACTTAAAAAATATACGACCATCTTTGTTTATTTTTAGTTTTCTTTTTTATCAACCAAGTGTAAAAAGAATTGAAGAGGACATTCAAAAAAGCTTATCCGATAAATCTGTAAAATGAATCACATAAATGATGAAGCAGAAGAACTCTGAAAAACCAATCTGTCATCAGATTGGCGCCAAAAAAGAACCTCGTTTTTGTAAAGCAGAAAGAAAAGTAAACGTTAAGATATTTTAGGCAATTTAAAAAGATATTCTTTTTAAAAGAAAGCAAACTGTAAACAATGGAAGAAGTATTGTGTGTTCTAATCGCAATAAAGACGTACAACCCAATAAAAAAATTAAATCTCATAAAACAAAACAATGTGATCTTCTCATTGCAGGGGGAGCGGCTGTCGGTTTAACCTTAGCGATAGCACTCAAGCAAACAGCCCCTAATCTGAAAATAAAAATCGTTGATGCTGCTCCACAAGAAGATACTCCTGCTTCTAACATACGAACCATTGCCCTTGCTGCTGCTTCTATTCGTATGTTAAAACAATTACAATGTTGGGAACCTATAAAACCCTATGCGCAACCCATTCATTCAATGATCATCACAGATACAAGCACAAGTGACCCTGTCAAACCCACCCTTTTAACCTTTGAAGGCGACATTAACCCTGGTGAGCCCTTTGCTGCTATGGTAGAGCAGAGAGAACTCATCAACACTTTAAAAAAACGTGTCAAAGATCTCAATATCCCTGTTATTGCAAACACGCGTGTCATTGATTTTCATCAAGAAGACCAACATAAAACCGTCACTTTAAATAATGAAGAGGTTTGGCAAACAAAATTGCTTATTGCAGCCGACGGAGCCCATTCGAAATTACGCCAAAAAGCAGGTCTTAAAAACTTTTCTCATCCCTATAAACAAACAGCAATCATCTGTACAGTTGAACATGAAAAACCCCATAATGGTCAAGCAATTCAACATTTTTTACCTGCCGGTCCTTTTGCTCTTCTCCCTCTCAAAGGCAACCGATCTGCCATTGTGTGGAATGAAGATCATAAAACTGCGCAATATTATCTCAAAGCTAATGCCCTTATTTTTGAAACAGAACTCGAAAGACGCATTGGCCATCGATTAGGCAAACTCTCTTGGAATGGCGAACGTCAAGCTTTTCCTTTGAGTCTTTCTTTAACACGTCAATGCGTTAAACCACGTTTTGCTCTCGTTGGCGATGCCGCCCATACCATCCACCCCATTGCAGGACAAGGACTCAATTTAGGATTACGCGATAGCGCTGCCCTCGCTGAAGTGATTATTGAAACAGCGCGACTAGGTCTTGACATTGGCTCCCTCACTGCTTTAGAGCGCTATCAAAGCTGGAGACGTTTTGAAGTTGTCCGTATGGCTTTAAGCAATGATTGGCTTAATAAACTCTTTTCTAATGATAGCCTTCTTTTACGGATGCTCCGCGATACCGGCCTTGGTATCGTTAATCAAACGCCAAAAATAAAAAAATACTTCATTCAAGAAGCTTCTGGTCTCACTCCCAATGCTCCACGTCTTCTACACGGCTTCCCACTTTAAGCAAAAATTCATCCTATTTCACTTTTTTACAACCTTTGCCTCCCTCCTTCAAAGAACAAAAAATTCCTATCTCATCCAATCTGTTTACAAACCAGATTCCTGTCGAGTAATTTTCTCTTGACTTCCTCCTCCCATATTTCACTTAACATAAGACTCGACAAGCGAGATACATTCTAAGAATATTCACCACGCACTGAAAAATAATGTCTCAAAGAGGTTGCCTTATATCACCACACCTTAAAAGAAACCATTTCACGTCATAACGAAATAAACAAGACTTTTTAGCACACAACATTTTATTTATAATAATAAATTCATTGTTATCATATTGAGTGAGAAATCTAACGATCATAAAATACCCTTAATTCAAATCTCTCTCATGTTGAAGCAATCAAAATCATTCACTTGCACATCACAAGCGGGAGTGTCGTATAAATAAAAACAGCAATAAAAAGCCTTACCCTCTCAAGTACTAAGGGCTTTAGTAACATTGGAAGCGAGTAAAGTGTATAATGACGCCGGCTTATATTTTTTATTGAAATAAAAATGCTAGTGTACAAAATGGATTTTATGTAATTATAGGGATTTTTACGTTATACTATTCACGAGAAGCGCCATAAAATAAGCTTCGTTGCATTGAAAAATTTTTCTTTTAAAAAAAGCGCGTAAATTGGTAACACAACTGTATCCCGTTTGAGGTATTCTGTTCCTCAGACAAACCCTTTAACTTATTGTGGAATATCACACGATTTTAGAAAAAATATTCTAATATATAACAAAGTGTTCCGTACTCTATACCATCACACACAATTGTAAACTTGCATATCACCCCCTATTTCACACCATAAAAGAAGATAAACCGCAATAGAAATGACTCAATCCTTTTATTTTCAAATATGCTCTTTATTCATTATTCATAAATGCTCATAAATGAATTTTAATCACAAGCGCTCAGAAATATGTCATAAATTCTATAAAACCCATAACAGCCATAGAAATTTTTCATTTCCCACACACTCTATCATCTCAACAAAACGAACGATAAATAACGCAAATGCTTCATATATAATCTTATAGAAAAAAGACTAAACAAAATCTATAACATCAGGCTTATTCTACAGAACAATATTTCAAAAATATAAGTATGCTAATTTATTAACATATTAATTGATAAAATTATCATTTTACATATTGAGTGAAAATCCCTATGCAATAAATTATTCTCATTTCGACTATGTTTGTAAAGAGTCAATAAAACTATAAAAAGAAGTAAAATATCCCCCTCTCTCAAATGCCAAAAGCAATTACAATATTTTAATCCGGCATCATCATTATGCTTGCCAGATTATAACAACAAGACTTTTTCACTTAAATACATTTATTCATGCCCCCTATCATTTTATTTGATCACTCAATACTTTAATATATTCGTTCAGTATGTTTATACAATCAAATTACCCAAAAGAGCATACTTCTTGCATTTACATTCCTTGGTATTCCCTTATCTTGTAAATATCGCACACGTGTTATGTTACTTCAAGTTCATCAAGTGTATACCCATTCTCCAACCACTCTTTAATCCATTTAGGTCTACGTCCACGCCCATTCCATAATTCCCATTGGTTATTGGGATTTCTATAATGGCGCTCTTTGCTCACAAGATCAGCGATATCAATTCCATGGGCATTAGCAATTTCAAGAATTTTTCGTCGCGCATTTTGCTTTTCCTTTGCTTGCCGTTTTTTTAATTCCACATCGATTTGTGTACGCATCTCTTGTAGTTCATCAAAATTCATATTTTTGAGATCATTCACCTTAATTACTCCCCTTGCAAAAAAGAATCTTTTCTTGCCATATTTTAAACACAATTATAGACAATTTCTGTCTATTTATTATCGAAATTAAAATTACGATACATATATCACTTTGACGGAGATGTGCTTTGGACCAAAAAGAACTGTTTATTGGTACATCAATTACCATCACTGCATCTTTTTTCAGCTCAATCGCTGGAACTACTAAATGCAGTGCTCAAACACCATCACACCTCTCTGACTCTCATGAATCAGTAGTCAAAAGTAAATATAAATCGTCACTCTATAAGTTATGGCAATACGCAACAAAGAACAAGCCCTCTCTGTATAATGATAGTGTAGTTCATTATGACAATAAAACCTTCCCTCATACACAACGGCTTTTTACTTCGTATAAATTTTTTTTGAAAAGATTTTTGCAACTAAAAAATTATATAAAACAAGCAACTTCAATACAGTATCAAAGATTATTATTTTTTAAAAGCAGCACCTTTTTTCGTGGTTCCAATAATATTGGTTGGCGTAATGTGCTCTATTTTATCCCACACTTTTATCTTGTTGGTTGGATATTCGCATATATTAGAAATATTCTTAGAAGAGAACAAAACAATAATCACAAGGAATATTCTAAGCTAAACAATCTTGTTCTGCAAATTTATAAAATCAAAAAGCAACGAGAAAAAGCACCACAAAGAATTAGCATTTGTATTAATAGAATTCTTCATAATAAGGTGTATTGCTAATGATTGTTCCAGATTTCACATTTTTTGCTGCTGCGTACATATCCAATACACCTCCCATAACATTTTCAGTTATCGCCGAACAAGAAGCGCGGGACAGTATCTATGTAACAGATGATAAAGATAACTTCTTCTATCAATCATCTCAGCTTAAGGAAACAATCGCAACAACTGAACAGTTTGGACAGAGCAAACATAATTTTAACATAATTTTAGGGCAAATTGGTGTTGGAAATGTGAAATTGTTTTCTCTTTTTGATGCATTTGGTTTTTGTAGAAATCTTACAGCTGTGCAAAGCGCTTTGACTTACTGCTATGAACAAACAACATCAAAGTGCATCTTTGAAAAAGCGACTTTGCAATCTGTGCTAAATTTTTACAACACAGAAAACTCAAACCACACCTCTATACAGAAAGTTACTTCATATATTGGAGTAAAAGCTGTCGTACAGGAAAATGAAGATTTGCAGGAGCCTGTAAAGCTTAAAAAAGAAGAACCAGAACAGACAACTAACGTAGATTCTCTTCCTCTCTCTTCAAAGGGAGAAGAAGATGCATTTACACATAAAGAAAGTGGTACCAGCGATGCTTTTTCGGTTGAAGATTCTTCTTCATCGAGAGGCTCGCTAGAGTGACAGCTGATATTTTCACGAAACTCTAGAATTTTGATAGGATATTGTAATGAAAGGTAGATAAGAAAATGTTAAAGCTCTAATTAGTAAGATTTGACAAAATCTCTTCTAATTGAGGGCAAATATAATGAAAATGATAGAACAAAACAGCGTTGATATAGCATTTAGTCAAAAAGCAGCACGTGAGATTACAGTTGTGATGCTTTCAGAAAGGGAATGGTATTTTACGTTTATTTCCGATGATCCAATCACCGGAAAGCCAAATAAATATACGTTACTTACACAAAGAGGAAAATTAAGAACTTGGGCTGATCCAAAATATCTCTTTAAGTTTCTTCATGAACGAGGGGTCATTTGTGGGAGTTTTAATCTTAATCAGGATAAAGAACATGAAACAATTAAATATTCTTCACACAACAGCTCGTAATAAAATTGCTTTATTTTCTGCAGCTTTAACCGTATTTTTTATGGGTGATTCTGCTCATGCACAAGCCCAAGCAGCGGGTTTAGATCCTGCAAAAAAAGCTTTAGGGCTGCTTCAAACAGATTTAAAAGCGATTATCCCTATCGCTGCTGCCGTTATACTTTTGTGCTTAGCAATTGGTTATGCAGGGCGCTATATCGGAAGAGATACATTCGTACGGTGGGCAATTGGTGTCGTTATCGCTGGTTCAGCAACTGAACTTGCTGAGTTGTTATTTAAAAACCCCTGATAAATCTATTAAAAAAATGAAATATTTCTTTAATGAAATAAAGAAATTTAGATTTCTGTTTTTTTATTTAGTGCAATAAAGAACTATATCGAAAAAAGAGATTATTTATACCAACTGTAATCTAAATTGGAATAAACAATATGAAACAATTAAAAACTCTTCAAACAATAATTTGGAATAAAGCTACTAAAACCTCTGCAGCTTTAACTGTATTTTGTATGGTCAATCCTGTGTTAGCCCAAGCAGTAGTTTTAGATCCTGCCAACAAAGCTTTAACTGCTCTCCAAACAGACTTGAAAGTGATTATCCCTATTGCTGCTGCCGTGATACTTTTGTGCTTAGCAATTGGTTATGCAGGACGCTACATTGGAAAAGACACATTTGTACGGTGGGGTATCGGTGTTGTTGTCGCTGGTTCAGCAGCTGAACTTGCCAATTTGTTATTTAAAAGCTAGTAATGAGAATGACTATTAAAGTCATGCTGTATAAAATATTTTTTATTCTAAAGAGAAATCTAAATTGAGATAAACAATATGAAACAATTAAATATCATTCAGAGAATAATTCGTAATAAAACCATTAAAAGCTCTGCAGCTTCAGCTGTCTTTTTTATGGCCAATCCTATGTTAGCCCAAGCAGTAGTTTTAACTCCTGCAAATAACGCTTTAACTGCACTCCAAACAGACTTAAAAACGCTTATCCCTATTGCTGCTGCCGTTATACTGTTGTGCTTAGCAATTGGCTATGCAGGACGCTACATTGGAAAAGACACATTTGTACGGTGGGGTATCGGTGTTGTTATCGCAGGTTCAGCAGCTGAACTTGCCAATTTATTATTTAAAACTACATAAATCTTTTGGAATATGAAATATTTTTTGTAAAAGAAACTTTGGATTTCAATGCCTTCATTACGCATCAATGAAATTGTTTCTTATTTCGTAGAAAAATATTTATGATAAATCAATGAAGCTAAATATGAGAAAATTAACTAATTTCCAGAAAAATAATAATCAAATTATCACAATTTCTGCTGCTATAACTGCATTTTTTATTAGCGATCCTGTGTATGCTCAAGTAAAATTAACAAATGCAAAAACTGCTTTAGATGCTCTGCAGGATGATCTTGTTAAAAATATTATTCCTGTTGCTGCTGCTGTTATACTTTTGTGCTTAGCAATTGGTTACGCAGGACGCTACATTGAAAGGGATACATTTATACGATGGGCAATCGGCGTTGTCATCGCTGGATCAGCAACCCAGCTTGCTAAGCTGTTATTCACAGGTGCAGTTAATTAAAATTAAAGATGAAAACTATAATACAAAATGTTATTTATAATCTTAATGAGAGAAATATGCGAAAATTAATTAACCTTCAACCAAAAAGTAACAACAAAGTCGCAGCAATTTCTGCAGCTGTAGTTATATTTTTTATGGCTCATCCTGTACATTCCCAAGCGCAAGCTTTAAAAGCTAAAGATGCTTTAACAGCTCTACAAACGGATCTTACTACTCATATTATTCCTGTTGCTGCTGCTGTTATACTTTTGTGCTTAGCAATTGGTTATGCAGGGCGCTATATCGGAAGAGATACATTCGTACGATGGGCAATCGGTGTTATCGTCGCTGGCTCAGCAACCCAACTTGCTAAACTGCTATTCACGGGTCAAGCGTAAGTCTATATAACGCATAATGTTTCTAATGTGAGAATTTATGTTTGATAAATTTAAAGATACAAGAATCTTATATGCTTTATAATGATAAATACAAAGTACTAAAGAGCATTAATTAAGAGTAAGATATGAAAAAAATAATTAATTTCCAATTAAAAAATAACAACAGAATCACAGCAATTTCTGCAGCTATAAGTGTATTTTTTATAGCACATCCTGCGAACGCAAAACTAAAAGCTGAAGATGCTTTAAAGGCTCTGCAAACAGATCTTACTACTCATATTATTCCTGTTGCAGCTGCTGTTATACTTTTGTGCTTAGCAATTGGTTACGCAGGCCGCTACATCGGAAAAGATACATTTGTACGATGGGCAATCGGTGTTATCGTCGCTGGCTCAGCAACCCAACTTGCGAGTCTGTTATTCAAGGGTCAAGTGTGAGTCTTTATAACACATAATGTTTCTAATGTGAGAATTTATGTTTGATAAATTTAAACATATTATGTGATATTTCGTTGATATTAAAAATATACAAAGTATTCATAAGAGTAAAATATGAAAAAAATAATTAATCTTAAATTAAAAAATAATAACAAAATTATTGTAATTTCTGCAGCTATAAGCGCCTTTTTTATAACACAGTCTGCATATGCAAATGCAAAATTAGGTCCTGCTGAAAAAGCTCTAAATGCTCTACAAAAAGATCTTATTGATAACATTATTCCTGTTGCTGCTGCTGTTATACTTCTGTGCTTAGCAATTGGTTACGCAGGACGATACATTGAAAGAGATACATTTATACGGTGGGCAATTGGTGTTGTCATCGCAGGTTCTGCAACCCAACTTGCTAAACTGCTATTTACAGGTAATGCATAAATTAGTATAATACGTAATGTTTTTAATATTCGTCGATTATAGATTTGTACCAGTAATAATGTCGCTCATACTACAAAAAAAGGAATATTATTTATAGCAACTTTAATTAAAAGGGGATAAAAGATATGAAACAATTAAATACGCTTCAATCAAAAATATGTAAGATTAGTGCTATTTTTATCACTTCAGTTATGTTATTAATAATTCAATCTGCATATGCTCAGACGGAAACAAAGAGTTTAGATGTTTTTATAGGAATGCAATATGGATTAAGTATAATTATTCCTATTGTTGCTGCTGTCATTCTTTTATTACTTTTGCTTATTTATATATTTCGCATCATCGCAAGAGCTACATTTATGCGATGGGCCTTCAGTGTCATTATTGCTGGTGCAGCCTTTTATATTAGCCACATATTATTTCACCTCCACTGACAAGAGCACTCTATGAAATCACAAGAACAAAAAGAATTCCCCCTATTCAAAGGAGCAACACGTGTTCCAACTATATGGGGTGTCCCCATGATGCCATTTATCGTTATGGTTATGGGGGTCGCTGTTATTGCCATGACAGTAAGTATCTTTTTGTGGATTATAGCACCTCCACTATGGTTCATTATGGTGCAAATTACTAAAAACGATGATAAGGCGTTTCGTATCTGGTGGTTATGGATCGATACTAAATTTCGCAATCGCAACAAAGGTTTCTGGGGCGCATCAAGTTATAGTCCCTCTGATTATAGTAAAAGGAGATAAACATGACAGCTGTTGAAAGTAGCAAACGCCTTGCATCAGAGACACCTGTAAGCCTGTTTCTGCCTTATTCACATCATATTACAGATACGATTATCTCTACTAAAAATGCGGAATATTTATCGATTTGGAAGATTGACGGGCGTTCACATCAAAGCGCTTCAGAAGAAGATATTTTTCAATGGATAAAAGAGCTTAACAATACTCTACGGGGTATTGCATCAGCCAATTTATCATTTTGGACACATATTGTGCGTCGCCGTGTTTATGAATATCCTGATTCAACATTTGATCAAATGTTTTGCTATCAACTTGATGAAAAATATCGGCAAAGCTTTACTGGTTATAATTTGATGGTCAATGATTTATATCTAACTGTCATTTTTCAACCGATAGCGGATAAAATTATGTCGTTCTTTTCTAAACATGAACGTGAAACGCTTGATCAAAAAAAGATGCGACAAGACTCATGTATTAAAGAACTCAATGACATCAATCGTACTTTAGGCCAATCTTTAAACCGTTACGGTGCAGAACTTCTTGGTGCTTATGAAAAAAATGGGCATGCTTATTCTTCTGCACTTGAGTTCCTTGGAATGCTTGTCAATGGTGAATATCGCCCCATGCCAATTTGCCATGACCGTTTTTCTGACTATATGTCTATCAATCGGCCTTTTTTCTCAAAATGGGGTGCTCTTGGTGAATTGCGAACAACCAGTGGAATGCGTCGATTTGGAATGCTGGAAATTAAAGAATATGATGCAACAACCAAACCAGGACAATTAAATGTTTTGTTGGAAAGTGACTTCGAGTTCGTATTGACGCAGAGCTTTTCGGTGCTCTCCCGACATGCTGCTAAAGACTATTTACAACGACATCAGCGTAACCTTATTGATGCACGAGATGTGGCAACGAGCCAAATTGAACAAATTGACGAAGCACTAAACCAGCTTATTAGCGGGCATTTTGTCATGGGAGAACATCACTGCACATTGACTATCTATGGTAATACAATTCAACAAGTTCGCGACCATATGGCTAAAGCAAGTGCAGCATTACTAGACGTTGCGGTACTGCCCAAACCTGTAGACTTAGCGATAGAGGCTGGCTATTGGGCACAACTTCCTGGCAATTGGAAATGGAGACCACGTCCTGCCCCGATTACATCATTGAACTTTTTGTCATTTTCATCTTTTCATAATTTTATGTCAGGAAAACCCACTGGCAACCCATGGGGTCCAGCCGTCACAATTCTTAAAACAACCAGTAAAACACCGCTTTATTTCAACTTTCATGCCTCCAAACTTGAAGAGGACTCAACAGATAAACGTTTGCTCGGTAATACCGCACTTATCGGACAATCTGGTTCCGGTAAAACCGTATTACTCGGCTTTTTGGTAGCACAAGCACAAAAATTTAAGCCGACAACGGTTGTTTTTGATAAAGATCGTGGTATGGAAATTGCCATTCGAGCGATGGGTGGAAAATATTTAACATTCAAGCCAGGCAGGAAAAGTGGTTTCAATCCTTTCCAACTCCCACCCACACAAGAAAATCTGATTTTTCTGAAACAATTTGTTAAAAAATTAGCAGAAGCTGGTGGTGAGGTCACGCATCACGACGAGGAAGAAATTAACAAAGCGGTTATGTCTGTTATGAGCAGTAACATTGACCAATCACTCCGTCGTTTGTCCTTTCTGATACAATTTTTACCAAATCCACGTTTAAGTGATTATAATGCTCACCCATCTGTTCATGCTCGCTTACTAAAATGGTGTGAAGGTGGTGATTATGGATGGTTATTTGATAATCCCCATGATGCTCTTGATCTCTCAACACATCAAATTTACGGCTTTGATATCACGGAATTTTTAGATAATTTTGAAACTCGCACCCCAGTGATGATGTATTTGCTTTACCGCACAGAAGGCATGATTAGCGGACAGCGATTTATGTATATCTTTGATGAGTTTTGGAAGCCTTTGCAAGATCCGTACTTTGAAGATTTGGCGAAAAATAAGCAAAAGACTATCCGTAAACAAAATGGTATTTTTGTTTACGCAACACAAGAGCCTAGCGATGCCTTGGAAAGTAATATTGCCAAAACACTCATTCAACAGTGTGCGACTTACATTTTTCTAGCCAACCCCAAGGCAAACTATGAAGATTATACAAAAGGCTTTAAACTAACAGATACAGAATTTGAACTCGTTAAAGGACTTGGTGAGTTTAGTCGCCAATTCCTCATTAAGCAGGGTGATCAATCTGCGCTTGCAGAACTGAATCTTGGTAAATTCCATCTGACAAGCGGTGGAAAAACCATCGAACACGACTTTAGTGACGAGCTCTTGGTGTTATCAGGTACACCAGATAACGCAGAATTAGCCGAAAGCATTATCGCGGAAGTTGGTGATGATCCGGCAATATGGTTACCAATTTTCTTACAGCACGCAAAAAATGACAGGAGGGAAACATGAAAAAAAAGCTCATTCCAATAGTAGTTGTAATAACTTTAGGGATTTCAGACCCAGCCATGGCTTGGTTTTTTGGTGCTGGAGCGGCAGATTTGTCAGCAACAGTTCCAACGACGTGGCCCAATTTTTTTGGAAAGTCACGTGAAACAACGCCTAAAGAACCTCCACAACAAAAGGAAGCGCCAGCTGACCCACTTCTCGAAACACTAAAAAAACAACTTGAGGAAGTAAAAAAGATACAGGAGTCTATAACGGGAAACCAAAAGTTCGACACTAAAAAACTTAAAAATGCACAAACAGATCAGAGCAGTTTTTTTCTCAAAAATCCGGAGACGCTCTACAATAGAAATAAATCTTCTGCTCTAACTACATCACTTAAAAATATTTTAAAAGAAGAAGAAATTCCTATCTCTGTCCATGAATCTAGCAGTTTTATCAACAAGCGTAGCCAATATGCAGCCATCACTGATAAAGCCGTAAGTCTAAAGACTTTTGAAGAAGCAAATAATCGTTTTCAGCAAATTGAAGAACTATTAAACGAAATTAAGACAACAAAAGATCTAAAAAGTATTGCTGAGTTACAAGCACATATAATTGGAATGCTCGCTATGCTACAAAATGAAACAGCAAAATTACAAATGGTCACACATTTACGCAATGCTGAATATACACTTATCAAACAGCAGAAGGACAAACATAACATAAAAATTTTGAATAGTAAAAACACGAAAATGCCTACCATAAGATTTATTAGATAAGGCTTTTTATAACAATATTTCGTGTATTATTTTTCCTATATGCTCGTAAAAAGCAAAGGTTAGTGCGTAATATTCAGTTCTCTCTCATAGACTGAAAAGATCTACGAAATTTAATTCTATCCTAAAAAACTCAACGAAAAATGCTTAAAAATCATATAAAAAGTTGAAAATTCGTTAAAGAGGAATTCCATGGACTTTACAGTGTTCACGCAACTTTTCAATAAAATTGATCAGATAACAAAAACATATGTCACGGATATTTCCTTAAAAACAACGGCTACAATTACGCCCTTTATATCAATCGGTATCACAATCGCTTTCATTACCTATGGATGGCTCATCATTCGTGGCGCTATAGATATGCCTCTCTCCGGATTTGTAAATCGTTTCCTACGGATAAGTATTATTACTTCAATAGCTCTTACCACAGGACTTTATCAGAATGAAATTGCCAATTTGATAATACAAATGCCCCATGAGTTATCAAAAGCG
>NZ_KI912378.1:0-37816 GCF_000518085.1 Bartonella grahamii ATCC 700132
CGCCCTTATCACATTGATTTGAAAACGGGAATGTATCGCGGGCGTTCCGTTTTGGTGGTTAAAACTTTAGCGTTTTATCTCTTTTCCAGTAGTAAACTTCTTTTGATTCATGAGTGAATGCATTGGGTGAGATGCGTTTTTCGCTTTTTCTTGAGAACATGTGTAAGGCTTGGCCATAGAAAAATGATTCTATTGTGGGAGATGATTTTTTTGTTTTTTTGAGAGGCTATAAAGGATTGCTTGTGTCAGTGTCTTTTATGATGATTTCGTTAAGAGCTCGGGTATTGATATAAGTTAGGTCAGTAATGGAATCATTTTGTATCGCACTTAATTTTTATTGACTGTAGAGGGAATCCTATTAGATCGTAAAATATCGTCGTTTAAGGTGGTTGACCCATGTAAGGCTTAAGCATACTGGTGTTTTTTATGAGAATATTTAAGGCAATGGTTTGTCTATAGGCTTATATTGTGATATGTGATTCTCCCTAAAAAAATAGAGATTTACATCACATTGATTTATAAGGTTCATTTGTTGTTTTGCGTCTTGAATGAAAGGTCTATCGTAGGATTTTTTCATTTCAAATTTCTTTCATGTTGAATTAATGACAATCACTTGCTTTTCGGTCACAAGTGGGGCTGGCATGTGGGTGAAAACTCTATAAGAAAGGACAAAATGTCTGTAATAAATACATTTCAAATGTAAGGATTTTTGTAACATTGGGGGTTAAGTGTATGCTGGTACCAGGGTGTTTTCTTATAAGCAGAAAAGAGAAAACCGTTACAAGACAGAAGGTGTACACATTCAATAATCTTTAGTGTTTTTGATGATAAAGGTACATGAGACTTTTCTATGAATATCACGTTTTTTTTCATATTTTTGAGCTAAGAATTGTCCATATATTTTTCTTATTTTTATGAATATAAGGGATTTGTTACGAACAGCTTGTAACAATAAGTAAACTTAAAACCAGATGTGTTATGTATGGGGTTGAGCGAAGTATTTTATCAAAGCCGGTATGATTCTCCAGTTCATAGCTGGTTTATGAATGGTTTTATGGTGTAGCTTATCTAAGTTTGTGATTTTTTTGTTATCTGTTCATCAATATCTAATCTTTAGCGGTCTGTTTAAAACAGAGGTTAAGGCTTTTAGGAGTTCTATGAATCGTTCTAGATTTTGTATGTCCGATTGGAGTAAGAATTAAGAATATTGCGTATATCTCGTAATCTCTGAAATGAGAATATAACCTCATTTTGGAAAATATGAAGTTGCAAGGGGCAATATCAACGCTCATTTGTATTGTTATTTTTTTAAGTTAGTTTTACAGCTTTCAGAAGTATTTGGAATGCCTTTTACAGAATGGAGATGATGGTTTATTTCATGCTTTTGTTTATCGCGTTCTTTAATGGGGAATGCTTCTCATGCAAAATAGAGCGCCCAAGACAAAATATGCTTATGTTGTACTGTCACGCATTTTTTTAAAAAGGAATATTTTCAATATTTGTTGCATCCATTTTATGACGGCGTTTTTGAATGTTATAATGGTTTTGTAGAAGGGTAAATGGTAAAGTCGCGGTGCAGTGTATAAACGGCACTATGATCTTTACGCTTAATAAAAAAACAAGCCCGCATCCTTACACATCTTGCTAGATTCGAATGTTGGTCATATCCTTTGGTGCTTGAGATGGTTCTACTAGCTCTTTTTGTACAGTTTTTACCCACAGATCAGCCCCGCTTGCGACCGAAAAGTAAGAGATTTTGATTGCTTCAACATGAGAGCAATTTGAAATGAAAAGTCTTACGATATTCAAGATTCTAATTTAATATGAATAATGCTAGATTATGATGATTAATCAATTTGTTATCTATGAAGCAAGCAAATGAGGAGGAGGAATTTGTCGAAAAGTTAGATTGTTTATAGGTTGGCGCTGGTTAAGAAACTTTGTCCTTAAGGGCAGAGAGGATGTTAAAAAAATAAAACCAGCAAAAAGCTGGTTTTATCAAAATATCTCATTATGATGAAAGAGTGTGTTATGCAGCGTAGACAGCTTTACTGCTTTCATCTGTTTCTTCTCTCTCAGTTTTAAATTCGCGTTTCGGTTTGTTGGAGAGATGCATCTCTATGAGATTGATAGCTTCTGTTTCAGAAAGACTATTAATAACCGCAATTTCGCGGGCCATTCTTTCAAGAGCAGCTGTATAAAGTTGGCGCTCAGAGTAAGATTGTTCAGGCTGTAAATTAGAGCGGAAAAGATCACGGACCACTTCGGCGATACAAATAAGATCTCCTGAGTTGATTTTAGCATCATATTCTTGCGCACGACGTGACCACATGGTTCGTTTAACGCGTGCTTTTCCACGTAAAACTTTTAAGGCGCGTTCGACAGAATCACTAGCAGATAATTTACGCATTCCAACGGAAAGGGCTTTTGCAATGGGGACTTTGACATCCATTTTATCTTTCGCGAAATGAATGACAAAAAGTTTTAATTTATGTCCTGCAACTTCTTGATCTTCAATCGCTATAATTTGTCCTACTCCATGCGTAGGGTAGACGATATATTCAGAGGTTGCAAATTCTTTGGTCTTGGAAGACGTTCCATGTTGGGATGCCATATTTTAGTTTACTCCCTTATGATCAACAAATGTATCGGAAAACAGGTTATAAACCTGAGGGTTGAGTTTTCTTTAACCAAGTATATTGTACCAATTAAGTGAGCATAAAAGCCGAGTACTTTTAAATCCAAAAAAAATACATCGCTTTACTATAAAAAGCAAAGAAAAATACTTAGAAAGATGATCATGTTAAAATAACATTAACATCAAACTTCCAAAGAATCAATCATTTCGCTTAAGGATTTTTTTATTTTTACAAGAGACGTCTTTCAATTGTTGGAGGAGGAGGGTGTACACTGTATCATTACTCTTCGCCGCTTCCTGGATTTTCTGAAAAATACTTTTCTAATTTATTTGGAACGCCATCCATTTCTTTTGCTTGAGGAAGAGGATCTTTTTTGGTGGTTAGATTAGGCCATTTGTTTGCATAATGAAGATTAAGTTCTAACCATTTTTCTAGTCCTGGTTCTGTATCAGGTAAAATTGCTTCTGCTGGGCATTCTGGCACACAAACACCACAATCGATGCATTCGTCTGGGTGAATAACAAGCATGTTTTCCCCTTCATAAAAACAATCAACAGGGCAGACTTCAACGCAATCCGTATATTTGCAGTGAATGCAGTTGTCGGTTACTACGTGGGTCAAGATCAAACTCCATTTGTTATTTTAATTCTCTTTAGAGGAAAGTGTGTGCGTGTTTTTATGATTGGTGAGTTGATCGCGTAGTATAGCTAGTTTTGCAAAAGGTGAATCAGGATTAAGGCGCTTTTCTTTTTGAAAAGGCTTATGATTTGCATGTTTGCCTTGGGATTTGTGGAACTTATGAGAGCGTTTTGTTTGTGATGGTGCTGCTTGAGGGGAATTTTCATTTGTGTGTTCCCCTTTTTTTACAGCGTTCTTCGATTTATTTTGCCACTTATTTCCTAATTTATCACGTTTTTTTTGTGCGTGGTGGTGAAATTGATGTCTATAATGCCATAGTAAAATAACTTTATCTTCTTGTGTAGGGAGAGGGGTTTTGGCAAAATTCCAAACAGGTTCAGCCGCCGGTAAACGATTGGTTTTATAGGGATGTTTTTCAATACCAGAGGATAAAGTGTTTGGGTATGAGGTATTTTTTTCTTCTTGTGTTGTTTCTGAATCGCTTATTGTTTTCCATTGACTGCCAACGCATTCTGCTTCAGGAACATCTTGCATTGTCTCATTGACAGGGGAAGAGGCTTGGTGCGCAAGGAGATTTTGTTCAAAAACAGTATTGCTTATGCTGTACGATTGATAACCAAGTCCTTTGAGGATTTCTTCCATATCATTTCCATTGGCTCCAAGAATGGACATCATGGCTGGGGTAACAAAAAAACTTTTGCCATCATAGGCGCCATCTGGTTTGGGATCACTTCCTTGTTTCCAATGCAGTGCGGGGCGGATGAGATTGGCAAGACGTTCTAAAATATCAATCCGTACAGCACGTTGTCCTAAGATTCGGTAGCCGGCTAATTGATAAAATTGGCGGTTATAGGTAGGGTCAACAATCAAAGAGGTTCGACCAGAAGATAATGCTGACAAAATTTCACCCAAACCAGTTTGATCTTGTTCCGCATTTTGAAGATTCCACAGGAGGGTAATGGCTTGAACCGGAGCAGGTTTAAGCATTCCGGCAACATAGATGTGAAAAGCGCCAAAACGCACACCTAGACGCCGAAGCACAGCACGTGATTCTTGCGCAAGTTCTTTGACAATGTCTAAGACTTCGCGGCGTGGTAAAATCCCTAAAGAGTTAAAAAGTTGTAAAGCAAGACTGTTTGTTGAATCCGTTAAATTATCAGCATTACGCAAATCAAATAGAGGTTTTAAAGTCGTTTCAAAATGAAAGGTGACAAAGCGTTCTAATCGCTTCACAACGTTATCGCGGGATTCTCCTGTGAGTTGTTCATCTGCTAAAACAATCAGTTTTGGTTTGAAAAAATCTTCTGTTGCTACAAGCTGTCCTACGGGCTGACCAATCCAGCGCACAATTCCATCAGAACCGAGGGTAAAATCTCCATTCGCACAAGCACAAAAACGTGTCGCGCGTTTGGAAAAAGCAAGAATCAAATTTTCATTCTCTGTTGAAATTTGCTTCTCAGCTATTTGATCGGTACTGTTTTTGTTGGCATAAAAACGAAAACCTTCAAATTTACCCCTTCCGTGCTTTTCAATGAGAATATCATCTTGAAGAATTTCATCCTGTTGAACAATCTTGCTATCCATGATCATTTTCTTTCTCAGTGCGAAATTGGTCGAAAGCTTTTTGCGACAATTTCATAATGCTTCTTTTTCTTTAACACGTTTGTTGCGTTTGCTTCAATCACTCTTGTCGTTTTTTGCTGTTTCTTTTTGCACCTTTAAAACTTGGATGATTCTTTTTTTATTCAGTTTTCATTCGGTTTGGATGCTTTATATTTGCAAATTACACTTATTAGTTGTATTGTAAAGATAAAAGCATAAATAAATTCTTCAATTTAAAAGGAAACAGAACTGGTTATTAAAAAACAGCTTTTGTTTTACATGATCATTTTATTTTTTTGCTGTTTTGTCATGAAAAGTGAAGAGAAAGTTTTTTCAAATATTTCATAGGCTAAAAGGCATATTGTAAAGGCATTTTGCAGGTGAAATTGTGTCTTATGACAAGAAATTTTACCATGACAGTAAAAAAAAACAATTGCGATTATAAAAATACACGTTAAAGTAGCGGATACAGAAGTTAACAACTTTTGCGTTCTTTTTAAGTAAAGAACAATGATGTCGTTGCCAAATCAATTTTGATAATTTTAATCGCAAGGGGTTATTATGGGTAATCTTTCAAATGCTGTTTATAAAAGCAGCAAAAATTATAGCGATGCAGACAAAAGCTTAGGACGTAATATGATGCGTTCTGCTATGCAAGCGCCTTATCTTGAACGACAAAAAGAGCATGATTTGGCTCTGCGGTGGAAAGACAAACGTGATGATGATGCCATGCATCAAATTGCAGCAGCTCATATGCGTTTAGTGATTGCTATTGCTAACCGCTTTAAACGTTTCAAAATGCCATTGGGGGATTTGGTACAAGAGGGGTATGTGGGACTATTGGAAGCAGCTGCACGTTTTGAACCTGATCGGGAAGTGCGTTTTTCAACGTATGCAACGTGGTGGATACGCGCTTCTATTCAAGATTATATTTTGCGAAATTGGTCAATCGTTCGAGGGGGAACTAGTTCTTCGCAAAAAGCACTTTTCTTTAATCTTCGGCGTTTGCGTGCAAAGCTGATACAAGATGATAGTGCTTTGTCAAAACAGGATATCTTTCGCACAATCGCTGAAAAGCTTGGCGTTTCCGTGCGCGATGTTGAAACGATGGATTTTCGTTTTTCCAGTTCTGATAATTCCTTGAGTGTTTCTGTTTCTGAGAACAGTGATAATCCCATTGCTAAGATGGATGTTTTGGTGGATGATAGTCCTCTTCCTGATGCTTTAATTGAGCAAGTAATTGATGGTCAACGGCGTACACAATGGCTTTACGATGCGTTACAAATTCTCAATGAACGGGAGTTGGAAATTATTCGCTTTCGTCGCTTAAATGAAGAGGGTGCAACTCTCGAAGTTTTGGGTGAAAAGTTAGGAATATCAAAAGAGCGCGTGCGTCAAATTGAAGCTCGGGCTTTGCAGAAATTGCGTTCTGCTCTTCTTACGGTTCATTCAGAAGATGCTTACGATATATAAGCAGTGAAAGGCTTTGTGGGAGGAAGAGAGAGAACGTATAAGTAGCGGGTATATGAGAGTATGATGAAGTTGGATTTAGAGGATTGCCAGATTTGTCTAGGGATATGCCTCCTTGGGGATGTGTTTGGTGCTATTGATGAACAGAGGAAGATTGGGGGTGATATTAGTTCGAGGAAGTATGTATCAAACGGAGTCGTATGAAGGTATGATGAAATTGGTTTTTGAAATGTCCCTCTTCATTTGTGAATATGCTTTAAGGGAGAGGGCGTCATACAGATAGGAAAGAATCAAAACTGTAGCAGATGAGAAAAAAGGCTTATTCTGTAATGATTTTCACTTTTGTACCTGCGGATAAAGTTTGTGTTGGTGAGAGGGCGTTGAGGATGCGAAAGAGTTTTTCTTTATCTGGTGTGTGTTGCATTTTATTGGCTAGGTTTGCAACGTTTTCTCCTTGTTTAATGCGGACAACACGGATTTTTAAGGGCTTCAGTTTTTTTAATTGTGAAGATGAAAGAGAATGAAAGCTTTGTAGCGTTTTTTGGGCAACCTCTACAAAATTTTGAGAATTATGTGGGGCGGCTGTCAGAAAACGAAAGATATGGTTGTTGAATGGAATGACAACTACATCAAATTGCCATTGCTCATTGGTAGCATGGGCTCGTGCTCCAAGTAAACTTTGGCTTTGGAATCCTTGACGCGTAAATTCTTGATGGGGGAGCCCCTGAATTGTGATGGGGCGGATAGATGATTGGTCTAGCCCGATAATCCAGCCGCTTTTCAAATAATCACTCGCAGATATTCCAGCAGGATGCGGAATAGCATCAAAACGAATCGCAATTTTATCTGGTCCACTGGCCCAAACAGTGTGTGCTGAATGTTCTATTGTAAAATTGTTTGGAACAGAGAAAGCTATGCGCAATTGTGGGTGAATAAATTGGTTGCCTCGTACAAAACCTGTATAAAAGCCTCCTCCAAAAATCATGCCATCAATGCTTTTGAGAAAAGAATCGCGATCGGTTGTTTTACTATTCCCTTTACTGATTTTACGCGCTTTTTCTATCGCAAGCTGAATGCGTTGAGGGGTGGTTGGGTGAGAGGCTAGAAAATCTAGAGAGGCATTTTGGGTGCCGGAGATATTACGCAAAGCACTATAGGCTTCCATTGTTTGAAGAAAGCGTGGTGAAGCAAATGGATCATATCCTGCTTGTTGGAGCATTTCAAGTGCAAGGGAATCAGCTTCTAGCTCTTGATTGCGGGAAAATTGCGCGAGTTGTTGCTTGTTTTGCGTAGGGTTATGAAGTTTTTTGCCAATAGAAGAAAGAAGATGTGAAGATATGTGATTTGCCATCTTTAATTGGGCTTCTTTTTGCAGGCGTAAAATGCCATGATTGGCTCTAATATGTGCTATCTCATGGGCTAAAATGGCTGCAACTTCTGAAGAATCATTGGCTAATGCCAGCATACCACGAGTGATGTAGATCGCGCCATTGGGGAGCGCAAATGCGTTAATACTTTCTGAGTTTAAAATGGTTACAGAATAGCTTTGATGAGAACTATGGGATGCAACTGTCAGTTTACGGACAATCTTTGCTAAAAGGTGTTCAAGTTTTGCATCATAATAAGCGCCGCCATACATTTGCAAAATACGTGGGTGTTGCAGAGCGCTTAATGTGACATAGATATTGTGATTGTTGGTACGTTTGATCGTTTTAGAAGAAGTGGAAGAAAGCCTATCATTTTGAGAGAGGGGCGTATGACAAGCCGAAAGGAGAAACGTTAAACTTATGAAAGTTGCTTTATACAGGCGTGAGCGAAAAAGAAACTTGCGTTGAAAAATGGAGTGCGTTGGATCATGGTGCACATTGTTTCTGCGGAGTAATTTGGCAAATTGCATTTGTATCTTTGTATCGTATGTTTCTTCAAGAGAGTCATCAGGGATAAGGATTCGTTTGGCTATATCACGCTTTTTGTTTATAAAAAATGACTCTCACTGATAAAAGGGTGCGCTATAAAGGAAATTTTGTGAAAGGCAAAGTATGGCATGACAACATTTACGATATTGTTAAATGGAGATGTTTGTATCACTGATCGCTTGCTTAATCAAATTCAAAACAGTCGGGTGATTGCTGCTGATGGTGGTATGCGTCATGCGGCAGCGCTTAATGTGTCACCTGAGTTGTGGTTAGGCGATTTTGATTCATCGGATGAGAATTTAATACGCGAATATAGTCATGTTCCGCGTGAGGTTTTTCCTTCTGATAAAGATATGACAGATAGTGCTCTAGCTTGCGAAAGAGCGCTGCAAAATGGTGCTAAAAAGCTTATTTTGTGCGGTGCTTTGGGAGGTGAGCGAAGTGATCATAGCCTTTCTCATATGACGCAAGCATTGGTGATGGCTGAAAGGGGCATTTCAGTATTGTTGACAAGTGGTTTGGAAGAAGGCTGGCCGGTTTTGTCAAAACCTTGTTCGTATGATTTGCCTAAGGGATGTTTGTTTAGTATTATCGGTTTTTCTGATTTAAAAGGCTTAACTCTTTCAGGAGTAAAATGGCCAATTTGTGACAAAAATGTGTCATTTGGCTCTTCTTTAACACTTTCTAACCGTATTTGTGGAACCTTTTCTTGCCATTTAGGTTCTGGAAAAGCTATATTGTTAGCGTCTGTGCCTATTCCATAAAGCTCTTCCAATATATTTTGAATAAGGCAGGGGGGGGCCTAGTGATTAAGTGCCGACATAAACGATATATTATGTATTGATCTTGAGAAGGAAAGGTTTTGATATGTTAAAATCAATTTTTAAAGTGGCTGTTGTTTCAGCCATTGGTTTCAGTTCAGTCGCTTGTACCACAAACGATGAACGCGTTGCACGTTACGGCGTAGGAGGAGCAGCAATTGGTGCTTTGGCTGGAACTGCTATTGCTGGAAGTACTCCTGGAGCAGCACTTACCGGTGCAGCATTTGGTGCTTTGGCTGGAACAGTAACAGGTGCAGCTGCAAATCAAAGAAAACAACAAAGACAGGCATCACAATTGTGCACGTATCGTGGTCGTAGAGGGCATGTTTACCAAGCACCTTGTGCACAAAGAGTCCCTGTACGGCAATTGTGTGCTTACCGTGATGCAAGAGGGGTGATGTATAAAGCACCTTGTCCGCACCGCGTTCGTTAATGGCGGCGCCGCTTCTGCGGCTTGACCGCATTTTCTTAAATTTTGGAAAAACGCCTTTGCTCAATCAAGCTTGTTTATCGGTTGAGCAGGGGGCGCGTATCGCGCTGGTTGGTCGTAATGGTTGTGGAAAATCAACCCTATTAAAAATTGCCGCAGGAATATTAGAGCCTCATGGTGGCGAAATTTTTCGCCACCCGCGAGTGACGCTCCGTTATGTCTCACAAAATCCGGATTGTTCAGGATTTGAAGATATTAACGCTTATATGGAAGCGGGGCTGGATGATATATCTGATGTTCAGTGGATCAATACGCTTCGCACAAATTTAGGGTTTTCGGGGGCGGAAAAATTGGAAACGCTTTCGGGAGGCGAAAAGCGGCGTGTTTCATTGTTACAGGCTATTGCTGCAAAACCCGATATTTTATTCTTGGATGAACCAACCAATCATCTTGATTTACCAACCATTGAATGGCTGGAAGCTGTTTTATCGTCTTTGCGTTCAGCGATTGTGGTGATTTCCCATGATCGGCGATTTTTAGAAAATGTTACGCGGTCAACGGTATGGCTTGATCGCGGCACAACCAAAAGACTGGAAAAGCGTTTTTCAGAATTTGAAAGTTGGCGTGATAAGGCGTTGCAAGAAGAAGCCATTGAGCAGCATAAATTGGGGCGCCAAATTGCCCGTGAAGAACAATGGTTGCGTTATGGCGTGAGTGCACGGCGTAAGCGTAACGTACGGCGTTTAGGCGAATTAAAAAACTTAAGACAGCGTCATCAAACCTATAAAGGGCAGCCTGGAAATGCACTTTTGACAGTAGCGAAAAGTCATGAGTCTGGGCAATTGGTGCTTGAAGCAAAGAAAATTTCAAAATCCTATGGTGATCGCATTATCGTGAAAGATTTCTCTTTGCGTATTCAGCGTGGTGATCGAATCGGGTTGGTGGGACCCAATGGTATCGGAAAGACAACGCTCCTTTCTGCATTAATTGGGCAGGAAGCCGTGGATAGTGGAACGGTGAGGCATGGCTATAACCTTTCTATGGCATTGCTTGATCAGCAACGTATTTTAAATGAAGAAGAAACTTTAGCGCATTATTTAACGGGAGGAAGAGGTGATACTCTTGTGATCAATGGGCTGGAGCGGCATGTAGTTTCTTATATGAAAGACTTTTTATTTTTGCCTGAACAAGCACGCACTCCCCTTAAAGAATTTTCGGGGGGAGAAAGAGCACGCCTCATGCTTGCACGACTTCTTTCACGTCCTGCAAACTTTTTGATACTTGATGAACCGACCAATGATTTGGATATGGAAACTTTGGATTTGTTGCAAGAATTTATTGCTGATTTTGCGGGAACAGTATTGTTGGTCAGCCATGACAGAGACTTTTTAGATCGTACTGTAACGCATATGTTGGCACCTCAAGGTGATGGTCATTGGGTTTTGTATGCGGGCGGCTATAGTGATATGATGGTGCAAAACCAGCATGCTCTGAGTTTACAACGCAAAAAAACAGAATTATCGCAGCGTAAAGCACCTTCAAAATCTCATGTGGGAGAGCTTTCAAAGCAGGACTCATCAACAGATCATAGCTTGATAGTGCGGGAGAAAAAAACACGAGGTAAATTGTCTTATAAGCAGGTTTATGCATTGGAAAGATTGCCTGAAGAAATTGCTGTTTTGCAAAATGAAATCAAAAAAATTGAACAAGAGCTCTCTGATCCAACCCTTTATCGCAGTGATAAAGAGCGTTTTGAGCGTTTATCAACAGCGTTGGAAAAAAAGAAAAATACTTGCACACAAAAAGAAGAAGAATGGTTAGAACTTGAAATTTTACGCGAAGAAATGGAAGCGTGTTCACGGTAATGTCTAAAACATTTTAAGAGATTTATATTCATTATCACCTTTCTTGGATTTGTTACAAGATCTTATGGCTGATTTTGCGAGAACAGTGTTGTTGATGATTCATGGCAGAAACTTTTTAAATCGCACTGTAACATATAGCATTTCAAGGTGATGGTCATTGGGATTTGTATGCGGGTGCAGTGATATGATAGCGCAAAACAAGCATGCTCTGAGTTTACAAGGCAAAGAAACAAAACTATCTTTGCCGTGAGTTTTTTCAAAATTTCGTATATGGAAGTATGCCAATTCCATTGCATACTTTGCCAGCCCCCAATGTTGCTACAGCCCCCTTGGAATTTGAGAGCATTCATAAGAAACATTCCCTTATCTTTACCTTATATCCTAAATACACCAACCCCGCTTCTGACGGAAAAGCAAATAATCCTTATTGTTTCTACCATGAGAAGTGTTGTGATGGGGAAAGCTACTGTATTCGACGTTATGATTTAAGTTTAAAAATGATGATTTGTTAGGATAAATCAACGTGTTATTGTAACATTTCTAGGAGGAGAAAATGATGGCAATTAAAACAAAGCGAACAATTTCCACATTGATCTGTTTAGAAGATGCAGCTGAACTGTCTTCTTATTACCTCCGTAATGCGAATCATCTGCGTCCTTTTGAACCTGTTAGATCTGATGGTTACCACAGCCTAACAGCTTGGGAAACACGAGCTAATGCATTTGCTTATGAAAGTGCACAAGGACAAGCATACCGATATGCCGTACGATTAAAAAATGAAAAAACAGTCATTGGTGTTGTGAATTTTACAAATGTGGTTCGGGGTGTTTTTCAAGCTTGTCATCTTGGTTTTTCTCTTGATGAAAAACAACAAGGCAAAGGTCTCATGTTTGAGAGTTTATCGGCGCTAATACGGCATATCTTTCATGTTTATCATCTGCATAGAGTGATGGCAAATTATAGACCTGAGAACATAAAAAGCGAACGTTTATTAAAACGCCTTCATTTTGAAAAAGAAGGCTATGCCAAAGACTATTTGATGATTTCTGGAAAATGGAGAGATCACGTTCTAACCTCTCGAATCAATGATCTGTATGAGTCCGTTAATAGGTTCGAATAAAGTTTTGTTAAAAGTTCTATTAAGGGGGTTTTATCAAATATGTAAATATACTGAATTTCTGCCTATCCTAAAAGATAAAGATCCTTAACCAGCTCTTCTTTTGTAAACAGTTCAGACTCTCATTTAGCGGATTTCAACTGCTGACCATTTTATATGTTTCTTTTCGTAGATAATAAATTGATTTATCATCATTATTCATTCCTTCAACCTGAAGGAAGAGAGTCCTCAATATCGTAAGACTTTCTCATTTCAAATCTATTGATGTTTAATCATAAAAATTACCTCTCTTGCACATCACAAACTGGATTGGCGTACAAGTGAGGGTTTGTGTGGATAAAAATGATTGGAGGACAAGGATAAAAATGCTCCGTATAAATCCTTTTAATGTGAGGGCTGTTGCAATATTGTGTATTTTGTGACCGATAGTCCCGTTACAAGTTACACAAACTGCTTATTATTGGGTGGAACTTTTATACATTCATTTGTTTTTTTGCATTTTCTTTTCTTAAGAAAATTTCCAATTTTATCAATGGGGTTAATTCATACCAAGCGCATTTTTATAAAGCTCAATGATTGCTTCTTCTTCCATTCGTTCATGCTCTTCTTTTTTACGCAACCGTATAATGCTGCGAACGGCTTTACTATCAAAACCAGAGCCTTTAAGTTCAGTGTAAACGTCTTTAATATCATCAGAAATAGTTTTTTTTTCTTCCTCTAGTCGTTCAATACGTTCGATAAAAGAGCGTAATTGGTTTACGGATATAGCGTGTGTTTGATCGGTTACTGTATCGTTCATTGTATTTTTCTCCAAGTTATATATTTTAAGTTGTTTTTCGACGACGAATTTATGTTGAAAAAGATTGAATAACAAAAAGTAAATCAAGCTACACTGTTTTTTTACAAATTGACTTTAAATATTTTGTAAAATTTTTAAGATATATGCATTGATAAAAGGGCTATAAAAAGAAAAATATAAAAATATACGTTTTAGACTTGAAAAGCTTTTGAAAAAGAAGTGTGTAATTTGTTTTGAGAATTTGACATCATAGAGGAAGTTTTGTGATTTTAAAAAAACGATATTGGGTGTTTCAAAAAGGATTAAAGGTTTTTCTCTTGAGCATGTTGCTCTTGTTTCCCCTTGTTGTTTTTGCAAAAGCTGACTTTAGGGTTTGTAATACAACCCAACAGTCTGTAGGGGTTGCTCTTGGATATCGTACATTTTCAGGGTGGGTGAGCGAAGGCTGGTGGACGGTACCTGTGACGGAGTGTAAAACCTTAATTGAGGGGCCTCTTGCTTCACGGTTTTATTATTTTTATGCGGAAGGGGCACAAAAAAAAGGGAACTGGGCAGGCTCTGTAACCATGTGTGTGCAAGATAGCCAATTTACCATTCAAGGGGTTCATGATTGTTTCCCTCGAGGATATCAAAAGGCTGAATTTAAAGAAATCGATACCGGAAATCAAACCAGTTGGATGATACAGTTGACGGATGAGTCTTTGTTAAACAATTCTGTTGTCCATTCTCTTTCAGGAAATTCTCCGCCGTGAAACGTGCACGTAGAGTGAAAATTATTGCGACTCTTGGTCCTTCTTCTTTTTCCAGTGAAATGATTGAGAAGCTTTTTAGGGCAGGAGCAGACGTTTTTCGTCTTAATATGAGCCATACTGACCGTGATATGATGGTTGATTTGGTCAAGTCTATACGAGAAGTTGAAAAAACAGTTCGGCGCCCCATTGGTATTTTAGTGGATCTTCAGGGGCCAAAACTGCGTGTGGGTCGTTTTACTAAGGGTCAAGAAGATTTGCGTGTTGGGCAAAGCTTTACGTTAGATAATCGCGATGTGTCAGGTGATGCACAGCGTGTTTTTTTCCCTCATGAGGATGTATTTTCGGCTGTTAAACCAGGGGATCGGTTGTTGATTGATGACGGAAAACTGGAACTGCGTGCGCAAGTTTGTGATGGTCATTCTGTACAGTGTCGCGTGGTTTCTGGAACCCGTATTTCTGATCGAAAGGGTGTCAGTTTTCCCGATACAATTTTGCCTTTTGATTCGATGACGTCAAAAGATAAGGAGGATCTTCAGGCTCTTTTACAGCAGCCTGTTGATTGGGTTGCTCTTTCTTTTATTCAACGTCCAGAAGATATTATAGCGGTGCGTCGATTGACGAAAAGCAAGGTGTCTTTGATGGCTAAAATCGAAAAGCCTCAAGCCTTAGAGCATATAGAGAAAATTATTGATGTATCCGATGGTATTATGATTGCACGGGGTGATCTTGGAGTGGAAATGCCTTTGGAAAGGGTTCCTGCACTTCAGATGGAGCTCATAAAAGCTTGTCGTTTAGCAGGAAAGCCTGTTGTGGTGGCAACACAAATGCTCGAATCAATGATCTCATCTCCTGTTCCGACACGCGCAGAAGTGTCGGATGTTGCTACAGCAGTTTATGCAGGAACAGATGCGGTGATGTTGTCTGCTGAATCTGCTTCTGGTCGTTATCCTGAAGAAGCCGTGCTTATGATGGATCGAATCGCGCAGCAAATCGAACAAGATCATACTTATGCCGCTCAGGTTGGGGCACAACATCCAGCACCAGAATCAACAGGAACAGATGCGATTTCTCTTGCTGCGCGTCAGATTGCTGAAACACTTGCGCTATCAGCTATTGTTGCCTATACGGCTTCAGGAACAACGGGGGTGCGCGCCTCTCGTGAACGTCCCAATAGACCGATTATTGCTTTATCTCCCATTGTGGAGACAGCACGGCGTTTAGCTTTAGTTTGGGGGCTTCATTGTGTGGTTGCGCAAGATGCACGGAATTTAGAGGATATGGTTGATCGTGCAGCAGCCATTGCATTTCAGGAAGGTTTTTGCAAAGGGGGAGATCGCTTCCTTGTGACAGCTGGTGTTCCCCTTGGAACGCCTGGAGCGACAAATCTCTTGCGTATTGCTTCTGTCTCTCAAGATGGAACGAAAGGGATTTGAGCCGTTTACGCATGGTGTTTTTTTATGCGCCTTTGAACAGGCTTTAAACACAACGCGTGTGCGCTTTTTGTGAATGATTCCATAGACCTATTATTCTTTTATCTCCCATTGTAAAGATAGCAAGGTGTTGCTTTAAGTTGTCAGGTTTGGGGATGGGAGCAGATGCGGTGATGTTGTCTGTTGATTTTGTTTTAGTTCTGAGGAAGCTGCTTTTACGGTAGGGCATTTAATGGGAGCCCCCCTTTTATTTCATTGAGGCATATTGGGGATTGCTTTATTGATGTTTATATGAGCGAGATGTTCATTGGTAATGAGAGTTCATTCTTTTTCTTTTTGAATGAGAACCTTGAAACTTTTCTCATTTTAAACTTTTGCAAACAGAATTGAATAAAATTAGAATTATGTGCCTAAAAAGTCATGCTAGTATGTCATGAAAAAAAATGTTGGGTGAATGTGTTTTAAAAATATGCTTTGTCGGCGCATTTGCAACATATTGATTTATAATGATAATATAGCGTTCTTTATATTCTATCAAAATCCCGAATACCGCAAGATTGTTTTATTTTAAATTTGTGCATGTTTTGTCAGTCATAACTATTTGCTTGCACGTCACAAGCGGGGCTCTTGTGGGTAAAAACTGTACAAGAAAGGCGCCCCTCTTATGAATCGTTTTAAGAGCCAAGGGGGCTGTTGCAATATTGGGGGTGGTTATAATGATGCTGCCGGTTTACTCTTTCTTTTATTAAGCGTGGAGTTTTGAGAGCTGAGGAGAGAGATATGGATTGTGTGTTATAAGGATCAAGATGTCGGGAGAGAATGTTTTCAAGGGTTATTATTGTCGTTTATGATGTTTGAAGTTGTCGCAGATTAACATAATCTTCGGGTTTGGCTTTTTTCCTGCTCTGAAGGATGAAAA
The DNA here is from genome assembly GCF_000518085.1 of Bartonella grahamii ATCC 700132. Classification (GTDB taxonomy): domain Bacteria; phylum Pseudomonadota; class Alphaproteobacteria; order Rhizobiales; family Rhizobiaceae; genus Bartonella; species Bartonella grahamii. The sequence continues at coordinate 16,400 of NZ_KI912378.1, forward strand.
TATTTAATTCACGCTGGTTTATAAACGATACGGCTCTTCTGGGTGGGTTCCATCTGAGGGACACTCTAGGTGCAAAGACTCCGTGGTGCTTGTATTATCAAATGGCGGTATAATAGATAAGGTTATTTTTTAAATATATATTGAATCTGCTGGATATTATCTAGGGGTAAGGGCTTTTGGTATGCATTCATAGGAAACATGGATATAGTTCTTTTTATCGAAGGATGCTTTATTTGTTTGTTGCTGTTGTCATTTATATGATTTTTTTACAATGATTTTGGTTTTGTTATCTTGTTACGCTGTTAAAAGACATTTCATTTGAAGTGTGGTGATATAAGGTTGCCTCTTTGATATAAGAAGTGTTTGTGCAGGGGTGAAATATTCAGGGTCGGGTTTTCTTGTTGAGTTTTAAGTTAATTCCATAAGTGGTGAGTAGCTGGAACCCTCTCTATAAAAAACCGGACCATTTACAAACTGGTGTGGATTTAAGAATTTTTATCCTGTTGGGTGTAGCGGACAAGTAAAATCACTGGTTTGTTACGCGCTGATGTACTTTTAGAAATCTTCCTGTTCTTGTTCTTGAAAGTTTGTGCTGTTTTGATCATCTTTGAGCAATTGGTTGGTGAGATTTTCAATGCGTTGTGTGGTGTCACGCATAATTTTCCCCATGGTGCGGTCTCTTTCGTTGTGGAGTCGTAAAAGAGCATTGTAGTCTTCTTGTAGTTTTTTATTTTCTCGTTTTATTTCTTCCATTTCATCGATAATCATTATGCCAGCCATAACCGATAAACGATGGTCGCCAATTTCACCAAAATTGTTCTTTAAATGTGTGATATATTGATCCAATTGAGCAGCAAGCGCGATAAGACGACGTTCTTGTCCTTTATCACAAGCCATGCGATAAATTTTACCATCAATGGTAACGGAAACAGTTTCCATACATTCAAACCTTTATCTATCAATGACAACACGAATTGTTTCCATTGCTTTAATAAGACGTTTGGAAACTTCTTTGTTTACGGACTCTAAGCGTTCAATTTGGGCTTCAGCTTTGTCAAGCGCTTGGGCAAGATGGCTGCGGTCAGCATTCATTCGTTGAATTTCTTCTTCCCATTCGTTATTTTTATCAATAACGGCATTGCGGTTTATTATGGTGATCTCTAAAGTTCTAAGTGCTTTTTCTAGGTGCTCTAGAGCATCTTGTAGAACCGTCGTTTCTTGGTTCATTGCTTTTATCCTTTGGGTAATTGTATCCTTTATCAATGTGTTATGCAAAAACGAATCACTTTCAATCTTGTATTGTGTGCATTTTATTTTTAAGTATGTAGGATATTTTAGCAAGCAAAGCAGGGGATAGATATAAATTAAAAGCTGGATTTTTTGCGCGTATTGGCATAAATGACATGGATATACAGGACGCGTGAGGGGAATGTTATTAATGTTATTGAAGTGGTGGCAAAAAGTTTCACGCTAATGGTTAAAAAATAGTATTCCTTGAGAATTTTAAGAGAATACGGAAAAAGCAACAGAATAACATATTTAACGAAATGGTCGATTATTCATGACAAATACCCACCAACAGAATCAGATGGCCAATGCTATCCGTTTTCTTGCTATTGATGCGATTGAAAAAGCAAATTCTGGTCATCCGGGCTTGCCAATGGGGGCAGCCGATATTGCTACGGTTCTTTATACACAATTCCTTGCTCATGATCCTAAAAATCCTCGCTGGCCTAACCGTGATCGTTTTGTGTTATCGGCGGGGCATGGGTCTATGTTGCTTTATGCTCTCCTGTATCTTTCTGGTTATGAAGATCTCTCTCTTGAGGATCTCAAAAATTTTCGCCAAGTAGGGTCTAAACTTGCTGGGCATCCAGAATATGGGCATGTTGCAGGAATCGAAACAACCACTGGGCCACTTGGACAAGGGTTGGCAAATGCCGTGGGAATGGCTCTTGGGGAGCGTTTGCAAAATGCCCGTTTTGGTGATCTCATCAATCATTACACTTACGCGTTGGTGGGCGATGGATGCCTTATGGAAGGGATATCTCAAGAAGCGATTTCCCTTGCTGGTCATTTGAAACTCAATAAATTGATTGTGTTGTGGGACGATAATAATATTTCCATTGATGGAGAGATTTCCCTTGCTGATAGTACAGATCAGATTGCGCGTTTTAAAGCTTCTGGTTGGGAGACCCATAAAGTCAATGGGCATGATCAAGCAGCAATTGCGCGGGCTATTGAGGCGGCACAAAATTCCGATAAACCAACTTTGATTGCTTGTAAAACAACAATTGGTTTTGGAGCGCCAAATAAAGCGGGTACCAATAAAGCTCATGGAGCCCCTTTGGGCGCACGAGAAATCACTGAAACCCGTATCGCTTTAGGGTGGGAGGCTGAGCCTTTCGTTATTCCAGCTGATATTCTCGATAATTGGCGCTTGGCAGGGCTTAATGCTGCTAAAAGGCGGCAAAAGTGGGAAGCAAAATTTGCTGATCTTCCTGTCTCAGAGCGTGTGGAGTTTGAAAGATTGATGCGAGGCGATCTCGTGGGAGGATTTGATGGCGCTATTGATACTTATAAACAAAAACTGGTTGAAGAGCGCCCTGTTGTTGCTACGCGTAAAGCCTCGGAAATGGCTCTTGAAGTGATCAATGAAGTCGTTGTTGAGACCATTGGTGGTTCGGCTGATCTAACCGGATCTAATAATACAAAAAGCAGCCAGATGAAAATTATCTCTGCTGAAGATTTTTCAGGGCGCTATCTGCATTATGGAATTCGCGAACATGCAATGGGAGCCGTGATGAATGGTCTTGCCCTTTATGGCGGCTTTATTCCTTATGGGGGAACCTTTTTATGCTTTTCTGACTATATGCGTCCCGCTATGCGGCTCTCTTCTTTAATGGGATTGCGGGTGATTTATGTTATGACTCATGATTCTATTGGTCTTGGTGAGGATGGTCCGACCCATCAACCCGTGGAGCATTTAGCTTGCTTGCGCGCAATGCCTAATCATCTCGTGTTCCGCCCTGCTGATGCTATGGAGACAGTCGAGTGTTGGCAATTGGCTTTGAAAGCACGTAAAACGCCTTCTACCTTGGCTTTGAGTCGACAAAATCTACCGCTTTTGCGTCAAGAGTATGAAGAAGAAAATCTCTGTATGCTCGGTGCTTATGAATTCCTAACAGCTAGCGATGATGCACAAGTGACGCTGTTTGCTTCTGGTTCAGAATTGCAAATTGCGGTAGAGGCACATGCGGTTTTAGAAGAAAAAGGCATCCCAACGCGTGTGGTTTCTGTGCCTTGTTTTGAACTCTTTTCTCAACAATCTCTCTCCTATCAGCGTGCTCTCATTGGAGATGCGCCGATTAAAATTGCCATTGAAGCTGCTATCCGGCAAGGGTGGGACCGTTTTATTGGCTGTGATGGTGTGTTTATTGGTATGGAGGGCTTTGGGGCAAGTGGAACAATTGATGCCCTTTATGCGCATTTTGATATTACTTGTGAGAATGTGGTCGCCACTGTTGAAAAAGAGCTTGGAAAGATCAAAGAGAAAAAAACAAAATGACAGCTTGTGTTGTCATGAATGGGGTGGTTTTAGGGCATCATATTTTGTGCATTATTGTGGATAAGTGAGTGAGTGGTCAAGATATTGACATTGTGGGAATTAATGATTTTGGATTGGTGAAATACCCATTTATTGTGTTTTAAATGTTGTGCTTAAAAAATTGATGAGGAAACATGTGAAATGACAGTTCGTGTTGCAATTAATGGGTTTGGTCGTATTGGTCGCAATATTTTACGTGCACTTGTGGAAAGTGAACGGAAAGATATTGAAGTGGTCGCAATTAATGATTTGGGATCGGTGGAAACAAATGCCCATTTGTTGCGCTATGATTCAGTTCATGGGCGCTTCCCTGGGACTGTTAAGGTGGTAGGGGATGCCATTGATGTGGGGAGTGGTTTAATAAAGGTATGCGCAGAGCGTGATCCTGCTCTATTGCCTTGGAAAGATTTGGATATCGATATTGCTTTAGAATGTACGGGCATTTTTACTGCGCGTGATAAAGCAAGTGCTCATTTGGATGCAGGGGCAAAGCGTGTTCTTGTTTCTGCGCCTTCTGAAGGAGCAGATCTTACGGTCGTCTATGGGGTTAATCATCAATATTTAAGCAGCGAGCATCGCGTTGTTTCAAATGCTTCTTGTACAACCAATTGTTTGGCGCCTGTTGCACAAGTCTTGCACAACACGGTGGGCATTGAAAAGGGCTTTATGACAACAATCCATTCTTATACGGGTGATCAACCTGTGTTGGATACAATGCATCGTGACCTTTATCGTGCACGTGCGGCAGCTCTTTCTATGATTCCTACCTCAACAGGAGCAGCAAAAGCTGTGGGATTGGTCTTGCCAGAATTAAAGGGATTGCTTGATGGTGTATCGATTCGCGTTCCGACCCCTAATGTTTCTGTGGTTGATTTGACATTTACCTCTAAGCATTCCACAACAATTGAAGAAATTAATACAGCCATTGCTATTGCTGCACAAGGTCCTTTGAAGGGCGTTTTGGATTATACAGAAGAAAAACTCGTGAGTTGTGATTTTAATCATAATCCTCATTCAGCTATTTTCCACAATGATCAAACAAAAGTGATTGATGGTAAGCTCTGTCGCGTTTTGGTTTGGTATGATAATGAATGGGGCTTTTCTAACCGTATGAGTGATACGGCTGTGGCTTTTGCTAAGACAATATAAGAGGACCTCAGGGTCCTCCTTTTTATAGGAAAAAGTCTCATTTTTGTACAATTTTGAGAAAAACAGATAGAGGCTGTTGTTCTCATGCGCTAGAGAGAAGAAACTATTGAAAAATTGATGATGTGTTTTGTTTTAATACTGGGTCAATACGTGCTTTTAAAAGCTGTATGAAAGAGTAAACTTTGAAAAAGTAAGATCTGAACGAGACACTCTTTGAGAAAACGTCAGAAAACAAGAGATGTAAATTCTTTTGCCTAGAAGTAAAAGGAAGCTTTAATAGAGATCAAGTTGAGCCAATGCATTTGTTTGCTACAATGGAATATGAAGATTAAGAGCAATGAGTGGCTTTTGTACATTTGATGATGAAAGCTTTGGCTTTTCAAAAGCAGAGGGTGAGAGATAGGCTGTCGTGGATCTCTTGTAAAAGCAAAGAGGGGGTAAGTGAAAAGAAAAGTGGGCAGGGTTGTTGGATGCGTTTTTATTTGAAACAATGGAAAGTGAAGAGGAAGCAGTGATGGGGTTTCGTACACTTGATGATGTTGATGTCACTGGAAAACGTGTTCTTGTGCGGGTGGATTTTAATGTGCCAATGGCGCAGGGTAAGGTCTGTGATACGACACGCTTAGAGCGGCATAAAGAGACACTCGTTGAGCTACAAAAGCGGGGTGCTAAACTTATTCTGCTTTCTCATTGTGGTCGTCCCAAAGGAAAGGTAGAGCCAGAGTTTTCACTCCGTCCTGTTGTGCAAGTGCTGGAAAAGATCATTAATAAGCCTGTTTCGTTTGCTCCTGACTGTATCGGTTCGGTGGTGCAGGTTGCGGTTGAGTCATTACAAAATGGGGGTGTTTTACTGCTTGAAAATGTTCGTTTTTATGCTGGTGAAGAAAAGAATGATTGTTCTTTTGCGGAAGCTTTGGCTCATAATGGGGATCTCTATGTCAATGATGCTTTTTCAGTTTCTCATCGTGCTCATGCTTCGGTGGAGGGAATAACGCATTTGTTGCCTTCTTATGCAGGGCGCTCTTTGCAAGGTGAGATGCAGGCGTTAGAAAAAGGACTTGGCAATCCAACACACCCTGTGGTTGCCATTGTGGGAGGAGCGAAAGTTTCCAGCAAGCTTTTTGTGCTCAATCATTTGGTGGAAAAGGTTGATCATCTCGTGATTGGTGGGGGCATGGCTAACAGTTTTTTAGCAGCGCAAGGTGTGTCTGTTGGTAAGTCACTGTGTGAACATGCACTGATGGACACGATAAAAAAAATCATTAAGAAAGCGCAAGAGTGTCAATGTACGCTTCTGCTCCCTCAGGATGCTGTCGTTGGATTTCGCTTTGAAAAAGATGCACCGCATCGTCTTTATGACATTGAAGATATTCCACAAGATGGCATGATATTGGATATTGGGACACGCTCTATTGCGCATATCAATACTGTGATAGATAAAGCTGCTACTCTTGTGTGGAATGGACCCCTTGGTGTTTTTGAAATGTCTCCTTTTGATAAGGGGACCATTGCAGTTGCACGCCATGCAGCAGAACGTAGTTTGACGGGAAAGTTGGTTTCAATTGCGGGAGGGGGCGATACAGTTTTTGCTCTTAATCATGCTGGTGTTGCCAATGATTTTACTTATCTCTCGACTGCTGGAGGGGCTTTTTTAGAATGGATGGAAGGTAAGGTTCTGCCTGGAATTCTTGCCCTTATGCAGGCTTAGAGAGTTTATTGAAAGAGCAGCTTTTAAAAAGAGCTGTGTGTTGTTGTGTAGGCTGTGTTTAACGTGTTGCGCACTTTTGGAAGTTTTAAGACAAAATGAAATTTTAAGACAAAATAAAGAGGAATTTTTTATGAATGAACGGCTTGAAGATATTGCACTTGCATTGGTGCATGCGGGTAAGGGTATTTTGGCGGCAGATGAAAGTACGGCGACCATTGGAAAGCGTTTTGAAAGCATTGGTGTTGAATCCAATGAAGATAGACGCCGTGCTTATCGTGAAATGCTTTTTAGTACAAAAGAAGCAATGGAAAGCGCCATTTCTGGGGTTATTTTATTTGATGAAACCATTCGGCAAAAAGCATCAACTGGGAAAATGTTGACGGATCTTATTCGGGATGCAGGCGCTTTGCCAGGGATTAAAGTTGATACCGGTGCAAAACCCTTGGCCGCTTTTCCTCAAGAGACAATTACCGAAGGGTTGGATGATCTTCGTGAGCGGCTAAAAGATTATTATGCTTTGGGAGCACGTTTTGCGAAATGGCGTGCAGTGATTGCGATTGATGAACACACTTTGCCAACAAGAGGCGCAATAAGACAAAACGCACAAGCTCTTGCACGCTATGCTGCTTTGTGTCAGGAGTTCAAGATTGTGCCGATTGTTGAGCCCGAAGTGTTGATGGATGGACCATCGTGTGGGCATTCCATTACACGCTGCTTTGAGGTGACAAAAGCTGTCTTACAGACCGTCTTTAAAGAATTGTTTGAAACTCGTGTTCTTTTGGAGGGGATGATTTTAAAGCCCAATATGGTGATTGATGGAAAGGATGCCCGCAACGCTTCTGTTGAAGAAGTTGCTGAAAAGACCGTCCAGGTGCTTAAACAGACTGTTCCTGCCGCTGTTCCTGGAATTGCTTTTCTTTCTGGAGGACAGTCTGATCAGGAAGCAACGGCGCATTTATCTGCTATGAATTCTTTGGGCGCATTGCCTTGGAAATTGACTTTTTCTTATGGACGGGCATTGCAAGCAGCTGCTTTAAAAGCATGGGCTGGAAAAGATGAGAATATTGCTGTTGCACAGAAGGCATTTAGTCATCGGGCTTTGATGAATCATCTTGCGGCTTTGGGACAATGGACAACAGAACAAGAAAAAGCGTGCGCTTGAAGCACAAGTCCTATACCTAAATGCGGAGAGATTTTACATGTTTCTGCGTGATTTTGGGTGCCCTCATCATGATAAAATGGCGGGGGCGTTTTAGGCTTGAAAGCTTTCTCAGAGAGTTTTCTCCTTGGACATTTTCAAATTCTTTAATGGGTGCTATCGAGAGATAAGATTGCGGGAGAGGTGCAATTTCGGGAAGGGGAGATGGTGCTTTAAAGGAAATTTGTGAATGCGCAGCATCTTAGTGTGTTATCGTTTATGAGGTAGCACTTATTTTTTGAGTGAAAATCATAAAGCTAAGACTGTATTGAAGAGTTTGATATTGTGATATTTTTTCTTTTTCATGTTATCATTGCTTGTCATCAGCAGAATCCATTTGATTGCAGTTTCAAAGGTGGATTAAGCGGGTATATTGGAGAGTTGCGATGTCTGAGTGGATTTTGATATACAGCTTATGAAGTTTTTGTGCGTCAAGATAGCTTCCTCTGCAATGGGGGTAGTCTTTCTATTGACGAACGAATTGAATAACTCTTGCTAACAAAAATAGATTTGCATCTCAATAAAACACCTATTTTTTCATTAAAATGGATAAATTTTTCTTGTATTTTGTGATGATATAATTAAAAGTAACTAACTTCATAGCATCTTGGTTTAAAACGGGGGGAGTTGTGGACGGTATATCTTCCAAGAATACAAGCACAAAAAGAAAAAATCGATACGCAGAACAGAGCTTTTCTGTAATTATGATGCGAAAATTGTGCAATATGGTGCGTAGAACATTCGCTGTAATATTTGGAGTGTTTACTTTCACAATTTTTCTTATCTTGTTCAGCATGCGTAGACCGGTTCATGCCGTACTAAGCTTCTTTGCGGGTGCGAGTGGATTAACGTGCTTTTTCTTTTTTGTCGGATACCTCTTGGAACGCCGTGAAGCAACAGCAGATGAAGCCGGTATATCGTTCACATTACTCTTAGCAATTGGTGAAGGCGTTTTTTCTATTTGCTGCCTGTCTGCTGCGTGGGGTTACGACGCTCTCTTATTCCGTTTAGCACCTCCTGAGTATGAAATTATGCTCTTTGAATAAATAGAGTGCAATTCGTTTGTTTATAAATCAAGATGAGAGGCTGTCTGTCTCTCAAATTCTTAATAATCGCTCTCCAAAATCGTAACATTAGACCCGCGTTTAATGAGAGGACTAACAAGCCTTGGTCATTAAGCTCAAGGCAATCCTTTAAAGGTTGCGCCTAACGGCATCCTTGACCTAAGACACCCAAACGGCTTATTTTGTTTTTCTCATGCGGCTCTGAAATCATGATATAAGAGGAAAGCTTCTCATGCTGCCTAAATGGTACCTTATCGTGTGTTAAATGGAAAAATGAGAAAAAGCATTTTTATGCAATATAATCCAATTATGATTTTTTGATTTAAACATAAAGGATTTAAAGCCTTCTACAAGACTGATACGATAAAAGGGGAAGGTCGCCTATACTGAGCAACTAAGGCGTATTTTAGGTGCTTTTGATATAGCTATATTTCCAGATGACTTTGAATGACTTATCCTTTTAGCTCTATTCACGAAAAGGTCATTTTGAGGGGTCTTGGTTAATGATTGTAAAGGAAAATTAGCACGTAATATTTGGCTTTGCTGGTATAGATGCTGAATGAGTTAATTATCCAGAGGATCACTGAAGAGGGAGTGCTAAAAAATGATGGAAAATCCTCTGTACCTCGGTGAACTCGTGGTTGAAGATATAATCGTAGAACTTGGCTTATCTGTTACTAAAACAGCTGAACGGTTTGAAATGGTTAGGGTGTCAGTTCTGCAGACGCTTAGCTCACTATACAAAAAAATTATGATTTGGTGTAAGCTTTAAAACATAAATACCTTAAAAATATATCCTCTTTGTACATGTTTCTATCATCGTTAATGTGCCTTCTTAAAGCACGACAGGGGGTGGCTATAAAATTGAGGGCTGTAAATATAAATGATGGCGTTGGTGGTGGTGTGGGAAGATGGTGTCCAATTAAAGTACGCTATCCTTATTTTTATAGGCTATGACTGGAAGAAAGAGCTGGAGAGACAATTTGTGAGCAAAGAGAAAGTGTTTTGAGGTTGCGTGTCTGCAAGAGCAGAACAGTGGTCGTGGTGATATTTACAAACAATAAATTTGATAAAATTTTACGATTTTGCCAACAGCTGGTTTATTATAAAAGCTGTTGCTTATACGCGCTCACAAAAGTTATAAGAAGCCCAAAAGCGCTAAAAGAGTCTTTGCTCTTTTTCAATAGTACGAATCTGCAAACAACGTTCAAAAAGTGTTCGTTTTTTTGAAAGAGAATAAAAGGATACTCCTGCAGATGAGAAAAGCCTATTTGTGAATTACAATTAGTCATGATTTTCGGTAAACACTATTGTTTAGGGCGGTGAGAGGGGGCATGAAAAATTTTTCATATTCAGTTTTTTTAAGAGTGTGATAAGTCTTTAGGGTAGAGCTTGTGTCCGTAGAGCCTATTAAGTGGGCCGCATAAGGGTCCTCAGTAAGCGAGCACCAATTATACTCTTTGCCAGTCGTATACTCTTTCCAGCGCCCCAATGTTGTGACAGCCTTTGGTATTTAAAGGGGGAAGAGAGGCGTTTTGTTCCTTTTTGTACAGCTTCACTCCACACGCTAACTCTGCTTGTGATGTGCAAGCCAAGAGATTTTGTTTGATTCACTATGAGGGTTTGACATAAGAAAATCCTATAGTATTAATAATCTCTCATAAAAAACAATGAATTACTCTTATAAATAAACGTGACAGTTAAATCAACGTGACAGTGCTGTTATGAAGAGAGCTCCTTGCACATCTTAATAGTTCATAGAGATTAACTGGGTGTCATTTTATATTTTGTACACAGATGAAGTATTTTTATAAAAATGCCCGTCTCACGCAGAAAAAAACAGCCCGTTAAGACTTTAAAAAGAAAAACACCACAATGCTTGCCCTCTTTTTCCATGAGAGATTCAAATTGATAAGCCTGTCTGAAAAGAGTACTGTTTATGTTCTTAAAGATACTGCTCTTCATAATGATCACTTACTCAGGTGAAAATTGGAGTTTTGCGAGGTAAGCATAGACGCCATTTTTTGCCACAAGTTCTGCATGGGTTCCTTCTTCCACAAGAGCGCCTTTATCCATTACGAGAATGCGATCAGCTTTTAAAATTGTTGCCAAACGATGTGCAATTACCAAGGTTGTACGATTTTGCATCAATCTTTCTAAGGCATCTTGCACCAACTTTTCACTGTTTGCATCTAAAGCAGATGTTGTTTCATCAAGCAGCAACACTTTGATTTATAATAATAGTTCACTGTTTTGTATGTTGAATGGGGATCCCGAATATTACAGGATTTTCTCATTTCAAACCTGTTCCGTATTGAATCAACAAAAACCATGTCTCTTGCACGTTACAAGCGGGGAGAGCCCGCGTGAATAAAAAAATATTAAGGAAGGACTTAAAATGCCTATAATAAATCGTCTCAAGTGCCAAGGGCTGTAGCAACACCCATGAGCTGGCAAATATAATGATGGTGCCGGCTTGCAGCAACAGGGGTGCATTTCTTAGAATTGCACGTGCAATATCGATGCGTTGTTTTTGCCCCCCAGAAAGCATGGTACCACGTTCTCCTATTCACGTATCCAAGCTATCTGGTAAAGCTTGAATCAATTCAAGCGCATTAGTCGCTTTAGCGGCAGCAAGGATGTCCTCTTCATGGGTATTTTTCAGTTCCAAAAAAAGAAGAATGGTTTGCAATTATTTTATTTCAGGTCGTTATACTCTAAGAGGAAAGATTTATGCTCGTATTTCAAACTGATTTTTAAATTTAAAAAACGCAGCCACCAAGATTTATTAGTGCCTAAGATCCCATCTATTTATGTTGGATGCGTTTTTGAATTAATATTTAAAGTGCACTCTTTACAGCATAAAAAAATCAATCACTTGCAATAGAGCAATCATTTTTTAAAACTTGTGCTCTTTATAATCAGGAATAGGCTTTTACATGCCAATATTACCAAAACGATTTTTGAATTTAGAAAGACGACCGCCACGGTCTACGAGTGTCTGGGAGCCACCTGTCCATGCTGGATGCGTTCTTGGGTCAATATCTAGATTAAGAGTATCGCCTTCTTTTCCCCAAGTAGAGCGCGTTTTATATTGGGTTCCATCCGTCATAACAACGGTAATTGTGTGATAGTTGGGATGAATATTCGCTTTCATGCGTAAAAACCTTTTGCGTTTACAGAATGAAACAGCACTTGCTCGATTTTTTAAGTGCGCTTCCTTTGTCTTTTTGATACATTGATTAAAGTATTTATTCCTATAGCTGAGCATGCATAAAAAAACAAGTGTTCAAGATGCATCATTGTATCAAGTGTTATAAATTCAATATAGTGAGCGAAACCTTATGAATCTCTTCAATCATTCAGAAAAATCTACAAAGTCTTCCCCTAAAAAATCTTCATTCTCTTCGCTTGCAATTTTTTTTCCTTATCTTTTGCGCTATCGTTGGTTGTTTATCTTTGCCTTTCTAGCGTTATCTGTTGCTGCTCTTGTCACATTAGCTTTGCCTGTGGCTATCCGCCAAATGTTTGATCATGGGTTTTCTACTTCAAGCCATGGACATATCAATTTTTACTTCGGAATTTTGTTTATCTTAGCCTTGCTTCTCGCATTTGCTTCTGCTGGCCGTTATTATTGTGTTATCACATTGGGAGAACGGATTGTTGCCGATTTACGGCGTGATGTGTTTATTCATATTATGAAACTTTCTCCTGCTTTTTTTGATCGGTCGCATTCAGGAGAGATTGTTTCAAGGCTTCTAACAGATACCACACAAATAAAATTAGCTGTGGGTTCTACCGCCTCTACTGCTTTGCGTCAGTTGATTATAGTGATCGGAGCCGTCGTGATGATGGTGATTACCAATGCTAAATTGTCTTTGTTGGTTTTGGTTGCTATTCCTGTTGTGGCCATTCCCTTGGTGGTTTTTGGGCGGAAAGTGCGCTCGCGTACGCGTGCGGCGCAAGATCGTCTGGCAGATGCCAATGCTGTTGCTACAGAACAGGTAAGTGCTATTCGCACTGTGCAAGCTTTTACCGCAGAAAAACTCGTTGCAACACGTTTTTCACAATTGATAGAACGGGCTTTTCAAACAGCACGTGCTTCTGTGATCCTGCGCTCCTTTTTTACGGGTTTTGCAATTTTTTTGGTTTTTAGCAGTGTGGTTGCTGTTTTATGGATTGGGTCGCGCGATGTTTTGAATGGAACGATGACAGGCGGGACATTAGGGCAATTTGTCCTTTATGCGGTTTTTGGAGCTTCTACTTTTGCGCAATTATCGGAACTGGGGGCAGAGTTAATCCAAGCAGCAGGCGCTGCTGAGCGGCTTTCCGAATTGCTACAAGAACAACCTACTATTGTAGCTCCTAAAAATCCTTTATCATTGGAACAACCTGTTCGAGGCGAACTTGTTTTTGATCAGGTTGATTTTATTTATCCTTCTAGACCACAAGAGAAGATTTTACGCTCGCTTTCGTTTTCTGTGAAGGCAGGCGAAACGGTTGCTTTTGTTGGGGCTTCAGGAGCAGGAAAAAGCACCATTTTTTCTTTGATCCTTCGTTTTTATGACCCGATAAGTGGAACAATTCGGTTGGATGGCATGGAAATTAATCGCCTTTCTTTACAAGATTTACGCAGCGCAATTTCCTATGTTCCACAGGATGTCGCCATTTTTGATGGAACATTGCGTGATAATATTATTTTTGGAACTGAAAATACCCATGAAGAGGAAATCCTTGCTGCCGCTAAGGCGGCTAATGCACTTGAATTTATTCAAGCTTTACCAGATGGCTTGGATACGCAAGTAGGAGAACGTGGTACCATGCTTTCTGGGGGGCAAAAACAACGCATTGGTATTGCACGGGCAATTCTAAGAAATGCACCCCTGTTGCTGCTTGATGAAGCAACATCTGCTTTAGATGCAAACAGTGAAAAGTTGGTGCAAGACGCCTTAGAAGGATTGATGCAAAATCGTACAACCTTGGTAATTGCACATCGTTTAGCAACAATTTTAAAAGCTGATCGCATTCTCGTGATGGATAAAGGCGCTCTTGTGGAAGAAGGAACCCATGCAGAACTTGTGGCAAAAAATGGCGTCTATGCTTACCTCGCAAAACTCCAATTTTCACCGGAGTAAGTGATCTTGATACAAGAGCAGTATCTTTAAGGACATAAACAGCACTCTTTTTAGACAGGCTTATCAATTTGAATCTCTCATGGAAAAAGAGGGCAAGCATTGTGGTGTTTTTCTTTTTAAAGTCTTAACGGGCTGTTTTTTTCTGCGTGAGACGGAGCATTTTTATAAAAATACTTCATCTGTGTACAAAATATAAAATGACACCCAGTAATCTTTATGAACTATTAAGATGTGCAAGGAGTTCTCTTCATAACAGCACTGTTACGTTGATTTAACTGTCACGTTGATTTATAAGGATAATTCATTGTTTTTCATGAGAGATCATGAATACCATAGGATTTTCTCGTTTCAAATTTAGTTATGTTGTATTAGTTAAAACCATGTCCCTTGTATGTGGCAAGCAGAGAGAGCCCGCGTGAATAAAACACTTTAGAAAGAATAAGTCCTCTTCATGAATCGTCTCAAGTTTCAAGGGCTATCACAACGGGGGCGCTGGCATAAGAGTATGATGGTGCTGGGCTACTTAAAGAAGAACTGATAAATAGGCAGAGAGGCGCTTTTTATCGATATTATAAAACAGTGCGAACAAAGCACGCAGTTTGTTTTGCTGTTTGGTTGGATTAAGGTTTTTATTACTTTGAAAACCAATATTTCATGGATCATGCATTTTGAGGGCTTATAAGGCTTTTCTTTAAAGTACATAAATCACTAAAACAGCATTATTAAATACAAATTGTTCTATTTCGCCAACAAAAATATCTATATTTTGTGTATTGTTTTTATTAAAATATAATATGTAGTGATTTTCAAATCATATATACACATAATGATACAATATCGAGAAATCGATAAAAGAGCTGCGTTAAATGTTGGTGAGAATAAAAGAGAGCAAGAATGAGTGAAGCTGTCATAGTGATAGGGGGAATATTTATAGCAGGGAGTATAATCTATAGTCTTTGGTTAGCAAATTATCAGAAAAAGCAATTAAGTGAACAACTTGAACAGTTTGAGAAATTACTGCAGCTAAAAGATCGAGAGTGCGCGATATACCAAAATATTATTGCTCAATGGGAACAAAAGCTTGTTAAAAAAACTCAAAAAATATCGCCAAAATGAATTAAACAATGGGATAAAGAAGTAAAGGAATGGGAAAGAGATTTACTGGAGATAAAAAATCCTGAACATTGGCTATCTTCTGAAACGAGCGGACAATGGCCTTTGATGGTAAAAGATATTTGTATGCAAGGATATGGAGAAGCGTGGTTTTTGTATGAAACGGCGCTGACAAAAGAACTGACTGATGAACATATCAAAAAAATAAATGCGTTCATAATCACTTTTAAGGAAACTTATCTAAAAGCAGTGCGATTGATGAGAAAGAATAGGATCACTTTGCGAAAGTTTGTAGATCCTCTTACGAAAAAAAAACGATATAAACATACAATGTTGTCGCTTCATTGGTGTTTATATATGGTTGATGATATGATTACGGCTGAATATGAACAGCAACTACAAGAAAAGGCTTCAGGATACTATGAAGAGTTAAAATCTTTGGAAATTTATTATGAAGATATACCTAAATATACAGAATATGAAACGCTAGAAGAGATACTGTCTCGTTGGTATCTTAGTCTGCCTGGAGATGCTGAATTACTATGCATTTGTAAAAGAGAGCTTCTAGCATTATTGTATGATATTTCCAGTGATTATAAGGCGGCAAGAGAAACTTTCATTTACTATAAGCAGCTTATTGATACGGTAAAAGAAGGATATATGGCCTTTGATAAGGATTGTTGTTACTCCACGGTTAGAAATGACATTGATGTTTGTAGAGAGAAAGATAAAGAAAAGAAAAAGGGGTTGCGTATTGCTAAAGAGACTCCAAAATTTGAAAAAGCCTATAAATTAGGAGTCATAAAATGGATGAAGTGGTCAAGTAAGAAATGTGATAATCAATGGATCTTTTGGGAAATGCTTGTCAAAATAGGAAATTCAAAAGAAAAATTAAAAATCATTTTCGGTGATGAAAAGGTAAATGCATTGGAAGAGGCTATCAAAAAAGATCAAGAACAGTTCGTGAGCGAATTTCAAGAAGCAATTCTCGAGAACAAAAATGTGCATTTTCATAAATCCCATGCCTATTTGATACATACTTTAGAATAATGCTGAAAAGAGGGAGAAGCTGGTAACAATTGTATGAATTAGTATATTAATGGAAATTGACATAATTGCGTATTTTTGTGAAAAGCAAATAGAGGTATATGCGGCAGCTTTTATGAGAGAGGAGATTTTCGATCAATGGATAGTGCACTATAAAGAGCATATATTGAGAGAGGGAATGGACTGTGTTTTTGTTTTGGGTGCGATAATTGCTTCTTGGGGCATTTTGTTATGATGTTTTTTTGTTTATTGCCTTTTGCAGCTTGTTTGGAGGGGGATTTGAATGACAAAAACGTCAATAAGGTAAGCTGTTGAGGATTGCTTTTGTGGGGGGATAGCGAGTATATTTCTTATTTGTGATGATGTTTTTGTCACTATCTGATCAGTTATTTCCTATCGTTTTCTGTAAAGAAAATTTAAAACTCTCTCTCCACGTGTTTTTTTAGGTTCTAAGGTTTTTGTAAAAAACTGTAAGAGTTAAATACTTTTTTTGAGGGGTTTTTTCTAGTTTGGTGCGAATGTGTTCATTGCCGGCAATGATATTTTTTTGCGGGATATATTGTTGCCTTCTTTATCGGTGATAAAACCACCGGTTTTGCGAACCATCAGTATGCCGGTAGTTCTATCAAAAATTTGTAGGTTATCTTCTCAAAAGCCATCGGTTTTTCCTGCGGCGACATAAGCTAAATTAAGAGCAGCAGCGCTAAGAAGGCGAAGTCCAGAAACTTCCTCATTACTTGCGCAATTCAATAAGAGATAAGGTTGCGTGATGAGGGATATCTCTATGGGGATGTTGCAAAGTTAAACTTTTAGCATTGCCTTTTAAAATGACACTACTTCTGAGGTCTAAATGCCTTTTTTGAGGGTTTTTTCTAGTTTGATGCGAATGTGTTCATTGCCAGCAATGATATTTTTTTTGCGGAATATATCGCTGCCGCCTTCTTTATCGGTGACAAAACCACCGGCTTCGCGAACCATCAATATTCCAGCAGCCATATCCCAAATTTGCAGGTTATCTTCCCAAAAGCCATCGGTTCGGCCAGAAGCAACATAAGCTAAATCAAGAGCAGCAGCGCCAAAACGGCGAAGTCCGGCAACTTCCGCCATCACATTGCGTAATTCAATAAGATAGGTTCCATGATTTGGGCGACCAAAATGCGGCATACCTGTGGCAATGACACAATCTTCTAGTCTGCGTCGAGCAGAAACGCGACAGCGTCGGTCATTGAAAAAAGCACCACAACCGCGTTCTGCGGTAAATAGTTCATCACTTACGGGATTGTAAATGACACCAGCAACGATTTTTCCTTGACTTTCTAAGGCAATGGAAACAGCAAAAAAAGGAATGCCATGAAGAAAATTTGTGGTGCCATCTAGAGGGTCAATAATGAAACGATGTTGGGAATCTTCGCCAATGATTTCTTCAGATTCTTCCATTAGAAAACCAAATTTGGGGCGCGCTTTGCTTAATTCATTGAAAATGATTTTTTCCGCTTTGCGATCTGCTTGGCTGACATAATCTGCTGGTCCTTTCAAAGACACTTGCAAATTTTGCACTTCACCGTAATCACGCACCAACGAGCGTCCTGCTTTCATTGCAGCTTGCACCATGACATTCATGACTGCAGAATGGGCCATTTTTTATTCCTTTATTTATCTTTTTCATTTGCGCGACGCAAATAAATCAACTCATTGGTGTCTACAATGATACGTTCACCAGCATTCATAAAGGGGGGAACAAGAATACGAATCCCGTTTTCAAGAATGGCGGGTTTATAAGAGGAGGTAACCGTTTGTCCTTTGATGGCAGGATCGGCTTCCGCAATCGTGACAGCAACTTGATCAGGAAGTGAGATGCCAATAGGTTTTTCTTGATAAAGTTCAACTGTGACAGTCATCCCATCTTGGAGAAAAGCAGCACGTTCACCAACAAAATCTTTTTGAAGTTCAAGTTGTTCATAAGATTCTGAATCCATAAAGACCAAAGCATCCCCTTGTTGATAAAGAAATGTGAAATCTTTTTGTTCAAGGCGCACGCGTTCAACCGTCTCAGCAGCACGAAACCGTTCATTAAGTTTTGTACCATCAATTAAATTTTTCATTTCAACTTGGTTAAATGCACCACCTTTTCCTGGTTTTACAGCGTTGCATTTAACAGCAACCCATAAGCTTCCTTGATGTTCGATCACATTACCAGGGCGAATTTCATTGCCATTAATTTTCATCGTTTCTATCCAATTCTATTCTTGCAAAAAGAACTCTCTTGTTGTCGTTATGGCGCTTTTCTTTGCTGCCTTTAACGGTGAGCTCTTTTGTTATTTTCGGGCTCAAATTCCTTTGATTAGCCTTGCGGCTCTCTCATGGTCCTGTGTACTCCATAGGTTTTCTCATGTTTTTTGCAAAGAGAAAAGCTTAAGTAAAAAAGGACCTTGATGTATTTTTGCTTTTCAGTTCTTTGCAAGACCATAAAAAGCGCTCAGACGCAAGCTTTTTAAAAATTTGCACAAAAATTTTTTAGAATTTTTTGGGGAATTTATCCCGTTGTGTCGTAAAATATCATCATTGATGGTAATGATATAATTGATGGCAATGATATAAGTTCCGTAAAACCATGAGGTGTTTTTAATTGAGAATGTGTGGTGAATATATGAAGGGGGCTTGTCCGGATAATCTTGTGAAATGAACCACATGAAATGGGAAGCTAAAAGAGTTCTGTTCTGAAAAGACGGATTGTTTACCAACTGGATAGGGAAGGGACTTCTGTCCTTTGAGGTGTGGGAGGCAAGTTAAGAACAGAGAGTGTAGCGCCCTATATCATAATGTTAAAAGTTTTCATTTTGATCAGCGATGAGCTGTAAAATGGCTTTCTTTTTTACCGTTGGTAAAACTCTAAATCTTTTTAAAAGCAGGTATTCTTCTGTGCTTGAAGCGATTTCATCATGGTGGTATGGGGCCTGTTGTTTTGTGATAATATCGGCATAGAAAAAGGAAACCGGAACATTCAAGATATCGGAAATTTCTTTTAAACGCCCTGCGCTGACACGATTTAAGCCGTTTTCATATTTCTGGATTTGTTGGAAAGTAACACCCAAATGTTGACCTAATGTTTTTTGAGACATCTTCAACATTTTTCGTCTAAAACGAACTTTTTTGCCTACAAAAAGATCAATATTAAGATTTTGAGATTGCATTTTAAAGCCCCCCGCCGGTTGCGAGCGCCCTCGCGTTGGTATTCCGGGAGTCTAAAAACACTGACCTCGAATCAGCATTTTGCTTTTAGTGCTTAAAGCACCTGGACATAGCAAAATCTCCCGGAATTCCGGGATACCCGCAAAGCGGGGTAAATTTATGTACGAGGTTTCGGGTTTTTAGAGCCCTATTGGTCGTTGCGTATGCGACCAAAACACCTTTCAATTCATAAAGTAATTTCAGCAAATTTACAATAAAAAATAGTTTTTAATGAGAGTTGGTGTGTTTTTCATCCAAGCAAAAAGAATGAACAAATAGAGCTTTTGGAATTTTCGCGATAGCTTAGTTCTTTTGCTTATTGGATATTGTTTGCTTAAGCAAATGATACCAGTGCATTTTTTTGCCAATGGAAATGCCGTTATAAAGATCTTTTATTGTGCATTTCTCCCCGCCGGTTGCGAGCGCCCTCGCGTTGGTATTCCGGGAGTAGTAAAGTACTGAGTTCTAATCAGCATTTTGCTTTCAGGGCTTATCGCCCCTGGACAGTGCAAAATCTCCCGGAATTTCTATAAATTTTATCTCTTTGAAGCAGAGAAGGAGTATTTTAAAAAACAGGAAGGAGCTTTATTGCTTCTTTGTGCGCTTTTTCTAGTTGTGTTTTGTCCATGCCTTGGAGCATCATTTCAAGATCAGGGGCTTGCATTTTTGCCTCCTTTGCGAGCATATACCATGCCGCTGCCATTATCATATCGCCTTTTGTTCCTGTGCCATCTCGATAAAGCCTTGCAAGGGAAATCTGTGCTGGTGCTACCATGTTGATAGCATTTCTTTGAAGTAAATGAAAAGCACGGGGAAAATCTGTTTTTCCTCCACGCCCCTGTATAAGCCATTGTGCTAAATGAAGTTGAGCTTTTAAGTGGTTGTTTTGAGCCGCTACCTCCATGAGTTTGCGGGCATTGCGATCATCCTTTGGTCGTTTTAATGTGCCTAAGGCAAGAATTTTTGCAGCAGAAAAAGCGGCTTCAGCATCTCCAAGAGCAGCACCTTTTAAGTACAATTTTAAGGCTTGCTCGATTGCTTCATTTTCACGACTTTGGGAAGAAACACCGGGGAGAGCTTGTTTTTCCTGTGAGGCTTTATAAAGAAGCAGTTGTCCATAATAAAAATAGGCTTCCTTGACGCCTGCATTGACAGCTTTTTGAATAAACTGTTCACCAAGTTCTTGATTTTGTTTTATAAAGTGACCATCAAACAACATAAGTCCATAGCGTAGTTGTGCTTGGGGTTCCCCCTGTTTTGCAGCGCGTTCAAACCATAAAGCAGCACGTGCACCGTCAATAGGGACAGCACATCCCTCCATATAAATTCGGGCAAGAAGAGTTTGTGCAAAAGGATCATTTTTTTCAGCACGTCGGAGTGCTTCACGAAAAGCTTTTAAATAATAACCTTGGATGTAATAATCATAGGCTTGGTCATAGTCTCCAGCTTTTAAGGGCTGAAAAGGTTCTTGAGTGTTTGAAGCTTCTTGAATCGTATTGAAAGAGCCTTCAGAACTTGAGAATTCTTCAGTGTTTCCAGCTGAATTGACAGCAGAACTTGCAAGTCCAATCACGCCTAAGATAAGCAGCTTCACGCTTCTCTTGATCATGGTGTTTTCTCCTCATTACCGATCAGAATTTTCACATTTTTTTTTCATCATTACAAGCCGTATAAGAACTCTCATTTCTATATTACTTTTTATCTCTCAGTTTTTCATCTTAGTTAAGGTAGGGTTGGGTAAGTTTAAAAAAATAGCATAAATGTCGATGAGAGCCAGACTGTTGAAAATAGTCCTGTTAAAAATAATAATGATAAAGGGGTATCGTGTGTAAAAATGCTTATCTTCTATTATATTAAGGGCATCTCCTCCTAAAATGAAAAAATGCTTATAATGGGGGCTGCTTTTTAAAATACGTATGAATGCTTATGAATAGTGCGCTATCCGTGTGATGTTAGCGTGCACTCTCATTAGAGATCAGCTGTAAAAAGGCTTTCTTTTTTACCATTGTGAGAGTTCTAAATCTTTTGAGCAGCAGATATTCTTCTGTGCTCGATGCGATTTCATCATGATGATATGGGGGCTGTTTTTTTGTAATGATATCCGCGTAAAAAAAGGAAAGTGGAACATTCAAAATATCAGAAATTTCCATTAAACGCCCTGCGCTGAC
>NZ_KI912378.1:39216-57967 GCF_000518085.1 Bartonella grahamii ATCC 700132
AATAAAAAGGTCAATATCAAGATTCTGAGATTGCATTTTTCCCCGCCGATTGCGAGCGCCCTCGCATGAGTATTCCGGGAGCTTGAAAATACTGAACTCAAATCAGCCTTTTTGCTTTTAGTGCGAAGAAGCACCTGGACATAGCAAAAACTCCCGGAATTCCGGGATACCCACAAAGTGGGATAAATTCATGTTTGAGTTTTCGGGTTTTCAAGGCCCTATTGGTCGTTGCGTATGCGACCAAAACATCTTTTAATTCATAAAGTAATTTCAGGAAATTTACAATAAAAATAGTTTTTTACTTACAAAATTTGTTTTTTAATGAGAGGCTATCTGCCTTTCAACCTCCCTGGAATGATTACCAAAATCATGACATCAGCCCCCGCTTTTATCAAAGAGACTAAAATGATTTCTTCCATGGTAATGAATTGCGGTCTCTTCATTAAAATTTGCACAATCGCTTGCTGTTTGAGGAAGGGTGGGGGATGAGCGTTTCTTTGAGCCTATAGGATGTGGTGTGTGTGTGTCTGTGGAATGTGGTGGGGTGACGTGTGGTTTTGGGCGTGCACTTTAAAAAATAAACATAAGCATTATTCAAATTTAATTTAATGCATGAGTAATTGATCTGTATTAAAAGAGAGATCAGCTTTTTTTAAGCGCTTAATAAGTTTGAGAAATGTTTCGTTTACGTGTTCTTTAAAAGAAAGGTAGTAAACTCCATTAACATCTGAAAGCATTTCAATGCCTTCTTTTTTTAGAATAGCAATCCTCTCAAGAGGAAGCGCGGCAGCTAACATGCCCATTTCGAAAATAACGTTTTGTCGTGCACGGGGTTGAATTTTTTCTTCACCTTGAGATATAGCATAACCCATGTCATCATGCGTGAGGAGTACAATACCAAAACTTATAGAACTATCACAAATTTCTTTTTTCAAAGTTTGAATGATGGGTAAACCATTGCCACTCGTATTTTGTAAGATGTATGGTTCGAGACCAAGCTTGAGAAGAACATTTTCAAGCTCCGTTAAGGCATAACAATCATGGCCATGAACGATAAAGATTTTTTTATTTGAGGTGTTGGAGGCAGTTTTTGAGAAAGGAATCGTTGATGTTTCTTCTAGATGCTTTGCTAAATCTTCTGTTAGCTTTTGTTTTATGTTTTCTTTGCCTTGAACGTTGAGTGTACCTGTGCTTTCATACCAATTAATAACGCCTCCTTCGGAGGTTTTGATCTGATATCCTCTAGAAGAATTAAGTGATAGAAACTTAACTTCCGTGATTTTATATCCAGCTGTTTTAACTATATCTTTAAGGTCTTCGAAGGTTCCGCTATACTTCACTATTCATTTTCTTATACTATGCACAAAAAAAGACGGTCACCTTCCATTCAATTGATTGAAGCGTGGGAAAACTTGACTAAATAATGGGAAATTTTTCTGCGTGATGAAGCGATCTGATTGAATTGCGAATGAACGAAACGAACTTTTCTCCTATTTGTATATGCCGTTATGTGTTCTATATAAGAAGCACAAAAGTTAACGCTTTATTTATAAATTCTTCTCCTATATTACAAGGGGGTGTTTTCACATTTTTCTTGCATTGTTTTAAGCAGTATTAAGGGGTTGTCGTTCCCAAAAATCACTTCTTCTACAGCAATGAATTCACATCCAGTCTTTAAGACTTCATCAAAGGTTGAAAAATCGCTTCCTGCTTGGATAATGGCGGGGGTTTGCATAATTTCTGCCCACCATGTTGCTAACTGGAGATTGCGGGGGTGCGCATGGGGTTTTTTATCAGCACCGAGTTTTCCAAAAAATAGATAATCAACACCTGTTTCCGCTGCAAGCATAGCACTATGGCGATTGCGTAGATTGCCAAAGCCTATGATTTTTTGTTCCTTTTGCTGATTTTTGAAGCTTTCAAGAGCGTTAAGATCATCTTCTATGTGCAATCCATCAGCCTTTATGCGCCCAACAATGCGGCTGTCATCAGCAATAAGAAGGGCTGCGTCATGATTTTGGATATCTTCTGCGTAAGTTTGCGCTTGTTGTTGTAAAAAAGAGCTATCATCTTTCAACTTTTCAGAATCATAGAGGATGACGCATGCAAAAGACTTTGTTTGAAAAATTTGCTGCAAAAATGTGTGTGGGGTGTTGCGCCGAACATCAAGTGTTAAAATCAACTGAGGGAAAAGAGGCGGATCAATAGGTTTATTTTTTTGTTTGGTCATGTCAAATCCCTGTTTCTTAGAGAAAAATAATGCTTAAAATTAAAGTTTCATTCTATTATGCTTATTTGCGATGAAAGTGACCACCATTTTCACGTAATTTAAAGGATTTGTGGGTGCGTGGGAGCCTGCTTATGAGAAATGAGAGTGTTTTTAAGCATAATATGTCGCCTTTTTACTGTGATACATGTATGGATTCTTTTCGTTCTTTTACCTTTAAAAAAATTTTGCCTTTTAAAAAATAAACGCTTAAAATGAAACTTGACTCTTAAAAATTCACCCCGTTTATGCTTGTTGGCAATAAGGGTAACCACCATTTTTATGGGACTTCAAGGGGTTTGTGGCGTGTGGGAGTCCACTGATGAAATACCAAGGTGTTCTTGAGCATAAAACTCAACCTTTTCGTCGCGATACACGTATTGACGTTTTTCGTTCTTTAGCCTTATTGACGATTTTCATCAACCATATTCCCAGAACGATCTATGAGTCTTTTACCCATAGAAATTTCGGTTTTTCTGATTGTGCAGAAGTGTTTGTTTTGCTTTCAGGGATTGCTCTTGGGTTAAGCTTTCATGGACGGTTACAGCAAAAATCCTTTGCTTTTATTATCCGAAAACTTTGGTACAGAGCTTTGCAGCTCTATGGCGCATATCTTTTTACTACTTTTGTCACGTTAAGCCTTTTTTTTGCTGCCTTTTTATTATGGCGCACAGAAAAACTTTTATCAATGAACAATATGAGACTCTTTTTTACAGAGCCTGTTATCGCATTTTTGAGTACCGTAAGTTTTGGGCATCAATTGGGATATAATAATATTCTTCCACTTTATATCGTTTTGATGTTTTTTGCGCCTTTTATCCTTTATTTGAGCTGTAAACAGACAAAGTGGCTGCTTTTGGGCTCGTTTACGCTGTATCTTATCTGCGGATTTTATAAAATTGCTCCTCCTTCTTATCCATTAGAAGGAAAGTGGTTTTTAAACCCTTTGTCTTGGCAATTCTTATTCGTCATAGGATTGACCAGTACTTTAGCGCTTAAACAAGGAAAAACAATCGCTTTTCGGTCTTTTTGGATTGTTTGTGCGGCAGCTTATCTCTTGTTGGCACTGTTATGGGTTCGCTTAAACTGGTGGGGCATTTTGGGGTGGCTTGGCTGGTCTTCCCCATTGTTGAACTTTAATAAAACCTTTTTAAGCTTGCCACGTTTACTCCATGTTCTTGCATTAGCCTTTCTCATTCTTTCTTTACCGAGCATCAATAAATGGTTTTGTGTCTCTCAGAAACATCCTTTAGCAATCTTAGGAAAACATAGTTTACCGGTCTTTGTAACGGGAACCATTTTTGCGATGTTTGGACAAATTATAAAAACAGTGATGACAGAAACGGTTTTTTCCGATACCCTCTTAATAATAACGGGTATTGCTCTGCAATTTGGAGTCGCCTACTATTGTGAAAAACGGCGATCTTGGCAGAGGTCCTTTTCAAGGAAACTGATCCGTTTATAAGAAAAATGCTCCTATAGTGTTTGTTGGGTGCGTTAACCTTAGTATAAAAAGCGCGTTGCGCAAAAAAAATAAAAGAGGTAGCAGTTTTAAAAAAAAGCGTTCTATACAGCAACAAAAGAAACTTTTTAATACTCTGTTCGTTGAGTAGTGTAATTTTGTGCTGATACTTGGAGTATAAAAGCGTGAGTGTACATAAACGTCCATATGATGAACCTATTATCATGATTGAGCATAATGCTTTTGAAAATGCTTTTAATCGTCTCTATGAAGAAACAATGGCGCTGATTGAAAAAACTGCAGCGTATATTGATTCAGAAGGGAAATTAGTAGCACGTTCCCTTTCGGCAGAAGTTTCTGCAATCTATGCGAAAGAGGCTATGTATTTAAGTACACGACTGATGCAAATTGCTTCTCAACTCCTTCTTCTTCGCGCAGAGCGTGAAGGGGAAATGTCATCAGAACAAATAAAAAAAGAAATTGTAAAAGTATCACTTCATACACCGACATTGGAACTTGAAACCCCTCATTGGCATGAATTGCCGGAAATTTTCCGCCAATTTGTTTCTCATTCATTGCGTTTAGAAGCGCGCATACAGTATATGCGTGCTGGGTGGGAAACTGCAGCCTCCTGTGCTTTAGAAGATGATAATCCAGTAGGAAAACAAATCGAATTGCTCAAAACAGCCTTTGGGCGTTCTTAGAGGTATTCCCTTGCTTTGAGCGAAGGGAAATGTCATCAGAACAAATAAAAAAGAAATTGTAAAAGTGTCACTTCATACACCAATATTGGAACTTTAAACCCCTCATTGGCATGAATTGCCAGAAATTTTCTGCCAATTTATTTCTCATTCATTGCGTTTAGGAGCGTGCATTTTTTCGTTTAGATATGCGGCTGTAGTTTAAGCGTTCTGGTAAATAGGGGGAAGCTGTAGTTTAAGCGATGATAATCCAGTGGGAAAACAAATCGAATTACTGAAAACAGCTTTTGGGCGTTCTGAGAAATATAGCTCCTTGCTTCTTTCTTGCGATATTTAGAGCAATCTACCCATTTTTTTCAACCAAAATGTCACAACTAAAACCAATCTAGAGTGCTTTTTTCTGCCTAATTTCTATTTGAGCGTAGGCAATATCTTGAGCTTATAGCTGAGAGGAGGTGTATAGGTATTGATTTCGAATTATGACATGGGCGGGGTATGGTTGCTCTTGTGGCAATTGGCTTTGGTTGATTGCAGCTGGAATACTTTCTGTTGATATATCGTGTGATTTTGTTTTGGCTATGATAATGATCAAGCGCTAGATAGAGCTGGGGCTTGTACATCAATTTATTTATGCTCTATAATTTATGCCTATAAAGTTGCTGTAAAGCGCATGAGGATGATACACATTGTTTCAGTTTTTGGGCTTCTCTTGTTTTGAATGGAAGTTATGTCCTTCGCGTAAAATAAAACATCCAAAATAAAGTGCCATATAATGAATGCCTCAGGGGTTCTCTGTGCCCCCATGCAATGTCCCCTCTCTATGCAATGACATTGTGGTGTAATGGGCATATTCAAAAACACCTCTCAGTTCTTGTTTACATCCATTGGGTACCGCGCATTTTTACCCTTGCAAAGGGAAAAGCTGGCACTATCATCATCTTTGCCAGTCCTCAATGTTGCGACAGCCCTTGGCACTTGAGACGGTTCATTAGAGGCATTTTTAGTCCTTTCTTGCACAGGTTCACTCCACACGGAAATCCCACGTGTGATGTGCAGATAAAAGATTTTGATTGATCCAATATAAAGAGGTTTGTAATGAGAAAATCTTACGATATTCGGGATTCTTATTCAACATACAAAATAATGAATTATCTCTATAAATCAATTTGTTGAATTATTGTGGTAGCGTCATGCTATAACGTAAAAAGTTTCCGCAAAGTGTATAGCATCCATTGCATAGTCTCTTTATACTTAATGAATGTACAATTTAGCACTCTCTATTTGCTCGCTTGCGATGTTTACTGTTATGGCATTGGACATGATAAAGAAAGGGGATTTTTATGTTTTATAGGGTGTTTGCTTGTGATGTGTGAATGGTTTTGATTGATTTCAGTTATGCTTCATAAAGTATGTTCCATAAAGATGCTGTTCGTTGCGTGTTATAATTGGGGGGCATGATCATCTTTTTACTGGTTTTGTCTTGTGCTGCTGTTTTGTTTGTGGTCTTGTCTTTATTCACATCTTTATTCATAGGGGGGAAAAGTGTATAGACTGTAGTTTATGGCAGAGACGATTCGTATTATAGGCATTGATCCCGGATTGCGGCGTACAGGGTGGGGCGTTATCGATGTTGCTGGTAATCGTCTTCAGTTTATTGCAGCAGGGACCGTTTCTTCTGATGTAAAGTGTGAGCTGGCTTCTAGACTATGTCAGATCCACAAAGGTCTTTCAGAGGTTGTGCATCAATTTATGCCCCATGAAGCCGCTGTAGAACATGTGTTTGTCAACAAAGATGCTACAGCGACTTTAAAACTTGGGCAAGCGCGTGCAATTGCATTGCTGGTTCCTGCCCAAGCAAATCTTCCTGTTTTTGAATATGCGCCCAACAAAGTGAAAAAATCGGTTATTGGTGTTGGGCATGGGGCTAAAGAACAAATCCATATGATGATCAAAGTTCTCCTCCCACGGGCTGAATTTGATAGCAGTGATGCGGCTGATGCTCTTGCTCTTGCTCTTTGTCATAGTATGCATCGTAAGAGTATTGACCGATCTTATCAGGCAAGGATGGCGGTATGATTGGGGTGGAAGCATGATTGGTAAATTAAAGGGCACCCTTGAACATATCTTTGATGATCATATCCTTCTTGATGTTCATGGTGTGGGTTATGTTGTTTTTGTGTCAAATCGGCTCCGTCCTTCTTTACCCTCTGTTGGGGAGGCGTTAAGTCTTTTTGTTGAAACGCATGTTCGGGAAGACGCAATCCGCCTTTTTGGTTTTGCTACAAGAGCTGAACAGGAGTGGTTTTGTCTTTTACAAAATGTTCCTGGAGTAGGGGCAAAGGTTGCTTTGGCAATCTTGGGTACTTTATCGCCAGATGAACTTGCACAGGCTATTGCCTTAAACGATGTTGCGATGATTAGTCGAGCGCCGGGCGTTGGTAAAAAAGTCAGTGAAAGAATTGTGGGTGAGCTGAAAAGTAAAACACTCCCCTTTGAACAAGCGGTCAAGACTGTTTCGGTTCCTCAGCGTGAGATGACCAATCAACCTGCGCATGATGCGCTTTCCGCGTTGATGAAGCTAGGGTTTGAACGCGAGCATGCATCCCGTGCTCTTGCTCTTGCGATGAACGCTCTTGAGGGGGAAACTGTTTCTTCTGCCCTGCTGATCCGCCATAGTCTCAAATTGCTTTCTTCTCCTACTTAAAATTAAGGTAACAATGCATAAAGATGAAGATAAACGCCTTCTGGGTTCCGCTCCCCTTCCTAACGATCCAGATCGTTCCTTAAGACCACAAGTTCTCGATGATTTTATTGGTCAAGAAGCGGCACGGGCTAATTTAAAAATATTTATTGAAGCAGCAAAAACGCGGCAAGAAGCGCTGGATCATGTTTTGTTTGTAGGACCACCGGGACTGGGAAAAACAACACTTTCACAGATTATGGCAAAAGAATTAGGCGTTAATTTTCGCTCTACGTCAGGACCGGTCATCGCTAAAGCAGGAGATTTAGCCGCTCTCTTGACCAATCTCGAAGAACGTGATGTTTTGTTTATTGATGAAATTCATCGCTTAAATCCGGCGATTGAGGAAATTCTTTATCCAGCTATGGAAGATTATCAACTTGATTTGATCATTGGGGAGGGGCCGGCGGCACGCTCGGTGAAAATTGATCTGGCTAAATTTACTTTGGTAGCGGCAACCACACGTTTGGGGCTTTTGACCACACCGCTGAGAGACCGTTTTGGCATCCCAATTCGTCTCAATTTTTATACTATAGAAGAATTGGAATATATTGTGCAGCGTAATGCACGGCTTTTTGCCGTCAAGATCAGTGATGATGGTGCTCATGAAATTGCACGCCGAGCACGGGGGACTCCTCGTATTGCTGGACGGCTTTTACGGCGCGTTTGTGATTTTGCTTTGGTTAAACAGGCAAAACAAATTGACCAAAAAATCGCTGATGAAGCGCTTTCGCGCCTTGAGGTCGATCATCTTGGTCTTGATCCGCTTGACCGCCGCTACTTGCTCCTGATTGCGGAAACTTTTTTAGGGGGACCGGTGGGGATTGAAACGATTGCTGCTGCTTTATCAGAACCACGCGATGCCATTGAAGATATTGTTGAACCGTATTTGCTCCAACAAGGTTTTATTCAAAGAACAGCTCGTGGACGCATTCTAACTGAAAAGGCTTGGAGCCATTTAGGGCTTTCTGCTCCTGTCTCTACAACGTCTATACAAAGGCGTTCTCAACTTTCTGATGCTCAAGACAATTCATCACTTCAGGCGTCTTTATGGGAGGGGGAAGATGACTAAGACATTCTCTTTAATTAAAAGAAACTATGTGAATATTTTATAGTAAGGTCATAAAATACAAGAGACGTGCTTCTTTTAGCATATTCTGACCAAAAAGGTCTTGCACTATTAAGGGGGGATTTTGCTTTCACAACTTCAACACAAAAATGTGTTCAATCTTTTGATCTATAAACAACTTGCTATATTAGATGATTTTATGGGACATGAAGCCAATGACAGAAATAACTCCTTTTAAGAACAATCATACAAATGCTTTTCATAATTTTCAGGTCCGCGTTTATGTTGCGGATACAGATTTTTCCGGTGTGGTTTATCATGCGCGTTATCTTGAGTTTTTTGAACGAGGACGTTCAGAGTTTTTACGGGATACCGGTTTTAATAATAAGATGTTAGCAGCAGGGGTTGAGGGGGAAAAACTGTTTTTTGTTGTGCGTCATATGGAAATTAACTTTTCAAGACCAGCTAAAATTGATAATCTTTTAGTCGTTAAAACACGTGTTACTCATATCCAAGGGGCACGCTTTTTTATGGAGCAATCTATTTTGCATGAGGCGACCACGTTGGTAACAGCTAAAGTTGAAATTGCTCTGATTAATGAGGAGGCAAAACCGCGACGTTTACCCAAAGAACTTTTTGCAAAAATGCTTGGTTAAAAGTGTTATTCATTGAGCGAGCAGCTTCAGGAGAGATCAGGGGATATAAAGTAACCTACAATCTAAGACCATACATTTATCATAGCCTAAATGTTTCCCAACAAGGTCACATGATACATCAAAAGAAAGCACCTCTGCTACAATAACTACACTAAATTGAAGATGATATCCCACAAAATTAAACACGCCTCATCCATGTTATGATTCAAAATCAATGTCTCATCATCCATTTTCTGCTATAAACTCAAGATATTTTCTTTCTTTTGAAGAAAGGTTCGTTGGCATAAGAAAACAGCAGAAAAGTACAAGACAAAAAAGAAATAAAAAATGGATTAAGATTTATTTTTATAAAAATGCACATACCCAGCACAATATTGCAATAAAGTGATAATAAGCTATTAGGTCAAAAATTTTCTCAAAACACCCAAAGAGTATTTTAAGCAATTTGATTTGTTTTTTACTGGATTGTCATTTGGTATCACAAGAGCGCATGTCCTATCCATTTTCATCCATAATACATGGCTTTATCTGCGCTTCTAAACGCAGTGAATGAGTGAGAGATCAATGTATACAAAGCAGAAATGCATTCTTGATTTAAAGTTTCAAAAGCATATTATTTTATATAATAGATTGACTTAGAAAGATAAATTATCACTTCTCACGGGTACAAACCCCAATAGAGTCATAGAATAAAATACTTTCATTTCAAATTTATTCATGTTGAAACAATTAAAATCATTTACTTACACATCATAAGAGAGCAATATAAATCATTAAAAAAATTATAAAAATTATAAAAATGTTTCTTATATATCATTCTCAATGCAATAACGATCAAATATCACAAGTGCGCAAAGAGAACGAAGAAGCCAGTTTTCATGAAGTAAAGATGTGAAAAGGCTTTTTTCACGTCACAGAAGCTTTTACGTGATACCATGGTGTCAGAGAGATGATGGGCATTGAAAGGGGCGAATTCACAGCACAATGAGATTACATGAGACTTACACTAGATTATATGGGACTTACAATAGGGGTGCATGGGTGAGGCACATTGTTGTGAGGCATTTTATGGTGGTTTATTGTCGTTTTTGTGCCCGAGGGTGTATCCGTATTAAATTCGATGGAAAATGAGAGAAACAATAGTCTGAGGCAAAGCGTAATCTTTCATGATTATAACATATTTATTTATAATGATAATTCATTGCGTTGTCACTTTTGGATAATTCTGAAACTTGTAAGATTTTTTCTTTTCAAGCCCTATTGCTGCCAATTCATCAAAAACATTTTTTTACATGTCACAAGCGTGGTTGGTGAGTGGATACAAAAACATTAGAGAAAGGAATAAAAATGTCTCTTATGAATCTTTTCAAGTGCTAAGATTTATCGCTGCATTTTGAGCTTAAAACGTGTATGATGTTTTAGCTTTCTTTTCATGAGCGTAAAGATGGTGGTGTATAATAGATTTGATATCACGCATTTTTATATCTTTTATTTTTATAGCATTTATGGAGAAGGCTTTATCGTTATATTTTTCATAAATGCTGTTGTGAAATGAGGGGGGGCGTGTGTTGAGGGATGTCTCTCGTCATCACTTTTTAAAGAAATTTAAGAAACAAGTCTTGTTTTAGCACATGAATTTATGTGAGACTAAGGTTTTTTACTTAAATTTAGAAACTATAAAATAATCTGTTTTATAGAATTTTAAAAAATACACCTTTTATTTAGAGGGACAAAAATTATGCCGCATGGTGAACTAACGAATCCGGAAACAATTGGAATGTTGCATTTGTTTATGCAAGCGAGTTGGATCGTGAAAGGTGTTATGATCGGGTTGCTGCTCGCTTCCATTTGGAGTTGGGCAATTATTTTTGATAAAATTTTTACGTATCGGAGAATACGGCGTGAAATAAAGCAGTTCGAACGTACATTTTGGTCAGGCAAAGCGCTAGAAGATCTTTATGCATCATGTAAAAGTCAACACACCAATAGTATATCTGCCGTTTTTATGGCGGCAATGATTGAATGGAAAAAATCTCTTGAAAAAGGGACCCATACATCGAAAAGTTTGCAGAGCAGAATTGATAAGGCTATGGATTTGACGCTGGGGCGTGAAAGTGAAAAAATAGAATCAAAATTAAGTTTTCTTGCGACATTGGGATCTGCGGGACCCTTTATCGGACTTTTTGGAACAGTTATTGGTATTATGGAGTCTTTTCTTTCTATTTCAGCTTCTCAAAATACATCACTTGCCATTGTCGCGCCAGGGATTGCAGAAGCGCTTTTGGCAACTGCTATTGGTTTGTTTGCAGCAATTCCAGCCGTTATTGCTTATAACAAGTTGACTCATGAAAGTGCGCGCATCATTGCACAAATAGAAAATTTTGCCGATGAATTTTCAACAATTGTATCGCGGCGTATTGATGAAACACGCACAGCACCTTCCTCATTATAAAAAGGAGCTTATCCCATGGGAATTTCTGTTGCTTCTTCTTCTTCTCGAAAAAATACACGTAGGCGCTATCATTCACGAAGCCAACTGATGAGTGAGATCAATGTCACTCCTTTTGTGGATGTCATGCTGGTCTTGTTGATTATTTTTATGGTCTCTGCCCCCCTTTTAGTGAACGGTGTTCCTCTAGATTTGCCTCATAGTCAAGCGGGTCCCGTACGAGCTCAAAAAACGCCTCTTACGGTTTCACTTGACGCGCAAGGGCGCTTTGCCATTAATCAAGATTATTATGAAACGTCACAAGCACTGATTGCACACCTTAAAACTCTTCTGGAAGAAGATGCTACACAAAAAGATCAACGGGTTTTTGTGCGGGTTGCTAAAACTGTTGAATATCAGCAAGTATTAAAACTGCTGGCAGATATTCAAAAAGCGGGGTTTTCTCAAGTTGCGTTAGCAAGTCTAGCACAATAAATAATAAGTAATAAAATTTTCGCATAACCGGTTGTTTTTAAAGTGTTTTTAACAGAGCTCAGAGTGATTAAAAATGAAAAAATATAAGTCATAAATAAGGCATAAAGAATGAACAAAGACTCCTATCATAGCATGAAACGAGGCTTGGCTTTATCCCTTGTGGTCCATGTCATTTTTCTCAGTTGGGGAGCCGTTCAGTTTACAAGCTCTGTCTCTTTACCACAACCATTGGAAGCAATTCCTATCACTCTTGCTCCTTTAGTGGACGAGTTGTCCTCTCAACAAGGATCTGTGAAGGCTCCCATCCGTGCAATCCCTGCCGTTAAACCAACTATGCAACCACAAGAGAAAGAAGATGCACGCCATATTGGAGAGGGACAAATAGATAGTCTAGCACCTTTTCAACCAAAGGAAAAGCTGCGCCCTGTTGAAACAGCATCGCTACCACAAAGCGAGAACACGTCAGAAACATTTGCACCCGAACTTACAAAACCAGAATTATTAGAAGCAAAAACAGAGGATACCCCCAAGGTTGCACCTGAGATGCCTTTGAGCGCGCCGGAAGATGCGCCCAAGGTTGCACCTGAGATGCCTTTGAGCACACCGGAGGATGCCCCTAAGGTTGCGCCTAAGATGCCTTTGAGCGCGCCGGAGGATACCCCCAAGGTTGCACCTGAGATACCTTTGAGCGCGCCGGAGGATACCCCCAAGGTTGCACCTGAGATACCTTTGAGCGCGCCGGAGGATACCCCCAAGGTTGCGCCTAAGATGCCTTTGAGCACGCCGGAGGATGCCCCTAAGGTTGCGCCTGAGATGCTTTTGAGCGCGCCGGAGGATACTCCCAAGGTTGCGCCTGAGATGCCTTTGAGAGCACCGGAGGATACTCCCAAAGTTGCGCCTGAGATGCCTTTGAGAGCACCGGAGGATACTCCCAAAGTTGCGTCTGAGATGCCTTTGAGAGCACCGGAGGATACCCCCAAGGTTGCGCCTGAGATGCCTTTGAAGGCACCGGAAGATGCGCTCAAGCCTGCGCACAAAAATGAAGAGATGATATCGCCAAAAGAATTGGCTCCAACGGTACAGAAGGTACCAGCAGAGCAGATTGTTCATCAAGCACCCAAAATTACACTTCCGGAAAAATTTTTTCTTCCACAGTTTAAACCAAAATTTGACGAAGAATTTCCAAGGAAGAATGCGGCTGCATTGAATCAAAAGACGCCAAAGCTTAACAAGAAAAACCAAGAGAAACAGACTATTGAAGATATTTTAGCACTGGAGGAAAATAATTTGCTCAATCGTGCGCGGTCACAAGGAGGGGGAGCAAAACGTTCTCATACACCAGAAGCTTTGGGCGCAAGAAAAAACATTGATGATACCACAAAAATGGCACAAACATTGGTCAATATTGCGGGGGGATGTATTCAACAGAAGCTTAAACTTGTGGCGCTTGGTGGCGATTTAAAAAACCGTCCGGTTGTGCGGTTGCGATTTTATTTAGATCGTGAAGGGATGGTTATGGGCGATCCTATCATTGATCCCGTAAGCGGTCTTGAGAGTCAACAAGCTATTATGATAAGGCAGGTGTACGCCGCTGTCTTTTCATGCCAACCTTATGCAGATCTCCCACGTGATCAATATGATCTATGGGGGCAAGGTTTTGACTTTAATGTTGATCCCCTCCAAGAAATCAGATGATAAATGAGAAAAAATAAATTGGCTTAACGAAAGGACACATTCCATGATGACTATAACGAGACATAAAGTTTTTGCTTGGTTTATTGTCACTTGTGGGTTGTGGCTTTCAAGTATTTCATCGGGCTATGCGCAATTGAAAGGGACTATTTCGAGCGCTGATTTTAATCCCATTCCCATTGCAATTACAGACTTTATTTCCAATGATTCGATTGGGTTGAAAATATCTGCTGTGGTGACAGCCGATCTTGAGCGGTCAGGGCTTTTTTTACCGCTTAATAAAGAAAATTTTCTTGAAAACATTTCTAATCCTAATAAACAACCGCATTTTGCGTCTTGGCAGAAAATAAAAGCGCAAGGTTTAGTTACGGGGCAAGTCATGAGAGAAATCGATGGACGTTTGAGGGTCGATTTTCGTTTATGGGATGTTTTTGGACAAAGACAATTGAAAGGACGGCGTTTTTATACCGCGACAGAACGTTGGCGGCGTGTGGCACATATGATCGCAGATGAGATCTATAGTGAGATGACAGGAGAAAGTGGTTATTTTGATACACGAATTGTTTTTATCGATGAAACAGGCCCCCAAAATGCACGCATTAAACGCTTAGCAATGATGGATCAAGATGGCGCAAATTTGATTTATATGTCTGATGGAAGTGAATTGGTGCTTACACCACGTTTTTCCCCAAAAAGACAAGAAATGACCTATATGGCTTATGAGGACAATCAAGTACCTCATGTTTATCTTCAACAAATTGAAATGGGACAAAGAGAGTTGATTGGAACGTTTAATAACATGACAATTGCTCCGCGTTTTTCTTCTGATGGACAAAAGGTCATTATGAGTTTGTTACAAAATGATGGCAGTGCAAATCTTTACACCATGGATTTACGAACCCGTACGATGACACGACTTACAACAACTTCTGCTATCGATACTTCTGCTTCTTATTCACCGGATGGAAAACAAATCGTCTTTTCCTCAGATCGTAGTGGAAAGCCGCAAATCTATAAAATGAATGCGGATGGGAGTGATATTCAGCGTATTTCTTCAAACGAGGGGAGTTATTCGACACCTATTTGGTCTCCACGGGGTGACTATATCGCCTTTACAAAACAATTAAGCGGACAATTTTCTATCGGTGTTATGCGCCCTGATGGACAAGGAGAACGAATTTTAACCACAGGGTTTCACAATGAAGGACCAACTTGGGCACCCAATGGTCGTGTGCTGATGTTCTTTCGCAAAAATCCCGGTATGGGACCAAAAATCTATACGATTGACATTACAGGACGCAATGAACGACAACTCCCTACACCCAATGATGCTTCGGATCCAGCATGGTCGCCATTGCTCAATATACAGTAAAACAAAATGCTTAAAAACAGAACATAGAAGGAATATAGTCTATACAGTTTCAAGTTTACAGAATCTCAATTGTCTTTAATTATTTAAAAGAAGGAATCAATTATAGTGGGCATGGGGAGTTATGTAGATTTCATCTATCATCTACGGTTGTTTATCGACAATAGAATTTCCTTGGGGGAAAATGCTTAAAAAAATTCAAAAACAACATCTTGAAAAAATATAGTCGAAAATTCTGAGGTCTCTAGATTTCAACTTTTTATTCAAAGTGTCTCTCTATATATTTTTGACTTCCTCTTTGATTTGGTTTGCGAAGAGTCTAGACTCTTGTCAAGGGTGTTTTTCTGCTGCTCTCTGATGTGTTTTATTCAAGTACGCTGTTGTTTTAGGTCAGAATATTGATTGATCGGTAATAGCAAAAGGACAGATTTTTAAGATAAATGACATTATTTTATGAAACATACGATGATTTTATGAAACATACGATGCCATAAAGTTAATGCTATAAAGTCAAAAATTTATCCGCAACGGATTAGAGAGATATACCGGCTTTTTGGATAATACTTTGCTAAACAATCAGCTCTGGCTTTCCATTTGCTTATTTTTATTCTGTGATGTTGTAAAAACACTGTCATTTGAGGTGTGGCGATATAAGGCATGTAAACTTCCTTGAGATATTTAAGTGTTTTTTAAGTGCATGGCGAATATTTAGGGGAGTGGATGTGTGTTGAGCCTTAAGTTTCAAGTGAATTCCATGAGTGATTCGTTATAGGAATACGTCAAGAAAATCCGAATTGTTTACAGACCGGATCATCTTCATTACTTGAGGGTGGGGAGGTTAATCTTAAAGAACAAAAAGATTAAATAGAGAGGGGCTATAGGGATAATCTTTGGGGCATGTAAGAAAGGCGTGAGACTACAGAGTTTTTTATGCTTTCTTTTTTGGGTTATGTTTTCTGGAATTAATGGCGGTTTTCTTGTTGCACCAATGGTTAGTCCCCGCTATTGACGCGGGGCTTTTATATGTGCGGATAAAGAGGAAAGGTGACAGATGCTTTTGAAGCCCTCATGAATGAAGAGGGGGCTTATGCAAATGATAGGAATTATACAGATAATTTTGCTAAAATCTCATCGCTGACATCAAAATTGGCATAAACATTTTGTACATCATCATCTTCTTCTAATATTGAAATCAGCCGTAAAACGGACAAAGCTTTTTCTTCATCTATTGGTGCAAGGGTGGTGGCTTTCCAAATCGTTTTAATCGATTCTGCTTCACCAAGTTTTGCTTCAAGTGTTTTGGAAACTTCACCAATATCTTCAAATGCGCAGGTAATATGATGTCCGGTTTCTTCTGATTGCACATCTTCAGCACCGGCTTCAATTGCTGCATCCATGATGTTATCGGCTGTCCCTGCTTCTGGCTTATAGATTATTTCACCAATCCGATTAAACATGAAACTGACCGATCCTGTTTCTCCTAGGGCTCCTCCTGATTTTGTGAAGGCGGCGCGCACATTTGAAGCGGTGCGGTTGCGGTTATCGGTTAAAGCTTCAACAATGACGGCAACACCGCCTGGTCCATAACCCTCATAGCGTACTTCATCATAATTTTCGACATCGGTGCCTGAAGCTTTTTTAATCGCGCGTTCAATATTATCTTTCGGCATCGATTGTGCTTTGGCATTTTGAACAGCCAGCCTTAAACGTGGATTCATGGCTGGATCAGGAGCACCTTGTTTTGCTGCTACGGTAATTTCCCGCGCAAGTTTAGAAAATATTTTCGAGCGCATTGCATCTTGACGCCCTTTACGGTGCATAATATTTTTAAATTGTGAATGGCCAGCCATAGTTTTCCTTCCTATTTTAGGGCTTTCTTTCCAGTTGGATACTCTTTAGAATTTAAGGCGATAAAACACGCATCCCACCAGAATAAATGTGCCACAGCATGAGGTGAAGTAATCGAATAAACCCTTTATAAGAAAATTCATCTTAAAGGTAAAGACACCTTAGTTGAGGATCATTACAAGAGAGATCTCTTGTCGTTGAGCAAAAATAACGCTATAACAGAATGTAATCTCATGGCAAAATGGTTTATTCCATGCCTCGCTTTGTTTTAGGAGTGGTTGGAGAGACCTAACATATAAAAAGTTCTAGTGCTCTTGAGTGGGCGGTAACCGGCCTCATAGAAGAGGCGCAGAAGAGGATTTATAAAAATGGCAACGCAACTTTTGATGCCCAAAGCAACAGCTGTTTGGTTGGTTGATAATACAGCTCTTTCTTTTGATCAGATTGCAGAATTTTGTAAATTGCATGTTTTGGAAGTAAAAGCTATTGCCGATGGTGATGCGGCTTATGGTATTAAAGGTTTAGATCCGATTAGTTCTGGGCAATTGACGCGCAGTGAAATTGCACGGGTGGAGGCTGATCAAAACGCACGCTTGAAAATTTCTCAATCTAGGGTGCATATTCCTGAAAAAAAACGCAAAGGGGCGCGCTATATCCCTCTTTCTCGACGCCAAGATCGTCCCAATGGTATCTTATGGTTGGTTACGAACCATCCAGAGTTGAAAGATGCACAAATTGCACGGTTGATTGGGACAACAAAAGCGACAATTGAACAAATCCGCCTTAGAACCCATTGGAATAGTGCAAATTTGGTTCCTCTTGATCCTGTAGGACTTGGTTTGTGTTCGCAAATCGATTTAGATTTTGAACTCCAGCGTGCGGCGAAAAATCGCCCTGTTGCTGCAGAAGAAGATAGGTCGTTGCTTCCCGCTTCTGTGACGGAAAACGCTGAC
The DNA here is from genome assembly GCF_000518085.1 of Bartonella grahamii ATCC 700132. Taxonomy (GTDB): domain Bacteria; phylum Pseudomonadota; class Alphaproteobacteria; order Rhizobiales; family Rhizobiaceae; genus Bartonella; species Bartonella grahamii. Next base: position 56,896 of record NZ_KI912378.1, read on the forward strand.
CTAGAGGAAAATGAGAGTGAAGAAAATCTGCATAAGACTTTTGATGCTGATAAAGTTTTTGCAAAGCTGAATGCGCTGCAAAAAAATCGTCAAGATCAAGATGATGCATAAAAAGCCATGACATATAAGGGAAACATTTCTTATGGAAATGTTAGAGGAATGGCTGGAGAGAAGAAAAATTGGCAGAGACTCAAAAATAAAAATGATGACCAAAAAAACAGAAAAATTTCGTCTTCATTAGGAATTAACGGTTATTCTTGAAAATATTTTTAAGAAATTACCCTTCTTTACGACACTCAAGGAGAAACGGACTATGCGCTCTACCCAAAAAACCTTCTCTCATTCCTTAGCTGTCCTCTTTTTTTTCGCACTATGCTTGGCTGGGTGTGGCAAAAAAAATGTCGGTGCACTTAACGGTATGAATGGCGCTTATATGAATGATGCTGGTTTGAATCAGGTGCCACCAGGCTCAGGACAAGAATTTACGGTTAATGTGGGTGATCGCGTGTTTTTTAGTCTCGATTCTTCTTCACTTGATGCTGATGCTGAACGTATTTTAACGCGCCAAGCGGAATGGTTGCTTCATTATCCTTATTATTCTATTATGATCGAAGGTCATGCTGATGAGAGGGGAACACGTGAATATAACTTGGCACTTGGACAGCGCCGTGCTGTTGCTGTGCGAAACTATTTGGTGTCTCTAGGTGTGTCTGAACAACGGATTCAAACAATTTCTTACGGAAAAGAAAGACCTGTAGCGGTCTGTGATGATATTTCCTGTTGGAATCAAAATCGACGTGCTGTGACAACGTTGAGTGACATGAATAGTCATTAAAAAGAAGATTGTTTGTTTCAACTATTCAATAAGCTCTTAAGGGGAAAAAAGAATGTATCGTAAAATCAATTGGAAAACACTCTTTTATATGGCGGTTTTCATGGCTTGTTCTACTTCACTTGTTCAAAGTGCGGCACGAAGGGCTTCCGAATATCCTGCACATGATACGGATAAAGTTGATGAAGTTGATAAGGCATCTAGCGCGGAGGAAAAAGCCACTGACGCTGTTAATAAGGC
>NZ_JACX01000015.1 GCF_000518085.1 Bartonella grahamii ATCC 700132
AAAATGAAGAACCCAAAGAAGGCACTGCTGAGTATAGCAAATGGCAAGAGGCAATGGAGCAAGCCAAGGGCAAAGCTGAGGTTATTATAGCAAAACAACGCCATGGTCCGACAGGAATCGTCCCACTGGCATTTCAATCGGATTTTACACGCTTTAGTGATTTGGAAAAATAGGAGCAGAAAAATGCGTTAAAGGGAGCTTTAAATACCCTTTGAAAGGCATTTGAAGACCCTTTGAGAACATCTTTAAAACTCTTTGAGAAAAAATAAATTGGTACAAAACCTAGTGGCAAATTATACAAAACCTGCTGGCAAGCTACACAAGTGTAGTTTGACACTAGGTTTTATACTAAGTGGGATTAGGTGGGATTAGTTAGGAATACGTGGTAATTTGTTGTTTTTATGGTTATTTTTTACCATTAAATGCGCGTTTTGTCAAAATAGATTTTGACACCTAAAATTGCGAAAATTAGCGAAAATCAGAAAAAAGTGCGTTTTCATGGTAAAAATGAGAGAAGGCTTTGAAAGGTCTTTGAAAACCCTGTGAAAAATTTTGAAAAGTCTGTGAAAGCCCAGAAAACCGCCTTTGAAGACCCGGTGAAAAAAATTCGGTAAATTGTGAAGCTCACTCCAAAATCAACCAAAAATGACCAAAAAAGCAAAAAAGATTTTCACCTATTGATGATTATCTATTTTTAGAGGCAATATATACTTATTAATCAAATAGTTATATTATTTTTTTAATGTAAAAAGATTTTCATATCGATTTTTGATTTTAAAGGGGCATTAAGGCGTATCTTATTTAGTTTCTGGATGTGCATTTTCAGCCTCTATTTGACGCTTTAAATGCAATTTTAAAAGAGGCAAGGTGAGCTCGACCTCTTCCGTGTCGTTGATGTCTTGAACAAGCTCTTGCAACTTTATACAAAGCTCTGCCGCTAATTCCGCTATATCTTCAGGGGGGAGTTTTATATTTGCATCGCGATAGGTTGTATAAGCTATGCGACCGAGCTTTTTCATGAGACCAGTAGGGATAGTTTGTGGTTTAAAACCAGCTGCTTTCGCTTTTGCCATGTCACTAAACATTTCGCCTTCACCAGTGAGAAGCCAATGAAAGTCTACGCCATAAATTTTGTGATAGGCAATTGCGATAGATGCTGGTGGCTCATTTATACCAAGCTCATAATTTGCAAGCGTATTTTTTGCCAAATTAAGAGATTTGGCAAAAGCACCGCGTTCTTCGTTTCCGAGGATTCGTCTTATTTCACGTAGGCGTTTTGCTAATGGTGTTTTAGGTTCTAGTTCGGGGCGTGCCAAAAATGCTCCTTATTTATATTGAGATTTGTTTTAAATTACAGGATTTTAAAACGTAAAGAGATTCCCCCATTGATTTTAGAGTAGCATTAAGCCGTATCTTGTGTAGTTTCTAGATGTACTCTTTCAGCCTCTATTTGACGCTTTAAATGAATTTTAAGAAGAGAGAAAGTCGCTTCGACCTCTTCCATGTCGTTGATGTCTTGAACAAGCTCTTGCAGTTTTTTATAAAGTTCCGCCGCGAGTTCCGCTATATCTTCAGGGGGGAGTTTTATTTTAGCATCGCGATAGGTTGTATAAGCTATGCGACCGAGCTTTTTCATGAGTCCAGTAGGAATGGTAGGCGCTTTAAAACCAGCTGCTTTCGCTTTTGCCATGTCACTAAACATTTCACCTTCACCAGTGAGAAGCCAATGAAAGTCTACGCCATAAATTTTATGATAGGCAATTACGATAGATGCTGGTGGTTCATTTACACCGAGCTCATAATTTGCGAGCGTACCTTTCGCTAAATCAAGAGTTTTTGCAAAAGCGCCGCGTTCTTCATTTCCAAGCATTTTTCTTATTTCACGTAGGCGTTTTGCCAATGGTGTTTTTGGTTCTGAATCGGGACGTGCCAAAAAATACCTCATAAATTCATTTTTTATGTTTACAAAGCATAAAAAATGAATTAACTACATATTACCGCCCGATATAGAGGGCAGATATTTTACAATTAACCCCACAAAAAACGGATGTGGGAGCATCCGTTTAAAGCAGGAGCGAAGTTATGACAACCACCCAAACATGCATTCAAGTATGGGATCGCCATAGTATTTTAGCTGAGCTACGCCGCCGTAATATGACCTTGGCGGAGCTCGCGAAAGCTTATCAACTACCGTCATCCAGTGTTCAACATATCTGGACACGGACCAACGAGAAAGCTGAACGCGCTATTGCCGATTTTATCGGTTTGCCCGTCGAGCAGGTTTTTAGCGACCGCTACCCCAAAAGTCGCCGTCGCATTTTTAAAGCAGCAAAACATGCCAACACAGATTCGCGTGCGCATTCTGCTTTGCGTGGGAATGCTGCTTGAATTTCGTTACACGGCTTTGCGCTTTTGCGCATTTGCCATGAATTTATTACCATAAGATGAAAAGGTTTATCAATGTCTAAAGATCAATACGAAATGGGCAAGATAAATTGCAGAGAGTTGCATCATAGAACAGCCGTTTGCATGAGTTGGTTTTGGCGATTAGATGGTGGTCATATTGTTTTTATAGGGGGTGGTTATGGTTGCTGCTTGTAATTTATGGACCCCAGATGCCAGAAGCGATATCGTTAATCCTTATTCAGAAGTTGAACGTTTGGAAGCTATGCTTTCCTGTTCTTTAAAAGCCGTGAGTAGTGGATTTAAGCATCTGCCGATCCGGTATATTATTGACCCTCCGCATGGCTTATTTGATGCGGCGTTAGCACGACAGATTGTTATTCATATCTTGCATTATCAGTTTGAGGTACCGCGGCGGCGGCTTGTTGCCATGCAAGAGCGTGAACGCACTGCTGTTGCTCGCTCTTTGCGTACAATTAACCGGCGTTTGGAAGAACCCGTTTTTGCAAAAGCTTATCGAAGATGGGCAGGGCGTGCGATGGATTTATTCTTTAAAGAGATCAGAAAGGCGGCAGCGTGATGGCACAGTTTCAAAAGCTTGCTTTAGATTTGATTGTTGTACCGGAGCGTATACGCCCTGTTGATGATGAGCATGCCAAGGCGCTTGCGCAATCGATGGCACGAGAAGGGTTAATGAACCCGATTACGGTGCGCCATACCCCTAATGCGAAAGAGGGCAATTATACGCTTATAGCTGGTGCGCACCGGCTTCGTGCTGCTGAGCTTTTGGGCTATAGTGACATTGATGCGGTTGTGGTGCAGGCTGATAAGGATAATGCTGCGCTTTTAGAAGTAGCGGAAAACCTCTTTCGTAATGAGTTGTCTGTTATTGACCGTGCGCTTTTTGTCCAGACTTACCGCGAATTGTGGGAAAAGAAATATGGGGAAATTAAGGTTGGTGGTGACCATGGTAATCAATATACAAAGGACAAAGTGGCAAAGGGACAAGTTGTCCCTTTGCCAAAAGATGGTTCTTCAGAGCACCATGAAACTGGGTGTGAAGGGGATGAAAAATCAAAGGGACAACTTGTCCCTTTGATCGGTGGTGAGACAGATTTTGAGAAATTGGTGCAACTTGCACCTATTTCTCAAACAGAGGTAAAAGGTGAAAAAGGAACAGTTTTATCTTTTGCCGAACATGTGGCGGACCGCATTGGTTTGTCTTCAAAATCAGTAAGACGTCTCAACAACATTGCTCAGCATTTACAGCCGGAGTTGCGCTCTGTTTTGCGGGGGACAGCATTGGCGGATAATCAAGCGCAGTTATTGAAATTAGCAAAGATGGAGCCGGTTGCGCAACGGCGGGTGGCGATTGCTTTACAACAGGTTGAGGGGGATTTACGGCGGGCTGTTGATTTGGTCAATGGAGTTAATACACCTCCGCAAATTAATGAGCAGGAACGGATTTTTGCGCAGTTATTAGGGGTGTGGCAGAGGGCGGATGCGCAGACAAAGGCGCGGTTTTGTGATTATCTTGCAAGAGAACAAGGGGAGGAGCAGGCATGAGGAGGCATGGTTGCGGGCAGCTTGATTTTTTCCAAAAGCCGGTTTTTCCTTGTCGTGAACCCGTTGCGCAGATTGATTTAGGGCGGTTTCGCTCACGCATTAAGCGTGCGATGGCGCGGGCTTTGAGAGAATGCCGGCATGAGCGCAGTGTGATTGCGGAGCGTATGGCGCATTATTTAGGGATTGGGTGTTTAAGTAAGGCCAGTTTGGATGCTTATGTTGCGGAAAGTAAGCAGGTGGATATTTCCCTGCCGCGGTTTAAGGCATTTGTGCGGGCGACAGAGGCATTTTGGCTCTGGGATGAGGTGGTGAGTGAAGATGGATTGTTGCTGTTGCAAGGGGATGAGGCGCGGTTAGCAGAAATTGCAAGGTTGCAGCAGGAACAGCGGGAGATTGCAGCGCGATTGAAAGCCATGCGCGCAACGCCGGTTCGCATTAAAAGGGGGCAGCCATGAAGGAGTGGTTTCGTATTGCCGAATTGGCTGAGGCAGCTTTGCCAGGGTTGCCGAAAACAAAGATCGGTCTCAACAATCTTGCGCTTAAGAAATGGCGTTTGAATACACAATTGTTTCGCCAAACATTAGGTAAAACCAAGCCGGTTTGGGAGTATCACATTTCCTTATTGCCGGAGGTTTCACGGGCGGCATTGTTGGTGCGCTCTGGAGTGGGTGTTGATGTGAAACAAACGCAAGGGGAGCAAAAGGCAAGTATTTGGGTGCGTTATGAGGGGCTTTCAAAGGCGCATAAAAGGCGCTGTGAAGAGCGTTTGAAGGCACTTTGCTTTATGGATGATTTGCTCCATGCCGGTATGGGTGTGCATGATGCGGCAAGTTTGTGTGCGATGCAATTTGGTGTGAGCCGGATGTCGCTTTTTAATTGGCGGCAGATGGTTGAAGGCTATGAACGCCCTGATTGGTTGGCAGCGCTTGCACCTTGTTATGGTGAGGAGAATGTTTCGCAATTTGCGCCGTGTCATGAGGGGGCGTGGGAGGTTTTTTGTTCGGATTATTTGCGCCCCTCTCGCCCTGCTTTTTCGGCGTGTTATCGGCGCATGGTTTCTGTGGCGCAGGAGCGGGGTTGGGCGCCCATTCCTTCTGAGCGGGCTTTGCGGCGTCGTTTTAAGGCGCAAGTTTCCAAAGCGGTTGTGGTTTTAGCACGTGAGGGAGAAGAAAAGGCAAAAAAGCTTTATCCGGCACAACGGCGTGATCGCTCAAGCCTGCATGCACTGCAAGCGGTGAATATGGATGGACATAAGCTGGATGTTTTTGTGCGTGTTCCTTGGGGAGAGAAGCCTGTGCGGCTTTATCTGATTGCCATTCAAGATCTTTATTCGGGCAAGATTTTATCGTGGCGCTTATCGGATGCTGAGACTTGGGAAATCGTTCGTTTGGTGATTGGGGACATGGTGGAGGCTTATGGGATACCGGAGCGTATGACCTTGGATAATGGGCGTGCTTTTACCAGCAAGTGGATTTCTGGAGGTGTGCAAAACCGTTTTCGTTTTAAGATTAAGCCGGATGATCCGCAGGGGCTTTTGACGAGTTTGGGTGTGCAATTGCAATGGACCACACCTTATAGCGGACAGTCTAAACCGATTGAGCGGGCATGGCGTGATCTGGCAGAAGCGATTTCCAAACATCCCTTTTGTGCAGGGGCTTATACGGGCAATAAACCGGATGCCAAGCCTGAAGATTATGGCAAGCGCGCGATAGAATTTGAAGCGTTTAAAGCCCATGTTGGTGCGCAAATTGTGGCGCATAATGCGCAAGCGGGGCGTAAGGCGGTTAATTGTGCGGGGCGCAGTTTTGATGAGACCTTTACTGAGAGTTTGCAAGCCGAGGGGACGATAGTTCGGCAAGCAACGGCAGCACAACGGGCTTTATGGCTTTTAACCTCTGAGGCATTGCGTGCGCAAAAGGGTACGGGCGAGATCCATTTTTATGGCAATCGTTATTGGGCGCGTGAACTTAACCAGTATGCGGGGCAAAAGGTGATTGTACGTTTTGATCCGGATAATTTGCACCAAGATTTACGGGTTTATGATTTGAACAATCGGTTGCTTTGTTTGGCACCTTGCCTTTGCGATGTGGGCTTTTATGACCAGCATGCGGCGCGCTTGAATGGGCGTTTGCGTAAAGAATATGTGAAGGCTGTTAAAGCAGAAAAACAGCTGGCGGCAAAGCTTGCGCCTGATCACTTGGCCGATGTTTATGGGCGCCTTGAGAAAAAAGATGAAGCGTTGAAATCTAAACTTCCGATAAAGCCAAAGGTGAGCCGCTTGATGCCAAACCATGTGGGGAATTTAGCTTTGACAGCAGACGATGATGAGGTTTTGGAGAGCCAAGAATTTAGCACGCATTTGCATAAAGCTTTGAGAAAGCTTTCGGCCTCTGATGAGGGGCGTGAGGTGATCAAGTTTCCTAAACGATAGGAAAGGAAAGAGGGGGGATTTGTAAGAATTCTCAAAAGGAAGCTGGTTTTGTATCGCGTACCAGCTTGAAGCGTTAACAAAGAAAGGGGGGGAGAAGTCTTAATCCTTTAAAAGTTTAAATCAATACAATTAAATTTTCAGGTGCCTTTGCCTTAATCGGGCGAGGAGCGTGAAGTTAGCAAGTTCCCCGATGTGTAAGAAAGAGAGGGGAATTTATAAGGTTAGCCGTTTTAGTATCGCGTACGGCTTTAGAGTAACAAAAATGGGTAGGTGGGAGCCTACCCATTCAATAAAATCTAAAATCCATAAGAATCTAGATCAATACGAGAGGGAGATTATAGATGAAAAACGCGATAAATGCAACGGTCGATAAAAATCCTTGGGCGCGACCAAAAATCCAGCCCAATGGAACAGCACAAAACCGCAACAGTGATGACATTGCTTTATGGAATGAGCTTGTGGATTCAGTCAGAGCTTTGGGACAAATGAATGATTGGTCGAAAGCAGAGGTGGCGCGGCGCATAGGGATGCCGGATGGGACGTTTTCGCAATGGTATGCTGGCAGTTATGCGGGGCAATTGGGTAAGCAAAATGCGAAGGTTCAACAATGGGTTGAGGTTTTAAAGGAAACGGCGGGTTTTTTGGAGAAGATCCCTGAAAAGCCAGCCTTTCAGAGGAATCGTATAGCCAGTGAGATTATTGATACTTTAACGCTGGCACAAAGCACGGGGGATATGGTGATGATTACGCTTGATGCGGGCAGTGGCAAGACCGAAACTTGCCGCCATTATCGCTCTACCCGCCCGCATGTTTATCTGGTGACAGCCAGCCCGCATACGCGCAGTGTTCACGGTATTTTGAATGATATGGCAGCAGAATTGGAAGTGGTGGAATATAATCCCACCCGCTTAACGCGTGCGATTGGCAAAAAGTTAGAGCGTGTGGGCAGTGGCACGTTGTTGATCGTTGATGAGGCGCAAAATTTAACGGATGAGGCGATTAATCAGTTGCGCCATTTTGTTGATATCAATGGCACGGGGCTCGCTTTGGTTGGGAATGATGAGATCTCGGGGCGGTTGGTTCACCGTCAAAATGGTCCCTCTTATGCGCAAATTAAAAGCCGATTGGCGATGCATTTGAAACGGCGCAAGCCCTATAGTGAGGATATTGCTGCGCGCATTCATGATTGGGGGATTGAGGATGTTGGGGCGATAAAGTTTCTGACAGGGATAGGCTTAAAGGCTGGAGCTTTGCGGCAAATTGACAAAACCATGATGTTGGCACGCATGGCAGCGCTTGGAGATGGGTGTGAGGTGACCCTGAAACATGTCAAAGCGGCATGGAAAAACCGTGACGTGGAGGAATTGGCATGATCCCTTTATGTGACAAAGAATTATCCGATACGCTTGTTGGTCTTTATGACGATTATCAATGCGGTTTTGATATTGGAGAAAAGCTTAAATTGTGTGTTGATTTGGCGTTATTGCTTGAATTGGAGTTGAGTGTTCACCGTTTGGGGGAGGCGGATGCGGTTTTGGAAGCTGAAGTTGCAGAAGTTTTGGCTGAGTGTGAAGACTCTCATCGAGATGAAGATAAGAGCAATCGTGTGATTTATATGGATTTTGGAGGCGGAAAATGATGGAACGGAACCCTTATATGGTGAGAGATAGCTTGATTGCTTTGCGCTCTGCCTTGTTAAAACATGAAGTGAATGGGATTTTTTTGCATGGACAAGATGTTCGAGAATTAAATGAGTATTTGCGCCGCCTAGCGGGCTATAACCACATTTTAGGTCATGAGCTTATGCGGTGTCGTTGGCAATTGAAAGCGGGATGTGCGCCTTCTTCAGGGGATGTTGTGCCGTTTCGTCGTTTTCAAAAAACATAAGGAGGAAGTTGGTGATGAATCCACAAATTGAACTTGAAGGAACGCATTATATGAAGGATGCGAAAGGGGCTTTGGTGCCGGTAAGCTTGATCCGCCCTGCGGATTTATTGGAAGATGAAACGGTGCGTAAAATTATGGGATTTGCCAAAGAGTTATCGGCAAGGATTGCACGTTTTAACAACCATACGATTGCAGATTTGGGTGCTTTTGATAGCTTGCTTGCGCAAGAATATGGTGTGGAGCGGCGTGGCAAAAAGGGCAATTGTACTTATACAAGCTTTGATGGTTTGCAGCGTATTAAGGTGCAAGTTCAGGAGAGTTTTGATTTTGGACCGCAATTGCAAATTGCCAAAAGCCTTCTTGATGAATGTTTGAATGAGTGGTCTGCCGATGCGCGCCCCGAAATCCGCGCGATTATTACGCGTGCTTTTAATACGGATAAAGAAGGCAAGGTGAATCGGGGGGAGATCTTTATGCTGTTGCGTTTGGATATTGATGATCCACGCTGGAATGAGGCTATGCGGGCGATCCGTGAAGCGATCCGTGTGACGACATCTAAGGAATATGTGCGTTTTTATGAGCGCGATACATTAGAAAGCGCTTGGCGTGCTGTGACCATTGATCTGGCGAAGACGTGAGGGGGTGACATGTCTTTAGCTGTCCTTCATATGGGAAAACGCGCGTTAGGTCTTGATGATGAGACCTATCGCGCACTGCTCTATCGCTTGACAGGCAAGCAATCGGCGAAAGATTTGGATTTTTTAGAGAAACGTTTAGTCGTCGCTGAAATGAAAGCGTGTGGTTTTGAGCCGAATGTGAAGCGTTTAGAGGGTAAATATGCTAAGAAGCTCCAGGCGCTCTGGATTGCTGGGTGGAATCTTGGCATTATTCGTGATCGTTCAGACAAAGCATTGCTTGCCTTTGTGAAAAGACAGACGGGGATTGATCATATTCGTTTTTTACGCGATAGCGATGATGCATGCAGAGCTATTGAGGCGTTGAAAGGTTGGTTGCAGCGTGAGGGTGGGGTTGACTGGAAAGGAAAAAAGATTCAAGATTCATGGCAGAAAATGCCAGGATATTTGATTTTGTGTGCCCAATGGAAGCGTTTGAATCCCGATGCTGTGTTTGATGTGGAAGCTTTTCATCAAAGTGTTATGGCGTTAAGTGGTAAAGCTTTGGGCGAGATGGATGGGGGCGACTTTAGAGAAGTGATGAATGTTTGGGGGCGGAAAATCCGTAAAAGTGTTAAAAGCGAGGGGTAAGCATGCATGCACGAGGAAGTCTATAGCGATTTTCCTGCCTTATTGCGTGAAATAGCTGATGTTGCGGGCAGTGAAGCGGCATGGAATATGATGCGTGCTTTTGGCGGACGAGAAGTTTATATACCTGGGCGTCTTGAGAATGCGGATTGGTTGATTGAAATTGTTGGGTTTGAAGAGGCGCAGCAACTCATCAACCATTTTTGTTTTAATGGTTCTGGTGTGCGCCTTCTTATCCCCCTTGGTAGAGATGCTGAACGGCGGCAAAAAATGGTGCAAGCGTTGCAAAAAGGTTGGTCGGTGGATACTGCGGCTGCTGTTTCTGGTATGCATGTGCGTACAGCCTATCGCTTGAAGAAGAAAATTTCTTCAAAAGAACCACAAGGTTTATTATTTCCAGAGTTTTATGAGTATTGAGAGTTTTGACTGACAGTGTCAGTCTTATATTGGGGACGTGAGATTTCATAAACTGCGAATGGATTTTTATTCATTGAGTGGTTTGTTATGATTTCAATAGATGCCTCTTTTCTTCATCAACTTGCGCCTAAACTGACGCATCATGCGCGCCAAGATTTTATTATTGTTGAAATGGCACGCGTGTTGCCTGAAGCTTTGTCTTATGGTGCGATCACGACACATTTACGTGTTGCGCATTTTTTAAGCCAATGTGCCCATGAGAGTGATGGCTTTTTTACCCTGCGTGAATATGCCTCAGGGCGCGCTTATGAAGGACGGCGTGATTTAGGCAATGTCACTCCTGGTGATGGTGTGCGCTTTAAGGGGCGTGGTTTGATCCAATTAACGGGGCGCAATAATTATCGCCGTTTTACGAAGTTTTGGCGCTCAGTAGATGATCAGGCGGTTGATTGTGAAGCATTTCCAGAAGTGGTGGAACAGTTTCCAGCTGCTCTTTGGTCTGCTGTTTGGTTTTGGCAGACGAGAGGCTTAAATAGGCTTGCTGACCAAGATGATTTACTCAGAATTACTAGAGCAATTAATGGGGGGAAAAACGGTCTTGTGCAACGGTTGACGTATCTTAATCGAGCTAAAAAGCTTTTGGAGCTTTCATGCGAGGTGAAGGTATGAAACCGTCTTATCGTGGTTCTAGGCTCTATTTATGGTGGTCCTTTTGGTTTGCTTGGGGGGTTATTTTTTTGCTCGTTTCTGGTGGCTTGTGGGGAGCACCGCATATTGTTGATATGGCAGGCATTTCTATTCCTTCGATGGTGGCGATTATTGTTGGCAATTTGGGTGTGCATCGTGGTTTTGGTTCGTTGGATTTTTCCAATAGGAAACATTCCCATAAGCGGCGTAGCAGCTCCTATGATGGGGTGGAGATAACGGGGTGGGGAGATAAGCGCAATGTTTAGCCCACTTTCAAAACTGTCTTTTGGTTTGTTGTTTTTGGCAAGTGTGATGTTGGCGGCTTTTGGCTTTATGAAAGCGCAAGTTTTAAAGGCGGAAAGAGCGCGTGATTTGTACTGGCAGTTGGAGATTGCCAAGGCTTCTGCACGCGCACAGCTTGAGATGGAGCGACAAAGGCAAGCAGCGTTTGAAGCTGAGCATCAAGCGCAAGGGGTAATTTCGGCTTTGGAACAAAAGCTTGTGAAAATGGAGGAGGTCAATGCAGCATTGCCAACTACTGGCTGTGGTATTGGGCTTGAGCGTGTGCGCTTGCTCAACAACCAAGCCAAGGGATAGTTTTGCGTATCATTTTTTATCGGTTGAATTGCCGCCTGTTGTTCGCATGGCGTGTGCCCGCCCAGCTTTACTGCCAGAGCGTGCTTTGAATGCGCGCGAAGTGGTGCATTATTGGGGGCGTGATCGTGCTGCTTTATTGATTTGTGAACAACGCAGAAAATCTGTGGAGTGGGCGATTTTAGGCAAAAGAGAGGGGGGGTTCAAGTGAACTTGGATATCAGTGTTGCGAATGGCTGGTTGTCTTTATTGTTATCGGTTATTGCGATTTGTGGGGTTTTGAGAGCCTATTTTTCTTCAGGTGCGCGGGAAATGCTGAAAGACATGACAGTGCTTAAAGAGCGTGTGCAAAAGTTAGAAACGGAGATGGACTTTTTGCCTGATCGCGATGCGATGCAAAGATTAGAAGTGAATATGGAACGTTTGAATGGTCGTATCAACACGCTTTCTGCGCAATTGCAACCGGTGGCAGCCATTGGTGAGCGCTTGCAAGAGTTTTTACTGGAGAATGCCAAGAAATGAAAGCAGATATGGATAAAATTATCCGTGAAGAAGCGCGGTTAATTATTTTAAAAGGGCTTGCTTGTGAGCGCAGTGAAACTTTATCGAGTGCGATGATCGAGCGGCTTTTATACAGTTATGGCATCAGACGCGATCGCGATTTTGTGCATAATGAACTGGCTTTTATGGAAGATCAAGGTGCTGTTACATTAAAACAGGTGGGTTCAGTTTTTCTTGCGGCGTTAACAGAACGGGGAGCGCGTCATTTAGACCGGAGCTTTTCCATTGAGGGGATTAAGCGGCCTAAACGTTCATCAATAAAATACGAGGTGAAGGATGCGCAAGGTCGGGCGTGGACGTTTAACGGCGATTGATTTATTGCCGCAAGCTTGTGATCAGATTATTGCTGCGGCTGCTGAGGCTTTAAATGGGCGTGAGAAGACACAAATGGCTATTTATGGTGAGTTTAAAGCGGCTTTGAAGGCTCTACAAAAGGAAACAGGTTTAAGCTTTTCTATACCCTCTTTTTCCAGTTTTAATCGTTATTCTTTGCGTTTAGCAGTGATGTCAAGGCGCCTAGAACAGACGCGGGAAATTGCCGCAAGCCTTTCCAAGCGTTTTGATGCCAAAGCTTCTGACAATATTACTCTTTTGACGGCAGCGGCGATTAAAGAACTGATTTTTTCCACGTTAAGCAGTGGGAAAAACCTTTCGCCAAAAGCGGCACAAGAATTGGCCAATGCGCTCAAAGGGGTTTTGGCGGCTGAACATTTGTCGACCACGAGGCGGCAAAAGTTGGAAAAGGATTTTGCCTCTAAAGCAAATAAAGCGGTTGAGATGGCAGCAGTCGCGGCGGGGCTCTCAGAAGAGACAGCGCGCGCTATTCGTGCGCAAGTGTTGGGGGTGAAAAATGGCTGAACAGCCCCTCTCAAAAAGTCATGTCTTTGATCATCAAAGTGGTTTTGATATTTGGCAGGCGAGTACTTTCCCTCAAGAGCAAGATCCTTTAGCGGAAGGTGTTTTGATGGCGCATCAACGCGCATGGATTGAAGATAAGTCCCCATTAAAATTGGTTGAAAAGGGGCGGCGGACCGGCATTACTTTTGCGGAAGCTTTGGATGATACTCTTATTGCGGCAGCAACGCGTGAAGCTGGTGGCGATAATGTTTTTTATATTGGAGACACCAAAGAAAAGGGACGTGAATTTATTGGTTATGTGAGCAATTTTGCAAGGGCAATCACTCGTAATAGTGGGGATGTGGAGGAATTTTTATTCTCTGATCAAAGGGGGGATGGGTCAACAAAATATATCTCTGCTTATCGAGTGCGTTTTGCTTCAGGTTTTCGGATTGAGGCGCTTTCTAGCCGCCCTGAAAACATTCGTGGTCTACAAGGCATTGTGGTGATTGATGAGGCTGCTTTTCATCAAGATGTGCGCTCTGTTTTGGATGCGGTCAATGCTTTGTTGATTTGGGGAGGCAAGATCCGTGTGATCTCCACCCATAACGGTGTTTTAAACCCTTTCAATGAATTGATCCGTGAGGCGCGCGCAGGCAAAGTGCCTTTTTCGGTGCATTGTTACCCCTTTGGTGTCGCTGTTAAAAATGGCTTGTTTAAACGAGTTTGTGCTATGAAGGGCGAGGTGTGGAGTTTAGCGTCTGAGCAACAATGGGAAGAGCAAATTCGTGCCTCTTATGGGGTGCGTTTGGCTGCTATGCGCCAAGAATTAGATGCCATACCAGCCGATCAAGAAGGAGCGGCTTTAACACGCTTACAGATTGAAAATTGTTGCGCGCCTGATATTGCGGTGTTGCGTTTTGCTTGTGTGGATAATTTTAAAAATCAATCGGATTATCAACGAAGTCAAGCTGCTTTTAATTGGTGTGAGGGGCGCTTAAAACCTCTTCATATTGAGCTTGACCGACGGCGCCAACATGTTTTTGGCGTTGATTTTGCGCGCAGTGGCGATACGACATCCATTGTGGTGATGGAAATTGGGCAAGATCTGGTGCGCCGTGTCCGGTTTATGGTGGAATTGCGCAATACGCCGTTTGATCAACAAAGAGAGATTTTATTTTATGTGGTGAATGGCTTGCCGCGTTTGTTGGGGGGCGCTTTGGATGCACGGGGCAATGGGGCTTATTTAGCGGAAAAAGCAGCACAGCGTTATGGGGCTTGTGTGAGGGAAGTGCAATTGTCGCAAAGTTGGTATGGCAAAGAAATGCCGGCTTATTTGGAAGCTTTTGGGGATGGGTCCATTGTTTTGCCGCGTGATAGTGACATTGTTGCCGATCATCAAGCGCTTGCTTATGTCAATGGCATTGTGAAAATTCCAGACAATCATCGTTTTAAAGGCAGTGATGGTTTTATGCGTCATGGTGATAGCGCGATTGCTTGCGCTTTGGCTTATTTTGCCAGCCGCCAGACGCCTGAAATTTATGATTATACACCTGTGAGAGAGGCTTATCGTTTTGATGAAAGCTCACTCTTTTCAACGCCTTTTTTTTCAACAATGCGATCAAAGATTTATTGATGGGATGATGAGATGGTAAAACTTTTAGATCAGTGGGGCAGGGCGCTTAATATCAAAGGGTTGGAGAGAGAAGTCGCAAGCCCTACCATTAATGGTGTTCGTGATGTGTGGTCACAAACCATTGTCAGTGGTCTCACCCCTGCGCAACTTGCTGATATTTTACAACAGGCAGCACGGGGTCATCCAGAGCAGTTTTTCCAACTTGCCGATGATATGGAAGAGCGTGATTTGCATTATCGTGCTGTGCTTGGCATGCGTAAAAATGCTCTCACAGGGGTGGAGCCTGGAGTGATTGCAGCAAGCAACAGTGCACAGGACAAAAAGATAGCGGATGCTGTTCGAGAAGTGATTAGTGCACCTACTTTTGTTGATGATTATGTGACGGATTTGTTAGATGCTTTGGGAAAAGGCTATGCGATTGTTGAAACCTTATGGGACAAGAGTGCCAAAGAGTGGTGGCCGGTTGCTTGGAAATGGCGTGACCAGCGGTTTTTTCAATTAGACCGGCGGGATGGTTTTCATTTGCGTTTAAAAGAAGAGGGGTCTCATTATGGTATTGAGTTGCCTGCTTATAAATTTTCCATTCATCGCCCAAAGTTAAAAAGTGGTTTACCTATCCGCACGGGGCTTGCACGCCTTGCAGCTTGGGCATTTCTCTTCAAGTCTTATACCTTAAAAGATTGGATGGCATTTTTAGAAGTTTACGGCATGCCGTTGCGCGTGGGCAAATATGGTGCGAGCTCTTCTCATGAGGAACGGCGGGTTCTCATTCAAGCGGTGCGTGATTTATCCAGTGATGCGGCAGCGATCATTCCCAAAGAGATGGAGATTGAATTTATTGAAGCAGCGGGAGGCAGTGGCAATGCGGTTTTTGCCGCAAAAGCCGAATATTTAGATCGGCAGATTTCAAAGGGTGTGTTGGGACAAACGATGACGACGGATGATGGTGCGTCCTTTTCGCAAGCGCGCATTCATGAAAATGTGCGCCATGATATTGCCAGAGCTGATGCACGGCAATTGGCATTGACGGCCAATCGTGATTTGATTGTACCTTTTGTTGAGATTAATTTTGGGCGCCAAGAGCGCACCCCCCTTGTCTATTGGCCGATTTCGGAAAATGAAGATATTAAAGCGATTAGTGATGCGCTGGAAAAACTCGTGCCTTTAGGTTTGCGTGTTGGGGCGCAAGAAGTGCGCAATAAGATTGGCTTTTCGCAACCAACAAAAGAAGAAGATGTTTTAAAGGCTCCTGATAATGCGCTTGATGATGAGAGGGGACAAGAGGATGGTGAGGGTAAACAAAAGGCTCATGTTTGTGCTGATTGTGGGGGTGCTTTTGATGTTTCTGTGACAAGAGAGAGCAAGGGTGAAAAAAAGCATGGTGGGAAATATCACGACGAATTGGACCGACTTTCTGAAGAAGCTTTAAGTGACTGGGAAGAGGATTTAGAACCCCTTTTAGAGCCTTTTAAAAAGCTTGTGAGAGAAGCAAAAAGTTATGAGGATATCCTCAAAGGCTTAGATGAATTGTTGGGCGAGATGGATCATCACGCATTAGCCGCACGTTTGGCAAAGGTGCAAATGATTGCACGTGGGCTTGGGTATCATGGATGAGGAACTTTTTAAAACCGCCCCTAAAGAGGTCACCCGTTATTTTGAAGCCAAGGCACTTGTTCCAAGCTTTGATTGGCGGGATATAGCACCAGAAGAACATGCTTTTTCCTTTACGGTAGCAAAATCGGTGGGCTATGACATTTTGGATGATTTTAAGCGAGCGGTTGGAGAAGCCATAAAACATCAAGTTCCTTTCCAAGAGTTTCAAAAAAATTTGATGCCGATTTTACAGGAAAAGGGTTGGTGGGGTAAAAAGACCAGCATTGACCCGAAAACGGGTGAAAAGAGCGTGGTGCAATTGGGCAGCCCACGGCGTTTAGAAACGGTCTATTGGGCTAATACCATGAGTGCCCATGCGGCAGGGGAATGGGAGCGCACACAAAATAATAAAGAATTTTTGCCCTATCTCACCTATGCTTTGTCGAGTTCAGAACATAAGCGTTTAGAACATGAAAGTTGGGTGGGGTTTACCGCACCCGTTGATGATCCGGTTTGGGATTGGCTTTATCCACCCAATGGTTGGCGGTGTAAATGCAGTGTGCGACAAGTAAGCCGCTATGAGGCGGACAATTTAGGCTATGAAGAGGGGGCAGAGCTACTTCATGTTGAAAAGCAGGTTTGGCACAATAAACGGACGGGGAAAGTAGAGAAGATACCAAAGGGGATTGATCCTGGTTGGCATTTGAACCCTGGGAAACATCGTGCGCAAAATTTAAGCCGATTTTTGAGTGATAAAGTCTCTGTAATGGAGGACAATGACAAGCGTATTGCCATTGAAGATATTGTGGGTTCGCCGCTTTTGGAAGCCATGTTTGAAGGACGTATGCCTCGCGGGTTTATACCCATTGCACCTATACCACAAAAGGTGGGTGATGTTTTTGCAGCGGAAAATTCTCTTATTCGCTTATCCTCAGACAGTGTGAAACATATTTTGTTAGAGCATCAAGCGCGTTCTCTTCACTTGGATGATTTTCGAGGCGCTATTCAAACACTCATCCGCCCCCATGGCGTTATCAGACGAAAAGGTGTACCGAGCGTTGTGTTTTTGGGTGAAAATGATGGGGTATGGTGGCGTTTAGCGGTTAAATTTGTGGCAAGCAAACAAGAATGGTGGTTGACCTCCATGCATAAAAAAAGCTCTAGAGAAATTGGACGCTTATTGGATGCGGCTGAAAAAAAGAGCGAGAGGTTGTTGTAAAGAAAACAACAGGAAGAAAGTCTTGTGTTCTTAACGGAAAAGAGGCGAGGAAAATGAGAAGGCGTGGAGGGCGGTCAACTCCTCGCAGATCCGGTAAAACCGTCCTGGTATAACTGGCTCACGCCTCGTGGATAGAAGTAACAGTTTAAAAGTTTAAAAGCAATCTTTAAAAAACGACTTGAGAAAAACCATGTTGGCTTTTGTGAAGAGAGTCGATGCGTGAGAAAAGAGAAGGCGTGGAGGGCGGTCAACTCCTCGCAGATCCGGTAAAACCGTCCTGGCAAAACTGGCTCACACCTTACATTCAATGATATAATGTTTTTAAGCCAAAAAGCAATCTTTAAAAAAACGGCTTGAGAGAGGCTTTTTTTGTATAAGATGATAAATTGTACCTCTCACTTTACAACGGCACTCTATCGCCTTTGAAGTGCCTTTGAAAACGATTTTATGGGATGGTTTAGCACGGGGGTTTCTTTCACAAGGAGAAGAATAGGGAAAAGGGTGCTTTTTTGAGAAATGCTCTTTTGACTGACAGTGTCAGACTTATAGCGGGAGTAAGTTTCATGCATTGTATTGCCAATGACAATTGTAAAGCAATAGGCAATGTATGGAACAGGAATTTCACGAAGATCAAAAAGATGGGGATGCAGAAACATTTTATGATGGGACATTTCATGCTGCGTTAATAGATCTTTGCCCAGACGTTTTATGCCAAGACATTTCATGTGAAGACGCCACCGTTAGCCAAGCGCCTGAATGGGTAGAGCTTTTGCCCAAAGCGCCTCATGTGAAGGCACGTGATGGACGACAATGGCATTATAACCCGCAAACGATTTTAAAAGCCTTTGCAGCCAATAAAGGACCGCTTGTGATTGATTATGAGCATGGGCAACATCACCGTGCGAGAAATGGTTTAGAAGCACCTGCCAGTGGCTGGATTGAAGAATTAGCAGAGCGGGATGGTGCGATTTGGGGGCGTGTTAAATGGACCGATATGGCTACCAAAAAAATTATTGCCCGAGAATATCGCTATCTTTCGCCTGAGTTTCGCCATTCCAAGAAAGGTGAAATTTTGCATTTAGCAGGTGCTGGTTTGGTGAACCGTCCAGCCCTTGTCATGACGGCTTTAAGCCGTGAACAGCCTTCCCCTATAACTTTGACGGAGAAAATGATGGATTTGACAGCCATTGCCAGTGCACTATCGCTGGCAGAAGATGCTAAAGCGGATGAGGTTTTAGCAACGCTTAAAGCGCGCGAAAAGGAACGCGTGGAATTAAATGCCCAATTAACAAAAGCGCGAGAAGATTTAGCGCTTTTGCAAGAAGAGCAAAAAAACAGTGCCATTGAGAGTCTTTTAGACAAGACAATTGAAGAGGGCAAGATTTTGCCGGCTGCGCGCGAGGAATATCGTGCGCTCTGTAGCCTTGAAGGGGGGATGGAGCATTTTAAAAGTTTGGTCGAGAAGTTGCCGGCGCTTGCCTCAACAATCCCTCTAGAAGTGTGTGCCTTAGCACAAGAACCAAAGCTTGCTCCAGAAGAGGTTGCCCTTGCGGCACGTCATTATCAGGAAGAGCAGAAGAAAAAAGGCTTCGACATCACCATTAGCCAAGCGGTTGAGTATATTAGCGAGCAAAAGGAGCGCCAATCATGAGTACGATGATTTTGATTAAATCTTTTCGCGCTGGAGATGTGATCTCACCTTATTGCATTGTTGCAGCCCGCACTGAGGGAATGGTGGCAACGGCTTCTGGTAAGGGTGATAAATTATTAGGGACCGCTGGGTCTTGTGAAGCCAAGGCTGGTGAGATGATTGATGTTGGCCAATGTGGTTGGAGCGAAGTGGTTTGTGGAGGCAATGTTTCCTTTGGTGATTTTTTGACCTCTGACCCAAAGGGGCACGCCATAAGGGCAGAAGCAGCAGATCGCACCATTGGTATTGCCATGAGTGATGGCTCTGCTGGTGATATTATTTCTTTTAAAATTAATTAATCGAGGCTTAAAATGAACAGACCTTTTCCCATTGATCCAACACTTACTGCTATTGCTATTGGTTATCGCAATCCAGCAGGTTCTCTTATTGGCGATAAAGTTTTGCCACGCGTTTGTGTTTTAAGTGAGGTGTTTAAATATAGTGAATTTCCTTTAGCGGAAAATTTTACCGTGCCTGAACTTGAGGTTGGGCGAAAAGGGCGCCCGAATGTGGTGGAATTTTCTGCCTTTGAACGGGAAGCCAGTGTCAAAGATTACGGATTGGATGATCTCATCCCCAATTCAGATATTGAAGCAGCGGCACGCGCACGGGCGGAGCGACGCTCTCGTTATAACCCCGAAAAGACAGCTGTAGAGGGACTTGCCAATTTGCTAGAATTGGGGCGTGAAGTGCGTGTTGCAGCTCTTGTACAAAGAAGTGAAAATTACGCACCAGAGCGGGTGATTACTCTTAAGGGTGAGAATAAATTCAGTGATTATGAAAAATCTGACCCTTATGCCACTTTAGATGAAGCGATGGATAAAAGTCTCGTCTATACGCCCAACACCATTGTGATGGGTAAAGTTGTTTGGTCAAAACTCAAACGTCATCCCAAAATCATTAAAGCCGTTAAAGGGGGTGGTACTGCTGATGGTTTTGTCACCAAGGCGCAATTTGCTGATCTGATGGAAATACACCCCGATCGTTTACTCATTGGTGAATCGCAAGTGAATTTGGCACGCAAAGGGCGTTCGGCACAATTGGCACGCGTTTGGGGCAATAAGATTGCACTGCTTTATATTGATCCCACCAAACAACAGGCGGATGGATCGGTCATCAGTTGGGGCTTTAGCGCTCAATTGGGTGAGCGTTTGTCTGGAGTGATCATTGATCCAGATATCGGCTTATCAGGCGGTAAACGGGTGCGTGTGGGGGAACGTGTGTGCGAATTGGTGGCAGCAAAAGATGCCGGCGTTTTATTGCAAGAAGTTGTCTAAGGGAAACTTTGAAATATGGCTTATGCAAGCAAAACATTGATTGAAGAGCTCTGGGGTGATGACTTCTTGGATGACTTATGTGGGATGGATGAGAATTCTGATCCAGTTTTTTCAGAGCAAGCCATTGCCCGCGCGCTCGAACAGGCAAGCGGTGAGATTGATGTGCATTTGTCTCATCGCTACTGCGTCCCCATTGCTGGACAGCCGGCGGCTTTGGGTATGATCTGTGTCAATATTGCTGTTTATAATTTAGCCATACGCCATACGGCACTGACCACGACTATTGAAGATCGTTACAAACAGGCGGTTGAACTCTTGAAACGCATTGCGGAAGGCAAAGCGGGTTTAGGCATAGATGAGCCTAAAATTATGAGCGAAGATGGTCCCGTGCGTGATGGGGCTTTCTTCCATGCTAAGCCGCGTTTGATGGGAAGGTAACATGTCTGTTGCAACCCATATTGAGATTAAAGAGACAGGGCTTGAAGCGGCTTTATCCTTTTTGCAAAAGGGAGCTGATAGCTCGATGGGGACTTTGGCACAAGGGGTTGGTCGTCTCATCCAAGAAAGCACAAGGCGGCGGATTCAAAGCGAAAAAACGTCTGCCCAAGGAGAGAAGTGGAAAAACAATCATGCTCGCACCTCCATTCTTTATTCCAGTGGGGCGCTTTCACGCTCCATTGATATGAAAGCTTCACCAGAACAGGTGATTGTGGGCTCTGGGTTGGTTTATGCGCGGATTCATCAATTGGGTGGGGTTATTCGCCCGAAAAATGGCAAGACACTGCGCTTTTTTCTTAAAAGCGGCAATGCACACCGCTTTGTTTGTGTGCATCAAGTGACCATGCCCGCACGCCCTTATTTGGGGCTTTCAGAGCACAATAAAGTGGAAATTGTCAAAGCGGCAGAAGATTGGCTGGAAAGGGTCTTTTCATGAGTCAAACGATCACACAAGCAGGGCGCATTAATCAGTTTCGTGAAGCGGTAATAAGAAGCCTTAAAGGCGCTTTGCCAGATGTGCGCGATTGCGGCTGTCAATTTGGGCGCTTTAACTTAGAAGAACTTGAAACACAGATGCTGGTGGCTCCAGCAATACGGGTTGCGGTATTAGAAAGCCGTTTCAATTCTGTTGCTTCTGGACACATGAGTGCGGATCTTCATTTAGGGGCTTTTATTATCACCACAGGTAAAGAGCGTGATGTTTCCAGTTGGCTTTTAGCAGAAGCCATTGCGGTGCTTTGTCATAGCGGGCAATTGTGGGGGCTAACGCATTTGAGTGCCCCGCGTGAGGTGCAAATTGAACCGATTATCTCTGCGGCGATTAAGCAGCGTGGTGTATCGATAAGCGTGGTGGAATGGCACCAAGATTTGCATCAGTTGGGACAGGATATTTTTTGTGATGAAGGACAACTCAAAAGTGGTTTGATTTCATGTGATGATGAGGTGTTGCCATGAATGATGCGCATCTTTTGAGTGATACCTTGCGGCAAATAATGAAGCGTCTTGATGCGCTTGAACGCTGTCTTGCCAACCAGCACATGATTGGGCGGGTTGCAGAAGTTGATGGACATAGGGTGCGGGTGAAACTTTCCGAACAGGGTTCCAATGGACAAGCGGTTTTATCGCCTTGGCTACAAGCGCAAGAAGCTTCTGGCACTCTCTCAAGCAATATGCCCCTCCATGTTGGTGACCCAGTGCGGTTGTTAAATCCCCATGGCGAAATTGGTTCTGCCTCTCTGGTGGTGCGCGATAGTTATAGTGAGGATGCGCCTAATCCCGCACGCTCGCCGCAAGAGCTTGCTCTGTGTTATGCGGGTGGCGCTTTGCGTATCACGAAGGATGAGCTCATTCTCTCCCATGGGGAAAACAAAATTCATTTGAGTGAAAAAGGTTTGGTGCTTTCTCATCAATCAACCCGTGTTGAATTAACGGGCAGTGTGCATATTCAAGCAGAAGATTTGCAGCATAATCAAAAATCTGTTGGCGCAAGCCACAAACACGGTGGGGTCAAAATGGGTCCCTCCACAACCTCTTACCCCCTTTAAAGGAGTTTATCATGCGTGAGAACACTTATGTTATTTTAACCAATGCCGATTTTGTTGCAGGCAAGCGTTCACCGGGCAAAGGTGAAGAAATTTGTTTAAGTGAGGAAGCGGCTAAATATCCGTTGCTGCTTGGACAGATTGCTGAAAAACCAGCCCCTGTTGTTTCTGCGCCCCCAACTGTTTCGACCACAAAGACAAGCAAAGGGGCTTAAAGCATGCGGTGTGGGATAAGCGAAAAGGATGGCTCTCTCTTATATGGTTGGGCACATTGCCAACAGTCACTCCGTAAATGTCTGACGACAAGGATTGGGACACGGGTTTTGCGTCGTCATTATGGGTGTGATGTTGGAGCATTCCAAGATGCCAATGCTGATCCTGCGACGATGATGCAGCTTTATCAAGCAATTGTTGAAGCGCTCGATGATCCAGAGTGTGGAGAGCCTGGGTTTTCGTTGCAGAGGATTGATCTGACAAAAGCAACGCGTGAAGGCACATTCCATTTTGTTTTAACGGGTGTTTTTTATCCCGATGGGCATTTGGGGGATTGGTCACACAAAGAGCCAATGAGCATCAATTTAGAGGTTGGTGATGACAGAGCTTGAACCTTTACCCCTCCCACAAATTCCCCCTCCACAACTCCCTTTGCCACAAATTATTGAAGAGCTTTCTGTTGAAGCAATTTTAGAGCAAAAGATCACGCGTTTGACTGAGCTTTTTGCGGCGCATCATATTCCTTATAATGTGGAAAAGACGGCTTATGATCCGGTGGTCATTCAATTGCAAGCGGCGGCTTATGAAGAGTTGCTCTTGCGCCAGCGAATTAATGAAGTGGCGCGGGATAATTTACTCACATTTGCGCGTGGAACAAGTTTAGATCATTTGGGGGATTTTCATGGGGTTACGCGCCTTTTGGATGAAGATGATGAGCGTTTGCGCCGCCGCATTCGCTTGAATAGACAAGGACATTCCACAGGTGGCACAGCACCACGTTACCAATATTTTGCCCTCTCAAGCGATATCCATGTCAAAGATGCTTTTGTTTATCGTGAGGGTAAAAGCCCGCTTATTCATGTTGCGCTTTTTAGTGACGCCCCTTCAGGGGTGGCTGATGAGACTTTAATTGCAAAGGTGCAAGCAGCCCTTGATGCCCCCCATGTTAAAATGACCAATGACCACATCTTTGTGAAAAGCGCGGTACAACGAATGATCAATGTTTCTGCTGATTTTTGGTTGTTACCGGATGAAGGCTCCTTTGTTTTGGAAAGAGCGGAGCAGAATTTAAGAGCAGAATGGGCGCGTGCGCAAAGGCTTGGGCGTGATTTGTCTTTAAGTTGGATACTAAGCCGCTTGATGGTTGAGGGCGTTCACCATGTAAACATAACGCAACCTTGTGAGGATATTTTGGTCGCACCTGATGAAGCGGTCGCACTAGGGGATATTGTTTTGTCTGAACGGGGGCGTGCTTATTGATGCTTTCCTCACTTTTGCCACCGAATTCGAGCTTATTTGAACGCTGTTTTGCAGAAGCAATGGCTTTTGACCCTCACGTTAAAACGGCACTCGAAGAAATACTTCGCGCGAAATTTATCACGCGTCCGCCTTCTTGGTTGCCCTTTTTAATAGACGAATATGGCTTACAAGAATTAACCCCTTATTTCTCTAACCTTTATGATTTAATTGATCAGGGTCTTGCATGGCAGCGGATACGTGGCTCCCTTGCGGCAATAGAGATGGGGCTTGAATGGCTAGAGATTTCGGCACGCTTTCAACCCGCCTGGACGGGGCGGATATGGTGGAATTCCTTTCAACTTTACTTTGACAGCCTCCCTGAACGCAAAAGCCTTGAAGCCATTGAAGCAATCACAGATCTTTCCAAAAGTTTGCGCTCTGATTTTCGTCGAGGGACCTATGGTTATGATGTGCAAGCTGTTGAATGCAATATGTCACGCCTTGATGACAGCATGTTGGAGTATGAGAGCGGTGTGCGCTTAACAGCTGGGAACACTTTGTTTTCCTTTGGACGCACGACAGAGATAGAGCACGTTCTCACAAGAGAAGAAGGCAAGCTTATTGGCAATTGGATAGATGATGGGGATGAGGAATTAAGCTGGGAACAGATTGATTACCCATGGGACATGGCAAATTTTCCGTGGTGTTCGGTCAAAAAACATGAACGCGATATGCTCATGGCAGAATGGTTTCATGGCCGCACGCTTTATCTCGTGTTAAGAGACACCCAAAATGCCGTGATTGGCACTCGCAGATGCTATGCTGTAGCGCCTGTCGAACAGGCTTTGGATGGTGTGTACAGCCATTGTGGTAACAGATTTAACCCTTCCCCAACAGGCACCTTGTTGTTTCTGGCAGCACGAACAGACTTTCGCGATGTTGACGGCAAACAAGCAGCATTTGTTTCCATTCTCGTTCATGCTACCCCCGCAGAAAACATAGCGGTTGGCAAGCTTTGGTTGGAGCTTGATGAACTAAGTGGTGGTGTCGAGATACTCAAAACGCCCATTAATATTCCTTTGCGTGCCGATGTTCGCGAACAATTCAAGATTTTATTGAGGTTTTAACATGAAGCATGAAAGTGGTCTACCGTTTGCAATTGACAGATCTCGCGGCAAAGAGGAACAACAAAGCGTTGTCTTTTATGGCACGCGTCCCTTTATTCAAAGTGGTGAACTGAATGAAGTTCAAACCATTATAAGGGGACGGCATGACCGTTTGGGGCGCCTTGTTGCACAAGAAGGAGACCGTGTTGAACGGGCTGATGCTTTTGTCAACAAAGAGACAAGGACCGTAACGTTAACGGATGGCAAGATTTATATTGCCGGTGATATCTTTCCGGTCTCTGAAGCTGTACTCAACAATGTTGCCATGATTGGACGCTTGGAAATTGGTGTGAAGCTACAAAAAAAATGGGTGACATATGAGGATGATCCAGAGCTGTTGGGGCAAGTCCCTGGCACCTTGGCAGAAGGAGAGCCTGGTGCCGCACGCGAAACAGCAAAGCTTGTTTGGGCACTCAAAGAGGATGCGCAAAGTGGCACTTTCTTTCCCGTTTATATTTTACAAGATGGTGTTCTGATTGATCAAAAATCCCCATCACTGCTTGAACCCGCCATGCAAGCCATTGCGACATATGACCGTGCCCATGGGCATTATATCGTGAGTGGCTGCCGTGTAAGCGCTTTAGGACAAAACAACGGTTGCCAAGTCTTTAGTATTCAAGAAGGAGAAGCCAATATCAATGGCTTTAAACGCAAGCGCTTAGCCGCCTTGCGCCATGAAGAGGTGGAGGATTTTTCGACAAGCGTTGTTCCAAGCGAAACGCATATTTTTGCGCCTCCAAAAGGGAAAACAAGCTTTACCTTTAAACCCTATTATTTTCCTATTGCCGATATTCAGTCTCTTTTATTGACAAAAGAAAAAACCGTTAACGTCACCCGTGGTGCAGTTGCCGCAGGGCGTGATGGTGTTCCCGATAAAAGCATCACCGCGTTTATCAAAGTCGTTCAAGGAAGCAAGGAATTTAAAGAAGGCACAGATTTTAAAAAAACCGGAGACACCATTGATTGGGCACCCGTGGGAGACGAACCTTTACCGGGGAGCAGCTATAAGGTGACTTACCGTTACCGCGCAAAAATCACGGCTGAGAAAGTAACGGCAAAGGAAATCACCGTCTCAGGGGGGGCGCAAGGTGGTGATATTATCGTCAGTTACACTTACAAATTGCCCCGCATTGACCGTATCGGATTCAACACAGGGGGCAATGTGGTTTACATCAAAGGCATTTCATCAGATCA
This sequence comes from Bartonella grahamii ATCC 700132, assembly GCF_000518085.1. GTDB lineage: Bacteria > Pseudomonadota > Alphaproteobacteria > Rhizobiales > Rhizobiaceae > Bartonella > Bartonella grahamii. The sequence continues at coordinate 25,912 of NZ_JACX01000015.1, forward strand.
CCCTATGGCACCCAGTGTCCCTGATGATGTGTTGTCCCTTGCAACGATCACCAACAATTGGCTTGAAACGCCGGTTGTGGTTAATGATGGCACACGGGTTGCCCCCTATGATGAGATGTGGCGTTATTTTCAACGGGTGCTCTCCCTTGACCGGTTGATGCAGTTAGAGCGCATTAAAAGCAATGTGGACTCTAAAGAGCCTGTTGCCAAAAAAGGCATGTTTGCTGATCCCTTTCTTGATGATCGTTACAGAGATGAAGGCTTTCAACAAACCGGCGCAGTTGGCAACGGCATTTTGCAGCTTGCTATTGACCCAACCTTTTACACTGCTCCTTTGAAAACGCCCGTCACCCTTGACTGGACAAATGAAGTGATCATTGCGCAAGAGTTGACAACGGCTTGCGAAAAAATCAACCCCTATCAAAATTTTGCACCCCTGCCTGGTACAGTAACCCTTGAACCCGCGACAGACTTTTGGCACGAACAGCGCACCGATTGGCTCTCGGGTATCACCAATCAGATCATCATGGGCAGGAACCGTGGCAGAACTATCCGTAACACAGAAATGCGTGATGATCTCATCAATGAGACTCAAGAGCAAATCGATTTTTTGAGACAAATTACCCTTCACTTCAAAATTGAAGGTCTTGGCAGTAGAGAAATCTTGGAAAGTCTTACCTTTGATGGTGTGAATGTCTTGCCAGCAAGCCGCCTTGTTGCCGATAGCAAGGGCACCCTTGAGGGCACTTTTAAGATTCCACAAAACATTACGGCTGGCACAAAAAATGTTGTGGCACGGGGGAAAGGTGGAACAATTGCAACGGGGCTTTTTACCGGTCAAGGTGTGATTGATGTGAAAGTGATGCGGCGCACCACAACGGTGAAGATATGGACACAAGTCGACCCACAAGCGCAAGTTTTTACACCGGATGAAACACGGCAAATCACAGGAATTGACTTTCATCTTTGCAAAATCGGTAATCAAAACCATGATCTGGTGATTGATTTGGTCACCACAGAAAATGGCTATCCGACCGCCGATATTCAAGCACAAAGCTTTTATTCTATGAAGGGCGCAAAGCTAGGGTGGGCAGAGGCACGCTATGATGTACCACTCCTTGTGATGGATGACCGCTTAACGGCTTTCGTTATCAAGACAGATGATGCTGACCATTCCGTCTCTTTAGCAAAGCTTGGGGATTTTGATGCAGAACACCAGAGATACGTCTCAAGCCACCCTTACGTGACCGGTCCACGCTTTTCTTCAGTTAACGCACAAAGCTGGACCGCTCATCAAGATGAGGCTTTAGCCTTTCGCGTCTTGGCAGCCCGTTACACACAAACAGAAAAAACCATTGATCTTGGCACATTTGATCTTGTTGACTGCTCTGATTTACAAATACGCGCAGCCATTGAATTGCCTTCAAGCGATTGTTCTGTCATCTTTGAAATTGAACGAAACAATGGCACGGTTTATCAACTGCTTCCCTTTCAATTGCTAAGCCTTACCGAATATATCAGTGAAAAGGTAAAGCTTCGCGCCATTCTCAAAGGCACAGAGAAGCTCTCACCCGTCTTGTTTGCGCCTGTTCAATTGATCGCGGGGAAGATTCATAAGGAAGCTACTTATGTCACCCGTGCTTTTACCTTTGGGGAAAAGGCAAGGTTAACGAGCTATATCAAAACATTTTTACCGGGCGGTGCAACCTTTTCACTGGAGATGCAACTGGATGATGGTGCTTTTGTTCCTCTCACATTAGAGGAAACAGAGCAACTTGCCGAGCCGCTTTGGACAGAGCGCAAATTTGTGAGCAGCGATAAGACAGCCAAACAAGCACGCTTGAAACTCATGCTTACCGGTGGACCAGCAGCGCGGTCAATGGTGAGTGATTTTGGCGCCGGCATATTGTGATGGGAGAATGAGAGATGACCAAAACCAAAAAACTCGACATGGAATTGCCTAAAGAAGGACGCTTTATCAGTTCTGAATTCCCAATCTTGCGGGAAAACTTGACCAAAATTGATCAAGCCATTGTTGATATTGAGGAAAAGGTAGACGAAAAAGCGCCTTCAAAACACACGCATAGCATAAGTGATGTCACAGATCTTGAAGCAGCCCTGAAGTCCAAGATGGCAGCGGATAAAACCTTCTCATTTGCTGATTTAAGCGATATCGAGGGTGCACAAGATGCCGCCAATAATTATGTTCTCTATAAATCAAGCAACAATCACTTTACCTTTGGCAGTGCGATATCACTTTTAGGAACGCACCAGCATAAAACCGAAGATATTGTGGGGCTTGACGATTTTAGAGCCAAGATTAACGAAGATCTCACAGCCTATGGTCGCCTAAAACAAGCCAATGAATGGCAGAATTATAATAAATTTACCAGCAAAGTCACTATGAGTGGTAGTTTAGAGCTGTTGGGTAATTCGTCGTTTAACCTTATCCATAACAACAAAGTCGTTAGCAGTCTAAGCACAACCGGAAGCATGTTGAAGGGACCTCTTAAAGTTGATGGTGCGGAAGTTTATAGCAAAAATGAAGCTCTTGTTGCTCTTCAAGAAATACGTGATGAAATCACGAAATTAAGAAAAGCGACGTCCCCCCTTGAAATCCTCATGACAGAAAGTGGGGCCATTCCATGGCCTGAAGGTATGACCGATAACACAGGAATCGAAATATGGGCATGGGGTGGTGGCGGAGGTGGGGGAGATGGGGCCAAAGGTAAATCCAGCTACGGTGGCGGCGGCGGCAGTGGAGGCCAAAGTGTGTATGTTAAAATTAAAGCTTCACAGTTAAAATCCGCAAAAATTATTGAAATTGGTCGAGGTGGACGAGGCGCTTCTCCGGGAGGCGGTGGAGGTGTTGGTGGTTATACACGCATTGAAGGAATTATTACAGCATATGGGGGGGCAGGAGGAGGTGGTGGTGGCAGCGGCGGCGTATCAAGTTTCAATGGTAGTTTTGGGGGCGATGCTAGTTCTAATGGTTATAGAGGTAGTTCTTTTATTTACGCTGGTGGGAATGGCGGCAACGGTGGTAGTGGTCATGGTGGAAATTCTTTTTTTGGCGGCGGCGGCGGTGGGGGTGCTGGTGCTAATAATGGTAACGGCGGTTATGGCGGAGAGAGCCATAAAGGTGGCAGAGGTGGTAAAGGCTGCAAAGGCAGTGGACAAGGAGGAGGTGGTGGTGGTGGTTATTTCCCAGGAGAAGATGGTGGTGTTGGTAAAGGAGGAAATGGCGGTAATGGAGCAGTGTTGTTGATATTTTTTATATAGGAGCACTTCATGGAATATGCAGTTGTTGAAAATGGTGTGGTAACAAATATTATCGTAGCATCAGAAGATTATATTCACGCCCTTGATGGTGAAGCTATCCCTTCAAGTGAAGCGCAGATCGGCTGGACTTATAAGGACGGAGTCTTCTCTCCTCCTATTGTTGATGAAAACACAAAACAGCTCTCATCTACTAAAATGGCAGAAATAGACGCACCCGTAGAGCCTGTAAAAGAACAGCAAGAGAAAGTTGATTAATTCTAGGCGATAAGGCTTGTATGATTTTCTTTCTTTAAAACCATTTTTGACTGACAGTGTCAGTCTTATGAGAGAGTGTAGATGATTGTTATGGTCTCTTCATTGATTTGGAGAGCAAGATGACAATAGAATTTAAACTTCGTATTCACTTTATTAAGAATGGCAAGGGATCTAAGTTTTTAGCAATATTTGATCAGACAGCCGTTGGTATGGTCGTAAAATCCTTGATGTTAACGTGCAAACTTATCCCTTCCATGCGCCTATCCTTCTCTTTACGCATGAGGTGGAGAAAAGAAAAACAAGTCTAGACGATAAGGCTTTCTAATGGAATGTTACTGTTTTTTCCATTTTAGCACTTATAATGTAAGCTATTTGTTGACATTAGCAGTATTTTACGCTATATAAAAGAATGATTAAAACGTTTAAAAGCAAAACATTGGCAGAATTATTCAAAACGGGAAATTCATCCAAGATTGATAAGAAACTTGTAAAACGTATCATGGTTCGTCTTGATCGTTTAGATATTTCTGAAAGACCAGAAGATATGAATCTTCCAGGATTCAACTTTCATTCTTTGATTGGATATTCACCCACGCGTTACACTGTCCACGTTAACGGACCATGGTGTATTACCTTTGAATTTTACTCATGTAATGCTTACCGTGTTGATCTTGAACAATATCACTAAGGATACAGTTATGAATGACATTCCTGCACAAAGAGATAAAAACCGTTGTCCTACTCATCCGGGAGAAGTTTTAGCAGAAATTATTCCTGAAACAGGCAAAACAAAATCAGAAATTGCGCAGATGCTTGGTATATCACGCCAACATCTCTACGATATTCTGAACGCAAAAAAGCCTGTTTCTCCTGCTGTTTCCGCTTGTCTTGGCAAAATGTTTGGTGATGGAGCTGCTATATGGTTACGTATGCAAGCCAATTATGATGCGTGGCATGCTGAACGCGAAACAAATGTTAGCAAAGTTCCAACACTTCACGCTGTTTGATCTCTTCCTCACTTTGAAGAGACGATGTTTTATGAAATACTGGATAAATAATAATATTGAACAACATCCCCTGCTTTAAACATGTTCGTCGCCATTTAAAATATCATCTAAACCACGATCTAAGTCGTCTAATATATTTTGCGGTGCATCTGCATAAACAAAAGATTGTATACGAGAACGCGCTTTTATTAATTCATGATATAAATCAACAGGAAGCATAATGATTTTCTCACGACCTCGCTTTGTTAAAGCTACAGGTTTAGACATAGCCTCATCTAAAATATCGCCTGCCCCGCGGTTTACATCTGTAAAACTATATTTTTTCATATGCACATCCTATCTTTAATGTATCATACATATTATACGTATAATACGTATTATGTAAAGATATTTTACGGCATTAACCACCTCCCCGCTTTTGAAACGAGGAGATAAAATTATGTTGTAGGTCTAAGCTACTTTTGCAATCGGGTTTGCTAAAACCCTTTGCTATTCACTCGCATTTGAAATGCGAATGAACCAAAATCCTTATGATTTGCTGTTTTAAAGTTAAGCAGCTTTCACAACAGATTTTGCTAAGACCTTTTTTGCTTCTTTAATGAGAGCTTTATATTTTCTATTTTCTTCATCGACTCTAAAAGCATCAAGAAGACGCATATGAATTGGACCTAAAAGATACAAAACTTTTTCACCAGGTTTCATACCTTCCCAATAACTTGGCAAATCAAAGCGTGTATCATTATTATAATCAACAGATTGGCTTTTTAGTTTCTTTTCACACTCAATAAAGTAACGACGTGCTTGACGTCCTTTCTCGTTACGTTCCACCATTGAGAGCTCTTTCGCCATGTCTAAGGTGAGGTGATATTCTGTACTTGGACGACCGCCTTTAGGTTTTACTAAATTTTTAGTAAAACTCACAACGCCTTGATTTTCCTGAAAGGTATTAGGTTTTACTCTTTTTTGAGTAAAACTCACAAAGTCCTGATTTTCTTGAAAAGAATATTCTTCAATCCGTCGTGAAATCCAATCGTTGAAGCGTATATTAACTTTTAAAAACGTATGCAACTCGCGTGCGTTAACAGTTTGAACAGTTTCTTGTCCAATGATTTGTTCTGTAATTTTAATAAGAGTGTTCATGAGAACTCCTTGTTGTTAGACGTTTTTCATTGACATTTTTTATAAAAATGCCGGGTGCTGAAAAACACGGCAACAAGCCCGTCGTTATGCCTTTCCCCCGAAAGGGTATTGTATAGCGTAACCACACCCGACAAAGCTATTATATGCGTGTAGCATATAATGAGTCAAAGTCTTTAATGTACAGAAGACTGATTATTTCGGTAACCAATCCGCTTGTTGTTTTAAGGTGTTTTTCAAGCACCTTTGTATGAATCTAACGATTTTGAATATTTTGTCAAGTCGTTCTCAAAAGCGGCTTTTTACCTCTCATTTTTCACATTCACTTCATTAGCCACTATTTTAAAGGAGCATAAAGTATGGCAACAGGTTTTCTACACAGTGTTGAAGTTGTCGAGGTTGACGACGGCACCCGCCCCCTTCGCGCGGTTCAGTCTGCCGTTATCGGGATTGTTGGCACGGCGCCCGATGCTGATGAACAAGCCTTTCCTCTTAACACACCCGTTTTGGTTACCGGTTCTCTTTCACAAGCTGCTAAACTGGATAAAACAGGCAAGCGTCAAGGCACCCTACCCAATGCCCTTGATCTTATTTTCAAGCAAGTGGGAGCTATTGTTGTTGTCGTGCGCGTGAACGAGGGTGACAATGAAAATGCAACACTCACCAATATTCTGGGTGGTGTAAACGCAAATGGTGCTTATGAAGGTGTTCATGCTTTCATTGGAGCACAATCCATTGTAGGACAAACACCACGCATTCTGATTGCGCCAGGCTTTACACATCAACGCCCTTCCAGTGTGAATATTGAAGAGAATGGAACTGGTGCAACTGCCAACCCCGTCGCAGCAGAACTGATTGGCATTGCAGAGCGTCTGCGTGCTATTGTGGTGCTTGATGCACCAAACACAACAGATGAAGCATCCCTTGCCGCAGCAAAGGATTTTGATTCAAAGCGCGCCATTATCGTTGACCCTTTTGTAAAGGTGAATCGTGATGGAAAAATTGTAGAACAGCCAGCAAGTGCAGCAGTTGCAGGTGTCATTGCTAAAACTGATTTTACACACGGTTTTTGGCATTCCCCTTCAAACAAAGTGATCAATGGCATTATTGGAACTGCGCGCCCCATTGATTTTTCCATTGGGGACAGATCAAGCCGCGCCAACCTTCTTAACGAACAAAACATCACAACAATTATCCGCGAAAATGGTTATCGTCTTTGGGGTAATCGCACCCTTTCAAGCGATACAAAATTTGCTTTCTTATCGGTGGTGAGAACCGCAGATATGATCAATGATGCCATTTTGCGCGGGCATCTATGGGCTGTCGACCGCAATATCAAAAAAACCTACATGCATGACGTAAGTGAAAGCGTCAATGCCTATTTGCGTGATTTAAAAGCACAAGGCGCCATTCTTGGTGGGCGTTGTACGCCTGATCCAGAGTTGAATACAGCAAGCGCTATTGAAGGCGGCAGAGTCTATTTCAATGTTGAGTTCACACCAACAACACCAGCAGAACACATCACATTCCGTTCACGCATTGTGAATGATTATTTAGAGGAGATTTTTTAATGGCTATCCCCGTTTTACCAAGAGTTTTGAAATATTTTAACATTTTTGTCGACGGCATTCCCTATCAAGCAAAATGTGAAAGCGTAACATTACCAAATTTGAACTTGGTTGTTGAAAGTTATCGTGGCGGAGGCATGGATAGCTCTATTGAAGTTGACCTTGGTCTTGAAACTCTCATTCTCACCATGACCATTTCTGATTGCTCTCCAGAGTTGATGGCACTGTTGGGGCGCACTGATGTCGATATTTCATTGAGAAGTTCAATGCAAGCGCAAGGCACACCAGCAGAAGGTGTTGTCATTACCATGAGAGGACTATGCAAAGGCTTTGAAATGGCAGAATGGCAACCGGGGAGCAAAGCTACATCCACGGCTACATTTACATTGCAGTATTTTAAATATGTCCAGAAGGACGTTGAAATTGTTGAGATAGACGCCCTCAACATGGTGAGGAGATTCAATGGCGTCAATCAATTAGCAGATCATAGAGAAAACATAGGATTATAAAAATGACAGTACAAACAAGCATTACACATAAATTACTTGTACCGATTACCTTTGAAGGAAAAGAACATACCGAAATCAACTTACGGCGCCCGAAATATAAAGACTTAAAAGCGACCTTTAAGGAAGACGATGCTGATCAGTTAGAATTCATTACTTCACGCCTTTCTGGCTGGCCCATAGATGCCGTTGAGGAAATTGATCCTTATGACATGGAAGATATTCGTGAGATTATAGATTTTTTTTCAAGTCGGCGGGCTTCCAAGACTGCGAAACTGCCGCGAAACTCATAGCCGATATTGCCATTGTTTTTCATTGGCCACTTTCAGACATGATGGAAATGGAACTGGAAGAATTGGTCTTTTGGCGAAATCAAGCAGCAGAAAGGTATAAGACAAAATGAGTGAAAAAGTTGCTGATGCAAAGGTGAGATTATCTCTTGAAGACAAACTCACCGCACCTCTTAAACATCTTCAGAAAAAATTCGATACATTGTCAAAAACACTCTCACTGAGATTGAGTATTCCACGCTTTTCTGCTGCTGTCAAAAACATGACGTCAAGTTTGAAAGGTGTTCAAAGTGCTCTTGGAGTGGCGGCAAGCCGTGCTTCGGTCTTTACTGGTGCTTTAGGGCTTGCTGGTGGTGGACTTGTGGCAAGTGTAACCGCCCTCACCATGAAAACCATGCATCTGGGGGATAGTCTTCACCACGCATCACGACATTTGGGGATGAGTGTTGCATCGCTTCAATTATGGGGCGATGCAGCCGATAATTCAGGATATTCTGCTGAACTTTTTCAACAATCTCTAGCAACTTTAAATAGGCGTTCTGCGCAAGCATATGCTGGACAAAAAAGAGGCATGATGGGCTTTGAAGCGCTTGGCATTTCTGTCAAAAACGCTTCTGGAAAACTCAAATCAAATTCGGCTTTGTTGGAAGAAATTACCGACAAGATGAGTAAGATGAAAAATCAAGCACAAAGACAGCATATTGCTGCCCTGCTGTTTGGTGGGGATGGCAAGGAAATGGCCGCCATGCTTGCACAAGGCATGGCGCCAATCAAAGAGCTCTTTGCAAAGGCGCGGAAAGGAAAATGGCTGATAGGTGCTGATGTCGCACGCTATGCAGCGGATTTAAGTGACAAGATGGGAGCCTTTAAGAAAAAAATAGGCGGTATCGCGAGCTTTATTGGCGCGCGTTTCATGCCCGTCATCAATGACATGATTGACGGTTTTTCTCGCCTGATTGATGAAAACCGCGACCTCATTCAAACAACCGTTGCGAGCTGGGCGAAAACCTTAAGAAAAGTCTTTAATGATTTGCTTAATCCTACCTCTGATTTAAGAAGAGGCATCAGTGATCTCACAGAGAGAATTAAAGGCTGGTTTCGCTGGCTAGAACCTCTGATTGGTGAAATAACCCTCTTTAAGGTAGGACTTGTAGCACTTGGTTCATTCATTTTTGGTCCACTCATTGCCGCGTTAGCCGCAGCGGGAGCAGCGTTTGTCACACTTGGCTATACTATAATGACGACACCTATCGGGTGGCTAATTGGCGGCATCGCAGCGCTCTTCGTCCTCTATCAATATTGGGACAAACTCAATGGTTGGGTAGCAGCATCTTTAGCCGCGGTTGGGGCAGTTCTTACTGGGGCATTCATTTCGGCAATGGCACCGGCTGCTTCCGCAATTGCTGGTCTTGCTATAACTCTTGTAGCTTCACTCATTCCAGCAATAACTGCCGTTGGTTCTGCTTTTATATCGCTTGGTATCGCAATCATGACCACACCTATCGGCTGGATCGCTGGCGGCATTGCTGCCCTTGTTGGAGTTGGATATCTGCTCTACAAAAATTGGGATACGGTAGTAAGCTTCATAAGCAACTTGTGGAATTCTTTTGCGAGCTTATGTAGTAACGTTTTCAATAACCTCTTGACGCTCTTTAAAAACTTTTCACCACTCTCTTGGATTTCAAAAAAAATCAATGCATTGATTGAGTGGCTGTTTGGGATCAATCTTATGGAAGCAGGGTCCAATCTGATTAACGGGCTTTGGGAAGGTATCAAAAGCCAATGGAATGCTCTGTCTGAATGGTTTAGCGGCATGATAAGCAAATTAACCAGTTGGATGCCTAATTGGATGAAAAAAAAGCTAGGCTTTAATGTCTCAATCAACAAAACTTCAACCCAGACCATTAAAACCTTTACCAATGAAACCAATGCACGCGCAAAAAAAATGCTGGGTACAGTAGTGGTTACAAATACCCCACCTGAAAAACGCAAGAGTGGTTTTAATACAAGTGTCGTTGAAACAGGACAAATGCAAGCAACAAATAAAGTGGGTGCCTTTAAAGCTCCAAAACCCATTACGGTTCACAAACCCGTTGAAGTAGACGCGCGTGTAACCATTACAAATCTCAATATTTCAGTACCAAATGGTCTCAAGGACGAAATCAGAGACGCTGTCAATCAAGCACTTGAACGCTATGCAAAACAGCAACGTTTAGCCATAGCCTCTAGCCTTTCGGATTAAATACCATGATGTTAGCTTTGGGTGGTTTTATCTTTTCCATTGAAACAGCAGCTTATCAAACACTTGATATGTCTTATGGAGTTCCATGGGTAGAGCAAGGGCGATTGGGGAGAAAGGCTGCTCTTCAATTGCCAGCTGTTGCAAATGCGGAATTTTCTTTAGCAGGCGTGATTTATCCAGATTTCAAAGGTGGTCACAGACAGCTCGAATATTTACGGCAAATAGCGCATATGGGACCTCATATTCTTGTGACCGGTCAAGGCAAAATCTTAGGTAAGTTTGTCATTCTTTCTGTAGAGGAAAAACAAAGCGTTTTTCATCATAATGGCACCCCCAAAAAACAAGAATTTACAATAAAATTGAGAGAGTATGGTGAAGATCTATGAGTGACCTTTATATGACCAAAGATGGCGATATGGTGGATGCCATTTGCTGGAAATACTATGCCAAAGGTCAACAAGCGCTTGCTGTTGAACACGTCTATGCAGCGAATTTGGGGCTTGCAGACTATGGACCCATTTTAAAAGCAGGCATCACGATACTCTTACCAATCCTCCCCTATCCGAAAGCCACCCCAGTGATCAGAATTTGGGGTAGCAAATCATGAAACCTTTTTGCATGGTTCTGGCAAATGGAGAAGACATCACCAAAACGCTCATGGATTATGTTTTATCAATTGAAATTACCGATGAAGCAGAAAACAAAAGTGATCGTATCACTATAGAGCTTGATGACCGTGCGCGTGACAGCGATAACGGCTTTCTTGATATTCCTCTTATCGGGACAGTTATTTCTGTAACACTTGGCTATGAAGGCGGAAAAAACCGCGATATGGGAGCCTATCTGATAGACGAAATCTCTGTAAGCAGCCCACCACAAAGCTTAAGCGTGACAGGGCGCGCCGCGTCCATGAATACATCCTACAGAACCCCAAAAAGCCAATCCTATCACCAGCAAACACTCGGTAGCATTATTCAAGAAATAGCAAAACGTAATGGCTACACCCCCAAAGTTGATCCTGCTCTTGCAAAAATTGTTGTGCGTCATATTGACCAAACTGCTGAAAGCGACATGGCTTTTGCCACACGCCTTGCAGAAGAATATGATGCGGTAGCAAAGCCCGTTGATGGCAAACTTGTGCTTGCCAAACGTGGTGAAGGCAAAGCCATCACCGGTGAAACACTCCCTATTATTGTTATTCATGAGAAACATTGCACCTCTTGGGATTTTAAATACAGCGCACGGGATGAAGCAGGTGCAGCCAATGGCTTAGAAACGGATGTGGGGGACGACCAAAAAGCTGCGGCTGATGCACGAGAACCAGAAGAGATTGATGATGAAAACTTTATCCATATGAATGACAATGACAGAGCAGCACCATCACCATCTGAATCGGAAAAAGTAGAAACAACACCTGAGAAAGAAGAAGAAGAGAAAAAAGGCGGTGTTCTCGCAACCTATCATGATATCCGCAGTGGTGAAAAAAAAGAAGTCAAAGTTGGTAATCCGCCGTTTCATGAACTCAAATATACCTACCATAACCAATCAGAGGCTGTTGCGGCCATTGCCGCTTATCGCAATAAATCATCACGCGGTAAGTCTTCTTTCTCATGTGATATCGGTGGTGATCCGTTTGTGCAAGCAGAAGCAAAGCTTGTTCAAGAGCCCCCTTTCCGCCCCTATATTCCAGCAGAATGGCGCATCAAGAGCGTTAAGCACAAACTTGATAAAACGGGTGGTTACACCACAAAAATAGAGTGCGAACTTTTTGATAAAGCGCAAGAAGACACGGCTGGAAACGTTGCAAACACAACACCAGACAAGGATGATACCCTTGATCCAAACGCCCCACCAAACGCATGCGACGAAGGCGAAGGCGTAATCCATATGGATGAAGAGGATACATGATAGGTTATAAACCAGATGTAGAGCCCCTCATTAAAAAGATTGCTTAAGTACCTCCCTTCCCCATCTTTAAAGGTGGGGAGGTAGTCAAGATGCTTCTTCTAAAGCTGTCTGCTCCTTACAATTCTTTTGAATAGGTGTCAAACTCATTTGCAAATTTAAAGCATTCAAAACACTAAGAAAAGTAGAAAGTCGTGGATCACCTTTATCGCTTAAAGAACGATAAAGAGACTCGCGATTTAGTCCTGTCTCTTGAGAAACAGTTGTCATTCCTTGTTTACGCGCAATAATACCTAATACATGTGCAATATAGCCACTATTTTTGGTTTCTAAAGCATCATCTAATAAGATCTTAAAGTCTTCAGGCGTATTAAAATATTCACTTACATCAAATTTAGTAATTTCCATGTTTCATTTCCTTTACTAATTGAAGGGCTTTTTCGATATCTTTTTGTTGTGTGGATTTATCACCAGCATTTAATAACAAAATGATTTGTTTCCCTTGTTTTACAAAATAAATCCTATAGCCCGGTCCATAATTTATTTTTAGTTCACCAATGCCACGGAAATATTTCACGTCTCCTAGAAGCCCATATTCAAGGCGGAAAATACGTGCAGCAATTTTCTTTTGTACTTGTTTGTCTTTTAACGAGTCTAACCACTCTGTAAAATAGTGTGTTTTTTTAACAATAAACATCTGTAGTTTATATGCTACAGAATAAATAATGTCAAATACATTCTTTTGTTCCAATGAAAAAGCGACATGAGTTTTAACAAGCTATCTTTCCGAATGGGAAAGATGTCAATTTTTTAATCCAGCTCTGCTTTTTGCGGGGCTTTTTTTATGGAGAATCATATGCGAAAAATATCATCAGAAGGACTAGCACTTATCAAACAATGGGAAGGTTTGCGTTTGAACGCCTATAAAGATGCCATTGGGGTGTGGACAATAGGTTATGGACATACAAACAGTGCTGGAAAGCCTTTTATTTACGAAGGCATGACAATCACTGAAAAGCAAGCAGAAGAACTTCTTCGCCAAGACTTAAGACAATTTGAAAATGTCGTTGAACAAGCAGTTCAAGTTTCATTAACGGATGAACAATTCGCGGCGTTAGTGTCCTTTTGCTATAATGTAGGAACAGATGCCTTTTGTAACTCGACACTATTAAAAAAGCTCAATCAAGGTGAATATGAAGCTGTCCCTGCAGAGCTACAGAAATGGACCAAAGCAGGCGGGAAGCGTCTTGAAGGTCTCGCACACCGGCGTGCGGCAGAAACAGGCTTATGGGCAAAAGGGGCTTATGTTTCCTCCAATTATCAAATAGTAGAAACGCAAGCACCAACGGGGGTTTTCAAAGCAGAAGCCCTTGCACCGATTATTGGCTCTTTTTCAGGTCTTGGTGGTTTGTTAGCAGGCAATGGACCAATCCAATGGGCATTGGCCACCATTATGATTTTAGCCGCATGTGCTGGCATTTTCTTTGTTGCTAAACGCTTTCAGGAGCACCGCCTATGATCTTATGGTTGAAAAGAAACTTGATGCTAACAGGTGCGGCTTTAGCCGCTTTTTTTATTGCATTAGCTAGAGCATTTACTCTTGGTAAAAAGAGTGAACAGCAAAAGCAAACAGAAAAAGCTTTAAAAGCAGCCACAACACGGCTTGAGGTAGAAAATGAAATTAATCAAAAAAGTGATGCTGATGTGCGTGCTGCTCTCTCTGACTGGTTGCGCGACAAATAAATATGTTTCTTCTTGTGTTGGCTGGTTGCCAATTTATTTAAAACAGCAAGATCTGAACGCCATCAGTTCCAATTTAGCAAGAGAGATCTTAAAGCATAACAAGCAGGGCGAACGTGTGTGTGGGTGGAAACATGGCTAGAAAAAAAACACAAGACGATATAGAGCTTACAGAAGCAGAAAAAGAAATACTTCAAGAAATCATCATGACCTACAAAAGTGTAAAAGTGATGTCTCGTTATACAAAATGGATTGTACTCATTATACTCTTATTAGCGCTTGATTTTTCACGTATTATGGATGCGTTTGTAAGTATTTTTACACAAAAACCAAATATCCGACTCTAAACATACTCTGAGACGCGCGAAATTCTTTAGAAAATGGTTTCTTAATTTTGCTCGTCTCATGGAGGCGATAGAGAATGCCTTCGCCCATTTAAAACAGTGGATTTCAAAAATTAAAACTTCACCCCCTCCCCACTTTTGAGGCAGGGAAAGAGAGATTATACCGTAATCTATCCGCTAATCACTTGAGTGTTTCTTAGATACCTGAATCGACAATAGACATATTATCAAGCCTCTCCTGTTATAAATGAAGCCCACTGTTCCAAGAGAACATGTCGCTGTTCTAAAAAATCCGTTCGCATATAAGCTTTTGTCACTGAACTCCCAACTGAATGGGCAAGAACAGTTTCGGCAATCTCAAATGGTGTTGACGTTGTCTCTGCTATCCAATCCCGTAAGCTTGAACGAAAACCATGGGGACGATAAGTCAAACCACAAACTGTCATATACTTTGCCATGGTGGCATCAGAAATGGGGTTGCCTTTAAGACCAGAAAAGAGAAAACCATTCTTTTCAAAGGGGAGAGTTTCTTCAATAACTCTCAAAGCTTCATCACTTAGTGGCACGCGAAAGTCTGAAACTTTCCCTACAATACCTTTCATGTTTTCTTTTGGTATTGTCCATATATTTTTGTCAATTTGTTCAAGGCGCAAATAGCGCAATGGATATGACCGTGCTCCCGTTAAAATGAGTAACTTCAGTGCTAAATTTGAAAGGATATCATCCTTTAAGTTTTGATAAAAAGCCGGAACTTCTTGCCATGGCATAGCAGGAATATTTGTTGATGTCGCACGTGGTTTTCCTAAAAGAGCGCGTGCTTTCATACAAGCCTGTAAATCAACATCTAAACCAAGAGCCGCAGCATATTTCAAACAAATATTGATACGGTTAAGTGCTTTTCGCGCTGTATCCGCTTTTTCATGCCAAAGGGGTGAGAGAACATTGCGAATAATATTGGCTGTTAATTTTTCTATAGGTAAATTACCTATGTGTGGAATAACATGCAACTCTAGTGGAGAAAACCAGCGACCGTTTTTGCCTTCATTTTTCAACTCTGCTTTTTTGCTTTCAAAAGCCGCTTTTGCAATTTCTTGAAAAATATTGCTTTGCTGTTTTAAAATAGTCTGTTCTCGAAAGACAATAGGATCATTGCCTTCTTTAAGAATATCACTATAATATCTTGTAAGCTCACGCGCTTCTTTTAAAGAGAGTTTCGTAACAGGACCAAGTCCCATTTCACGGCGCTTATTGTGGTGCGTATAGCGAAAAAACCAAGAGCGTGTATTGTCTTTTCGAACATTCAACCACAACCCTGCCCCGTCACAATATTTACCCTGCGGAGACGTCTTTACGAATGATGCTGATAACCGATGAATCGCCCTCACTTAACGTCCCCTCTCGTCCACCTTTTCAAGCATTGCTCGTCCACCTTTTTGGGTCCACCTTTTAGACCACCTTTAATTTCTGATTTGAGATTTTTTCTTTAATACTTAATTTTTTTATTGAATCATAAAAAGCTATAAACATCAATATGCTCTTGCGCACCTTGATACAACTTGATTCTTGTTGCTAAAGCCTGATTCGCTCTCTGGGGGCACCATACTCTTTTTTATCTAAAATAATTTATTGAGTTTCCATATGTTTTTTACAGTGAGGGATACGTAAATAAAAGTTGGGGAATAGGATTTTCTAACATTTCTCTATAAAGCACGCTTCGCACAATGTTTCTAATGTTTCTTTGAAGTCTGCTAACGCTTCTTGATGTAAGCCATCTAAAAGTCTCATAAACGCAACAATAGTTTCACGTTGCAACGGAGTAGAAGACTTTATTATGATGCTTTTTCGACAAAAATAGGCTTCTTTTTTTAAGAGAGAAGCCATAGCTTTATCTAAACCATAAAGCTCTATGATCTTTTCCTCCAGTCCTACAGGAACAGATTTTTTGCCAATTTCTACAGAAGATAAAAATGCTACAGATATGTCTAATTTCTTAGCCATATCTAAAAGGCGTTCTGAGTGATCAACGCGAAGTTTACGTAAAATTTTACCAAAGGGTGTAAGCATATAAAAAGTCCTATTAGAGAAGAAATATTTCTTCTGATTCTAACAAATCTTTTTATGATTTTCCTCAATTATTGCGAATCAAGAGTTCTTTTCGGGGTATTTTTTTAGCCGTACCTGCTGCCCAAAGGGTCTCTAATTCTAAAAAGTCAAAATCCCTAAAAATCTCTCGAACCGCATCACAATCATTCAGACTCAAGACAAATTTACCTTGGATTCCTTTGAGAACTTTTGCCATGTTCACAAAATCATCTTCAACAAAATTTCCAAAACTATAACACTTCTTCTTTACAAGATAAGGCGGGTCTAGGTAAAATAAACTGTCGGGTGCATCAAAAAGTTCAACAACCCGCTCCCACGACAAATTTAAGATTGTCGTATCAAGAAGCTTCTGTCTAACACGCCGCATCCTTGATAACAGCTTATCGGGATTAAACTCTGCCGTTCTTTTTCTTCCAAATCTAAAAGAAACATAATCTTTTTGCCCATACATCACACAACGTTGGAGAAACAAAAAACGTGCGGCTCTTTCAACTTTGGAGAGGCTCTCTGGTTCAATAGCCGCAAGTTCAAAAAACAACTGTCTTGAACAAACAAACCATTCTAGTCGTTTGGCTAAATCATCAAAGTCATTTTGAACACATTGAAACAGATTCGTGATCTCTCCATTCAAATCATTAATCACGGAATATTTTGCTGGTCTTTTATT
>NZ_JACX01000016.1 GCF_000518085.1 Bartonella grahamii ATCC 700132
CTAGAGCTCAGTACTTTCAGACTCCCGGAATACCAATGCGAGGGCGCTCGCAACCGGAGGGGGGCTTGAAGTGCCAACTAAAAATCCACATTTTATCGACATTTTGATAGGCAAAAGAATCCGTCACAGACGCATTTCAATAGAGCTTTCCCAAAAAGCATTAGGAAGCCATTTAGGCGTCAGTTTCCAACAAATCCAGAAATACGAAAAAGGCTTCAATCGTGTAAGCGTAGGGTGTTTACTCAAAATCGCTCAAAAACTAGAAGTTCCCATGAACTTTTTTTATGCAGACATTGTCACAAAAGAAGATATCTCAACAAAAGAAACTCTCTCACACCACGATCAAGAAACCTACAGCGAAAAAGAACAGGCACTTTTAAAAAACTTTAGAGAACTCAAATCGAAAAAACAAAAAGCAATCTTATGGTTGATTTCTGATTAAGCAAAAACGCAACGATCAATATATCCCCCCCTGCGTAAAATTTCCCATACCTGACATCATCCCCCCCAAAGAGTGATGTTTTACAGCATGATAGGATAATTCACGCGATAGTTCGTTTTCTGTTTCTGTTATCGCTTTAAGTCAAGCTGATTGAGGATCAGTGGCTGGGGTTTAAAGTTTGACTATTCATAGCAAAGCGGAATCACACAAAAATGACATCGTTACTCAAAACCATGTCTCCACTTGAGTTTACGAGACGGTGGAACAATATCGAGAAGGCAAAGCCCCGAAAAAAAACATATGAGCGGTTAAGTAAAAATCAAAAATTGAATCTATAACGTTGAAAAAGCTGCTCTATGTTGGATTATCTCCACGTCCTCTAAATCTCAGAAAAATGATTTAAAGCACATGTTTTATTGATGAACCAATCATTAAGAACGAACAATAGACAAAGAACGGTTCACCAATATCCTGATACCTAATAAACAGAATAATCCACTCAATCCAGAAAAAAGGAACAACTGCCCAGCCGAAGTGTGACCTAAAACAAACGCTCCAACAAAGGGAGCCACCAACATAGCTAAATTTTGTATAGACTGAACCCATCCAGAAGCCAACCCAATCTGTTCATTGAAATTGGTGACCAGATAAACATTAGAAGATATAGAAAAGTAAGCACTCACCATTCCAATAAGGAAAAAACAGAACAATAAAGTCTCAATATGGAGCAAATCCAAGTAAAAAAAGCACACAGAAATCAAGACAAAACAAACCATTGTTGACATTGCAGGCATTAACAACTCTGATATTTTACCTGTAAGGGGTTTATGCTTTGATTGTTTCACACTCCAAAACCCATAGAGGAAATTACCAATCGCCGAAGCGGATACCAGCATCCCAAGAGCCTGTTTATTCATTTTCAGTGCATTAAGGATAACAGGCAACTGATTATTCGCCATAAAGATCATGGCAAAATACACAAACATCACCGCCACATAAGTATACCAAGTTGTTCCATAAAGCCTCTGTTGTGATTTCATGGTGTTCGCTGTTTTTACCATAAGTGACGAGACAGGTTGTGCACCAATAAAACAAAACACGATAAAGCCTAGCAATGTCAGAAATCCAGAAAACAATAAAGTATATGTATCTGACAAAAATGCAGAGAGAGCACTCCCCAAAGCAGGTCCTATCATCTTTGCCATGCTATTGATCATATTAAGCACAGAATAGTAACGAGTCCGTTCGTGTTTAGGCACTGAATTTGCACTGAGAACGGAAATTGCAGGCATAGCAACACTATTGAATGTCGCTCGAACAACTGCCAGTATAATAAATCCTTGCAGACTCGTCGCCATCAATAAACCAACAGTGCATAACGCCCGTAACAACAACGATGCACGCAACCAATGGATCATATAACGGCTACCGACCAACATTCCAATTAGCTTCGACAGAACGATACCCGGTAATAATGTTGCCGCTCCAATAAAAGCGACATCATATTGATCAGCTTTCCAGATGAACACAGATACGGTCAAAATCACGATATAATCAATCCAGCCCCCAAATGACACCATGCCATTACCCAGCAAAAGCACCAACAAGCGATTTTTTGTTGCCCCGTCTATTTGCACCAAAACGCGCGCCCCTCTTTTTCCTTAGCAATACTTTAGCAATACTGATGAGATAATCAATCTTCCCTCACACCCTAAAGACATCAACAACCTTCCGCAACAAAGCACCAACAAGCGATTTTTTGTTGCCCCATCTATTTGCACCAAAACACGCCCCATCTTTTTCCTTAGCAATACTGATTGAATTATCAATCCTTCCCCCACACCCTAAAGGCATCAACGACCTTCCTGCAATAAAGAAATTTATAATTACAAAACCACTAGTGCTAAGTCTTAGATATATATTAAAACTTTCATCATTGATTGAACTTAATCTGCGTCTTTGCGAATGACGACAATAACCAAGCCGTTAATCCAGCTCTTGAATCCATTTACAAGTAATCCCGCGCGCCTCCCCTTAAGCTCCAACACAAAAAACGCTCTAAGCGTTCTCTCCTCAAGAGGACTCTTTATTCTTCTTCATCACTTTTCTGCGGCGGGGGCGGTAAAATATAAGCGCCTGAAAGCCAACGATTAAGATCAATGGCTCGGCACCGTGTGGAACAAAAAGGATAGGCGTTTTGTTGTGACATTTGACCACAAATAGGACAAGGATGCGGAGGACGAGTCTCTTTTTGCAAATTGAGCTCTTTTTTTTCTTGGCGCACCTTTGTCATCTGCTCCTTCATTAACTTTTCTTCTGTTCCTTTTTTTTCATTTTTGCTTTTTTCTTTTTGTTGCTTTTCACCTTGCATTGATCTTGCCTTAAAGTTTTTCTAATGCGTTTCTTCAACCCAATGAGTGAAAAGTGGATAGTGATAAGCGGTCAAGAGATCGACTGTTTCAGCCAAAGGCAATCCCACAACATTAGAATAAGAACCCGTGATATAGACAACAAAAGCACCGGCTTTTCCTTGGATAGCGTAGCCACCAGCTTTCCCTTGCCATTCACCAGAAGCAAGGTAAGCCTTCATCATGGAAGAAGTTAAGCGTCTAAAACGGACACGACTTTCAACCAATTTTACGGTTATTTTTCCATGTTCATTGAGTGCACAAACGGCGCCATAAACCTTGTGCGAACGCCCAGAAAGGTATCGCAAACATTCATAAGCCTCATCTTCACCCTCTGGTTTAGGGAGAATGGTACGCCCCACAGCCACCACCGTATCAGCAGCCAAGATAATCGTTTTCTGTTGAGGTAATTCTTCTTGACCATTCTGCAACTCTTCTTGACCATTCTGATTGTACCAGCGCAAAATTTCTTGGGCTTTCAGCGCTTTTTCTTTTGCCAAACGTTTGGCAAGATTTGCAGGATGTTCTTTTAATTTTGGCGTTTCATCAATATCGCTTGCACAAACCTGCTGAGGATCAATCCCTATTTGTGCTAAGAGCGCTAAACGTCTTGGCGAAGCAGAAGCAAGCACCAAATGAATTCCTTCTGTAAGAGCATCTGCCAAACGTTTTTTCCCCCACTCTCTTATATTTTTCATTTCCACCCCTTCACAATCGACTTCCCTCTCGCCCCTTTTAAACGCCCTCTTTTACGCGCCCCCTTTTTAAACGCCATTAATCTCCTTGATCTTTTTCCGCATTGATTTTACAGTTTTTCAATGCCATTCACACACTCCCCTTTTTTCACTCATGAAAAGCAAGCTTTAAAACTGTTAAAAAATAATAGAAATAACATGATGGCTTTTACAAAAAAGCGCAAGCCACCCCTTAGGCTACTTATAGCGATATGTAATGCGCCCTTTTGTCAAATCATAAGGTGTCATTTCCACCATGATTTTATCACCTGCCAACACGCGAATACGATTTTTCCGCATTCTACCAGCAGTATGCGCAATAATTTCATGATCATTTTCCAGTTTCACACGAAACATTGCGTTCGGTAAGAGTTCAGTAACAATACCAGAAAATTCTAAAACTTCTTCTTTTGACATAAACAAACATTTCCTTTACAGTGCACATATTTTGTTAAGCTGTGCGTTATTTCCAGCGTTCATATCCTATTTTCTTGAGTTTGTGAATAAAAATTCAACAAAAAGAGAAAGGTTTTTCAAGTTTACTCTCTCATGCGCTCAAAAAGCATCACCACACATATCACCACAGATATTGAGGCTCAAAACTTTCTCTCCATCAATTTTACCCACCCATTTCCTCCAATTTTTATGATGATCTTGATTTCAGAGTGACGAGAAATTACGCTAAAATTTCTCCCCCTCAAGCGTTTTTCCAATGCCTCTGACTATCCCCCCACGACTTACAAACAATCCTCATCCCTCCAACTTTCCCTCACCTTCCGCCTTCCACACCCTAAACACGCGCCATTTGGATAAATGCAAACACCTCTCCCCCCATCCAGAAGCCCTCTCCTTTTTTCAAAAACATCCTTTCACACATCTATCCACGACATGCTCCACAGCCTCTCTCCACTCTCTATGCATTTCCCGTACAAGCCTTGACCCATTTTTCCTCTCTCCAAACATTTCATCTAAGCTATCCTCTATTTATGTTGCTCTCCCACCTTAAAAACACGATCCCTATACATTCCGTCTCATTAACCACAACGCCCCTAACGACATAAAACCTTTTCCTTTTTTACACATTTACGTTTTCACGCTTTTACACATTTACAGAAAGCAACCAAATGAAACTTCCACACCACCAACCCCACACCACTCTATAAACAATACCAGACAACCCAGCTTCTTACCCAACACCCCCTATAAACTTCAGATCCCCCACGCACTTCAGATCCCCCCCCTCAAATGACACCACTTCATTAAGTACCATAAAAGCCAAGCCTATCTCCTCACGCCATCCTTCACGCATCCCCTTCGCACCACCGTCTCTTATCCACCCCCTCTAATCTGTTCGTTCCCATTCCCCACACCCTCTCCTCTCCCGTCAATCTGCCTCCGCTTCATCCCAGCTTACCACTCCATTCACAGAGACTCTTCCCTCCACTCCTCTCATCACATTCCATGCCATGCCAAAAGCATACACAATGCACAAATCCTCCATTTCTTTTTCACGAATATACGTTTTCACGCCTTTACACATTTACAGAAAGAAGCCAAATGAAACTTCCACCCCGCGCTGCTCTGAAAACAATGCTCGGCATCCCAGCTTCTTACCCAACACCCCCTATAAACTTCAAACCACCCCCCCTCAAACGAGACTGTTTCATCAGACCAGACAAGGAAATCCAGCCTAAATATTCATCGCACTCTAAAAAAACCTTGATAAATTGATATGCCTGATATCACCACCCCTATAAGCTCCTCTTCTAATTATGATTTCGGAGCCGCGTGAGAGGGTGAGTTCCACCGTGTCAGCCTGTGGAGAGGAAGGCTCTGGCCAATATCCTGTGACTTTGGTGAAACCAGCCTCGAAGAAGCAGGAAATCAACAGTATATTTAATCAGAAATGATTATATTTACATAAGTTTGATAGAACGGACAAAACAAAGCCGTTAGGTTCTTTTGTCAAGGACGCGTTAGGCGCCCTTGTAAGGGTTTCCTTGACCTTAAGAACCAAGACTTGTTAGTCTCCTCATTAAACGCGGTCTGATCTCATGATTTTGGTGAGCGTTCCGGAGAGTTTGAGAGGCGGAAAGCCTCTCATTAAAAAATAAAGTTTATAAATAAAAACTATTTTTATTTGCCAATCTCCTGAAATTACTTTATCACTTAAAAGATATTTTGATCGTCTACGCAGCGATCAAGAGGGAAAACAAGCCCTAAACCCTAGCGTACAATTGAACCCACTTTCGTGGGGGCCCCGGGATTCCGGGAGTTTTTGCTATGTCCAGGTGTGATGAGCACTAAAAGCAAAAAGCTGAGTCAAGTCAGTGTTTTCAGACTCCCGGAATACCAATGCGAGGGTGCTCGCAACCGGAGGGGGGCTTTAAGTGCAAACCAAAAATCCAAATTTTATCGATATTTTGATAGGGAAAAGAATTCGTCATAGACGCATTGCAATGGGACTTTCCCAAAAAGAATTAGGAAGCCATTTAGGCGTCAGTTTCCAACAAATCCAAAAATATGAAAAAGGCTTAAATCGTGTAAGCGCAGGGTGTTTGCTGGAAATCGCTCAAAAACTAGAAGTTCCCATGAGCTTTTTTTATGCAGACATTGCCACAAAAGAAAATCTTTCAACACATGCCTCACACTATGATCAAGAAACATACAGCGAAAAAGAACACACCCTTTTAAAAAACTTTAGAGAACTCAAAGCGAAAAAACAAAAAGCAATTTTGTGGCTGATGTCTGATTAAGCAAAAGAGTAACAATTGACATTATTTGCCAATATCCAACTCCCCCTATAAACTTCAGATCACCCACCCCTCAAAAGATGATGTTTCATCAAACGCGACAGATACGTCCTATTCTAAAATATTCTTGCCCCTTCACCACCCTAAAGTAAGATCACTGAAAGCACCGATCAATCCCTCTTCAAAAGGCAACTTTCCCCCTCTATTTCCTCACACCCTCTTCATTCCCTCACACCTTCTCCTCTCTCGTCAATGCACCCGCCTCTTCATCCAAACTTCCCCTCCCTTCACAGACCCCTTCATCCTCAAACCCTCTCTTCTCTCTCATCAACGCACCCCCGCCTCTTCATCCAAACCCCTCTCTTCACAGACTCTTCATCCCTCACACCCTCTCTTCTCTCTCGTCAATGCACCCGCCTCTTCATCCAAACTTCCCCTCCCTTCATAGACTCTTCATTCCCCAAACCCCAATCTTCTCTCTACATTCCATGCCATGATAAAATCACACACCACGCATAAAGTCGCAGCTTCCTTTTTTACACATTTCCGTTTTTACGCTTTTACACATTCACAGAATAAAGCCAAATAAAATTCCCACACCACCAACCCCGCACTGCTCTGAAAACAATGCTCGACATCTCAGCTTTTTACCCAACACCCCCTTAAACTTCAGCTCATCCCCCCCTCAAACGAGACTGTTTCATCAGACCAGACAAAGAAATCCATCCTAAAATATTCATCACACTCCAAAAAAACACCTTGATAAATTGATATGCCTGATATCACCACCACCCCAAATAACGCCGTTTTATGACATATTAATTTCTCTTGCCAATCTCCTGAAATTACTTTATCACTTAAAAGATATTTTGATCGTCCACGCAACGATCAAGAGGGAAAACAAGCCCTAAACCCTAGCGTACAATTGAACCCACTTTCGTGGGGGGCCCGGGATTCCGGGAGTTTTTGCTATGTCCAAGTGCTTTAAGCACTAAAAGCAAAAAAACTGACTAGGGTTCAGTACTTGTGACTCCCGGAATACCAATGCGAGGGCGCTCGCAACCGGAGGGGGCTTGAAGTGCCAACTAAAAATCCATATTTTTCGACATTTCTATAGGAAAAAAACGCGATTTATAATCCATATTTCGCACTTTTTTAAAAAGTACCCAATCTTATAGTCTTTGAGATTATTTTGGTTTTTCTTGCCAATTTTCTGAAATTACTTTATCACTTAAAGTGTAATTTTGGTCGTCTACGCAGCGATCAAGAGGGAACTGAAAGCCCTAAGCTCTAGCGTAAAAATGAACCCACTCTTGCGGGTATCCCGGAATTCCGGGAGATTTTGCTATGTCCAGGTGCGATGAGCACTAAAAGCAAAAAGCTGATTAAGCTCAGTACTTTTAGACTCCCGGAATACCAATGCGAGGGCGCTCGCCCCCAGCGGGGGGCTTGAAGTGCAAACCAAAAACCCACATTTTATCGACATTTCTGATTAAGCAAAAACACGATTTATAATCCATATTTCACACTTTTTTAAAAAGTACCCAATCTTATAGTCTTTGAGATTATTTTGATTTTTCTTGCCAATCTTCTGAAATTGCCTTATGAAAGAATACTGTAATTTTGATCGTCTACGCAACGATCAATAGGGAAGACAAGCCCTAAGTCCGAGCGTACAATTGAACCCACTTTTGTGGGTGTCCCGGGATTCCGGGAGATTTTGCTATGTCCAGGTGCGATGAGCACTAAAAGCAAAATGCTGACTCGGACTCAGTACTTGTTACTCCCGGAATACCAATGCGAGGGCGCTCGCAACCGGAGGGGGCTTGAAGTGCGAACCAAAAATCCAAATTTTATTGATATTTCTATAGGTAAAAGAATTCGTCACAGACGCATTTCAATGGGACTTTCCCAAAAAGAATTAGGAAGCTATTTAGGTGTCAGTTTTCAACAAATCCAAAAATACGAAAAAGGCTTAAATCGTGTAAGCGCAGGGTGTTTACTCGAAATCGCCCAAAAACTGGATGTTCCCATAAGCTTTTTTTATGCAGACATTGCTACAAAAGAAGATATCTCAACAAAAGAAACTCTCTTACACCACGATCAATACACCTATAGCGAAAAAGAACACACCCTTTTGAAAAACTTTAGAGAACTCAAAGCGAAAAAACAAAAAGCAATCTTGTGGCTGATGTCTGATTAAGCAAAAGAGTAACAATTGACATTATTTGCCAATATCCAACTCCCCCTATAAACTTCAGATCACCCACCCCTCAAAAGATGATGTTTCATCAAACGCGACAGATACGTCCTATTCTAAAATATTCTTGCCCCTTCACCACCCTAAAGTAAGATCACTGAAAGCACCGATCAATCCCTCTTCAAAAAGCAACTTTCCCCCTCTATTCCCTCACACCCTCTCTTCTCTCTCATCAACGCACCCTCGCCTCTTCATCCCAACCCCTCTCTTCATAGACTCTTCATCCCTCACATCCTCTCTTCTCTCTCGTCAATGCACCCGTCTCTTCATCCAAACTTCCCCTCCCTTCACAGACCCTTCATCCTCACACCCTCTCTTCTCTCTCATCAACGCACCCGCCCCTTCATCCAAACCCCTCCCTTCACAAATGCATCCCCCTAGTTCTCTGACCACATTCCATGCCATGCCAAAAGCATACACACAGCACAAATCCTCCGCATCACTTTTACAGATATACATTTTTACGCTTTTACGTTATTACAGAAAGCAGAAAATCTGTAAAAAATGCATTACACAATAACGCTTTCAACAACTGTCTTTAAAATCTCACCTCCCTTTTCATTTAAATCCCCCTATTTTCACTTAAATCATAGGTATAAACCGCCCTATTATTTGCATTGACCAGCATAAAATTTTTCGACAAATTCTAGCTATCAAAAGGGTTCATAAGAAGCATTTTACGACTTTTAAAAGATTTTTTATTTACATCCAGTGCTTTCTTGTAACGTACGAGAATACATTTAATTGATTGACTATAAGAAAATTTGAAATGAGAGAACCTTTTCGTTTTTCTCATTCAACATCCGCAACGATAACTTATCCTTATAAATCACCGTATTTTTTCGTAAGACAAAACGCACAAAACACAATATACTTGCGTTGCATATTCACACGCTTGTTTTAAAGAAAAATCTCTCAACGCTCATCACACCCATTTCGCAAACGCTATCCATAAAGGCATGGAAAAACCCCCATGAAGGGAATAAAATCCATTCAACCCTCCCTATCTTTACGTTTATGGAGGAACACACCGGCAGCATCACAAAAACTCTGCCAGCTCCCAATGTTGCGGACAACCTTCAGTTCAAGAGACAATTCATTAAAGGCATGGCTTTCTTGTACAGTTTTGACCCACATGACCCACTCACTTATGATGTGCAAGCAAGTCATTTTAATTGATTCAATATGAGAAAACGGGTGATGAGAAAATCTTATTATATTCAGCGTTGTGATTCAAGTTGAAAATGATGATTTATCATTATAAATCAACATATTAACAAAAAAGAGAGTCATCCAGACGCTTTATTTTTTCTAAAAAAGGCTTCACACTGAAAAAAACATCTAAAAATTAGATAAAAAAAAAGGTTTGCCTCTAATAAACAAACCCCTGTAGAAAATTATTCAGATAATTTTCAAAATTTTAAATTAATCCCTCTAAAAGCAGCAAAGATACTTCAGAAGCATCAAAATGAATACAAGAACTTATTTAACACAACGTTAAGAAAAATCAAGAAGAAAAAAATTTTATCGTTAATGCACCTTTAAAAAACGAGGCTTCTTAACCCACGCAGCTCAACAATTTGGGGCTGCCCTATAAACGCCTCCGACCAAACCCTTCATCTCCCTCAAAAGACCGTATAAAAGGTTCACAGAGCAAGTCTTCGCTAAAAAATACCAATCGCAAGCGCTCATAAAAGCCAGTGTTGGCATAAAAGATCAGATTATCGAATAATCTTGCTGAAATGTCTTCCCAATCAATAAAAAAGAAGCGGACTTTTAAATATTTCCGCCTCTTTAACAATAAAACCATGATGAGGGATTATTTAAAAATTTCAAGACTATGAAGGGAACCAATTTGATAACAATTCATACCTTACAGGATCATCGGCACATTGTCCACCACCACATTCCAGTATGGTAGAAATCAAATTTGCCGCAATCAAAAACACAAATAAAAAACTTGCCGTTTTACTCAAGAATGGAAAAGGAGAAAATTCTTTGAACTTGTGTGCCAATTCGCCTAAAATCATGACAAATGAGACAGCAAAGATACAAAGGACAGAAATAATGAAGGCCCAAGTATAAAAATGCAATCCAAAGAACGTTGAACCATATCCCAAATCATCAGGTGTTATGTGCAAAAACACTTGCCGTGCTGCAACGGCACTCGTTACCATACAACCGAGAATAACCATACCATAATGGGTATTTTTCACCTTATGGTGAATATTGAGCAAGAACCCACAACCTGCCAGCATCAATCCAACGCGCTGTAGCAAACAAAGGGGACAAGGTAACTCAAACTTTACCAATTGATAATAAAAAGCCACCACCAAAACAATGGATAACCCAATGAGTCCTAGCGTATTCATAAAGATGACGAAGTGAGGATTTTTTTGTTCAACTTGTTCCATGGCTATTCTCTCAAAAAGATAAATTTAAAGTAGAAGTTGCGTGATGATTGAAAGTGAGAAGAATGACAACGAATAAAATTGCCCACAAAGCATAACTTATATTTTTTTTGCCATACATAGTCGTTATTGCAGTACCTAAAGCGATTAAAAATGGAAAAAACATAGCTTTAAATCTCCTTTACATCTGGTGTTTAACTCTTAATTTATTTCAGCTTCCACCATTATTACAAAATTGGGCAAAAAAGAGACCATGGATTTATTATTCACAATTCGTCATTCACTTTTCTTGTCATACTATCTAAGTGAAAAAACAAAGAACCATATAATCG
Organism: Bartonella grahamii ATCC 700132; assembly: GCF_000518085.1. Classification (GTDB taxonomy): domain Bacteria; phylum Pseudomonadota; class Alphaproteobacteria; order Rhizobiales; family Rhizobiaceae; genus Bartonella; species Bartonella grahamii. Next base: position 11,341 of record NZ_JACX01000016.1, read on the forward strand.
CTAAGAAACACATCTCAACAAAAGCACAAAAGCGCTGATTATTCGCTTCCCTTTATATCAGCTATTATTAAAGATATATCAACGATTACAAAGAGCATATTCCCCCACTCAATTAAAAGAATCACTTGAACAGCAAAATAAATAGCCTTTGAAATTAAGAGATCGATATCTCTTTTTTCTCAAAAAAATATCCTCACTTTGCAACGCATTTTCGCCATAAAAATCTCTTTTTCTCATGAGCAATTTTTCAAATTGCAGCAGATTTCATAATATATGGTGACCATGTTTATTTTGGCAAATAAAAATGAGACATTTTTAAAAAAACGTACAATCAATGGCTTTCCCCTAATATATTTTTTCCTCTTACCTTAAATAAACGACAATCCCGCAGCTCAACAGCCTCATAGGTCCAATACCACCCCTTAACACCTCCCCTCAAAATTCATCCCTCCCCCTCAAAAGAAGTGCTTCATAACCTTCAATACTTTAATTTTTCATCTCTCAAAATCCCCCTTTAAATTTTTAGCTTTCCATCTTATTTGAAAAATAACTGTTTCTCTGTCATCAATTGGCTTTGCAAAGAGAATATAAAACTTTAAAAAAAATAATGATAAAGAATCGCATTGAACCTTTGAAAAGGATGGTGAATGATGAAAAAATCATGTGATGTCGCGATTTTAATGGGGAGCCAATCGGATTGGCAAACGATGTGCCATAGTGCAGATGTTTTGACAAATCTTGGTATTTCTCATAGTTCGCATATTGTCTCAGCACACCGAACTCCTGAACGCCTTTATCAATTTGCAAAAGAAGCAAAAGACGCAGGATTTAAAGTTTTAATTGCCGGTGCAGGGGGTGCAGCGCATCTTCCTGGTATGCTAGCAGCCCTTACGCCTCTTCCTGTTTTTGGCGTTCCAGTGCACTCTCATTCTCTTTCTGGTCAAGATTCTTTGCTTTCAATTGTGCAAATGCCAGCAGGGATACCCGTTGGCACATTAGCAATTGGCAAAGCAGGTGCAATTAATGCAGCACTTTTAGCCGCTGCCGTTATGGCCATTTATGATCATGATCTCGCCCAGCGATTACAAGATTGGCGTCAACAACAAACAGCCAATGTCGCCAAAACGCCTGTAACGGAGGTTTAAAATGGCACCGTTTTCCAACACGCCCCCCTCATCCAACACGCCACCCTCATCTAACACCCCCTCACCTAACATGTTACCTCCAGGCAGCGTCATTGGTTTAATCGGCGGCGGACAGTTAGCACGGATGCTCGCCATAGCGGCCGCAGAATTAGGATTTCGAACAGTTATTTTTTGCCCTGAAGCCGATTGCCCAGCCGCTCAAACAGCAAACAGCCATATTATTGCCTCCTATGACGATACATCAGCTTTAGATCATTTTATTTCTCAGTGTGATGTTGTCAGCTATGAATTTGAAAATCTTTCGCTTCAAACGGTTCAATATGTAGAGAAGAGTAAGCCTGTTTATCCTTCTTCCAAAGCATTAGAGATCACGCAAGATCGACTTTTTGAGAAGCAATTTTTGCGCGATCAAGGGATTGGCACCGCCTCATGGTATGCTGTTGACAATTCTTCTTCTCTTCTTTCTGGTCTCGATGCCTTAGGCGAACGTGGTCTTTTAAAGACGCGTCGTTTTGGTTATGACGGAAAAAACCAGATCAAACTTGACCGCCCCAATGAACAAACCCGTAACGAAGCCTTAAGGACTTTTCAGGAGCAGCCTTGTATTTTGGAAGAAATAGTTCCTTTTTTATCAGAAATTTCGGTTCTCTCGGCTCGCACAAAACAAGGGGAACATATTTTTTATGATTGCCCTGAAAACCAACATAAAAACGGAATTCTTCATAAATCCTTTGTTCCATCACATATTCCACTTGACGTGCAAAAATCAGCCCAAGAAATCAGCCTAACAGTAATGAATGCGCTCGATTATGTTGGTGTTCTTTGTATTGAGTTTTTTGTCTTAACGGATGGTCATCTTTTAGTAAATGAACTCGCGCCGCGTGTCCATAATTCTGGTCATTGGACACAAAAAGCATGCATAACTTCACAATTTGAACAGCATATCCGTGCTATTTGCGGACTTCCCTTAGGCAGCACATACCGTCATAGCGATTGCCAAATGACAAATCTTCTTGGGAACAATTTAAGCACGTTAAAATATTTTCTCACGCAAGAGCGCACCTCAATCCATTTATATGGCAAAAGCACTGTTCAACCCTACCGCAAAATGGGGCATGTCATCCAATTAATGGGACCAGTGAGCAAATCTTAACGCTCACACATAAAAACGCTTTTGCCCCCAATGAACTGAAAAACAACCTCTCCCCTCACACCGATATCCAGCGGTTCAAATCGCGCGCACCCCTAACCTTTTAACTTTCCCCTGACATAGCGCGCGCGCCCTACAAGTCCTGCTCTTTTAAAAACATCACCTCTTCTCGCCCACAAACTGCTTCACATCTCATCCACCCTCAAAAACAAATCTTCATTCCACACCGATTGACTATCCATGCGGCTCAACAAACGCTCCCCCCCTTTCAACCCTTCTTTCCCACCCAAAACTCTGTCCCCCTCTTCATCCAACACCCCCCCCTCATCCAACATGTTACCTCTAGGCATCATTATTCTCCCATGATAACGGCAGCCCCTTCATTTTTCTTTTAATCCCAATCTTTAGGAAATAAACTGATCTATTGCGCCCATAGATACCAATCCACGATGCGCTTTTATTGCCTCTAGCTTATCTTCTTATGTTTATTCTTACACAAAAGCATTTTCACAAAAGCATGAGTTTTGTTTTCTCATAAAATCGCTGAGAGGTAAAACCTATTACTCTCCCCAAACAACTCTCGCAAACGCAGCCCAATATTGATCAGAAGATAGCCCCTCCAGCATAGCAACTTTCCTCTCTCTCTTTCTCTTTTTTCCTTAACGGATAGAGGGCTTTCTCCTTTTGTTCATCCGCTCCACATCTTTCTCGAAAAAGTTTTCCTCAACGTCCCTCAACAGCTTAAATTTCTTCTTTACAGATCAATTTTTCTTCTCTCACGCTCCCCCTCTTTTCAGCGCATCAATTTTCCCACCTTTTCTTTAAATTATAAGGCGCATTACCACCGTATAATGCTCACTGGTTTTATGGCATATCTTTATTGCATCCCGCACAGTTCTTTATGAACTCCCTTATCGTAAGCGTACTTTGTTTACGCATACTCTCACCCACAAAAGACTCTCTGTAACTCTCTATCCTGCTCAACAATGACATTCGTCAAGACCATCAGACCCGCAAACACTTCACGAAGTTCCCTCAATTTTCGCGCTGCAAGCTTCTTTGAAGAGCACCTAATAGCACCCTTAATTGACTAAGTATAAATGTTTGTTTTATTATCCTGATAAAGCTAAATTATACTTGTTTATACTATCGTTTTAATACTATCATTGCCTTTAAAACGCTCATTTAGCGAAAAAATACTTCATTTCTAAAAATAATGAAGCAACTTTAAATGAGGCACAGCCTGTTCCTCCCCAAAAAAACGGAGAGGGGGTCCATTCAGACACATGCTATTCCTCTTTCTTTTAACCTTTCGTAAACCCATTGTTCTCGTAACGAAAGTCTTCGCAATAGGCTTTTTATTAATGACAGGAATTCTTTGTCTAGTATACCTCGCGGGAGGAAGAGAGTCCCTGCCCCTATCGGTCGGGATACCAATGATCATTACATCAGCTCTCTTTGGCATTGGCAACATGTATATAAATTGGTATTATGACATACTTTTATTACGTCTCTCCCCAGACAATGTGAACCTTTCACTCTTTCAATAAACATCATCATAGACACCCTTGGGAAGGTCACATTTTTCTACAGCATGGATATTAAAAGGAATTCAAACTATCCACATTCAAGAGCCAAAGTGTATTCTCAGTATACTGGCTCCCTCACCGGATAATTTGAATTCCCCATCCGCTTGACAATATCCAGCAATCCACCCCACGTAGAAATACACGTAGAAATCATTGGGGTGCAAAAAATCATAAGCTATTGCCTTCAAAGAGAAATTTATGCATAATCTTTCACTCTAACAGCACAGATTTGATCCCTCATTAAAAGTGCCAAGCGCGCCGCTCCGTTCCTGATCTCTACGTCAAAGATATAATCACAGGATATGATTACAGCACTAAGCCTATCCATTCCCAAACATCCTCTTCACCCCTCACGTAAAATAAAAACCTCAAACAGAAGATACTTGTATTACCAATTTACGCGCTTATTTTAACACGCGCTTATTTTAAAGAAACATTTGGCCAATGCACATTGCCACCACTTCACAACAACCCCCTATCATAGAGTATAAAAGCTCTCGGGTAAAATAGCTTAAACATTCATAGTGCAACCACCCTCTTCAAGCTTATAAAGCGTAAACGCCAGCCTCATCACACCGTTTTGCCAGTCCCCAATGTTGCAACACTCTCTTGCACTTGAAAGCATTTATAAAAAAACCGTACTCTTCAAGTGTTTTTACCCATACACCAATCCCGCTTGTGATACGCAAGCAGCAAATGCTATGGTTAAAGATGCACAGATTGGCAATGAAAAAACCTTAACACTATGCGAGACTCTTAAGTTTGCTATGTTTACTATGAACAGTAGAACTTGATCCTTATCAATTCATCCCTTTATGTCTTCATCATGCAATTTATTTTCTAGGTTTTAAGAGCAAACTTTAAGACCTCACACACTAACAAAAAACACCTCATGGTATAAATTTTACATAAGCCTTCTACACCGCCTAAACGATGATATTTTACGGAAAAACAGGTTTCTCTTCTCACAAATGAGAAGCTTTTACTTGTTTCCACTTTTTATTCTTCTTTTTTGCGAGAATATTTTTACCTTCAAGGCAACCATTAACACACTATAGGAAATGTATAATACACCCTTGACAAGAATAAGACTTCTTGTTAGATCTTTCTTACTTTTTTTGCAATTTTCACTTATTCGTTGTGCTAATGAAGTGTGTCAATGCGTGCCTTAAGAGTGCGCTTTTCTTTTTGTGATCACAGTGAAAAAGTGTGTCGTGTGATATTATGATGCAGATACGATATCGCAGTGCAATGTTCACAGAGTGAACAGTGTATTGGGGTTTTGGTATTGTATTTTCGTGTTTTAATGTTGTATTATAGTGTTGTGTTACATAAACTGTTTAACGGTGAATATGATGAAAATTAAAAATTCGCTTAAAGCACTAAAGGAGCGCCACCGTAACAATCGTTTGGTGCGTCGTAAGGGTCGTATTTATATTCTTAATAAAACGAACCCACGTTTTAGAGCGCGTCAGGGCTAATTCTTTTAGGATTAATGTTTTTATGCCTACTTTTTGTAGGCTTAAAAATTTTTTCTTAAAGTTTTTTTGGTTATAAGTCCGTTGGTTACGAGTCCATTGTTTGATAATATTTGGTGATTTATCTTTTGGGGGCTTGTTTTTATGGATTCTTCTATTTTTCTAAAAGCTTTTCGATTTTTTCAGCTGCGTTTTTTCTGTATTTTCCAGCGCATTTTTTTTCTTTTCTTTGTTGGCATTTTTTGTTTTGTTCCCTCGAGCTATGGGCAAAATCCTCCTTCGCTTCCTGAAGATCGTCCTTCTCCACAATCGCTTTTACCATTAGATGATCTTATTCCCAATTCTCCAGCCCCTTCCTCAATGCCCTCTGATTCTGATTTGTCTGCGATTACTCTTGAAGATTTTGACAAAGAGCAGCTTTCCCATGTTGACAGAGTTAAGCAACGCAAAGAAGCCGAAATTTTACGTTTACTGAAAGAGTTGAAATATTGTGCTGATGTTTCTCAAGCGAAAAAGATCAGTCAACAACTTCAACATTTATGGTCCCAATCGGGGAGCGAGACGATTGATCTTTTAATGTCATGGGCTGAAAATGCAATCAGTAGCGACGATTATGGACTTGCACTTGATTATATTGATAATGCTATTGCACTTTTACCTACTCACGCTGAAGCTTGGGTAAGACGTGCTTGGATTCACATTCAACTAAACGATTTCAAGCTTGCCATGCTTGATCTCAACCATGCTCTTAAACTTGAGCCGCGCAACTATATAGCTTTTTTTGAACTTGGCGTCACCATGGAAGCAACAGAGCGTCCAAAACTTGCCATTAAAGCTTATGAAACAGCATTAGAGTATTACCCCCAAATGCGGAGGATTCAAAAGCGCGTGCAAGCTCTGTTAGACGAACAATCACCGCAATCTCTTTGAAACCATTCAAGAACGAGACGCTTTACGACATCCTTTCAAACTTAGATAAAACGCAAGCCAGCTTTACATTCCACTCAATAAACTAAAAGCCCCCTGCTTATAACCACGCCATCACCCGCCACTCCACCACAATTGACCCCACTCCAAGCAATTGACAATGTCTTTTTTGAATTTTAACCTTTTTTGTATTAAAGGCAGTTTCCAAACACTTCCAATATACCCCCTTAAAGAATTTCTTCTCATAGCAAACAAACGCTACACGCTTGAGTCCTCCCACCTCTTTTTTCACATCCCTCCATTATGGATAAAAAGATGACAAAACACGATCCTCAAAAAATATTTTTTGAAAAAAGCTTAAAACATCGCTGAGCACCTCTGATAAACTATCATCGTCTGTTTTTATTTTTATGAGCTTCAACCATAGCAGCACATAGCCGTATCGGCTCTACCCCACCCCTCAAAGTTGGTAAAATAGCACTGAAATATTCCCCATGAGACAAAAACTTCAAAGACGCAACGTCAGTTAAACAAACATCCTTGAATAAGAAATATTCCCCTTCAAAGCTCCTCCAAGCATTCTCGCGAAACATAAAAATCAAGCGATTGCCAATAAACCGTTCTGCGTCACTCAATCACCCACCCCTACTCATATTTTTTGCTTTTTTTACTTTGAATAAAGCATTCTATATATCATACAGCCATTTCCAGCAGCCACCAGCAAGATTGTAAAACCATCTTGAAAAAACTTTATGAAAAATAAGAGATTGCGGTTATTTTATCTCTAGCAGAAACTCTGAAATTGTTTTATATTAAGGAGGGTGTTCTGCGCTTCTCGACAGGAAATAACGTATTCCTGAGACCTTAGTGATCTCCAAGGGAGCTGTCCCTGATCAAGCCCGTGGGCTTTTTCATATGGCGCCCACCTATTTGTATAGGTTCCCGGGATCAGCTTTTTCCATCGGCTGTTGTGGATCACCCTTTTTTACATCAAAATTTTTCCAGATAAAAATTGAGAGCATCCTTTTACATAAGACCAATGACGATACTCTCTTTTCAAGAAATAAAAATTACGTTGAGCTTTATTTTATAAAAAAGACAGCACTTACAAAAAAATCCCCTCTGTGAATCTGCTTCATCCCTTGGCACGCAAGCAACGCAAAAGCGATTTGTTGCATCAAGATGCCCTAACACAAGCACGCACATTTTTTCATGAGCACAGCTCTTGTCCAGACAGAGATTTACAAAACGCCAACAATGGATAAAATGCCAGCATCTTATAAAACAACTGGCGAGACAATGACACATAATCCCCCTGTGAATCTGCTTCATCCCTTCGCACGCAAGCAGCGCAAAAGCAGTTTATCGCACCAAGATGCCCTAACACAAGCACGCACATTTTTTCATGAGCACAGCTCTTGTCCACACAGAGATTTACAAAACGTCAACAATAGATAAAATGCCAGCATCTTATAAAACAATTGGCGAGACAATGACACATAATCCCCCCTGTGAATCTGCTTCATCCCTTCGTACACAGCAGCGCAAAAGCGGTTTATCGCGTCGTGATGCTCTTTTAATAGAAGAGCGCGCACTCTTTTCGCAGCGTGCTTGTTGCCACTTTATTGAATACCTTGAAAAAAAGGGAACAGATTTTTCACGCCTCATTTTAGCAGGCTATTGGCCCATTAAATCGGAAATTGATCCGCGTCCTTTACTGGATGCTGTAGCGTTACGCGGTGGGCATTTAGCCTTACCAGCAGTGCTTGATTCCACCACCATGATTTTCCGTGCATTTTCGTCCAGCACGATTTTAGAGCCCATGCGCTTTGGCACCTTTGGTCCAGGTGCAGACAGTAGCGTTGTTGTCCCCAATAATATTATTGTTCCGCTTTCTGCGTTTGATCGTCAATGTCACCGTCTTGGCTATGGAGGTGGATATTATGACCGTGCGATTGAAGCTCTTGAAAAACAAGGACATCAAATGACATTATGGGGCATAGGATTTTCATGTCAGGAGGTTTCCTCTATTCCCGCAGCAGAACATGATCTACAGGTACAGGGAATTTTTACAGAAAAAGGTTTCTTAAAATGTTAAAATGTGATTAAAGCGCCTATGCGCTTTTTATTTTTAGGTGACATTGTTGGTAACACAGGCTGTAAAGCTGTTTTTGAATACCTTCCTCAACTGATTGAGAAATGGCAGCTTGATTTTGTTGTGGTAAATGGTGAGAATGCCTCTGGTGGTTTTGGTCTCACACAAGAAACATATCAAGATCTTTTGATAGCCGGTGTTGATGTTGTCACCACGGGCAATCATGCTTTTTCTCACAAAGAAGCATTGCAATATGCCCATGAGAGTGATCGTTTTTTACGCCCTGCCAATTTTTCGAAAGAAACTCCCGGAAGAGGTGTTGGTATTTTTACGGCAAAAAATGGCGCCCGTGTTCTTGTCGCCAATCTATTAGGCAACGTTTTTATGCCGTGCAAAGTAGAAGATCCATTTGAAACAGCGGAAAATATTCTGCTTGCCTGTTCATTGATGGAGCAAGCCGATACGGTTATTTTTGACTTTCACGCAGAAACGACAAGCGAGAAGCAATGTTTTGGCCATTTTCTTGATGGTCGTGTGAGTGTTATCGTTGGCACACATACGCATATTCCCACGGCTGATGCGCAGATCTTAGAAGGTGGGAGCGCCTATTTAACGGATGCAGGCATGTGTGGAGATTATAATTCATCTCTTGGAATGGATAAAGAAGAACCCTTACACCGTTTTCTTTATAAGACGAAGCAAGATCGTTTTGAACCGGCGTGTGGTCCCGCCACCCTTTGTGGTTTAGCAGTTGAGATTTCAGATCGCACAGGTTTAGCAGAAAAGGTCTCGGCGGTACGGATTGGTCCTCATTTAAAGCCTGAAGTTCCAGATTTTTGGTAGCTTCTTTTAATCCACCCCCTTTGATGATTGCTCTCCACTGTGCGCCCTTTGGATGATCGCTTTCCAATATTTCCTTTTGAGAACTCTTTTGGCAAGACGATTTTTCAAGCCCTTCCCAAATCCCTAAAAACACCGCACCCCTCAATTTGCCTAACACAGCAACTTTTCTAACACAAATAAGTCACCCTTTAAAAAAGGATAAAGGATAAAATTTTTCATGATTTTTAAAATGACGAGAAGGTGGTTTCATTGGGACATTTCTGCGGGGGGGGGAGAGAAATGCTAACCCCCTTCTCTAAAAAAGGGTTTATATAATAATTTACTATTTAGCAAGAGCATCTTTAATTTTTTTTTAATTCTAACGAAAATTTAATCTTAAAATTGCTTTCTGCTTTTTAGGTTTGAGCTCTCTAAAACTTTTCAAAAGGATTTGCTCTTCTTTACTCGAGATCCTTTCATCACAGGTTGAGGCGTTTTCTTTTGTTGAGAGATCCGTATAGAAAAAGGAACTAGGAACCTCCAGTATATCAGCAATTTCTTGTAAACGCCCCGCTCCTATACGATTAGAGCCTTTTTCATATTTTTGGATTTGTTGAAAAGTTACACCTAACTGGCTGCCTAATTGCTTTTGCGACATTCCGATCATTGTTCTTTTAAAGCGAATTTTTCTGCCTATCGAAATATCGTTAAAGTGTGGATTTTTAGCTTTCACTTCAAGCTCCCCTGCCGGTTGCGAGCGCCCTCGCATTGGTATTCCGGGAGTTGAAAGAGCTGAAACTTGACTCAGCCTTTTGCTTTTAGTGCTAAAGAGCACCTGGACATAACAAAAGCTCCCGGAAATCCGGGATATCCATAAAGCTGGATAAATACGTGTCTCAAGTTTCGGGTCTTTCATTCCCTGTCGATCGCTGCGTAGACGACCAAAACATTCTCTTACCAATAAAGCAATTTCAGGAAATTAGCAATAAAATTTAAAATAGTGTTTTTATCTCATGAGACAATCAAACACAAAATTGCTTTCTGCTTTTTAGGTTTGAGCTCTCTAAAACTTTTCAAAAGGATGTGCTCTTCTTTGCTCGAGATCCTTTCATCACAAGGATCCAAGGCGTTTTCTTTTGTTGAGAGATCAGCGTAAAAAAAGGAACTAGGAACCTCCAGTATATCAGCAATTTCTTGTAAACGCCCTGCCCCTATACGATTAGAGCCTTTTTCATATTTTTGGATTTGTTGAAAAGTTACACCTAACTGGCTGCCTAATTGCTTTTGCGACATTCCGATCATTGTTCTTTTAAAGCGAATTTTTCTGCCTATCGAAATATCGTTAAAGTGTGGATTTTTAGCTTTCACTTCAAGCTCCCCTGCCGGTTGCGAGCGCCCTCGCATTGGTATTCCGGGAGTTGAAAGAGCTGAAACTTGACTCAGCCTTTTGCTTTTAGTGCTAAAGAGCACCTGGACATAACAAAAGCTCCCGGAAATCCGGGATATCCATAAAGCTGGATAAATACGTGTCTCAAGTTTCGGGTCTTTCATTCCCTGTCGATCGCTGCGTAGACGACCAAAACATTCTCTTACCAATAAAGCAATTTCAGGAAATTAGCAATAAAATTTAAAATAGTGTTTTTATCTCATGAGACAATCAAACACAAAATTGCTTTCTGCTTTTTAGGTTTGAGCTCTCTAAAACTTTTCAAAAGGATGTGCTCTTCTTTGCTCGAGATCCTTTCATCACAAGGATCCAAGGCGTTTTCTTTTGTTGAGAGATCAGCGTAAAAAAAGGAACTAGGAACCTCCAGTATATCAGCAATTTCTTGTAAACGCCCTGCCCCTATACGATTAGAGCCTTTTTCATATTTTTGGATTTGTTGAAAAGTCACACCTAACTGGCTGCCTAATTGCTTTTGCGACATTCCGATCATTGTTCTTTTAAAGCGAATTTTTCTGCCTATCGAAATGTCGTTAAAGTGTGGATTTTTAGCTTTCACTTCCAGCTCCCCTGCCGGTTGCGAGCGCCCTCGCATTGGTATTCCGGGAGTCTGAAAGTACTGAGTTCAGTCAGCTTTTTTTGCTTTTAGTGCTCATCGCACCTGGACATAGCAAAAACTCCCGGAATTCCGGGATACCCACAAAAGTAGGCTAATCTTATGTACTGAACTTTAGGGCTTTCAGACCCTACTGATCGTTGCGTAGACGACCAAAGTTACCCTTTAAAGTATAAAGTAATTTCAGGAAATTGGCAATAAAATTTAAAAATAGTATTTGTTTTATGAACCCCACCTCTCATTTTTGATTAAATTATGTGTGAACGAAGTGAGCGCTATTTACTTAAAAATTATAAGATCATAATCAAGAGATGCTAGACGTATTAGCTGGTAGTAAAAGCCTTTCATAGACATCATGAGCAAACAAGCAAAGAAATATCATGATGATACCACCAATAACCATTGCTGTTTGGTGTTCATAGGGTGCTGCTCCTGCCGTGTATCCAAAAAAAAAAGAAAAAATAGGAATAAAGCTATTCCACCAGCAAAGAAGTTTAAGAAGGCAAAAACTGGTTTACGAATGAATAATAAAATAAGGAAGATTGCGTAAAGCAACTTTTTAAATATCGCAGCCAATATTCTACGTATTATCTTGAACACCCCACGCATTATAATTGATAAGATACTCTTTTTATGTCTTGATTTTTTTGGTATTTGTCTTCTTAGTAGAAAGATTGCTCATGACTCCCCCATTTTCAAGCCACTGTACTATAAAAATGTACTATAAAAATAATTTATCTCTAATTATATCATCGAAAAATACAACAATATTTTATTCATTTGAACTAAAAAACAGGTGCTTTATTGAGAAGAAAAGCTATTTTCATTAACAAGAGCCCTTAAATCCTTACGTCTAAAATAGATAGAGCGTCCACAACGGATAGGTGGTTGCCCTTGTATAAGAATAATCTGTTCGTCTTTTCGCATTTCTTGTGTTATTTCATGTGGATATATTAAAGGTCTATGCTGGGTGCTTATATTTTCTGACCCTCTTGTATGGAATCCTCCTAGAGGTTTGCTTGAATCTTTCACTTCAATGGTCATTTGACCACATGCCTTAGATATATTTTCAGCAGTTTTAATATCTTTTATTGCAGCATAGCTTACAAAAGCACAATTTTCAAACCATGTCATAACGCCTGACGAACCGAAATAGCGTTCTATTTGATCTACAGACTTGTAAAAAAGCATGAGAGATATACCATATTTGTGTCCATGATCACGTGCTTCTTCTAAAATGTTCATATATCCTAAAAGATCAGCATTATCTAAAATAAAGAGCGCTCTTTTTGCATAATTACCATTAGCGGCTTCCATAGCTTTGAGAAAAGAGCCAACAAGGATACGCCCAACAGCTGGATAAGATTTTAAAATTTTTGAGGGGATATTTAGAAAAATATCAATATTTCCCTTTGTTATATCGGTAGTTTTAAAATCATGACCACTAATAAGATCTGCATAGTTAGAGAGTGAAAGCCATTGTATATCTTTTGCAGCAGTAGCATAGACACCTGAGAAAGTTTGTTCAACCATGTTTGTAAAAACGCCAAGGGTTTCACGAATAAATTGCGATGAAGAATTTGATCGTATAGATTGCAATTTTCCAATCACAGAGGGTTCTGGCATTGACATGATCGTGTGAAGGGTTTTTAAGTTTTTTTCCTTTACTGTGTATTCATCAGAAAAGACAATATGCGCAAGAAGCCCTGTTAACAAATTATGTGCGTGTGATGTAGAAAATTGATCTGTTGAAGTTAATTTGTCGTTTTCAGAAAGAAGGAGTCTAGCAACTTCAACCAAACCCGCTTCTCTTTCATAAAGGGAGAGATTTTCATCTAATAGCCAATCTAAAGGGTTAAAAGTTTTTGTTGAAGAACCATGAGGGTCAAGAACGTATACTTCTCTTTTTGACAGCTCCCTTGTTTTTTTTACCATTGGAGCGATTTCAGTTGAAGGATCAAAAACGACCAGTGGACCGGAATATTTGAGACAAGTTGGAATAACATTACTGGTTGTTTTATAACCACCAGAACCAGCAAAAAATAACATATGGATTGAATCAAAATCCAGTTTATATGTCAACAATGGCTGGCGACCACCTTTTCCCCATGTTGTTTTGTCTTTAGGATCAAATTTGACATCTTTAACAATATCTTCGTCAACTCTATAGCGCTCTCCTATGACGACTTCGCCATCACTTGGAAAAATCTTTTCAAGGCGTTTCATACTCATCCATTGAACACCACCAAAGATTGTATTTTTTGAATTTTTCAAAGGCGATACTTTTGCCAAAGAAAGATTCATAGTGTAACCAAGGATAATAACGCCAATAACAACACCCCATAAAACCATCCTATCAAAGAAAGGAAGAACATCCGCCCATGTCATATTATCTTGACCTATATAGGGACTAAGTCTGATATATTCATTTGCACTATAATAAGTTGCAAACAAACCAAAGATGATCATGGACGAAATAGTGATATTTTTTCTGGTATGCCTTTTTTGTAATAAGATGAATGAAGAACATGAAAGTGCAATAAGGATTAAAATATCCAGTGGCTTTGATCTTACAAACCAATAAGCATCAGGCGTCGTGCCATTTTCTGTAATGTTATTGATGGTTATATTGACCAAAAAAGCTACAATGATTGAAAAGATGAGTGGTAATGCTAAAAATATAATCTGTTTTTTGTCTAATTTATTGACCATTTTCCCCCCGACATATCAGAAAAGTCTTCTCTTCCTATTTTTTCGCAATCTTTGTATTTTTTGAATTTTTATCAAGTTTTGAAACGTAAAGCAAGCCTCTTCAGATAAAAGACTTATCTGCCTCTCTAAGACGGGCTTTTATAAAAAGCTCCCCTAAACTAATTTTTTCAAGAATTTTTCCAAAGTTTCTTTGATGCTTCACGCGCTATTTAAATTTCTTACTTAACTCTTTTACTAAACTGTATACGCTTCTTAACAGAAAAAACCCAATAACAATACGCATTAGGGTTCACTGAAAAAAGCGCGGTTTATCATATTTTGCCGTAAAACATTGTTGTTTAGAGCAGTGATATAAGGCATGTAAAACTTTACACATTAAGTGTTTTTAGAGTGTGTAATAAATGGGCATGGCTTGCCCCGTAGAGCCTTTTTAAAGTGAACCACATGAGTTGGTTAGGAGTAGGTCAAACCCCCCCGTCGACAGAAAGCCAAACTGTTTACAAAACAGCCCTTAAGTCAGGAATATGCATCCTTTAGAGCGTAGAGCGGGAGGAAATCAAACACAAAATTGCTTTCTGCTTTTTAGGTTTGAGCTCTCTAAAACTTTTCAAAAGGATGTGCTCTTCTTTGCTCGAGATCCTTTCATCATAAGGATACAAGACGTTTTCTTTTGTTGAGAGATCAGCGTAAAAAAAGGAAATGGGAACATTGAGAATATCAGCAATTTCTTGTAAACGCCCCGCTCCTATACGATTAGAGCCTTTTTCATATTTTTGGATTTGTTGAAAAGTCCACCTAACTGGCTGCCTAATTGCTTTTGCGACATTCCGAGCATTGTTCTTTTAAAGCAAATTTTTCTACCTATCGAAATGTCGTTAAAGTGTGGATTTTTAGCTTTCACTTCAAGCTCCCCTGCCGGTTGCGAGCGCCCTCGCATTGGTATTCCGGGAGTCAAAAACACTGAGTTCAGTCAGCTTTTTTGCTTTTAGTGCTGATAAGCACCTGGACATGGCAAAAACTCCCGGAATCCCGGGAAACCCACAAAAGTAAGCTAATCTTATGTACTGAACTTTAGGGGTTTTGAATCCCTCTTGGCCGTTGCGTAGACGACCAAAATTACAGTGTTATTTATAAGGTAATTTCAGGAAATTGGCAATAAAATTTAAAACAGTGTTTATTTTATGAACCCCACCCGCCTCTCAAACACTTATGCCCGCTCGTAAAAACCATGAGATAAGCCCCGCGTTTATTGAGAGGATTAACAAACCTTGTTGTCTGAGATTAAGCCCCCCGAAGAGAGAGATTAAAGAATACCCTCAAAGGAAATTAAACTGTGATGCGTTGAATTTTTGCGCCACAACGGACTAATTTTTCCTCCAATCTCTCAAATCCGCGATCAAGATGATAGACACGATTGACGATTGTTTCTCCCTTTGCTGCCAATGCTGCAATTACAAGAGAAACAGAAGCGCGCAAATCCGTCGCCATGACAGGAGCCCCTTGCAAATTCTCTGTTCCATAGACGGTTGCTGTCTGCCCATCAAGCTTTATCGAGGCCCCTAAACGATTGAGTTCTTGAACATGCATAAAACGATTTTCGAAAATCGTCTCTGTAATATGCGCGATTCCTTCAGCCCGTGTCATGAGCGCCATGAATTGCGCTTGGAGATCGGTTGGAAAAGCAGGATAAGGTCCTGTTTTAATATCAACGGGCATAATTTTTGTGTTCTTTGGATTTCGCTTAACGTGAATTCCTTGAGGTTCTATTTGAATCTCGAGTCCTGTTTTTTGGAGCACCTTAAGCACTTTTGTAAGATGATTAGGATTTGCATTTTTAAGAAAGACATCGCCTCCTGTCATAGCAACAGCCATTGCATATGTCCCCGCTTCGATTCGATCAGCAATAACGCGTATTTTTGTCCCTTTAAGTTTTTTAACCCCTTCAATTGTAAGCGTTGTTGTTCCTTCACCAGTTATTTGAGCCCCCATAGCATTCAGAGTTCGAATAAGGTTTGCCACTTCTGGTTCACAAGCCGCATTCTCAAGAAAGGTTGTTCCCTTTGCCAGTGTCGCCGCCATAAGCATTACATGGGTTCCACCAACAGTGACCTTAGGGAAACAATAGTGAGCACCTTTTAACCCCCTTGGTGCTTTTGCATGAACATATCCATTTTCAATCGTAATCTGTGCGCCTAAAGTTTTGAGTCCCTCAAGGATAAAATCGACAGGTCTTGTTCCAATAGCACATCCTCCAGGAAGCGACACATAAGCCTCTAAGCATCGTGCAAGGAGAGGTCCGATAACCCAAAAGCTTGCGCGCATTTTTTTCACCAGTTCGTACGGCGCACGTGTTGTCGCTATTTTTTGCGCAGTAAAATGAATTGTTCTTGAATTCACACACTCATCGTTAAACTCTTGTCCATCAACGGCATATCCAACACCATGATTATTGAGAATACGAATAAGCAATTCGACATCGGCCAGATGAGGAATATTTTCTAAAGTAAGCGTTTCTTCTGTCAAAAGCGCCGCAATCATAAGAGGCAATGCAGCGTTTTTTGCCCCTGAGATAGGAATTGTTCCTTTAAGTTTTTCTCCCCCAACAATTTGAATAGAATCCATAGTGTTTTCCCTCTTTTCCTTTGTGCCTGCCCTTCCAAAGGTTTTTCCCCCTTCGGGAAGTTATGCTTTATTAATCGTTTTAGAACGCATTCTAAATATGAGAACAAATTATTGAGAAGTTTAGTTGCAAAGCTTCACTAAAAAACATTTTTTTTTGCATTTTAGAGCTCTGTTTGCGCTCTTTGTCGGCTTTGCTCTTTTCGACGTTTCAGGTTTTGACGCAATTGTTGCGCCAATCTTTCTTGACGCCGTTTTGCTTTTTCATCTTGATGATTCATTTCATTTTGTTTTTGTTTTTGATGCATTTGTGTCATTGCGCAACCTTTTAAACAGTGTTGAGCTTCTATCCAAGCAACTCATAACCTTAAATATTTAAGCATATAAGAAACATATGTCATGACATAAGATACGTTTTCTTGCAAGAATATACAAATGTTCTCTTGCCTATTTTCTGACAATATGGCACAAGACAGCGCAAAGATTGAAAAGGGGCTGCGGTAGCTCAGTGGTAGAGCACTCCCTTGGTAAGGGAGAGGTCGAGAGTTCAATCCTCTCTCGCAGCACCATTTTATTCTTCTTTTGTTTATTCTTCTCCTACCCCTCTCCTCTTTTCTACAAGCATCAATCACCTCCATCAACGAAAGTATCATGCGCAGCATTCTCTCCCCAGTGAGAAAGGCTCTTGCCTTATTTATGAGTGCCTCCCTAACACTCAACATCAAAGCAGCTAAAACCCACGGACCAATACGTCTCCTGTCTCACTTCCCCAACACGCCTCCCACAGTTCCTCATGCATAGGCTCTTCATACCTCTCTTTCCCTATACCGACTAAAACAGATAGCCCCCAAAAAACAAAAGCATAACGCGCATCATGGTCACCGCAATAAAAAAGCATTTGCCCTTCATGAGTAAAATAATGCCCCCCCCTAACACTCAATATAAAAGCTCCCAGAACACACGTGTCCCAATACGTCTAAACAAACTTTAACGCTCCCACTTCGCCTTCAAACATCTCCTTCCATTTCCCAACAAGTTTTCACATTCACTCCAAATCCCCTGCGCCTCCTGTGCCCCCTACTTGCACTTTCCTCAAATCCCCCCCCCAATGAAACCCAGCCGACAGCTTTTCCCCTCGAAAAGCGCCCGCAATTTCTCATCCCCCGTAATTTCTCATTCATAGGCTCTTTTCTTCCCCCCTGTCTCATATCAGCTAAAAAATTTCCCCCCAAGCCCCCCCCCCCCCCCAAGAAGGAAAACATAACGCGCATCATTGTCACCACAATAAAAAAAGCTCCCAGAACACACGTGTCCCAATACGTCTAAACAAACTTTAACGGTCTTAATTCCCCCTTCAAACATCTTCTTCCATTTTCCAACATGCTTTCATATTCACTCCAAATCCCCTGCGCCTCCTGTGCCCCCTACTTGCACTTTCCTCAAACATTCCACTTGTTTTTCCCCCTTTACTCTTTCCTTTTTATAGGTTGGCACCTGTTCAACGCTGTACAGATCCCTTTCTTGCCCGCCTCATTCTTGTTTTGCCCACCAGCAGACGCTTTGCATTCGCTCCCCGCTCTCTGTTTTTCCTTTCCTTCAAAGCAATTTCTGTCCTTACACTAAAACCTGTCTCAACACTCTTAATTTGCTGTACCATCTTCTCCAAAGCCTCATTAAAACGGCTAATTTCATTTTCAAGCTTGCAAATATACGCTTCATCACGATAAGCACGTTTAATCAAAGGGGGCATATCAGGCCAATAGAGCATTAAATCCACCCATTCGCGTTGAGAAATCCATAACCCTCCTTGACATTGTGCTTTATGTTCTGCTGGAAAAGTCTTTTGCATGAAATGAGGGATCAAAATTTCAGGTTTTTTTGTTTTAATTTCTAATAAGCCATTTTCTCCCACAAAAGCATCGGGAGAAAATCCTTGTCCGCGATCATCTGCCAAAACAAAGCCAATACATTCAGGTTCTGTATGCGTAAGTTTTGCATAGAGTTGTCGTGCGATTGGTTCTAACTCTGTTCCGCGTCGCTGAGAAACCGTTGTTCCTTCCTCAACGGTTTTTCCTGTAATTCTTTCTCCCGCCAATTTCATCATCACACTATGATATCGTGAAGTTTTTTGCCCCTGTTTTTTTTGTGCCATAACCATCTCAAACAAGGAAGCCGTAATCAAACCATTACGCACTTTCTGCCATTCTTCCGTTCCCTGAATACAATCGATAATGATTGGCATAGTATTTCTCCCCTTCATCTTTAAAGTGTTTTTTTGCAATATATCCTCTTTAAAACATTCACATTATTTAAGCCTGTGCCCATCACACGAACTAAAGGCGACAGCATCCTTCAATGCATCCCTCAAGTATTGTGCCACTGAAAACACAAAAACTGCCCCCTCAACATCCCCCCGCCAGTTTCTCAATCCCCCCAATGAAAAACTCAGCCGACAGCTTTTCTCCTCGCGAAGCGCCCGCAATTTCTCATCCCCCGCAATTTCTCATCCATAGGCTCTTTTCTTCATGCCCCCCCCTGTCTCATATCGGCTTCTCATATCGGCTAAAAAATTTCCCCCAAGTTTCCCCCCAAGAAGGAAAACATAACGCGCATTATGGTCACCGCAATAAAAAAGCACTTGCCCCTTTCATGAGTAAAATAATGCCCCCCCTTAATACTCAACACAAAAGCTCTCAGAACACACGTGTCCCAATACGTCTAAACAAACTTTAACGGTCTTAATTCCCCCTTCAAACATCTCCTTCCATTTTCCAACATGCTTTACGTATCACTCCAAGCCACTGATAGTTACCTCTCTCCCCAATTTCCTCAATCCCCCCAAGCTCCCCCCCCCAAGCTCCCCCAAGAAGGAAAACATAACGCGCATCATGGTCACCGCAATAAAACATGGTCACCGCAATAAAAAAGCATTTTGCCCATCATTGCGGCTCCCTTTTTCAATCTAGCTATTGCACGACGGAAAAATCATGGCGGCAATATTCTTCCTCCAATTTTTTTGCCATAAACTGAGCCACCTCTTGCGATATGAAAAGAATAGCGTTGTGTTTTTGTGGTTCGAGTCTGATTAAATTTCGCGTATTTCCAGCATAATAAAGTGGAACCCCTTGATAAGAAGTCTTGAGATAACTTGGCATGTTTACCACCAATAATCTGTCAAGACATCACATGGGCGTAAACGATGCTGTTTTTCATAAGAGCCATAGAGATTATCTTCATAATCGCAAGCGGCTCTTTCATTTAAACAAACATGATAAGCTTCACTATTCAAAACGAATGGCTGCAATGGCGTATTTTCTTCATTCATTTCATGATTTTCGACATAAAAATCAGCGATTTGTTCCGTAACATCTTCAGCATGAGAAGTTGTCAGATCGAGTCGTAAAACTCTATAAACAGTTTCACATTCTTCAATCAGTTCGAGCACTTCTTCGATTTCGTCGATTGGTCCTTCATAAGTATTAGGATTTTCCTCTTCGCATAAAACGATAATGATTTCATCCTCTTTAACGAATGGAATATTTTTCATGATTTCCCCCTTTAGATAGTTGATAAAGCATAGCCTTGTCTTGACAAGACTAAATATAGCGTTAGTCTTATATCCTCTATAGGAGAGATGTCAACCATTTTATCCTTCATAAAAGATATATTTTAAATCTCTGCGGGGTTCAAATGACATATGTAAATAAAAATCTATTATTCTTTGTTCCTCTCATGTCCCTTTGTTGTTCTCTATTTGTTCTTACTCGATTGCAATTATAAACACACTGGAGAGATAAAATGAGTGATATAATATTAATAAAATACTGGAGTCGCCTTGATTCAAAAGCACAGAAGGAACTTATTTTGGAGCTTCGTCAACGGGTCGCCGCAAAAGAGTCAAAATCGCCTGTCTCTCTTGCGGAGAGAGTTTTGAAATAAGCTCTATAAATTCTTTATCCTCAGGGCTAGCCCCTTTACCGTAAAGAATATAATTCATACTGATATTAATTTCGTGACAAATTCGCGAAAGAGATTCGATTGTTGGTTCTTTTCCTTCAGAAAGAATAGAATGAAGGTACCCCGCACCTTTACCGGCAGAGAGGGAGATAGATCTTTTTGACCGCCCACTTTTTTCCAAAGCGATCCTTAATCTTTGACGCCAACCATCGATATTCATAATTCCACCATATAGCGCGTCTTTTACAAAAAACACGTCCTTTTTATAAAACGGGCTTGCATTATCCTCTAAAAAGGATAAAATTAAGGAAACAAATTTTACTTTTTAGGGGGGAAAATTTTTTATTTTTGGATCATAAAAACACTTTAATCACCCCAAAGGATATAAAAGGCCACCTCCAAAAGTTGCTGCTCCAAAGCAGATATATTGAAAATGTGTGGTACTCTTTATTTTTTCCATCACCGCAATCTTAAATCGTAAGTTTGCATGCGCTTCAAGCATACCCAATCATTTATAAACGTCGTAAAAAAGCCTCTCGTCATCATCAAACAGAGCCAAACAAAACACAAGCTGAATCCCTATTTGCGCTTTTATCGTCAATAAGAATGTATAAAAAAAAGAAAGTAGACTGCAGTATGAAACACGCTAATCAACAAGAAACTCCTCATTATGAATCGTCCAGGCTTCCGTATGTTTGTTGGTATCAAAATGACTTTCTAGGAGGTGTTCGTGGAATGCGCGCACACGAGATTGGAATCTATACGATTCTTCTCAATGAAATGTATGCACGCGGTCGTCCTCTAGAAATATCGGAAGAACGTTTAGCGCGTCTTTGTGGTTGTGACAAGCGAACTTTTGTTAATGTTTTAGAAATGCTCATCCAAGAGGGTAAGATTTTAAATTTAGCCAATGGATTATGGAACAAGCGTTGCGAAAATGTTTTTCAAGAACGTGAAAAATTGCTTGAACAAAAATCCTTTGCGGGTCGTTCTTCAGCAAAAAAGCGTAAAAAAATCAATGCTGAGATTCAACAACTGCTTAACGAGAGTACAAAAGATGCTGCACAAAGCTTAGAAGCTCAAAAGACAGAAGAAAAGAAAACACCTTACGGTGTTTTTGAAAAGAAAATTTTGTTTGATGAGACAGAACCTTGTTTTTCCTGCGAAGAGAACTTTGAACAAAGTGATCACCCATCACCCTCATCGGCTCTTGATTCTGCTCTCCCTTCCCCTCCACAAGAAGAAGCGGAGCAAAAAAACGCCCCCTCTTTAAACGCTCCCCAAGCCGATTTTGCCCCGGCCCCTATTGCGCAAATTGTCATGGGGGAAAAAACAAAATCCGCCACCAATCTCCCACCCAGCAATCTTCCTGTATCCATCCCGCCTTCTTCCAACGAAAAAACCACTGCCTCAGTTGCCAAAGGGCACCGTCTTCCTGAACATTGGCAAGCAGACATCAAAGCGGCAGTTTCAGAAGGTTTGAGTGAAAGCCAAGCCCATTGGCAAGCAAAGAAGTTTCGCGACTATTGGCAAGCCAAGAGCGGAAAAGAAGCTCTCAAAGTAGACTGGCAAGCCACATGGCGCAACTGGTTTCGCCGTGAGATCGAACGGCTAGAACAGCAAAAACAGGGAAGCTCCTCATCTTTCATTTCTGAGAACAACGACATGCTTTACCGCAGTTTGATCAACTATAGCGACAATTTTTGACATCACACGAACAACGTATTTTTCAAGCACGCGCGGGGACAAAAAATGTTTCAAAACCATAAAAATAACAACAAAAACAGCAATGAAATAAGCTATTCATACAGCAAAACAAGTCAACATCACCCCTACTCCTCTCATCACAAAAGTGCTCGCCCTACACGCCTCATCTCTTGCACGCAAAGGAACACAAACGCTCTCCAGCCTCTGTGTATCCATCCCGCCTTCTTCCAACAAAAAACCCACTGCCTCAGTTGCCAAAGGGTACCGTCTTCCATGCCCTTAGCAAATAGTTATCAACGCAGCAGTTTCAGAAACTTTCAGCAAAGATCATACCCTTCAAACAACGCTCTCCAGCCTTTCAGCATCCACCTCCTCTTTCTCGAGCAACACCCTTCTTCCAATTACCGCCCTTGCCAAAAAGGGTACCGTCTTCCTGAGCATTAGCAAGCAGACATCAAGGCAGCAGTTTCAAAAGGTTTGAGTGAAAGCCAAGCCCATTGGCAAGCAAAGAGCGACAAAGAAGCTCTCAAAGTAAACTGGCAAAGCCCCATAAAGCCCCCCCAATGCTCCATAAGCCCTACATAGCCCCAAAACAAGCCCCCCAAATAGCACTTACGGAATTTTACTATCAGATCGAACGGCTAGAACAGCAAGAATAGAGCCCTCCACATCTTGAGAAAAACAGCAATAATATCACGAATGACCATGAGCACAATTTTTGAAATCAAACAAAAACTTATCTCACAAGCAGATAGAATAGCAGAAATGCTTCTTCCCAAAGGGCACAAACGAGGCAACAATTGGATTGTAGGCAACACACGTGGTGAAGCGGGTCAAAGTTTATCAATTTGCTTGAGTGGGAGTAAAGCAGGACTCTGGTATGACTTTGCAGAAGGCACTGGAGGAGATCTTTTAGACCTTTGGTGTGAAGTCAAAGGCATTAGCCTCTCTCAAGCATTAGAAGAAGCACGCGCGACTCTCAATCTGACACGCCCCAAACCCTTTATGGTCCCTCATCGTTCCTATCGCCGTCCACCGGTTCCTAAAGGGCAGCCCCCGCAGAATCTGGTAAAAAACTATCTCCACAAAGAACGCCACATTCCTCTAGAGGTTATAAAGCGTTACCGCATAGGAGAAAATGGTGACAAAATCATTTTCCCCTTTTATAAACCCAATGGCACGCTTGCTCTAGTCAAAGAACGGCTCGCGCAAGCGGGAGCAAAAACCAAACCAACCGCTTCCCAATGTGAACCGATTTTGTTTGGTTGGCAAGCCCTTTGCTCTCCCCAAAACACCCCCTCAACCAACCCCGCCTCCACACACGCATCCCAAAATACACCCTCAACCAACCCCGCCTCTACACAGGCATCCCAAAATACACCCTCAACCAACCCCGCCTCTACACACGCATCCCAGCATGTGCCCTTAATGGAGTGCGCGCCATTTCCCACACTTTCTTCAACAAACCGTACAATTGTTATCACTGAAGGAGAAATTGATGCGCTATCCTTAGCTGCCTATGGATATCCGGCGGTTTCTGTTCCCTTTGGAGGAGGAAGTGGAGGCAAACACAACTGGATTGAAAATGAATTTGATCATTTAGAATCTTTTGAAACGATTTTTTTAGCCACCGATATGGACCAGCCCGGAGAAGAAGCAGCCCGTGAAATTGCCAGCAGGCTTGGGCGTCACCGTTGCTACCGTGTACGTTTACCCCACAAAGATGCCAATGACTGTTTAACCGCAGGAATTGATAGAGCCACCATAAAAGCCGCCTTTTCCTCAGCACAAAGCTTTGCACCAGAAGGTTTACGGCGCGCCTCAGACTATAAAGATCAAGTAATAGGGCTTTTTTGGCCAGAGCCTGAAAAACATCTTGGTTATACGGTTCCCTATCCTAAACTGAAAGACAAATTGCATTTCCGCCCAGCAGAATTAACGCTTTGGAGTGGTGCCAGTGGTGCAGGTAAAAGCCAATTGTTATCAGACTGTATTCCCCATTGGATTGCGCAAAAAAGTCGCCTTTGCTTAGCGTCTCTAGAAATGAAAGGAGAACAATCTTTACGGCGTTTAACCAAACAAACAGGCGGCTTAGAAAAGCCTACAAAAGAGACGATTGAACGGATTCTTCATTTTTTAGACGATGGGCTTATTCTTTATGAACATGTTGGCAAATCAAGCGTTGACACCTTGCTTGATGTCTTTGACTATTGTCGTGCGCGCTATGGCTGCGATCAATTTATCATCGACAGTCTCATGCGGCTTGGCATTGCCTCTGATGATTATGCAAAACAAGAACAAGCGGTTTATAAAATGGTTGATTGGGCTGTTTTAAACAGTGTGCATATTCACCTTGTAGCCCATGCCCGCAAAGGCGGTCTGGATAAAGATATCCCCAGCACAGAAGACATTAAAGGCGCCTCAGAGATTGGTGCCAATGCCTTTAATATCATCACCATTTGGCGCAATCGATCCTTAGAAGACAAAATCTTTGCCGCCTCTCTCGCACAAGAAAAAGCAGATTTAGCCAAACGCCCTGGCGTCATTATGAATATTGCCAAACAACGTTCTGGTGATTTTGAAGGCAAAATAGGGCTCTGGTTTGATCCTCAAACCTACCGCTATCGCTGTTCTTTTGAACAATCATTCCCTCGACGTTATCTGTAATGCTCCATAAACCCCACTCTCTTTAAAAACGCCTCCGCCTTCACACGCGCACGCCTTGCTCCCACATAAACAACAGGAAGGATAAATCCACAAATGATAAAAAACACCCAATCCTTCGAGAACCAAAGCCAGCCCAACCCTAGATTCTCTGCTCCCAAAAGCAAACAAAAAAAGATCGCTCCAACAACGGCGCAAAACACCAGCCCCTTCAATAGCCACAAACAACGCGTCAGCACCCCATCTTGCCGCCCCCTCATATGCAAAATCAAGAACCACTCCAACACTACAGCAAACACGATCCCTATCAAGGACAGGAGTCCCCACGGTATATCCATACTCTCCATTCCCTAAAAGAGCCAAAAAAAGACGACTCCTAAAATGCAGTAAAACAGTACTTCCTTCAAAAAGAGGGAAATACCAAAAATACAATAAAACGCCACCCGCCACCAAGGAATATCGAAGCGCTTAGAAAGCCTATAAGTACCAATAACGACAACAATAAAAAGGTAGGAAAACACCAACAACAAAAAAAACAAATCGTTCGACATCACATACCAGCAAGCACATCAAAGGTCACACCCATGGAGAAAAAAACACCACCTACCTCAAGAACCAAGCCCCTAGAACACGCGCACGCCTTACACCCTGATAAATCAAAGGAAAAAGAAATCCAAAAATAAAGAGAAACACCCTCTCATTCGAGAACCAAAGCCAGCTCAACCCTAGATTCTCTGCTCCCACACGAGTAAAAAAAAGGATTAGTGCCAAAATGCAGCAAAACAGCACAAAATTCAAAGAACGCAACAACCTCTGTAACACCGTATCACTTTGCTCGCGTATAAAGAACCCCAAGAGCACTTTCAACAATACAGTCAAGAGCAATCCCTTTAAGAATACCGCCCTTATGCTATCCATATCCCTGACACCCACAGCAGCAAACCACAGGATAAAGCCCATCATGCAACAAAACATAACCGCCTTTACGAACACTTGCCCCGCCACAGGCATGCTCTTGACGCCCAGATGCACCAAACCAAGGACAGTTGCAAAAATGCAAGAAAACACCGCCCCCTTCAAGAGCAGCTCCCCGTCAACAGCGCGCCTGCCCACGCCCACATAAACAAAACCCAAATAGGTGGCAACAATGCCATAAAGCACCACCCACCTCCAAAACATCCACCCTGTAACAGAGCGACGCTTTGCTCCCTCATAAATAAAAATCAAGGCAAGAGCAAAAATGCAGAAAAACCCAAAAAACAGCCAAAACATCACATCGTTCGACATCAAATACCCCTCTCAGAAAGAACATCAAAGACCACGCCCGTGGGGAAGAGAAATGCTCATTCTTTTTAAGCCCCCCAACAGTACACGCATACACCGTATCCCCTCCAGAGCAAAAAAAGGAACAAGTCCAATAGTGCCTGCAAACACTCCATTATTCGAGATCACAAACCAGCGAACCCCCATATGCTTAGCGCCATTATACGCCAATCCAACAACAGCTCCAACAACACAGGAAAAAACCACTAACTTCAAAAAAGACACCCCACGCGATATCCCCTTACCCCGCATCCTCATAAGCAAAGATCAGGGACCATGCCAAAAATGCAGCAAAAGATCAATCCTTTTCAAAGAATGAAAGCCTAAACCCAAGACGCTTCGCCCCACGATAAATAAGCCCAAGGACAAGACCAAAGACAACGCCAAAAAGCATGTGAAACACCCACCTGTTTGAGAACCACACCTCAGCCAAACCAAGATGCTCGGCTTTCTTATAAATAAAATCAGTGACAGCAGCCAAAATGAAGCTCAACACCACCATCTTGAAGAACAAACCCTTTTTTACACCACGCCGCTGCATTACTTCATAACCCAACATAAGAAAAATGCCGAGAGTGCCATAAAATACCACAGCCCGTAAAAATACTCCCCACGTCATCCCCAACGCCTTCATTTCCATATAAACAGACACAAAGACAACAACCACAATGCAGAAAAATACCAGTCTTTTCAAAGACAAAACACCCCTCTTTTCAAGAGCCAAGTCCATGGGGCTCCCCCACACAAGCCCAACAGTCCAAGTCACCCCCAAGAGCGCACAACCCCCACGCACACTCCAACACATGTCTTCCTCTCATCCCCCTGTTTTGCCTAGAGCAAGCAACATTTTTTAAAAACGAGAAGCAAACGATAATTTTTAAGGAGATGATATGACCCATCAAGAGAGAAAAAATACGCAAACCTGCCCGCTTGACCATCAAGATAAAGGAAGGCACATTGGTCATTTAAAGGCGCAAGAAATCCCTGTTGAAACGAGCAATCCTTATTTTCAACCCAATCATCCAGAAAACTCCAGCAATCCACGTACCATCAATGCCATTGCCAATGCACAAAGCCATCCCATTGCACTTTTATATGCGAAAGGACATCTCAGCAAAGCCCAATATAAAGCGGCAGAACGTTTTTATTTTTACTGGCGTCAAAGCCAAGCCGATCTCCACATGAGCCTTGACTATACCCGTGAAAAGGTTTCCTGTAGCCAAGGGTACACACACCCCATTGAACGTCAAATAGAAGCCTCCAATCATTTAAGAACAATCAAAGTACAACTGGGTATTCTTGGCTATTCACTGCTTGAACGCGTTATCGGCCATGGACAAGCAATCAAAGAATTAAGTTCTTCAAAACGCAAACAAAATTCCCTTGCCGATCATTTACGAGATTGTTTAGACTTGTTAGCATTTCATTGGGGATACGCAAACCATAAACATTCTGAATAATCCCCCTCCTCGCCATTCAAATCTGCCCCCCATGTTGCTGCGCCTTCTAAAGCCCCCCACACCGCTTAATCATCCAGCAGCTTCCCCCCCACCTCTTCCATCACCTCACCCCCACAACACCCCAAAGGACAATACTTCACCCCCACACATACTCAAAATACACTCCGCACCCTTAAAAACAAAAATCCTTCCCCCACACCAGTCCTGTAATCATGAGATGCTTTTACGTTTATTCGTTTTTTATTGAAGAATAAGTCTTGTTCAAGATGCTTGCATGCATCATAACAGCTTTAAATACAATTTAATTGTTTAATTAATGTCGAGTCTCAAAATAAATATTCATTAATTTTGAATGCAAAATGACACAATTTTCTTTTTTGTAAAAAGTATTTTTTATATTGATATCTTTTGAATTCTCTGCTAATCATGATGTAATAGTTTTGTAAGTATGAATTTGTGGATTGAATACGGTCTTTTAAATTCATTTTTTTAATATGTCCTACTAGTCGATGTTAAAATTCTCCTGCTTCTAGTCCTCTGATTACAACAGAGGACTTTTTTTATGACTATATTATCTTCAATCGCTCTCTTAAGAGCTTTGTTATATTCCTCCATAAGATATCCCCACAAAATAGATCATTTTTTTATCAAATTGACTTGCGTTCCATCCTCAAAAAACAAAGATTTAACCTAAGTCAGATCTACAAACAGCTTGTATACACGTCCTTCTTGGTTTTCCATTCACTCTTGGCTTCTATTCAGAATTTTCAGCTCAACTCAAGCCACGACAAAACAAGCTCTGCCCTAAAGATCCACCACGCCCTTAAAAAACACTTCAATATATCCAAGGCGGCTGGCTCTCATATCACCAAACCGCAAATGACAGTGTTTTACGACATAACAGAATGACTTATATTTAATGACTTTCTTTATTCTGTAGCCCACCAACAGGTTGATACATCACGACAACATATTGATTTATAATTATAATCACCCGTTCTTCATATTAAAATGAGAGACCCGAATATCATAGGGATTCTCTCATTTTAAATTTATTTCATATTGCAACAATCAACGCCGTGTCTTTTACACGTTACAACATGAGAGACATATGAAATAAAACACTTCAAAGATTAAAGAATCAAAATGCCTCTTATGAACACGCTCAAGAGCCAAAGCCTGTCATCACATTAGGCACTAGAATAGTATGATAGTGCTAGCTTTCCCCTTATGAGATTTTAAAGAAGGGCTTCTCCACTTCACAAGAGATTTCCCCATTATCCTATTCAGCAACATCCCCATTCACCAACATTATTGTGAGATAAGACAATATGATGTTTTTTAAACAAGGACGTAAATGTGCAACACAAGTATATTCTGTTTGGAACATTCTGTTTTACGTAAGGCGCGTAAAACCCCATTAAAAAACTGGCATCCCCATGAGAAAAAATCTAAAGCGTGAGGATAAAAACATGAAGCAAGCGTGATTCCATTCAGCTATTGCTCTTTAACCGTCAAACCGCATAAAACATAGATCTCGGAAAGACGGAGGGGAGTTTTATCTATAGCACTTCATATTCTTCTCAAATATGTTCATCTTCCTACCTTAAGAGATAAACTAAAAATATATACAACATCTCTCCTAACATCCCCATTTTCCAACATCCCTCAAGAATCAAACGTTATACAGCTCATTTTTTCATATTATAAAGCACTGTTATTTTAAGGCGGTGTTGAAACAGTTAAAATAATTGAAGTGTTTAGCCAACGCCATTAGCGAAGCAAAAAAACAAACTGTTGAAAAGCCGTGCAAATCTTGTGTAAACACAAAAAAAACAAGAAAAAGGCACAAAAATATCTTAATTTTTATGAAAATATCCAGTGTCTTTTACAATTGTATTGACGAACAACCCTGATCGCATAATCATCTTAAATATTGAGAATAAAGAATGAATAGCCCTAGCAAATACAACAACCTATCAATAAAAATATAAAAACAAATCTTTTGGTTATCTCTGTTTCTTGTGGAATATGCCTTTCCCTATGGATGCATTCTAGCCTCCAAAGAGTGCATTCAATCCATG
>NZ_KI912379.1:0-2313 GCF_000518085.1 Bartonella grahamii ATCC 700132
GAAGAAGGTGTAGGATCTACCGGCGCAGAAGGTGAAGGTGGAATAGGTAAAATCGTAGAAGAATCTTGTTTAGGACTAATATAAATACCCTCGAGACGAAAATCCCAAAAGTCCCGATCTCCTGCAACTAATCTATTCATAGGATCTGCTTTTCCAAAAGAAGAACTTGGTCCATAAGCACGAAGACGATATTGATAAGGCAAACCATTTATTGCAGTATAATCGCCCATTAGTTTAAAAGAATCTTCACGCGCATATCCAGAAACTTGGATAAGTGAAATACTGTTGCTTCCTTCACCGCTTACTTCCTTTTCTGAAGTTTTGGAAAAATTTTCCATCACGAGCAGTGTAGTGCCGGAAACATCTCCATCGATCAAAATACGATCGGTTTTTTGAGAATCAAACAAACCATCATCATTCAAAAACGTACTGAGCTTAATCTGAACATTACCCTCCGCATTGTATGCCTCCTTGTATCGTTCATTCCCGATACGCAATGTTTGATAACCGCTGGATACATCCCGATTGAAAATAAATGTACTATCAGAAAGACTCACAGATGAAAGTGATGAATCTGTAAAAACAGAACCCTGCAAACCTTTATATTTGCTTTTTGTGAGATACCAAGTAGAACCACGCGTTAATTCTAATCTAGCAGTAGAAGTATCTTCAACGTGCGCACCCCCTGTAAGGGAAGAAGCGCTTGCTTTAATAGATATAGAAGAGTTCTTCTCAGCTTTTAATAACAAATCACCAGAGATCTTTGTTGCTTCTGATAAATCAAGAGAAACACTGGCTCCATAACCGCCCTGCCCAGTAACATAAATAGCTGTACCATCTGGAACTGTGAAAGTTGTCTGTTTTAAACGAACAGATGCCTTTCCCATAGTGATTCTTGGCTCTTTTGAAACACCTTTTTGTCCATAATATTCTGCCACTGTGTTTGGATCTAATAGATTAAAATACAGACCATAAACCCCCTTTCCCTGCACAGAAATATTTGAGCTTTCAATCTCAATATTCGTCTTCTTAAAAGCGTCTGATAGATCATAATTATGAATAGGCTGGCCTCTACTATTTACAAAAGCTGAAAAATTTTTAACCAAAAAGCCATGCATATCATTAAGCACAATAGAACTACTCCTCAAATGAACATCCCCACCTTGCAATATGTCAAAAGCCTCTGGTAATTTATCGACACTTTCATTATCAACTATAGCAGTGTATTTTTTTCCTTTTCCCTCAATCGTCATGGTATCGAGAAGATATCTCCCCCCAAACTTTGTTGAAAACGCGCCAATCTCATTAAAAGTAACAGTGCTACCTGACATCCTAACAAATGCATTAAGACCACTTACAATCCCTATACCCTTTGCATTCAAATTGTCTGGTTTAATCTCAACATTGACACGAACTAAAGCAACATCCGTCTCTTTCCCCGATGCATAAATAGCGTGCGAAGTTCCCTCAATCTTCCCGTCATTCATCTGAATAACTCCATTTAGAACACGAAGACCGGGGATATCCTTAAAGTTTGAATCCCTTAGAATAAGCTTTCCGCTATCTTGTACGAATGCACCATATTGAGATATTTCATCTGGATTATCACCCGTAACAGTTATACGAGACGCATTAACAATTGTGCCTTGCTTTGCTACATATATAGCTGCAATAGGCGCAGCCTCCTGAGAATTTTTTAAGTAATAAACTTTATCTGCGAGAAAGTGTGTTTTTCTATCATCGCATTTATAAAATGGAGCTTCTGGATCACATAAACTTCCAGCAGCTTCAAGATGGGAAATTTGCAAAAAATAAAGAATAGCTGTTGTAAAATTATATAAAAATGCATGTTTGTAAAATACATTTATCACCATTCTTCCTTACCCCTATTTATTAACGAAGAACAATCAAATAATGTATATTACAAACTTCTTAAAATAAAATAAATATACGATAAATAGCTAACTTAATTATTAATATAACTCTTATATACTTATATATAAATTATTCTATATTTCATAGATAACTAAAAATGATATTGTAATCTACCAGAAAAGCTCATTCCAGAAAACCCTGCTTTTGTCAGTCTATGCTGATAATTTATATCTCCATGAAGTACAAATTTCGAAGATAATTTGGCATTAAAACCAAGCCCCGCTTCCAAAGAAGAACCAAAAAAACCTAATTGGAAATCGTTTTTAAAAGAAACAAATTGCTTATCTTCAAAACTATTCAAATAAGAAAGCTTACTATAAAAAGAAACGACACGTCCCTCTTCAGAAATATTAAGTGTCTTGCTTAAACGCCCACCAA
>NZ_KI912379.1:3396-40008 GCF_000518085.1 Bartonella grahamii ATCC 700132
ATCAACAGGATCAGAAGATGTAGAAGAAGAAGCTGTGGCAGATGTCAATGACGTAGGAAGTGGATTGGGGGGCGGAGAATCTAAAGGACGAGATAATGAAAACGAAGCCGGTTTAATAAATGGACCATTATAAGTACCTATTCTAGAAGAAATATAGATACCTTCAAGACGGAAATCCCAAAAATCCCCCTCACCTTCCACTAATCTTTGCTTAGCATCCGCTTTTCCAAAGGGCGAATTCGGACCATAACCACGAATACGATATTGATAAGGAAAACCTTTCACTGTAGTATAACTATCATAACCATTGGCGAGTTGAAAAGAACCTGCCTGCGCTGTTCCAGCAACTTGAATAAGTGAAATGCTTTGATCTCTTCCATCATGGACTTCTTTATTTGCAGCTTTTGGAAAATTTTGCACATGAATGAATGTCGTTCCCGAGACATCACCAGAAATCAATATACGATCGGTTTTTTGGGGATCAAACAAACCCTCATCACTCAAAAATGCACTCAACTTAATCTGAGCATTTCCCTCAGCACTGTAAACTTTTTTATCTTTTGATGCGAGAATTCTATCTCCTGCGTCTATATCCGCCCTTTTTCCAATGCGTAGCGTTTGATAACCATTCGATATATCTTCATCATAAAAGATCAGTGTACTATTGGAAAGACTTAGAGAAGAAAGTGATGAAACAGATTCCCGTAAACCGTTGTATTTACTTTTAGTAAGATACCATGTTGAATAACGGGTTAACTCTAAATCAATAGTTGATTTATCGTCAACACGCGTACCTCCTGTAAGAGAAGAAGCACTTGCTTTCACCAATAGAGAAGAGTTATTTTTAGCTTTTAGCAACAAATCACCAGAAATCTTTGTTTCATCAGATAATTCAAGAATACCTTCAGCCCCATAGCCTCTATTCCCCTTCGCATAAATCGCAATACCATCTGGAACTGTCATATTTGTCTGTGATAAATAAACAAATGCCTTCCCTATGAGAACTTTTTGGATTTCTAAAACTTTTTCATCATCTCGTTGCCTAATCATCTTAGCAAGCTCTTCTGGAGCTAAAACATTAAAATACAAACCATGTACTCCATCCCCTTTCACAGAAATATTATTTTTTTCTATCTTAATACTTGTATTCTTAAAGCCATCTGGCGAAACATACTTTTGAATTAATTTGCCATTATCGTCTACATAACCTGAAAAATTTTTAATCAAGAATCCATGCATATTGTTAAGATGAATAACATTTTTTTTCAAATGAACATCCCCCCCTTGAAAAACCTCAAAAGCTTCAGGCAATACCCCCATAGCGCCATTACCATCTATTCTAGCTTCCTCCCTCCTTCCTTGCCCCGTAATACATATAGTATCAAGAATATAGCACCCTCCAAACCGAGTTGAAAATGAGCCAATCTGATTAAAATTAACGGTACCTTCTGACATTCTAACCATTGCATCAAAACCACTCATAATACCGATCCCTTTTACCTTCAAATTATCTGGTTCAATATCGATATTCACACTCACTAAAGAAATATCCGTTTCTTTCCCCCATGCATAAATAGCATGTGAAGCCCCCTTAATTTCCCCTACTGTCATGCTAATAACTGCATTTTGAGCACGAAGAGCAGGTATGTCCTTAAAATCTGCA
The DNA here is from genome assembly GCF_000518085.1 of Bartonella grahamii ATCC 700132. GTDB lineage: Bacteria > Pseudomonadota > Alphaproteobacteria > Rhizobiales > Rhizobiaceae > Bartonella > Bartonella grahamii. Next base: position 5,060 of record NZ_KI912379.1, read on the forward strand.
GCTGTTAGATTAAGTTTTCCACCATTTCTTACATACGCCCCATAGGCAGATATTTTATCTGAATTATCGCCATAAACTGTTATCTGAGAGGCATTAACAACAGTGCCAGCTTTTTCTACATATATAGCTGCAATAGGCGCAGGCTCCTGAGAATTTTTTAAGTAATAAACTTTATTTGCGAGAAAGTGTGTTTTTCTATCATCGCATTTATAAAATGCCTCTCCTGCATCACTTGAAGATCCTGCAGCACTAACATAAGCAACCTGCAAAAAATAAAGAATAGCTGTTGTAAAGTTACATAAAAATACATGTCTTTTCAATACATAAACCATAACTCTTCCCAACTTCTATTCCCCTATTTTTATTCATTTAAGAATAATATCTATATTTAAACTAACAAAATTCTTAAAATACAATAAATATAAAACTAAAGAGCTACTTTTAATACTTAATATAAAAATATATACTTATATATAAGTTACTATATAGTTTATGTATAGATAAAAATGATAGTGTAACCCGCCTGAAAAAATGGTCTCTGAAAAACCATCTTTGCTAATTTGCTAAGACGATGTTGATAAGTTACATCTCCATGCAATGCAAAATGTGAGGACAACTCAGTATTCGACTCAACTCCAATTTCTAGAGAAAAACCAAAAGCCCCTCATTGGAATTCATCTCCAAATTGTACACGTTGTTTTCCTCCAAAACTATTGGCAAGATGAAGCTTGCCATTGAAAGAAACAACAATCCCCTCTTCAGAGACAGAAAGCATCTTTCTTAAAGACCCACCAACACACATCACCCACAAATCAAGTTTTCCATTTCAATATCAAAACCATCAATATCAGACGCCTTATAACCGCACCTTTTGATAAATAACCTAAACCTGCGGATCAAAAATAACCCCTAACTATAATTGTAATTGTAACAAATATGAGTGTTCAGAAGAATCTGAACACATTTAAATTAACGACATGACCTTCGGTCATGAAAAAAAGGCTTATAAAAAATAGAGAAAGGCAGAAACGAACTATCCCCTTTATGTCCTGTCATAAATGACTTACCCGCAATCAAAGGTGTTCCTCTTCAATGTTGTTGTCTTGCCTCTTGCTTGCATGAGAACATCCCCCTTAAATAAACCATAGGAAAAAAGGACATCTATACAAAAGCCTGTATCATGCTGCATGCTGCCATATGCTGTAATAGACCATTTATCAAATGTACTTTTTTGTTTTCTTCAAGATCTTGAGATTGTAGAGATTTTTTTCCATCATTCCCCATTATTCCAAAGCTCAAAGTGTGATGTATATCCTCAATCGCATTGAGCAAGACACTTGCCTCTATAGCGTTATAATTCAAATTTCCGCCATAGCCATATTGAAGCTCAGGTGGTCAGAAACATAATGATAACTTCCACCGTAACCTCGCGCAAAAAGTGCGGGATTTTTTACCATTTTCCCCTAAAGCCCCAGCAGCGATACGCAATGTTTCCAGCTGTTTTTTGTGATTGTTCATATCCATCAAACCAACCTGAAACAAAGCATGAGGCATCGATAGATATGTTGAAACTTGCGGGACAATAGCTTTAACGCCCTCTTCAGGATAAAGAACAAAAGCATCATGATCAGCGAAAACATTATTATGATGAGTATAAGTGCTTAAAGAACGAGACACATCATTTTCCAACCGAATATGACGCAGATGAGAAAGTTTCTGAACATATTCAACTTCAAGTCGATAATTCCAAAATTTCCATTATACTCAATATTTTTCTCTTTAACGGATCCATTCCCACCTTTTACCTATCCATGAGAAGAATTCGGACCATTAGCACGAAAACACTATATCGATAAGGCGCTCCTCTTAAAGCAACATAATCTGTTGCCAGTTTAAAGGGATCCTCCGCAGCCTGTCCAGAAACCTGAACAATTGAAACACTGAGACTATCTTTTTATCGTCTTTTTGCTTACCTTTGCTATGGTTCTTTATTTTTTTGAAACCACTAAAACATCGACAATATGCATCTTAGTTTTTCCATAAACATCACCATAGATTAAGAAGTTTATCAGCTTTTATTCCCTTGCTTTTACCATTTGCAGCAAGATGTGCATTAACATATAAGCGTGCGTCCCCCTGTAAGCATAATCTAAACTATGATCATCATCCAATCTCCTAATACGAAGTGTCTAAAAAAATCATTTCTTGGTTTTCTGAAAAAAATAGAACTATCAATAAGCCTTACCAATGAAAGAAATGAATCTACAAAATATGGAACTTTTTTATGATTATTTTTAAGCGCATTTTTATTTGCTCTTACAGTCCATTGAGATCGATTGAATAACGCAACACTACCATAAGAACCTTTCTCAACATGTGCTCCTCCTGCAAGAAAAGACGCATAGGCATCAAGTGCGACAAATGAATTATTTTTGACATCTAATAACTGATCAGCAAAAAATACGCGAATCCTCTAATATCGTAATATAAGAATACCTCCTAGCATCGTTACTATAAATAGCCGTACCATAGGGAATATGAAGAGCAGTCTTTTTAAACCGAAATTCACCTAAACTTGTAAGAAGCTATCCCTCTTGATATTCATATTGCGAAGGAGCTCCTCTAAAATGCAAACCGTGAACCCCTTGTCCTTTAAGAAGGATCTCTGTGTTTTCAAAAAAAATCCCAGACATAAGACCATCCTGCAACTCATATGATCTTTCCTTAAAAACAGGCTCGGCACTTTCAACCGCTATACCATGAACATCAGAAACCTGAATCTTATCTTCATCAAAGGAAAAAAAACCGCCCTGCTTCACACCAACTACAGATTGAGGTAACGTGGCATTTCTATCACTTTTCTTTTCGCCATTCCCTATAATAAAACTCTTTTTAAAAGAAGTTTTATTATCTTTTGACACAATCACTGCTGATGTAATCTTCTCAGATCTATTTAATTCTAAAATTCAACCAGTTCCTGAAACGCCTTTTCCCCCTTTACTTTTTTCCGGCTTAATAACTATGTTATGAGATTGTATTGTAAAAATAACATCTGTAGTTTTCTTATCCAATCCACTCATATATAACTTATCACGACTTCCAAAAGTACAAGCAGCATCAACTGTATCACACGAATACGATTAAAAAAAAGAATTATATGAAGGTTTATAATCTTCTGCACTCGCATCTATATTGTGCGCGAAGAAAAAAATAGAGGTCGTAAGAGAACACACACATGGCATTTTAATACTTTAATCATAATTTAGTCTAAACTTTCTTTATTTTATCTTTATAAAAAACCGAAAAGACAGATCTGGTTCATGCACTAATTATTCTTATTATGTGTCGTCCACATAATTTGCTTTATATTATATATGAAAATCAAAAATCAGAAAAACAATACAATTAAAAATGATAGCTTAATCCACCAGAAAAATGCGTTCCAGAAAAGCCGGCATTCGTAAATTTATGCTGATAAATCAGATCACTATGAAAAATAATTTTTGGAGATAGTTGCGAAAAAACACCAAATCCAGCTTCTAAAGAAGACCCAAAAGAACCAAGCTGGAAGGCATCTTTAAAATACACAAATTGTTTATCATCAAAACTACGAATGAAATGAAGCTTACCATAGAATGAAAGAACATGTGCATCTTTAGTAAATGTAAGTGTCTTCGTTAAATACCCACCAATACGCATTCCCCAATGATCTGGGCTTTGCATATCAATATTAAAATTATCAATATCACGAGTCTTATGAAACTGGAGATTTTGATAAACAAACTGAACCTGCGGTTCAAAAATAAAATATCGGCTGCCTATCATAAACGTTTTACCAGCAGTTAAGGAAACACTTAGGGGCTTACCTCTCAATGCAGCCGTTTTACCTCGCTCAAGTGTGAGAACATTTCCATTAAACAAACCATAAGAAAAGAGACCATCCACATAAAGACCCGTATCATGCTGCATGCTTCCATATGCTGTGATTGTCCATTTATCAAATATACTTTCTTGACTTTGTTTAACCTTTCGAGGCTGCAAAAAAAGCTTGCCATAATTTCCCATAATCCCAAAGGATGTCGTACTATATGCACTTTCGATTTTCTTGAGTAAAATACTTGCCTCTAGTGCATTATAATCAAGCTCACCGCCATAATCACCATATTTAAGTGCAGATAAATTTGAAGTATAATGATGATGTCCACCGTAACCGCGCAAAAACAAAGCGGAATTTTCATCATTTTTCAACAACCGACCAGAAACAGTTCGCAGCGCTTGCAACTGCTTGTTTTGATTACTGATATCCATCAATCCAGCATAAAATAAGGTATTTGGCACAAGAATATAAGTCAGAACCTGTGGAACAATGACTCTCACATTTGGTTCAAAATGAGAAGAAGGCTCAAAAACAGATGGCGGAACAGGTGAACCAGACGCAACTGGGGCAACAACAGAAGTGGGGCGAGAAACAGGCGGCGGAACAGGTGAACCAGACGCAACTGGGGCAACAACTACAGAAGTGGGGCGAGAAACAGGCGATGGAACAGGTGAACCAGACGCAACTGGGGCAACAACAGAAGTGGGGCGAGAAACAGGCGGCGGAACAGGTGAACCAGACGCAACTGGGGCAACAACAGAAGTGGGGCGAGAAACAGGCGACGGAACAGGTGAACCAGACGCAACTGGGGCAACAACTACAGAAGTGGGGCGGGAAACAGGCGGCGGAACAGAAGGACCAGATGAAACTGGGGAAACTGGTTTAGATTCAGCAATAGCGGGAACAACAGGTGCAAGAGAGGAAGGAGGATTGGGGATCTCAAGCACAACAACATCAGGTACATTAGGTGTGGTAGTAAGATGAAAGTCCCTATCAGGAGAATCTACAGGAGAAGAAAGACTTGGCTCCTGAGGTTTTTGCTGAGAGTTAGAAGCAATAGAACCATCCTCACCTCCAGTCATATTAGGATGAATTTTAGGAAAAGAAGGAATATCGTCAGAAGAAGGAGGGACAACCAAATCAAGAACAGGAAAAACTTTAGTGGAATCGAGAGAAGTAGAATCAACAAATTGACTTTCGAGGCGAAAATCCCAAAATGTTCCAGTATTTTTAAGCACTCTTTGATTGGAATCTGCCGCCCCTAAAGCAGAGCTTGGACCATAACTCTTAAGATGATACTGATAGGGAGAGGCTTCAAGTGTGACATACCCCCCATTTAACTGAAAAGAATCTTCAGCGGCTTTTCCATAAACCTGAATAATGGAAATCCCCTGATCATTACCACCATCTCCCGTCAATGCCCCTGAGCTTCCAGGAACACTATACACATGGACTGTCGTTTTTCCTTCAAGATCACCATTGATTAAAAGCCTTTCCGTTTTTTGCTCTTGCAGAGCACCTCCTTTATCCAAATATGCATTAAGATAAAGACGCGCATCGCCTTGTGCACGATAGACAGTCCCTGATCCTTTTCCGATAAGAAGTGTCTGATAACCATCTGTCGTTTTGGATTTTAGTTCTTCAAAAATAAGAGAACTATCCGTAAGATTGACCGATGAAATGAAGGAATAGTCCCCTAACTTAGAACCAGAAGCATCGGAGTTGTGCAATTTGTCAACTTTTGGTCGCGATAAAATCCACTTTGAACCATTTTTTAACTCTATCTTAGCTGTAGAACTTTCATCAACATGTGTAACTCCTACAAGAGTAGAAGCATCAGCCTCAATCTTTACATTGGAATGCTCAACAGCTTTAAGGAGTGAATCTCCAGAAATTTTTGAATGTTGTGAGAGTTTAACAGAAGTTTCGAATTGGCGGCTATAAATAGCCGTACTTTCTGGAGCCATAACGGTTGTCTTTGTCAAATGGACAGACCCTTTTCCAGGTATAATTGTTTTTTTATCATTTAAGACAGCTTCCCAAAAAAAGCGCATGCCATTAAATGCATTCCCTTCCACAAAAATATTGGAATATTTGATATGAGCATCATTATTATCATTCCCCTGCAATACAATGCCATGAGCATTGTTAACATCAACGTTTCCCTTCTGGAAATTAAGAGAGCCTTTCCCCTGAAGCATACTAAAAGCAGAAGCTTCACGATGATTATCTGTATTTATCCCCTGTTTCCCCCTCCCAGTAATAGAAACACCATCTAAATTAATTTCTCCTTCTCCTCCTGTTTGAACACCAATGCCATCAGCAAAGTTAATTTTCCCTCCTTTCATATAAATTTTTGCACCATTATAACTCAAAAGACCTATCGCATCAGAAGATGTCTTAATCTCTGTCTTTGTCAAAGCAACAAATGACCCTTTACCAGCAACACTGATCCCCATTCTGGTTGCTTTAATCACCCCATCCTGCATCTCAAAAGCTCCCTCATCATTAACATCAGCCCCTATCGACACATCATTTAACATGGAATAAAATAGAGCAACGCCTCCCCCATTTGAGGACTTTACAGCTGTTGTCCAAGCGTTTGCTCCTGAATGGCCATTTGCATTCGAAACACCGTTAATGATTATAGCCTCTCCCTCAATGACTGTATCTTCCCCTGATGCCTCTATGGCAGCATCAGAACTTGCACCCGTAAGTTGATAAGTTTTCTTGGAAATTTCATGCGGTTGACCATCATTACAGCGATAAAATGAGGCACTTTCATTACATGAATATGGCTTCTTCTCAGCGGGAATCTCACCTGCATCAGCATTGTATACAATGAAAAAAATAACCGTTGTAAAATGACATAAAGAGAGATGATTTTTAAGCATAATTTTCTACAAACTTTCTTCCCCTTCTCTAAAAACAAAAAAATACGCGTTCTGTTTAATAACTTTGGTTACGCGCAATAATTTAAAATACGTTTTGTATTTTATATATCCACTAAATGTTTTATGTAAAGCCAGAATCCCAAAATATTACAATTTAAAATTGTGTTATTTATAAAAACGCGTAAAAATATAGATAAAAATAAAAAAACACCCCAAAGCGGTGATTTCAAAAGAATTTAATAAAAATACACTAAAGGAAGAAAAACAGCATAAGAAGCAAGAACTGCAAACCAGAAATCCTTATCTCGTTTCTAAAAAGAAACAAACTTGCTCATGCAAAAAACATTTTTTAAAAAAGCTTATTTTAAAAGTTGCAAACAAATAATAAAAAACCACAAGCTATGCTTGTGGCTTTTTAAACAACTTACCCCAAGATGATCATTCTAAAAACGATAGCGCAACCCACCAGAAAAACTGACCCCAGAAAAACCACCTTTGCTCAACTTATGCTGATAAACCAAATCACCATGAAGCGCAACTTTTTGAGACAAGCGAGCATTAAGACCTAATCCAGCCTCTAGAGAAGAACCAAAAGCCCCTAACTGGAAAGAATCTTTAAAGCGCACAGCTCTTTCTTTGCCAAAATCATGGGCAAAATGAATCTTTCCATAGAAAGAAACATCACGATCTTTTTCAGACGCAGTCAGGGTCTTCATCAAACGCCCCCCCATACGCACCATCAATTGATCCAGTTTACCCATCTCAATATTAAAATTATCAATATCACGAGCCGCATTAAATTGAAGATGTTGATAAACAACCTGAACCTGTGGATCAAAAACAACACCTTCATATCCTGTGACAATTTTCTGACCACCCATTAAGGAAACACTTAAAGGGTTACCCTTCAATGTTGCCGTCTTACCCCGAGCAGTTGTCAGAACATCTCCCTTAAACAGACCATAGGATAAAAGACCATCAACATAGAATCCTGCATCATGCTGCATACTGCCATATACTGTAGCAGTCCATTTATCAAATGTACTTTTTTGGCTTTGTACAACATCTTGAGGCTGTAGAGAAAGCTTTCCATAAGACCCCATAACCCCAAAGGATATAGTACTGTCAACATTTTCAACAGTTTGTAGCAAAACACCTGTCTCTAGCGCATAGTACCCTAGATCCCCTCCATAACCATATTCAAGCGCAGATAAATCTGAAACATAACGATAACTCCCACCATAGCCACGCAAAAATGAAGCAGGATTTTCACGAATTTCCAACATTCCACCCAAATTAGTCCGTACTGTCTCCAGCTGCTTATTTTGATTGCTAATATCTATCAAACCTACATGGAACAAACTATTTGGCAAAAGGAGATAAGTTGGTACCTGAGGAACAACAGATCTTACACCTCGTCGAGATGAGGGAGCATTTTCAATTTTAGAAAGACTATCCGCAGAAGGCGCTGAAACAATATCCGCAGAAGACACCGGAACAACATCCACAGAAGATTCTGGAATAACATCACCAGAAGATTCTGGAACAACATCATCAGAAGATTCTGGAACAATATCCTCAAAAGAAGCACGTGCAGGAGGTGTACGTTTAGAAACCATAAGAGTTCCTCTATAACCAGCAGGTTGAACATATTCATTTTCTAAACGAAAATTCCAAAATGCTCCTCTCTTCGAATCAAATTTCTGTTTAACATGCTCATCCCTTAGAGTATCACCTGGGCTATAAGAACGAAGAACATATTTATAAGGCGCGCCATTTAATGCAACATACTGCCCATTCAGTTGAAAAGAGTCATACAATGCATCTCCATAAACTTGAATAATTGAAACACTATGCGCTTTTTCGTTTTTTCCTTTTAAACCTCCCGCAACCCCTTGTATATGGACTATAGTTTTTCCCCAAACATCACCATGAATGAGAAGCCGATCCGTTACCTGATTACCACTTGTATCACTAGGATTTAAACATGCATTCAAATGAACCCAAGAACCACTACCAGCCTGATAAACAAGACCTTTTCCTTTTCCAATATGAAGCGTTTGATATGTATGATCAGTACTGGACTTTGTTTTTTTAAAAATAATAGAACTATTAGAAAGATCTACCGATGAAATAAATAAAACACCTCTATTATTAGGATCTTGTAATTTTTTTGGTTGCAATAAAACCCACTGTGAATTATTTTTCAATTTAAGGTCAGCTGTAGAACTATTATCAACCTGAGTTTGACCGACAAGTGCAGAATCATCAGCAACAACCTTTATAGAAGAGTGACGATCAGCCTTCAGCAACAAATCTCCAAAAAGCTTTGTTTCCTTTAAAAATATTTCAGACTTTCCAGATTGACTGCTATAAAGAGCTATACTATCTGGAACTAAAAAACGCGTTTTTCTCAAATCAACGCGCAATGATTCCCCCTCTGACGAACCACCTGATGTTGCCTTACCTTCAAAATGCATACCATAAAATGCATTACCTTTCACTGTAATATTGGAATCTCCAATATTAATCTGAGAACCTTTATTTCCCTGCAATAAAAGCCCATGAGCATCACTAACATCAACAGACCCTTTCATAAACTCAACATAACCATCTTCAGATATGTGAAAAGCTGCTTGCCGACCTGTATCCAGCCCTTGATCATCCTTGCCAGTATTCCCCTTGCCGGTAATAGAAACACCCTCTAAAATAAGATATCCTTTTTCTCCTGCTTTAACCCCAACACTCCCTAGCCTAATTTGCGTATTCTTTAAATCAACTCTACTTTGAGATTTTCCTTCTGCAAAAGCCCCCACTTTAATTGCATCAATCGATCCACCAGATATTGTGAGGGAACCACCTTGAGCTTCCACCCCCACTAAAACGCCACTCAACGTAGAATCGCTCAGATAGACGTTCGCATGTTCTGATGCCTTTACTCCATATTTCCAAAAATTCTTTTCCGAATTATTCTTTTCATCCAAAATACCCTTAACAGTTATATTCTCGCCACGAATAATTGTACCTTCCCTAGACGCCTCCATGGCTCCATAAACACCATTAATATTTTTATTCGTTAGTGAATAAACTTTATTATTAATTTTGTGCTCTCCACCATCAGAACACTGATAAAATGCTGCATTCTGATCACATGAAGACTGCTTTTTTCCAGAGAAAACTTGAGATTCAGCATTGTGTGCAAAAACATCAACATTGTGTGCAAAAAAGAGACATGCTGTTGTAAAAGTACATAAGGAGAAACGATTTTTAAATAGATTTACCATAATTACACCATAATTTCGCCCCGCCACAGAGCAACACATAATGTATCAAAAAAATTAATACGTTTTGATTTAAATACAGGAAGATTGTTAATATTTTTTGTGTTTTATGTAAATATGGAATTAAAAAATTACTCAAAAATACAATCTAAATCTTTTGATTTTACAAAAAAATTGCAAAAATATAACTGAAGAACGACAGAAAAATCACCTTTAAAGTTGTTATTCCAAAATAGCCTTAATCGGTTGACATGCATCAAAAACGCCTACATTAACTGCTGTCCCCCCCCCCAGAACGGGTATAATCAACCTCCTTACGATAGAAATATTATATTGAAACAATATGTACTTTGTAAGCAGACAAAACATATACTAAAATTGAAAAACAAGAGTTTACCTATGCCTTTTTAGACAAACTTCGTGGCAAGACAGCCTAATAAAGAGTAGGAACGTGTAAAAATCAGTTCCTATTTTTACTACCTCCTTTTAATGTAACTTGATAACATTTAAACGCATTCAGAGCCGGATCTTTAAAAAGTAAAGATTATACATGACTTCATCCTGGTATTTATCGCATTCCTTTTAAGAAAACACATTTTCCAAAAACAATATGTCATTATGTTTCTCATTCATCAGTTTTCTCAGATATCTCTCATTTTTTCCATCCCCATTTCACAACGACAGCGGATATAATATAAAGTTCATCGGATATAGCCCTCATTGCGCTTGAGTATCTTCTTTTCCTTTGCCAATTTCTAATATTGTAAATCCTCTTCTCTTAACATAATCCTCCAAAATTATATTGACTCCTTTCTTAGACAATTATCCACTTGCCAATCTTACATAATATGCAACGAAATGCTTTTTATAGGTTCATCATAAGAGCATTGAAAATATTTCCGCATCCTGAATTAAAAATATCTTTATCAATCGGCATATAATAAATAATATAATAATCACTCTGAAATACGCGTTTTGAAACCATAACGTACAAACTCTTCAAACTTTTCAAAAAAATGAAAGAAGTCCAACCCAAAAGCATATCAAAGATATGCGAAGTTACACTCTCGTAAAAAGGCTATAACACAAAATGAATAGAGAATAAGAAAAAGCCACAAGCATAACTTGTGGCTTTTTCAAAGATTAATCAGAAACAGCAACAAAACTAGAAATGATAACGCAAACCACCAGAGAAACTAGTTCCAGAAAAACCAGCTTTCGTTAGCTTGTGCTGATAAACCAAATCGCCGTAAAGCGCAAATTTTTGAGACAATTGGGCATTAAAACCTAATCCAGTTTCTAACGAAGAACCAAAAGAGCCTAGCTGAAAAGCATCTTTAAAATGCACAAATTGTTTTCCTTCAAAACCGTGAGCAAGATGAAGCTTGCCATAGAAAGAAACAACTTGAGCCTTATCAGTTGCGACCAGCCTCTTTGTTAAACGCCCTCCAACACGCCCTATCCACTGATGAAGCTTTCCCAGCTCAATATCAAAGCCATCCACATCAGGCACTTTATTAAATTGAAGATATTGATAAACAACTTGAACTTGCGGATCAAAAACGAAACCGTTCTCCCCCACCATAAACGTTTTACCAGCAGTCAATGAAGCACTTAAAGGATTTCCCTTTAATGTTGCCGTCTTGCCACGTGCAGTTGTTAGAACATCACCTTTAAACAAACCGTAAGACACAAGACCATCAACGTAAAAACCCGCATCATGCTGCATACCACCGTATGCTGTAACTGACCATTTATCAAATGTACTTTTTTGACTCTGCTCAACATTCAAAGGTTGCAAAGAAAATCTCTCGTAGGCCCCGATAATTCCAAAAGAAGTGGAACCATACATATTTTCGATTGCTTTCAGCAAAACACCTGCCTCTATGGCATTATAATCAAGCTCGCCGCCATAACCATATTCAAGCGCGGAAAGATTTGAAGTATAACGATGATTGCCGCCATAACCGCCCACAAAAAAGAAAGGATTTTCACCACTTTCTGATAAGCCCTCAGAAGAAATTCGTAAAGCTTCTAATCGCTTATTTTGATTGCTCACATTCATCAAACCAATATGACGTAAGGCATTAGGCAAAAGGAGATAAGTCGGAACCTGCGGAACAACAGCCTTAACTCCCGGCTTAGGATGAGGCTCTGGAGCTGGTGCTGGAGAAGGTTCTGGTCCTGGAATTGGGTCAGGAAAAGGCTTCGGAGCAGGATCTGGTTTAGGTTTAACATCAGAATCTATAGATCTACTTTCAAGGCGAAAATCCCAAAATTCTCCGTTCCCTTCAACTAATCTTTGATCCATGTTTGCTTTTCCTAAATGAGACCCTGGACCATAACTATAAAGCTTATACTGATAAGGTAATTTATCTAGTGCTACATAACCACCTTCCAACTGAAAAGAATCTTGCTCTGCTTGTCCAGAAACCTGAATGATTGAAATACCTTCATCATTTCCTCCCCTTCCCGTGTATCCTCCTGGACTTCCTGAAACTCCATGCACTTGGAGCTTTGTTTTTCCCGAAACATCACCATGAATTAAAACACGATCAGTCTTTTGATGATCAAGAGCACCACCACTATTCAGATAGCTATTAAGGGAAATAGAGGCACCGTCCCGTGCTCTATAAACTTCACCCTTTCCCTTTCCAATACGAAGGGTTTGATAATCATCAGCAGAAGAAGATTCATGTCTTTTAAAATTAATAGAGCTCTCACCCATAAGACTAACGAGAGAAATAGAAGAATCATGGGCAGCCTCATGTTGATCTTTTTGCAACGGTTGTTGTAAAATCCATTTAGAACGGCCTCCCAAATAAAGTTCGGCATTAGAATTTTTATCCACATGTGTGCGACCTTCAAGAGTAGAAGCATCAGCCAAAACTGTTATAGAAGCACCTTCCTCAGCTTTTAATAAAAAATTCCCTGAACGAAGAGTGCTGTGCACCAACCCCACCGCACCAGAAATAATGTTTCTACCATAAAGAGCCGCATCGTCTAAAACAGAAAACTCTGTTTTATCCAAATTAACAACTTCTAATCGTGGTAAAGCTTTTTCTTCCTCTGATGAAATTTCTTCTTTTTTATCCCCACCTTCACTCCATGGCTTCTCTCCTCGCAAATAGATACCATAAGATCCCTTACCCTTTACAGTAACAGAAGAGGATTTCATATTAACTTCAGTCACAGGAATCTTTGAATCAGAATCTTCATTTGATAAATCTTTAACTTCCTGCAGAGGAATAGAATCGACTGTATTTTCTAATAATATGCCATGGACATCCATAGCACGAATAGTCGTACCCTCTAAATTAACAGCCCCCCCTAAATCCGTATGCACAACCGCATGATCCTTGCCTTTGTCCGCCTTCCCAGTAATTTCAACATTCTCGAGATTTACCTTCCCACCTAACGTCGAAGAAACCCCATGGCTGTTCATAAAATCAACTGATCCACCTGACATCCAAACTTCTGAATGATCATAACTTAAAAGGCTTGCGTTCCCATTAGCGGTCTTAATTTCTGTATCTTCTAAAAGAACAAACGAGTTCTCTGCTGCATCAACACCCTCATTACTTTCCTTAATCTTGCCATTTTTTACCTCAATCACGCCATCACTCGCACGAAGGGCTATAACTGTATTTTTGATAATCGGATCTTTCAAAACAATCTTACTGTTCTCTAATACATGCACCCCCACTAGAAAAGTTTTATCAGCAACTTGACTACTAACCGTTACACCCCCCCCACTAACCCTTGTGCCTCTTCCTTTCACCGTTATAGCAGTAGGAACATCAGGATAGAAGGAAGCGTTTTCATTCGTAATCTTATAAGACTTATTATCAATTTTAGACTCCCCTTTAGACTCCCCGCAATTATCGCATACGTAATATAATCCACTATAGTAATAAAACCCAGGATTCACATCTCTTCCATCAGAGTCTGCATCTTTAACAGAGTTATCTACATTACCCGTATGCCCATTCCATCCAACCTTTCCACTCAGCTTACGATAATCGCTCCCCCCACGAATACCCTCATCGTTATTGCGAACAGGAATCATATTAGGAGGATAATAATTATCCCCACTTTCTCCACTAAGAGGAAGCTTATGCTTATTACTCCCGCTAAGATGAGGAGAAGAATTAGCAGAGACAACTGGGATAACCTTTATAACATAAGGTTTACCGACCTCCTCTGTAGCCGCATAAACTTCTCTTCCATTTTGGAACAAAGAGAGGATAGCTGTTGTACAAGCACACAAACATAGATGATTTCTAAAAACTTTAATCATAGTTCCCTCGAAACTTTTCTTCCCCTCTCATTAAAAATAAAAGCACCTGCAAAACATCCCATTGCACACCTCAAAACACGAAAAGTGTAACAAAAAGAACATGCCTCATGCTCATCTGAACTGTGCAATGAATTATCCCAATACATTCGGCAGAAGCTCTACGCTAAAACTACCTATAAGAGAATAATTAACAATTGCACTTTATGGGTGTATAATGCATTCTGTATTTCGTGTAAAGAAAAAATAAAATCAGTGCGTGCAATTAATTAAAAAAACAACTAAACCTTGTGAACTTTAAAAATTAATCAACAAGAAGATAAATAAAACAATGAGTTAAATCAGTGGAAAATAAACTCTCAAAAACGAGTTTTATAAAACATCAAATATTATATTAGATAATATCAATCACTACCAAAAAGGATAAGGTAACCCATACTGGACTACTGAACGCTTAAAAAGCCGATAAAAGTGAGGCACTCTATCGTATCAGTAGCAGCATAAACTTTAAAAAAATTCGCTTTAGCGTAAAAAAGTGCTCTCATACATAAAACAAACTATGTCTTTTTTGCTCAATCAAGAAGATGAAAAGCTTTTAAGAGCAACACAAGTTGTTACAAAGAAAAAAGGCAGCACATTGTGCTGCCTTTTCTAAAAAGTACATACTGTACCTTATATTAAAACTGATAACGTATTCCTCCAGAAAAACTTGTTCCAGAAAAACCAGCCTTATTAAGCTTATGTTGATAGAGAATATCAGCATGCAGAGAGAACTGTGGCAAAAATTTGGCATTAAAGCCTAATCCAGCCTCTAATGAAGAACCAAAAGCCCCTAACTTGAAAGCATCCTTGAAATGCACAGACTGTTTTCCTTCAAAACCGTGAGCAAGATAAAGCTTACCGTAGAAAGCAACAGCATCCATGCCTTCAGAGCCTATAGGAGTCTTGGTTAAGCGTCCACCAACACGTGCCACCCACTGATCAAGGTTCCCCATTTCAATATCAAAGTTGTCGATATCACGGGCTTTATTAAACTGGAGATGTTGATACACAACCTGAACCTGCGGATCAAAGACAAAACCCTTATATCCTGTAGCAATTGTCTGACCACCTGCTAAGGAAACACTCAAAGGTTTACCTTTCAATGTTGCTGTCTTACCCCGTGCAAGGGTGAGAACATCACCTTTGAATAGACCATAGGATAAAAGTCCGTCGACATAGAAGCCAACATTATGCTGCATGCTACCATATACTGTAGCAGTCCATTTATCAAATGCACTCTTCTGACTTTGCTCAACATTCAAAGGCTGCAGAGAAAGTTTTCCATAAGTTCCCATAACGCCAAAGGATATAGCACTATCAGAGTTTTCAATAGTTTGCAGCAGAACACCTGCCTCTACACCATTATAACTAAGATCACCGCCATAACCATATTCAAGTGCTGATAAATTCGAAGCATAACGATAACTTCCACCATAGCCGCGTAAATATAAAGCAGGATTCTCACGAACCTCTACCCTTCCTGTAGAAGTCATCCGCAACGTCTCCAACTGCTTGTTTTGATTACTGATATCCATCAAACCAGCGTGGAATACACTATTAGGCAAGACAAGATAAGTTGGAACCTGTGGAACAACAGACCTTACAAATTGTTCAGAAAGGGCAGCAGATCCCATAGACTTAACATACTGATTTTCTAGACGGAAGTTCCAAAACTCTCCACCATCCTTAACAAACTTCTGCTGAACATGCTCCTGTTTCGAAGTCGCTTTTGGAGCATAAGCACGAAGAGTGTATTTGTAAGGTGAGTTGCTCAGTGCAACATAATTGCCATCGAGTTCGAAAGAATCTTTCTTCGCTTGACCATAGACCTGAATAACTGAAACACTGTGAGCAATCTTTCCATTCGCTCTAGCATCTCCTACATTGCCCGCATCACCTCGTACATGTATTTTTGTTTTTCCAGAAACATCACCATGAATGACAAGCCGATCCGTCACTTGTTGATCACTCGGATCATGAGGATTTAAACGTGCATTGAGATGAATTACAGCATCACCCTGTGCCTCATAAACTGTGCCGTTCCCATTTCCAATATGGAGAGTCTGATATTTCCCTTCAGATTCGGAAGATCTAAAATCAATAGCACTATTTACAAGTCTCACAGAAGAAACGCATGAATCCACACATCCTGAATCTAGAGTACCCAAATTCTTCTGCGCACTTCTTTTTAGAA
The DNA here is from genome assembly GCF_000518085.1 of Bartonella grahamii ATCC 700132. Lineage (GTDB taxonomy): Bacteria > Pseudomonadota > Alphaproteobacteria > Rhizobiales > Rhizobiaceae > Bartonella > Bartonella grahamii. Next base: position 21,645 of record NZ_KI912379.1, read on the forward strand.
CCCACTGTGAACTATTAGCCAAGTCTAATTTTGCATAAGAACTTTTATCAACGCGAACATCGCCTGTAACAATAGAGCTATCAACCGTAACTGATATATTAGAATCATTCTCGACTTTTAATAATAAGTCACCAGCAAGAGTTGTTTTATTTTCTAATGAAACATGACCACCAGAATTATTACCATAGATAGCTATACCCTTTGCAACTTCAAAATCAGTTTTCTTCAACGAAACTGTTCCTGTTATGCCTATAGGTGTTTTCTCCTGTTTGGATACAGCACTCCACTTAACAACAACTTCTTCCTCAGTTGCTAAATCCTTACTTCGATTTTGTTGACTCTCTTCTTTCTGTGTTACTCCATCAAAATATATACCATAGGTTCCATCACCTTCTACTTTAACAGTAGAAGACTCGATATTTGCGCGATTCATAGTAGGACGAACCTCAGAAGATCTCCTTCTCCTAGGAGAACCGGCCTCAACCACATTATCACCAGAGTTCATAATCCACAAAGCACGAGAATCAGTAACAACATTTCCATTCTTAAAATCAATGGAAGCATTATCACTCAACAGAAAAGCTGCACGCTCTAAGTTCTCTATGGAATCTAACTTCCCTGTCGCTTTTTTCACATTAATGCTAACTTTGTCTAACTCTACGCTCCCCCCAGATTCTGACAACACTGCTACTCCCTTTGCCAAAGTAATAGCCCCAGAATCCATGGTTATCTTACCGCCTTGACTTGCCAGACCAGCTGCAACATCCCCCGTCACGTTAATTTTTGTATCCTTTAAATTAATAGATGATCCAGAACCAGCCAAAGCACCCACATAAAGCGCATCGACTGTCCCACCAGTCATCCTAACCTTTCCGCCACTTTGCGCTTCAAGCCCAATCACAGAAGATGTAATTGTTGATTTATTATCCAAAACAATCTCTGCTTTCTCTTCTGCAAGTACAGCACTCACCGCCTGTATTGCAGTAAAATCAACATTATTTTTACTATCAGAAAAATCCATACCACTAATAGTAGCACCCTCTAATTTAACAACTGTATTACTCTTTGCATGCATAGAACGCTGAGTTTTCTCATTTGCCTTCAGTGTAAGATTTGTCATTGTATGTGATTGACCATCACTACAAAAATAAGCAACTTGCAGTCTTTCCGTACCATTTTTCTCCGTATTACTACACTGAGAAGAAATACCTTCCTGCTTTATACCATTGGCTGATACAGTCGCCACCATAGGCTTTTGCGATTCAGATCTGAGTGTGTCGGCTCCTTTATTATAAAGTAGAACACTTGCTACAGGTTTACCATCCATCTCCTTAGAGGCAAGCTTCCTTTGCTTAGATTTAATAGAATTAACTAGAGTAGAAGAAAGCTTAGGCTTTTTAGTTTTTCCAGAAGCAGCAGGCACTTCAGTCTTGACATTTCCCAACGAAGAAGATTGAGGAGCAGAAGATGAAGTCCGTTCTTCAGTTTCAGAAACTGAAGAAGTTCCAGTCAAAGGACCTAATTCCACATCAGAATCGCCTGTGTCAGACCTTCCAAGTACAGAACTCTCCAGCGTAGAAGGTTGAGGAGCAGAAGATATAACAGTCTGAGACGGAATTAATTCAACCTTTGTACTATTACCCTCTGTAATATTACCTTCTTCGTCCACTATATCATACCCCACATCATCAGATTCCGCACTTGAATTATCAAGAAGAGAAATACTTAAAGTTTCACTATTTCCATCTGTTAATCTATCTTCTGTTTCCGGTGATGGAGTACCACCTTCACTTACATCATTCACATCAACTGTATCAGTATCACTATGGGCCACTGTAGCATCTTGTACTTCATTCTGACTATCCGTTCTATTAGGAGAAGCAATAAGAGAAGTATCTACACTTCCATCAATAGTTTTCTCAGTTGGCAAAACACTTCCTGAAACAGATGGAGTATTTCCTGAAGCTTCAAAAGTTGGAGTAAGATTTCTAACAGATGCATCAACTGAATCCACATCAGGCTCTTCTACATCAGATCTCCCAAGTAGTTCAGGATTGCTAGGCAAAACAGAAGCAGTAACTTGATCAAGTGTTAATGAAGAATCTAATTCTGAAGAACCATTTACCCCAGATACAGTGCCTTCACCTTCAGATGATGAAACATCAAAAACAACAGGCTTAATACTATTACGAGGTCCATGAGCTATACTAGCAGCTATATTTCGCCGACTTTCACCATTTTCTAACTTACTTTCTAAGCTGAAAGTCCACAGTGTATCAGGATAATCTTCTAATTCTTCTGAATTACTGGAAAATCGTATTGAACCAGAAGAACTATATTGTATTGGACCAGACGCCCTAAGAATATATTGATAAGGAGATCCCTGCAATGTGACATATTCATTAGCAAGTTCAAAAGAATCTTTTCGTGCGTCTCCATAAACTTGAATAATTAGAAGAGGGGCAGGTTTTTTTGTATTTTGCTCCCGTTCACCTTGATTTTGCACAGCTTGACGCTGAATTTTCTCTCCATCTTTTAGTTTTTCATTTAAAGTGGTGATGACAGAACTATCATTTACATACACCTTCGTTTTTCCAGTAACAGCGCCATAAACCAAAAGCTTATCAGACATAAGCTTAACGTTACCTGAATCACCAGAAACAAAATTCACATTGACATAAAGCCTAGCATCTCCTTCAGCATACAAACCGCTACCTAGATGCGTACCTTCTTCATTTCCAAGTTGCAGTGTTTGATAACCTTCATCTGCACTTTTTGGAGGCAAAAATACAATACTACTATTTGTAAGATATACCGCCGAAAGATTTGAATCTATACGATGTCTATCTTTCTCCAATGGTTGATGATGAGTACTTTTTGTTAAATACAGTCCTGAACGAGACAAATAAAGCGCAGCTTTTGCATTCTCATCAACACGAGCTGCACCTATAATCGAAGATTCATGAGCGTGCACCAATAGACTAGAATGAGATTCAGCTTTTAAAAATAGATCACCCGAAAGAACGCTATTCTCTCCTAAAATGACAGCACCATTTAAATCACCACCATAAATAGCTATACCTTCTGGAATTTTAAGAGTAGTTCCTGTTAAAGAAACCATCTGCGCTGTACGACTATTGTCTTTATTTATTATGATTTCTTCTGCATCTGTTTCTTCTTCATCTTCTGCAGCTGCCGTATTAAAATATATGCCATAAGAACCTTCTCCCGCTATTTGAATAGTTGACCTTTGAATGTCAGCTTTAATCTTAAAATGACTTTTACTCTCCTTACCCGTTATACTCACTATATATTGCAAAGCGTCCTGATCAGATCTAGTCTTCCCTATAGTAGAGAGAGGAGTAACAAGAGCATCCTCCGTAGCGTGATAAGTATAATAGAGTCCATTCAGCTCAAGCATTTCATCTTTTGAATAAATAGAATCATCTTTATCACCACCATCCGTATCATCAATATGAAAACGAGTTGCCAAAAGACCACCCACAAAACCACGATCATCTATCGGAGCGGTTACAAACTCATTAGCACCATCAGTAACCCAAAGAGCAACTGCATCAGAACCTTCAACTCTTCCTTTTTCAACAGAAATAAGACCTCCATCTGACAGGAAAATTAAATTTGAAGAACTTTCAGAATCAGAACTCTTTCGCCCGCTTATCCCCTTTCGACTGTTAATACGAACTCCATCTAGTCTTACAATCCCTTTATATCCGGCTAAAACTCCCACATCACCTGTATCAAGATTAATTGACCCGGACTGCATCATTATTCCAGACCGGCCCTCACTTTTCAAACCAATTCCAACAGGATAAAAATCCACTCCATTTAGAAAAATAAACGAATCATGATCAGAAGAAGCTCCTATCCCAGTATAAACGATTCTTCCACCCTTCATATGAATCCTTGAATCGCTTTGAGCATCAACCCCAACTATAAAGTCCTTAATATTTGAATTTTCTAGCTTAACTCTTGAACCAAGTGTTGCTAATATTCCTGCCCCCACTTTTGTATCAAGATAGCTATTGTAATCATCAGGCCTATTTTCTAAATCATTAGGATTACCAATGTTATTAGAATTTAAAATTACATGACCTTTTGGAACAGCTATCCCCCTAATAGACACAGTATCTAACTCAACAGTCGTACCTCGATCCGAAAACAAGACTTGTTTCTCACCCGATTTATACACCTCTTTCCGAGTAACCTGTCCTGTGACATGCATAGCGTTATCACCAAACTTCAACACACCAATAGTACTTCTCTTTAGCTGATGATACCTCGTATCAGAACAGAGCACAGAGTTAAGGGACAAGAAACTCCCATCAGAACATGAACTTGCAACAGGAGCACCTTGGACAACACCAGGAGCAGCACCAGGAGCACCAACACCGCCAACACCACCAGGGACACCGCCAACACCAACACCGCCAGGGACACCGCCAGCTCCAGCACCACCAGCACCACCAGGGACGCCAGCGCCACCAAGACCACCAGCACCACCAAGACCACCAGCACCACCAAGACCACCAGCACCACCAAGACCACCAGCACCACCAAGACCACCAGCTCCAGCTCCAGGGACGCCACCGCCATTGCCATTGCCTATACGATTACCCTCGTTTGGACCAGCGACTCGTGGTGCAGGAGGCGCAGGCAATTCTGCTGCTTTAGGCTCAGGAGATGGTGATGAACCTCCGAAAGATGGTATCAGAGATGAAAGTGAAGAAGGTAGTTTTGGAAGTGATATGCTAAACCAACCAGCCGAAGCATCTACACTTTGTAAAAAGAAGAGAGCACTTGTTGTCAGTGCGTACAGACTTGTACGCTTTTTAAATACATTGGTCATATGTTAAACTTTCTAAATATGTTGCAAAAACACTAGAATTAAGTGAAAATGAGGTAAGTGAACAATTTGTAACATATGTTAGTCAATTTTACAACATAGTGTTATTTATTTATGCTTCATTTTGTGCATAAAAATACCAAAGTTAAGTTTTTAAGTGCGCAAACCCTTATAATATTAGATAAAAGGATAAAATTACGATGATAAAATATATGAAACGGATGACTTCTGTTTTACTGGTTGCAATTAGCTTTGCAACTGTTTTATGGACACAGATGAGTATTGCAAATACGAGTACTCAAACAAATGTAACAATTAATCATGTTTCAGGCACGACTCCTGTTCCCGCTTCTCCACAAAAGGTTGTTGTGTTTGATATTGCCTCTCTTGATAATATGAATCGCCTTGGTATCAAAGCGGTTATCGGTATTCCTGAAGGAAAAAAACCATCCTATCTGCAACAATTTGATGATGCAAAATATGAAAAAATTGGTACCCTTTTTGAACCCGATTATGAAAAAATTGCCACTCTTCAACCTGATTTGATTATTATTTCCTCCAGAACTCAAGCAAAATATAACGATTTATCCAAAATCGCTCCAACAATTGATCTAACTGTAGGAAATGAAAACTCTCTTGCAGATATTGAACGGAATGTGTCTATCCTTGGCAAAATTTTTGGCAAAGAAAAAGAAGCTGAAGCAGAAATTGCAAAACTCAATGAAACTTTAGCTGAAGTTCGTAAAAATACTAAAGGAAAAGGCCAAGGTCTTGTACTCATGACTTCTGGTGGAAAAATCAGTGCCTTAGGACCAAAATCACGTTTTGATATTTTGCATTCCGCTTTTGGAATTGCCCCTGCAACCGATAAACTCACTGTACAAAAACATGGACAGCTCATTTCTCCTGAATTTATTCTTGAGACAAATCCTGATTGGTTGTTGGTGATTGATCGGGATGCCGCAATTGGACGTGAAGGGCAATCTGCAGCACAATTGCTTAACAATGAGCTTGTTCACCGCACAACAGCAAGCAAACAAAATCAAATTATTTATTTGGACTCTTGGAGCTGGTATCGTGCAAGTGGTGGTTTAACGGGACTCTTTGAAACCGCTAAGCAGATCAATGAAGCCTTTACAAAGAGCAAATAAGCATACAAAAGAGCTTGCTTGCTATATAAATAAAATTTAAAAGCAGAGATTGTTTATTAAGCAGTCTTTGCTTTTTTAGGTTTTGTTAGAAAATGATTTAACGTGAAGAATTCCTGGATAACCATAACACTTCTCATTCTCCTGTCCATCCTCAGCATTTTTGTTGGTTATTCTGATGTCACGCCTTCTGACCTTTTCGCAGCCGATCCCCATGCGTGGCTTATTTTTTGGCAAACCCGTCTTCCTCGTACCATTTCAATCCTTTTAGTAGGTGCATCACTTGCACTTTCAGGTATGATTATGCAACTATTGACACGCAACCGCTTTGTCGAGCCATCAACCGCTGGAACTGTTGAATCTGCTTCCCTTGGTATTCTTTTTATTATGATTTTTCTGCCCGATATTTCTGTTTTAGGAAAAATGGTCGTTGCGACACTTTTTGCCATGACAGGCACTTTACTTTTTATGTTTTTATTGCGCCGCATTCCTCTAAAATATGCTCTCATTGTACCCCTTACAGGGATTATGCTAAGCTATATCATTGGCTCTTTAACCAATGCCATTGCAGATTATGAAATGTTACTTCCCTCTCTTCAAGCTTACTTATTTGGCAGTTTTTCAATGGTTCTTGAAGGAAAATATGAGCTCTTATGGCTATCCCTTCCCCTTTGTATTCTGGCCTATTGTACTGCTGATCGCTTTACGGTTGCAAGTTTGGGAGAAGATTTAACCAATAACCTTGGATTGAATTATCGTGTTGTCATGTTTTTTGGTCTTTTCATTGTCGCCTCAATCACTGCTGTTGTTGTCTGTACAATTGGTCGAATTCCTTTTGTTGGACTCATTGTTCCCAACCTTGTGTCAAATTTCATGGGCGATAATATGCGCCGTACCGCTCCTTGGGTGGCCATCAGCGGTGCAGGATTGGTCTTAATTTGTGATCTTGTAGGACGAATAATTCATCCCTCTCTTGAAATTCCCATCAGCACTATGATGGGTGTAATCGGTAGTTTTATTTTTATGATACTGCTTTTACGCTGGAGAAAGCGTCTTGGATAGAAGAAAAAAAACAATATGTGTACTAACAACACTTATCATCATAGCATGTACTGTCATTAGTCTTTATATGACGTGGAATATCAATGTGTATACATGGACATTTCGTCTTACAAAACTTTCCTCTCTGCTTCTTATTGCCTATGCAATAAGCGTTTCTACGGTTTTATTTCAAACAATCGTTAATAACCGGCTTCTTACCCCTTCAATTATGGGATTTGATCAACTTTATATTTTAATAAAGACTGTTCTGATGTATTTTGTAGGCTCTCTTTCTTTGCCCTTTTTAAATGAAGAAGGGCAACTCATTCTCGAAGCCCTCATTCTTATTCTTTTTTCAATAAGCCTTTTTCGCTGGCTCTTTTCAGGAAGCCTAAAAGGACTTCACTTAACACTTTTAATTGGTGTTGTTTTAGGCGGCTTTTTTTTCAGTTTACGGATGTTTATGCAATTGCAACTAAATCCAGACCAAATGATGAATTTAACGGATATTATGTTTGCAAATTTTAATAAATTTAATACATCACTAATAGGCTTTGCCACAATCATTGTCTTCATTGTGAGTCTGATTGGATGGCATTCCCGTCATCTTCTTGATATTTTGGCTTTGGGACGTGAAAATGCCCTTAATCTTGGCGTTAACTACCACAAAAGTGCGACAGCTGTCCTTATTTTTGTTTCCATTCTCGTTTCCATTTCCACCGCATTAGTAGGCCCTGTCACCTTTTTTGGACTGTTAGTTGCCAACCTTGCCTATGAACTTTCTCCTCAAGCAAAACACTGTGTTGTTGTGCCGATTGCAATATTATTAGCGATTATTTGTTTGGTGGGAGGACAATTTATTTTAGAACAAATTTTTCACATGGCAGGACGTTTAAGTTTTATCATTGAATTTTGTGGGGGTATTGTTTTCTTAATGTTACTGATGAAGGGAAAACTAAAATGATTGAGATCAATCATCTTTCCAAGGCTTACGGAGCACGATTGATTATCGATAATTTATGCCTTCATCTTCCCAAAGGGGGGATTATTTCTCTCATTGGGCCAAATGGTTCGGGAAAATCAACTCTTTTAATGCTGATAAGACGTCTTTTGCCATACCATAATGGTACAATTCATATCGATGGCTTTGATATTGATAAAATGCCCCACGATATTTTGGCTCAAAAACTCTCAATTCTGCGTCAAGATAATCCTTTATCCTTCCGTTTAACCGTGTACGATTTAGTAAGTTTCGGACGCTATCCTTATTCAAAAGGCTGGTATACACATGAAGATAAACAATTTATCGACAGTGCGCTACGCTATCTCGGCTTACAAGATTTAAAAGACCGTTTTTTAGATGAGCTTTCTGGCGGTCAGCGTCAACGCGCTTTTATAGCCATGGTTATCTGCCAAGATACTGATTATCTTCTCTTAGATGAACCATTAAACAATCTGGATATGAAACATGCCGTTTCTATGATGAAGCAGTTACGCCGCACAGCTGATGAACTGAAAAAAACCATTCTTATTGTTATGCACGATATTAATTTTGCCTCATCTTATTCAGATATGATTGTTGCACTGAAAAATGGAAAAGCAGCCTATTGTGGAACTCCCAAAGAAATTATGCAACCAGAAATTCTTAAAGACATTTATGATGTTGATATTCAAATCAAAACAATCAATGACATTCCTATCGCTCTTTATTATCGATAACCTAAAAGACTTTTTGCGCTTGCCTACACTGTAGAATCTGCTAGAGATGATAAAATTGGCTTATTGGGGAATAGTTTAATGGTAGAACAGCGGACTCTGACTCCGTCAATCTTGGTTCGAATCCAAGTTCCCCAGTGTAGCTTGCCAGCAGGTTTTGTATATTTTGACACTAGGTTTTGTACCAATGTAGCTTGTTGTAGCTTGCCAGCGGGTTTTGTATATTTTGACACTAGGTTTTGTACCAATTTATTTTTTTTCAAAGAGTTTTTAAGGAGTTCTCAAAGGGTCTTCAAAGACCTTTCAAAGATCGTTTAAAGCCTCTTTTCTTTTCTGCTCAAAATCGCAATTTGAGATGATCAATCATTGAGTTGGAATCGTATTATTTGAGAAGCAGTATGCATAAAATGGTATGACTTCTTTTAGCATAAATTGACTGATGATTTTTCTGTATCCTAAGCATACTATCAAAAAGAGAAAAAGCGTTTGAGCAATTCGGTCAACTTGACCGAATTCCTTTTCAGTATGCAATTGTGCAATGTTTGCACCATTGCTCCTTTTAGGAATTGGGTAAACATTACCCTATTGCTGTACTCATGCAATTGGATCAACTTGATCCTATTTCTCGTTTTAGCAATTGGTGCAAGTTGCACCTATTACTTACCTCCACACCAAAGTGCGAACTTTTGATTTTGGTCTCAATACTCTTCAACACCGATCAAAGGGTCAAGTTGACCCTTTGATTTTCTGTCACTCAGAGGTTTTCTTTTCTCCTGCCTCTTTTCCCTTGTTTGGTGCCTCTAAGGTTATTTCTGTTGTGTAACCGCTTTGTTTCTCATAGCAGTGGGTGACAGTGGAAGCTTTCCATGGACCATTGATTTGCCCACGAAACCCTTGCAATAAAAGAGGTTGATCCGCCATGATTTCGGGGCGTCCCTCAAGAGACAAAGAACCACTGCCCACAGCACGACAAAGTCGGTCTGATTCTGATGCCGCAGCAGCTTGTGCTTCTTCCTCACAAGTGTAACAAGTCCGAAGACGGCGCACGGGACCGCTAAACCCTGTCTGATGCTTGACTTGGCATTGCTGCCCTTTTGAGCGATCAAAATAAGAAGCTTCAATAGTGCCATATTGCGTGCGTGGCTCTAATGTGAATTCCCAGTTAGAACAGTCATACTTATGGATGTCGAGTACTGGTAAATTGTCACCGCTTAAAAATAAAAACTTATTGTCCTTGATCAAAAAACGTGCCCGCATGCGGTCGGCAAGGCGTGTTAGAAAATCAACAGCCGATTGATCTGTGCGAATCACATAAGGCAAAGGTTTTTTAGTGAACTGGGGACTGACCTTTGCTTGATAGCCATGGCGTTTGGCCAGTGTCTCAACAATCTCACCAACAGTTTTGTGATCAAAATGCTCACTCACCTGTTCTTTGAGCTCTTTACGCATCGAGGCACTTTTGCCACAAAGACGCAAGATCTCTCCATCACTGCTACCTGAACTTACCACTGACTCGACAACAAAACGCCCCATAAAAGCACTGATGCTGTTCTCATAGCCAAAAATCACCTGCAGAGTGTTGCCCGTTTGTGGAACCTCTAAGTCATTGCCACCATCATCAAATTCTGCTTCAAATGTATCGGCTTCATTACCGGCATGGTCCGTAATGGTTGCGGTTAAAAGACGCTGGTAAAAAACCTCATGAACAGGTTTATCTCCCACCTTGACCACAATAAAGGGGTATGTGCGCATTAATCCCATAACCGCTTCACCATGCTTTGGGGATTAGACAACACAAACTCAGGCAAAATAACCGTTAAGCCCCGCGGTAAAAGCACACCATATTTGGCAATCTCTGGATTGGCTTCCAAGGTGGCTTCTAAATAACCGTTTAGTGCCCCAACTTGGATGCGGTCTCTGAACACTGCCATGGCATGGTGAAAGCAGATAAGATCAAGACTCATATCCTCTAGCTCTACAACAACATGCTTTTCTGGTATTTTCATAGAGTTTGTCCCACTTGGGTTTGTCCCACCTGATATTGTCCTTGTGGTTTTCCGCCATTAAAAAAGGGCAAGAGTGTAATGGAATAGCGGATGCGCTGTGATTGACCAGAGCGACTGATATAGTCGTGCTCTTTATTGATCGTGGTGATCACCACGGGGCCATGGAGAAGGACACTATAGGTCGTATCATTGATCCAACGAAGCATCTGGACCGGCTTTGCTCTTTTGATCGTTGTGGTGATGGCATCAATGGCTACCCGATCACCAAATTCTTCTGGAAACCAAACGCCATGAATGGTTTTTGCATCATTGCCATAGCCGGTAAATTGCAAACTGGGCGACCTGCCAAAACGCTCCATACAAACCCATGAGGCAGAAAACTCTTCTTCAAAGGATTGGAAATTCAGCCAGTCCACATAAAATTGATGCGGTCCTAACATCATCAAAGGATCTCTCATAGGCTCCCTCCCCTCATTCTGTCCCGCCATGCAGCGCATTAGCGCGTGCACGTTGAATGGCATGGGCAACCGCACGACCGGTGGCAACAGGATCACGCGCGCCATTGACATGCACTGTGACATTTTGATTGTGTGTGATGGTGGAGTGATCTTTGTCTCTTTGCTCTCTCACAGAGTAATTGGCATACCCCGCCCCTGCAAATTGTGCAATCGGTTGAATGGTTGTTTTGCCTCCCAAAAAACTTGGCAAAAACTCTCTTAAATTAATGGACCCAAACCACCCCTTAATGCGATGAGGCAAAGATTTACAAAAATCTGTCAATTGTGAGATGGTGCCCATAAAACCATCGACAATCCAACCCGCTAAATCTTCGCCGGTTTGTTCCATACTTGCCCTAGCACCCTTCGAGAGCTTTTCGCGGGAGAAAAAGCTCCCCAACCATTGCCAAAAATTGGAAAGGCTTTGTTTAAACCCCTCCCACACGTTGCCAAACCACCTGCCAACAGCGCTAAGCCCCTGTTTAAACTTTTGCCAAGCTTGAGAGAAATCAAAAGCAGCAGCAATGATGTTTTTCCAACGTGTGATGGTGCTGGTATCTGCACCAAAAAAGCGCATGACAGCCTCAAAGGCACGACCAAAAGCGTGTGCTATTCCCCGTGCAAAGCCCTTTATAAAAGAAGAAAAGCGGTCCCAATATTTCCACAGAGCAAAACCAGCTGCCAGTATGACCGCCACAACAGCAGCAACCGCAGCCCCTACCGGGGTAAAAATAGCCCCCGCAACAGAGGCAATAGCTGCCCCAACCACTTCGATCACTGTCCCAACAGAGCCAAAAGAGGCAGCAAATGCACTTCCTGAGATCATAACGCCGCGAAACGCCGCCACAAGTAAAGTCATCGGGCGTAAAAGACGCAGCGCGCTCCCACCAAGCCCTGCCATCAATAACTTCAAGGAACGCCCTGAGGCTGCTAAGCCACGCCAGCTTGTTTTAAGCTTACCGCTCACACCAACAAGTTTGATCAAAGAGCCTATCAACTGTAGCAAGCCAAGGCGTGTGCCAGCCATGGTAAAGCGCAGCACGCGTAGAGCAATATTAAAAGCCATCAGAGCGGCAATGGTTTTGATGATCACACCGGTTAAAACAGGGTGTTCATTTGCCCATGCCATAAGAACATTGATAAAATTGCCAACAGTTTCCATCAAACTGTTGAGGGGGGGCAAAAGCACTTCACCAATGGTAACCCCTAAAGCCACAATGCGGTTTTGCAACAATTCAAATTGTCGCATGGCGCCAGTTGCTTGTTTGTCTGCTTCTTGTTCGACAGAGCCTTTAAAGACTTTTGGGTCTTCAACATATTTTAAAGCTTGCCCTAACAATTGGGGGTTACCCACCAATTTGGCAAAATCACCGGTAAAATCGCGCCCAGCAATGGCAATCAGCGAGCGCATCCCCTGTTCAGATTTGGCTAAAACATCAAAAAAGCGCACCAAGGTACCAGTGGCATCTTTATCCAGATCTTGCATAAATTTTTCGCGAGAAAGCCCGATATTGGCAAAAGCATCTTCAATATGTTTACCCCCCGCCTGTATGCGCGCACTCATCGCATTAAAACCACGCGCTGCACTCTCAGGCACAATACCAGCAGAAATCATTGCCGTACCAAAAGCCGCGGTTTCCCGTGCGGTCAGCTTAAACATGGTTGCCGCACCGGTGGCACGATTGGTAAAATCAGACACTTCACTTGCCTTGGCGGCCATGTGGTTAGAGAGATGATTGATGGCATCGCCTAAATCTTCAATGCCTGCCTGATTAAGCTTAAAGACATTGCGCAATTTGGCAAAGCGCTCCCCAATTTGATCCCCGCTCATATCAAAAGCAACAGCTGCTTTGGCGGCATAGATGCTAAAAGCTTCTAGATCTTGTTCGCCAATCCCTGCTTGGCTGGCACTGGTCATCAGTTCCAAAACTTCACGCGCCGCTAGCGGAATCTTGGTGGAGGTTTCAAGCGCAAAACGGCGCAATTCCTTTAAGCGATCAAGGGGGGCATCGAGAACCTTTTCCAAGCCTTTCATCGATTGGTCAAATTGCATGGCTTTATAGAGGGGTGCAATTAAGGTTGCTGTTTGCGCAATGGCACCCACCATGCGCCCCCGCGCTTGGATAAAAGCATTTTTCGCATTCTTTGTCGCATCCTCAAGATGCTCAGGGTCAAACCACCCTTTAAAATGCTGCCTTGTCTTGTTTTGGAAATGTGCAACATCGCTACTGAAAGCTGCAAGATCACGCTTGGCAGAAGCTATCCCCTCTTGCAGATGATTGACAAAACGCACAACAAGGGAAACATCCATGATCGTCTCTTATCCTAACTGATGGCTTTCATATTCTTGGGCTTTAAGGCGTGCGAGTTCTTCTCGATAGGCAATCACATCCAGCCAATCCATCTGGTTAATTTCTGAAGGCGCCCAGTGATAATAAAGGGCTAGCTCTGCTCCAAATTGTCCGGCAGAGAGGATTGGCGTTGCGTAAAAAAAGCAAAAAAAGCCTTAAAAACAGCAATAATGTCAACAACATCAAGACGATTAATCAATTCAACCGTTTCATGAGATATATCGGCTAAAAGCACGGCTATTCCTTCCATAGCCTCATGAGTAAATAAAGCCTCACAAAGCTTAAGAACAAGAACATCATTGCCCAATGTTGTTTTATCCTCTTCTAAGCCAAGCAGAACGAGCTCTACCAACTGCGGTCCAATCAACACCGCTAATTGGCGTGCTTGCTTGAAGTTTGGGCGATAAAAGGTCAGTTTCTTGCAGAGAGTTTCTTTGCCACCTTTGTCCTGATAAAGAAGCGGAACCTGCAACTCTACATCAATGCTGGTTTGTAAACTTGTCATGATCAATTCCTATAAGTTGAGAATAGAGCGGCGGCGAGAACCGATCTCTTGCCCATTGCGGACAAGCCAGCCACCCCGTTTGAACGAAAAGCGGTGCAAAACAGAGCCATCCCAAAATTCCGTATAGTCCCAAACATTTTTGATCTCGCAATCATAGCCTGTAGCTTTTCCAGCCGTTAAGCCTTCACTATCCACTTTGACCAAGCGCCCTGTAACATCAATAGAATGCTCATGCTCGCGCCCATCTTCTTCAGAGATCACATGTTTTTTGCCTGTAAATTTATGACGAAGACCAGGAGGACCACCAAAGATGCCGATAATTTCGGGGGTGTGGCTGCGGATTTTCATTTGCAAACCGAGAGCTTTCACACCAAGACCGCTCACATCAATTTGCATATCAGAACCGCCCGGTTGATAGGTTTCAGTGATTTCTTCCAACGTGGGCAGTTTCAATGTTTCAAGATCAAGGTGAAGATTCACATCATCATCAACAATTAGGGTAAAACCGCGTACAATGCGTAAAGTCATGCTTTAACTCCTTGCTGCTTTGCGATAAGTTTCAAGCGTATCGCCAAATTGATAAGTCATTTTCTTTTGAATATCTTCAGCCAGACGGTCAAAATAAGCGCTATTGCGCCGGCTGCCGAAACTTAAATCTTCTAGAGGGGGTACTTCTTCTGCATCAAATTCCACCCGTAACTTTCCAAGCTGTAAAGTACTGTTGGAATTTAAATCGCGGTCAAACCAGACACGTCCACCAAGTAATGCACCACGGGCAATCATATCATCAAGAAACTGCGTGAGGCTGCGGGTAATGGCAATAACATGTTGACCAGTAAGGTTTTCATCATTCGCCCAAGGGCGGAAATTGTTGATGATGGTTTTTTCCAATGCTGCACGGGTGCGCACCACATTGACAAAGCGCCAGAGTGGATCACTAGAGGTGGTGTGATTTCCCCATAAAATACGTCCATTGGCAGCTATTTGTCCCCCAGAATTACCTAAATGCGCATTTTGGCTAAGCCGTGCTGGAATAAAGGTCGCAATATCGGCTTGGTTGAGGCGGTTTGCCTCATGATCGATTTCCCCATCAAAATAGCTAATCGGGCGCGCCGTGCCTAAAATGCCATGCACATCTTGGTTGGAAGGAGACCAAAAAACACCGCCCCTTTGCTTATCACGTTTGATAAACATGGCGGCAGCAAAGGGACTTGCCGGTTTAACACTCCAACCCCCATCACTATTTGCCACCCGTACAAAGGGGTCAATCAAATAACAAAAGCGTGAGGAAAAATCTGCGCGATAGGCAAGGCTTTCTTCCGCATTTTTACCACCCGTATCAAACACCGCAATCGCTTGTAGCTTTTCTGCAACTTGTTCCAAGGCGTCTGCCACGGGGTTTTTGCCATTATCAAGGCGCCCTGCACTATAAGCTGGTGCCAGTAAAATCCCAGGCTCTACCCCTAAATGACCACGCGCATGTTTCAGCGCATGCACACCGGTTAAGGAAGCATAGGATCCCACCATCTCGTTTTGCGTCTCAGCAATGGTTGATTTTTCTTCCACACGCACAAGGATAATTTGTGCCTCAATCCCCTGTGCACACACTGCGTTAATCACATCAAGAGCCGTGCCTCTTGCCCCAAGCTTTTGGATTTTCTCACCCTCATGGCTAAAAATAAGGACAGGCTCGTTGAGGGGAAAAACTTGGTTGTCAGCATCAGGGGCTGTAACAACCGCTCCAATGGCGGTCTGATCAAATGTTGCTAAAGGACGGGAATCCTCACCAGCCTCTACAATGCGAATCCCATGATTAAATTCTGTTGCCATCTTGCTCTCCAAATCAATGAAGAGACCATAACAAGAAACAACAGACGATCATAAGACTGACACTGTCAGTCAAAAAGCCCTTTCAAAGAGCTTTAAAAGGACTTTAAAGAAAGAAAATCATACAAGCCTTTAAACGCTTTATACAACAATTGCTCCGTTGACCCATGCCATTAGTTTTTAAATAGCTTGTAACCTAGACTTGATTATTTTTCTCTTGTGGTTCTTTTATGAGCTCTACGGGTATACCTGTTTCTGTCATTTCAGGAGATGAGAGCTGTTTTGTGTTTTCATCAACAATAGGAGGAGAGAACACTCCATCCTTATAAGTCCAGCCGATTTGTGCTTCACTTGAAGGAATAGCTTCACCATCAAAGGCGTGAACATAATCTTCTGAGGCTACGATAATGTTTTTTACCACACCATTTTCAACAACTGCATATTCCATGAAGTGCTCCTATATAAAAAATTTCAACAATATTGCGCCATTTCCACCACTGCCACCAGATTGACCGATTGCATTCTTTCCAGAGAAATAACCTCCACCGCCACCACCACCTTTACCGTACATACCGTTATTGCCAAAACAAGCTCTGTCAGTAGAAGAACCTCCCCAGCTACTACCATATCCTCCACTTCCACCGCTAGCTCGAATAATCCCATTAATAAGTGTATCACCACCATTAGAACCTACGTTGTTTCCGTAAGGTCCTTTACCGCCACGACCAATTTGAGCCGCTCTTGATTTTTTAAGTTGCCATCCTTTAACTTTAACACATACATATTGACCGCCTTCACCACCCACTCCATTGTGAAGAGTTGTATATTTGCCTTCCATTTCTCCTCCTCCTCCCCCCCCTCCAGCACCCCAAGCTCGTATTTCAATATCTGTGTCATCTGTCACCCCATCAGGCAATGGAATAGTGCCACTTTCTGTCATAAGAATTTCGACAGGTTTTTTGTTTAATGAAGCGATTAATTTATCCATTTGTGTCTTGGTATAAGAAACTATTAACTCATCAACTTCAGTTATCAATTTATCCACTTGCGCCTTCGTATAAACAACATCACCATCGACTTTTAAAGGTCCTTTAAGCGAGCTACCACTCGCACTTAAGTTTGTGACCACTTCATCATTATGAGTGAGATTAAACGACGAATTACCCAACAGTTCTAAACTGCCACTCATAGTGACTTTGCTGGTAAATTTATTATAACTTTGCCATTCATTGGGGCTGGCTAAGCGACCATAGCTGGTCAGATCTTCGTTGATCTTGGCTCTAAAATCATCAAGCCCCACAATATCTTCTGTTTTATGTTGATGCGTTCCTAAAAGTGATATCGCACTGCCAAAGGTGAAGTTATTATTGCTTGATTTATAGAGAACATAATTATTGGCTGCGTCCTTAGCCCCCTCGATATCGCTTAAATCAGCAAAGGTGAAGGTTTTATCGGCTGCCATCTTGGCCTTAAGAGCTGCTTCAAGATCAGCAACATCACTTATGCTATGCATGTGTTTTGAAGGTGCTTTTCCCTCTACCTTTTCCTCAACCGTTATAAGAGCTTGATCAAGTTTATTGAGATTATCGCGCAAGATTGGAAATTCAGAACTGATAAAGCGTCCTTCCTTTGGCAATTCCATGTCGAGTTTTTTGGTTTTTGTCATCTCTCATTTTCCCCTCATAATATGCCGGCGCCAAAATCACTCACCATGGAGCGCGCCGCCGGTCCGCCGGTAAGGGTGAGTTTAAGGCGTGCTTGTTTGGCTCCTTTGTCGCTGCTCACAAATTTGCGCTCTGTCCAAAGCGGCTCGGATAACTGCTCTGTTTCGTCGAGTTTCAAAGGAACAAAAGCACCATCATCCAGTTGCATCTCGAGTGTGAAGGTTGCACCGCCCGGTAAAAAGGTTTTGATATAACTGGTTAACCTTGCCTTTTCCCCAAAGGCAAAAGCACGGGTGACATAAGTAGCTTCCTTATGAATCTTTCCTGCAATCAATTGTACAGGGGCAAATAAGACGGGTGAAAGCTTCTCTGTCCCTTTGAGAATGGCGCGAAGCTTGACTTTTTCACTGATATATTCGGTAAGACTGAGCAATTGAAAGGGTAGCAATTGATAAACTGTACCGTTGTTTCGTTCAATTTCAAAGATGACAGAACAATCGCTTGAAGGCAATTCAATGGCTGCACGGATTTGCAAATCAGAGCAATCAACAAGATTAAAAGTGCCAAGATCAATGGTTTTTTCTGTTTGTGTGTAGCGTGCGGCTAGCACTCGAAAAGCTAAAGCCTCATCTTGATGGGCGGTCCAGCTTTGTGCGTTAACTGAAGAAAAGCGTGGACCGGTCACGTAAGGGTGGCTTGAGACGTATCTCTGGTGTTCTGCATCAAAATCCCCAAGCTTTGCTAA
>NZ_JACX01000019.1:0-31368 GCF_000518085.1 Bartonella grahamii ATCC 700132
GCCTATCAAAATGTCGATAAAATGTGGATTTTTAGTTGGCACTTCAAGCCCCCCTCCGGTTGCGAGCGCCCTCGCATTGGTATTCCGGGAGGTTGAAAATACTGAGCTCAGTCAGCCTTTTGCTTTTAGTGCTCATCGCACTTGGACATAGCAAAAGCTCCCGGAATTCCGGGATACCCGCAAAGCGGGATAAATTTATGTACTGAGCGTTCGGGTTTTCAACTCCCTATTTGATCGTTGCGTGGACAATCAAAAACACGTGCTTATCAATAAAGGAATTTCAGGAGATTGGCAAGAAAAATCAAAATAATTTCAAAGACTATAAGATTGGGTACTTTTTAAAAAATTGTGAAATATGGATTATAAATCGCGTTTTTGCTTAATCAGAAATGTCGATAAAATGGGGATTTTTGGTTTGCACTTCAAGCCCCCCTCCGGTTGCGAGCGCCCTCGCATTGGTATTCCGGGAGGTTGAAAATACTGAACCTAAATCAGCTTTTTGCTTTTAGTGTTGAGAACACTTGGACATAGCAAAAACTCCCGGAATTCCGGGATACCCACAAGAGTGGGCTCATTTTACGCTAGGGTTTAGGGCTTTCAGTTCCCTCTTGATCGCTGCGTAGACGATCAAAATTACACTTTAAGTGATAAAGTAATTTCAGAAAATTGGCAATAAAAATCAATATGTCATAAAACGGCGTTATTTGGAGGGGCGGTATATCAGGCATGTTAATTTATCAAGGTGTTTTTTATTTAGAGTGTGATGAATATTTAGGCTGGATTTCCTTGTCTGGTCTGATGAAGTGCTGTCGTTTGAGGAGGATAGTCTGAAGACTGTAAGGGTAATAGGCAAAAAGCTGGGTTCATTTATAGACTATTGTTTATAGAGCACTGCGGAGTGGTGAACCTTTCATTTTGTTGCATTCTGTGAATGTGTAAAAGCGTGAAAACGTATATCCGTACAATGATGCGGAGGATTTGTGGATTTATGCATTGTGCATGTTTTCGGGTCATGTTGGGCTTTTGTCTGGCATGGAATGTGGTGAGATAAATAGGGGAAAGAGTGCTGTGAGTGGAGCGGGGGAAGTTGGGGGGAAGAGGGGTGTTAAGCGCGTTTACTGGAGAAGAGTGTGTGGGGAATATTTTAGGGCATGGCTTATCTGGCATGTTTGATGAAACAGTCTCGTTTGAGGAGTGAGTGATCATTATACAAAGTGATCAGTAAGGGGCTCTTTAGATAAGAAGCTGGATTGTTTATAGACCAGTGTTTACAAAGCGGTGTGCGGGGTGGTGGTTTGGGAGTTTCATTGGCTTCGTTCTGTAAAGATGTAAAAGCGTAAAAATGTATATCTGTAAAAGTGAAGCGAAGGACTTATGGATTTGATTTATGCATTGTGCATGTTTTCGGGTCATGTTGGGCTTTTGTCTGGCGTGGAATGTGCTGACAGGATTGGCGAGCTGGAGGGTGTGCAGACTGGAAAGGAAATGAAAGAATGCTGTTAGGCGTTGGTTGGAGAAGAGTGTGTAGGGGGAATGGGGGAATGATCTGAAACGAATGGGTGGTCAGTGGTGGAAACTTGCTATGCAAGCATTTGAATTATTTACAGACTATTGTTTATAGAGTGGCGTGGGGTGCTGGTTTGGAAGTTTCGTTTGGTTGCATTCTGTAAAGATGTAAAAGCGTAAAAATGTGAATCTGTAAAAGTGAAGCGGAGGATTTGTCCTTTGTGTATGCTTTTATCATGGCATGGAATGTGGTGAGATAAATAGGGGAAAGAGTGCTGTGAATGGAGGGGGAAGTTGGGAGGAAGAGGGGTGTTAAGTTGTTAAGTGTGTGACGGGAGAGAGGGGGGCGTGGAATGGAGGATGAAGAGAGTGCGTATGGACAAAGAGAGGGGGTGGATAAGAGGCGGGTGGTGCAAAGGGATGCGTGAAGGATAGTGTGAGGGTGATAGAGAGGGAGGTGAGGATTCTATTAAAAGGGTGTTGTGGTTTTGAGAGGGGGCTGAGAGGAGAGAAAATGTGCTGGAAAGCATGGTGATGAGGTAAGCTAAAGGGTATGGGATGAGAGCAGGACTGGAAAAAGGAACTAGAAAATGGAGAAAAACAGTGGTTGGAAGATGAAAAAACTACCCCACCTCCCATTTGTTTTCAAAGGGGTGTGAGGAATTTATGTTTTATTAAGAAGAAAAAGCTTAGTTTGTTTTCATAATTTTCCAAGTTTTTCCATCAGACATATACATGATTTTTTTGCCTGTGGTCACTTTTCGTATCTCATGATCGGTACGAATTGAGGAACTTGAAGCTGCACGGTTGTCTACGAAGATTGATTTCCACATAAATGGGCCAGGGGGCGGGAAAAAGATATTGGGTGCCCAAGCACCATCTTTTAAACGAACGACGACAAGCTCTTCTTTTTTCAATTTATCCGAAATAGTTTGTGCAGAGAGGTCTTTCCCATTGGAAATGGGGACTTTCGGCTCAGCTGCGGGTGAGGCTAAACCTCCAAGGTCACTTATACTATTCATGCACGTACTGAATTTACATACTATTTGGATGACGTAAGGATCTTTACAGTGTCCTTCAGCAGAGGCATTCATGAGCGCTTGGTATTTGTAATCAGCTATAGGGCTGAAAAAGGTGGAACTTTGTGGACTTAACACATAACAGGAGGAAAGATGCTTCTTCCAACGAGAATGGTCTTCAACAAAACTCGAAGATTTATAGAGCTTGCCAAATGTGTTTGGAACTTCGATAACACCGACTGTTGTTGCTTTACCAGCTATAAGGTCGATTATTGTTCCTGTAACTAGATTTCCATTCTTGGAAACATCCAATCTGTATCGAGTTCCAATTTTCCACGGAAATTCAATCTCACAGCGTACTCCTGAGCCCTCATGGGTAAAATGTTTACATTTCTCACTCTTCCATCCCGTGGCATTCCGGATAGAAAAGTGAATGGTGCGGGTGCCTCTGTTGAATAAACCAATATAGCCACTTTTTCCATTTTTGAATTGAAACTCGTTTCCCCAGAAATAGATGGAATGAGGTCCGCCATCATAAGTTATTTGCTGAAAAAAAGAAAATGTATCAAATGACATGTTGTGAGGCCATTCATGTTGCATCGTGACAACTTTACCAGCAAAAACAGCGTAGCTTGGCTTGCTTATGAGAAAAAATAAAATAATTATAAGAATATTTTTTACTTTACTGTACATATTTAACCTCCTTTCGTTTAATAAATTTGATATGATTCCATAAATAGAAGTATATTTAATCTATTTTAAATAGAAAATATGATAAATACTTTTTATTTCATTCTTAATTACATGTCGTAAAATACGCTTTTTAAAAATCAAAAGGTGTATTTGCTTTCATTTAAATTAAATTCATTAATAATGATGTACTGATGTTGTGGTTTTACTTGTAAGGTTGTGATGGTGGGGTTGTGTGGTGGTGGGGGTTGTGTGGTGAGGGTTGTGTGGTGGGGTTGTGGTGGTGGGGGTTGTGATGGTGAGGCTGTGGTGGTGGGGCTGTGGTGGTGAGGGTATGGGGGAGTTGCAGTTTTTATTTAAATAATGACAGTGCGCCTTTCTCTCCCTCTTGCTATAGGGCTTGTGAGGACCCATATTCTTTTTAGCACTACGGTTCTTCTTCATGTGGCATCATTTGCGGTGTTTTGTGGGGGGGTGTTGGTCCTTTGAAGATGTCTCTTTTGTGGAATGTTGGGGGAATTTAAAGTGCGGTGGTGGCTTGAGATTTAAGGAAAAAAAATGAATTTGGAAAAATATAGCGAACGATTGCAAGGTTTTTTACAATCAGCACAAAGTGGTGCCCTCTCTTCTGATCATCAGCAGTTTTTGCCGGAGCATTTGTTGAAAGTGTTATTAGACGATTCTCAAGGATTGGCAGCATCACTGATCCAAAAAGCGGGTGGTGATCTTACTTTTATTCGAAAGGCGCTTAACGAAGCACTTGATGCTTTGCCTAAAGTGCAAGGGGGAAATGGGCAGCTCTATCTCTCTCAGCCTTTGGCAAAAGTCTTTAACATGGCGGAAGATCTGGCGAAAAAAGCTGCTGATCAATTTGTGACTGTGGAGCGTGTGTTGCAAGCGCTGATCATGGAAAAGACCGCAAAAACCGCTGATATTTTAACAAAGGGTGGTTTGACAGCGCAAGCGCTTAATCAGACTATTAATGATTTGCGGAAGGGGAAAACAGCAACAAGCCCCCATGCCGAAAGCCAATATGATGCTTTGCAAAAATATGCTCGTGATTTGACAAAAGATGCTCGTGAAGGAAAACTGGATCCTGTTATTGGGCGGGAAGAGGAAATCCGCCGCACTATTCAGGTGCTTTCACGGCGTACCAAAAATAATCCTGTGCTTATCGGTGAACCAGGGGTGGGGAAAACAGCTATTGTGGAAGGGTTGGCATTGCGCATTGTTAATGGTGATGTGCCTGAAACCTTGCGTGATAAACAGCTTCATGCACTCGATATGGGAGCGCTTATCGCTGGTGCAAAGTTTCGTGGGGAATTCGAAGAGCGCCTCAAAGCGGTGCTGGCAGAGGTGCAAGCTGAAAATGGTCAGATCATTTTGTTTATCGATGAATTGCATAATCTCGTGGGGGCTGGAAAATCCGATGGTCCTATGGATGCTTCTAACTTGCTAAAGCCTGCTCTTGCACGTGGAGAGCTCCATTGTGTGGGCGCTACTACGCTCGATGAATATCGAAAATATGTGGAAAAAGATGCTGCTCTTGCACGCCGTTTCCAGCCTGTCTTTGTGCCGGAACCCTCTTTAGAGGATACTATCTCTATTTTGCGCGGTATTAAAGAAAAATATGAACAACATCACAAAGTGCGCTTGGCAGATAGTGCTTTGATTGCGGCGGCGCGGTTGTCCAACCGCTATATTACCGATCGTTTCTTGCCGGATAAAGCTATTGATCTTATTGATGAAGCGGCGGCGCGGTTGCGGATGCAGGTCGATTCAAAGCCGGAAGAACTTGATGCACTTGATCGGCGTATTTTACAGTTGAAAATTGAACGGGAAGCTTTGAAAACAGATGTCGAGCCAACAGCAAAAGAACGTTTGAAAAGCGTGCAGGAAGAACTGAAAACATTGGAACAACAGTCCGCTGAGATGACAACGGCTTGGCAGGCTGAGAAACAAAAATTAGGGCATGCTGCTGATTTGAAAAAACAACTCGAAGAAGCGCGTAATGCTTTGGCTATTGCACAGCGTGATGGACAATTCCAACGCGCTGGAGAGCTTGCTTATAGTGTTATCCCTGAACTCGAAAAACAATTGAGCATCGCTGAAAATGATGATCAACAAAATCATCTCGTTGAAGAGACAGTCACTGCTGAACATGTGGCACGGATTGTTTCACGCTGGACCGGTATTCCTGTTGATCGAATGCTGGAGGCAGAACGTGAGGCGCTGTTGCGGATGGAAGATGAAATTAGCAAACGTGTGATTGGGCAGGGTGAAGCTGTTCAAGCTGTTTCTCGCGCGGTACGCCGCGCGCGCGCAGGGTTGCAAGATCCCAATCGCCCGCTTGGCTCTTTCATGTTTTTGGGTCCTACTGGTGTGGGGAAAACCGAATTAACCAAAGCTCTTGCTGCTTTTCTTTTCCAAGACTCCAATGCCATGTTGCGCATCGATATGTCTGAATATATGGAAAAACATGCTGGGGCGCGGCTGATTGGTGCGCCGCCTGGATATGTCGGATATGAAGAAGGTGGCGTGCTGACGGAGGCTGTACGTAGAAGACCTTACCAGGTTATTCTGTTCGACGAAATTGAAAAAGCACATCCTGATATTTTTAATCTCTTGTTGCAAGTGCTCGATGAGGGACGTTTGACCGATAGTCAAGGACGTACCGTCGATTTTCGCAATACCTTGCTGATTATGACTTCTAATCTTGGTGCTGAATTTTTAACCGCTTTGCCTGAAGGACAAACAACTGATCAGGCAAAAAATGATGTCATGAATGTCGTCAAAGCGGCTTTTCGTCCTGAATTTTTAAACCGTATTGATGAGATTATTCTCTTTCAACGATTGCAACGTCACGATATGGAAGCGATCGTCGATATTCAGATAGAACATTTGCAAAATTTGCTCAATGAACGCCAAATAACTTTGCATATCGAGCCAGAGGTGAGGAAATTTCTTGCCGATAAAGGCTATGATCCCCTCTATGGTGCACGTCCGCTTAAACGGATTATCCAAAAAGAAATTCAAGATCCACTGGCGGAAAATATCTTATTTGGAAAAATTCACGATGAATCAACGGTGAAAATTAAAAAACAAGGCGATCGGTTGGAATTTTTGCCTGAAGATTAAGTTTGGAGAAATTCACGCTATAAAGGGCGGTGATAATCCTATTGTGTGATAAAACACCGCTCTTTGAGGCGTGCTGATTTAGAAAAATTCACGATGAGACAGCGGTGTTTTATTGCAAAGCAAAGGGAAGTGGTCGGTGTTTTTGCATGTTAAATGAGTGTTCTCGAATATCGTAGGATTCTTTTACTTCTGTTTGTCGTGAAAACTATTTTCTTGCAATGTTATAAGTGAAGTCACAAGCGGGATTGCTTTATTGCTTTATTGCTTTGTGCGTAAAAGCGTTAAAGAGAAATGCCGTTTATCTGCCGTAAAACATTGCTCTTTGAAGGGGGCTGATCTGTGGCATGGGAATTTTAGACGAAGATATTTTGACGATGGATTGGAATTTTGCTGTTTAAGAAAAAAGGGTGGAGGATGCGTAAAACGCTTTGCTCTCTCATTTTTTCGGTGATATGCGTTTTTCTGCTTTAAAATTTTGCTAAAATTTTTTTTAAAACTGTTTGATTGATCACAACTCTATGTTGGTGGCTAATAGATAATGAAGCATGATTATCTGCACAATCAAGTTTGCTACTTTGCAGTTTTTTAATCAAGATAAAGACTTAAAAAACAAGACCTCTAACCTGTTTTTTGTTAAAATTTTCGCTATTCGTGTTATAAAAGCAAGTTTAAGTGAAGGTGTATATTAAAAATATCATCTATATCTTACTTTACTTATTTGCTAATAAACTATAATATGGTAAATATTAAGTAAGAGAAACAGATAATGAACTTTAATAAAAACTGTATTGGAGTTTATTGATCAAAAGGATCATTTGAAATTTAAATGGGGGGCATAATCTCATGAAATTAGCCACAAACAAGGAAATAATTAACAGCTGGTTTGCAAAGGAGGTTAAGAGTTACAATCGGCGTATTCCAAAAGGCTTAAAGGATTTCTATGAGGATAGGAAAGGTTCGTTAATAAGTGATGCTGAGCTTCAACAGAAAATTTTGGAGTCTTTAATACGGGATATGTCGTTAACACCGGACGATTCCAATCCATTAAAGATGTTTCTTGAACAAGGCATTTCTTTTAGGGAGGAGCAAGGGGCGAGAGTTTTTGATACTATTAGAGGTGAGTATTCGATACCTGTTAAAAGTGGAGAAAGCGTTGATCAATTTAAAGTGAATGATCCAGAAATTGAAGCATCATCTATACCGTACAAACGAGAAAATACCCATACATTTACGATGACGTGTGATCCAAGAGAGCGTGCTTTTAGAGAAGAGTGTGGGCTGGACAATCTTTTAGAAGAGATCAGATCGTCTGTCCGAGAGCAGGATAATGTTGAGAGTTACAATTGGTTAGAAAAGCTTATTGATCGTGCATTAAACAGTGAAGTTGCACCGTTACAAGGAACACAAGAAATCTACATTCCAGACATTCGTGATCATCGTTTAGATGAAAAATCATATGAGCTCGCTATAAAAATCATTCGACAAGCAGTCAGATGTCTTGGGGTTCACTCACGTTTGTACAATGCTTGTTATTTTCAAAAAGCTTGTTCTTTGCGTGATCTTGTATTCATTTTTGGCATAGGTGCTCAATTTGACATAAATGATCAAGTTCTTAACGAAGTCATGAATATATCGACAGTTGATGACGCTAAAAATAACCTTTTAAAAGTACAAAATTTTGGTGAGAAAAATAGCGATGTTATTGGTCTTGCCATGTCAAAAAAAGCGATATCTATCGATGACTTAAAAAGTACAGGGTATAGCGCTTTTGATCCAAGCAATTTGCGCACGAATATCTTTTTTCATATTTCGCAATCGTCATTATTTCGTCCGTTTGAAACAATGATTGTCTTTAAAGCAGGGACTGATGATCAGATTGAAAAAACAATAAAAAGGTACGAAGGCGCCAATGGCATGAAGTTAAAAGAAGAAGCAGAGAAAGAAGCTTTAAAAAGAGTAGCTTTAAAAAGAGTACAAGTGCTATAAAAAAGATTAATAGAGGCATTCAAAAGTCATTGGAAAATTATAAGTGACAACAAAAATGCAGCTGATTATCCTATTTGCCGTAAAACATTGATTTTTGAAGGGGTGTGGGGAGCTGGTTTGAATTTGACTTAAGGGGGGGATATGAATGGAATAATGTTGATCGTTGCGCTTTTGCTTAATCAGAAATTAGCCACAAGATTGCTTTTTGTTTTTTCGGCTGGAGTTCTCTAAAGTTTTTTAAAAGTGCGTGTTCTTTTTCGCTATAGGTGCATTGATCGTGGGATAAGAGAGTGTCTTTTGTTGAAAGATCCTCTTTTATAGCAATGTCTGCATAAAAAAAGTTCATGGGAACTTCCAGTTTTTGGGCGATTTCGAGTAAACATTTGGCGCTTACACGATTTAAGCCTTTTTCATATTTTTGGATTTGTTGGAAACTGACGCCTAAATAGCTTCCTAATGCTTTTTGGGAAAGTCCCATTGAAATGCGTCTATGACGAATTCTTTTGCCTATCAAAATGTCGATAAAATGTGGATTTTTAGTTGGCACTTCAAGCCCCCCTCCGGTTGCGAGCGCCCTCGCATTGGTATTCCGGGAGGTTGGATTCACTGAACTTAAACAGTCTCTTGTTTTTAGTGCTGATAGCACTTGGACATAACAAAAGCCCCCGGAATTTCCGGGATAGCCATAATTGTTTATGTGTTAAGTTTTAAGGAATCCAACTCCTTATTGACCGTTGCGTGGACGATCAAAACACAGATCAATTCATAAAGTAGTTTCAGGAAATTGGCAAGAAAAATCAAGAATTTTCTATTCTATTACGCCGTAAAACAGTGCTCTTTGAGGGGGGGGCTGGTTTGAATTTGACTTAAGGGGGGGATATGAATGGAATAATGTTGATCGTTGCGCTTTTGCTTAATCAGAAATTAGCCACAAGATTGCTTTTTGTTTTTTCGGCTGGAGTTCTCTAAAGTTTTTTAAAAGTGCGTGTTCTTTTTCGCTATAGGTGCATTGATCGTGGTGTAAGAGAGTTTCTTTTGTTGAAAGATCTTCTTTTATAGCAATGTCTGCATAAAAAAAGTTTACGGGGACATCTAGTTTTTGGGCGATTTCGAGTAAACATTTGGCGCTTACACGATTTAAGCCTTTTTCATATTTTTGGATTTGTTGGAAACTGACGCCTAAATGGCTTCCTAATTCTTTTTGGGAAAGCCCCATTGAAATGCGTCTATGACGGATTCTTTTACCTATCAAAATGTCAATAAAATGTGGATTTTTGGTTTGCACTTCAAGCCCCCTCCGGTTGCGAGCGCCCTCGCATTGGTATTCCGGGAGTTAAAGGTACTGAATCCGAGTCAGCTTTTTGCTTTTAGTGCTGAGAAGCACCTGGACATAGCAAAATCTCCCGGAATTCCGGGATACCCGCAATGCGGGTTTGTTTTTACGCTCGGATTTAGGACCTTTAATCCCTCTTGATCGGTGCGTAGACGATCAAAATTACACTTTAAGTTAAAGGAATTTCAGAAGATTAGCAAGAAAAATCAAAAATTTTCTATTCCATTATGCTGTAGAACATTGCTCTTTGAAGGAGGTGAAGAGCTAGAATATTTGAAGGGCAGGGCTTGATTTGTTGAGCCTGATGAAGTGTTGTTGTTTGAGGGAGATTTGAAGTTTAAGGGTACTGGGCAAAAAGCTTTGTTCGTTTACAGACCCGTGTTTACAGAGCAGTGCGGAGTGGTGGTTTGGAAGTTTTATTTGGCTTTGTTCTGTGAATGTGTAAAAGCGTAAAACGTATATCTGTAAAATGATGCGAAGGATTTGTGCTTTGTGTATGCTTTTATCATGGCATGGAATGTGGTCAGAGAACTTGAGGGACGCCTTTGTGAATGGAGGAGAAGTTGGGATGAAGAGGGATGTTAAGCGCGTTGACTGGAGAAGAGTGTGTGGGGAATATTTTAGGGCAGGATTTTCTTGTCTTGTCTGATGAAACAGTCTCGTTTGAGGTGTGGTGATCTGAAGTTCGTGGGGAGGGGATTGGCTTTGCAAGAAGCTGGGTTTGTTTATAGACTATTGTTTATAGAGCGGTGCGGAGTGGGGGGGGGGTGGAAATTTTATTTGGCTTCGTTCTGTAAAGATGTAAAAGCGTAAAAATGTGTCTGTGAGAAAGGAGTGGAGGGATTATGCGTTGTGCGTGTTTTTTGTCACGTTGGGCTTTTTTGGGCGTGGAATGTGGTGCGAGGATTGGGGGAAGAGTTTTCGTGAATGGAGGGGAAGTTTAGAGGAAGAGGGGTGTTCAGTTGTTAAGTGTGTGACGGGAGAAAAAAGGGGGAATGGAGGAGGATGAGAGTGTGCATATGAATAAGAGGAGAGTGTGGATAAGAGGTGGTGGTGCGAAGGGATGAAGGATGGCGGTTTAAGGAGAGTGGGCTTGATTTGTTGAGCCTGATGAAGTGCTGTTGTTTGAGGGGTGGGTGGGTGTAAGCTTTGTTCTGTGGAGAAAGCTGCTTTTTGACGTGGGATTGTAGAGCAGTGCTGGTTGGGAATTTTCATTCTTTGAGACGTGCGCTGGAAGTCAGTGTACTAATATAGCAGATTTTGATCTCATAATTTTTACATTCTTTCTTTTTTTAAAGCAAATAAGAAAGAAAAATTAATATATTACTTGATATTGGTCTAAATGCTTATATCAGGAGAAGTATTTCTTTAAAAATTTTCACTTAACTTATTAAGCAATTTGTTAGAGTAAACAACTCTTTTGAAGTTCATATCACCAATTGTATTGAAGGGAGTGCAACTTTAACTGTAGAAAAGTTTAATATCGGATGGTTGGTATGAATTTATTTTTAAAAAAGAGTCCTTTAGCTCTTTTTTCCTCTCTCTTCATTTCTAAAGTTGGTGATTATGCTTATGAAGTTGTTTTTGTTTTACTGGTCTTAGAATTAATAGATAACATCTTTTTTACAGGTCTTGTGTATTTTTTTCGATTTATCCCTTTTCTCTTTTTTGGCCCTATAGGAGGTTGGTTAGCGGATAATTTTTCTTTGAAGAAAAATATGATCTTAAGTGAATTTGTTAGATTATTAGCCTCATTATTCGTTTTTATAACCACTATAACAGGGACTGCACATATTATTGTGCTTATTTTCGCAGCAATATGTACAACGATAGGAAGAAGTATTTTCCAACCAAGTTTTCAAGCTGCTATTCCTAGGATGTTTTCAACAAAGGATCTTACAAAGGCAAATAGCGTTGCTCAAATTATAATTGAAACTGCATCTGTTATTGGTCCTTTGGTATGTTCCCTACTGCTTTTTTTAGCAAATAAATCGGCAGTACTCATTTTTGATTTTTTTACCTATTTTATATCTATTATCGTGTTATTTAATCTCATGAATTTAAATTCAAATGAGAATAAATCATTCAATTTTATAAAAATTTATCGAGAAACGGCTTCTTATCTTAAATATATTTCTAAAGAAAATAATAATTTACTTATTACGCTTGTTGGCTCGTCGTTTGCTATTCTCTTTACTGGTGCAATTTTAAGATTTTTAATTCCAGCTTTTGTTCTCTCTATAGGGGAGAGGAAAGCCTTGTGAGTTATATTTTTTCTCTCATGGCTGTTGGAACTATTGTTGGTGGTCTGTTATATCATAAAATTATATTCAAAATTACATCGTTGAAGCTCATGGTATTTTGGCTTCTTTATGGGGTTATTCTGTTTGTTATGCCCTTAGCTGCAGAACTTTATTTAAAACTAATTCTCGTGTTAGCATTTGTTTTAGGATTTATTGGTGCACTTGTGGATATTAGTTTAGTCTCAGCTATTCAATTATATTCTCGTCGTGAAGATTTTGGTAAGAGTTTTGGAACTTTTTCAACTTTAGCGAACTCTGCGGAAGCAGTGTCTGGCTTTATTGCTGGACTTTTTGCGCTCGTGGGATTGTTAAGCTCCTTTTTAGCTATGTCTGCCTTCATTATTTCTACAGGAATGATTGGCGTTGTAAAAATTAAGAAAAATAAAGAGTTAACACCTCTTAACACGACAGTCGATGACGACCATTGATATATCTCTATGCCGTTTCTTTTTTCTAAAGACGGTTCGTTAATTATCCTATTCATGATGTAAAAACATCGCTCTTTGAGGGGGGGAGTGAAGAGCTAGAATATTCAGGATAGGGCTTGATTTGTTGAGCCTGATGAAATGCTGTCGTTTGGGGGGGCTGAAGACTGTAAGGGGTACTAGGCAAAAAGCTTTGTTCGTTTATAGACCATTGTTTACAGAGCGGTGCGGGGTGGTGAACCTTTCCTTTGGCTACGTTCTGTAATGACGTAAAAGCGTAAAAATGTGAATCTGTGAAAGTGAGGCGGGGGATTTGTGCTTTGTGTACGCTTTTATCATGGCATGGAATGTGGTCAGAGAACTAGGGGGACGCGTTTGTGAATGGAGCGGAGAAAGCTGGGATGAAGAGGGGGATTAAGTGCGTTGACTGGAGAAGAGCTTGTGGGGAATATTTTAGGGCAGGGCTTATTTGTCTTGTCTGATGAAATAGCCTTCTTTGAGGTGTGGGATAGCCATATGAAATAATCAGCAGGGGAATTTGATAGACGAGAAATCAGATTGTTGCAGACCCGTGTTTACAGAGCGGTGCGGAGTGGTGAGCCTTTCCTTTGGCTTTGTTTTGTAATGACGTAAAAGCGTAAAAATGTATATCCGTAAAAGTGATACGGAGGATTTGTGGATTTATATATTGTGCGTGTTTTTTGTCACGTTGGGCTTTTTGGGGCGTGGAATGTGGTGTGAGGATTGGGGGAAGAGTTTTCTTGAATGGAGGGGGACGTTGGGAGGAAGAGGGGTGTTAAGTCGTTAAGTGTGTGATAGGAGAGAAAGGGGGAATATTTTAGGGCAGGGCTTATCTGTTTTGTCTGATGAAATAGCCTTCTTTGAGGTGTGGGATAGCCATATGAAATAACCAGCAGGGGAATCTGATAGACGAGAAATCAGATTGTTGCAGACCCGTGTTTACAGAGCGGTGCGGAGTGGTGGTTTGGGAGTTTCATTTGGCTGAGTTCTGTGAAGATGTAAAAGCGTAAAAATGTATATCCGTAAAAGTGAAGCGAAGGACTTATGGATTTATGTATTGTGCGTTTTTTTGCCATGGTATAATGATAAATCCATTGAGCTCCCCTATCTTTACGCTTATGAAGAAGCAAGCCGGCACTATCATTATATTTGCTAGCTCGTGGGTGTTGGTTACAGCCCTTGGCACGGTTCATAAGAGCTATTTTTATTCCTTTCTTAATCGTTTTTTTATCCACACGGGCTCTCCTTGCTTTTGACGTGCAAGCGAATGATTTTGGTTGATTCAACATGGGAGCGATTTTAAATGAGAGAATCTTACGATGTTTGGAACTCTCAATCAATATCAACAATGCTAAATTATTTCTTATAAATCAATATATTGTTATGGTGTAGAGGGGTGAGAAGGATTGGGGAGGTGAAGAGTCTGTGAATGGAGGGAAGAGTTGGGAAATGAAGAGTGCTGTTCGTGTGTTGGCTGGAGAGAAGAGTTTGGGAATAGCTGTGAATAGATTGCAGGGGTGATGTGCAAAGAGGTGTGAAGAGAGAAAACCGTGGTTGGCTTTTATATTCTATGCGAAATTTAACAATTATATTTGCGTCTATATTTGTATGGGGGTATCCGTGAAATGGGAGTGAGAAGCATTGAGAGATGTTTTTTTAATAAGTGGGTGAATGAGAAATACAATGGTAGTTCTATTAGGGGCAATACTATTAGGGGTAATACTATTTTAACTCTTGTTGTTTTGGACATTGTGTTTTTTATGAGAGGCGTTTTGAGGGATGTGGCTCCCTTAAAGAAAAACACAAAAATATAAAAAGAAAAATATAAAAACTTGACAAGGTAAATGTAAAAAGGTATCATAATGATACAATCGGAATTGTGCGTTTAAATCAGAGAGATCTCTTGATAAAATTCTGTGAGAGGGGTGGGGATGTTTTCCCAAGGTTTTGGTGTTTGTTATCCTATGATGTTGTAAACCGGTGCCGTAAACCGTTTTTTGAGATGTGGTGGTATCAGGCGGGCAAGGCTTTAGGCAGAGGGATATATTGGCGAGGGATGTCGATAGGTGCGCTTTTGTCTAATCAGAAATCAACCACAAAATTGCTTTCTGCTTTTTCGCTTTGAGCTCTCTAAAGTTTTTCAAAAGTGCGTGTTCTTTTTCGCTATAGGTGTCTTGATCACGCTGTAGAAGAGTTTCTTTTGTGGGAATAGCTTCTTCTGCAAAAATATCAGTATAAAAAAAGGTAATAGGGACTTCTAGGATGTTGGCGATTTCCTGTAAACGTCCGGCGCTTACACGATTTAAACCTTTTTCGTATTTCTGGATTTGTTGGAAACTGACACCTAAATGGCTTCCTAACTCTTTTTGAGAAAGCCCCATTGCAATGCGTCTATGACGAATTCTTTTGCCTATCGAAATGTCATTAAAATGTGGATTTTTAGTTTACACTTTGTGCCCCCCTCCGGTTGCGAGCGCCCTCGCATTAGTATTCCGGGAGTTTGAAAGCACTGAGCTCAGTCAGCCTTTTGCTTTTAGTACTTATAGCACTTGGACATAGCAAAAGCTCCCGGAATTCCGAGATACCCGCAAAGTGGGATAAATTTATGTACTGAGCGTTCGGGCTTTCAAATCTCTATTTGATCGTTGCGTGGACGATCAAAAACACAAGCTAATTCATAAAGTAGTTTCAGAAGATTGGCAAGAAAATTAAAATGTTTTCTAGTTTGTTATACTGTCAAAATAGGATTGTTTGGGGGCGGTGATAACCATGTGAAGTGGTTAGCAGGGACATCTGATAGACGAGAAATCAGATTGTTGACAGACCCCTGTTTGCAGAGCGGTGCGGGGTGGTAAATCTTTCGTTTGGCTTTGTTCTGTAAAGATGTAAAAGCGTAAAAATGTGAATCTGTAAAAGTGAAACGGAGTATTTGTACTTTGTGTATGCTTTTATCATGGCATAGAATGTGGTCAGAGAACTAGGAGAGATGCATTTGTGAGTGGAGCAGGGAAAAGCTGGGATGAAGAGGGGTGTTAAGTGCGTTGACTGGAGAAAAGTGTGTGAAGGAATATTTTAGGGCAGGGCTTATCTGTCTTGTCTGATGAAACTACATTCTTTGAGGTGTCGTGATCTGAAGCTTATATTTTAAGGGTGTTGGATATATTGGCGAGGGATGTCGATAGGTGCGCTTTTGTCTAATCAGAAATCAACCACAAGATTGCTTTCTGCTTTTTCGCTTTGAGTTCTCTAAAGTTTTTCAAAAGTGCGTGTTCTTTTTCGCTATAGGTGTATTGATCACGCTGTAGAAGAGTTTCTTTTGTTGAAAGATCTTCTTTTGTGGCAAGGTCTGCATAAAAAAAGTTTACGGGAACATCTAGTTTTTTAGCAATTTCGAGCAAACATCCTGCGCTTACACGATTGGAGCCTTTTTCGTATTTCTGGATTTGTTGGAAACTGACACCTAAATGGCTTCCTAATTCCTTTTGGGAAAGTCCCATTGAAATTCTTCTATGACGAATTCTTTTGCCTATAGAAATGTCGTTGAAATGTGAATTCTTAATTTGCACTTCAAGCTCCCCTCCGGTTGCGAGCGCCCTCGCATTGGTATTCCGGGAGTAGTAAAGTACTGAGCTCTAGTCAGCATTTTTGCTTTTAGTGCTATCACACCTGGACATAGCAAAAACTCCCGGAATCCCGGGACACCCACAAAGTGGGTTCATTCTTACGCTAGAGCTTAGGGCTTTACTATCCCTTATTGATCGCTGCGTAGACGACCAAAATATCCTTTGAGTGATAAAGTAATTTCAAGGGATTGGCAAGAAAAATTAAAATAATATCAAAGACTATAAGATTGGGTACTTTTTAAAAAAGTGCAAAATATGGATTATAAATCTCGTTTTTTGCTTAATCAGAAATGTCAATAAAATGTGGATTTTTATTTGGCATTTCAAGCCCCCCTCCGGTTGCGAGCGCCCTCGCATGAGTATTCCGGGAGTCTGAAAACACTGACTTGACTCAGCTTTTTGCTTTTAGTGCTGACAAGCACTTGGACATAGCAAAAACTCCCGGAACTCCGAGATACCTACAAAGTGGGGTAAATTAACGTTTGAGTTTTCGGGCTTTCAAATCCCTATTTGACCGTTGCGTGGACGATCAAAAACACAAGCTCATCAGTAAAGTAGTTTCAGAAGATTGGCAAGAAAATTAAAATATTTGCTATACGGTTATACTGTAAAATAGGGATGTTTGGGGGCGGTAATCTGATGTTAGTAGGGTAAGTAATCTGATTTTAGTAGGGGAATTTATTGGGTCAGAGGTTGGATTATAGTTTAAAACCGGTGCGGGGTGGAAGCTTTATTCAGCAGAGGAAAATTTGCTTTTTGAAGTCAAATTGTAGATCAGAGCTTATCTGGCGTGTTTGATGAAACACCAATCTTTGAAGTGTGGGATAGCCATATGAAATAATTAGCAGGGGAATCTGATAGACGAGAAATCAGATTGTTGACAGACCCGTGTTTATAGAGCGATGCGGGGTAATGGTTTGGGAGTTTCATTTGGCTTTGTTCTGTAATGATGTAAAAGCGTAAAAACGTTGATCTGTAAAAAAGGAGCAGAGGCTTTGTACTTTGTGCGTGTTTTTTATCTTTTAGGATGTGTCCCATTTTTTTAAAATTGCTGGTTGCTTTTGAGGTTTCATTCCTGATTTTCATGTCATTTTTTGTGTTTGAGGTTTTGGTTTCTCTTTAGTTGGAAGGATCATGATGATGGTAGATGAACATTGTCTTCCCTTACGTCGAAGAGGGCGGAAAAAAGGGGCTTTGAATAAAACAACAAAGCGATTTAATGAAGCTCTTCTGACAGCGGCGGAGCAGGCTGGCTATCACTATGGTGAAGATGGGTTGGTGTCTTATCTTCAGTATCATGCTCTGAATAATCCTGTACCGTTTTTTTCGCTGCTTGCAAAAGTGTTGCCTCTTCAGGCGACTGGAGAAGGGGAGGTTAAAACAGTTTCGCGTATTGAGATTGTACCAGTGAATGCAAAAAATAGTGAACCGGAGAAGCATGATTCTTCGGCGACGGAGGCTTGAAGAGAGGGCTGTGATGTTAGGGTGTTTACTGGAGGGCAGAATATTTCGGTGGGAGATATTTGGGTTTCCTATGTGGGGACGCCGGCTTTTATGGGCGATGACAGAGGGGCGTGTGCTGAAGAGGTGATACCCCGAGAGGGGACAATGCTTAGGGGGCGTGATATGTTATCTACAGTTTTGGATTTTTGTGAAGGTTTGGTCTTTTCTCGTTATTGAAGGTGTGGAGATATCAAAAACAGTTTCGCGTATTGAGATTGTACCAGTGAATGCAAAAAATAGTGAACCGGAGAAGTGTGATCTTTTGGCGACGGAGGCTTGAAGAGAGGGCTGTGATGTTTGGGCGTTTACTGGAGGGCAGGAATATTTCGGGGGGAGATATTTGGGCTTGGCTTTATGGGGACGCCGGCTTTTATTCGAGATTGTATCGGGGAATGCAAAAAATAGTGAATCGGAGATGTGTGATCCTTCGGTAACGGAGGTTTGTGATATTGAAAAATGTTAGGCTGAGGTGGATGATGCGGGGTGACACCTTGGAAGGGGGCTGCTTTGGTGATTGCTTGTCTTGAGGGGATTGAAGCGGAGGCTATCTTGCTTGTAGACGCTCGTGATACTTGGCTTGGGTGAATGATGCCTGAGAGCCATGTGTTGGAGGAGATTTGGTGCAGGATGTTTGTGTGGTGGATATGGGACAGTGTTTTGATGGGTGAAGGGCGTGAAACTTGAGAGAAGTATTATGCTTGCGGGATGCATGTGTTTTGGTGGGGGTATCGGGGATAGACAAGTGTGAGGATTGGTGAAGCTTGAGAGGCATGATATTTGAGGATGTTGGGCTTTGGGGATGCTTGAGAGCCATGTGCTGAGGCTATGATTTGGTGGGGGGATGCCGTGCTTTTTGGTTGGGGGATGACAAGGTGCGGCATTTGAGGGGTGGTTTGGGGGGAATAGGGACCCTTGGGATTTAAGGACCCTTGGGGGCGCATATCGTGTATATGTGGGGTCAATGTGGTCAATGCGGTCCAAGTGGGGGCTTCATGCAAAAAAGTGAAATTCATTGCGTATTAGGATGAAGAGAAGATAAAGCGCTGCTTTTGAGAAGGGCGTTTTTCGTTCAATTGCTTTTTTCCTTCAGTTGCTCTGGGATAATTAAACTTGGGATAAGCAAAAGGGTGAAGCGCAATTATTGCTAAAGTATGAAAATTTATAATGAAAATTGTTCAGAAAAGTTCTCAAAAAATGGAGCAGAAAACGGCTCAAGTGGCTCTTATTCCAAAGCTTATTCCTGTTTTTACTGGAAAAGCAGATGTGCGAGCCGCTTGGGGAGGACGGGGTTCTGGAAAAACACGTTCTTTTGCTTTGATGTCAGCTGTTGTGGGATATCGCCATGGAATGGCTGGAGAGCGCGGGATTATTCTTTGTGCAAGGCAATTTCAAAATTCTCTCAATGAAAGCTCTTTGGAAGAAATTAAACGCGCTATCGAATCTTATCCTTTTTTACAAGACTATTATGACATTGGCGATAAGTATATTAAATCAAAAGATGGACGGATTGTCTATGTGTTTGCTGGGCTTGATCGAAATATCGCAAGTATTAAATCAATGGGGCGCGTTTTCCTTTGCTGGGTCGATGAAGCGGAGCCGGTCACTGAAACTGCTTGGCAAACCCTCATTCCAACTTTGCGCGAAGAAGGAAAAGATTGGAATGCAGAATTATGGGTCACATGGAATCCGTGCCATGAAAATGCACCCGTGGAAAAACGTTTCCGAAATGTCGATAATCCTCATATCAAAGGGGCAGAAATTAATTGGCGTGATAATCCGCAATTTCCGGAAAAACTCAATCGTGATCGAATGGACGATTTGCAGCAAAGACCAGAGCAGTATAACCATATTTGGGAAGGCGAATATCTCCAAGCTGTCCAAGGGGCTTATTATCAGAAATGTCTTCTCGAAGCTGAAATGGAAGGGCGGATTACTACCGTTCCACGTGATCCTTTGATGCAGGTGAGAATCTTTTGGGATATCGGGGGAACAGGAGCAAAGGCCGATGCTACCGCATTGTGGGTTGCGCAATTTATTGGACGGGAAATCCGAGTGCTCGATTATTATGAAGCTCAAGGACAGCCTCTCTCAGAGCATGTGGGCTGGGTCTTTCAAAGGGGATATGAAAAGGCTCTCATGGTTTTGCCCCATGATGGCGCAACAAAAGATCGTGTTTATAATGTGAGTTTTGAAAGTGCCCTTCAACAAGCTGGGTTTCAAACTAAAGTGATCCCTAATCAAGGGACAGGCGCTGTGAAAATGCGTATCGAAGCCGTAAGGCGATTGTTTCCTGCACTATGGTTTAATCGTGAAACGACATGTGCGGGCAGAAAAGCACTCGCTTGGTATCATGAAAAGCGCGACGAACAGCGCAATATCGGACTAGGGGCTGAACATGATTGGGCTAGCCATGGGGCCGATGCCTTTGGACTGATGTGTGTGGCTTATGAACAACCAAATGCTAGAGCGCGAAAAAAACCTTATCGCTCGTTTCACCATTCTCAAACTTCATGGATGGCTTTTTAATGAATATTTCTACAGATTCTTCTTTTGATCAAATCGAAACGCTTGAAAATCAAGCACTCTTTAAAAAACTCGTGGGGTGGTATCAGGATGATATTGCCCATGTCGAAAAATGGCGAAAAAATGCCCAAGAAGATTACGATTTTTATAATGGACGGCAATGGAATGAGCAAGACTTGGCTGTTTTGAACGAACAAAACAGACCGGTCATGACTTTTAACCGTATTGCGCCTTTAATTAATGCCGTGATTGGGGCTGAGCGCAATAATAAAAGACAAGTTCAATTTATTCCACGACAAGAAGGAGCAGCCTTTGCAAACCAGATTCTGACAGGGGCAGCTGAGTGGTTTCGTGATGAAGCCGATGGGGAATACGAAGATTCCGATGCCTTTCAAGATGCAATTATTTGCGGAATGGGGTGGACAGATACACGCCTTGATTATGAAGAAGATCCACAAGGAAAACCAATCATTGCGCGGCTCGACCCTATGAAAATGGTGTGGGATGCAAGTGCTGTTAAGCCTAATCTTATTGATGCACAACGCTTGTGGTATATTGATGAAAAACCTCTTGCTGTGGCTGAAGAAATGTTTCCTAATGTTTATTGGAGTGATCTTAATGCTGATTGGGTTAAACATCAAAGTTTTTTACATGCAACCAGCAATGGGATGACACAAAGTTATCAGGCTGAGAGGGGGGATCAAGGAGAAGAGGGAGGCACCTATCAACGTCCTAAAATGGTGACATTGGTAGAATGTCGTTGGTTTGAACGCGAGGTGATTTATAAAGTTCTCGAGCCTCAAAGTGGAAAGTTTATCGATTATTCAGAGCAGGATTTCCAAAATTTAAGCAAAACCTTTCCTCATGTTCAAGCAACAAGGTTGAACAGAAAAATTGTCAAACGGGCATTTTTGGGTAGAAAGCTGCTTGATGCGCCTGATAAGCCCTTGGTCCCACACAATCAGTTGGGATGGGAGTGTATTACCGGTACTTTTGATAAGTTAAGCCGGCACTTTTACGGACTTGTGCGCCCTACAAAAGATCCCCAACGGTGGGCAAACAAATATTTTAGTCAAGTGATGCATTTGCTCAATAGCCAATCAAAAGGCGGAATTATGGCAGAACGCGATGCTTTTGATGATGATCGACAAGCCCTCGAGAGTTGGGCTAGAGCCGATAGCATTACTTGGTTGAAAAGTGGTGCTGTGTCTGGGGGAAGAATTCAGCCTAAACCCGTGGCACAATTTCCGCAAGGGTTTTTCCAATTGTTTAATGAAGCAAAGAGCGCACTTGAACAGGTGACGGGGTTGTCTTCTGAATTTATTGGGACAAGAGCTGTCAATCAGCCTGGCGTTCTTGAACAACAACGGCGACAATCGTCACTTAATCTTTTGGCTTCCTTTTTTGATGGGTTGCGTCGATATCGGCAACGACAGGGGAAAATTATTCTCTATCTTATTCAAAATTATCTGTCCGATGGGCGGCTGGTCCGTATTGCTGGTGATGAAAATGCCCAGTATGTTCCACTGACACGCGAAATGGTGACAAGTTTGGAATATGATATTGTTGTGGATGATGCGCCAACAAGTCTTAATGAAAAAGAGCGTACTTTTGCACTGATCATGCAACTGCTGCCTTTGATGCAAAATTTTGCAACGCCTGAGATTATGCTTGATCTCTTACGCTATTCGCCTTTACCAGCCTCACTCATTCATAAAATTGCGATAAAGGCGCAAAATTCTCTTCAAGAAGAGCAAAATGCCTCAGCGCAGATGGGGGGTAATATGGGAACAGAGCAGATAATGCAGATGTTGCAGACAGTAAAGGCTCAACAATAGGATGCTTTATGATGCGCTCTTTCAGATGAATTTCATCGATCAGAAGTTGCTTATCTAAACAATTTCCATAGTTACCCATGTTGCTTATGTCGTGCAATGTCGCCTCTCTTTATCTCAGAAGAGCTGTTTTATTGGACAGTGTGTATTGGGGAAAATGTTCGATAGAAGTCTTGTCGTCATGGTGGGGGAGACATGTGGGGGGAATGTTGGAGCCAAAATGATGGGTAAGCATTGAGGGGATAAATGCTCTCAGGCTGTTTTATCTGAAAAATTTAATTTTATTGTTTAAAAAAAGAGAAGGCTAATGTCATGGATCAAGAACACTTAACGCCGGCAGAACAAAACCAATTGAAACAGGATTATCTACTCTCAACACAAGAGGGAGAAGACGGTGAAATTGGAAGAGAAGAAAAAACTCTTGAAGATAATTTTCAAGGGCAAACGCATCAACAACAGTATTCTTCGCAAAAGGCTGGAAAAGAGGTTCAAGGGGGAGAAGATGCTCCACCAGATCCACAAAAAGACTTTATGGGCTATATGCAATGGTTGGGAAAAACACTCCAAAAACAAGGACTTGTTAATGAAAAACAACAACCTTCTCTGGCTCGCGAAGCAGAACAGTTGCATGCGTTTTTTCAGCAGTCTGTTGCCAGTGTTAAACAAAAGCATCATGATTTTGATCAAGCTGCTGATTTTATTTATGAAACGCGGGCTAAACAGTTGGCAGCTTGCGCTTCGCTCTACCCTGAGATGGCAGATCCCAAAAATATTGATGCGTTGATTGGTGATGAGTTAAAGCAGATCTTGCGCGATTGTGCGCAAAAAAATCAAAATCCGGCTGAAGTGATTTACTCTATTGCACAAAAAATTGGCTACACAAATGTTCCCAATAACATGGATGAAAATTTACAGGAAAGACACAATTCTGCACGTACACTTGCTGCTTATAACGGCTTGACGCCAAATGGGCCGATTTCTTTGGAGATGCTTGATAAAATGTCAGAAGCAGAGTTTAGCGCTTGGGTTTCTGAACCTAAAAATAAAGCTGCTTTTAACCGTTTAATGGGGGGAAGAGAATTTTAAACACAAGAATGCAGGGGGTGTTTTTTGCGGGAACGTGGAAAGGCTTTTAGCGCGGGGGAATACAGGGGGATTTCTCAAAGCACGGATGTGGTGAGGAGAGCTATTATAAGGGGGAGGCAGACGCTAACAGAAATTAGATAAAACTCACGAATAACCAATTCACCATTTGAAATGAAATGTGGTGTTTTAACAACCGGCGCTTTGCCGGGTTTTTTATGTCAATAAAACTTTTAGAGGACAAAATGACTGTAACTTATATCGGACTTAATGACCCAATGGCAGTGCGCACATGGTCTAAATTACTAAACCAAGAAGTCTCAAAAGCACTTCCGATTGCACCGTTGATTGGAAATGATTCAAACAGTATCGTACAATTAAAGGATGAAACCACGAAAGCAAGTGGGGATGCCATTAGCTTTAATTTGCGTGTTCAGTTGCTAGGCGATGGGGTGAGTGAAGGGCAGACATTGGAAGGCAATGAAGAAGCTTTACAGTTTCTCAATGATCGCTTGGCAATTAATGAACTCGTTCATGCTGTGCGTGTCAAAAATGAGGGAACGATTGATCAACAACGGATTCTCCATGATTTGCGTACCGAGGCAAAAAATGGCTTAGTTGATTGGTATGCAGATCGTCTGAGTATGATGTTCTTCATTCAAGTGTGTGGATATACCGCAAAAGCTATTAACTTTGAGGGACGTACGATTACTCTTAAACCTGTCCATTATGGGTTTAATGCGCCAACGGCACCAACCGATAAACGCGTTGTGCGCCCTAATGGAAAAACAAAAGATGAAGATTTAAAATCAAACGATGTTTTTGATCTTAAGCTCATTGATAAAGCTGTTGAACGGGCTAAATTGGCAAATCCCAAAATTAGACCCGTGCGGATTGATGGGGAAAATGTCTATGTGCTTTATCTTCATCCAACCCAAGTGACGCAATTGCGAACCAATACAGATGCAGGGCAATGGCTCGACATTACCAAGGCAATCTATAGTGGAAGTCGTATCAAAAATCCGCTCTATGATGGATCTTTGGGCATGTATAATGGTGTGGTTTTGCGCGAAGCTGAACATATTACCGAAGGAGTCGAATCTGGGACGGCAAATAAAGCTGTACCAAATGTGCGTCGTGCTGTTCTACTTGGTGCGCAGAGTGCTGTGATTGCTTTTGGTAAAGATCGAGGGGCGACACGCTATAAATTGGTGGAAGAACTTTTTGATTATGAAAGAGAATTTGGGGTCGCGGCAAAAACCATTATTGGTATGAAAAAAACTTGCTTTACCTTGCCAGGAAGTACGCAAGGGGCTCAGGATTTTGGCACTATTGTCATCCCAACTTATGGAGCACCTGCTTAAAGCGAATGTTTGCTAACTTCCCCCAACAAGAGGGATCTGTTGGGGGAAAAATTTAAAATGCTTCCAGAAAAAGGACAGACTTATGACCACTTTATCCACTGATCCCAAAAATCTAAACCTTACACATTCAGACCATTCTAAAACTTTTGCTTATATGGTCGCGCTTATTCAAGATGAAATTGACGATACAACAGCGGAATATTCCCTGCAAATTCAAGATTCAATTTTTACGGCTTTGCGTGTGTGTGAATGCGAACCCTTTTTCTTTAATGAAAAAAGAGAAAGGACCTTTAAAACACAAAGTGGTAAAACATGGTATGGGCAAGAAGAGGGAGTTTTTATTGAATCAGAAAAGAGTTTGGAGGGCGTCTTTTTAGCAACAAAGAATACAACACCAACAAAGTTGTTCTTTAAGCCCTTGGAAGTGTTGCATCAACAATATGGTATGCATCCTGCGCTAGGAACGCCATTCTTTTATACGTGCCTTGATCAAAAAATAGGACTCTTTCCAACACCAGAACATGTGGAAACTATGCAGCTTTCTTATGCTCCTGTTCATTTTGCCGATGAACAGCTGAAAGAAAGCGATAATCCTTGGTTGATTTATGCTTTTGATCTTATTAAAGCACGGGCAAAATATGAACTTTATAAAAATATTCTTAAAGATCCTGAATATGCCGCCGTTTCTTTCAGAGATTTTCAAGAACAGCTTCAAGCTTTGCGCATTGAAACATCGCGCCGAAAAGGTTCCTCAAAGATTCGCCCAATGAGTTTTTAAAAGGCTTTGTTCCAAATCGTTTATGCCTGGTTTGTCCCTTATGGTTTGATAAGCGCTGGGAATTGATGGTGAAGGGCTGGTGGATGGCGCTGGGTATGCCATTATTTATGGTATCTTTTTTTTCGACGTGTTAATCAACTTAAGATTGTGTGTTTTGTTGAATTTTATGCCTTTAGAGTTTTAAGGGCTTTAGTGGTTTTTTATCAGTAAGCTTTGGTGTTTTGAATGGTACTAGGCTCTTCAAAGATTTTATGGGGGTCTTGATGGCTTTTTCCCAGTTGTTGGGGTGAATTGCGGGCGGTTGATTTTGGTCGGGCGCTGGTGGATGGCGCTGGGTATGCCATTATTTATGGTATCTTTTTTTCGATGCGTTTATCAACTTAGGGTTGTGTATTTTGTTGAATTTTATGCCTTTAGAGTTTTAAGGGCTTTTGTGGTTTTTTATCAATAAGCCTTGGTGTTTTGAATGGCACTGGGCTCTTCAAGAATTTTATGGGGGTCTTGATGGCTTTTTTCCCAATCGCTGATTATCGACCCGATGTGGCGGATATCAATGGAATTTTTACCGATGAACTTGTTAATGTGCTACCGGCTGATGGCTCCTATATTCCTATGCCAAGTTTTGAACCTTTATCAGAGCCTTGTCCGGAGCCAATTTTAGGCGCTCTTGCGGTTAAAACAAAAAATGGGGTTTCCATTATTGTTGGGACAAGAGAAAAAATCTTCTTGCTTGATAATACAACAATGAACTGGAAAGATATTAGCCAAAAAGGAAAATCTTATCTGGCTAATATCGATGCTCCGTGGTCTTTTGCTTTGTTTGGTGATTTTATCATTGCGGTGAATGCCAATGATAAA
This sequence comes from Bartonella grahamii ATCC 700132, assembly GCF_000518085.1. GTDB lineage: Bacteria > Pseudomonadota > Alphaproteobacteria > Rhizobiales > Rhizobiaceae > Bartonella > Bartonella grahamii. Next base: position 25,989 of record NZ_JACX01000019.1, read on the forward strand.
CCACAAGTGATTGATATTAATCATGATAAAAGATTTAGAAATTTAGGAGGAAATCCACCACAAGCAGGGATTGTTCGAATCTGGGGAGATTTCGTTTGTTTGATGAAATTAACCGAGTATCCAAGACGGGTTCATTGGTCTGGATTAAATGATGCTGAATTTTGGACTGTTGGGAAAAAAAGTTGCGATTATCAAGATTTTCCTGATGGCGGATTCGTCCAAGGGGCAACCGAGACAACAAATCCAATTATTTTTATGCGTTCTGCAATCTATGCCGGTTCTTTTATCCCTGGCTCTAAGATTATTTTTAGTTTCCAAAAAATTCACGATAAACGAGGCGCAAAAAATGCTGAATCAATTGTTTGTCGGGGCGATTTAGCATTCTTTGCCGATGAGGGCGGTTTTTATCAAATAACAAATGATGGACAGATTATACCCATTGGGTTCGAAAAAGTCGATCGGACGATGACCGCAAAATCAAGGCAGGATAATCTGTATACCATGTCTGCAGCTATCGATGGGGTGTATAATCGTGTTTATTGGATGGTTGATTCTGATGAGAACCTTCATAAACGTATTTTGCTCATTTATGATTGGGGATTGCAAAAATGGACAAAAGCTCTTGTGGATATCAAAATGATATTGCCTATTTTCTTAGCAGGAACAACCCTAGAAGGTCTTGATTTTGTAACAGAGAATATTGATGATTTGTCCTTTTCTCTCGATAGTAAAGTTTGGAAAAATGAATCGCCTATTCTGGGGGCATTTGATCAACAGGGGAGACTGGGTTCGTTTTCTGGTTCTCCTATGGCTTGTGTCGTGACATCACAAGAAATGGGGCAGACAAATGGCATGATAACACGGGTGAAAAATATTATGCCTCAAGTCAATAGTGGAAAGTTTTATTTGTCTGTGGGAATGCGCTTTCGACAGTCTCTTGAAGAGGAAACTGTTTGGTTGCCAGAAAAACAGCCCTCTTATAATACTGGACAAATTCATTGTCGCGCAAGGGCACGGTTTTATCGCTTTAAATTGCGCATTCCTGAAGGGGTGAATTGGACTCATGTCACTGGATTTGATGTGGAATTGACGCGAGCCGGCATGCGATAGGCATGCCCTTTTATAATATCATGTGATAGGCGCTCAAGCTTCTATTATTAAAAAACAAATGCCCCATAGACCAAAGCCTTTATAAACAAAGGAACAAGGTGGTGCGTTATGTTTCATGCTTTTCTGCGATAAAGGAAAAATAGTCTGCACAATGGCTTATTTTTATAAAGAAGAAAGTTTCCTATTTGTTATGACAAAGGGATGATGGGGCTTCTTTTCTTTTGTTGTATTCTTCTTTTTGAAAGTTGTACGGTAAGTATGGAACGTGAGAAATGCGTAGGGGGATGGTATTTAAGGGGAGATGAGTGATAAAGCTAAAAGAGCCAAAGTTATGATGCAAGAGAGTCAAGATTTGTATTCTGCTCATTTGACAGAGCAATGGCCGTGGGAAAAAATAGCGCCCTATCAAGAGGCACTCAATGCTGCATTGAGAAAATATGCTCAGCGCTTTCCTGATGATGTTTGTCTGGAAAAAATTGCTGAAGAAATCGCTACAGGACAAGCACAATTGTGGCTGGTCTTAAAAAATAAAATCCAATTTAGTGCTTTTGCAATAACCAAAGTTGAAAGTGCCCATACAGGGAAAAAATGCGTCGTTCTCTCAGATCTTGCTGGAGAGGGAGGGCTGAAATTGGTCAAATTGATTGATGAAGTCGAAAAATGGGCGCAAACAATTAATGCTGAAGAAATGCACATGTTTGGAAGAACTGGATGGGCGAAAAGGCTCGCTCATCACGGATATTCTCGTAATCTTATTCAATATAGAAAGGTTCTCAAGCCATGAGTAGAAAAACCACACCTCAAGTGCAGACAACAACACAAACAAATGCTCCACCTGCTTGGGCGGCTGATATTTTTAAACAAGCCAGTGCTGATGCACTTGGACTTTATAATAAAGGAATTGGCGGAAACGTTTATCAGGGAGACAGAGTCGCTGGTCTTAGCGATATGACAAAAAATGCTCTGACCGGTTTACAACAAGCAGCAGGGCTTTATAACAATCCAACGGTAACGCAATGGTTGAATGCACCAACCAACAGCGCTACAAATCTTTCCAGTATGGCTAAGGGAAGCTGGATTGGAAGCAATAGTAAATTTAATACTGCATTGCAAAATGCTCTGAATAAAACTTCCGATGCAATTAATCAGTCGATGTCTGGGGCAGGACGTTATGGCTCTGGGGCTCACACCGGTGTGCTGGCCGATGAACTAGGCGCCTTGGCAACAAATGCTGCAGCACAGCAATATAATCAAGATATTAACAATATGATGAATGCAAACCAGATGATTGATCGCTCTCAGAATGATCAGGTTAATGCGGCAAATAGCTATTATCAAGGACAGAGTAATGTGCAAAGCAATGCTTTGAAAGGGGGCATGATTCAAGATGTAAATCGTCAAAATATCTTAGATGCTGAACGCCAAAAATGGTCAGAAAAAGATAATCAAGATTGGAACCGATTGCAAAGCTTGTTACAGATAGGAACACAGGCTGCTGGAAATTACGGAACGACTTCAGGAAAATCCACGACAATGCCTTCTGTGACAAAAGATCCATTGCGTGATGCGCAGCAAGTACTTGGATTGGTCGGAGGAATTTTAGGGCTTTGTGATGTGAGAGCAAAAGAAAATATTATCCCTGTGGGGCAGAAAAAGGGATATCCACTTTATACCTTTAATTATAAGGGAAATCCACAACGTTACCAGGGTGTTATGGCGCAAGACGTGTTGCGTGTGAAGCCGGAAGCTGTTTATGTCAATGCAAAAACAAAATTATTGCATGTTGATTATGGCAAAATAGGACTGAAAATGGAGAAAATGAAAGGGGAGAAAATACCGGCATCTAAAAATAAAATTGCGGCTTTCTTTTCTTCATTTTTTGCTCGTTTTCCCTTTTTGAAAAAAGAATATCTTCTATGAGTTCGATTTATGATTGGTCAATTATCGCATCAGAAAATGCTTATGCCGACGAGAGTATAAACTGGGCAGAAGGGCAACCGCCAAGCTCAGTCAATGATAGTGCTCGCGCTATGATGCAACGTATCAAAGAATATTTGTTGGATAATGGGGGGGGGATTGAAACACAGTTTACTGTCGATGTGGAAAACGAGAGGACATCACTTCGTTTGGCGACAAAGTCTTTTTTTGAGACTTATATGGATGGCATTGTTGTGCGCTTTAAAGCACAAGGCGTCAATAGAGGAATAACAAATATTTCTTTAAATCATTTGCCACCAAGACCAACTTATATGGCAACGCTAGAGGGTATCATGCCTTTAAAGGGAGGGGAAATTCAAAAGGGGGGGCTTTATGAGATCGTCTATACGCGTGATATTGCCGGAAAAAATGCTGATGGATGGTTTTTAACCAATCCTACTATAAAACTTCCTGAAATTCCGCCCTTTCCTCCTTTGCCTGAAACTTTTTCTTCTGGATTTATTGGGACTTTTGCTACAGAAAAAATACCCTCTGGATGGTTACTCTGTGGTGGTAAAGAATATTCGCGAAAGAACTATGCAAATCTCTTTGCTGTTTTGGGGGAAACGTGGGGAAAAGGAGACGGGAGAACAACATTCAATGTTCCCGATTTGCGTGGAATGTTTTTACGGGGGCTCGATAGTGGAAAAGCCATTGATAAAGGACGTCTCTTGGGAAGCCGACAAGAAGAGTCTTTTAAATCTCATACCCATGAGGGGAAAACAGATTCGACAGGAAAACACCAGCATAGTTTTCCAAAGGTTGAAAAGGTAGTTTGGGATATGAATCACGGTGAATATGATAGAAATCTGGCTCAAGCCTACAATAAAGATCAGTTAACGAAGGCTGCGGGAGAGCATGAACATAAGGTCTTGTTGCAAAAAACAGGGGGTGATGAAACACGCCCCGTCAATATGGCGGTGATTTATGCTGTCAAAGCCTGAGAATGAAAGCTGTGTGAGAGAAAGATAAAAATGGTTGCAAAATATCTGTTATGAGAAAAAGTCTTATAGAATATAAAGTCTTATAGAATATATTGTGCAGAAAGTTTTGAGGCGCTTTAGAAAAAACTCAACTCTCTTTATTATTTTATTTTTTGTGCTGCCTTTGTTGGATGTGTAACGGTCAGTTTGCCTATTGTTCTTTAGAGGATCAAGACAGTAATTATTGAAGGTAGGGGTAAAAGAGAACAAAAAATCTTCCTTTATTCATAGAGTTTTTTTCTGAGGAATAAAGATTTTATCCAAAATTCTCCCTCTTGTGGTATCGTGATACATTGTTTAAAGTGCCGGGCTTAAAGCACTGGGTTTAAGGTGCTGGTGGGCGATGACAAAAAGCCCATGGATAAAATTTTATCTTGTTATACCGTAAAACACCGTCATAAAAACACTATTATTGAAGCTGGTGATATAAGGAAAATAAGACATACAATACTTGATCCATTTAAGTATTGAAGAGACATATATTCAGGGGATGGGTACTTGATTAAGCCTTATGCAAGTGAATTATATAAGTGAGCAGCAGACGGAATCCCTTCAGAGTCGTTGAATTGTTTACAAACCGATAGGGGCTAAAATCTTCGTCCCTTGAGGTGGCGGGAAGAGATCAACGGATATGTTTATTTAAAGAGAGAAAAGGCAAAATGGTGCTCTCCTTCTTTTGGGTAGAGCGTGTATGCAAAAAGCGTTCATTCTTTCAAAATGGGCACTCTGTTGGCTAGAGCAGATTAGTGATGCCGTTTAACACATGGTGAGTAATTGAACTCTCTTAGATGGCATTTTTACTTGTCAGGAAACTTCTTGAAACAGAATGAGAGTGATACGAGAAAATCTGTAAGACAATGGTTTATCCCGTTGTGTCGTAAAATACCATTGTTTGAGGTGCGGTTAAAACTTTATGCATTGGGATGTTTTTCGTCTGTGCGTATTCTTAAAGCAGCGTTTTTTGTAGAATAACTCTAGACAAGGCTGCATTTGAAGAGGAATCTCAGTTAAATCCGTTAGATAAGAAGCCAGATTGTTTACAGATTGTTGTTTATCGATTGGCATTGTTTGAAGACCGGTGGGCGTGGCTTTGTCATTTTGGGGAAAGCCAACAAAGCAGCAAGGTTACATGCATTTTCTTTGGTTTCAGGTGGTAAAATCATCATTTTAGGTGGAAAACAGACTATAATCTAAAAAAATACCTTGTAAAAATTTTCGATGAGGAAATTTTTTTCAAAAGTCTTTCACATTGAGGTTGTCTTGAGGTTGTCTTGAGGTTGTCTTGAGGTTGTCTTGAGGTTGTCTTGAGG
>NZ_JACX01000019.1:31378-39624 GCF_000518085.1 Bartonella grahamii ATCC 700132
TTGAGGTTGTCTTGAGGTTGTCTTGAGGTTGTCTTGAGGTTGTCTTGAGGTTGTCTTGAGGAATGCAAGAGCCGTACAACGGAAAAAGATATTCAAATGCTTAATACGCGTTTAGCTTACCAAAAAGGGGGATATAATGGCACTTTTTCCATTTTCTATTGCTGATATTGATGATCCTGAATGTATTCGTGTGGTTCTTTATGCTAGCGGAAGAATGGGACATGCTCCTTTAAACGCATTGTTGAAGAAAGCATATGAAGATATTACAAAAATTTCAAAGCGCATGGATGCTTTAGCAAAGCGCATGGATGTGTTAGAAAAAAAATTAAATACTCTAGATCCTACCAAGATCGAACAGAAAAAAAATACGAAAAAAGAGAATCAAGACAGTATTAATAGTGTTGTGAGTGGTGGAATAACGACATCAAGCAGTATTGTGAGCGGATCAGACATTAAAATAGAATCATTGTCCGCTGGAGACCTATTTTTTTCTCCAATATACGAGGCGCCAAAAATAGACTACAGTTCTTTTGGTTCAAAACTTACAACACATAAGCCGCTAGAAATATACAGTAATGTTAGTCAATACATGGGTGTTGAGCATTCTAGAGGGATTTCTTCGTTGTTAGAAAAGGAAAAATAGAAAAGACTGATCATAACAAATTGATTATAAACAATAGGCATGGGTTGAAGCTATGGATCAGATAAACCTTATTTATATCTTAGGTCGAGCGTGGATTGCACTCTGTTTGAGATGTTAAAAAAAGGTAAAAAATTGATAGAGAGTCTAGTTTTAAAAAGAGAAGCGTTGTTGCAGGAAAGTTGATCATGAGTTGTTGGGGAGATTAGGGCACATATTGAAATCTAAGGGCAAGTTTTTAAGGCCTACAGAGAAAGGAGCCGTGTCCAAACAGAAACGCATGGCAAAAGAAATTTTAAAAAAAGATAAAAAATCTTGCAATAATTTTAAAAAGCTTTTGGATAGAGCGTTCAATGATTTTAAATTTATAAATAATTTGCTGTTTTTAAGCTTTTTTAAAAGAGAAAAAAAGCAGTTTATCGCAATTTTAATTTGTCAAAAATCCCATAAAAAGAAAGTTTTAATTGTCACAAGAACAAAAGCAGAAAAATTCCTATAAGAAAAAAATGCGTGTCGTTATATCTTCTCTTATAAAGAAGAGCAATGCTGTACTGTTGGAGCAGGCTTGAAAGCGAAAATTTACTTGTTTTCTTATCAAACAAGATTGTACAAGCGGTTGTTTATTTGTCTTATCCTTCTTATACTGTAAATACTGTCCTTTCAGGTGTGATGATATAAGGTAAACCTCTTTGTAAGAGCCAAAATAATACAAAAAGTGTTTTTAAAGGTGTGCCAAATATTTAAGGCAGGGCTTATTTGTTGAGCTTTAAGTTTAAGTAAATCACATGTGGGAAAGCTAAATGGACCCCGCTATAATCCGAGATATTAATAGATCAGATTGGGTGAAGCATCGTCTTTTGAAGTGGTGAATGCAAGTTAAGAAAAACTAGCTTTTACAAGCGTAAAAGAACGGGTTTTATTATAATTATGTACTTAAACCATGTGTGTTTTTCATGGATGATATTGAAATAAAGCTACAAAGTATTTTGATTTATTTGATACGTTTTGATTTTAGAAAGTGCGTTGTTGCAAATGACTTCCATTAATACGAAGGCGTCATTATTTATACTCTTTTTGGATAAATTTTATAAATATAATTAAAAAGCTTGCAATATTATACGATTTGTGTATAAGTATTTATTATTGATTTCTTTTGTATTTTATTTAATTATATCTCTATTCATAAGCCGCGCCATTTAAAGGTGCGGCTTTTTTCTGTTTAATAGCAGGGGTGCTATATATCTATTATTGAGGTGGCTTTGGATATTTTTTTTTCATTATTGTATTTTGTGATTTCGTTTTGCAGTGAAATCTCTAAATTCTTGAGTGTTTTATCCCAATAAGGAAGATTCAAAATAAAAATGCAGGTATCTGTTTTAGTTTCTTTGCGTTGATTATAATGGGGGAGCGTTGAATAGTTAAAGAATGTTTGTTACTGTCTAACGGAGAGTGATATGGGTGAAGCGTAAAATGGTGGCGCACTTGAAGGTCCATTATCATACATGCCCGTATGATCAAAAATGCAAATGTGTCTTTACAAATGTGTCTTTTACAGTGTTTGTTGATCTCGATTAGAAAGTCCATTCTTTTCTTTGTTTGGAGTTTTACATCAATAATTTCTTATCTTGTTGTCGTGCTGCCTTTTGAGAGTGCGGTGATAGAAGGCATGTAAGTTTTATATATTGAAGTGTTTGTGTGTGGTGAATATGAGGGGTGTTTTTTTCGTCATGTGATGAACTCTTCGGGCGGTGGGGATTTTGTCCATAAAGCGTCATAAAATATCGCTTTTTGTTCTATGGTGATAGAGATCCCATGAGGGGAAAGACGAAGGGGAAAGTCAAGTTGATTTTGTGAGCCAATCATGTAAACTGGAACGAATTCCATGCGGATATAAATCAGGCTTTGTTTGTTGCATATAGCGCTATTTGTTGCATAACTTGTGATAGCCAATTCTCTAAATAAAGGGATTTGACCGGTAGCAGAAAAAAGAAAGCATTACGAGATAGCAAGTGTGCTTGTTTCAGAATGTCTAATGCTTTTGCATGACAAAGGAACGCGAAACTCTGTCACGCCTTCCTTTCATATTTTCAAGTCTAAGGTTACCCATATATTTCCTTCAACTTGATCTTTATGCATGGGACACAAGGGAATTGGACGCAAGGGAATGGAATACAAGAATTGGGATGAATATTTTTGGGATAAGCAAAAAGCCAATATGTTACGCTCGTTGTTTTACAGCATGTTTGATAAAAAGCTAGGACATCTTTCTAATCCATTATGTGTGTAATCTTAAGGCATTGTTTTCTTAAGAGAGTACAGAGCTTTTTTGTTGCTTGTCAAACAACATCAAATTTCAAAGCTGTAACATGTTTGAGAGAAAGAAGAATGAGAGCCTTACGGATTCAGAAGGGCAAAACTCTCTGAGCGATTCCAGCTTTTGTAAGCTAGACTTTATGTAAGCTAGACTTTATGTATGTCAGATGGGGGCTGTATTTGAGTGATTTCTGAAATAGGAAGACAGCCTTATTGAGAAAAATATAAAGGCATATTAATCACTCTTTGTGCTATCATTTTTTTGCTTTATAATTTTCAAAACTATCTATAGCGATATTATTTAAAGAATAAAGATAATGCTTCATGCCTTTGTGTATAGCGTTTCTTTTTGGGATCATGCCTCTCACATAAAAACAGAATGCTCAAAATATTAAAATATTATTTGTCTCTGAATATACATTTATTGCATATTCACGGACTTGTTTTTAAGAGATATCTCACTCCCAAGACCCTTTCACAAGGACACTTGTCAATGGTATAAGGGTAAAGCTCCTATGAAATGTATAAAACTTATAAGATATCTCCCTTATCTTTATGCTTCATAAAAGTGCAGACTGGTATTCTCATACACTTTTTCAGCTCCTAATAGTATGAAAGTCTTGGTTCGTGAGACGCTTTATAAGAGGCATATGCCTTTTTTGTACAGTTTTTAATCCACATGCCAGCTCCGCTTGTAACTTGCAAGCGACATGGTTTTGATCGTTTCAACAGAAAACAAATTTAGGATGAGAGAATCTTATGGTATTCAGGTTTCTTATTCGATATGAAAAACAATAAATACTCTTTATAAATCAATGTGATGTGTTTTAAAGAAGACGAATTGTTTATAGCGCCAGATGGATGAAGAATCTTCGCCTTTTAAGGTAGTGAAAGAAAATCATAATCCCTATTTTTTCATAAAGGGCATGAGAAAAGTGTTTCACAAAAATTTTATACGATAAAAATTATACGATAAAAAAGAGTCTTTTGACATAAGAGTCTTGATCGTTTGCCCCTATAACCTGTATTGTGTACACAGATACTTCTATCATTTTTTGCTGTAAAAGCTTCTCTTGGGATGTTAAAGGGTACAATCTTTATGGAAAAAAGAATTCGTGCAAGGCAAAAGGCTTATTTCAAAAGATTATATCGCAAGATTGCTTTTGTTTGCATAATACTTTTTTGTATAGTGATTTTGTGTTTTGTTGTTGCAAAGGTGATCAATTATTTTTCTTCTCATAAAAAAATAACACAACAAGCACCAGTTGAATTGGTTATTCCTGTTTTTGATCTGCGTGTATATTGCAAGGAAATTTCTGCTTCCGTTATGCCCGATATGAAAAGAGAAGTTTATCAGCATTGTCTTAATTTGGAAAGTGAGGCCTATTTTGCTATTCGTGAAATGTGGGATCAGCTTTCTGATACTGCAAAAAAACAATGTTTGACGTTGGTACGACCTGGGGATGGAAATTATTTTCTCTTACGCGATTGTTTTCTCAATGAAAAAGAAAATAAAAAAGGCAAAAGACGCAATTACTTTTAAGTTTTTATACGGAAAGTTAAAAGGATGCGAATTTTGATGAAAAGATAAAAACCCCTTAAATTACGATTTGCCTCGAGACCAATAGAAATTTTATTTATTTATCTTGTTATATTGCACTTCTTATTTAAGGTGTAGCGACATAAGGCATGGATTCTTACTTGAAATGTTTAAGGGGGCGTGGTGGAGTTTTAGGAGGATTTGTTGAGCTTTTTTAAGGGAAATAACAGGCGTGGGAAATCCATTTCGTAATGGTTCTGGTGAAGGGTATAATGGTAAAGCCCCCATGAAGTGTATAAAATTTATAGAGCATATTCATCTTTACGTTTCAAACAAAAGTAAGCCCCAAGTACCACTTACACTTTGCGAGCTTTCAATGGTGTTTGCTGACAGCCCTTGAGCTTTAGAGATGGTTCATAAGAGGCACTTTTAGCCTTTCTTTATCGTTTTTACTCCACGTAGGCTTTTCCGCGTGTAACATGCAAGAAAAAGAGATTGATTCAACAGTAAACAGATTGAGGATGAAAAAGCCTATGGTATTAAGTTTTCTTACTCAACACAAAAAACATGAATGATCATTATAAATCAATTCAGTGTACGAATTTTACAAGAATTTTCATTGTTAACAGAGCAGTGTGACTTGAGAACCTTCGTTCTTTGAGGGACTAAGTCAATAGACATGACAAAAATGAGTAAAAAAGAAACATTCCTTTTATAAACATTCAAGGCTGCTTTATGCGTAAAGTGCTGTGCTGGGTTTACAAATGTGCTTGTTTTATAATTCCAGTTTTCTTTATCAGAAAAGATAAGAGAGGAAATGTGTTATGCTATTCTTATTGATAGCTTTTGAGGAGAGCATGTTTTTGAGAAGAAGCTGATTTTTAGGAAAGTGTGACATATTGGTCATTTTTTTATAATTTTATATTTTTTTGTATTTAAATATTTTGCTTTTTAAGCTCAATTTGTTATAAATAAAAACTGTGATTAACTTAAAAACTCCATGGGTTAAAATAGAAATTGATAGTATCTGACTTATTTAGGAAAGAAGATTAATCTCTTGGTGATTATAGGGCTTGAATAATACTTCGTATTAATCTATCTATAAAGATCAAGAGGTTTTGTGAAGCGATCGTGGATTATCGCTCGCAAGGGGTTGCTTTAGCGATAAAGAGAGGCTATATTCTAAAATAAAGAGGTTCGCGCAGTGACTCGTTGGGATGGAAGTGCTTGTGAGTTAAATGCACGAGGGGGTAGAGGATATCGGCGTTTTTAGGAGCGGTGGTTTTAGAGCAAAAAAGGAAGCTTCTAATATTCTCTGGCAGGAATTTTTCTTTGTCAGGTGTGTTGTATGTGTGTTTTCCTTTTTGTTTTCCACAAGATAATTATTTTTTTAGTGAAATATGGTTTATTTTAAAAAAAACACTTGGCATTTTATGTGAACATCATTAGGTTTCTGCTGTTTAACAGAGAAAGAGGGAATTTTTGATTTACGATTTCCCTGCTGTTTTGTGATTTTCAAGAAAATATATGCTTTTATCAATATCAGTAGGGTTCGTTTGAGTAAAATAAACGCGGATAGCTTGATAACCGTATGTTAAAAATGATCAGCATTATCAAAAGGTAATGCAATGAGGAAGAGTCAATTAAGACATACATTAAGACAAACACTCCAAAAAGGGATAAAGATGAGGCCACAACAAAATAGACGGGTACGCGGTCGCAATAATAACAATAATGGTAATAACAATAATAATCGTCGCGGTCCTAATCCGTTGTCTCGCAATTATGAAAGCAGCGGTCCGGATGTTAAAATTCGCGGGAATGCTCAGCAAATTGCCGATAAATACATAAGCCTTGCGCGTGATGCACAAGGTGCGGGTGATCGTGTTATGTCGGAGAATTATTTACAACATGCCGAGCACTATTTGCGTATTATTTTAGCAGCAGCTGGACAAATGTCTCAATCGGTTCGACGTGATGAAAATCGTGATGAAAACAACGAGCAAGAATGCAGTGAAATAAATCTTGACGGTGAAAAAAAAGATGCTGTTGAGGGTGATACAGATGTATTACAGATGCCGTCGCAAAAAAATGGTAATGGCCAATATGCTAAAACGCAAAATGGGGATGCGCGTGAAAATGCTTTAGAGGCTCTATCGGATGAAAAAACGGATCAAGAGCACTGTCGCTCTGAGAAAAATGTTGAACCTGTCAAAAAAACGCGCCGTTCTCCCCGTCGACGTACTGTACGGACCCAACAAGATGAATCATCTCTTGAGCTTTCACTTACAACAGAAGAAAGCACGAGCAATGGAGATGCATCAACAGCAACAAAAGAGGTTTCTTCGTTGCCTGGATTAGGTGAGGGAATACAGAGAAAAACGCGCCGCCGCCGAGTGGTCAATCTTGAAGCAGAGGAAAATGTTTAAACTTGAAGGATGCTGTATAAGCGCTTGTGGTGGTGTTATTGGTATCATGATGGTAAATTATATATGCTCAAGAAGCTTTTTGCGCTTCTTTGAATTTTCACGGTCAGTACTAGGAACTTAACGAATGGTGTCGACAGACAAGATTGCCTCTTTGCTGGGATTTAAGTGAGGGAATACAGAGAAAAACGCGCCGTCGCCCAAGTGGTCGTATCTTGAAGCAGAGGAAAATGTTTAAACCTGAAGGGTGCTGTTTAAGCGCTTGTGGTGATATTAGTTTGCTTAATGAGGCATTGTTTTTGATATTTCTTTTTTTGTTTCAACAGAAAGAACGGCGATTAATGCACCGGTGTGATAATTGTAAATCATAAATTTTGTTTGTCCATCAGGGGTTAAAACTTTCAGTACAATATTGTGTTCTGAGAGGTTTTGCGACAAAATCTGTGTTTTTTCCGGTAGAGAGAGCGTATGATGGATAACGTGTGGGGTTTTGCTGGGAGAGGAAGATAGCTCTGTTTGTTTTGGCGCTGATCCGGTTGCTACCACTTTATAAACAATTAAAAACAGTACGGTTAGAATAAGGAAAAGCGTTATTAAAACGGAAATAATCATTAAACCCATAAGTTTTTTTCTCACTCGTTCTACAGCAGGATCTAAAGGGAGATCTTGAGGCAGAGAGTTTTGCTCTGTGTGATGGTCTTTTGAAGGTTGCATGCGCTTATTATCCATCATGTCTTTCATTGAGTATTTTTTGAGATCTGATGGGTTTATGCTTTTAAAGTTTTTTGTGCAAGAGGTTTGTGGAAGAAGAATGCAAAAGAGGAAGCGATGTTGGTAAAATACCTTCTTTCTGGACTGTAGATATCTTGTTATTTACGTTTTGGCTTTTAAGCAGGAAATTTCCACGGTTTGTTACAGACCAGATCAATTTTACTTCTTGTTGATGTAAATCTGCATGGACGTTTATACATTGAGCAAAAATTTGTTGTCCAGAAAATGAAAACTTTTTTGTGGACGGTATCATGGATTGTTCACATGCTTGAGCCGTTGGATAGATTTTAACCATTGTATTGTTCGAATAGCAACTATTAAAATCATCTGTACATGAAACTAATAAGAGGATAAAAACAAAGGGATTCATCAATCATTTTCCAAATGAGAGGTTGACAGCATGGGCTCCAATTTGTCAGCCTGGGGGCTTCTTCACTGTTAAACGTTTTTACAGTTTTTTAGTTCCCCCTTTGAGATGTCCGTTCCCCCTTTGAGATGTCCGTTCCCCCTTTGAGATGTCCGTTCCCCCTTTGAGATGTCCGTTCCCCCTTTGAGA
>NZ_JACX01000020.1 GCF_000518085.1 Bartonella grahamii ATCC 700132
AACAAGCATTATTTATTCAATGATTTTAGAGACGATACCGGCACCAACAGTACGACCACCTTCACGAATAGCAAAACGAAGCTTCTCTTCCATCGCTATCGGAACGATCAACGAAACATCCATGGCAACATTGTCGCCTGGCATAACCATTTCCGTTCCTTCTGGAAGCGTAACAATACCTGTAACATCCGTCGTACGGAAGTAAAACTGAGGACGATAATTCGTGAAAAATGGTGTATGACGTCCACCTTCATCTTTTGTCAAAATGTAAGCTTCTGCTTTAAAACGTGTATGAGGCGTAACAGATCCTGGCTTTGCCAATACTTGACCACGCTCAATCCCTTCACGGTCAACACCACGAAGCAGAGCTCCTATATTATCACCCGCTTGACCCTGATCTAAAAGCTTGCGGAACATTTCAACGCCTGTAACCGTCGTCTTAGACGTTGGACGAATACCGATAATCTCGATTTCCTCTCCAACTTTAATAACACCACGCTCAACACGACCCGTAACAACGGTTCCACGACCCGAAATCGAAAATACATCCTCTATCGGCATCAAAAATGGTTGATCAACAGGACGTTCAGGGGTTGGAATATAATTATCAACTTCACTCATTAAAAGACGAACAGCATCTTCACCAATGCTTTTATCCTTATCCTCAAGAGCTGCCAACGCAGAACCTTTAACAATTGGTATATCATCGCCTGGAAAATCATATTTGGATAAAAGTTCCCGAACCTCAAGCTCTACAAGCTCCAAAAGTTCTGCATCATCAACCTGATCAACTTTATTAAGAAAAACAACAATTGCTGGAACACCAACCTGACGCGCAAGCAAAATATGCTCACGTGTCTGAGGCATTGGACCATCAGCTGCTGAAACAACCAAAATAGCACCATCCATCTGTGCTGCCCCTGTGATCATGTTCTTCACATAATCAGCGTGTCCTGGACAATCAACGTGCGCATAGTGACGATTTTCCGTTTCATACTCAACGTGCGCTGTAGAAATAGTAATTCCACGTGCGCGTTCCTCTGGGGCAGCATCAATTTGATCATAGGCTTTAAATTCACCAAAATATTTCGTAATCGCTGCTGTCAACGAGGTCTTCCCATGATCAACGTGACCAATCGTACCAATATTAACATGCGGTTTTGTTCGTTCAAACTTGCTCTTCGCCATCTGAGCTCTCCATTTTCCGTCCAAGCCAAGGACTAAGTTAAAAATTAATTACCAACCTGAAATTACGCGTATTTCTTTTGAATCTCCAAAGCAACAGCCGAAGGTACAGGCTCGTAATGATCAAACTGCATTGTGTACTGTGCACGCCCCTGACTCATAGAGCGAAGGGTATTCACATAACCAAACATATTTGCCAAAGGAACCATCGCATTCACAACCGTTGCAATACCGCGCGCTTCAGTTCCCGAAATCTGTCCCCGACGAGAATTGAGATCACCAATAACATCACCAACATAATCATCTGGTGTAACAACTTCCACCTTCATGATCGGTTCAAGAAGCTGTGCACCAGCCTTCTTTGCTCCATCACGAAAAGCTGCACGAGCAGCAATCTCAAAAGCCAAAACCGAAGAATCAACATCGTGATAGCCACCATCAATAAGTGTTGCTTTTACACCAAGCATAGGAAAGCCTGCAAGAGGACCTGACCCCATAACACTTTCAATCCCTTTTTGGACGCCGGGAATATATTCTTTAGGAACAGCACCACCCACAATCTTCGACTCAAAAATAAAGTCATCACCATCATGAGGCTCAAAAACAATTTTCACACGAGCAAACTGACCAGCACCACCCGATTGTTTCTTGTGCGTATAATCAATTTCCGCCATTTTAGTAATTGACTCACGATAAGCAACTTGAGGCTGCCCAACATTTGCTTCAACCTTAAATTCACGGCGCATACGGTCAACAATAATATCAAGATGAAGCTCACCCATTCCAGCTATAATAGTCTGACCAGATTCCTCATCCGATTTAACACGAAATGAAGGATCTTCGGCTGCCAGACGATTAAGAGCAATACCCATTTTTTCTTGATCTGCTTTTGTTTTCGGTTCAATTGCAATCTCAATAACAGGCTCTGGAAATTCCATCCTCTCCAAAATAACAGGCTTCAAAGGATCACAAAGAGTATCACCTGTTGTCGTCTCTTTAAGTCCTGCAAGAGCAACAATATCACCAGCAAATGCTTCTTCAATATCCTCACGAGAATTTGAATGCATTTGAAGCATACGCCCCAAACGCTCTTTCTTCTTTTTCACAGTATTCTCAAGAGAAATACCTTTCTGAACTTTACCTGAGTAAATACGACAGAACGTCAACGAACCAACAAAAGGATCATTCATAATTTTAAAAGCAAGCATAGATAGTGGAGCATCATCTGAAGATTCGCGTGTCGTCTCAGTCTCAGTCTTCACATCAATACCACTAATTGCCGGAACATCAACTGGAGAAGGAAGATAAGAAACAACAGCATCCAAAAGCGGCTGAATTCCCTTGTTTTTAAAAGCTGTACCACAAAGAACCGGATGAAACTGAACTTCTACTGTCCCCCTACGAATGAGAGAAACAAGCTGTTCATTGGTTGGCATAACACCTTCTAAATAAGCCTCTGTCGCAGCTTCATCAACCTCCACAGCCATCTCAATCAATTTCTCGCGATATTCTTCAGCTTTCTCTCTTAAATCAGAGGGAATTTCACTTATCACCGCCGAGGCACCAATAGAACCATCCCACTTTAAAGCCTTCATTTCTACAAGATCAACAACGCCTTCAAAGTCATTTTCAGCACCAATAGGCAACTGCAAAACAAGCGCTTTAGCACCCAACCGAGAACCAACCATCTCCACACTACGATAGAAGTCAGCTCCTATTTTGTCCATTTTATTAACAAAAACCATACGAGGCACACGATATTTCTCAGCTTGCCGCCAAACAGTTTCCGTCTGAGGCTCCACACCAGCATTTGCATCCAACAAAGCTATTGCACCATCAAGAACACGCAAAGAGCGCTCAACCTCAATCGTAAAATCAACGTGCCCTGGCGTATCAATAATATTAAAGCGACGCTTCCGACCGTCACGCCCTTCCCAAAACGTCGTTGTCGCAGCAGACGTAATCGTAATACCGCGCTCCTGCTCCTGCTCCATCCAATCCATCGTAGAAGCACCATCGTGGGTCTCGCCAATTTTATGATTCTTGCCGGTATAGAACAGAATACGTTCAGTCATCGTAGTCTTACCAGCATCAATATGCGCCATAATACCAAAATTACGATAATCTTCAATTTTATATTCGCGAGCCATTATATTTGCCTTAGTTTAAAACTTCTACCAGCGATAGTGAGAAAAAGCACGATTAGCCTCAGCCATACGATGAACATCTTCACGCTTTTTCACGGCAGAACCGCGATTATTAGCCGCATCCATCAGTTCACCAGATAAACGCTCAATCATCGTCGTTTCATTCCGACCACGTGCCGCAGCGATCAACCAACGAATAGCAAGAGCCTGACGACGATCAGGACGAACATCAATCGGAACTTGATAAGTAGCACCACCAACACGGCGTGAGCGAACTTCAATATGAGGAGCAACATTCTCTAAGGCCCGATGAAATAGAGCCACAGGGTCTGTTTTTACTCTTTTTTCTACAGAATCGAGCGCACCATAAACAATACGCTCTGCAACTGATTTTTTACCATCAAACATAATGGCATTCATAAATTTCATAATAACCAAATCACCAAACTTAGGATCTGGATTAATTTCACGCTTTTCTGCTCTATGACGACGGGACATTGGCTTTGTCTCTCAATATTATTTTGGACGCTTTGCGCCATACTTTGAACGACGCTGTTTACGATTCTTGACACCCTGCGTATCAAGCAAACCACGAATAATGTGATAACGAACTCCTGGCAAATCTTTCACACGACCACCGCGAATCATCACAACAGAGTGCTCTTGAAGATTATGTCCCTCTCCAGGAATATAACCAATCACCTCAAATCCATTCGTCAAGCGAATCTTAGCAACTTTACGAAGAGCAGAATTAGGTTTCTTCGGTGTTGTTGTATAAACACGCGTACAAACACCACGCTTCTGCGGATTCGACTGCAAAGCAGGAACCTTATTACGTTTAACTGGCGCTACACGCGGTTTGCGAATCAACTGGTTTACGGTAGGCATGCAACCTTCCTCTTTTCGATCTACATTCGTCTCACCCAATCGGGCTTTTCTATTTCATTTCTATCTACTCCAATAGAATCGGAACAGATATCTAAGTCTACACACAAAATCGGGCATACCTGCAAAAAAACAGTTCACCCGACCACAAGCAGAGAAGGCAATAGCCTTTTGCACTAGCATTTGCTTTTAATCTTCTTAACACCTGTGAATAATCTTTCGGTTCATATCCAAAACACCTGATCATATCCACATCGGTTATGTCCATCTCTAATAGCGAGAACACTTACATTCGTCAAGAACTAAACAGCAGAAAGTTTTTAAAAATGAAAATAAATTAAATTTTAAAACTTTAAATTTGCTTTTATCGCTACTCTTGATAAATCAATTTACCATAGTAATATCCCTATAAATAAAAAAGTAGCAATGTGACTGTAATAAAACATGAATGCAGTAAATTGAATTGCATACTTGATATCTAATGATGAGCGCCATGAAAATAGCAACGTGGAATATTGC
The DNA here is from genome assembly GCF_000518085.1 of Bartonella grahamii ATCC 700132. Classification (GTDB taxonomy): domain Bacteria; phylum Pseudomonadota; class Alphaproteobacteria; order Rhizobiales; family Rhizobiaceae; genus Bartonella; species Bartonella grahamii. Next base: position 4,737 of record NZ_JACX01000020.1, read on the forward strand.
TGGAATAAAAGCACGACATGAAACATTATGTCAATGGCTGCAGCAGAGCCAGCCGGACATAGTCTGTTTACAGGAAATTAAAAGTATTGATGAAAATTTTCCACGCGATGCAATTGAAAATTTAGGTTACCATATAGAAACACACGGACAAAAAAGTTTTAATGGTGTTGCGATTCTCTCTAAAAAAACACCAGATGAAGTGATCCGTCGATTACCAGGCAATGATAATGATGAGCAGACACGTTACATTGAAGCTGTTTATTCAACAAACAAAGGTGTTGTTCGTGTTGCATCTCTCTATTTACCAAATGGGAATCCTATTGAGAGTGAAAAATATTCCTATAAAATAGAATGGATGGAAAGATTATATACACATGCAAAATCATTGCTTGCGTATGAAGAACCCCTTATTCTAGCGGGTGATTATAATGTCATCCCCGCTCCATTAGATGCAAAAAAACCTCAAGAATGGTATCAAGATGCCTTATTTCTTCAAGAAACAAGAAAAGTATTTCAACGTATTCTTAATTTAGGTCTTTACGATGCTATCCGGAATGTCACTGATACTCCCTCCTTCAGTTTTTGGGATTTTCAGGCGGGTGCTTGGCCTAAAAATAATGGGATTCGCATTGATCATTTATTATTATCACCAGAAGCTGTTGATCAGCTTATTTGCGCTCATAGTCAAACAGAAGTAAGGGGATATCAAAAACCATCCGACCACGTTCCTGTTTGGATTCACCTTAATATCAATTAAGAAAGTACACCCCCCATTATGAAACAACAAAAAAATTCCACTCAAAAATAATAACTATGCTACACCATGTAAACAGTATATCTTAAACAGCTAAAGTAAAGATAAATGAATGGAGGACATAAATGAAGAAATCATTATTAATGTTTATTGCAGCAACGGCCATTGGTTTCACAAGCGTCGCGCATGCTGAACATGATACTCTTGAAAAAATAAAACGAACAGGGGAAATTACTTTAGGTGTCCGTGAATCATCTGGTTTAGCCTACGCCCTTGGTAATAATAAATATGTAGGTTTTCATACAGAAATGGCAGAACGTATCATTGATGATATCTCAAAAAAAATTGCTAAACCAATTAAAATTCATTATCTTCCTATCACTTCTCAAAATAGAATTCCTCTCTTAAAAAATAAAACCTATGATTTTGAGTGCGGCTCAACAACAAATGATATTGCCCGCAGTAAAGAAGCAGCATTTGCTTATACGACATACATTGAAGAGGTTCGGATTGCTGTAAAGAAAAACTCTAACATTAAATCTCTTGACGATTTAAATGGAAAAACAGTCGCAACGACCACCGGTACAACATCTGTTCAACTTATTCGTAAAAACAAACGTGCAAAAAACATTCAGTTTAAAGTTTTAAAGGGGAAAGATCACGGAGATAGTTTTTTATTATTAGAATCTGGTAAGGCAGATGCTTTTGTTATGGATGCTTCAATTCTTGCTGGACATATTGCTAAATCAAAGAATCCATCTGATTATGTCATTCTTGATACTGTACTTTCAGTCGAACCTATCGCCTGTATGCTCAGATTAAATGACAAAAAATTTGAACAAACAATCAACGATAGTATCGTACGTCAGATTAAAGATGAATCACTTGAAAAGCTTTATAATAAGTGGTTTATGAAACCGATTCCACCTGCTAACACTGTTATGAACCTTCCCTTGTCAAAACAAACAAGATATGCTTGGGATCACCCAAATAATAAGCCTCGAGAAAGCTACACAGAGAAAGATTTATAAAATTTAATAAAGAAGAACCACACTCTTTAAAAATTGAGTGTGGTTTATATTTTAATTCACTTTTTAATAAATTTGGCCTATGTAGATGCGCTTAATTTATTGTCCTATTTGTGAATGACTAATTTGAGGGAATATCAATTAATGGACTTTTCTTTCCTTTGTAGAGATGACCTTACCCAAACACTGTTAACAGGATGCCTGGGAACTCCTGGCGTGAGTCATACCTATTTAGATACACTTCTCGATGGCTTAAAAAATACGGTTATATTGTCTATCACTTCACTTATCTTAGCTGTATTGTGTGGTGTTATTATAGGAACAATGCGCACTTTACCCAAAACATCGATAATCAATTATATATTTCGCACTATCGGTGCTATTTGGGTAGAGATTATGCGTAATATTCCCCTCCTTGTACAAGTATTTTTGTGGTATTTTGTTGTTCCTAAAATTTATCCACCAGCGATGAAATTTTCCCCTATTCTCTTAATAACATGCGCATTAGGATTCTTTACATCTGCACGCATTGCAGAACAGGTTCGTTCAGGCATTGAAGCGATTCCTTCTGGACAACGTTATGCTGCTATGGCAATGGGGTTTACAACTTATCAAAGTTATCGCTATATTATACTACCACGTGCTATACGTACAATTATGCCGCCTCTTACTTCAGAAGCAATGGGCATTGTGAAAAATTCGTCTATAGCATTCGCCGTTTCAATAAATGAGCTCATGCAATTTCAATACCAAGCAATTGAAGAGGTAAGCCATGTCTACGAAAATTATTTGCTTGTTACGATTCTTTATATTCTAATAGCCTTATTCGTATTCATTGTGATGACAGTCATTGAACAAATACTCAAAATTCCTAATTTTCAAACAAAGGGAAATTGAAAATGATGAATTTCATAAGCTCTCAGTTTGGACTTTATTTTCCTTTCAATTTTTCCGACTTTGATTTTTCCTTTTTTACCTTTGATGTATTTCGTTCTTACATTTTATCAGGTTTGCTCTTTAGCGTTTTTCTAACTCTTTTTGCAACGGTATTGGGGTTTTTTTTCGGCACCCTTTTAGCAATGATGCGCCTTTCTTCCATAAAACTTCTTTCTTGGTTTGCAATCGTTTACATAACAGCTATGCGTTCAATACCACTTGTGATGGTTATCTTATGGTTTTTCGTGCTTTTGCCTTTTTTAACCGGTACATCCATCGGTGCAAATAAATCAGCACTCATTACCTTTACCGCATTTGAAACGGCTTATTTTGCAGAAATTATGCGTGCTGGCATAAACTCAGTTTCGCAAGGACAAAAATATGCAGGACAAGCTCTCGGAATGACATATTGGCAAAGTATGTACATTGTCATTCTTCCTCAAGCCTTTAGAGACATGCTACCAGTTTTTTTAACACAAGTTATTATCCTTTTTCAGGATACAACCCTTGTTTATGCAATCAGTGGCAACAGTCTTTTAAATGGTTTTGATATTGCTGCTAATAATTTTGGTGTAAAGCAAGAAGCTTATATCTTAGCAGCTGTTTTCTATTTTGTTATCTGTTTTACACTGTCACAAATAGTTTTGTATTTACAAAAAAAAGTATCCATTATTCGCTAATAGGAAAAAAAATGTCTACTCATATGATCGAAATAAAAAATGTTTCTAATTGGTATGGCGAAATTAAAGTCCTTAAAAACTGTACAACCAACATTAATAAAGGAGAGGTCGTTGTCGTTTGTGGTCCATCAGGATCAGGAAAGTCAACACTCATTAAAACTATTAACGCTCTCGTTCCTTTTCAAAAAGGTGAAATTTGGATTAACGGAGTACCAGTTCATTCAAAAAAAACGAATCTGCCTAAATTGCGAAGTCAGGTGGGAATGGTATTTCAACACTTCGAGCTTTTCCCCCATTTATCTGTCACAGAAAATTTGACAATTGCGCAAATCAAAGTCCTAAAACGAAGCAAAAAAGAAGCACTTGAACGTGGATTGTTGTATCTTGAACGCGTTGGGCTGATTGAACACAAAGATAAATATCCTGGTCAACTTTCTGGAGGGCAACAACAACGTGTTGCTATTGCACGTGCCTTAACTATGGATCCACTTGTCATGCTTTTTGATGAACCAACATCTGCTCTAGATCCTGAAATGGTAGGTGAAGTGCTCGATGTCATGATTAGCTTAGCAGAAGAAGGTATGACGATGATTTGTGTAACCCATGAAATGGGATTTGCACAAAAAGTCTCGGAGCGTGTTATTTTCATAGATCAAGGAACAATTCTTGAAGACTGTTCATCTAAAGAATTCTTTTCTGATCCACAAGCGAGAACACCAAGAACGCAAGAATTTTTGTCTAAAATCTTAAGTCATTAGCCGTTATATTATCACAAAAAGTTATCTCTGCTGTAAACTTAGACACAAGACAGTAGAGTTTAATAACGGATGAGAGAATGTAAAAATATTACAATCAGATGTTTAAAAACTGTTATTTTTTAAAATATCAGCAACCAGTGAAATTGCTGTACGTCTCTCAAATTCATTACAAAGAGCAAAAGCCTGTTCTTGCAAAGGGCGAATCCAATTTCTGTCTTTTACATTAGCTTTTTCATAGGCAGCAGTTAACAATGCTGCCCCACGGACAATTTTTCCTTCTTGAAGCAGCATATTTCCAAGCATTGCTTGGGCGGAAGGATTTCCTTTTTTTGCTGAAAGTTGAAACCATCGTGCTGCTTGTATAAGATTCTTCTCCCTTCCCTCTCCCTTTAAAAATATTTTTCCTAAATGATACTGAGCTTTAGGATTTCCATAGTTCATCGCAGCCTGCATATAAAGATGAGCAGCATAAGAAGGATCAGGTTTCACAGGTGATTGAGGAATACCTTTTTTTATATATCCCGCAAGTTTAACCAATGCATCAGAAACATAACTTTCATCCTCTGAACCAAGATCAGCACCTTTTTCAACAATATATGCAAAAAAATGATATGCCTTATAATCATTTTTAGGGACACCATCACCGTTTGCATAGATAGAGCCAAGTTTCCAATTAGCACCAATATGGCCTCTCTTAGCCGCGCGACGTAATGCTGCAATAGCCTGATTTATATGTCCATCTTTATAAGCAGACATACCACGTTTAAAAAAATAAAACGAACCATCATTCGCTTCTTGCAAACTATTGACATCTATTGCATAAACAATCGAAAAAAATCCCCCTAAAATCACAACAATAGTGGCTTTTTTCCATATCTGAAACCTATTAACCATTTCCCCCCCTATCTCAATTTTAATGATTATATCTGTTACAAATTTCTTTGTAGATATTTAAACCCGTTTTCTTAGTAAGAAACACACGCGATTTTAAAGTAAAAATTTAAAAAAAAGATCAATAAATTAAAACCATCCAAAATGTTCGATAAAATTAAGTATCCATTTTTATATATAACAAATTGATTTTTAAATATAAATCATCATTCTATATTTTGTAACACCTCCTTTAACATTCTAGGATTTATTGATTTTAAAATTGTATACGTATGAATAAAAATCGCTCAATAAAATAACGTGCATTAAACAGCAACTTGAGAACGAAGAGAATACATGATGAATGGTAAGCGTTTAAGCATAAAAAACAATACGAAAGATAAATAAATATAATGATGATCGTTAACTTATAACTTCACAACTGCCTTACCATCTTAAAGATGAAGTTTTTTGCCACCGTCAATCTATAAATAATACAGCTTTTTGTTTAACAGATTCCACCTGACATCATTTCACATGGGGTTAATTCATACTTTACACACAGGCCCTACCTCAGAATACTCACCACTACATAAAACAAAAATACCACATGTGTAATTTTACATACCTTATATTGCTACTCTAAATGATGATGTTTTACAGCAATAAAACAACATATTGATTTATAATGATAATTTACATTTTTTTGCATGTTGAATGAGTCCCTAGAATATCGTAAGATTCTCTCATTCAAAACCTGTTCCATGTTGAATCAATCAAAACCATCCGCTTGCACATTACAAGCAGAGAGAGCTATGTGGATAAAAACTCTGTGTAAGAAAGAACTAGAAATGACTCTCATGAATGGTCTTAAGTGCCAAATCCTTGTCCGGATTGGGTGGGATGGTGCCAGCGCTTGTTACTTCACAAGCGTAAAGAAGGGGAGCTCAATGGATTTACCGTTATACCATTCATGATTTCCGTCGTGAAATAGGCTCGGGTACCTTAAAAGATGTTCCTTTAATGATAAACATAAAACAATGGATTTCAGTAGAGATTTTATGATCGTTCATGAAAAACTAACAAAAGAAAAAGTTTCTTTAAAGAAGATCTACACCAGCCCTAATGGTATGAAATCATCCATCAAAAAATAAAAAGCTGAAATCAATCCAACCGCTCTAAAGCAACAAATATTTTCTTCTGCGCTGCACGCAGTTCTACAACCCTGTTCCGTTCACGCTCAACAATTTCTGCTTTTGCATTTGCTATAAATTTGGGATTGTTTAACTTAAGCGATATTTTTTCAATATCTTGTTCAATTTTACTGACATCCTTCCTCAAACGAACACGTTCAGCCTCCAAATCAATCAACTGTCCTAATGGTAAACAAAAAATAGCCTCTCCCAAAATCATTTGTGCCGATACTTCCGGAACTTTATCAGAGAAATCAATAACTTCAATACGCGCTAATTTTTTAAGAAGTGCATCATAACGCTTCACACGCTCTCGCGTTACTTCCCCTCCTTCAACAACAACAAGAGGTGCTTGTGTAGCCACTGGAATATTCATTTCAAAACGTACAGACCGAATCCCTGTAACGACATCAATAAGCCAATTAATATCATCAGCAGCTTCTTCATCTATCAACGTTTCCTCTGGCCATTTTGTCAATGCGAGCATATCCTCACGCTTGATGGCTTGTGTTTCTGTAAGAGACCACAACTCTTCCGTCATATGAGGCATAAAAGGATGAAGAAGTTTATAAACTTCATCTAAAACCCAAGCAGTACAAGCTTGAGCCTCATTTTTAGCATCTTCATTTTCCCCCTGAAAAATAGGTTTGAGAAGCTCCAAATACCAATCACATAATGTATTCCAAATGAAACGATAAAGTGTGGCAGCTGACTCATTAAATTTATAGTGTTCAATACCAGTCGTCACTGCTGAAATCGTTTTAGATAACTCTGTTAAAATCCAACGATTAAGCGCCAGTTTTGCTTGTTCTGGCTTAAAAGTTGGATCATGCTTCACACCATTCATCTGTGCAAATCGAGTAGCATTCCACAATTTCGTAGCAAAATTACGATAACCAGCAATACGGGAAGCATCAAGTTTTACATCACGACCTTGTGCTGCCATAATAGCTAAAGTAAACCGAAGTGCATCAGCACTATATTGATCAATAAGCTCTAAGGGATCAATAATATTTCCCTTTGATTTTGACATCTTCGCACCCTTTTGATCCCGAACAAGAGCGTGCACATAGACCGTTGGAAAAGGAACGTCACCCATAAAGTGAAGTCCCATCATCATCATACGAGCAACCCAGAAAAAAATAATATCAAATCCTGTCACGGATAAAGATGATGGGTAAAAAGTAGATAATTCAGTCGTTTTATTTGGCCATCCTAATGTTGAAAAAGGCCAAAGAGCTGATGAAAACCAAGTATCTAAAACATCCGGATCACGGATTAATTCAACAACCTCACCATAATGAGCAAAAGCTGAATCTAAAGCCTCTTTTTCACTTTTTTCAACAAAAACCGTTCCATCAGGACCATACCAAGCAGGAATCTGATGTCCCCACCACAATTGGCGAGAAATGCACCAAGGTTGAATATTTTCCATCCAATTGAAGTAAGTCTTTTTCCAGCTATCAGGAACGAACCGCGTTTTGCCTTGTTGAACAGCCTCTATCGCTGGCTTTGCTAATTCAGCAGCATGAACATACCATTGATCTGTCAAAAACGGCTCAATAGGGACACCACTGCGATCTCCATGAGGAACCATATGGGTATGATCGTCCACAGAGGCTAAATATCCCTGTTCTTCCATCAAAGAAACAATCTTCTGGCGCGCAAAAAAACGATCAGATTTATCGAGATTTTCTACTAACATTTTTAATTCATCTGATAAAATCAAACCATCAAAAAATGCTTCATTTTCACGGAGAAAAATCTCGGCTTTTTGGGTAAAAATATTGATCAAGCGTAAATGATTACGCTGTCCTACTTCAAAATCATTAAAGTCATGAGCTGGTGTGATTTTTACAGCACCACTTCCAGCTTCAGGATCAGCATGCGTATCACCAACAATTAATAACCTACGACCAACAAGTGGCAAAAGAGCATTTTTACCGATAAGATTTTTATAACGCTCATCTTCAGGATTAACGGCAATTCCTGTATCACCAAGCATTGTTTCTGGTCGTGTTGTCGCCACTGTTATAAAAGTTGTCGCATCATTTGGATCAAAAATTTTACCCTCAAGTGGATATCTAAAGTGCCACAAATGTCCTTGAACTTCTTTTTGCTCAACTTCAAGATCTGAAATAGCTGTCAACAATTTAGGATCCCAATTGACGAGGCGCTTATCCCTATATATCAACCCTTGCTTATAAAGCGTGACAAAGACTTCACGAACTGCCTGCGACAACCCCTCATCCATTGTAAACCGCTCACGCGACCAATCACATGAAACCCCAAGGCGACGCAACTGGTTTGCAATAACGCCTCCAGTTTCATAACGCCACTCCCAAATACGCTCAATAAACTTTTCTCTCCCCATTTCTTGACGCGTTGGCTCTTGGCGTTCTGCAAGTTGACGCTCTACAACCATTTGTGTAGCAATCCCAGCATGATCCATACCAGGCTGCCACAAGACATTTCTGCCACGCATCCGCTGAAATCTGACTATTATATCTTGAATTGTCGTATTGAGCGCGTGCCCCATATGAAGTGAGCCCGTAACATTAGGAGGTGGAAGCATAACGCAAAAAGATTCTGCACCGCTTTTAGAACCAGCTCCCACTTTAAAAGCCCCACGAGTCTCCCATCTCTTTGCAACCCGTTGCTCTATAGAGGCAGCATCATAGTTTTTTTCTAACATTCTATCCATCCATAACGCCGCTGAAAAACACAATATATGATCAAATCCCGATCAAAAACCCGTGATTTTCAGCCATTCACTAGAGAGCTCGCAAAATCGCAAACAAAATTCTCATAAAATGAAAAACATAAAAACAATTAAGATGATTTTTTAATCGCTTTCACAATCTCTTCACGCAAAATATCTTCCAGCAAAATAGGCAATTTAGACTGTAACCATTCTGCTATAGCCGGACGCAACACATCCTTTGCAATCTTTTCTGCAGAAGAAATACAATATGCAGACAATTCCACATGACCATCCCCTCTAGCTTCTGACTGTGATTTCCTTATCTCATCTTCATATTCTTTTGCTTTATAAACAGAATTCCGTTCTTCAGAAGAAAGCTTCATCTTTTGCATATCCATACCAACTGTATTATTTTCTGCCTCTATATCCTCTTTCTCTTGCGTTATCTTCCCCCCTTGATTTTCAGAAGAAAGACCAATACGATCAGCTAAAGCTTTCATAGCATCATCAACCGATAAGGTTGTATCATAAATACCCTCTGATGCAGATTCTGAACGACCTTCCGAAGCATTCACTGCAACATCTTCATTTAAAAAGTGATCAGATTGAACCGCATTTTCTTCGATTATTTCACGAATAGATGTTAAAATTTCATCCATACTTGGCTCACGTAACACGCTTGAACTCTGTACCATACTTTACAACCTCTCAAAGACGCAACAACAAATAGAATCATACTTTCAGTGTATGCAAAAGAATCATAAGATCAACATGCCTCCCGCGATATTTTCAAATATGCTTGTCATAAAGAGGGCGCTACACACAATTTTCTACACTTATAAAAATAACATCTCACCGTTCTATTTTTAAACATATTCAACTATTGATTTACTAATCTTTTAAAAACTAAAATAATTTAAGATTAAAGAGATACTTTTATGCATTATCGGATATATTATTTAATTGTTTTTAAACCTAAATAATTTGCAGTCAATCTACCAATAGAAGATTGAACACTATAGCTTGCCACAACAGCATTACGCTCCGCCATTGCAAGCGCAATCTGAGCATTAATCAATTGAGTACGAGAATTTAAAACATCCAGCGTCGTTGCTTGCCCTACGCGATTTTCTTGAACACGGCCTTTCAGAGCAAATTCAGCAGCACGAACACTTTCACGGTAAGCAATAACAGATGAGCGCGCGCCCTCCAACTGAAACCAAGCAGAAGTAAGTACTTGCCTAGTATTACTATGCGCCAAATCGAGTTGAAGCTGCGCCTGTCCAAGCTGTTCCCTTGATTGACGAATTTGCGCAGACGTACGCCCTCCTTCAAAGATTGGGACACTTACTGACAATCCTATTGATTTAGAAACTCCATCCTCTCCAGCACCGCTGTAGATTCGATTATAAGATGCTGTTGCAGAAAAATCAACTTTAGGGAGCAATGCTCCTTCTTTCGCCTTTACATTGTAAACACTCGCATCGACTAAATATTTAGCATAAAGGATTGCTGGATGCATCACAACGCTCATTTGGTAAGCCATATCAAGGTTGACGGGAAAATCTTCGGCTACGGGTGGGCGTTTTAACTTTTCAGGATCAGAACCAATAACTTGTCGATACACTGCCTCTGCTGCTTTTACATCAGCACGAGCAAGACTCAGCTCTGAAACAGCCACAGAACGTGCAGCTTGAGCTTGAGCAAGATCAACATGCCCTCCTTCACCCACATCAAATTTTGCTTTATTGGAACGAACTTGTTCTTCAAGAGCTGCCAAATTTTCTCTCCGAAGATCGGCAACACGACGTGCGTGATAGACATTAGCATAAGCGGTCACTGTCTCCAGAAACGTATTTTGTTCAATATTACGAAGATATTCACGCTGAGCCTGCAACTTAACTTGAGCTGAAGAAAAGATATTTTGCGTGATAAAACCATCAAATAATCTTTGATTTAATCTCACGCCTATAGATCCAGAAGTGACATAAGAACCTGTAAAAGACTTATTCCGACCATAATTCCCAACCCCCTCAACTTGAGGCAATAACGCTGATCGCGCAATGACAACATCATCACTGGATATACGCACAGCTGCACGTTCACTATTCAACTTAGCATTATGCTTATAAGCCTTAGAAAAGGCATCCATCAATGTCTCAGCATAAACAGTATCTGCTAGAAAAATACTCAACACCAGTAATAAACACACCTGAAACTTCTTGTTTACTCTAAACACAATACACACAATAACAAACCCCAAATAAATTACAAAATTATCTTTTATTCACAAAACAAACAAGCACTAAAACACAAAACCAGGTGTTTTTAAAAAACAAGGAATAGGCTTTACAGCGAGGTTAAAAGCACGACGTGCCGAAATGATTCCATCTTCTTTTATATAGATTTGTGCAACAGCAGCATTTCCATACCCTTCAACCACAACAAGACGTCCACAGTCTTTCATTTGATCAAAGATACCTTGTGGAATAAAATCAACAGATCCCTCAATGAAAATCACATCATAAGGTCCCTCAACGGCATATCCTTGCTCTAATGGACCATGAACGACAACCACATTATCATATTGATTACGTTCTAAAGCTTCAAGAGCACGTTCAAAAAGAGATTTATTACTTTCCAACGCAATCACAGACCCTGCAAGTTTTGCAAGCAACGCTGCACAATAACCACTATTTGCACCAATATCTAAAACAACATCTGATGATTTTACAGCGGCAAGCTGTAATAATTTCGCTAGAGATGCAGGTTTCATCAAATAGCGTGCAGGAACCCCATCTTGTACTGGAAATAGAACAATGTCGGTATCAAGATAACTTAATACTTTCATATCTTCCGATACAAAATCTTCACGAGATACCGTTAAAAACGCTTCAAGAACTGATAAATCCGTTACATCAACTGTACGAATTTGATTGTCAACCATTTTGCGACGAAGCTCAGCAAAATCTGCAACCATAACGAATCTTTTCTCCTAACCTACAAAAAACAAACAAAACAGCGACAATGATCTCTTAAACTATGAGCGTTACGAAAAAGGATGCTCCAGTCAACAATTAGATTTTAACTGTAGATCTCTCATAAAAAAGTGTCTTCATTACAACTATAGAGGGAAATAATCTATTTTCCTATACCTCATCTCCCCTAAAAGCCGTTTCGTTTAAAATCGGCTGGAGGCCTCGCCCGGAATCGAACCGGGATACAAGGATTTGCAGTCCTCTGCGTAACCATTCCGCCACGAGGCCTCGTCAACAAACATAAAGGTTTCAATAAGGGAAGGCAACGCATCCGTCAAGGTGTAGAAATCTTCTCTCGCCTTTTTTCCTCTTATTACACAATTTATCATATTTTTTTAAAAAAAGTAATTTTATCCTTTGCAAATCAGTATTGCTTTGCTATAGCCTTTTCAACTAAATGATTGGGCACCATTCCCCGGTAGCTCAGCGGTAGAGCAACCGGCTGTTAACCGGTTGGTCGCTGGTTCGAATCCGGCCCGGGGAGCCACATTTTTTCTATCACAAATAACTTATTGATTTTCCATATGTTTTTTAAGTGAGGGCTGCGTTAATAAAAGCTATGGAATAAGGTTTTTACAATAAAGTAGAAACGCAATATCCTACGGGATGTATTTTTTTCAATGAACGCAAAAAACCATTGATTCATTTTAAAATAGCACAAATAAGATTACTTTTTTCAAACTACCGCGCCTCTATCAGAGAGCGCTGCAATTATTTGCACATTATAAAATAGGGCTTCTTTCACGAGAAGGAATTATTAAGCTCCATCAGCAATGAAAAAGATCTCATATAATTTTTTGTCCAAGGAAAAATGATTTGTACTCCATAAAGCAATTAAACTTAAAAACCTGCTCATGAAGCAATCATTTTGAAAAATGGAAGAAACAACAATCAGGGCATATATTATCTCCATACATCCCACATAACCGCCTCCCCATCTTAAAAGCAAAAAACATCAAACAAGTCTGTAAACATTCCGGCGTCTTATCTAACAGGTTGTTCCTCCTGCTAACCACTTCAACGCTTTACAAACAACCTTGCCCTGGATATTTCATCCCACTGTCATAAAACATTTAATACATAAAGTCTTATAGGCTTTATATCCTCCCAAATAATAGTGTTTTAAAATAAAAACCAAGATAACGAGCTAAATTGTTAAGAATCCTGAGAAAGCCTTCAGAAATCATGACATTCTTGCTATTGTATTATGCAGTCACACGCTTTTCTAAAGAGATATCTCTTAAATTCCCCCCAAGCCCATTTCACAATAACTCCCGTAAATGATATAAAATGAAATCGATTAATCATCCCATCTTTATTTATAATAAAAGCCATACCATCATACTATTTTCCAACTCTCAATCTTAGCAATACCCCTCGCCTTTGAAAGAGTTTATAAGAATCATTTTATTTATTTCTCAAATGTTTATCTATACGATAATTTCACATATAACGTGCAAATGAATACTTTTGATTGATCCACATAAATAGCTTAAAAATGAAAAATTTTTACGATATAATGAATTATTTATATATAAAACAATGGTTTATTATTAGAAATCAATTTTTAAAATTAAAAGTTATCATTAAAGATAAAATACATCTTTTAAAAAATAATTTTATATAAATAAAATCTATTTTCATTCCCATTTAAAAAATGGAAATAAAGAAAATAAATAATCGCCTCTACAATAATAATTTCTTTTTAAAAGATTTTTAAATAATCCAAACACTTAGAGTGTTTTCATTTTTTAGAAATGAAAACCTCTAAAAGACCTTCTTATTTTGGCAAGAGTATTTTATACCTCTTTTCAATTGAGAATAAATCAACAAAAGTAAAAAATCTCCAGTACATAATCTTTTTTCAAGACTTTATCTAGGCAGCCTTCTTAACTGATTTTCGAAAACGAAAAGGCTTTGCACGCTTTGCCACCGCTTTTGCTTTTTTATGCCTCTCATTTGGAGATGAAGAATTCTTCCGCTGCAACTGTGCGGCATCATCTTTTCGACCTAAAAACTGTTTTTGACGTTTAGATTTTTTAAAACGGCGTTCCTTATCGTTTTCTTTTTCTCTACTTTCTGGCAAAATTGGCTTTTCTGGAAACGCTGCAAATTGTTCTGGAACTGACTCAACCGCCAATTTCATACGAATCAAGCGCTCTATAGCACGCAACCGTTCCCTTTCTATCTTCTCATCAAAAAGTGTAAGTGCTTCACCAGATGCACCATTACGTCCTGTACGACCAATACGATGTACATAACTTTCAGCTTCATCTGGTAAGTCATAATTAATAACGTGGCTTATCCCTGGTATATCAATACCGCGTGCAGCAATATCTGTTGCCACAAGGATCTGCACAGATCTTTCACGAAAAGCTTTTAAAGCAGACTGGCGAGCACCTTGTGATTTATTCCCATGAATCGTTGCGACTGAATATCCTATCTTTGCCAAACTACGTGTAACAGAATCAGCCCCATGTTTAGTTCGGGTAAAAACAATAACCGAATTAAAAGCTGGATTTGTCAAAAGTTTACTTAAAACATTCTTTTTTTCATTCGTAGGAACACAATATAATTTTTGGCAAATCTCTACAGCCGTAGTACCTTGAGGAACAACTTCAATTTTAACAGGATCATTGAGTAGACATTTTGCAAGCACAGCAATTTCCCTCGGCATTGTTGCAGAAAAGAGTGCTGTCTGACGCTCTTGATGCAAAAGCTTTGCAATTTGCTTGACATCATGAATAAACCCCATATCCAACATACGATCTGCTTCATCCAAAATCAAAAAACGAGATTGGGAAAGATCAACACACTTTTCACGAACAAGATCTCTCAAACGCCCTGGAGTCGCTATCAAAACATCCACACCTGCTTCCATACGTTTAATTTGTTTTAAACGTGACACGCCCCCAAAAATAAGACACGTTGAAAGATGAGCTCCCTTCGCCGCAGTGCGAATCGTTTCATCAATCTGGACAGCAAGTTCACGCGTTGGAGCTAAAATCAAAGCGCGTGCAGTTTTAGGACAGCGTTTATCACCCAAAGCCAAAATCTGACTTAAAATAGGTAAACCAAATGCCAAGGTTTTTCCAGAACCTGTCTGAGCAACACCTAAAATATCGTGTCCTTTCAACATTACTGGAATAGCTTGTTCTTGTATAGGTTTAGGTTTACTCATTCCAGCAATGAGTAAATTTTTAATCAAAAGAGTAGGCAAACCTAACTTTGTAAAAACATTTTCTTCGTTTATAGGCAAAATACAATCTTTCCTCAGCTGGAAAACTCAAAACAAGTAACCAGCTGAACTTTCCACTCAAGAATCCGCGCAAGAGAAATCCCTGACATTTTAAATGAAGCAACGCTTAAAAAGCAGCTTGCGCAACTCATGAGCACCTTGAAATCAAGATAAAGGCGTATAAACTTCACTTTACAAAAAGTCAACAAACCAGCCTAAATGCCTTCATCCCCATTATCCTTGGATTATGATAAAAAAGCAAGAACTTTACGAAATACATTTATCATGAATAAAAAAACAATATTTAGATCGTTTACTTTTTGATGATTGTGTCCATCGGTAAATGTACCTTGATAAAATCAGGATAAATCTCGAGAAAAACTGGGTTTTGTAAAGTTTTTTGACCGCCATAAATTAAATACCATTGAGTTTTATCAAAAATCGCCAAAGTTTTATATCGAATGATGCGATCCTTCATCTCAAGAACTGTTGGAATTAAAGCATACAAAGTACCGTTATCAGTTTGTAAATACTCTATACTTTCTTTATCTAAATAATAAGCACCAGAAGGCAAATCCTCAAATTTCCTATGCAACTGTTGAAGAAAATCACTACGTAAAGCACTCTCTGTTGTATTCAATCGATGTGCCATCTCTTTATAAAGTCGCTCAGGCATATAACGAGAAATAGGTGTAAAATCCCTATTTTTTATAGCATTATTGACATCAACAACAACTCTTGAAAGTTCAGCTTTTTGTATTATTGTGGGCTGAGATGCTAAACTCTGTTGATTAACAATCAAAAAGAAAAATAGACTCAGCACCAAATAAAAAATAGGTTTCATCATTGTACTTCTTGTTTTAGTAAAATTTCAGTTTCTCAAATAACGAAATCAAATAATGTTTGATCATCAGTAATATCACGATAACGCCAACCTAACGCTTGAAACTTTTCCTCTAAAAGACAAAAATTACCGTATTTTTTTGTTTCAATCGCAACCAATACAGAACCAAAGTTTCTCGCTGATTTTTTAAGATATTCAAAACGTACGATATCATCATCTGGTGATAATGTGGAAAGAAAATGACGCAATGCACCAGGATGTTGCGGAAAACTAAAAATAAAATATTTTCTCAACCCTTGGAAACGTAAAGAACGCTCTTTAATTTCTGGCAAACGCTCAAAATCAAAATTACCTCCTGAAATAACGAGAAGAATTTTTTTCCCCTTTAACTCTTGAGGAGGAATACTGTTAAGCGCATCAATCGATAAAGCACCAGCCGGTTCAAGAACCACACCTTCAACATTAAGCATTTCAACCATCGTAGAACAAACACGATTTTCAGGAACCGTAATGACAGAATCAGGGGAAAATTTCTTTAGAATTGTATAGTTTAGCGCACCAATTTCAGCCACAGCAGCACCATCTACAAAAGTGTCAATATTTTCAAGCTTGACGCGTTTTCCACTCTCCAAACAAGCAAGCAAACTTGCAGCTCTTTGCGGCTCAACAAAACGAAGCTTTGTTTTCCAACCATATTCATGTAAAAACTTGCTCACCCCACTTGCCAAACCACCACCCCCTACCGGCACAATCATCAAATCTGGCTCACTTTCTCCATTGAGTTTTTTCCATTGTAAAGCAGCTTCACAGAGCACTGTTGCCTGCCCTGTAATAATGCGAATATCATCAAAAGGTGGAGCCATTACACCACCGCTCTCTACGACAAAGGATTGCGCAGCTTCATAACATTGATCAAATGTTTCACCAATCAAACGAATATCAATGAATTCTTTACCAAAAATACGTGTTTTCTCAATTTTTTGTTGTGGCGTTGTCATAGGCATAAAAATCACGCCTTTACGTTTAAAATAACGACAAACAAAAGAAACCCCTTGCGCGTGATTCCCTGCTGAAGCACAAACAAATGCAGAATCTGGTGATAGACTGCTCAGCATTTCTGAAACAAAATTGAAAGCACCACGAATCTTATAAGACCGCACCGGTGTTAAATCTTCACGCTTTAAATAAATTTCTGCATCATACTTTTGACTAAGAAAATCATTTCTTTGAAGTGGTGTTTCAGCAAACACGTGATGCAATCCCACCATAGCTTTTGTGACGTCTTGAATAAATTGACTCATAACACTAATCATTTCATGCTTTATTTACATTATAAAAGCTTTTTCTAGCGATAAAGAAAACTATTGTCAGTCAAAATTTTACTAAAAAAATGAAAAATGTTTCTTTTGTCATTAATTCTTGATTCAATAAAAGATATAGCTTATGAGAGAACTCTCATCGCGGACGTGATGAAAACGGTAAACATAGCAGACTTAAAATCTGCCGGTCAAAGACCTTGCGGGTTCAAGTCCCGCCGTCCGCACCAGAATATCTTAATTCCCCTTATTTCCCAATGATTTATTAAAAATCAACAAAAATCAAAACACCTTCTCAACCACCTTTCGCAACTCCATTATAACGCTATCAGACGGCACCACGATGGTGGTAAAATACGAATCATTGCTGCTTTTTGAAGTACCTTTTTAGCACTTTGAACTCCTCCTCGTCTTTTAGGGTGGAGAGGCAGTCAATCTTGATTTCCTCATCCTTAAGGATGAGGAAATGAGTCATGTTTTTAACGTTAAGCAGCTTTCACAACAGGGCTCGATAAAATTTGCTTAGCTTCTGTTGTAACTGATTTGTAATGCTTAAACTCTTCTTCGAGGTCATTTGCATCTAACAAACGCCTCATCAATAATCCTAAGATTTCTCCAACACCAGCAGCACCATTCACGCTCTTAACAGGAGTAAGATAATACGAAGAAAAGTAAGTGAGGTATAGAATGGAGATAGATCTGAGTTTAGTAATAGCAGTTGTTATCTATTTTATTGCTAATTTTGGGGTGCCTCCTACTCTTCATGACTCTTGCAAAACAATGCAAAAGCTCAGAAAAGAGATAGATGAAAAAAATAAAAAATACGTACACAAAAAGATGTAACTCAAAAACAAGAAGAATAAATTCGAAGATTAACTGCTTCCAAGATTATTTTCCTCGAATGGCAGTAAAAAATTTGGCCAAAAAGTAGTTTCAAGTATTTTCTCACAAACATTTTTTCAAGACAGGCAATCACAACACGCTCTGTCATAGCGCACATATAAATACGCAACAGCCTTAATGGGGGGAACATGATCATCAATGCACAAACCATTCTCTGCCTTGATCTAGATACCTAGACAGGCTGGACAATTTCTCGTGTAGACAGCAATATAACAAGTAGCACTGTCAATTTTGAATCCTTTCGTTTTGAAGGCGATGGTATGCGCTATTTGCGTTTTCAGCAATGGCTTACAAAAATGAAGGTAACAACAGATAAAGGCAATGCCTCAAAAGAAGAAATGATTAAGACGGTGTATGCAAAAGGACACGCGCTACAAGATCACTTGGAAAACAGTCTTTTGGCGAAAGCCAATCTTGTACGCAAGGCTGTTTTGAACACCCGTGAAAAAAGGCTGAAAGAAAAGGCAATGAGAGAGAATTCAAGACCACTCACGTTGGTTGAAAAGCAAAAGCTTGAAGGGATTTTAAATGGTCTTGGAGGAACAGTGAAAAACATTGCAGGTTAGCAAACTAGTGAAAAGTGCTGATCGTTTTGTGATTAGATGTGCATTTAAATCGACATAAAGGCACCGTACACAGCGATTTAAGATTTTGTGATAAAAAATTTATAATATAAAACGCTCTGTACGGTCAAATTTGAGGCAAATAGACCAGTTGGTAAAATTATGGACTAAAAGCATGAGAATATTAAAAGATCTGTTCTTAAAAAAGCGTAAACAACCCATGCAAAAAGAGTTTGTTGCAACAGCTGTTGGTTATGTTCCTTGGGGAGACGGAGCAGAGGAGTATTTTTATAACCTTTACGAATATGAAGACGGCACAAGAGAATGTGAAAAGTTTGATGGCGGACAGTATTATACCACACCAGAAAATGCGGATTTTAGTACCAAAGCACAAGTAAAAGCATGAGTTTACGGTGGTGCTATTCTAAAAAACATTCTCAATTACGAGCCTCTTATAGACGAGATCAATAAAGAGATCAAAAAATTATCGAAAACCGCAGGAAATAAATATGTTTACAGATAAGCAGCTAAGAGCCTTGTTTGGCATTATAACTTTTATATTTTTATGTTTTTTAGGAATTAAAAAAAATCCCTACTTTATTCAAAGTATTTTGACATTCGCGTCTGTTTCTTTGGTAATAATCACAACTGTTTTTGCAATTTTATACAATTCTAATATTCCTTCTGAATTGCAGAGCAACCCAAAATACAAATGCGGAAATACAACAGGCTGGGTGAAACTAACACGTGATTTACACCAGTATATGCACAGACTCTTAAAGCTAATAAGTTTAGCGCTTGTCGTTTTAATTTTCCCAAGTAGTTATAAAGAAACGGTCTCTTTACCTATCATTTCTAAGTACCTGGAGCATAAGCTTTCTTTTCCATTGGATACTGGTACTTAGATATTGCTCTTTAGTACTCTTTTTAGTCTGTGTATTGTTTCTTATGTTAAGCACACGCAATTTAATAAACATGTCCATTTACGCACTACAGTGCTCAGTTAAAAAACCATAGTAAAATTTCCGATTTTATAATTTTTTACAAAGAATTCATTCTTATGACCTTATAGATAGCAAGCTAGAAAAAGCGATTTATATTCAATTAGGTAAGTATAAAAAAGAAAAAATTGCAAAGTCATGCTATTAAGAAAGTATCAAGTGTGTAGAAATACTTAGAGTTAAGCGGATAGGTTACGAAACAGCCTCTCCCATGCCTTTAAAATACTGACTATCTTTTGTGCTTGTGAGGACATATAATGATTTTGTCGGGTGTGGTTATGTCACACAAGACCCTTTTTAGGGGAAAGCATAGCGACGGACTTAACGCCGTGTTTTCAACGCCCAGTGCCCTTATAGGGTGTCAATTGAAAACTCCATTACGTTAAGGATTACTAGCATGAACGCTATAGTTAAAAATCAAATGACCTCCATTATTGCTACTGTTGCAAATGATACCCCCTCCTTTCAAAAGCAAGATCTTGCAAAAAAATATGAATTAACAAATGAAATGAAAACAGTGAAAGATCTTTTAAGTGATCGAGTTCGAACCATTTATCGCATACGTGCATTAAGAGACTTTGGTAATGTAAAAGCGGATGACTTGGGTGGTTTTATAGAGCATGAGGGCAATTTAAGTCACGAAGGGAATTGCTGGGTTGGTGGTAATGCATGGATTTATAATGATGCCTATATTTCTGATAATGCTCAGGTTTGTGGTCAATGCTAGCATTTGTGACACTATGCTTTTAAACAGCAAAAAGAAAGCCATGTCATTTGCGTGATGTGGCTTTATGTTTATCAAAAGATAAAAAACATAATTTTATATGTTAAAAAATAATAATATCCTTTTGAAATAATTGAAAAAATTATTAAAAAAGTAAGTGACAACATGCTAAATAAAGTGATGTTAATTGGCTATTTAGGTGCTAATCCCAAAAGCAAAACAATGAATTCTGGTACAGAAATAGTCAATTTTAGTATAGCGACTTCTGAGAGCTATGTAGATAAAAAGACCAATCAAAAAGTAGAGAAAACAGAATGGTATTCAGTTGTGATTTTTAATCCACATTTGGCAAAAATTGCACTTCAATATCTAAACAAAGGTTCAAAGGTTTACGTAGAAGGCAAATTACAGACACGCAAATGGCAAGATAAAAATGGGTATGGCCGTTACTCAACAGAGATTATCTTGCCACAATTTAAAGGCGAATTATATTTACTTGATGCAAAGAAAGATCAATCGGCATCCCCTACTCCTTCATCCATTACTACCTCAAATTATGCTATCGTTTCAGGTGCAGCTGACCATAGTGCATCTCTTAATGATGCTATCCCATTCTGACTGATAAAATATGGCAAAGAGAAAAAACCGTACAAAACGCGGACGTCCTCGAATTAAAGGATGTATCAGAGAACCAAACGGACGCATCTCACGAGCAAAAACACCGGCAGGTACCCCAACGGGTAAAATGATATAGCCTCTCTTTTTTCTCCTTGCACGACGCATGATACGCCCCACCGCCTGTATGACATCTACATGACTTTTATGGGGATGTAAAAACATAACCGCATCAAAAACAGGGACATCTACTCCTTCAGAGAGATATCTTACATTGGTGAGCAAACACGGACAAACATTCTCCCCCGCATCTTCCTTAAGCCAATCAAGGGCTTTATTACGTTCTTTGGCACTTTGTGTTCCATCAATATGAGCAAATTTACAGTCAAAAGGCGGAGTCTCTTTATGGACCTTATGAAGATCATATAATTCTTTCTGTATTTCTTTAGAATTGAATGTATCACGGATACGTTTAGACCTATTGATATCTTTACAAAAAGCCAAAGCCCGATGCATGGGTCTTGTATCATCTCCAAGATCAATTTTCAGATCCATTTTGGTAAGAGCTTGATAACAACCCATGATCTTTGTTCTATCATCAAGAATAAGTTCATAATTCTCATCTGTCATTAGATGTTGAATAGATTGACTTGCTTCCTCTTCATTAACACCCAAGACAATAATCTTATAAGGTGCGAACAATTCATTCTGAACGGCTTTTGAGAAAGTATAGGTATAAAGCTCTTTTCTATAGAGCTCTTCATCATCCATGGACGCTAGAACGGCATTGATCTCATTGGCTTGCTTTTTGGTAATATCGGTAAAGATCTTTGGGGTTGCTGTCATGTACAGACGTTTTTTACCCCGAATGATGCTGTTATCGTGAACCTTGATAAATTCAGATTCACGTTTGTCTGTTCCCAACACAACCCCAGTCGTACGGTGTACTTCATCACAAATGATCAGATCAAATTCGGATAAATCACATTCCTTTTGCTCATCCGCAATCACTTGGATTGATTGGTAAGTAGCAAACACCACGGTCATTGCATGTGCTAAGACTTTATTTGCTTTTTCTCAAAGTTTTTGAGCATCAGTTGGTAGCTGGTAGAGCGAGATCTGAAACATCGAGTTCGACAGCATTATCTTGTGTTTTACGACGCTTGCCAACTTATGTATCAGAACATACCGCAAAGGAGCGCAAGGGGACTTGTGCAGGTGCGAGCGCCCTCGCATTCGTATTCTGGAAGCCTGAAAGTACTGAGTTTGAATCAGCCTTTTTGCTTTTAGTGCTCATCGCACTTGGACATAGCAAAATCTCCCAGAATTCCGATACACCCACAAAGTGGGCTCATTTTTATGATCGAACTTTAGGGTTTTCAGACCCTACTGATCGCTGCGTAGATGACCAAAATACCTTTAAAGTACTAAAGGAATTTCATGCGATTAGCAATCAAAATGAAAGCAGTGTTTCTTGTCTCTCAAAGACTGTAAGATTAGGTACTCTTCAAAAGAGAGATAATGCCAAGGGCTGTCATCGTGGTTAGTCATTAACCCACACAATGCCTCTTGTTCAGAAAACGCACAACACGATATAAGAAAAAATGTTGTTTGCAAAGTTCTCTCTTGCCTATACAAAGAAAAAATTAAAAATTTGGAGGGCTCCTATGATAAATGACATTTACTGTGTTGGACTCAATTATGTTGAACATGTTCATGAACTAGGCAATACTGTTGAAGAGGAACCTGTTATCTTTAGCAAGCCAAACAGTTCACTCATCTTAGGCAATGAAATTTATCTCCCTGATTTTTCCAAAGAAATCCATTTTGAAACTGAAATTGTGCTCAAAATCTCAAAGGACGCTTTCATGGTCACGGAGGAAGAAGCAGAAAAATGCTATGATGCCGTAGCAATAGGTCTTGATCTCACAGCGCGGGATTTGCAAACAAAACTGAAAGGAAAAAGGCTTCCTTGGCTTTTATCGAAAGGATTTAAAGGCGCTGCATACGTCTCTGACTTCATAAACAAGGAAAAAATAAACAACCCAATAACCTTTGCAATGAAGTTGAATGGCGAAACAAGACAAGTTGGCAATACGAAAAATATGATCTTTAGCTTTGAAAAGATAATCTCATTTTTAAGTCACTACATTCAGCTAAGACGTGGTGATCTCATATACACAGGCACTCCACAGGGTGTCGGAAAACTTTCTCAGTTTGACAGAATAGAATTGTATCTCGAAAATCAATTAATTTCAGAGCTAAAAGTAAAATGAATCATCAAATACTGACCTTTTTCATTGTTTCATTTTTTTAGTCATCTCACCGGGGCCGAATATGGCCCTTATCATCGATAAGGCAACGAGATTAGGAAGAAAGAACGCATTTGTAAACGTTTTAGGATTGTGTACAGCAACATATGTGCATGGGGCATTTTCCATACCTAAGTGTATCAGCGCTCATTCTCAACAACAAAACACTGTTTCTTTTAGTAAAACTCATGGGTGGCAGCACTTTATTATACATGGGCTTTAAATCGATTAAATCCGGGATACACAGCTTAAATTCAAAAGAAAGAAGTTCAACGAATAAAAAGAGTGCTATTGGTAAAACAAAACTTTTCACCAGCTATATGGACGGTTTTTTGACACAAATACTAAATCCCAAAGTATCAATATTTTACATAGCGGCCTTCCCGAAGTTTTTGTCTTCTGGCGGTGGAATTAAAAAAGGCTTTGAACTTATCACAATACATTCTTTCAATATCTTTGCATGGTTTACTTTAATGACCATTTTATATCATTTGCCAGCTCCGCTCTAAAAAAGCAGCGGATAAAAGGTGCGATTAATATAGCGACAGGAACAGTTTTATCTCTGTTTTCTTTTTTCATTCTCTTTGGATAGTTTTATCTTTTGATAACAAATTGCAAAGCTACATAGAGCAATCTTTTTCTGATTCTGTCTCTCACGATGAACAGCTCAACCTCTAACAGAGCTTATACAATCCCCAGTTTTTTTCTTTGTATAACTGAATTGCGCTGCATTTCTTTATCATAGTCTCAAGGATTTTTGTGTAAACGATGTGAATTTCTCGCAACCTTTTATAAAATGTTATCAATATCTAAACAAAATCCTTATTCATCACTTTAGAAGAAATAAGCTATGATATTCCTCTTTTCATGAAACAAAAAAGTGATTTTAAAAATAATTTTAATTTTCTATCATTAAGAACTGTTTCTTAAACTAAGATGAGAACTCTTGAGCGCTATTTGAGCCAAAATTAAAACTCTCACCATTATGAATAATAACAATTAAAAACTCCCTATTCAAATATCTGTTACGTTATTTAAGAGGAAAATATCCTCTTTTTTCAAAACCATATTCTTGTCTTTATCCACACAAAATCATAAAAAACGTTTTTTTTCTTTACACCTCATTTATATCATGCTTCGATACAGAATGATGCATTTTCAGTGTAATTTAATCTCAAAATAATTAAAGGGAACCCCCAAAAAATGAACTGTAAACAAAATTTAAAAGATGGTCCTCAGATGAAACTACAACGTGGCCTAGATAACCGTCACGTACAACTTATAGCCCTCGGTGGAGCGATTGGAACAGGTCTCTTCATGGGATCAGGAAAAACAATTAGTGTAGCAGGCCCTTCCATCATACTCGTTTATGCTATTATTGGATGTGCCCTATACTTTGTAATGCGTGCTATGGGAGAATTATTGCTTTCTAATTCACAATACCGATCCCTTATTGATTTTTCAACCGATATGCTAGGACCGGGAATCGCTTTCTTTGTGGGCTGGAACTATTGGTTAAGCTGGGTTGTGACTGGGGCTGCAGATATTATTGCTATCATTAACTATATGCATTTCTGGTGGCCAACACTTAATCCATGGATTGTTGTTTTTGCTTGCATTGGTTTCTTTTTAATCCTTAACCTCCTTGCCGTAAAATTTTTCGGTGAACTTGAATTCTGGTTTGGTCTTATCAAAGTCGTAGCAATTTTGGCATTAGTTATTGTTGGATTTTATATGATCGCTACAGGCTTTACCTCTCCAAATGGTACTGTTGCCTCTCTTAACCATGTATGGAACGATGGAAATATCTTCCCGCGAGGAATTACAGGTTTTTTTGCTGGATTTCAAATTGCCATTTTTTCTTTTGTTGGTATAGAAATTGCGGGAACAACGGCAGCTGAAGTTAAAGAACCTAAAAAAGTTCTCCCTAAAGCAATTAATGCAATCCCGGTGCGTATTGTGCTCTTTTACATCCTTTCTCTTGCTGTGATTATGTCCGTTACACCTTGGAATCAAATTGTTCCAGAAAAAAGTCCCTTTGTCTCCATGTTTTGGCTTGCAGGCATTCCAATAGCTGCTGGTTTGGTCAATTTTGTTGTTCTCACCTCGGCTGCCTCTTCAGCAAATAGTGGTATTTTTTCGACTAGCCGCATGATATATGGGCTTGCAACACAAAAAGGTGCTCCTCCAATTTTAGGGAAGCTTTCCAAATACCATGTTCCAGCCAATGCTCTGTTCTTTTCCTGCCTATGTATTTTAGTAGGATACACAATTGCATCATCATCTCCAAGCATCATAAGTGCTTTTACAATTGTGACAAGCATTTCAGCAATTGCATTTTTATTCGTATGGTCCGTCATTTTGATTAGCTATATTGTGTATCGTCGCAATCACCCTCATCTACATGCTGAATCCGTCTACAAAATGCCGGGAGGTATCATTATGTGCGGGATCGTGTTAGTCTTTTTTGCTTTCATGCTCTATTTATTGACATTAGAACATGATACCCTAACAGCTTTAAAATACAGTATCTTTTGGTTTATTTTCCTAGGTATAATGTATTTTATATTTATAAGAAAAAAAATAGCTCCAAAGAACAAATAAAATCTATACAAAACATCTCAAAAAAGGGTAACTAAGGTTACCCTTTTTCTACTTAATCTCCTCCTTCATACCTCAAAAGACGAGGATTCCTCGCAAGTCTGGGTTTGTAAACAATCCGACTTTGTTAAGAGAGATGCCTGCTGACCACTTATATGATTCACCTACATAAGGCTCTATGGGCTAGCCCTACCCCAAATACTCACCACACATTCTAAAAATACTTAATGTGTAAAATTTTATATGCTTTATATCACTACTCTAAACAACAGTATTTTACTGCATTATAGGATAAGAAATGCGCTATTCTGTGAAGAATTCTCTATAAACTTCACTGATATTGTTTACTAATAAAACATGAAATTTTATCTAAAATCGCCCCCCAAAATTTATATTCAATTTTTTAGCAAAATTAAAAATACAGCTCTAAACAAAATATATCTTAATAGCTATCTACAATAAAAAAAGATTCTATGAAAATATTTTTCTATTTATAATAAATTTTAAATATAAATATTTAAATGTAAATTTTAAATATATTTTTAATATTTAAATAATATTTTAATAGTTTAAAAATTATTTTATTTCTATATAAATATTTATATTTAAAATTTATTATAA
>NZ_JACX01000021.1 GCF_000518085.1 Bartonella grahamii ATCC 700132
TCCCGCAAAGATTGCGGACCATGAAATGGGTGTGTGAAAGAATGGATACTTTTCTTCTAGAGATGTTTCTCCTAGAAAATTCGTATCGAATGGTGTGTCTTCAGGAATGCGAGTTTCCATGTTTTATCTCCTTGAATATGCTGGAGATACAATGTCTTTTTGCCAATTATGTTCCAAAAGTGAATAGATATGCGCCAAAAAGGACAGAAAACATCGAAAACAGGACGGTGATCATTACTTAAAATTCTAGAGTCTTTATTTTATTATTTCATTTTTTTGTAAAAACAGCGCGTCTTCTAAAATTTTATTTTTTTATATGTACTTATAATTAAAAGAATGCCTCAATTATTTATTTAAAATAAATATCAAAAGTATTCAATTCAAAAAGCTATGAGAGATAAAAGAGAAGGAAGAAACATTAGTGTTCTAAGCTGTTTTTCCTTCTCTTATTGCTCTATATCAAAACGATGCTCGAAAAATTATTTCAATCTTTTAAGTAAAAGCTCCCAACACCAAGAAGGCAGATTCAAAATTTTTGAGGCAATGTCTGACAATTTTAAGATTATATCCAAAATTGGCTTTTTTGTTGTGTTTTCAGTTTTGGGATGAGATGCAATATGCATATGTTCTGATGGACTATTTTGTATGAAGGTACCGTAATTTATAATGTTCATTTGAATCGGTGTATTAGAAGGGTTATGCACTGTTATTGGTGTATAGTCGCTAAAGATTTCTTCTTTTATGTTTTTTATATCCTTTGTTTCAAATATATCTTTATACAAACTGTTTTTGCATTTTTCCAACATGGTGTTGCTGAAAATGCAGACATTCATTATTTTTCCCATGAGTGTTTTTATTTTATGGATAAAACTTTCGACATAGCTTATGAATGGATTTTTCAAAGCCATTTTAATATCGTTACTGATGCTAATTATTTTGTCGAGCGCTTTTTTTACTGAGGAGTCCAAAATATCTTTGATATTTGAAAAGTCATGCTCATCAAGTTTGTTGATCATATCATAAGACCATCCCGAAAGACAGGCAATCATTTCTATTGTTTGCTTGATCCCTTCCTTTTTGCTTATTTCTCTTAAGTCTTTAACTTTTGCACGTCGTAAACTAATCTCTGTATATGTTTTTCCTTCAACTGTAAGGGGTATCAGTAATGGGACGCGTGTTATTTCTATTATGCACATTCACAGCTCCTATGAGTCAATTAAATAAAAATATATTAAATTACAGTATTATATTTATCAATATGTTATACAGTTTTTTAATTTTTTATCTTAAGTAAAAAGTTTCATGCAATGAGCAAAGTATATTTGTTTTTTTGCAGGGGTGTCATTATACTCTATGAGCTGATAGACCTAAATTCTTTACAATAAAGGTTTATGTTGATAGGGTTTTCAAGCTATTGTTGTGTTAGAAGTGGGCTTTGTACGGTCGTAATTTTGGAGTAGAGCCGTCAATAGACCGTTTTTCTTCCTTGAATTTTGTAGATTCATTTCACTCGATATTGTATGAGAATACCATTGTTGTCGCGGAGAAGGTATGTAATATCAGTGCATTTTATCTATGATGTTTCTGAAAAAGGTTGATGTGTGTTATAGCAAGATGTGTGTACAGGAAAGCTTATTTAGGGGATAACTTTTTGTCCCATGAAGTCCGTAAAACAAAACGCTGTCTATAAGAAAAATAATATTTTTACAAAGTAAAATAATAACACTTTTAATAATTATTATTTGTATGTATAAGCATAAAATATAATTATATTTGTTATATTTAATTAAATACTATTTAATCTCTAACTAAAAGTGTGATTTTCTTTATGATTCATAAATATACATTACCATTCATTATACTTATTGTATGTTTATCAACAGGAGGTTTGATTTCTACCGACATTTTTTTACCAGCACTGGGTGAGATGCGTCAATATTATCAAGTGACACAATCTCAAATTCAGAGTGCGGTGGCAGTTTTTTTGTTGGCATTGGCACTTGGACAGCTCATTTATGGGCCGCTGAGTGATAATTTTGGGCGTAAAAAAACACTTCTATTGGGCTTATTTTTATGGTTATTTACAACATTTGGTGCGATTTATACGGTTCATATTCACGCTTTTCTTGTGTTACGTTTTTTGCAAGGTCTTGGTGCTTGTGCGGGACTTGTCTTAAGTCGTGCAATTATCAATGATTTGTTGGATAAAAAAGCAGCCGGAAAACTTTATTTGATTGTTTTCCCTTTTATTGGAATGTCACCAGCACTTGCACCTTTCATTGGTGGACTTTTGATACAAGCTTTTCATTGGCAGGCAACTTTTATCTTTTTAAGCTTTTTTATATTTTTGACCATTTTGCTGTGTTGTTTTGTGCTAACGGAAACTCTGCCCCCTCAAAAACGGCAGCATTTTTCTCCTGTAGGATTGATGAAGGCATATTTAGGCGTTTTTAGAAATAAACAATTTATTTTTTATGCACTTATTCCGTGTTTTTCTTACATAGCTTATTTTGCTTATATTGTGGAATCGCCTTTTTTACTCACGACTTTGGGTCTATCACCGATACACATTAGTTATAGCTATATTGGTGTCTCACTGCCCTATATTTTGGGAAATCTTTTGGCGCGATGGTTTTTTGAACGCGAGTCTATGGAAAAGACTGTCTGTCGAGGATACATTATTTTTGTTATAGGAGGCGTGCTTTTTGCTGTGCAAATGTATCTAAGCCCATGGCCCCTTGTGACAAGTTTTATGGCTATTGCTGTTCTGACTTTTGGTAATGGTTTTTTATTGCCGCTAGGAACAGCGTTGGCTATTTCATCGCATCCGAAAGCTTCTGGAGCGGCTTCTGGTGTTATGGGATCTTTGCAATTAGGAAGTGCGGCGCTAAGTGCAGCGGTTATCGGAAAAATCTCTGGCCATAGCCCACGGGCTATGGCCACTTTGTTAGCTGTGTGTTGCGTGATTGGTTTTATCATTTATATTCAAAAAGCCCGTGAGTTTATGACCTCAGAAATAAGCTGAGTGAAATGATAAAAAGAAAGCATTATGCGGAAATGCTTTTGATGTTTTACACAAATGGGGCACTTGTACATTAGATGAATTTTTTTTATTAAGTTGTTGGATTGAATGGGTTTAAAATTTGTTACAAGCTTAGTTTGAGTTTAACAAATCGATAATGATGGGGGGGAGTATGAGCCTAGAGTTTCAACATATTTTCATTATATTGGGTGGGAAAAGTTTTGGCTCTAATGCATGTTTTAAAATAAGGGGAGGAATTGATCAATGAGCCTTCCTATTATTATTCTTTCTCCTGTAATGCCAATTTGGGATGGTGGTGTGTTTTGTTCTCCATTGACAAAGCTATGCTTATCAAAAGGATTCCCTGTCACTCTGCTGGATACGCTTTCTCTTTTTCCTAAGAGTTCTCATGTTCTCAATCATTCTGCTGTAGACATTTTATCTTTTATAGAAGAAAAACTTAAAAGCTATTTTAAAAAGCCCGCAGTGCTTGTGGGATTTTCTATGGCTGGAATGTTGGTACAAATATTGGCAGCACGGCTTCCCAATGTTCAAGCTGTGCTTGCTGTGAATGCACCTGGCTATCCTGATAAGGTTTTGAAACGGCGCCTTGGAGATATTCTTGTTTACTTAGAAAATAATGATTTGTTAGGAGCTTTGGAAATACTCAATGGTTTTATGCATCCTTCTGGCATTATGAAAAAAAGAGTTTTATTGGAGATTTCTGATGAACAAAAAAGCGTGGCAATTGAACGCATGACAAGAGGGTTTAAACTCTTATTGGCGATGGATGCGAGAGATGAGATTATCAAATACACTGGAAAATTTTTATCTTTGGTAGGGGAAAAGTCACAACTTGCAACGGTAGATAATCAGACGAAAAGTCATAATCTGAACCATGAATATAAGATTATCTCTGGTGCTGGTACGCGTTTGTGGGAGGATAATCCTACTATGACAGATGCAGTCATTGATGAGTGGATTGATGAGTTATGAAAAAGAAAGTTCTTGTATTACCTGGTGATGGGATAGGTCCAGAGGTTTGTGATGCTGCATTGATGGTCTTGGAGCAATTCCAATTGCCGATTGAATTGACTTATGGTGATATTGGTTTTGAATGTTGGAAACAGAAAGGAGATCCTATTCCAAAAGAGACCTGGCAAAAAATTACTCAGAGTGATGCGATTTTACTTGGAGCTGTGACCGGCAAAGAAAAAGAAGAGGCTTTAAAAGAACTGGAACCGCATTTAAAAGAGAAAAACCTTGCCTATGTTTCTCCTGTACTTCAGCTTCGCCAAAAATTAGGGTTGTTTGCAAATATACGCCCTATAAGATACATCTTTGGTCCGAAAAAACCTTTTCATTTTTGTGTTATCAGAGAAAATAGTGAAGGTCTTTATGCTGGATTGGATTTTCGGGGTATCACTCCTGAAACAGCCGTTTGGTTAAGGCATCCCAATTTGACAAAATATGGGCTTGAGGAAGCTGCGTGGACAGTCCGTTTGCAGGCACGCTTTGGTTTAGAGCGGTTATTTGAATACGCTTTTTCTTATGCAAGGAAATATGGTTTGAGGCGCGTTACTTTTGCTGATAAGCCCAATGTTATGCCGGAAAGTAGTCAGTTTGCTCAAGAAATTTTTGAGAAAATTGCGCAAAACTATCCGGAAATTGAAGCAGATATTCATAATGTTGATGCGGTTGCTTTGTGGATTGTAACGAAGCCAGAGCAGTTTGGCGTGATTGTTGCGGAAAATATGTTTGGCAATATTCTCTCTGATCTTGGCTCTGGAATCATGGGGGGATTGGGGCTTGCATCTCATGTGAATGTGGGAAGCAAAATGGCTTATTTTGAACCGGTTCATGGGAGTGCACCGCGCATTGCTGGACAAAATAAAGCAAATCCTTCTGCGATGCTTTATACCACGGCTTTACTCTTAGAACATTTAGGCTTTAAAGATGAAGCAAAACAATTATCTGAGAGTGTTGATCAGGTTATTCGTGCTGGAAAAACTGTATCTTACGATCTAGGAGGTGTAGCCTCTACCCGTCAAATGGCTGAAGCTGTTCGCAATTCTCTTGTGAAGCCTGTCTCTGTTGGTCATGCGGCAATTATTACCGTTGGTGATGAACTCCTTTCAGGACAATATTTGAATACGAATTTACAAGATTTAAGCCAAAGCTTAAACAAGAGAAATATTCAAGTCACACGTCATTTTGTTTGTGCTGATCAATTACAGCAAATCAGTGAAACTGTTGTTTCTTGTCTTGGACAAGAAGATCTTATCATTATCAGTGGGGGATTGGGACCAACATCAGATGACATAACACGTGATGCGGTTGCAAAAGCCGTGCAGCAGCCTTTGTTACATCACGAAGATGTTTGGCAAACAATAAAAGGTCAATTACAACGATTAGGGATTTTGGTGGATAAGAGTAATGCACGTCAAGCATTGTTTCCTGAGACAGCAACCGTGCTTGATAATCCTACGGGTACAGCACCAGGGTTTTATCTCTCTTGCGATGGAAGTACGCTTGTTGTTTTGCCTGGTCCACCATCACAGGCTCTTGCACTTTTAGAGAATTATTTAGAACAAAATAAGAAAAAATATTCTTCTGTATCGCGTGCGGGGTATGCATGGACTTTGATTGGAATTGATGAAAGTACCATTGCGCAGTGGGTTGATTGTCATCTTGAAAATGAGCCATTTGAACGGCATTTTTTATGGAAAAGTCCTTATGTTCTTGTACAGCTTGTTGGTCAATCAGAAGCGCCCTTGGAACAACATTTCGTGGAAGAATTTGAAAATCATTTTCACCCCTATTTGGTTGGTGCAGAAGTGACTACTACTTGTAAACAATTAGCGATGCATGCAGAGGTTCATTGGTCTTCCAATGATCCGCGGCTTTTAAAATATTTTCAGCCCATAGAAAAAAGTACAAAAAATATTCCAAAGCTTGAGGTTGAAGTGAGCCTAGAACCTTCTATCGAGACATTAGAAAATCAAGAAGAAAGCCTTGGACATGCCACGATGACTATACGGATGAAAGGTTATGATGATGATCGTGT
The DNA here is from genome assembly GCF_000518085.1 of Bartonella grahamii ATCC 700132. Classification (GTDB taxonomy): domain Bacteria; phylum Pseudomonadota; class Alphaproteobacteria; order Rhizobiales; family Rhizobiaceae; genus Bartonella; species Bartonella grahamii. The sequence goes on from NZ_JACX01000021.1 coordinate 6,090, forward strand.
AACTTTTCCCTATACGCGACCACTTTTAGGTGCCGTCTTACAAGAATATGCAGCTTGGTTGGTTTTAAAAAGAGTTTTACAAACTGAGAAAAGCAAATGAACCTCTATGGGGACGTAAAAATATTGCTCAAATTATTGAACGTTCTATTATAAGAAGTATTTCGATCTTTTTCTTAAGTGGTTTTTATCTATAGGTTAATCTTTCTTTTAATGTGTAATTAAATGACTTTGATTGATTCAAGATTAAGAAAAACTTAACGATATTAGGCTTGCTACATTCAATATTTATAATGATTAATTATTATTATAAATCAATATGTTATCTTTCATGGAGCTGATGACAAGGAATTCAGAGACGTCATGTGCCTCAAGCGTTGTAAATAATTGAGATTCTTTGTAAATCAAAAAGTGATGTTGTGAAAAGACAAGAAGTCGTGTCATTTACAGGAAAACTTTGCAAATTTTATTGAAAAATATGTTCAGTTTATTGCGAATATGTGCCATTCAGTTATCTGATAATAAATCGCTGTAAAGAGTTCATAAAATTTTTCCTTTAAGTTTTTGTGTGATTGCGCGATAGTCGGGAGTTCGCTTCCGAGGGGCGATATTTTTCAATTTGATAACAGGAAAAACTATTTTTTCTGTAAGACGTGAAAATTTAAGGAGTGATCATTTTATGCTTTTGTTTTCCTTTCGATTGGTAATTTTTAGAAATTTATTTGAGGAAAATATTTAATGCGGTGTGTTTGTGAATGTGGTTAAAAACATTTTACACGTGTGTGGGGGAAGAATAAAAATGTGTCTTATATTGTTGATAAGAGTGTCAATGTTTTTGATGAACAAATTTTAGGCGTAATTCTTAGTATCTAGATGGGAAGTTTATTGCAATTTTTTTAAAGTTCGTGTCCTATCTGTTGTGATGCGCAGTGGTCTTTTTTAGCAAAAAAGAAAGGGCTTTTATGTATCAGATTGATTACAACAGTTATCGTTCTGTCAAGAGTTTTAATCGTCGCGTTCGTTTTCTCGTCATGCATTATACGGCTCTTGATTTTAAATCCTCGATTATGGCGCTTACAGGAGAAAAGGTTAGTGCACACTACCTTGTTCCTGATCCTTCAGAGCAGACATATCGTGAGGCAGGCTTTAAGGATATGCGTATTTTTAATCTGGTCGATGAAAATGAGCGTGCATGGCATGCGGGTGTGAGTTCATGGGCTGGGCATAGTCATCTCAATGATGCATCTATCGGGATTGAAATCGTTAATTTAGCGACTGGTCATTCTGAGTCTCCAGAAGAGACAGTTGATTTTATGGCTTATCATGATGAGGGGGGGATATTTCCTCCTTATAATCCAATACAAATTGATGCCGTTAAGGAGCTTGCATTGAATATTCTTCAACGGTATCCCGATATTATGCCAACTGATGTTGTGGGACATAGTGATATTGCCATTGGAAGGAAAAGTGATCCAGGAGCAGCTTTCCCATGGAGAGAACTTTATAGGGCAGGTATAGGAGCATGGTATGATGATGAACTAAAAAGTCATTATCAAGAGCAATTCTCTAAGAACTTGCCACCCAAAGAAGATGTTTCGGCGAAGCTAAAATGTTATGGATATGACATTTCTGCTGCGTGTACCCAAATAGGATACAAAGATTTGATCCGAGCATTCCAACTTCATTTTCGTCAAGAAAATTATGATGGGATTCTAGATGTTGAAACAGCAGCAATTCTTTATGCATTGGTTGATAAGTATTTTCCGTGAATTCAATCCTTTTAATTGAAAATATGATTACGTGTAAGCCTTTTTCTTATCAAGAGAGGCTTCTTTTTGCCAATGGGCTTTATGTAAAAAAGAGCATTAATCGTGTAAAAAATCCCATGTACGGTATAAGGCGTTTTATGGAAACATAACTCTACAGAAAGCTCTATGATTTGCAGAGATTAAATTTTATTGTTTCTTTGTGCTTATATTTTTCTTCCTTTAAAAATGAGTAAAGTCAAGATGTTGCGTATATGATGGCATGTTCCTTACGCAAGATAAAACGCTTCAATCAAAATGGCCTTGTATTGTATATTTACATGCTTGTTTTAAAGAAATGTCTTTTAGTCTGTATCACAACACATATTTTACAGTGACGTTCATAAAGAATATAATCTAAAATCCTCTATGAAGTGTATCCTCATTTTTTTTATGCTTAATAAAAGTGCCTAGCACCATCATATACTTTGCCAGATCTCAATGTTACTACAGCCTTTGGAACTTAAAACGATTCATAAGAGGATTTTCTTTACTCGTTTTTATTCACATGGCTCTCTCCATTTGTCGTGTACCAGTGAATGGTTTTGGTTGATTCAACTGGAACAGGTCTGAAATGGGGAATTTTACGATATTCGGAACTCTTATCCAACATGCAAAATAATAAATTGTCATTATAAATTAATGTGATGCAGATTCAAGAAAAGGTGGGTCGTTTACAGATTGCTCCTGATAGGAGTCTCTATTCTTTAGAAGGGGAAGAGGTCAATTCATTTTTTGAAGATATATCTATTGTCTCTTTTATTGTTTTGGAGGATATATTCATCGTTTTGACAATATGCTTCTTGATGATTAAGTTTTTTAATGCGTTGCAGTGTTGTAAAATATTGTGTTTTAGGATGTTAATAGAAGACACATTCATGCATATCAAAAACACAATGATATCTTGTTTTTTTCAATATTTTATCTGTTCAGTGTAGAATTTATCTGAGAAGATCATGACCTAAATTAACAAAGGTTAAAAGTAAATTACCAAGAAAGACCAATTTGGTAATAAAGCGAAGGGATTTGTTCACCTTTAAAGGGCACGCAAGAGATTGTTTGAATTGATGTGTAAGCACCACGTATGCAGTGTTCTTATCAAGCACATCAGGTTAATTTTATGAGAATATTTTTGTGAAAGTCAGTCATTTTTGTCAAAAAGACAAGAAAATAAGTATCAAGAAAGATGCTTATGATGTTTAATTTCAAAAATGAAACCTAGCAACATAAGTTGCTAGGTTTCAAAAGTTGTAGCTTAAATAGGATTAGAATGAACGCTGTAAACGGATCATACCTTGAAAAGCACTTTTTTTATTGAATAAATGTTTTTCATCATTATTTTTATCCGTCACAATGCGATCATCATCCCAATTAACATAGGTTAATTCAGGTGTAATTACAAATCCTGGAACCAACGTGTATGCAATATTTACAGAAGTTGCAAAAGTTTTTACAGCACTATAAGAGACTTGTGCATTCAAATTTGCCTTTGGAGTGAGTTTGTAAGTGGCACCTGCCCAAGCAGCCCATTTACCGCCCCAGTTTGCATAAATCGTTGTGCTTTTTCGTGATAACTCATCATTTTCATTTACTGTGTAGTAATCAAGTCCATTTTTATAACCAGCCATTACCCATAGATTGAAACGATCATTGACATTGAAATCTGCACGTACTTTTCCAGCCCATTTTTTGTAGTAAGTATCATATGCTGCAACCGCTGAAAAACCACCCCATTTTTGCATAAACTTTATACCCAAAACCACATTCGGTGTGTAATTTTTAATTGCTTTACTTGGAAGAGGAGTATCCTTCGTGATAGAAACAAGCTTATTATCTTTATCAATATAGTATCCTGCTGTTCCAGGAAGAGCATCTGCATTATTGCCTAATTCAGCTCCGATAATAGCAGAAAAACCGGAGTCACCATTAAAGGTGTAGGAAATAAAATTGGTGCGTGTTGTGCCGGCAGGTGCTATGCTGTCATCATTGAGAACATTTCCATAATCACCAGTCCAGCTGTTGAAAATTGTGTCATCAAGACCTACGCGAAAACCACCCAGTTCAATGTAAGCAGCGGAGAGTGTTGCGCCAGCTTTGTTAGTACCATCACCCCAGCTTGAGAAAATTCTTGCATATGAACGAAGTGTTCCCATTTCTGTTTCAGAAGCTGCTTGAAAAACAAGGGTGAGCCGTGATGATGCGCCATAGGTTTTTCTTTTGTTGTTCAGTTCAGTTTCGGTTGTTGCATCGATATTATCACCGCCTATAAAATCAGTACGAACATTTCCTGATAAACGTATGCAGGTGTCTGTTCCAGGGATATAAAAATATCCTTTTCCGTAGGCATCACAAACGCGAATATATTCTACAGGTTCGGGTTCGGCGATAACTGTTGAAGCAGCATGTGCTCCAGAAATTGCTAAAAAAGCTGCTGTAGAGCTTAAAAAGAGGGATTTAATATTCATATAAGATCTCCGAGGTCCGTTTAATCTTCTTCTAAAGAGTATCATTCACCTAACGCATTAAGGACAAAGACATAAGTAAAATACGCGGCACTTGTTACCTTAGCTATACTAATCTTTTTAGAGTTTCAAATATGAAATTACCTTTTTGTAATGTATACATGTACTATTCGAGATAATGTGGTAAAAAAGACACAATTTTTGTTTTGTTAACTTTTTATCCCTATGGGCTCAATAGGAGAAAAATTTCAGATATTTGGGAAAAAAATCGAAAATGTCTTGAACTTTCTGTTGATACCATTTATGCCTCTCTGTTGGAGAGGTGGCCGAGTGGTCGAAGGCGCTCCCCTGCTAAGGGAGTAGGGCTCAAAAGGCTCTCGAGAGTTCGAATCTCTTCCTCTCCGCCATCTATTGTTATAAAAGCAGTCGATTGTGTGTGGGAATTTTATTTTCAGTGATTTGTTCCCATTTGCTTTTCTTGCTAGACGTTTTCTATCGGCTGTTTTGGTATAGAGTGGTGCTATTTTATCTTTCTTCCATCTAAATTTATTTGCGAAATTGTAATACCTGCGTTAGCAGCGCGTGTGGTTGCTCATTTTCTTAATTCCTGTGTTGATTTTTAATTTTATGTTTCATGAAACAAGTTACAAAAACTTTTTTCTGATGGCGTAAACTAAAGCAAAACCAAAGGGGGATGTTTTAAGCGCAATATGTTTTATGTAAATCGTTATGCCAATTTATATTAAAGGAAATATGATCAGTTGTGGAAAAAAATTATCGCGAGAAAGATGGGTTTGTTTCAAAATTTCGCATGCTTTTGTTGATAAAGGAAAGCGAAGCTCTGTTGTAGCATTACATTGACGTTGCATATTTTTTAGCTCAGGATTGCTTATTTATTTTTATGGATATAGGGAGCAGCATGAACATTTGTAAGAATAAGCGGCCGTAAAGCTAGGTATGTTACGGATTTTGTTCCAAAAAGTGTTTTTGACTTCCCTATATCGTTCCAATCGTTTGGTGGCACATTTATTATCTTATGATGTTGTTTTGCTAAGCTTTTGCTTTATCGGTTATGTCAGCTTTTATATATCAAATAGGGGAGAAAATATTGTATATATTTGCTAGCGAGTCATTTCTAAAAACGGAAGGATCTTTTTAATTTTGAAAAAATATAAAAGCGAAAAAGGTGGAAATGAGCTCCCATTTTTATCATCATCTTATTAATTCAGTTTTATAATTTTCATAAATCTCTATGGCAGTGTCTTTTAAATAATGAAGATTATGTGTCTTACGCTTTTGTTTATCCCGTTGGGATTATGCCTCTCATATAAAACGAATGTTCTAAACACAAATATACTTGTATTGCCAATTTATGCACTTTTGTTAAAGAGATATCTTTCAATGTGTATAAGCCCATTTTGCGACGGCACCTCTTAAATGGTATAAAACGTAAAAGTTTCTGTGAGACATATAAAGTCTTATAGTGCCACGCCATTTGTATACTTATGAAGATGCAAAGAGGCGTATTATACACCTGCTTCCGTGTTGTGGTAGACTTTGATTATGGGAGTTCATCAGAGGCATTTTGCCTTTCTAAATTGTTTTTATTTATACGGCTTTCTCCACTTATGATATGCAAGAAAATGATTTTGATTGTTTCAACGATAAAAATAGATTTGAAAAGAAAGAATCTTACAATATTCGAGTTTGCTATATTATCATCATAAATCAACATATTGCTTTATATTTTCATTGTATGTTGAACGTTGGATGTGGCAATGCTCTCAAAAAATTATCGATCTCTTTTAGAAGAAAACACTGTGGGTGATAATTTTAAAAATTTCCTCTCATAGAGACTTGTGAGAGTGTTTCATCCATCTCATGACAACCAAACCACACATGAAAAAAGTAATGGTCGGTAATATTAGGTAATAAGATGGAGAAACTTTTGCAGGAAGAAAAGAAATAATACTTAATACTGTAATTGAAAATATTCTTCCGCTAAAAGATACAGCACCAACAACACCGGAAATATGCTGCGTTTGTTTTTGGTTAAGTTCTGAGAAAAATAAGCTTTTGGCCCCTATCGGTACAGTGCAAATAAATCCATGGATTAAAGAGAAGGCGATGACTGATGCAGCAGTTTGATGACTATGAACTGAAAAATAGAGCGCTATGCACATCAGCGCAGAAAAGAAGGAAAAATATTTTATAGAATTCTTATATTTTTTATCAAGAACATGATACTTAGACATCAGTAAATTTGAAAAATATTGTGCTGAAAAGGCTCCAATATGGCAGCACATCAAGACGAGCATTTGCGAACCGTTGAGGTGATTAATTTTTCCCCCTGAAAGTATTATCGGTTGCCAGAAATGATAAATAATCTGAATACCAGCGCTAAAAAGACACATGAGGAAAATAAACCATGCGCCTCCTACTGTATTTTGAAAAATCCAAAGCGTTTCCTTGGCATTGTGCAAGATTGTTTTTGTTTTGGAAGTTTCAATTGTCGTTTTCTTTTCTTCTGGAACAATAAGGAATATCAAAAAAATAAATCCCATCATGAGGCATGAGATGATATATCCCATAAAATATTGTCCAGAGTAATAGATCGTTCCAATGCCTATAATTCCACTGAGAATACTTCCGAAAGAGTTAACTTGGTGGTAGAGATGAGCATAATGCGAAAAGTGATCCTGTTTATCGCCTAGAGAATGGTAAATCCATCCGTCAATGGCGCTGACAATGATGCAAATGCCTGCTGCATAGAGAATTTGCGCAATAATAAGTGCCGTCATATTGGGAGCTTGAAGGCATAAAAGATAAAATACTCCTGTCATAAAGACCCCAGCCATAACGGAATATTTACGTCGATATCTGTCAGATAAAACAGCGCAGGGAAAATCAAGCAGCAGGATGGTGGTGGAAAAGACAACCTGAAGCAGAGCTAATTGCGCCAGACTAACTCCCATGGACATTAAAAAAATCGCATGGTAAACGCCGATCAGCATGCGGACAGCATTATAGGAGCCATAGTTGAGAGCAAGGGTGCGTGGTCTGTTCATTGTGTTGTTCCACAAACCTTACAGTGAGGATTTTTCTTTAGAGAACGCTCTTCTGTGAAAAGTTGGCTGCTCCATATCCCCACACGGCGATCAGTGGAAAGAAGGCTTCCATAACCACCCAAAAATTTAAGAGCATCATTAGCACACATGGCAGCTGAAAGTGCATTAACAGGAGGAAATGTAGCAACTTTGAAGTTATTATTAATCATAACACAAGCTTCATAAATAAGATGATTACTTTTTGCTGGAAGATTACCTATAGACGAGCTACATGCGTAACAACCAGTTTTACCAGGTATGTAAAATGGACCAAAGACAGCTATATCATTAACATAACCGGAATTTATATAGGCTTGTTTATTTTTTACACACCATTCATTGATCCATAGGCCTAGCTGAACAGGTGAATCAGCAGAAATGATCCATAAATCAGCTTTGGGTAATTTGTTGATATCCTCTTTTTCAGTAATCAACATTTGTAATTCATGAACTTCAATTTGGCTGTTTCTCCGCATCAGCTCACGTTTAAGAACAGTTGTTTTCGGAAGACCGATATCTTCTTCAGTAAAAAGAATTTGTCTGGTAAGGTTGGTCATCTCGATCACATCATTGTCAACAAGAGTCAATTTTCCAACGCCAGAGGATGCAAGCATTGCTGATACATGATTACCAATCCCACCACACCCTAAAATGACAACACTTTTTTGCAAAAGGATATGCTGAACGGAGGTTGGATGCATACCATAGCTTTGATAATGGAGATGACTTCTGGAATAGCGATTATTGAGGATATTGTCTGATGTTTCAGCTTTGACAAGAAAATGGTTAGAAACAAGAAAATCAAACGCACAGTCAAAACTTTTTTTAATATGATTAGCGATAGTGAATTGTAAACTTCATCTACTGTCTTTTTTTTGATCCATTGTGCTGCAATAAGCACTAAGTGCTCCCAAAAATTTTTATCATTGATAATAAACTGCTTTGAACCCGCACCAAAAATAGCATCCTCTTCACGAACAACAACATGTGTGTATTTCCCTAAAATATATTGTTGTTTCATTTTTCCTCCCCACTTATAGAGCAAACCAACTTTTACCTGAAAAATAATTTCAGGTAAATTTCTTTAATTATTCGTTACATTCTGTATGATCCATGATTTCCTCCTCGTTATTGATGTTTTCATTATTCACCACATTACATGGGAGGAGGATCCTATATAAAATATTATTATTGTAAATGCATTTTTATGATGTAAAGTAAATATTCCTACATCAAATATTAATGAGCGTACATTGAGAAAAGAAAGCATCTCATCAGTTTAAAATTCTATGATCTTTATTAACTTAAAAGTAATAGCATAAAATATAATATAAAAAATGAATAAATTTGAATTTATGTAAAAAATACAAACTTTTTTATTGCTGATACGGATAAAACAAACAAATCTATATTATAAAGTGGTTGATCACTACATTGATTGTGTTTATCCGTTTTGTATACGCATCATTTTATAATTGTTAATATATTTATTAATCAAAATATTATTTTTGAGGCAATTGTAATATCCTATTAAAATATTTTAAAGTCACCTATAAAGTGATTAAATTGCTCCTATAGAGATATAAAGCTAGAGAGAAAAATACGACTATTTTATTGAATAAATTAGTTTTTATAGCTTTATTCTGTTTGTAGAGTATTTAATTTGTGTACAATTTATCCATTTTTATTTTTATCATAGATTATTCTAAATAGATTTAATAAATTTCATTATTAATTTTTCAATACGAATTTAATTGTTTATTTTAATTTATTGCATACGAGAAAATAAAAAATGTTTACAAAAAAAGTTCTGTTGAGAGAAGGCTTATTGCTTATCATATTTTTGCTAACATATCTTTTATCTACCTCGCATGGCTATACGGGTATAGATAAATTATTTTGTTCCCAAGTTGTTAAGGAACGAGATGATGCGGTTCAGAAGTTGGATTCAGCAAAGTTTGAAAAAGACAATGCGGAGAGAGGATGGAACGATACAATGCAAATATTGGGGGGGGCGGTAGAGGACTTGAAGAGAATAGCTTTTGAACAGCAGGCACTCTATTTTGCATTGCTGAAAAATATGCCAAATAACAAGCAACTGACTTATAAATATGAAATAACGCAAAAACGGAATGCTGCAATTTTTGAACGGCTCGAGAAGGTTTTTACTTTATTTGAGCATGTTGAGAAAAGAACAGAGGCTTTTCGAGAATTAAATGAAGCAAATAAGCTTAAGGATCAGTCTCAAGCATTACATTATTTAGAAGTGATTTCTAAACATCATGAACATATTGATAAATTAAATCAATAGGTTAAAAGGCTCGATCACGAAGTTGATAATTTAAATAACAGGCTTCAAAGTCTGAGGAAAATATTTCGATAAGAAACGAAAAGTTATTCATTTAGAAGACACGCTTGAGCAACGAGATAAAACTCTTACAGCACAAAGGAGGAAAGAAAAGTGACGGCTCTTATGGTACTTTGCGTATCACGAAGGATGAGCTTATTCTTTCCCATGGGGAAAACCAAATCCATTTGAGTAGCCAAGGTTTGGTGCTTTCTCATCAATCAACCCGTGTTGAATTAACGGGTAGTGTGCAGATTCAAGCAGAAGATTTGCAGCACAATCAAAAATCTGTTGGCGCAAGCCACAAACACGGTGGGGTCAAAATGGGTCCCTCCACAACCTCTAGTCCTCTTTGAGATGAAGGAGTTTTTATCATGCGTGAGAACACTTATGTTATTTTAACCAATGCAGACTTTGTTGCAGGTAAGTGTTCACCGGGCAAAGGTGAAGAAATTTGTTTAAGTGAGGAAGCGGCTAAATATCCGTTGCTGCTTGGTCAGATTGCTGAAAAACCAGCCCCTGTTGTTTCTGCGCCCCCAACTGTTTCTACCACAAAGACAATGAAGGGTGCTTAAAGCATGCGGTGCGGGATGAGCGAAAAGGATGGCTCTCTTTTATATGGTTGGGACCATTGCCAACAGTCACTGCGTAAATGTCTGACGACAAGGATTGGGACGCGGGTTTTGCGTCGTCATTATGGATGTGATGTTGGAGCATTCCAAGACGCCAATGCTGATCCCGCGACGATGATGCAGCTTTATCAAGCAATTGTTGAAGCACTCGATGATCCAGAGTGTGGAGAGCCCGGGTTTTCGTTGCAGAGGATTGATCTGACAAAAGCAACGCGTGAAGGCACATTCCATTTTGTTTTAACGGGTGTTTTTATCCCGATGGGCATTTGGGGGATTGGTCACACAAAGAGCCAATGCACCTCAATTTAGAGGTTGGTGATGACAGAGTTTGAACCTTTATCCCTCCCACAAATTATTGAAGAGCTTTCTGTTGAAGCAATTTTAGAGCAAAAGATCACGCGTTTGACTGAGCTTTTTGCAGCGCATCATATTCCTTATAATGTGGAAAAGACGGCTTATGATCCGGTGGTCATTCAATTGCAAGCGGCCGCTTATGAAGAGTTGCTGTTGCGCCAGCGGATTAATGAAGTAGCGCGAGATAATTTACTCACATTTGCGCGTGGAACAAGTTTAGATCATTTGGGGGATTTTCATGGGGGCACGCGCCTTTTGGATGAAGATGATGAGCGTTTGCGCCGCCGCATTCGCTTGAATAGATAAGGAGATTCCACAAGGTGGTACAGCCACAGGTGGCACAGCGCCACGCACTCAATATTTTGACCTCTCAAGCGATATCCATGTCAAAGATGCTTTTGTTTATCGTGAGGATAAAAGCCTGCTTATTCATATTGCACTTTTTAGTGACAGCGCTTAGGGGTGGGGCTGATGAGGTTTTAATTGCAAAGGTGCAAGCAGCTCTTGATTACTCCCCATATTAAAATGACCAATGACCACATCCTTGTGAAAAGTGCGGTACAGCGGATAATCAATGTTTCTGCTGATTTTTGGTTGTTACCGGATGAAGGCTCCTTTGTTTTGGAAAGAGCGGAGCAGAATTTAAGAGCAGAATGGGCGCGTGCGCAAAAGCTTGGGCGTGATTTGTCTTTAAGTTGGATACTAAGCCGCCTGATAGTTGAAGGCGTTCACCATGTGAACATAACGCACCCCTTTGAGGATATTTTGGTCGCACCTGATGAAGTGGTAGCTTTAGGAGAGAGTATTTTTTCAAAGGGGGGGTACGCTTATTGATGCCCTCGTTGTTATTGCTGTTTAATTACAGCCATTATTTTTCTGAAAAAAAAGCTTTGTAGGGAGAAGAGCATCCATGGAGCAGGGCGTAAAACGATGAAATGCATATAACTAATCCAGTAATGTTGACAATAATCGTTAAATATGTTGCTCTGTCTACTTAAACAAATGGCTAGATTGGCTTTTATTCTCTGAGATAAGTGCTATTGTTGATGAGATAGAATGCGGATGAGCGAATTATTAGTTAAGGGATTAGAGTAATGGGGGGAAAAAATAATCGTCAAGATTTGCGTTATTTCAAAATCGCTGTATTCGGTATGATTATTATGATTTTGGGGATGGGGATCGGGCGATTTTTCTATACACCGGTATTTCCAGTTATGTTGGATGAAGGATTGTTTACCTTTAAGCAACTTTCTTATATAGCTAGTGCTAATTATGGCGGTTATTTAGTTGGGAGTATGTTTTTTTCGTTTTGCAGAGTTGGGAATATATCCCGTGCTCCCTACATGCTATTTGGTGCAGCTATAGTGACAAGTGCACTTATTTTTGCCATGGCGTTAACAACAAACTTTTACTTGGTCTTCTTTATCCGCTTTGCTGCCGGTATCGCAAGTGCAGCAATGATGATTTTTGGTTCTATTACGGTTATGCAGCATACTCACAAGCTGTGGGTTATTGCTTCGCTTTATGCAGGTGTGGGAGTTGGTATTCTACTGGGTAATGAGTATGTTATTATTGGTTTGAGTAAATCGCTGAACGCGAAAAATATTTGGTTTGGAGCTGGTTTTATATCTGTTGTATTGTTGCTTTTGTTGTTTATTTTATTTCCACGTCGTGTTGATGCGTCTCAATTTGCTGGTAATGAGTCATTGGCACACGAAAATATCGTTTGGTGGGAACTCGCTCTGATTTATGGGCTCGCTGGGTTTGGTTATATTATTGTTGCGACATATCTTCCTCTGATGGCGAAAACATTTAATTTCCCACTACTCGCTAACCACTTATGGTCGTTTGTCGGAATAGCCATTGTTCCTAGTTGTTTCATTTGGTTATGGGGAGCTCATCGGTGGGGGGTCTTACGTTGTCTGATGCTCAATTTGCTTATCCAAGGAGGATGCGTATTACTGACATTATTCAGCCAGTCTCTTGTACTGATAGTTCTCAGTTGCATAGGGTTTGGATTTACTTTTATGGGGACGACCTCTCTAGTTATGCCGTTAGCTAAGCGTTTGTATGCGCCGTATGGCATAAATCTGCTAGGCTTGGCTACCTTAACTTACGGTTTTGGCCAAATATTAGGACCTCTCTTGACGAGTTTTTTACAGTTTGGTTCACATGCCATTGCGCTTTCCGTTATCTGTGGTGCTGTAGCGCTTTTTGCTGCTGCTGGAATCTGTCAATATTGTCTTTGTAAAAAGGTCGTTGGCGTTTCATAAACCCGCAATCTTCACTAAAAAGTCGAGAGAATTTATTACGTTCTTTTTGAAACATTTTGTGAAAGTCAAATTATTCTAATAGGGGAGATTACAGAATGCTTCACTCTACAGTCGCTATTTTGGGCGTTGGTCCTCGTGGGATCAGTATTCTCGAACGCTTGCTCACACTTTATTCCCATTATCCATTTTCTGGGAACATTGATATTTTATTGATTGATCCCAATGAGATGGGAACCGGTACCCATAGTGTGCATCAGCCAGATCATTTATTGGTTAACACTGTCGCTTGCCAGATTACTTTATTTGGTGATGATACAGTTAAGGGTGTAGGGCCTATTCGTAAGGGACCGAATTTCTATCAATGGGCTATTCAACAAGGTTATCGTAATATTAACGGTGTTTTTTCTCGTACAGAGCATAATGTTGGGAGAGAAATCAAAGAAAATGATTATTTATCACGTCGTTTGTTAGGGGAATACCTGTCTTGGGCTTACCAAGAGCTCACGCAAGATTTACCTTCCGGTATTCGTATTAAGGAGATCCGACAAAAAGTTATCAATCTCCATATCCACCAAGATAATAAAACGGGTATTCTTTTGGAAGATGGCGATCGTTACAGTGTAGATTTTGTTTATATTACCACGGGTCACGGTAAGAATACATATTCATCGCATGATGAAAGCCTGCAACAGTTTGTGGCTGGTCATCAAATGAAAAACGCGCTTTTGAACTATTATTCGAATCCTTATCCAATTGAAAAGTTGGATTCTATACAATCTCAGTCTTGTGTGCTGGTGCAGGGAATTGGATTAACTAGCTATGATGTCTTGTCGCAATTGACTTACGGTCGCGGTGGGACTTTTACTGAAAATGCTGGACAATTGCATTACATGCCAAGCGGCAAAGAACCGAAGATAGCTCTATTCTCCCGTCAAACATTACCTTTTAGTAGTCGCGGGATTAATCAAAAGGGTGGTAGTGGGCAATACATACCATCATTCCTTACTCTTGATGCAATACATCATCTGCGTAAGCAATCCAGCATTGCTAACGGTTCTCCGAAGCTGGATTTCGAAACGCAGCTTTTACCTCTGTTGCTTAAAGAAATGTGTTATGTCTATCGAAGTACGCAGCTGGGGCACTGGCTAGACCCTGAAACCTATGTTGTTACTTCCAAAGACGAGCAGTGTATTCAAGCGTTGCTGTATCCTCATCAAAATAAAATATTTGCTTCTTTGAAGGATTATACAAGATTCTTCATGGAGCATTTGAAGGACGATCTTCATTCTTCCGCTGCAGGTAATGTTGATGGCCCAGTGAAAGCTGCTACAGATGTGCTACGAGATGTCCGTGATATCTTACGTTCAGCAATTGATTTTTGCGGGTTAACGTCTTCATCTCACAAGTACTTTATTGAATATTTTAATCCAAACTTTAACCGTATTTCTGTTGGCCCACCGATGCAGCGAAACCAAGAGTTGAAGGCTCTGATGGAGGCTGGTATCGTGACTTTGGCTGGCGGACCTTCACCTAAACTTGTTCTCAATGCTAGTACTAGCCGTTTCGAAGTTCAGTCTGTTTTCCAAGATGAAAACAGTTCAGTTGATGGAGATGTGCTGATCACGGCCAAGATTGATAGTTTTTCTCCGTTGCGTGATGAGTCTCCTTTTATCAAAAATTTGGCTGCTCAGGGTATCATCCGGCCATTTATCAACCAAGGATATCATCCTGGTGGTATTGATATTGACTGTCAGCAGCATCCTATAAATACTAAAGGACAAGTACAAAATACATTATGGGTGGTAGGTAATCCAGTAGAGGGGGCCAATTTTTATACATATATTTTGCCTAGACCTTTAGTTAATTCGCGTGCACTGCGGGATGCAGGGCACTGTGTCATTGACATGTACGAGCAGCTTCTTAATCGCCACTCAGTCAAAGATTCAACAATTAATGTACATTGATGATGTAAAAAGCTTCCTGATACGCATGTCCTCCGTATCCGCTATAATAGCGATGCTGATGCTATTCATTTTTCTTATATCTATCTCAATGAGAACTTGGTTTCTTATTCCATTGGCTGGAGTGACTGTTTTCGGTTATTTGCTTTTGACGATACCATACTGGTGGTTGAAGGGGAATGCACGCAGTGGTGTGGCTATTCTGTTGGCTTGTACTTTAGTGCTGATATGGCGTTGGCACTTTCCTGATGTTAGTACTGTGCTTGTGCGTTTTACTGATGTCTTTTGGCTATTACTCGCCATGGGATTGTTGCGCCATGTGATGAATATATGGCGTATTTCAGAATTTCTCTCTGAACGGTTGATGCGCTATGGAAAGGGTTCGCTTACCCTGTCCATCGCGATACTGACTGCGTTCCTAGCTTGGCCGATGAGTTTGGGGGTTATCCCCCTAATGATTGATGCCTTGAAGAAAAGTGTTTTTCCCTCTCGCCATTTGGCCGCTATTGTGATGCGGATGATGAGCATCACAATGGTACTGATGCCAACCAGCATCGGTGCAGCAACAGTTTTCTCTGCTATGCCTAGAACACCAATATTCACATCCGCTGCTTTTGGGATACCACTTTTTCTATTCAGTTTGTTGTTGTTGTGCTTTTCTCCTGTTGTACCGCTAGCTAATCCGATTATTTGCGATGAGAGGAGAGCGAATAAAGAAGGAGAGAGGTTAAGAATTTGGATTTTTTTGATATTGTTCTGGCTAACATTTATCGTTGCGTTGACAGTTATCAGGTTGAATGCACTAGAAAGCATTGCGTTGACGGCGAGCATTCTATATGTCCTTGAGCGTGGGAGTTCACGCAGTGTTGATTTTTTGACTCCTTTGGTGGCAGTGATACGCAGTATATCAAGTGAAATTATGTTGTTGCTAGGTTGTAGCCTGCTAATATCTACTTGTGATTTGCTTATTCCTTTGTTGCCGATGACGTTTAGTCACTCATTGGCATCACTCTCTGTTTGGCAGCGCTATGCCTGTATTCTCTTCGTATTGCCAATTTTCAGTGTAGTAGGAATTCACCCTATGGTGCTATTTAGTTTGGCATTTCCCTTACTAGGGTCATCGATAACTTATGGGGTTACGGATTATTTGGTTTGGATTTGCTTCTTTATTGCAGCTCAACTCCTTTCTCCTGTATCGATAAATGCTATTTTTGCTTCCAGTAGCCTGCATATTTCACCGGTGGATACGAGCTTTAAAATGCATAGTTATTATGTATTAATGTTTAATCTTTTTGCGTTCATTTATTTGAGCTTTTTTGTACAATATTTGTAAATTATGGAGATCTTATGCCTTACATAAACATTAAAATTACTAATGAAGGGGTTACCTCTGAACAGAAACGACAACTAATAGAAGGGGCAACTCAATTATTAGTTAATATTCTGAATAAAAATCCGAAAACGACTGTTGTAGTGATTGATGAAGTGGAGACAGACAATTGGGGTATTAATGGTGTTCCCGTTACAGAATTAAGGAAAGATCAAAATAAAGAATAACTCTGTGTATTTGACAATAATTTAAGGTCAATAGGGTTAATCAATGTAAAAAATCACGTTTTTAAGCAACATTTGATCAAACCGCCATTAGTGTGGTTGTTACAGCCCCTGATGCTGATGCACAGATCTATATCCTCAACGAGTCTGTCCTTCTCTTCACACATGAGATAGAGAAACTGAAAAAGCTTGAGAAAAAAAGAGGCACGGCTCTTGATGTCATCAACGCGGTGTGTGCACAGGGGATTGAGGCACAAATTATTCTTGTGCGAGTGGAAGAAAAATCAACCATTACTGAGACACAAGCGGAAATGGTAGGATCAAATGCTCACCTAACTGGTATGCATGCGCTGAAACATGCGCGTGGTCATTTAGGGGTAGAGCCTGGGATTTTACTGGCACCAGCTTATAGTGCAGGGCGCCTTGATAATGGTAAAAACCCCGTGGCAGATGCTTTGGAACAAGTGGCAGAAAAGCTACAAGCGATTGCCGTGTTTGATACGGGGGGTAAAAATGCGGAAGAAAGCCTTGCCTATCGTGCAGATTTTTCCTCACGCTTTTGTTATCTCATTGATCCCTTTGTGCGGGTGGCAAATGTTGAGGGTGGTTGGAGTGTTAAACCGGCAAGTCCTTTTGCTGCCGCGATGTTTATCAAGCGTGATAAGCAAAGGGGCGGTGTTTTTTGGTCTCCCTCCAACCAAGATGTGCATGGCATTTTAGGCACGGCGCGCCCGATTAGCTATTTTGATGGCGAAATCGATCATGAGGCTAATCGCCTTAATCAAGCTGATATTGCCACTTTTATTCCCGCGCGCCTTAGCCAAAATGCCCAAGGTCAATTTGCCGCCAATGGACGCATTTTATGGGGTAACCACACCACCTCTAGTGATCCATTGTGGCGTTTTGTCAATGTGGTGCGCACCCGTGCAGCCTTGGAAAAAACAATCATTAACAGTTTCCGCCCTTGGGCCAATGACGAGAATCTGACCGGTCAACATGTTATTGCCATTACCCGCAGCCTCACGCAGTTTCTTGATGATCTGATTGCACGTGGTGCCCTTTTGGGTGGGCGGGTTTGGTTTGATCGCGATTTAAATTCCAACAGTACTTTACAATTGGGAAAATTGCGGATCGAGTTTGATGCAGAAGAAGTACCCCCTCTAGAAGATTTAAGTTTCTCCAGCCGGCGCAATAGCGCTTATTTTGATCGATTGGCTGAAGATATCCAAAAGAAAATGACTTATCAATTTGGCGATACGCTTGAAACTTATCGCAAAGCAGCAAGGAGTTAAAGCATGACTTTACGCATTGTACGCGGTTTTACCCTAATTGTTGATGATGATGTGAATCTTCACCTTGATCTTGAGACATTGAAACTGCCCACGTTGGAAGAAATCACTGAAACCTATCAACCGGGCGGCTCTGATATGCAAATTGATGTGAGCGGTCTTGGTGTGAAAGCGTTAAGTTTACAAATGAAAATCCGCAGCCATACCCCCGAAATTATCGGCATCTTTGGTGGTCCTCCTGGTCTTCGTCATAAATTCACCGGCAAAAAACATGTGATCTCTGAAGAAGATGGACGCGAGCATGAGCATTCCATTGATGTTACAGGGCGCTTAGTCAAAGTGGATAGTGAAGGCTTAACGGCTGGAAAAGCTACAGGCTATGATTGCGAGATCAAAAATGTTTGGGACTATACGGAATTTTGGGATGGTTCTGTTCTACACCGCTTTTCGTTTAAACGGGGCGGTTGGCTTGTGCGCAACGGACAAGAGATCGGTTCTCGCCGCCGCTCGATTCTCAATTTATAGGAATTGATCATGACAAGTTTACAAACCAGCATTGATGTAGAGTTGCAGGTTCCGCTTCTTTATCAGGACAAAGGTGGCAAAGAAACTCTCTGCAAAAAACTGACCTTTTATCGCCCAAACTTCAAGCAAGCACGCCAATTAGCGGTGTTGATTGGACCGCAGTTGGTAGAGCTCGTTCTGCTTGGCTTAGAAGAGGATAAAACAACATTGGGCAATGATGTTCTTGTTCTTAAGCTTTGTGAGGCTTTATTTACTCATGAGGCTATGGAAGGAATAGCCGTGCTTTTAGCCGATATATCTCATGAAACGGTTGAATTGATTAATCGTCTTGATGTTGTTGACATTATGGCAGTGTTCAAGGCTTTTTTTGCTTTTTTTACGCAACGCCAATCCTCTCTGCCAGACAATTTGGAGCAGAACTAGCCCTTTATTATCACTGGGCGCCTTCAGAAATTAACCAGATGGATTGGCTGGATGTGATTGCCTATCGAGAAGAACTCGCACGCCTTAAAGCCCAAGAATATGAAAGCCATCAGTTAGGATAAGAGACGATCATGGATGTTTCCCTTGTTGTGCGTTTTGTCAATCATCTGCAAGAGGGGATAGCTTCTGCCAAGCGTGATCTTGCAGCCTTCAGTACAGATGTTGCACATTTCCAAAACAAGACAAGGCAGCATTTTAAAGGGTGGTTTGACCCTGAGCATCTTGAGGATGCGACAAAGAATGCGAAAAATGCTTTTATCCAAGCGCGGGGGCGCATGGTGGGTGCCATTGCGCAAACAGCAACCTTAATTGCACCCCTCTATAAAGCCATGCAATTTGACCAATCGATGAAAG
>NZ_JACX01000022.1:2500-24996 GCF_000518085.1 Bartonella grahamii ATCC 700132
TGCACCTTTTCTTACATATCACAATGATGTCATGTAAAAGGCTAAAGATAGAGTACATATTCTATAATCACCATTGCATAAACCTCTTACACGCTTTATGCTTTGCCATGAGAGCAAAAGGAAGATGTCAATGTCATCTAAACTGACGCGTAACCAAACATTGGTTTTAAACACTTTAAAAAATGCAAAAGGGCCTTTAAGTGCTTATGCGATTCTCAATCACTTACGCGAAGAAGGTTTTCGTGCACCTCTCCAAGTTTATCGTGCGTTAGAAAAACTCGTACAGTTAAAGTGTATTCATCGTCTTGAAAGTGTAAATGCCTTTATGGTCTGTTTACACCCTGAAAACTGTCAACATGAACTTACAACGTTTATAATTTGCGAAAACTGTGGCACAGTCAATGAAATACAAAATCAAACGATTGTATCGAGTTTAAAACAGATGGTTCAAGCTGTTGACTTCCAAGCCCACAAAAGCACCCTAGAAGTACGAGGCCTTTGTAAAAAATGCGTAACAAAATAAGACCTTGAACTTGCAAGTTCATATTTTTAGCATTATGTTTCAAAAATCATCTTATTGCTTGAAAAGCTCTTATCGTCCTTGCATGTATATCACCCTAGTCTATAGTGATGGGTTTATTATACTCATTGGAACATAAATATTGAAAGTATAAAATCATGTCCGTAGCTGAGACAATTTTTTCAACCAAAAATTCCAATAAAACGCGACAAAAGAAAGTAATCAAGGCTCTTCTTATTATATTTGCACTTTTTATGCTTTGGTTTAGCTACAAGTGGGTAACGCAATGGCGTTATATACTCACAACAGATGACGCTTATGTGCAAGGAGATATAGCAGCTATTGCGACTAAATTAAATGGATATATTGAAAAAATTGCCATTAAAGCCAACCAAGTTGTAAAAAAGGACGATGTTTTATTTTACCTAGACAATGGTGATTATCAAATAGCCTTGGATCAAACAGAAGCGCATCTTAACACACAGAAAAAAACACTTCTACGCATTGATGCACAAATCACAGCCGCTCATAGTGCTTTAGATGATGCAAAAGCACAAAAAGCAGCCGCTTCAGCCATAGCAACCAATGCACAACTCAGCTTAAAACGTGTAACAGAACTGAAAAAAAATCGTTATGCTCCTCAATCCGATGTTGATGATGCCAAATCAGCTTATGAACAAGCCATTGCAAATGTTAACAGAGCGGATGCACAAATAGCTGCAGCACGTGCAAATATCCGAGTGCTAGAAGCGCAACGAAGTGAAATAGAAAGCCAAACAAAGAGTTTAGAACTCTCGCGTGAAAAAGCACAACGTGATCTTGATTCGACTATTATACGAGCGCCATTTGATGGAGTTATAGGAAATTTAACAGCAAAAACGGGAGATTTTGTTGTAAATGGCCAACGTCTTGCGGCGTTAGTCCCCATACATGCACTTTATATTGAAGCAAACTATAAAGAAACACAGTTACAAAATATTCACGCAGGACAAAAGGCTTATATTGCTATTGATGCCTTCAAAAAGGAGTTTTTTACAGGGAAAGTGCTTTCTATTTCACCCGCAACAGGCGCTGTTTTTTCTCTTTTGCCTCCACAAAATGCTACTGGTAACTTTACAAAGATTGTCCAGCGCATTCCCGTACGTATTTCTATTCCAGAAGAAGTCTTAAAAAACGGACATATCCGAGCAGGAATGAGTGTTTCAGTGAAAGTTGATACACGTACAAAGCCACAAGATAAAAGTCTCTTATAACAAAAAAGTAGAAGATCTTACGATGACATCTTCCATACCAGAGCCCATACAATCTCAAGAACGCATAGGAATGCACAAAATTATAGTTTTTATTGCTATGTCTTTTGGCATGTTTATGGCAATCTTAGATATCCAAATCGTTTCCTCTTCTTTAGCTGAAATTCAAGCGGGTCTTGCAGCAAGCTCTGAAGAAGTTTCATGGGTTCAAACTTCCTATCTCATTGCTGAAGTCATCATGTTGCCGCTTTCTGGATTTTTAGGACGATTGCTTTCAACACGTGTTTTCTTTACCTTATCAGCTATCGGTTTTACGATTACTTCTGTTCTTTGTGCAACGGCAACATCTATTGGAGAGATGATTGTGTATCGCGCACTACAAGGTTTTATCGGTGGTGGAATTATCCCTAGTGTTTTTGTTGCCTCCTATGTCCTTTTTCCTCCTTCCAAACGTCCTATTGTTACCCCTATTGTCGGACTGGTCGCAACATTAGCCCCTACCATTGGTCCAACCGTGGGAGGCTATATTTGTCATCTCTCATCATGGCATTGGCTCTTTCTCATCAATGTACCCTTCGGGATTATCATCTCAATTCTCGCTTGGAAATTAATTGATTTTGATAAAGCTGATCCCTCTTTAATGAAGAAATTTGATTGGTTAGGTCTCATTTCTATGGCTACTTTCTTGGGAACTTTAGAGTATGTTCTAGAAGAAGGAGCTCGTCATGATTGGCTGAGTGATAGGCTGATTCGAGATTTTTTCATTATCATGATTCTTGCTGCAGCCTTATTCTTCTGGCGCGCTTTTACAGCAAAAGAACCCATTGTAGATCTCTCTACTTTTTCTAATTTTAATTTTTCAGCTGCATCCATTTTTTCCTTTGCACTGGGAATAGGTCTTTATGGACTCACATACCTTTATCCTGTCTATTTAAGCCAAATTCGCCATTATGATGCGCTCATGATTGGAGAAACATTGTTTCTTTCAGGATTCGCCATGTTATTAACTGCTCCGCTTGCGGGATTTCTTTCAGCACGAATCGATGCACGTTTAATGATGGCAATAGGACTTTTGGGTTTTGCAATAGGCACTTGGATGGCGAGCTCTATCACAGACAACTGGGATTTTTGGCAGCTCTTTTGGCCGCAAATTTTCCGTGGTGCTTCTGTGA
This sequence comes from Bartonella grahamii ATCC 700132, assembly GCF_000518085.1. Classification (GTDB taxonomy): domain Bacteria; phylum Pseudomonadota; class Alphaproteobacteria; order Rhizobiales; family Rhizobiaceae; genus Bartonella; species Bartonella grahamii. The sequence goes on from NZ_JACX01000022.1 coordinate 5,443, forward strand.
TGTTATGTATGGTTCCTGTTAATAATATTGCCTTGGGAACACTCCCGCCAGAACGAATGCAAAATGCTTCTGGACTCTTTAATCTCACACGGAATCTAGGTGGTGCTGTAGGGCTTGCGATTATCAGCACTCTCATGACAAAACGCACAGACTTCCATTATGAACGAATAGCCGAAACGCTTAACCACGCAAACAGACAAGCAACTGAAATGCTTTCAAAGCTTACTTTATTTTTCAAAACAGAAACCTTTGATTCGTATACTCTTGCTCTTTCTCAATTGTTTGGTATGGTACGCATACAAGCAACGATTATGGCTTTTAGTGATATTTTCTTTATTATGACCATTATCTTTGTTATTTTGACATTTACGACCATTTTTCTTAAAAAAATACCACCTCTCATGGATGCACCACCAAGTCACTAAGCTTAATTAAAATTGAGAAATATTTTTTATCTTTATAACCTTCCTCGCTTCCTATGCACTTTATCTCTTCTCAAGAGACAGTATAAATCAACATATGATTCTAAATGATTCTTCTGATAAAAATTCTTTTCAATGCGGGCTCTTTACGCACTTAAAAATAACTTCTCGCATACAAGAATTGTTTTAGATGATAATAAACAAAGAGCTTATCTAAAGTGCTCCACACCATAAAGATAAAGCAGCTATTTCTATAAGATTTCTGATTTATGACCGTAGAGAAAAAAACGTTAAAACAATATTTGCGCCTGTCATTAAATTTCTCATCTATCTCCCCCTTTTTACGCTATTATCCTCATAAAAACTATTCTGTAAGATTCTTTGTCCTTCACTCTTTTGATGCTTACAAGAATATGCATAAAAGATTGATGATTCTTGTGATTTTTATTCACGCATCTATTTCCCTTATAATGTGTAGGATAACGTTTTTTTGATTCTGAATGCAAAATTTTACATGAGAAAATCATTTTGTATTTGATACTTTCATGCCAATTGCAAAACGATTAACCTTTATAGCAAAAAAGTAATGATCTGTTTTTTTCAAAAAAGCTGGTTTTGAACATGTGATTTTATTTTTTACACTCTTTAAAAAAAGCTGATACTTATTTGATTCTACTGCTGCATATTTTTCTTTCTTAAGCCTCTTCTCTTTCAACAAGCGCTAAAATTGTATAAAATTTCTCAAAATGTCTCTCTATTGAACCAATCACAACTATCCCCTTGCACATAAAAAGCAAAGAGATAAAAACTGTTTAAGAAAAAAGTAAAATATCCAACCGTTTTGATGCAAGATCTACCAATGATATTGAAAACTGTATGATGATACCGGCTTTAAAAGAATACAAGACCACTCAAAAATCAGGTTCTTTTAATATTATAAAATAGGACGCTATTCCAAAAAAATGAGCTTTAAATATATTCCTACTCACTTAACTGAAATTATCAAAAATAAGAAATCAGCCCCATAAAGAAAAAGTCATATAGTAAAATCGCAATACAACACTCCAAAAACTTTGTACCGCTAAATACTTTGGCACAAGTCAAAACAGTATGCTCTCCTCAACGCCAGCTGTTAAAAAATAAATTTAAACACTATCTTCAAGCCACTTTATGATGCTGAAAACGATTCGAAACTTCTCGTTCTCCACTAGGAACTAAAGTGCCATAACACCCAGAAAGATAATGTGGTATCAGTTCCAACGCTTGAAAGCGATGCTTTTCATAAGGACCAGGCATTGCCAAATTTTCTGTTAAACTATTTGAAAAGCCAAAACGTTGATAAAATTCACAATCCCCTACCAGCAAAATGGCGCCATATCCTAATTTTTTTGCTGTTTCAATTGCATGGCGGACTAAAATTGATCCTATTCCCAGACCAGCACATTCAGATGCAACAGCCAAGGGGCCCAAAAGTAAAGCATATTGTGTTTTATTTTTTCCTTTAGAAAAAGAAACATGCCAAAGACGGACACTTCCCACAAGCTCTCCAAACGCATTTTTAACCACAAAAGAAAGTCCTTGAGCAGCTAACCGACCACGACGTAAAGCCTCTGATGATTTACGTTTACGTCCATGCCCCATCGTTGAATCAAGCAAAATTTCTCGATAAGGCTTATCTGCTTCTTGCTCCAATAAAAGTGTAAAACATGCCCCATCTTTTGTTTGAAAATTCATCATGTTCATCTCAATGACCGCCCTCTTATAGCGCCATGACGAGCATAGCAAAAAGTCTAAAAAACCTATAGTTAAAAGGAAACCTCAGATCACATATGATCGTAAAGGCTCAAAACCATTAAAAGCAACCGATGCGTAAGTTGTTGTGTAAGCACCCGTTCCATGAATCAATATTTCATCTCCTATCGTTAGGGATAGAGGAAGCGGATAAGGTGTTTTTTCATAGAGAACATCTGCCGAATCGCATGTTGGTCCAGCCAAAATACAAGGCTCCATAACCTTATCATCATGGGGTGTCTCAATAGGATAACGAATGGCTTCATCCATAGTCTCAGCAAGACCATTAAATTTTCCAATATCAAGATAAACCCATCGTACATTATCATTATCAGCTTTTTTGGATATCAGAACCACTTCTGTACGAATAACACCAGCATTGCCAACCATCGCACGCCCAGGCTCAATAATCGTCTCAGGAATACGATTACCAAAATGCTTTTTCAATGAATCAAAAACTGCTGTACCATAAGCTTGCTCTGTAGGGACATCTTTCAAATAACGCGTTGGAAAACCGCCCCCCATATTCACCAACCTCAACGAAATGCCTTCTTGTTCCAAACGCTTAAAAACTGTAGCAGCATCCGATAAAGCACGATCCCACGCACTCAGATCAACCTGCTGAGACCCAACATGAAAAGAAACACCATAGGCTTGCAAACCCAATTGGTGTGCCCGTCTTAGAACATCAACCGCCATAGCAGGGACACAACCGAATTTGCGTGACAACGGCCACTCTGCACCTTTTCCATCAGTAAGAACACGGCAAAAAACACGTGCTCCTGGAGCAACACGCGCAATTTTTTCCACTTCTTCAACACAATCAACTGCATAAAGTGAAACACCCAATGCATATGCTCGTGCAATATCACGTTCTTTTTTAATCGTATTCCCAAAAGAAATACGCTCTGACGTTGCTCCTGCTTTTAAAGCCATTTCAATTTCTGCAACAGAAGCCGCATCAAAAGAAGATCCTAAAGAAGCAAGCAAACGCAAGATTTCAGGTGCTGGATTTGCCTTTATTGCGTAAAAAATACGCGACTGCGGCAGAGCTTTTTCAAAATTTAAATAGTTGTCACGAACAACATCAAGGTCAACAATTAAGCATGGACCTTCAGAACGATGTGTTGCAAGAAAATCGCGAATACGTTGCGTTGCCATCTGCAATTCTCCTTGAGGGAAAGCTCCCCCACTCTATGCTTGGACAGCCAAAGCTGCCAAAAGCTAAAGGACAAAAAACACACAACAACTATCCCCATTCTGATTACAAAAAACCAGAAATTAGCATTGTATGCAGCGAAAGAACAGCGCGAAGCCGCGTCATTCTATTTTATCTGCCTTTTTGATTGGAGTTGAGAAAACCACTTCCGCACTGAAGGCAATGAGGTGTGCCTCTATAGTTATCCCAGTATTTAAAACTGGAAGACACCAGAAAGGCCCGCACCGTCGTTGCTTCAAGATGTCCTCATTCTTTCAATTGGCTGTAAGAATGACTGGAGCGGTTAGTTCCAGGTACCGTACCGGTTAATCTCACCATTTGAGAACCAGCGGACACCCACAGGCACGTGCGACTTTGGGCAATGCATCCTATAAAACGAATTCTTGCTCATTTCAATCATTTTTTTAATTTTAAACATTTTTTAATTCTTAAAGATAAAATGATGCGAAAAAACAACTCTCTCTTCCACCAGACAAAGCTATCCATCCGCTTTCATGAGATGACACCCCTTACATCATCCGTGCAACATAAATCACTGTCTTGCTTTTAAAGCCCCTCATTTCTTTGCCCCATTCTATCTCCTAATATCCGCAGCAGAAAATAACGCAAAATAAATTACTCAACACATTAATTTATAATGATAATTTATTATTTTGCCCTTAAACAAAAATCTCATCATAAAATTCTCTTATTTCACCCCTCTTACAATGAATCAATCAAGATCATTCTTTTGCGCATTACAAATAAAAAACAACTGAAAAAAGGGGTACCTCTTATATATCCTCTCAAATGCAAGGATGACCAACATTGAAAACTGGGGATAGTAACGACTGAAGCACTATCATTTTTAAAGATAACGATGTCCTTCCTCCAACAAATACCATTATCTTTCTCATTTACATCCTAAAAAAACATCCCTGTTTCCACATTCATTTCACAGCATCGCTTAAGCAAAATATCATGAAAATTCCCCGTATAATATAGCTTGTGTAGTATAAATTAACTACATCGCACCCTCTTTATACTTATGAAATTACAAGCCTGTGCCCCCATTCTATCTGCCAACTCCCAATATTGCAGAAACTCCTACATTGAAATGTTTCATAACACCTTATCTAAAATGATTTTTGTCCACACGTTTCCCCATTTGTAACGTACAAGTGAATGAGTTTTACGTGATTTGTTCTCATCTAATTTGAAAGCAATAAAGTTCAAAATATTTAACTCTTTTATTCAAATCAAAATAAATTATCATTATAAATTAATGTATTATATTAAATTCTGGAATCATAAACTCCTATTATCATTTTATTTTTCCCACCTAGCATCTGCTTTTTCATCTCCTCTTATTAATCACATCTTATTCATACGCTTTTCTCTTAAGCTATAAATCTCCCTCCCCTGCGCTGTTGGTGAAGAGAGTTTCTATTTTAAAATGAAAAGTATTTAAAAACTCAATCCTATAAAATGTAAGGAGAGCAAACGATCTATAATGATTATTTATAAATCAAATAATTTAACATAGACAAAAAGACCGAATAATATCCGGTCTTATAAAATATTTTTCTACCAATATCAAAAAACTCTTTTCTCTTAAATTTAAGAGAAAAACGCTAAAATTTACAGCCCTACACTGTGCTATCCTTATGTCCCTTGATGAGAATCAATTGCACGCAACTTCAACAATTGAAACTGCCTATGGCGCTCACGAAAGCGCTCTCTATCGGCTTCACTACGCGTGTTATAACAAGCATCACAGGAAACACCTTCCTCATAATGAGGCGATAATTTGCTTTCAGCATTAAGAGGAGAACGACACGCGCGACATAATTCGCGTCCACATTCTTCAAGACCATGTTGAACAGAAACACGCTCATCAAAAACAAAACACTCACCCCACCATAAACTTTCCTCTTTTGGAATTTTTTCTAAATATTTTAGAATACCTCCTTTTAAATGGTACACCTGCTCATAACCAAGTTCACGTACATAAGCTGTTGATTTTTCACACCGAATACCGCCTGTACAAAACATAGCAATTTTCTTTTTCTTCTTTAAATCAGCTTCATGTTGACGCACCCATTCAGGAAATTCGCGAAATGTTTTAATCTGCGGATCAATCGCTCCTTGAAAACTCCCAATCGCATATTCATAATCATTACGCGTATCGATCAAAATTGTCTCTTCATCTTGAATAAGAGCATTCCAATCTTCAGGATCCACATAAGTACCAACAACTTTTAGCGGATCAACACCTTCAACCCCCATTGTCACAATCTCTTTTTTCAGCCGCACTTTCATGCGATGAAAAGGCATTTTTGATGCCCATGAATATTTAATCTCCGGCGTTTGAAACGCTGGCTCAGCGGTAATAAAATCCACCAATGCCTCAATCGCAGCACAAGAACCAGCAACCGTTCCATTAATTCCCTCTTGTGCTAAAAGCAGAGTGCCTTTGATATCCTTTGCTTGACATAAATCCTGCAAAGGTTTTTGTAATTGATGATAATGCTTCAAATCTGCAAAGCAATAAAGTGCAGCAACTTTAAAATTCTTTTCCATGTGTTTTGCCATAACGCGCGTTTCATTCAATTTCAAGATTTATTCATGTACTCTTTAACATATTGTGCTTAATCAAACGATACAAATAATATCATCTCCAAGAAGAAAAAATATCATGTGCCAAAAAAGAGAAAAGCTTTTATTATATCTCCAAGGACAAACTGTTATACCTGTTTTACTCATTGACAATCTACAAAGTGCTGTACCCTTAACACGCGCTCTTGTCAAAGGTGGATTAAAAACAATTGAGATCACCTTGCGAACACCAAATGCCCTCAAAGCAATTCGGAAAATTACACAAGAAGTCCCTGAAGCAATTGTTGGAGCCGGAACAATTCTCAACACAACACATTACGAAAAAGCCGAACAAGCTGGAGCCAAGTTTATTGTAAGCCCCGGATTATCAAATGAATTAATCAATTGTGCAAAAAATAGTGAAATTCCCCTTCTTCCCGCTGCAATGACCCCAAGTGAACTCATGCAAGCATTAAACAAAGGCTATTCATATCTCAAATTTTTCCCAGCTGAAGCCGCTGGAGGTATTTCCTTCATCGAAGCTTTAGCATCTCCCTTCTCTGATGTCCGGTTTTGCCCAACAGGCGGTATTACACAAAAAAGTGCAACACAATGGCTCCAACTGCCTAACGTCTTCTGCGTTGGCGGTTCTTGGATAGCGCCCCAACAACTCATTGCAATAAATGATTGGGATTCGATTACTGCATTAGCATATACTGCATCACAACTTCCCTCTCCCTCGAAAAAAGCTCTTTCTACAATATAATGTAAAATGCAAGAACATCAGCCCCTTCAACAAAACCAAAGCTTTCACACATCCTTGCGCAATCTTTAACATTGTCATAAAACCACAAATCATCACCCGATCTTCATCGAGATGAATTTTGGGGAGTGCTATTGTTTCAAAGCCGCTTGTTTCAAAAAAGCATCCACTCTCCATAACAGTCGTAGTACGCCCCATATGCTCAGAAAGCTCACGCGTGGTCACAAGGTAAAATTTCAACTGTTATGCATATGCTCCAATGAGTGGATCTTGTTGCAAAGAGGAAAAAGATCTTTTGCATAAATTAACTCATTCTGCTCACGCATTATTTAAAGTAAGGACAACTTCTGAAAATTTTTCATAAGTATCAGGATCACGAATAAAGCTTGCAAAAGGAAAAAAACCGTACCGGTTTGAAAGAAGATAAAGCATCAACTTCCCTACTCATTACTCCACAAAAGCGCGCTCTACAACATAAGTAGCAGGAGCATTATTAGCCCCTTCAACAAGACCAAAACTTTCACACATCCTTGCACAATCTTTTAACATTGCCATGGAACCACAAATCATCACCCGATCTTCATCAGGATGAATTTTAGGAAGACCAGTCGTTTCAAAAAAGTCCCCACTTTCCATAACAGTCGTAATACGGCCCATATGCTCAGAAGCTTCACGAGTAGTCATAGGATAAAATCTCAACTGTTGTGCATACTCTCCAATGAGTGGATCTTGTTGCAAAGAGGAAACAAGATCTTTTGCATAAACTAACTCACTCTGCTCACGCGTTGTTTGAATAAGGACAACTTCTGAAAATTTTTCATAAGTTTCAGGATCACGAATAAGGCTTGCAAAAGGAGCAACCCCCGTCCCAGTTGAAAGAAGATAAAGACGTTTTCCAGGAATAAGAGCATCAAGAACCAGTGTTCCTGTAGATTTTTTACGCATGAGAACTGTATCACCAATTTTAATTTTTTGGAGATGCTCGGTTAAAGGTCCCCCTGGAACTTTTATCGAAAAAAACTCAAGCTGTTCATCCCAAAAAGGACTTGCAATCGAATAAGCGCGATAAATCGGCTTTTCTGCATTTGGCAAACCGATCATAACAAACTCACCCGAACGAAAACGAAAACTATCCGGACGATTCAAACGGAATTTAAATAACCGATCTGTATAGTGACAAACCTCTTGGACAGTAAGGGCGAACACATTCTCAGGAATCGGAAAATTTGCAACGCTACTGATGTTTGACGGAACATTGGTAGCAGACGTATTCATACTCTTCCCCATATCTTTATTGAACGTTAAATTTCGAATCCTTGACGTGATATAGTACTTGCATAACCATCTGCCAACAATTTTCTTAAAACAAAAATCTCAAGATTAACACTTTATTAAACGAATGAGGAAAATACGAATACAAATCACATTCAAAGAAAAACAAAAACATTGAGTATTAAACAATCACGGTACTCTTTTCCCCTTTAACACATAATGCATATTTCCATTGTAACGCTATAACACTCTCTCGCTTAACAAAACTTATGACCTAAAACCTTCAAATAAGAGAGATAAAATTTTTGTTGATTGAACGATAACCACACAAATCTCCAACAAGATTTCCGACATTACATCTATTGTTTTCGTTACTAACCTTTTTACACTGCGCTTTCCATAAATATCCATAAATAAAAGAGTCTAACGCGCTCTATAAGCGACAAAATTGATTTCACTAAAAACCAATCAAACAATAGAAAGTAAATATTAGATACCCAATCCATCTTGAAAACCAACAATATCCAAATCAACGGGCTTTCTAAATCAACAGTTTTTAATGTATCAGAAAGTGTTTACACACTGTTTTCCATTTAACAAAAATAACTTTAAGTGCATGAGACGACATCCCAAATTGCACAGATAAGTGATCTTTCCCCCATGATAGAAAACTTGTAATGCATTAATTTAATCATTTTACCTTCTCTGAATAAGCAGCCAATGCAATGTTTAATCAAAACAATCGCACCAGCAACAACAGCCTAATCTTGCACTCTTCAAAATGATACAATACAATAAACTATGTTTTATTTTTTTATATGCCGCAACTAAGGAAAATAAGTAAAAAACAAAAGTCTATGTTTTACAAATTATTAGAAGATACCGTGTTGCTAACAACACAAATAAAACTAAAATATCTCTTATATCCAGAGTACCATTTTACATAAAAAAACGACTTTAATGGTACATAATTCAGTATAAGCTCCTTATGATTTTGACCATAGAAAATAGTGTCTTTCCCTATATCGTAAAGAACCTCAATGAAATAACCAAAAAACTCCGTATTTCACGAACACAGATAAGCTCTTAAAATGAAAAAATCCGTTAATGATGAAATCAATACATCACTCTATGTAGCTGTAGCAACCATCGATGTCAGTGCCATTGTTGCCAATTATATCACTTTAGCCAAACGTGTAGCTCCAACACAATGTTCAGCAGTTGTAAAGGCAAATGCCTATGGATTAGGAGCTCACAAAATTGCTCCTGCCCTTTATCAAGCTGGTTGTCGCACTTTTTTTGTCGCCCAAATCATAGAAGCCCTCCAATTAAAAAGCATCTTACCATCACATGTCACGATTGCCGTTCTGAATGGACTTCCACACTTAGCAGAAGAGTTTGTCGCACAATCTGGTATTGTTCCTGTTCTAAACTCTTGGAGTGCCATTGAAAATTGGCAAAAAATTTGTCAAAAAAAAGATAAAAAATTTCCAGCAATTGTTCAAATCGATACCCATATGAACCGATTAGGACTGGATCAAAAAGAATTACAAAAACTCATCAAACACCCTACAATTTTCGAAAAAGCAGAAATAAAATATATTCTCAGTCATCTTTCTAACGGAGAAGATGATACCCACCCATCCAATTATGCCCAATTGGCTACTTTCAAAACTGTCCTTGCGCAATTGCCTGCTTGCAAAGTTTCCTTTGCCAATTCTGGAGGTATCTTTCTAGGATCAGATTTTTATTTTGATCTTGTTCGTCCAGGCATTGCACTTTACGGAGTTGATCCGCGGGGAAAACATCCATCACCTCTGAAACCTGTTTTAAAACTTGAAGCCCAAGTCATTCAAAACCGCGTTGTTGATATAGGCACACCTGTTGGTTATGGAGAAAGCTTTATAACCAACAGACCAAGCACTCTTGCAACCATTTCTATAGGCTACGCAGACGGCTGGCTCCGTGCTCTTTCGAATAAAGGAACAGTTTATTTCAACGGGTACAAACTTCCCATGGTTGGGCGGGTTTCTATGGATTCCATTATTGTAGATACGACCGATCTTGATCAAAAACCTCAAACAGGTGACTGGGTAGAACTCATTGGACCCCATCAAACACTTGAAAGAGTATCTATAGATGCCGATACCCTTCCCAATGAAATTCTAACATCTCTTGGCTCCCGCTATAAATACATTTACACATAAAAACTCTTTAAAGAAATAAATTGATAAAAATCATCATTTTAGAAAATTGAGGGTTTTTTATGAAAGATTTTACAACAATCAATCACATAGAATGATCATAGACACCGCACATTCACAGAAATCTCAAAATAGACAAGTTGATGAACTGTTTTATGAAACTAGCTTTCACCCAAAATACAAAAACTTAGCCTTTTCCCCACAAATTGACAAAAAAGAATCTATTACAAAGTTTTTAAAATTAATTGCCCAATTAAACCAAAATATTAATTCTCTATATATCAAACAAAACATCCAGTCTTGTAAGTTTCTCTTATTTTCAGTTTTGTTCATAGTGAAGCAATCAAAATCATTCGCTTGCATACCACAAACTGGACTATGTGTAGATAAAAATGATTTAAGAAAGGAATAATACCTCTTATGAACCATCTCAAGTACCAAGAGCTATAACATTAAGCGGCTGGCAAAGTGTATGATAGTGCCAACTTCTTCCTTCATAGAGCGTAAAGATTGGGGGCTCTCAATAGATTTATCGTTGTACCATTCACGAGCGCCGTCGCGAAATGGGATTGGGAGCGAAATGTCTCTTTAAAACAAACACGTGAATTAACAACCAAAGCATATTCTTTTTGGAGTGTTCTGTTTTACATAAAGGTTGTGCCCCCATTAAAGAACACAATAAATAAAAGCATGGGACAATATGTAATCCCCATTATAAAAAACATTGCTTTAGATGCTTCTGAAAGCCGTAAAGCTGAAAGGGAGATGACAAACTGAGGATTGAGTTTCACCTTTACGGCTTTATATTTCTCTGAAATTAGATTGTCTTCCAGTTTCAAAGATTACGTCAACAGAAATACGCAATCCCCTCGCCATCATCTGGTATACAAAAGCTTGAACTACTCATAAAGCTCTTTTTTGTCTCAATCTCTGACTTAAAACATGTCGCTGCGTTAAGTTTGGATGTTGATTTACAAGCAACAGCTAAAGCACACGGGCTCTTAGGAAAACAACACCGTAAAGTCACAAACTGACTTACAATGGATTGGAAAGATGTGCCGGCTTTTTATAAGACACCCTGTAAAAAAAACCATAATACATTTGGTTTTGCATTTACTCATTCTGACAGGTGTTCTTGCATATTTTTGCGTCATATTTATAAAAAGCAGATTAAAGAGAAATATTTAGACAATGCTTGACTTAAGAATATGCAACAACAGAGTTTCGCGGGGCTTTATCATCAGAAACACTAAATTTGATTTTATTCTTTCTGCAACCGGTCGTAGTCACCTTAGTGAGAGTCGTATGTCACAACACATGCAACAGACTGGCCCCTATCCCCGTAGGTTTCACTCTCGTTTACGTGAATTAGCTGGCTAGACCGATGCGCCTAGTCACTAAAACCATGTCATACGGTAGAAGACAAAGGAGAGCATGCCTATTGCCCACAAAACACAGTTTTTTTGCCGACTTTTCCGATTTTTCTCATGGTATAAAAAACTATGCAAAATTCTAGAAAATAGACAAATAACTCCATAACAACATGATCAATAAGTAAAAAACCCACACAAAATGTGTGGGCTTTTTTGTTTATGTAAATAAACAAAGTAAATACATATTTGTTATTTAATAGGTATTTCCCAATGGCGGACACGAACAAATGAGCATTCTGTCTCCCGCGACATTATCAATACGCGATACAGGAGGCCAATATTTATTGGCTGGATCAAGAGAACTGTTGGGAAAAGCAGCTTCTTGTCGCGAATAGGGTCGTTCCCAAGCATCATCTAAAGCATCTGCCACTGTATGAGGGGCATTAACCAACGGATTATTGTCTTTTGGCCAAACCCCACGACCAACTTTCTTCGCTTCTTCAGCAATAGAGAGTAAAGCATCACAGAAACGATCAATTTCTGCTTTTGGTTCTGATTCCGTTGGCTCAATCATCAAAGTTCCCGGAACAGGGAACGACATCGTGGGCGCATGGAATCCATAATCAATGAGACGTTTTGCAATATCATCAACACTCACCCCATACTGCTCTTTCAACACACGTGTATCCACAATACATTCATGAGCAACACGTCCATGCTTGCCCCGATAAAGAATAGAATAAGCGGGTGAAAGGCGTGCAGCAATATAATTGGCATTTAAAATGGCTATTTGTGTTGCATATTTTAAGCCATCAGCCCCCATCATTCGAATATACATCCATGTAATCGCAAGAATAGACGCACTTCCATAAGGAGCTGCCGAAACCGCATGTGTCGTCCCATCCTGTTCATGCCCTGGTAAGAATGGTTTGAGATGCGCTGCAACTCCAATTGGTCCCATACCAGGACCACCACCTCCATGGGGAATGGCAAATGTTTTATGAAGATTCATATGACAAACATCAGCGCCAATATCTGCAGGACGAGCAAGCCCCACAAGTGCATTGAGATTAGCGCCATCGAAATAAACTTGTCCGCCATTTTCATGAATAATAGAACAAATTTCCTTAATGCTTTCCTCATAAACACCATGTGTTGAAGGATAAGTAATCATGAGAGCAGCCAATTTATCCTTATGCAATTGCGCTTTCATTTTGAGATCGTCTACATCAACATCACCATCGCTTAAACATTTTACCACAACGACTTCCATACCTGCCATATGTGCCGAAGCTGGATTGGTACCATGCGCAGATGCAGGAATAAGACAAACTGTACGTTGATGTTCTCCCCGTGATTGGTAATATCGTCGGATAGCCAAAAGCCCCGCATATTCACCTTGAGCACCAGAATTTGGCTGAAAAGAAACTTGCGCAAATCCTGTAATTTCACACAACCATGCATTTAACTGATTAATCATCTCTAAATAACCCGCGGCATCCTCTTTTGAAACAAAGGGGTGTATATTGGCCATACTAGCCCAACTTACAGGCATCAATTCAGCCGCCGCATTAAGCTTCATTGTACAAGAGCCAAGAGGAATCATAGCACGATCCAGCGCCAAATCCTTATCTGCCAAACGACGCAAAAAGCGCATCATATCTGTCTCTGAATGAACCGCATGAAAAAAAGGCTGGGAAAGAAAAGCAGCATTCCGCTTTTTGCCAAAGAGTCGTGGAGAAACCTGATCGCCTAATTGTGCCCCAAAAAGCTGCGCTAAAGCACAAGCATCTTCTTCTGTCGATAATTCATCAAAATTGATTGCAATGGTGTCATCATCGAGAACACGAATAAGGCGTCCATTCATTTTGGCTTGATGTGCGATCTCTTTCGCTTTTCCCTTCACAACAATGCTTACACAATCAAAAAAAGATTCTCCTTCACAAAAAACACCTGCAGCCTCTAAACCAGCAACAAAACGACATGTTAAATGATGAATTCGCTGCGCAATTTCTTGTAAACCTTTCGGCCCATGCCAAACAGCATAAGCGGTTGCCATATTAGCCAACAAAGCCTGAGCTGTACAAATATTTGACGTCGCTTTATCGCGCCGAATATGTTGTTCACGTGTTTGCAAAGCTAAACGAAAACCAACACGCCCTCTCGTATCCACAGATTGACCAACAATACGCCCAGGAATAAGACGCGTTAACGCATCACTCACTGCAAGGTAACCAGCATGTGGACCACCAAATCCCATCGGAACGCCATAACGCTGCATAGAGCCAACAACGATATCTGCCCCCCATTGAGCAGGTGGCTCCATAAGGGTAAGTGCTAAAGGATCAGCCACAACGATAACTAAAGCTCCTTTTTCCTTTGCCTCCTTTATGATCTCACTGTAATCATGAAAAGCACCTTTTGTATCTGGCCAAGATAAAACAATTGCCGCTGTATTAGAACAAATTTTCCTCTCTTGGCTGATACAAATACCTTGTGTTTCAGCACGCGTTTGCGCAACACTTAAAGTCTGAGGATGTAAAAGACTCTGAAGAGAAATTTTTGTTTTTTTCTCACGGGAAAAGCGAAAAGCGAGGGCATTGGCTTCAGCTAAAGCAGTTGCTTCATCAAGAAGGGAAGCAGCAGCAACAGGCAAACCTGTGAGTTCACTCACCAATGTCTGAAAATAAAACAAAAGTTCTAAACGACCTTGGCTAATTTCTGCTTGATAAGGCGTATAAGCAGTATACCAAGCAGGATTTTCAAACAGATTTCGTAAAATAACTGGGGGCACATGAGTTCCATGATATCCTTGCCCAATAAAACTTTTGTGCACACAATTACGCTCCATCATCTTGGAGAGTTCTTCCAAGGCTTGTCCTTCACTAGCAGCCTTTGGCAAATTAAGTGAACGCCCCAAATGGATAGAATGTGGAACAGCTTGAGAAATGAGTGTATCAACACAATCAAGCTCTAAAACATCAAGCATTTTTTGTGTTTCATCAGGACGCAGCCCAATATGTCGAGAAGAAAAAGAACGCTCGATCATGATACTCATCCAATCAAAGCCTTATAAGCATCTTTATCCAACAACCCTTCCAGTTGTGTCTCATCCTGCAATGTCATTTTCCATAACCAGCCTTCTGTTTCGGCTTTCTGATTTACCAATTCAGGATGATCAGCCAATGCTTCATTTATTTCGACCACTTCACCATCAAGAGGAGCATAAACATCTGAAGCGGCTTTCACCGATTCCACAACAGCAGCTGCCTCTCCTTTGGAAAGTTTTGTTCCACTTTGTGGTAAATCAACAAAAACCAAATCTCCTAATTGCTCTTGCGCATAATGCGTAACCCCAACAGTCACCACTTTTCCTTCAACGCTAAGCCATTCATGGTCTTGTGTAAAATAAGTTTTAGACATAAAAAATCATCCTTTAAAATAACGTTGTTCAACAAAGGGAAGTGAATGAACTGATAATACAATCTTTTTGCCTCGCAGTTCTGTAAAGACTTGTGTCCCTTCAACTTTACAATCAACAGGAACATAACCCATCGCGACAGGACCATCAAAAGAAGGACCAAAACCACCTGATGTTACAACTCCAATCTCATTACCTTGATCATCAAGAAGCACCGCACCAGCACGAATAGGTTGGCGCGTTTGGGGTTTTAATCCAACACGACAACGAGCAGGTCCTTTTTGCAGCGCTTCAAGAAAAGCCTTCGCGCCATAAAATTGTGCTTTTTCTCGAACACTTTTAGGAACAGCCCATGTTAGAGCCGCATCAATAGGTGTCGTATCAGGGGTAATGTCATTTCCATGCAAACACAACCCTGCTTCTAACCGCAAGCTATCGCGTGCTGCAAGCCCAATCCACTCAACACGAGAATCACTCAGCAATTTTTCAGCCAACATATGCGCATGCCCTATAGGCAAAGCAATTTCAAAACCATCCTCTCCCGTATACCCAGAACGCGTTATAAACCAATCTTGTTGTGGTTCGAATCCTTGCATAAAGAACAATTCATTCCCTGGTAAATCAGCATCAGCAAGAACAGCAGCCGCTTCAGGACCTTGAAGAGCAAGCAATACCCTTTCAAGAGCAATCACTTGACATTCAAAATCAACCGCACGCTTTTCCAATTCTACAAAATCAGCCTGTGCATTCCCAGCATTGGCGACCAACATAAAACGGCTCTCTTCCAAACGGGTAATGATAAGATCATCAAGAATACCAGCCTGCTCATTAAGCAAGTAATTATACCGTGAGTGCCCAATCTTTAAAGCTGCTGCATCAATGGGAAAAGCATAGGACAAAAATTCCACGGCTTGTGTCCCTTCAACAGCAATCAATTTCATATGAGAAATATCAAACAATCCCGCATGTGCACGCGTATGAAGATGCTCTTTCAAAACGCCAAGAGGATACGTTAAAGGCATGTTCCACCCCGCAAAAGCACCAAATTTTGCTCCTGCTTTTTCATGCATATCATATAAAGGAAGTGTTTTTAAAAAAGATGTTTCTTGTGCTGTGCCCATAATAACTCCAAAGCTGCGCTAACGCCCACAGAATATGACCGTCTCTGCACCCCTCTGTCATCAACCTGAGAGACTCGCGAAAAAATTTTTCGCTTACACCTTCGGCGCGGGCTCTCCCGACTTTCCAGATCTGCCTTCTTCCTTTTACGGTCCTTAAAGCCTGAGAGATTATGGGCTATTTCCCCTTCGGCGGCAATGCGAAAATTCGCAATCTGCACTCTCCCGCAAAAGAATGAAAGAAACGATAACGCTCTTTCCAGCATGCCCTAACCTATAACCTATCTTTATCACACTGTCATTAGTAAAGTGATGAAAATGTTCTCATTTTAAAACTTGCGTAAGCTGCTTCAAAAGATTTATAATAGTATCCTTTTGAACCTTACAAAAATTGCAAGGAACACATTTTAGGAAATTTAAGACAAAAATCAAAAGCTATAAACAAAAATACCTCTTGAAAATCATGCAAAACGTCACACACTAAAAAGATCGCAAAGCAATATTCTTTCTCGCGCAGTTCAACCTTAAAGATAGGGTTTCATATTCTTTTTTAGAATAAGGACTTCAAGTATTTTATAAGTATGATTTTAATGTACAAGAAGTAGGTTTTCTGCTTTCTCAATAGTGTCATAAATTGCGACTATTTACAGACTAAAACTACCGAACAAAGGTGACAAAATACTCATGAAAGCTGGTAATATCTCTTACAATTGCGAAAATGATCTTCCAAAGCAAATTGCCCTTTTTCCTTTAGAAGGTGCACTCTTACTACCCGGCGGTTTTTTATCACTCAACATTTTTGAACCAGAATCACTTGAAATGATTGAAAACGTGATGGTAACCGATCGTCTATTGGGCATTATTCAACCACTTTCATCGGATACAGACCGCTTCTCTACACAACTTTATAAAACAGGCTGTATAGGGCGCATTACAAACTACAGTGAAACAGGAAATGGACAACTGTTCATTATCTTACAAGGTGTTTGCCGCTTCACCTTAGAACAAGAATTGACAAACACAAAATCCTATCGAACAGCTCTCATCCAATCAAACATAAAAGACTTGCAAGAATTTGATGTTGAAGAAAGCATTAACCGAGAGAGCTTACTCGACGTTGTAGAAAAATATCTAACCATACATGAAATGGAATATAATTGGAGCAGTATCATAGAAGCCCCTACACCTATATTGGTTAATGCTTTTTCAGCTCTTATCCCCTTTACACCAGCAGAAAAGCAAGCTCTCCTTGAAGCTCCAGATATCGAAAGCCGTGCCCAAACTCTTCTTGCATTAACAGAACGCTCACTCATGAAACAAACAGGTACAGATTACCGTTTAAACTAATAAACGTCAAAACATGAAAAAAATGACCACAGATCCCAAAATGCTCGAATTGCTCGTTTGTCCAATAACGAGAAGCACACTCTCTTACAACCGAAAAACACAAGAGCTCATTTCTCTCAAAGCCAAACTTGCCTATCCTATTCGTGATGGCGTTCCCATTATGCTTGCCTCAGAAGCGCGCCCTTTGCAAAACGATGAAAAAGTAGCCTACAAAAAATAAGAAAATTTCGTTCATTTTTTCTGGAAAAAGCTGTTATCAGTCACTGCTCTATGAAAAGCTCTCTTTTGCTCATGCAATCTTTTTAATATTGGTATTTTAAACGCTAATCCACCACACGCCAGCACCAGCATTCTCTTTACCAACTCCCAATGTTATACTTACTCTAAAAAGTCTTTTGCTTCTGAATGCGAAAAGAAGCTTCCGTTTTTATACAAAATAAATGGATAAAGTCATATAGTTACAATTTTAAATATACCCCATAATGATCACCAAGAAATTGTCCTAAATTCCATCAAAATAAAGGGATGCATTGCAACAGTTGCATGTAAACTTTGCAAAAAACAACCAAACCAACTGCTGTCACTCTGGTTGACGATTTAAAGAAATTACCCTATGAATGAGACTTGTGTTTTTGGTCGTATACGCGACGATCAAATAGGGTCTGGAAGCCCGAAAAACTCAAACTAGAAATAAAACCGCTTTTTGCGGATATCCCGGAATTTCCGGGGGCTCTTGTTATGTCCAAGTGCTCTCAGCACTAAAAGCAAGAGGCTGTTTTGAGTCAGCACTTCCAGACCCCAGAAACGCTTATTCCATAAAAACATAATAAATTCAGTGTGTTATATACAATTATTTTATATAAATCCCCTTAAGAATCCACACTTTTATGCATGATCCATTTGACCCTTTTTTATATAAGATTGCCATGTATGAATAGACCATAAAAAGCTAATCATTATACAAATATTATAACGCATGTGTGCATTCAGACGAAATGAAAAGCTGTTATCATTCATAACAGTTTATAAATTTTATGATACGTTTTTATCACAGCACAAATTACACTGTTTGAAAATTTAATTGTTTGGAATTATCGATAAAATACGTTTAAAGATCACATCTTGTTTTAAAGATCGGATTGTTATCACATGATAAAAACATAAAATTACACTTCTCAAAATTGAGAAGCATAAAATAGAGAGCTGTTATAACAGCATCATCATAACATCTAACATTTTAAAGATTGCATAAAAGAATTTAAAGACAAGATCGCTTTTAAAAACGCTTTCTAAAAATTTAGAAACGATAAGTAAGCAGCATAAATATAGTATCATCACAACAGCTATGCTAATTTTTAAAAACGAAACTGTATTCGCTTCCACAAAAAAATGGAAACGAACAATGCCATAGCAGTAGAATACTATCTACTTAGACATGGTACTAAAAAACGTTTTAAAAGTTACCGTTTAAAAGCACAGAGCCCAAATATGGACTGAGTGATTTACTCACCCCAAAATTGGGGGCAGCTATTGAGACAAAGATAAGTAAGCAAAATTTAAAATCATTGTAACATCATAAAGGCATGGAATTTTACTCAATTTTGAGTGAAAAGCGACAATGTTTAAAAAAGGCTCTACTTTAAAGTTAACGAACCCAAATATGGACCGGTTGATTTTAGCGAGCTCAAATTTGAGCCGGCTAATTTATAAAGAAGTTACATTTAGAGCAAAATGAAAAGATACTTATAAGAATCTCTTTAAATGCACGTTTAAACGTTTGAAACATAAAATGAGATCTTTATAAGAAACGTTAAAACTTTTTTTATCACAGTTATAACTTAGTTATCATTTGCTCTTAAGAACGTTTCATTTATGAAAAACGAAGATCTAGATTTCACAGCAGAGAAAAATCTTGAAAACCTTACATTTTATAAAAGCGTTTGTTTATTTTTCTTATGAGAGATTGTTTTGAAAACCAATGCTCGTAAATGTAAAAATGGACTTTGTTACAAACTTTCACTTAATACACATTTGCTTTATTTACGTT
>NZ_JACX01000023.1 GCF_000518085.1 Bartonella grahamii ATCC 700132
CGGCTTTCAAAAGCATCCAACGCGATATCTTTTAAATAATGGAGATTGCTTATTGCTTCACGCTTTTGTTTATTGCGTTCTTTAATGGGGTCACGCCCCTCACGTAAAACAGAGCGCCATCCAGTTGCCAATTCACGGGCTTGTTTTAAAGAGACATCTCTCAAGGCACCCAAGCCCATTTCACGGCGCCGCCCATGAATGGTAAAACGGTAAATCCATTGAGCACCTCCATCTTTACGCTTATGAAGTAACAAGCCGGCACCATCATTATATTTGCCAGCTCCCAATGTTGCGACAGCCCTTGCATTAAGACGGTTCATAAGAGCCATTTTTAGTCCTTTCTTATACAAATTTTATCCACACACTCATCCCACTTGTGATGTGCAAACGAGTGGTTTTAGTTGATTCAAGATAAACAGATTTGAAATGAGAGAATCTTACGTTATTCGGGATTCTAATTCAATATGAATAACGCTATATTATCATTATAAATCAATGTGTTATCTGATTTCAGCAACACACCAGATAGATATTCGTGATACTTAGACGCCAACCCAATATAAAAATGTAAGAAACACCTATGCAGAATGATTTCATTCTTTAATTTTTTCCAGAAAATCTTTTAGTGCCGCAAATGCCTCATCAGCTTTGTTCCCCTCAGGACCACCTGCCTGCGCCATATCAGGACGGCCACCTCCACCTTTACCACCAAGCATACCTGAAAGAATATGAACGAGATCAACAGCATTTAACTTATCCGTTAAATCATCCGTAACGCCGACAACAGCACTCCCTTTTCCATCCTCTGAGACACTAATAAAAGCAACCACTCCAGATCCGATTTGTTTTTTCTCAGAATCGACGAGCGCCTTAAGATCCCGTGGTAAAATATTTTTAACAACGCGTCCGGTAAAAGAAAGCCCATTGATGATGGTAATATCACCTTGGCTCCTTTCTGTTATTCCACCACTCAACATCATTTTCTTGCGTACATCATTCAATTCTTTTTCAAGTTTACGACGATCATCAAGCAAAATTCGCACCCGTTCTTCCACGCCAGCAGAAGAAGTTTTTAAAAGATCAGCAATTTCATGAATACGTTCATCTTGGCGGCTAAGATAAAGACGTGCTTCTTTGCCTGTTAAAGCTTCAATACGCCGCACTCCAGCCGAAACAGAACTTTCAGAAAAAATATGAATCAAACCAATATCACCTGTTCGCTCCACATGTGTGCCTCCACAAAGCTCTATTGACCAATGCTTTTTTAATCTTCGCTGTTCAAGTGGCTCCCCCATAGAAACAACGCGAACTTCATCACCATATTTTTCACCAAATAATGCCATTGCACCTTCAGAAATTGCATCATCTACAGCCATGAGGCGCGTTATCACTCTACTATTTTGCAAAATAATCTCATTTGCTAAATCTTCTATTTTTTTCAGTTCTTCTGGTGAAACGGATTTTGGATGAGAAAAATCAAAACGCAACCGATCTGGCGATACAAGAGAGCCTTTTTGTGTAACATGAGATCCCAAAACTTGTCGTAAAGCTTCATGTAACAAATGAGTAGCAGAATGATTTCCACGAATTTTTTTACGACGGACAACATCAACGGTTAATTCTACACAATCAGACCTCGATGCCTGACCAGATTTCACCTCCCCAATATGGATAAAAACACCATCACCCTTTCTTTGGGTATCATGCACCTCAAAAATAAAATTTTCACCAGAAATGATACCACTATCACCAATTTGTCCACCAGATTCACCATAAAAAGGTGTCTGATTAACAACAAGCATAGCTTTCTGACCTGAAGAAATATGATCAACAAGTTTACCATCACACACGAGAGCTGTAAGAATGCCTTTAGCCGTTTCTGTTTCATAACCCAAAAATTCTGTAGCCCCCACTTTATCACGAACAGAAAACCAGATCTTTTCTGTTACAGCTTCCCCAGAACCAGACCAATTGGCACGCGCTTCCTCTTTTTGACGTTCCATCGCTTTATCAAAGGTATCAACATCAACAGATATTCCACGACGCCGCAAAACATCCTGCGTTAAATCAAGCGGAAAACCATAGGTATCATAAAGCTTGAAAGCAACTTCACCATTTAAATGATCTCCTTCTTTAAGATCGGTACTTGCTTCATTTAACAAACCAAGTCCTCGTTCAAGCGTTTTACGAAAACGTATTTCTTCTAACCTTAAAGTTTCTGAAATCAAAGATTCAGCACGCACCAATTCAGGATAGGCTTGTCCCATTTCGCGGTTTAAAGCAGGCAAAAGTCGCCACAATAAGGGCTCTTTAGCACCAAGAAGATGCGCATGACGCATAGCACGACGCATAATACGACGTAAAACATATCCTCTTCCTTCATTAGAAGGAAGCACACCATCAGCAATCAAAAATGCAGATGAGCGAAGATGATCAGCAATGACACGATGGCTGGCAATAAAATCACCCTTTGCCTCAATCCCTGTAATTTCTTCTGATGCAGCAATTAATGCACGAAAAAGATCAATGTCATAATTATCATGAACGCCCTGTAAAACAGCAGCAATACGCTCTAATCCCATACCGGTATCAATAGAAGGATGAGGCAAGTCAACACGTTTTTCCTGAGAAATCTGCTCATATTGCATAAAAACAAGATTCCAAATCTCAATAAAGCGATCGCCATCTTCTTCCATACTTCCAGGAGGACCGCCCCAGATTTCATCGCCATGATCATAAAAAATCTCCGAACAAGGACCACAAGGTCCTGTTTCTCCCATCGACCAAAAATTATCAGCCGTCGCAATACGGACAATTTTTTCATCTGGGAGACCTGAAATTCTACGCCACAGTTCAGCAGCAACATCATCACTCTGGTAAACTGTCACCAACAATTTATCTTTTGGTAGGCAAAATTCCTTCGTTAAAAGATTCCATGATAAAAGAATGGCTTCTTCTTTGAAATAATCACCGAAAGAAAAATTACCCAGCATTTCAAAAAATGTATGATGGCGTGCCGTATAACCAACATTATCAAGATCATTATGCTTTCCACCCGCACGAACACATTTTTGTGCCGTTGTTGCTTGCTTATAAGGAGGTTGTTCAAGTCCAGTAAAAACATTTTTAAACTGCACCATCCCTGCATTTGTAAACATAAGTGTAGGATCATTTCGCGGAACAAGCGGACTAGAAGAAAGAACTTTATGCCCATTACGATGAAAATAATCCAAAAATATTGACCGAATATTATTAACACTATTCATACTGACACCTGCTCAATACAGCACAAAACCATAAAAGAAAAATCCCCCTCATTAAATATCCTCTTCGCCACGCATGGAGTCAATTTAATCAAAGAATGGAATATTTGTTTTAAAATAATTGAGAAAAAAATGACTGTATATTTAAAAACTCAAACAAAAAAACAGAAAAATCTTAAAGGAAAAAAATTATAGACGAAAAAAACGCTCCATCAAATGGTTTCATCACTTTCTATATTTTCTGACCCTGCATTTTCTAACAATTCAATCGCAATCAAACCAGCATTTTGGCGCAAAGCTGATTCAATCTCTGTAGCTATTTCCGCATGTTCACGTAAAAACTGCTTTGCATTCTCACGCCCCTGTCCTAAACGCTGAGAATTATAAGAAAACCATGCACCAGATTTTTCCACAATACCAACCTTGACACCCAAATCAATCAGTTCACCTACTTTGGAAATACCTTCACCATAAATAATATCAAACTCAACCTGTTTGAATGGAGGCGCCAGTTTATTCTTCACCACTTTAACACGCGTCTGATTACCAACGATTGCATCCCTATCTTTAATGGATCCAATGCGACGAATATCTAAACGAACAGAAGCATAAAACTTTAAAGCGTTTCCACCCGTTGTCGTTTCGGGAGAACCAAACATCACACCAATTTTCATGCGAATTTGATTAATAAAGACAACCATACAGTTAGAGCGAAAAATTGCTGCCGTTAATTTTCGCAACGCTTTACTCATTAACCGTGCTTGCAATCCGGGCAAAGCATCACCCATTTCACCGTCAATCTCTGCTCGCGGTGTTAAAGCTGCGACAGAATCCACAACAAGCACATCAACTGCACCAGAACGAACCAACGTTTCTGTAATTTCCAATGCCTGTTCACCGGTATCTGGCTGAGAAATGAACAAGTTTTCTAAATCAACACCAAGCTTACGCGCATAAATAGGATCAAGCGCATGCTCTGCATCAATAAAAGCACAAATTCCACCCCCTTTCTGTGCTTCAGCAATAGCATGTAGAGCCAATGTTGTTTTCCCAGAACTTTCTGGTCCATAAATCTCAACAATACGCCCCTTCGGTAATCCACCAATCCCTAAAGCAATATCCAAGGATAACGACCCTGTTGGAACTGTTTCAATTTCAACAACCTGCTCTTTTTGCCCAAGACGCATAATCGAGCCTTTACCAAAAGAACGTTCAATTTGTGAGAGAGCAGCATCGAGAGCTTTTGTTTTATCCACGATTATATCCTTGACCGATTCATAATAACCTAAAACTTAAGTGTACACTGTACTTTTAATTTAACTAAAGGCTTGAGTTTAGATTTTCACAGACTATTTCCATTCCTATCTCCACATTATGTCCATAACATTCATGACCATCACAATAAAGAATTGGCATCGCTTATCTTATGACACAAAATAAACTCCAATAAAATAATATCCCCATGAGAGCATAGTTAACATATTTATATCTCTCTAGAAAAGGAACAATTTAAATTTAAACACAATGTTCTACAGCCCTTCTTCTTATCCCTTTGATTAAGTACTTAAGTGACTAAGAATTCTCCTGCTATTGATCACACAAAAACGCATTATCAATCAACCTCATCCCCTATCGCATCGAAGAACAAAACGCCATTGTGTTGCATATTCATGCACTTGATTTAAGAAACATCTCTCAACACCCCCAAGCTCACTTCGTGACAACACCCATGAATGCGGTATACTGTAAAGCCCTTTGGGAGCCACCATCTTTACACTAAAGAATGAGAAAGTCGGCACCATCACACTATTTATCATCCCCCAATGTTGCGACAACTCTCGGCACTTGAGACGCTTCATAAGAAGAATTTTTAGTTCTTTCTTGTACAGTTTTTATCACACGCTAATCCTGCTTATAACGCACAAGCGAATGATTTGATTGCTTCAACAAATACCAAGCTTGGAATGAGTAAAATTCACGGTATTTAGGACTTTTATTCAACTTACAAAACAGTGAGTTATCGTTATAAATCAATTATATTATTTAATAAAAACCACAAAAATAAAGCAGCTTAAAAGTTGAATAACACATTTAAATTTGATAAAAAAATATGCACTTTTGAAGATATCAAAAAAAATCTCTACGAGCAATGCAATAAATATTTAAAATATAAGCTAAACTGCTCATACAATAACATAAGAGATAAAAAATAAATCCAAGATCAATAAAACATGTATTTCTACTCAAATTTTATTTTTGATCTTTACGTTTTTTGCGCAATTGTTTCCACCACTCAAGACGTTTCACAATTTCACGCTCAAAACCACGCTCAACTGGCTTATAATAACTCTGACGCCCAAGTTTTTCGGGAAAATATTCTTGTCCTGAAAAAGCGTCTGGTTCATCATGGTCATAACAATAACCATTTCCAAACCCTTCCTCCTTCATAAATTTCGTAGGAGCATTAAGAATATGCTTAGGAGGTGATAAAGAGCCATTTTTGCGCGCACAACGCAGTGCTGCTTTATACGCGAGATATGTTGCATTTGACTTTGGCGCAGTTGCAACATAAAGACATGCTTGCGCCAAAGCCAATTCTCCTTCTGGTGATCCTAAATAATCATAGGCATCTTTTGCTGCATTACAAATGACCAGAGCTTGAGGATCAGCCAAACCAACATCTTCAACAGCCATACGAACCAATCTTCGCCCAATATAGAGAGGATCTTCACCAGCATCCAACATACGTGCCAAATAATAAAGCGCAGCATCAGGATCAGATCCACGAACGGATTTATGCAACGCTGAAATGAGATTATAATGCCCATCTCGTCCTTTATCATAAATGGGCACACGACGCTGAATAACTTTTTGCAAAGCAACAACATCAAGAATCTCTCCCAATGGTGCAATAGACCAAACTTCCTCTGCCAATGTTAACGCTACCCGCGCATCACCATCAGACATCTCTATCAAAACGTCTCTGGCATCATTATCCAAGGGAAGAGTTTTTCCCTCCACTTCTTCAGCACGCCTCAAAAGCATGTCCAAACTTTCATGATCATGTGAAAGAAATGTTAAAACACGTGCACGCGAAAGAAGAGCAGCATTAAGTTCAAAAGAAGGATTTTCGGTTGTTGCACCTATAAGTACCACAATACCTTCTTCCATCACAGAAAGAAAACTATCCTGCTGTGCACGATTAAACCGATGAATTTCATCAACAAAGAGAAGTGTTTTATCTCCAGATATAAAACGCCTCTGCGCAACTTCAAAAATCTTTTTAAGTTCAGAAACTCCTGTAAAAATAGCAGAAACCTGTTCAAACGCGAAACTTGTTTCAAGTGCTAACAAACGTGCAACGGTTGTTTTTCCCGTCCCTGGAGGTCCCCAAAAAATCATCGATCCAATTGAGCCAGTTGCCACCATACGTGAAAGCAAACCATCCTCTCCAATCAAATGCTTTTGTCCCACAACATCATTGAGAGAACAAGGGCGCATTCTTTCTGCAAGTGGCTGATTTTTATTAACTTGAAAATCAAACGACGAAGTAAAAAAATCTTTCTTCAAAAAAAAACCTCAACGAATAAATTGGCGAATATACATACCATCACGTTCATATTCCAATTGCCAAGTACGCGAACGAGCTTGCATAAGAACCTTTTTCAACTGATGAACTGTTTGAATTTTATGGCCATTTACAACACGTAGAATATCTCCTGACTGAAAAATTCCAGCTGCATTGCTCATATCATCAAGGTTGGTAATCACAACCCCTTTTGCAGATATAGGAAGATGAAAACGTCGACTATTTTGCGGTGTTAAATCTAACACTTCAGCACCAGAAAGAGGACTGTCACCCGTAATTTTTTCAGATTTTAAAAATGCAGTTTCTGATATCGATGAAACTGTTATTTGTGTTTTTAAAGTTTTTCCATTTCGTAAATATTCCAAAGCAAGACTATGCTCAACGTCAGCTGTCATCAAACGATACCCAAGACTATCTGGACTATCAACGCGTACCCCTTGCACACTCAAAATAACATCACCTACTTTCAATCCAGCTTTTTCAGCAGGACTATCTTTGATAACTTCAATAATCAGAGCACCATAGGGACGTTCTAAACCTAAACCACCAGCAATATCAGGTGTAACATTTTGAAAAGAAGCCCCAATATAAGGCGGCACAAAATATTTTCCACCGCGTTTAACAGTATCAAGCATCACTTTTACAAGATTAACTGGAATAGCAAAACCAATCCCTACAGAACCACCAGAACGCGAATAAATAGCCGTATTAATTCCGATTAATTGACCTTTCATATCAATTAAAGCGCCACCAGAATTCCCTGGATTAATGGCAGCGTCTGTTTGAATAAAAAAGTCAAAATCAGAAATCCCAACACGTGTACGCGCTTGCGCTGAAACAATACCACTTGTAACTGTTTGACCAACACCAAAAGGATTACCAATAGCAAGAACAAGATCACCAACTTCAACAGCATCAGAATTTCCCAAAGAAAGAACAGGGAATTGAGCATCTTTTTCCTCAACTTCAAGAATTGCAATATCAGTTGCTTCATCTTTGAGCACGATCTTACTCTCAAACTCCCGCCCATCAGAAAAAGCCACTTTAATTTCGCTTGCATCTTTAATGACGTGGTAATTTGTAACAATCAAACCACGTGAATCAACAATCACCCCTGATCCTAATGACGATTGCTTGCGAACAGGAAATTTATTTTGAAAACGACCAAAAAACTGCTCAAAAAATGGATCCCCTTCAAAAGGTGAGCGTGCTCTAATTTGTCGAGCTGCATAAATATTTACAACAGATGGAACTGTCTTTTTAACTAAAGGAGCAAATGAAAGAGTGATTTCTGTTTGTGTTTGAGGAACATGAGCATATACATGATCAAATGATATCTGCATCATAATTGCAAAAAAAATCCGCACCCAAAAAGAATATCTCATAATCCACTCCTTATAAAATCAGCATATTCTGTTGAAGATTAATAGAATAAAAAAACTCATCCCCGCAAATTAAGGATCTCTATTAATATTTCATAATAGAGAATAAAAACAACCTATTTGAACAATAAATATTATAAAAATAAGATAATTCAATGTCCCTATAATTTTCTCTCTGCAGCTATTTCTCAACTAAAACAAACTTAAAAATGCTCACAAAAAAACCGCCTAAGACAAGGCGGCCTTTAAAAATCCAACAGAGTAAAAAACTTTACGAAGATGTCCTCTTTTCATTCTCAGAAGCCTCCATGCGAGCACGATCCCCAGCACCCTTCGCTTCAACATCACGATCAACAAATTCTATAACAGCCATAGGCGCATTATCACCGGTACGAAACCCCGCTTTCATAATACGCAAATATCCACCGTTGCGGGATGCATAACGTGGCGCAAGCGTATCAAATAATTTTGCAACCTTTCCTGCATCACGAAGTGCTGCAATTGCTTGCCGACGCGCATGCAAACCACCACGCTTACCAAGAGTAACGAGTTTTTCAACAATAGGACGAATTTCTTTAGCCTTTGGAAGCGTTGTCATAATCTGCTCATGCTCGATCAACGAAGTTGCCATATTTGCAAACATCGCTTTACGGTGACTGGCAGTACGATTCAACTTGCGTCCTGACTTACTGTGGCGCATAAGCCCTCTCCTTAAATTCTAATTTTAATATTGATCTTCATAACGTTTTGCAAGATCATCAATGTTTTCAGGCGGCCACGCAGGAATTTCCATCCCAAGATGTAACCCCATACATGCCAAAACCTCTTTAATCTCATTCAACGATTTGCGACCAAAATTCGGTGTCCGAAGCATTTCAGATTCTGTTTTTTGAATAAGATCACCAATATAGACAATATTATCATTCTTAAGACAATTTGCAGAACGAACTGAAAGTTCTAATTCATCCACTTTTTTGAGAAGAGCAGGATTAAAAGAAAGCTCAGAATCAGCCTCTTCAACAGGCTCCTTCTGTGGCTCTTCGAAGTTAATAAATAATGATAATTGATCCTGAAGAATGCGTGCTGCAAAAGCAACAGCATCCTCTCCATTAACAGCACCATTCGTTTCAATCGTTAAGGTCAATTTATCATAATCCAAAACTTGACCTTCACGCGTATTTTCCACTTTATAAGACACTTTACGAATTGGTGAATAAAGACTATCAATTGGAATAAGCCCTATACGTGCATCATCAACACAATTACGATCAGATGGAACATACCCCTTCCCTGTGTTGACAATAAATTCCATACGAATTTCAGCATCTTCATCAAGAGTACAAATAACATGATCTGGATTTAGAATTTCCATATCCCCAACGGTACTGATATCTCCCGCTTTCACGACACCAGGCCCCTCTTTATAAACAACGACACGTTTAGGACCTTCTTCTTCCATACGAAGCGCAATTTCTTTTATATTCAGAATAATATCCGTAACATCCTCACGCACACCTGGAATCGATGAAAATTCATGTAAGACACCGTCAATCTGCACAGCAGTAATAGCAGCACCACGAAGCGAAGATAACAACACGCGACGAAGTGCATTTCCTAACGTTAAGCCAAAACCCCGCTCAAGAGGTTCAGCGATCACACTTATAACATTTGGATTATCATGCGCACATGATTCAACCTTATTGGGTTTAATAAGTTCTTGCCAGTTTTTCTGGATCATATTTTTATTCCCGTTCTTTAGTTCCGTTACCATTCAATCGTAACGACCAATGTGAACATCAGAGAAATCTCCGACAACAAAAAACAACACCCAATTAAACACGCCGCCTTTTCCGTGGACGACATCCATTATGAGGAATTGGTGTTACATCACGAATAGAAGTAATGACAAAACCAACAGATTGCAATGCACGTAGAGCAGATTCACGCCCTGATCCAGGTCCACAAACTTCAACTTCCAAAGAACGCATACCATGCTCTTGCGCTTTTCTTGCACAATCCTCCGCAGCAACTTGAGCAGCAAAAGGTGTCGATTTACGCGCACCTTTAAACCCTTGGGCCCCCGCAGATGACCAAGCAATTGCATTACCCTGAGCATCAGTAATAGTAATCATTGTGTTATTAAATGTTGAATTAATATGCACAACACCCGATGAAATATTTTTACGTTCGCGACGACGAACACGTGTGGCTTCCTTGGCCATAATTTCCCTTTCAACGATCTCATCACTGCCGTAACATCAGCAGCTCCACCTTCTTTTCCTTGTCAAAAAAATCAAACAAGAAACAGAATATATAAAAACCTTCCAAAAAGGCTCTTATTTCTTTTTACCGGCAATTGCCTTAGCTGGTCCTTTACGCGTACGGGCATTTGTATGTGTACGCTGCCCTCGGACAGGCAAAGACCGGCGATGACGCAATCCTCGATAACAACCAAGGTCCATCAAACGCTTAACATTCATAGCAACCTCACGACGAAGATCACCTTCAACTTGATAGCCTTGATCTATCGCCTCACGAATCTGCAGCACCTCAGCATCTGAAAGCTCATGCACACGACGCCCCAAGGGAATGCCAACTCTTTCAATAATTTCTTGAGCAAATTTTGGTCCAATCCCGTGGATATATTGAAGCGCAATAATTACACGCTTATTTGTCGGGATATTGACGCCAGCAATACGAGCCACGCCTACTCTCCTTAGTTATTTTGACAAATTGTTATAAAATACCTGATATACCTTACAGAAAAAATAGACTCAGAAAAAAATCTTCCGAATCCTATTATTTCACTAAAATAAATTAAATTCGTTTGTGATAGATTTCATCTCAAAAGTCAACTCTTTTCATTTATTTCTAAAAAAATCTTATGAAAGAAAACCTCTAATCATGCGTGTCACTTCAGTAATACCAATCATTCCATCAATGACCTTCAACATTCCCCTCTCTGAATAAAATTTTGATAAGGGAGCGGTTTTTTCACGATATTCTACTAATCTTTTTGCAAAAGCAACAGGATTGTCATCTAAACGAACCTGTCCACCAGCCGCTATTGTTTCCTCAACGCGCTTCTTCATACGTTCAATCAACACGTCTTCATCAACACACAACTCAATAACAGCATCAAGCCGCATATTTTTTGACTGCAAAATCTGTTGTAACGCTTCTGCCTGCCCCACAGTTCGAGGATATCCATCCAAAACAAAACCGTTTACACAATCAGTTTCATCAATCCGATCTGATACGATTTGGTTAACAATATTATCAGGAACCAAAGCACCAGAACTTATAATAGCTTTAGCTTTTTTACCAATCTCTGTTTCTTTGGCAATCACCTCACGCAACATATCCCCTGTTGACAAATGAGGAATGTTATATTCCTCAGTCAACATTTTTGCTTGCGTACCTTTTCCCGCTCCAGGAGGACCTAAAAGAATAACTCTCATCGATTCCTTCTACCTCCACGAAGTTTTGATTTTTTTATCAACCCTTCATATTGGTGGGCAACAAGATACCCCTGAATTTGAGCAACCGTATCAAGCGTAACAGTAACAACAATCAACAAGGATGTTCCCCCAAGATAAAAAGGAACCTGCAATGCAGATATCATAAACTCAGGTAACAAACAAACCAAGATAATATAAACAGCGCCCACAACAGTAATACGCGTCAAAACGTAATCAATATATTCGGCTGTACGCTCACCTGGACGAATCCCTGGAATAAAACCAGAATGTTTTTTCAACTGATCTGCAGTATCACTTGGATTAAACACAATAGCTGTATAAAAAAAGCAAAAAAACGCCATTAAAAATGCATAAACAATCATATAAAGTGGCTGTCCATGACCAAGAGCATAAGAAATCGCCTGAACCCATTGTGGCATTTTATCAGAAAAATTATTAATAGTGGCAGGTAATAATAATAAAGATGAAGCAAAAATAGGTGGAATAACACCAGCAGTATTCAACTTTAAAGGAAGATGCGACATATCTCCTTGAAACATTTGATTCCCGACCTGACGTTTTGGATACTGGATAAGAATTCGCCGTTGCGCACGCTCTATAAAAACAATAAGCCCAATAACCAAAACAGCAATAAGAACGATCCCTATTAAAAGAAAAGTTGATAAATCAGCCTGACTATGAGCTGTCAAAAGCTGAGCAAAAGTAGAAGGGAAGTTGGCTACAATCCCTGTAAAAATGATAAGAGAAACCCCATTACCAACACCACGTGACGTAATTTGCTCGCCAAGCCACATGAGAAACATCGTTCCGCCAACAAGAGTAATAACAGAAGAAATACGAAACATAAGACCTGGTTCTAAAACAATTTGAAGCCCCGTCCCTATACCGCTTTCAAGCGCAACCGCAATACCAAAAGCTTGTAGAATTGCCAATACTACTGTTACATAACGCGTATATTGATTGATAATCTTACGACCTAATTCCCCTTCTTTTTTAAGAGTTTCCAAAGAAGGAATAATAGATGTTAACAATTGCACAATAATAGATGCCGATATATAAGGCATGATACCCAGCGCAAAAATAGCCATACGCCCAACGGCACCCCCAGCAAACATATTAAAGAGTCCTAATACACCCGACGCGTGATGTTCGAATGTTTGCCGCAAAGCATCGATATTAATACCTGGAAGAGAGATGTAAGTGCCAAAGCGATATACAAGAAGTGCTGCCAGAGTAAACCAGATGCGTTTCTTTAATTCAGTTGCACGAGAAAAGGTACCGAAGTTTATATTGGAAGCAAATTGCTCTGCTGCTGATGCCATAAAACGTCTCCACTTCACACTCCAGTTCTTTAAAACACAGAAGTATAACCCTAAAATTCATATATGCATACACAAATAAATGCAGAACTTAAAAAATTCTCCACAAAAGATCCCACAGAACAGATGTAACTCTTCTTTAGGTCTCTACTCATATAAAAAATTATTGAGCAATATCAGGAAAAATAACCTGACCACCCACTTTTTCAATCTTAACACGAGCAGCTTGTGAAGCACCAGAAACATGAAAGGTAATCTTAGCCTTCAAATCACCATCAGAAAGAAGACGAACCCCGTCTTTTTCACGACGAATAATACCAGCTTCTTTCAAAGCAATCATATCAACAGGCTTTTCAATATTCAACTTACCTGCATCAACTGCCAACTGAATACGTCCTAGTGAAACTTCATTGTAGGTTTTGGCAAAGAAATTTCTAAATCCACGTTTTGGCAAACGACGATAGATAGGCATTTGCCCACCTTCAAAACCATTAAGGGAAACACCAGAACGCGACTTTTGCCCTTTTACACCACGACCACCAGTCTTACCCGTACCGGATCCAATACCACGCCCAACACGCTTACGATTTTTTGTTGCGCCTTCACAATCACGCAGTTCATTGAGTTTCATATCTAATACTCCCGCAACCCTTAACCTTCATCTATAACGCGAACAAGATGCCGAACCTGAGCAATCATACCCCGCACACAAAGTGTATCATCTAAAACGCGCCGACGACGCATTTTATTTAGTCCAAGCCCCTTTAAGGTTGCACGCTGAATCTGTGAGTTTCGAATAGGGCTTCCAATTTGCTCAACCGTGATAGTTTTACCACTCTGAGATTTTTTCTGAACCATTTTCTAATTCCTTTTCTGATAATCTCAGAAACTATCCTTCTAGGTCAACTAAATGGCGACGACGCGCCTGCAAAGTCGAATATTTTATACCACGCTGAGCAGCAATATCTCTAGGATGCATTTGATGTTTCAATGCATCAAATGTTGCACGAACCATGTTATAAGGATTAGACGATCCCAATGATTTTGCAACGACATCCTGCATACCAAGAGCTTCAAAAATAGCACGCATCGGTCCCCCAGCAATAATACCAGTACCAGCAGAAGCCGAACGTAGCAAAACACGCCCAGCTCCATGACGCCCTTCAAGATCATGGTGCAATGTACGTCCAGACCGAAGCGGAACATAAATCATCCCACGTTTTGCAGATTCCGTTGCTTTACGAACGGCTTCTGGAACTTCACGGGCCTTACCATGTCCAAAACCTACACGTCCTTTTTGATCTCCAACGACAACAAGAGCAGCAAAACCAAAACGCCGACCACCCTTTACAACTTTAGCAACACGATTGATATGAACTAGCCTATCGACAAACTCATTATCGCGTTCTTCTCTCTCACCACGTTCTTTTTGTGCCATTCCTCATTCCTTTTTCTTTTCCGGAAGCACGATAACAAAGTCCCTCATCAAACTGGAAGAACTTAAACGAAATACTCTAAACTCTCCTTACTCACTCACAAATAAGAAATTTTAGAAATTCAAACCACCTTCACGAGCAGCTTCAGCTAAAGCCTTGACTCGACCATGATACACATACGCTCCACGATCAAAAACCACTTCATTAACACCCGCTTGCTTCGCACGCTCAGCAATTAACTTACCAACAGCAAAAGCTGCTTTTTTATCAGCACCACTCTTTAACGACTTTTTTAAATCACTTTCAAGAGTAGAGGCTGAAACAAGTGTACATCCCCGCAAATCATCGATAACTTGAGCATAAATGTTCTGATTTGAACGATAAACACTAAGCCGAGGACGATCATGAGAAACCATTTTAATTCTACGACGAACACGCCTCGCACGACGTTGGATAATGTCCTTAGATGAAACCATAATACAAAATCCTTATTTCTTTTTACCTTCTTTACGGAAGATACGTTCATCTGCATGCTTAACACCTTTACCTTTATAAGGCTCAGGTCTACGATACTCACGAATCTCCGCTGCAACTTGTCCAACTTGCTGTTTATCAATTCCAGAAACAACAATTTCTGTCGGCTTAGGAACAGTTACAGTAACACCCGATGGAACTTTATAAACCACATCATGGGAAAAGCCTAGAGATAGTTGGACATCCTTACCCTGCAAAGCAGCACGATAACCAACCCCATTAATCTCCAACCTCTTTTCAAAACCATCCTTCACACCACAAAAAATGTTCTCAATCATTGAGCGCGACATACCCCATTTAGAACGCGCATCTTTTGACTGATCCCGCGGCATAACTGATATGATATTTTCCTCAAACTTGACTAAGACTTCATCATTGACGACGTAGCTCAGCTCACCTTTTGGACCTTTTGCCTTAACCAGCTGACCTTCAACAGTAGCAGTAACTCCAGAAGGAATTGAAATGGGTTTCTTTCCAATACGAGACATTGTTCTAACCTACTTTTTCTTCCGTTTTCTTGACATAACTTAGAAAACACGACAAAGGAGTTCTCCACCAACATTCTGTTCACGCGCCTCATGATCTGCCATGACGCCTTTAGGAGTCGATAAAATCGAAATACCAAGACCATTTGCCACCTGTGGAAGTGACTTAGCAGAAACATACACACGACGACCTGGCTTTGATACACGTGAAATCTCACGAATAGCAGCCAGCCCTTCAAAATACTTCAATTCGATTTCAATTTCAGCTTTCCCATCACCTAAATCAATTTGATTATATCCACGAATATAACCTTCCGACTGAAGAACATCAAGAACGTGCGCACGAAGCTTCGAAGCTGGAGTAACTACTTTACCTTTTTTACGACCAAGTGCATTACGAATACGTGTTAACATATCACCAAGAGGATCTGACATAGACATTAAATAATCTCCTCTTACCAACTAGACTTTACAATACCAGGAATATGGCCAATAGAGCCAAGCTCACGCAACGCAATTCGCGACATTTTTAATTTACGATAATAAGCCCGCGGACGACCTGAAACCTCACAGCGATTACGAATACGAACTTTCGAAGAATTACGTGGCAACTCTGCCAACTGAACAGAAGCTTTAAAACGTTCTTCAAGAGAAACCTTCTGATCCATAACTATTGCTTTCAAACGTGCACGACGGGCAGCATAACGCTTTACCATCACCTCACGACGCTTATTTTTTTCAACGGCACTTACTTTGGCCATACTTTCACCTCACTATGTCTGCCGTTACGAACGAAAAGGAAAATTAAAAGCACGCAATAACTCACGAGCTTCATCATCCGTTTTTGCTGTCGTACAAACAATAATATCCATGCCCCAAATTTGATCAACTTTATCATAGTTGATTTCTGGAAACACAATGTGTTCTTTAATACCCATAGCAAAATTGCCACGACCATCAAAACTCTTTGGATTCAAACCACGAAAGTCACGAACCCGTGGAAGAGCAATCGTAACAAGACGATCTAAAAACTCAAACATACGATCTTTACGCAATGTAACTTTAGCCCCAAGAGGCATTCCTTCACGAACCTTAAAGGTCGCAATAGAATTACGCGCACGTGTAACAACAGCCTTCTGACCTGTTATTAGCCCTAAATCCTCAGCAGCAAGAGAAGGCTTCTTCGAATCAGCCGTTGCTTCACCTATCCCCATATTTATTACAATTTTATCAATCCGCGGAATTTGCATCGCATTTCTGTAATTAAACTTCTCTTGAAGCGCTTTACGAATCACTTCAAAATAATGCGCTTTCATACGCGGTATTTGTCTTTCCTCAGCCATTAATCAACTCTCCCGAACGCTTGGCAAAACGCACTTTATTACCATCTGCATTCATACGAAAGCCTACACGTGTAGGCTTACCATCTTTAGGATCAGCAATCGCCAAATTAGACAGATGAATCGGAGCTTCTTTAGAAATAATTCCAGCTTCTTGCTTCTGCGTTTGACGTTGATGACGTTTAATCATATTAATCCCACGAACAAAAGCCTTATTCTCTTTTGGACTAACCTTAATTACTTCACCACTACATCCTTTATCCTTACCGGATAAAACAACAACTTTATCACCTTTTCGAATCTTCTGCATAACATTTACTCCTTACAGAACTTCAGGAGCGAGCGAGATGATCTTCATATGATTCCTACCACGCAATTCGCGGGGAACAGGTCCAAAGATACGAGTACCGATCGGCTCTTTTTTATTATCCACTAAAACCGCAGCATTACTATCAAAACGAATGACACTACCATCTGCGCGACGAATATCCTTAGCAGTACGAACCACAACAGCTTTCATAACATCACCTTTTTTAACACGGCCACGAGGAATAGCATCTTTAACCGAAACAACAATAATGTCACCGACCGAAGCATATTTCCGCTTTGAACCGCCTAACACCTTGATGCACATGACACGACGAGCACCAGAATTATCAGCAACGTCGAGGTTTGTTTGCATCTGAATCATGACTGGCCACCTTCTCTTAACACATATATCCGATTGTACCTTTTATACACTCGGATTTGCCTGCCAAATAACGATAAAGTCATCGCCTTTAAATTTATCAATGATAAAAACACTATTAAATTCTAAAACAATAAACTTAACTCATTACGCTACATTGTCTTTTACAACAATCCAACATTTATCTTTCGAAATTGGTCTAGATTCTTGAATAGAAACTTGATCCCCAATCTTGAATTGGTTGTTTTCGTCATGCGCTTTATAATTTTTAGACTGCCGAACAGTCTTCTTAAGAAGCGGATGAGAATAACGGCGCTCAACTTTGACAACAACAGTCTTATCACTTTTGTCGCTAATAACAACACCCTGCAAAACGCGTTTAGGCATCTCTCATTTCCTTAAACCTTACTTTCACTTACCTTTTGACGAAGAAAAGTTTTAATACGCGCAATATCACGACGAACTTGTCTAACACGCGCAGTCTTTTCTAATTGACCTGTTGCTTTTTGAAAACGCAAATTAAATTGCTCTTTCTTTAACTTAGCCAATTCATCTTTCACTTGGTCGAGCGTTTGCGCCCGTAATTCTGTGGCTTTCATCGCTTAACCTCATTATTCAGCAATACGCTGGATGAAACGCGTTTTTATAGGCAACTTTGCAGCACCCAATCTCAGTGCTTCACGTGCAACATCCTCAGGAACTCCATCGAGCTCAAACATGATGCGTCCAGGAGCAACACGTGCAGCCCAATAATCGACACTTCCCTTACCTTTACCCATACGAACTTCAGTCGGTTTAGATGTAACCGGAAGATCTGGAAAAATGCGAATCCATACACGACCAGAACGCTTCATATAACGCGTAATCGCACGGCGCGCCGCTTCAATTTGACGAGCAGTAATCCGCTCCGGCTCAACAGCCTTCAAACCGTAGGCACCGAAATTCAAATCCGTACCACCCTTCGCAACACCGTGAATACGGCCCTTGAACTGTTTACGGAACTTTGTGCGCTTTGGCTGCAACATTGTTCTCTACTCCAAATTTTAGTTCAATCTCAAAAACTAAGCATTTTCACGGCGACGATTCGATGAAGAACCAGATTGATCAACTTCCGTAGCACGACGTTCTGAAGCCATCGGATCATGCTCAAGAATCTCACCCTTAAAGACCCAAACTTTAATACCACAAATACCATAAGCGGTCTTAGCTTCTGCTGTACCGTAATCAACATCAGAACGCAAGGTATGAAGTGGAACACGACCTTCACGATACCATTCCATACGAGCAATTTCAGCACCACCAAGACGGCCAGAACAGTTGATACGAATACCTTCCGCACCAAGACGCATAGCAGACTGAACAGCACGCTTCATTGCACGACGAAAAGCAACACGACGCTCTAACTGTTGAGCAATTGATTGCGCAATAATCGTGGCATCAATCTCCGGTTTACGAATCTCCACAATATTTAATGAAGTTTCAGCATCCGTCATTTCTGAGAGCTTACGACGAAGCTTTTCGATATCAGCACCCTTTTTACCAATAATCAAACCAGGACGTGCAGAATGAATCGTAATACGACACTTCTTATGAGGACGCTCAATAACAACCTTCGAAATAGCCGCCTGTTTAAGCTCCTCCAGCACATATGAACGAATTTTCAAATCTTCATGAAGAAGGCGCCCATATTCACCACTATCAGCATACCAACGAGAATCCCAAGTCCGATTAACACCAAGACGAAGTCCTATTGGATTGATCTTCTGACCCATTACGCGGCCTCCACTTTTTCGGTAACTTCACGAACAATAACAGTAAGATGCGAAAATGGACGTTCAATTCTACTAGCACGCCCTCGACCACGAACATGAAAGCGCTTCATCACTATCGACTTACCAACATAAGCTTCCGCCACAATAAGCGAATCAATATCAAGATCGTGGTTATTCTCTGCATTTGCAATTGCTGATTCAAGCGTTTTTTTCACAGTAGCAGCAATACGCTTGCGTGAAAACATCAAATCAGCGAGTGCTACATTAACTCTTTTACCACGAATCATTACAGCAACTAAATTAAGCTTCTGCGGACTAACACGAATTGTCCGCGTGACAGCTCTTGCTTCATTATCTCTAAGCTGGCGCAAAACTTTAGCTTTTCCCATTCCTACTTCCTCTTCGCTTTTTTATCGGCACCATGACCATAATAAGTCCGGGTAGGAGCGAACTCACCAAACTTATGTCCAACCATCTCTTCAGAAACAGAAACAGGAATATGCTTATTACCGTTGTAAACACCAAAAGTTAAACCAACAAATTGCGGTAAAATAGTAGAGCGACGACTCCATATTTTTATAACTTCATTGCGCCCACTTGCACGTACCTTCTCTGCTTTACCAAGAAGATAGCCGTCAACAAACGGACCTTTCCACACTGAACGAACCACTTCAGACTACCTTTCTCATTTCTTGCGTTGATGACGCGTACGCATAATAAATTTATCAGTGGCTTTATTGGAGCGCGTACGCTTACCTTTCGTAGGCTTACCCCAAGGAGATACTGGATGGCGCCCCCCCGATGTACGACCTTCACCACCACCGTGCGGATGATCAACGGGGTTCATAGCAACACCACGAACATGTGGACGTTTACCACGCCAACGTGACCGACCTGCCTTACCATCATTAATATTCCCATGATCAGGATTTGAAACAGCACCAACAGTTGCAAAACAGCTACTAAGAACCAAACGCTGTTCACCAGAATTTAAACGAAGAATAGCCATACCATGATCTCGTCCAACCAACTGCGCATAAGTACCCGCTGAACGTGCAATCTGCCCCCCTTTTCCTGGCTTCATCTCAACATTATGAATAATTGTACCTACGGGCATATTAGCAAGAGGCATAGCATTACCTGGTTTAACATCCACATTTAAACCAGCCATAACAGAATCACCAACCGCAAGACGCTGTGGCGCAAGAATATAACTCATTTGCCCGTCCTCATAGCGAATTAAAGCAATAAAAGCAGTACGGTTAGGATCATATTCTAAACGCTCAACCTTTGCTGAAACATCACGTTTAAGACGCTTAAAATCGACAAACCGATAACTACGTTTATGTCCACCACCCTGAAAACGAGCAGTAACACGACCGCGATTATTACGTCCACCCTTTGAAGACAAACCTTCAGTCAACATCTTTATAGGTTTTCCCTTATAAAGACAAGAACGTTCCACAATAACAAGCTGACGCTGCCCAGGCGTCGTTGGATTAAATTGCTTAAGTGCCATTATTCCTATCTCCGAGCCTATTTAAAGACCTGTCGAAACGTCGATAGTCTGACCATTGGCCAGAGTTACGATCGCTTTTTTGACATCACTTTGCCGACCAACTATACCTTTAAAACGCTTCACTTTACCCTTACGGACTATCGTGTTAACTGCTTTAACTTTTACGCTAAAAAGCGCTTCAATAGCAGCCTTAATCTCAGGCTTCGTCGCTTTCGGCGCGACATTAAAAGCAACTTGATTATATTCAGAAATCATAGTCGACTTTTCAGTAATAACTGGACTAATAATTATATCATAATGGCGAAGATCTGTCATTTAAAACGCTCCTCAAGAGCCTCAACAGCCGCCTTTGATAAAACAAGTTTGCTGCGACGCAAAATATCATAAACATTAATTCCCTGAATAGGCAAAATATCAATATTAGGGATATTAGAGACTGCACGAAAAAAGTTAATATCAATCTCTTTACCACCAATCAAGAGAGCGTTATTAAATCCAAGCTTAGAAAAATGAGAAACAAGCATTTTCGTTTTCGCATCCTTAACAGTCAACTCATCCACAATAATTAAGTCTTTTGCTTTTAATTTTGCAGATAAAGCAAGACGTAACCCAAGAGCACGAATCTTTTTAGGAAGATCATGCGCATGGCTACGAACCACCGGTCCATGTGCCTTACCCCCACCTCTAAACTGCGGTGCACGGGCAGATGAATGTCGAGCACGCCCAGTTCCTTTTTGCTTAAACATTTTTGCCCCTGTTCGCGACACATCAGAACGACCTTGGGATTGATGACTCCCCTGCTGACGACGTGCAAGCTGCCAACGAACAACACGTTGCAAAATATCCTCACGTGGAACAAGATCAAAAATAGCTTCAGAAACCTTTAATTTGCCAGCTTCATTACCATCAAGAGTTTTAATTACAAGATCCATTATTAGGCTCCCTCAACTTCAGAGGTTTCCGTCACCGGAGTAACCATTTCCGTTTTCTCCTTCACAAGACGGCGAATACCAGCAGGCTTTGGAGCATTATCAGGAAGACGCTTCTTCACAGCATCCCGTACCAAAATCCAAGAACCTTTAGAACCAGAAACAGCACCACGCACTAAAATTAAACCACGTTCACTATCCGTGGAAATAACTTCAATATTCTGTGTTGTTACACGCACTTGCCCCATATGGCCAGCCATTTTTTTACCTTTAAAAACTTTACCAGGATCTTGACACTGCCCTGTAGAACCATGAGCACGATGTGTGATCGAATTACCATGGGAAGCACGATGCCCACCAAAGTTATGCCGTTTCATAACACCAGCAAACCCCTTACCAATACTGGTACCAGTCACATCAACTCTTTGTCCTGGAACAAAATGTTCCACCGTAATCTCAGTACCAACATCAAGAAGATTGTCGGGACTCACACGAAACTCCGCTATTTTAGCTTTAGGCTCAACAGAAGCCTTAGCAAAATGTCCGCGAAGAGCTTGTGAAGTATTCTTAACCTTAGCAAAGCCTACACCTAATTGAACAGCAGTATAACCATTCTTTTCAACTGTACGCTGAGCAACGACTTGACAATTCTCCAAACGAAGTACGGTCACCGGCACATGCTCACCAGCATCATTATAAATACGGGTCATGCCCAGCTTCTGTGCTATTACACCTGAACGCATCGGGTCTGTTCCTTCTGTCCTCAAACCTCAGAGCTTAATTTCTACATCCACACCAGCAGAAAGATCGAGCTTCATAAGCGCATCCACTGTTTGCGGCGTTGGATCAACAATATCAAGAAGACGCTTATGTGTTCGCATCTCAAACTGCTCACGACTCTTCTTATCGATATGCGGTCCACGATTGACCGTAAACTTCTCAATCCGCGTCGGAAGCGGAATGGGACCACGGACATTTGCACCGGTACGTTTAGCAGTCGATACAATCTCACGCGTCGACGTATCAAGAATTCTATGATCAAACGCTTTTAAGCGAATGCGAATATTCTGACTGTTCATGCTCTTTATTTCCCTGTTATACAGAGTGCCTTCAATAATGAAAACACTCAACAAGCATTATTTATTCAATGATTTTAGAGACGATACCGGCACCAACAGTACGACCACCTTCACGAATAGCAAAACGAAGCTTCTCTTCCATCG
>NZ_JACX01000024.1 GCF_000518085.1 Bartonella grahamii ATCC 700132
TTCCAAGATTTCTCTACTGCCAAGACCTTCAATTTTGAAGTGAAGGGTAATTTGTCTCAAAAAATCGATTTGCTCTTGAGTCTCATTGACCAAGTCATCATGCACTTCTGTGTTACGGATAGTTCTGCCACGGTTCCTGCCCATGATGATCTGATTGGTGACACCCGAGAGCCAATCGGTGCGCTGTTCATGCCAAAAGTCTGTCGCGGGTTCAAGGGTTACTGTACCAGGCAGGGGTGCAAAATTTTGATAGGGGTTGATTTTTTCGCAAGCCGTTGTCAACTCTTGCGCAATGATCACTTCATTTGTCCAGTCAAGGGTGACAGGCGCTTTTAAAGGAGCAGTGTAGAATGTTGGGTCAATGGCAAGCTGCAAAATGCCGTTGCCTACAGCCCCCGTTTGCGTAAAGCCTTCATCTCTGTAACTATCATCAAGAAAGGGATCAGCAAATATGCCTTTTTTGGCAACAGGTTCTTTAGAGTCCACGTTGCTTTTAATGCGCTCTAATTGCATCAACCGGTCAAGGGAAAGCACCCGTTGAAAATAGCGCCACATCTCATCATAGGGGGCAACCCGTGTGCCATCATTAACCACAACCGGCGTTTCAAACCAATTATTGGTGATCGTTGCAAGGGACAACACATCATCAGGGACACTTGGTGCCATGGGGTGATCTGCCGAGATACCTTTGATGTAAACCACATTGCCTCCTGTGTTGAGACCTATACGGTCAATGCGGGGCAATTTGTAAGTGTAACTGACGATAATATCCCCACCTTGCGCCCCACCTGAGACAGTGATTTCCTGCGCTGTTACCTTATCAGCCGTGATTTTTGAACGGTAACGATAAGTCACTTTGTAGGTGCTCCCCGGAGCAGGTTCATCTCCCATGGGAGCCCAATCAATGGTGTCTCCGGTTTTTTTAAAATCTGTACCTTCTTTAAATTCCTTGCTTCCTTGAACGACTTTAATAAAAGAGGTAATGCTTTTATCAGGAACACCATCACGCCCAGCGGCAACCGCACCACGGGTTAGTGTGACAGTTTTTTCTTTTGTAAGCAAAAGAGAATGAATATCGGCAATGGGAGCATAATAGG
Source organism: Bartonella grahamii ATCC 700132 (assembly GCF_000518085.1). Lineage (GTDB taxonomy): Bacteria > Pseudomonadota > Alphaproteobacteria > Rhizobiales > Rhizobiaceae > Bartonella > Bartonella grahamii. The sequence goes on from NZ_JACX01000024.1 coordinate 1,098, forward strand.
GTTTAAAGGTAAAGCTTGTTTTCCCTTTTTGAGGTGTAAAGATATGGGTTTCGCTTGGCACAACGCTTGTCGAAAAATCCTCCACCTCTTCATGGCGCAAGGCGGCTAAGCGCTTGCGTTTAAAGCCATTGATATTGGCTTCTCCCTCTTGAATACTAAAGACTTGGCAACCGTTGTTTTGTCCCAATGCGCTTACACGGCAGCCACTCACGATATAATGCCCATGGGCTCTGTCATACGTCGCAATAGCTTGCATGGCGGGTTCAAGCAATGAGGGGGATTTTTGATCAATCAGAACACCATCTTGTAAGATATAAACCGGAAAGAAAGTGCCGTCTTGAGCATCCTCTTTCAGAGCCCAAACAAGCTTTGCTGTTTCGCGTGCGGCACCAGGTTCTCCTTCTGCCAAGGTGCCAGGGACTTGCCCTAACAACTCTGGATCATCCTCATGGGTTATCCATTTTTTTTGCAGCTTCACACCAATTTCCAAGCGTCCAATCATGGAAACATTGTTGAGTACAGCTTCAGAGACCGGAAAGATATCGCCTGCGATATAAATCTTGCCATCTGTTAACGTTACGGTCCTTGTCTTTTTGTTGACAAAAGCATCAGCCCGTTCAACGCGGTCTCCTTCTTGTGCAACAAGGCGCCCCAAACGGTCATGCCGTCCCCTTATAATGGTTTGAACTTCATTGAGTTCACCACTTTGAATAAAGGGACGCGTGCCATAAAAGACAACGCTTTGTTGTTCCTCTTTGCCGCGAGATCTGTCAATTGCAAACGGTAAACCACTTTCATGCTTCATATTAAAACCTCAATAAAATCTTGAATTGTTCGCGAACATCGGCACGCAAAGGAATATTGACAGGCGTTTTGAGTATTTCCACACCGCCACTTAGTTCATCAGGCTCACACCAAAGCTTGCCAAAGGGGATATCTTGTTTGGGAATGCCGTGAACGAGAATGGAAATAAATGCTGCTTGTTTCCCATCAACATCGTGAAAGTCTGTGCGGGCTGCAACAAGAAGCGCCGTGCCCCTCGGGGAGGGCTGATAGTGATTATCTGAATGGCTGTACACACCATCCAAAACCTGTTCGACAGGCGCTACAGCATAGCATCTTTGATACCCAATCACGCCATCTTTGGTGTCTCTTAACACGAGATAAAGCGTGCGGCCATGAAACCATTCTGCCATGAGTATATCGCGTTCATGTTTTTTGACCGAACACCACGGAAAATTTGCCATGTCCCATGGGTAATCAATCTGTTCCCAGCTTAATTCCTCATCCCCATCATCTATCCAATTGCCAATAAGCTTGCCTTCTTCTCTTGTGAGAACGTGCTCTATCTCTGTCGTGCGCCCAAAGGAAAACAAAGTACCCCCAGCTGTTAAGCGCACACCGCTCTCATACTCCAACATGCTGTCATCAAGGCGTGACATATTGCATTCAACAGCTTGCACATCATAACCATAGGTCCCTCGACGAAAATCAGAGCGCAAACTTTTGGAAAGATCTGTGATTGCTTCAATGGCTTCAAGGCTTTTGCGTTCAGGGAGGCTGTCAAAGTAAAGTTGAAAGGAATTCCACCATACCCGCCCCGTCCAGGCGGGTTGAAAGCGTGCCGAAATCTCTAGCCATTCAAGCCCCATCTCTATTGCCGCAAGAGAGCCGCGCAAGCGCTGCCATGCAAGCCCTTGATCAATCAAATCATAGAGGTTTGGAACATAAGGTGTAAGCTCTCCAAGTCCGTATTCTTCAATGAGCCACGGCAAGAAGCGGGGAGGGCGTGTGATCAGTTTAGAACGTGAAATCCCCAAAACAGAACCATCAATATCTTGATGAAAATCGCAAGCATCGGCAAGGCGCTTTTCAAATTCTGTCGCGTTTGTGGGAAGGAGGGAACCAACCATTAGCGCGCACGCCCTTTGAAGTTTAAGGTGATTTTTCCAATCGATAAAACTTCTTCGTCACAAACCGTACTGTCCCTTGTTGGTGTAATGGCGATCACTTTTTGGACACCAGCAATCATGAGTTTTGAAATCCACCACGACAAACTTAATTCACGACCAATGGCTTGTTCTTGTCTCCATGCTGCTCTTAAATTTGTTTCCATTGTTGTAAGAATTTTCAAAGATGTTTCTGGTAACAGCCAAACATCTGCTTCTAAATCCAGCACTTTTTTGACAGCAGCGTGAACAATGATTGTATCATTGGTCATGATGATATTTTTTCTGTGCAGAGCTTCTGAGACTGTTTGTATGAGATCTTCAGATGCCGTTCCTTCTTCATTGTTGCCAAAAAGAGCAACATAGATGGTTGGGTCTTTGCCTTTACGGTAAACAATCGCATCCTTAACACGACTATCGGCTGTTAAGGCTATAAGCTTGTAATAGGGCTCTGTTCCGCTACCATTGCCACCACGGGCATGAAGCTCTATACGTTCACGATATCTCTCGTCACTTTCACCCTCCATGCGGGCAAGACCATGCCAGTTTCCCAAAGCGTCAAGAGATTCACCGGTTGCAAAATCAAGAATGTTGTTGCGTGCCGCTTCGTTAATACGCTGTCTTAAAAGCAACTCTCGATAGCTAAAAGCCTCAATGACTTTTACAGCCGGATCACTTTCAAGAATGGTATATTCCGGCAAAAGCTCTTTTAAATGGGCAAGAGCAGCAGCGCGTATTTCCTCAAAAGAAAGTTTTGTGATGATTTCGGGTTTTGCAAGTACTCCATTCATTTTATCAATAATCCTTCCATGGTAATGGGCTTGCCGGATGGCAAATAAATACCTTCAAAGGACAAAGAAACTTGTCCAGCATCAACCATTTTAAAATCAATTTTTTTCAATTTAAAACGCGGTTCCCACTTGTCTAAAGCCTCAGCAACAGCGGCATAAAGAGCAACAGCAAAAGCATTATTAACCGGTGCATCAATGAGTTCTGCAACACGTGAACCATAATCACGCCGCATTACACGCGAACCAATCCGCGTTGACAAAATATCAAGGATTGATTGGCGCAAATGATCAATGCCGGTCAATGACTTTCCCGTTGTACGGTCCATTCCACTGTTCAATTGGGACCTCCTGTCATAGAACCACCAGGGAAAACACCACCATGAACATGTGTTGCTCCTACATTGGTGTCGTTATGCTTTAGTCCACTTGAATGAATGGAAACATTACTCCCAGAATGAAGAGAGAGACTATCATTCGAATTCAGTGAAATGCCATCACCAGCCTTCAAAGAGATGCCGCCTTTTGCGTTTAAATTTATATCGCTTTCTGAAACAATCTTTATGCCTTCCGGTGCGGTAAGCTCTAGCTTGCCACCATCACCTTTTAGTGACACACCATCAGAGATTGTCAGGATAAATTTTCCCCCTGATTTGATATGAATTCCATAAGTGTTTTGTTCATCATCATATTCAAGGCTGGTTCCATCAGGGTATATAGTTCGGTGAATGCTGCCTTTATCGGCTGCTTGATTAGCATCGGTGTGAAGTGAACCAACAATCACTCCTTGTGATAAATCCCCTGATGATGAAAGAACAATCACTTGCTCTCCAACATCGCGTCCTTCATAAGAGCGTGTTTTACCGGCGCGGGCTTGTGTGTCTGGAATCCAATCACTGACAAGATTGCCACTTTTTATCCGATAGCGTGCGTTTTTATGGTCGACATGGCTAATCTTACCCACCACAACCATATTGGCTACACGTCTTTTTAGATCTGTGATTTCTTTATCGCGCCGCTCTAACATGTCCACCTTCAATTTTATGGTATTTATCTTTATTTCTTACGCCTGTTTCTGGTTCAAAGCTTAAGAAAGGTTCAACGAGTCTTTCTGTTACACTGCCTTCTTCTTCATCCATGTTGGGGATATTTGTCACATAAATGACTTCAAAGGTTAAAATTGCACCATGGAGCGCTAGGGCGCCATTATCACCAAAGGCAAAAGCAATATTTTGCAGGCGGCATGTCTCAACAGTGTTGTTAAGATTAGGATTAGCGTAGAAAACCTCCTCAACTTCCCATGCTAATTGATCAACAAAACGTGCTCCATCTTCACATGTCGCATAACATTCAACATCTAGCGTTAAAACACGCCGCCTTACTCCATAATCATAGCCATCTTCAATCGTTTCACTTTGTGTTGAGATATTAATTGCAGGTGTGTTCTCAGGGGAGAAGTTGAAATCACGCATATTGAAAACATTGTTACCGGCTGCCGTCTTTGCTGCTTTGATCAACGCAACAAATGTTTCTCTTATCGTCTCTCTAGGATGCATGAGTGTTCCTGTTTAAACAGATTGATTTTTAATCATTTTTATTGTATTTGTGGATACATTTTGATATACATACGTTATGGTAGCAAACATCAAAGTTCATGGCATAAATTGGGATGATGGTAACTGGCCAAAATGTGCCAAACATGGAGTTTCTAAAAAAGAAATTGAGTATTTATTCACTGAACCTGGAAATCTCGTCATAAAGCATGACCCCAATATTAAAGAAGAGCGTTTCAGAGCCATTGGACGAAGCTATAATGAGCGATATATTTTTTTAGTTTTTACCTTAAGAACAATAAAGAACGAATTGTTTGTACGTCCTATTAGCGCTCGTTATATGCACCAAAAGGAGATTGATTTTTATGAAAACCTCTAAATTAAAACAAATGCCCGTTTTTAAGACGGATGAAGAAGCAGAAAACTTTGTTGATACTGCAGATCTTACTGATTATGACTTAACTGGTTTTAAGCCTGTTCATTTTGAATTTTTACCTAAAGAAGCCTCTATGAATATTCGCTTACCTCAAGCACTTATGAAGGCTTTAAAGGAAAAAGCTAAAAATCAAGCTATCCCTTACACACGCTATGTTCGACATCTCATCGAACGAGATTTACGAAAAAGCCATCGTAATTGACCAATATCCTCTGTAGAGGATATAAGAAAGGATGAAAGATGAACAATAATCATTATACCTATCGTGTTTTGTGGTCGCAAGAAGATGAGGAATATGTTGGGTTGTGTGCAGAATTCCCATTCCTTTCATGGTTAGATGCTCAAGCAGAGAAAGCTTTAAAAGGTATTATGGACCTTGTTTCAGAAGTTGTTGAGGACATGCAACATAATGGAGAACAACTTCCAATACCTTTGTCACATGGCAAGTGAAGTTGAAATCGTAGATTATCATTGATCTGTAGGAGGTCGAGATGAAAAATTATATAGCGATTCATCTCGGAGAAATTTTACGAGAGGAATATTTAAAAGAATATGCTCTCTCTGCTTATGCTCTTGCAAAAGCATTAAATGTTCCACGCACGAGAATAGAACGTATTGTTGCTGAAAATAGTCCAGTGACTCCCGATACAGCACTAAGATTAGCCTATTTTTTTGATACTACTGCTGAATTTTGGCTTAACATGCAAGCTGCTTATGACGTTAGTATCTTACAAACTGAAAAAGCAGATGAATTTGCCAAAATCAATAAATTTGAATGTAGGGTTTAACCACCTCCCCATCTTAAGAACGGGGAGGGGAGTTCTATTTTCTAAATTAAGCAACCTTTTTAATGGGAGACTCCAAATTTGGTTCATAAGTTCGCAACAAAGAATCCATACGATGTGGAAGTTCTGAAGCTCCAAAATCTGTCAAAATTGCCAAGATTTTTGTAATATTGGGCACGTCATCTTGAAGCTTTAAAACCAGAGCATCTACGACCGATTCCATTACCTCAACTATAGCATTGCAGTCCTCATCTCCAATGCCTCGATGGTTAGAAAGCTTAAACAATGCCATCCACAAATCGCATAAGAAGTCGACACTGCTATTCATTGCACACCTCCATAGATTTGTTCTCTTAAACATGCCAATCCTCTAGATGTGATTTTTGTTGAAGGGAGTATCTTTTCTGTTCCATCTGGTCTTTGAATGGTAATAGCAGGACAATCCATGAATCCTTTCTTTATTTTGTCTTGATAGGGTAATAGAGGCGCCCCTGGAGCACGTCGATAAACCCAATCATGTTTACGCAAATAATCCGTTAACTCCTTTGGTCGTACCTCTAACATTTTTGCGGCTTCGATAAGACCAAACAAACCATCAGAACGTTTTAAACCATCCAAAGCTTTTGCTTTTGGTGCTAATTCAGCGATAACATGATCTTTTTGCTCTATTTGACTTTGTAAGTGATTCAAAACACCAAGCAATGCTTCCGGTTTGGAATAGTCAACTTGTGGTGTTGCTACTTGTTTCAAAAGCCGTTCGCATTTGATAAAGTATAAACGAGCTTCTCTACCTTTCTTATTGTTCTCAAGCATAGAAAGCTCTTTTGCTACACTTAAAGTTAGATGATAATCTTTACGATTATGACCACCTCTGCCTTTGCTTCCCAAAATAGGGAAGCAAACAAAGTCTTGATTTTCTACCAAATTATATTTGTTGATACGTTCGGTAATCCAGTCCGCAAATTTTTTACCTACTTCTAAAAAACTATGCAATTCACGTGCATTTACTGTTTGAACAATTTCCTGTCCAACAGTTTGTTCTGATATCGGAATAAGAGTGTTCATGAGAACTCCTTGGTAATAGACGTTTTTGATTGACACTCTTTAAAAAGTGCCGGGTGCTCAAAAACACGGTACCAAGTCCGTCGTTACGCTTTTCCCGCAAGGGTATTGTATAGCGTAACCACACCCGACAATATCATTATATGCGTGTAACACACAATGAGTCAAAGCCTTTAATGTGCGGAAAATAAACTATCTCGGTAGCTCGCCCGCTTGGTATTTAAGGTGTTTTTGAGGCACCTGATTCGATTATTCATACTCCTGTCACAATGTCAATAAGTAATATTATATTTTTCTAAATTATATAAGTACGTCTTTACTTTATTTGTCGACTCACTTTAAATTTCCGCTTTACTTTTTTATTTATAGCGGAGGGGGAGGTAATGCTGGATACCCTTGATACAATTGCAATGATCGTGTGCTTGTTATCATTGCCAGTGATGATTGTCGGACTCGTTTTAGTATGTATAAAGAAATGGCGGAAAAACGGACTGAAAACTCTTGGTATTGGAGCTTTATTATTTATCGGCTCTGCGATAGTAGGTGCTTCTGTACACAAAGACAAACCAAATCAAATTACACACAATAATGAAATTGTTACCTCCTCCTCGACTTCGTCAATAGATGTTGCTACTCAAAACGAAAGCGTGACTCAGATATCAGCTGAGGATACTGATAAGCAAATTACCCCCTCTCAAGTTAACAAACCAGACAAAGATGATGGATTAGGCTTTTGGGGATGGTTTTGGTTAATTTTCTTTGCCTTTTTTGCTTTTTCCATTTTCGCTTATTGGCAAGATAAACGCAAAAAACGTTTTGAAGAAAAAGTTCCAGAACAGGCTTCAATGTCGCTCCCTCCTGCACATCCTTCTTCTGATTTATCAGTCGTTAATAAAACATCTCCAGCACTTAAAAATGAACAACTGGAAAAATGGATCAGGATCTTTCTCCATTGTGCTCTATTGATTGGAGGCATTGTGGTAGTAATAAGTATTTCACCATGGTTATTAGTAGCCATTCTTATTATTTTACTTTTGGTGATCGCTCACTACTCTGAAAAGAAAAAAGTAAAACTTTTTGAAGAACAAGTTGCAATGTTGCTACCGGATATTAAAGTGTCTAGTTTTTCTGAAGCGTGTAAAATGTTTCAAGAACTTGACGCAAGCGAATATGAATATCGTTTAGCACACAATGAAAAATTGTTGGGAGTTCAAGAACGCGTTTTCTTTGATATTAATAAAAAGATCCCACTTAGAGGACGTCTTTTGGTAACCGATCAAGCCATTGTATTTGAAAGTCCTGAAAAGAATGAAAGAACTACTTGGACACGAATTGCATCAGTCACTATAACATACCATGAATGCCAAATCAGTCTCCGTACCGGCATACCACGGAATTACCAATTCACTGCCTTTTCAAGTCCAAGGTTTACAGCAGTAATTCGAGTTCTGGGACAGTTTTATTGATTTTTAAACACACAAGATAAAGATACGTTCATTGTTTTATCTCCCGCAAGATAAGCTTATACATACTAGATTCTGAGGCTTGGACATCTGTGATCACGAAGTGCTCTTGAGAAGAGGGGGCTTTGCTGTTTTCAGGGGAAATGATTACAACACTATCTTGAGGGTTTGGTGGTATTCCGCCGATATCATTGATACAAAGATCAAGTTCCTTTCTTGGTATTGTGGTAGGGATTCTACCACCAGCATCCGATTCCGAATGCTTAATGGTGTAAATCGCTGTGATACGAAAAGATTGCTGGTTGTCCTTTCGCGTGTAGATGATGGGCTGCCCAAAAGTGTTGCGCACATCTTTAACCATTTGGTTTAGCAGCCCGTGCCATCGCATGTTATTTCGCTCCAATCACGGCTTTAAACAGCATTTCAGGGCGTGTGCAGATGTAAAGCGGATAGCTATAAACTTCCGGTTTTACCCATGCATTACGGTCGTGGTCGACGATCAGCATGGTGTAGAGAGGTTTTCCAACGGTGTTAGCAAAATCCAAGCTTTCACCAGGAGCAAAGGTTTTTTGGAATACACCAGGCGCATCAACAGGGAAGAATTGACATTCATCAGGCTTAATGCCTATGGCGCGCTTTGTTCCAGCCTTCGCACTCACATTATAGTTGTGGATACTCCGGTAATTAATGAAAGTGACACCTGCAAAGTCAAAACTGCCAAAGCTCCCCGAGCCAAGAGCGCTTGGTGTTGCAACACCTCCTGCGCTATTGAGTGTCTGTGCTAAGGCTGTGTTTAAATAGGTTTCACGGATTGTTTTGTGATTTTTCAACTTGGAAAAGAATTCATTTCCACAAAGCCCAATAATCCGCGAACGATCAGAAAATGCTCCTTTTGAAGCCTCAATCATCCTCATAATGACTTGGTCAACATTGTCAGCAACATTGGTTGTTTCTGTATTTAGTTTAAAGTCAATGGGCTTTGGTGGTGTAATTTCCCATTCTTTGTACCAATCGACAATCACGGAGCCATCAGCATCAAGGACAACACCTTGAACAGCGCCAAGCTGCATATTCTCCCATGTCAATTCGATTTCAGAAATCAGTTTCTTTTGTTTTCTGGCAATATATTTCATTGCTGTCTCTAACTGATCTTCTGCGCCAAATTCACGACGGTTCTGGATTTCTTCTGATTTTACGGTATCACTTTTGGCAATCCGTGTTGTTTTGAAAAACCGAAGATTACGCCCCTCTCTATCACCTTCTGCCAAAGGTGCACCACGTTCACTGGTTTGAATAAGCGAAAATGTATTATCACGCCGTTCAATACCAACCACTGTGGTACTGGTTTCAACTTCCTCAAAAAGATTAAGAGAGCTTACAAGACCAGGTTGAAACTCATAGTTTTCAATGGCTTTCATCATTGTGATGCTTGAGAAAGCATCATGTTTAAAAAAATTCATATCCATGTGTGCATTCTCCTATCGCAATAGAATGTTGTTCTTGTCTTCTAAAGACTGAATGGCTGCTTTCTTTTGCTCATCCGTGATGGCATCTGGCCATAGCAGTTCAGAAGCTTTTACAGTGCATAAGCGTGCTGTAATCACAGCGCGTTGATCGGCGCCTGTTGCGTCAACAGTGGCAAAAGAAATCCCTGCCGGTGTTTGGCTGCCATCTGTTGCTGCTGGATTAAGGGGGATATATTTTTCTGATGAGGTTATCTTTCCCATGACAGTTCCCGCTTCAATGAATGCTCCTGATGCAAACACCACTTCTTCGTTTGACATATCGGGGTCGTAGGGTCCAAGATAAGCGCCATTGCGTACGTCGTCATAAATAATATTCGTCATTTCACTGCCCTCCAAGCTGCTTCCCATTTTGCGTGAATCTTTGCCTTGCTTGTCCCATCACTATGAGGGGCATAAGGCGAGACTTTTAAAGACGCGCTTTGAGAGCTAGCAGCCGTCAACACACACTGGCGTGCTTTTTCGAGACTCATACCGTTTTGAATAGCTTTTGCTGCGTCAAAAGAAACGCCTAAGTGCTTTGCTTGCCTTTCAAGGGTTGTTAGTGCTTTTGCGCGCTTTCTTTCTTTTTCAAGAGCAGCTTTTATGTTTTCCTGCTTGTCTTCGTTGTCTTCGTTGTCTTCATCCTCATCTTCGTTTTCTTCTTCATCGTCGAAGTCTTCGGCGTTTTTGTCGATGTCACTATCGTCTTCGTCCTCTTCCTCGTCATTGATGATGTCGACAATTTTTTCATCATCATCTTCTTCAGCGCGGTATTGTGTGCGTGCCATGTGTTTTGTCCTTCTTTTTCTGTTGATGTTGGGTTTTGTGATATGGAATCCGTTAAGGCTTCCAACGCTTGCGCAAGGGTGCCTTGCGCATCTGCTAATCCAAGCGTGATCGCTTGGTTGCCTATAAAAGTTTCTGCTTTTGTGTCACGAATTGCATCAGCATTTAAGCGTCTGTTTTGCGCCACCAAATCGACAAACATCTCGTAGAGCAGGGCGCAATCGGCTTGCATTTTTATCTGTGCTGTATCGCTCAAGGGTTCATGAGGATTGCCATGAACTTTGTGATCACCTTCAAAGACAAAGGTCCATTTATGCCCGTGTTTTTCATCTGCACGGGATTGGTCAAGATGAGCGCAAACGACACCAATCGAGCCCACAACACCCGTGCGAGCAATCCATATTTGAGAAGCAGAACAGGCAATGGCATAAGCCGCTGAACAGGCAAACTCATTAGCATGCGCCCAAATGGGCTTGTCGTATTGTTTTGAGAGTGTTTGAAACTCTTCAACCAAATCAAAGACACCACCGGCTTCTCCACCGCCGCTGTCAATATCAAGTAAAACAGCGCGAACATCAGGTTGTGCTATGGCTTCACGAAAAGAAGCCCTTAACCCCTCATAAGAAGTCAATCCCGATAAAGCCCCAAGCCATGCACCACGGCGCACAAGCGTGCCATGAACTGGTAGTATAGCAATATTGTTTTGTACTACATAAGTTTCAGGGGGTCTGAAAGCTCCTGTATCCCCTTGCACAAAAGCCTTAGGGGGAAACTTTTCTCCCTCAAAAAGACGCGGCGCAAGAGCATTCAAAATGATATCAAGCTTTGTCGATACAAGCATATGAGGAACACCAAAAAGCCGTGATACCAAAAACGGCATGTCGAGATTATTCACCATTTGCATGTGCCTCGCTGCTTTGGTTGCTTTCATAAGTTTCGGAAGGCTCTGAATCTGCGGGATCAATTACTTGATTGCTACCAGAGGGCGCTGCCATATCCGTGTCAAAAGATAAGCCGCGCGCACGAGCGTCTGTGTGCTCTTCTTGCAGTTCGGCATGAATGCTGTCGATATCAAAGCCGCGCTCGGCAAGTGCCATGCGTCGTGTTTTCAAGCCTGCACGGATTTCTTCTTTTTCCGCTGAGATATCCTTGTTTGGATCAATCATTTCAAGGGGTGGTGCAAAGCTTTCACATTGAAGCCATGGCAAGGAATTTTCTTCCCACCCTGGCAAATTGACACATTTGACAAGCACTGCCATTTCAACAAAACGCTCCCAAACAATGCGGTTAAACTGAAAGGCAATGATATGTTCACGCCATTGTTTGACGTGCCGTCTAAACTGAATGATAGAGGTACGCACATTTGAAAAATTTCCCCGCGTAACGTCTCCAGTCACAACGGCATAAGGCATATTAAGTGCTGCACAAATTTTCAAGATATTGCGAAATTGAAAAGCCTCATAAGAGCCACCAACCTCAACAGGGGTTGAAAATGTAATTTGTTTTTCGCCATCGACCACGTTAACTGAGCCGGGGTAAATTTTATCCACGTCAGCTGCCTCTTCAGGCTTCTTTGGGGGCGTTCTTTGCTCACGATTTCCCTCTAATTCTTCCTCATGAGATTCCTTCCCTGTAATAAACACCGCAAAAAGAGCCGCTGTCCTTTTTCTATCAAGTTCTGCATCATCATAGGATTCCAGTTGAAAGATCTTTGTCATAGCGCGCGTTATTTTGGGAGAACCGCGCAATTGTCCGGCAATACGGCGCTCTTTGATATGAATGACCATTTCAGCGGGGACGCGCACGCGCTCTTGGCTCTCAAATGCCATATTTGCAGGGACATCATCATAGGGGTGATGTTCCCAGAAATGATAAGCAACGCGCTTACCACTGGCATTAAATTCAATCCCCATACGAATGTAATTGCCTTCAATCTCAGCCGGTCCATTGTAGGAAAGGTCCAACATTTCGGTGGGATAAACTTGTAATTGAAGAGGCACACCAGAGCGCCCGTAGAGGTCGACATAGTGTAGTCTTACAAAGCATTCACCAGTTAAAAAGACCTCTCGTGCAATGGTTGCTTGAAGTCCATAAAAATTGGCATCTTCATCATAGTCCGCTTCATCAACCCATTGCCACCATAAGTCTAAAAGCTTTTTCTTTTCTTCTTGAAAACCTTCAATACGAGGATAAGGTTTAATCCCATCACTGACAGCTGCAGAGACCCATTCCTCCGTTGCAGAACCATAAAGAGCTTCATTGTCATAAAGCCATCTTGAACGAGCAACAATGGTATCACCGCATTCCTCAATGGCTTTATTGATATGTTTTTTTGCGGGGTCAAAACCACCCATGCGACGGCTTTTACTTGCCGCTTCAAAATGGGGATTGTGTTGACGAGAAATTTTAAAAAAGCCTGTGAGTTTATTGAAAAAACCAGCCATTAATAGCCTCGTGATATATTAAAATAGAAAACGCGTGAACGCTTGCGTCCTTCAAGGTTGGCTATTTGTGTGTTCAGCATCTCAAGCGCTCTGCGCAGTTCCTCAACAGAACGGTTGCTGACTTGCTTATCGCCATGGCGCACCGATTGTGCTCCCGAATAAAGAGCTTCTTCAATTTGCTCACGCTGCCTTTTTAAACTTTCTAATCTCGAAAATTTGCTGTTAATTGGTTCTAAAGTTTCACCCACAAATTACCTCCAATCCCCTCGCATATAAGGATTCATCATTGTTCTGAATGGCTTCTTTTGAGGTTTTGCTGTCTGAGATCTTCTTGGAGCAGGAGAGGGGGCATGTCTTGGTGTTGGCTGCTCTAAAGAGCCTTCAACTTTAAGTTTTTCCAGACGCTCTTCTAAGATATCGACTTCTCGATTAAGGTTTATTCCTGCCGAAATCAGACCTTGTAAAGCAGCATAAGCATAGACCCTACAGTCCAAAGCCTCGTTTCTTGCTTTTTCGCTTTTTTGCCATTCAATGCGCTTAAAGCCTTTAAAATATTTGATGACTTTTCTTTCAGCGGTTAGCTGGTCAAAATATTCCCGATCAAGGTTTTTGTGAAAGTGTGTTGCACCAGCCCCCGATGCTTCAGGACCGGATTTTTTAAACCGTGCCGTGATAATATCTTTTGCTGCATCAACACCAACAATATAGAGATTGATCTGTCCTTTGTTGTTTCTACTTGGACGGCGCGGCCATACCGCACGCCATCCCGCTTGCCCCTTAATCCCCCAGATACGTCGTCCCTCACGCGGGCGGACATAATTATAAACCGCTTGTGTGTGTCCACCACCGGTATCAATACAAGCCGCCGTTATCTTGATGCCGTCTTTGTAACCTAGATGCGGCCAACGTCTTGTAAGATATTCATCCAGCTGGTCCCATACTTCAAAAGAAGAGGGATCACCAGGAATGACGTGATAATCAATATGCCAGCTTTCTTCACTGCGTCCCCATCCAACCACTTCAAGTTCCAAGCGGTCATTTTGCACATCAATACCCGCTGTTAACAACACGGCTTGTTCTGGTGCCAGGGGATAATCTTCACGTTTTGCATAGAGGCTATCAGGGTCAATAACTTCGCCTGTTCTGTCTTCCCATGGCTCTCCAAGAACTGTGTTGACAAAAGGCTGCAAAAGTGCCGGATCATCCTTGGCATCTAAAAACTCTCTGGCGCATTCCCCCCAAGTAAGCCAAGGTGAATAGAGTGCTGAAATATGGTAAGAACGCAGACGAGGCTTACTTGACTCCTGTGTTGCGATCCAGCAAGCACCGTTTTCTTCTGCCATTAAAGTGGACTTACGATGTTCGGCATGTTCATGACCACAATGCGCACAAACAAACACAGCTTTTTCGGGGGTGCCTTTTGGCCACTTGATTTGTGACCAAACAATGGGCTGTAGAACACCACATGCATCACAAGGGACATTGTAATATCGTTGGTCTCCTAGCACGAAATCTTTGGCGATACGGCTTGTGTCACGGTGTGTCGGCGTGGACAATTTAAAAATTTTACGTTGAATAAAAGCAGAGGTTCGTTTTTCAGCAATTGTTACAGGATCGCCTTCATTATCGACATTCAATGGGTAAGCATCGACTTCATCCAAAACCAAATAGCGAATAGGAGAAGAACGCAATCCAGCAGCACTATTTGCTCCTGTAATCATCAATGCCCCACCATCAAACTCTTTCGAAAACATTGTATTACCGCTGTCGCGTGCCCGCGCTGGGGCAATGCGTTCGCTTAAAGCAGGGCTTGCCATAATCATTGGGTCAAGACGAGACTTTGACAGTTTCTTAGCGGTCTCAACTGTAGGCATCACATAAAGGGCAGGTCCTGGACTATGATGAATGGCATAACCACAAAAGTTCAATGCTGCTTCCGACATTCCAATCTGAGCCCCCTTCATCACAACCGTTGTTTCAGTCGGATCATAAACAGAAAGATTATCCATGATCTCTCGTAAATAGGGGGTACGTATAGTCCTCCATAATCCAGGCTCAGCACTCGTAACTGTGCTCAAATAACGATTTTTATCAGCCCACTGGGAAACAGTGTAAGGCGGGTCAGGACGGCGCCCTTCATTCGCATAGCAAAAAAAGAGCCCAGCACCAGGGGACGAGGGCGAAGCATCACTTATCATGTTCTGGATTCTCTTCTAAAATGTTGGGATCGTGAAAAGAAACAGGGACGACATTTTCCACTAAAGCTTTGCGCATATGATGATCGATAGCTCCAATAAGGCTGGCCGCATCACATCCCACTTGCACCGCAATTTCAGTACCAAAGCGATAGGCAAAATTGAGCATTGTATCTCGATGCGCTCTTCCAAAGTTCCATGCTTCTTTTCTCACTTCTTCTCGATCAACAGTGGTTTCGCGTAGTCGTTCAAGGGCAATCTTTTCGCTTTCAAGCGCAACTTGCATTCGCTCCAGTTTTATCTTGTATTCATTGGCTCCATCTGTGGAGGCTTGTTTGATCTTTGTCCGCACCTTTCCATCAGGCGCTAAAAATGGGGGTGGGCGCTTTGTTGGATTCTCATTCCAGATGCTTGTGGCAAGGGCTTCATTGACAGAACCATCTTCAAAAAGAGCCGCATCAAATTTACCTGTCTTTATCCGAGAAACCACCGCATTATGTGAAACACCCATCTTCTTCGCAAACGCACGAACCGATAGACCCTTACGCGTTTTCTTATTCATAGTTGCTCCTTGCCTTGATTTTTTTCTCATCTTGAGGAACGGGGCTTTCGGCGTACCAAGAAAGAAAGCTTTACATCACGAACTGAAAAATGGGCTTCAATGCGATAAGGAGACATTTTACATATCATACTGTACACACTAAAATAATTATTTATCAATAAGTTAAGTGTACAATGTACAGTCAATTTGAAAATTCTGTCGCTAGCGATAGTTCGCGCTAGCCTGCCCCGCAACAGACCCAACCCGCTGGGAAGTACCTTTTGCATTGATTTTATTGTGTTTTTTCTGGAAAAAACCAAAGCGCAAGTGACAATCTGCTTTAAAAATTACAATTAAAGTGAGTAGTGTGGTGACATAGCTTAAGAACATTATTTAGCTTTCTTATTGGCGGCATATTCTTGACGAGCAAGTTGGTACTGTATATTGGCAATTAATCTCTCATTGGCTTTTTTTACAATAGCACTTGCAATTTCTGGCTTGGACATCACCCCAGCAATTGAGGGTCCTTCTTGTTTTGCAATAGGGAATTGATCTCCATCCGCTCTTTGAAACACATTACCATTCAGCTTTTTTAATTCAACACGCTTTGGAAAACTCCCACCTTTGATAAAAGCATGGGGTAAGATTTCTTTTTTTCCAAACATTTTGTAAGTCACACCGCGTTTTGTTTCTTCTGCTTGAAAAAATTTAAGAGGTATCGGTGTTCCAGAACCAATGATATCTGTCTCAAGAAACCTTGCTGTCGCCTTTTCTTTAATATAAACGCCTTTTTTGACACGCTTTGATTGGGCAGATGTAACATCGGCAATTTGTTTTTCTGCAAAGCGTTCGACTTGTTTTGCAGAGGTGTTTAGAGCATTACGCAAAGCCCAATTAAGGCGTGGTGCTTGAAGACTGGTGAAGGTATCCTTCACCTGTTGAAGATACCATTTTTGGTGGATGATTAACTTCAACTTCTAAGCCTTTTTGGGGGTAGGTGACTTGGAAGCTTTAGATGCTTTTGGCTGTTCGAGTGAGGTTTTCTCTATCACTGGTTCAGATGATGTTTGTACGGCTTCTTGTTCTATCTGTTTAATTTGTTCAACCGCCTTATCAGGTTTTGCTGTTGTCTTGACTCCAATAAAAGGTTTTACAGCATTAGCGCGCTTGAGACGTGCGTAGACTTGATTGGAAACTTCAACAAATGGATTATTGGGTGTTGATGGTTCAAAGCGAACAGTGCTTTTATTGTCTCCAACAACACACATTGGCTTAGTGATGACAGCTTTCATCATTGCTCCTTTTGAGTCATAATTAATGACATCATTAGTCAAATATTGATTTTTATTCTGTGAAAAATAGATTAGCCAGAATTACCCAGAAAACAGGGCTTTCTAGCCACGTTTCAAGTTCACATTTTACTGAATTTTTGGGGATATTTTTGAATTTTAGGCACAATACGACCAGTGCAGTGCCGTCATTAAATACGATTTTTTACATCATGTCAACAAAAAAAATTATGATCTTGTATTTTTTTTATTTTTTTACCTAAATATGGTGTTTTTAGAAACAAAAAGGTATGTATTGACACAGCCAAAAAAGAAGAAAATCTAAATATTAAGCTCGTGACGTGCTGCTGTTGCCAGAAAAGCAGATCTTGTTAAACCTCTTTCTTGTGCACAATCATCAATTGCACGTAAGAGTCCTCTTTCAATAGATATATTCGTACGTACCACTTCTGCATCATTTTCAATAAAGGGGACTTGTATTAAAAAAGCTCCTTCTGACAAAGCTATTTTGACAGATTCCCGTTGTATGACTTCCTCAAATTTTGAAGGAATAGGCACTATATCTATATCTTCACAATAAAGTTGAAGTGCTTCTGTTGCATTTGCGATTAAATTTTCTTCCTCATCAGCAGCAGAAAAAAGCCCCTCAAAATCAGGGAACTGAACACCAAAAGCAGAATCTTCATCTTTATGAACAAGAGCAAAAAATCTTTTCATTTTTCTTCTCCTTTTTTTAACCAACCTGCTTGTTGTGCGATAGAACGTGCTGTACCAATCGGAAGATTTTTTTTAGGATGTGGAACAATAACAACCTTACCATCTTTTTTTAATTTATGATGAGAACCTTTTACTTTGACAAGTTCAAAGCCATCACGCTTTAATTTTGCAATGATTTTTCGGCTATCTTGTTCCATTCCCTAAACTCATAATGTGTAAATATATACACATTTTAATGATTTTTCATCTGATGTCAATTCTTTTTTAACGGCTAAAGTGCTTATGAAGCGCATTAAGAACAATACGCAAAGAACTAACAAGATGTGTTAGCGATTGATCTTCTATAACAAGATATTGTAATGCAGCATAAAGATTATACTGTCTATAGAGGTGTTGTGCTTCTTTGATAGCCTCTTTCGTCACTTCATAACAATGAGTTGCTCTTTCAATCCACCGTTTTTGTGCCTCCTCATTTGATGAAGGAGTAAAGTTGTCATAAATTGCATTAGGCAATCCTTTTGCACATAGGTAATTGTTTTTCACTTCAAGATATTTTTGCGCAGCATCATATTGGTCTTGATTGATTTCGCCTTGCAAATAAAGCCGCCCGATATAGGTGCCGGAAAGCGGATTTTTAGCCTCTTCTATGGTCAAACAGAAGCGTTTGGCACGCATTTCAATTGCCAATTTATCCATGGGTTCATGCGGTGTTTTTGCTCGTGAGATGCGTCCATTTGGTTCTCTGATACATCCTTTAATCCGAGGACGACCACGTTTTGCACGTTTTTTTCTTTTTGTCATATTTTTTTCAATCAGAATGGGATAGCATCATTAAGAGATATGCTATGATCAGCAGCACCCGAAGCGATAGCATAATTTTGAGAAGTAATGGGTGAAGGGGTAGGGGGTGCCGATTGATCTTTCTTTGCATCAAGCAAATACAATTCACCTTTGAATTGTGGTAAGACAATCTCTGTTGTATAACGGTCATGCCCATTTTTATCTTGCCATTTGCGTGTCTGTAATTTTCCTTCTATGTAAACCTTTGAACCTTTGTTGAGATATTGAAGTGCAATTTTTGCCAAATGTGGATTAAAAATCACCACGGAATGCCATTCAGTTTTCTCTACTTTTTGATTGGTTTTTTTATCTGTATAGCTCTCAGAAGTCGCTATACTAAAATTGACTATTTCTGCTCCAGAATTCATTGTTTTGCTTTCGGGATTAGCACCAAGGCGCCCGATTAACGTCACTTTATTTAGCATATTTGTAGCCCCATTAGATTAGCAATTTATACATGAAAAATCTTAGCATAATTTGCATATTTATTCAATTATTTCAGTTCATTAATAACAGTTTTTTAAGTATTACATTATAATATTATTTGACAAATTATTCATCAAAAAAACATGTCACACAAATGGCACGGCTTTCTTATTTCTGCTTTTAACTTTTCAATAAATATCCTTTCATTAAGAGTCTGTATCAAACTTTTTTGTTCGATTTATTGTTGACTATCGAACCTTTTTGTGCGA
Organism: Bartonella grahamii ATCC 700132; assembly: GCF_000518085.1. GTDB lineage: Bacteria > Pseudomonadota > Alphaproteobacteria > Rhizobiales > Rhizobiaceae > Bartonella > Bartonella grahamii. Next base: position 20,146 of record NZ_JACX01000024.1, read on the forward strand.
TATTCATTTTATGCAGAAAGGGGAGGCTAAATGAAACGAGAAGCACTGCTTAGGGAATTACGTAAAGAAGCCAGAAAAAGAGGCATTCATTACAGTGAAGCTCCTGATGCAGGTAAAGGGTCACATTATTTGGTAACTTTTGGAGACAAGACAACCGTTATAAAATCTGGTGAATTGACCCCACTTTACGTGAAAATAATAAAAAAGCAGTTGGGGGTATGAATTATTCTCTCAATGGCTTAAATTTTCGTTTCAAAAGCATTTCGATTATGGCGAGGAGATCTAAACATGGAGTACACTTATCAAGCAAAACTGGAATCTGATCCAGATGGTGGTTTTATTGTAACCTTTCCAGATGTACCAGAAGCAATAACAGCTGGAGAAAATAGAGCAGAGGCATTAGAGAATGCTGTTGAAGCTTTAGGGTTAGCATTACGGAGCTATCCTATGCGTGGTTTGCCTTTACCAATGCGACAACAGTATAAAGACCTTGTAGAGGTTACGGTAGATGCTTGGAATGCTCTTAAACTTGCAGTGGTAGAAGCCTTTAATGAAGCGAATATCACAAAAACAGAATTGGCACATCGTTTGGGTAAAAAAGAAACAGAAGCAAGACGCATTCTTGATCCAAATTATCCAACTAAGCTTCAAACATTAGAGCAAGCACTGAGCGTTCTTGGCAAGCAAGTCGTTATTACAATCAAAAACGCGGCTTAACCACCTCCCCATTTTTGAGAACGGGAAGGGGAGTTGTGTTTTTTAAATTAAGCAACCTTTTTAATGGGGCTCTCTAAATCTGGTTCGCAAGCTTTCAAAAAAGGATTCATAGCCATGGGAAACTCTGAAGCTCCGAAATCTGTAAGAACTGCCAGAATCTTTGTAAAATTGGGCACTTCATCTTGAAGTTCTAAAATCAAAGCTTTTTCCACCACGCCCATGACCTGCACCAGCGTGTTACAATCCTCATCTCCAACGCTTTGATGATTGGAAAATTGAGCTAACGCTATCCATAAATCGCATAAGAAGTCGACACTGGTGTTCATTGTACACCTCCATGGATTTGTTCTCTCAAACAAGCTAATCCTCTAGATGTGATTTTCGTTGAAGGCAGCAACTTTTCTGTACCATCCGGTCTTTGAATGGTAATAGCAGGGCAATCCATGAATCCTTTCTTGATTTTATCTTGATAAGGTAATAGAGGCGCCCCTGGAGCACGCCGATACACCCAATCATGTTTACGCAAGTAATCTGTTAAATCCTTTGGTCGCACCTCTAATATCTTTGCTGCTTCAATTAAGCCAAACAAACCATCAGAGCGTTTTAAACCATCCAAAGCTTCTGCTTTTGGAGTCAATTCAGCAATAACATGATCTTTCTGCTCTATTTGATTTTGTAGGTGGTTCAAAACGCCAAGCAATGCTTCGGGTTTAGAGTAGTCAACTTGTGGTGTCACTACTTGTTTCAAAAGCCGTTCACATTTGATAAAGTATAAACGAGCTTCTCTACCTTTCTTATTGTTCTCAAGCATAGAAAGCTCTTTTGCTACACTTAAAGTCAGATGATAATCTTTACGATTGTGACCACCTCTGCCTTTGCTCCCCAAAATCGGGGAGCAAACAAAGTCTTGATTTTCTAATAAATTATATTTGTTGATACGGTCAGTAATCCAAGTAGAGAAATCTTTTCCTATTTCCAAAAAACCATGTAACTCACGTGCATTCACTGTCTGAACGGTATCGCCATCAATAGTGGTTTGGTATATGTCGATTAAATATTGTGCCATGATTTGGCTCCTATGTGCTTAACGGTTTCTTAATAGACACCTAAAAAGGTGCCGGGTGCTAAGAAACACGGCACATAGCCCGTCGTTATGCTTTTCCCATAAGGGTATTGTATAGCATAACCACACCCGACAATATCATTATATGCGTGTAGCACACAACGAGTCAAAGCTTTTAATTGGCGGTGAAAAGATTGTTTCGGCAATCTATCCGCTATGTGTTGAAGGTGTTTCTTAGGCACCTGATTCGAAAATACACATTACAGAAATAATGTCAAGCGGCTTTCGATAGTTTTTTATGCTCTTGTTGATTTCATCTATGAACGTTGAGAAGAGACAACGCCATTTAATCTAAACAGTTTTATAAAATCGGAAATTTTACTATGGTTTTTTAACTGAGCACTGTAGTGTGTAAATAGATATGTTTATTAAACTGCGTGTACGTAACATAAGAAACAATACACAGACTAAAAAAGAATACCAAAGAGCAATATCTGAGTACCAAAGTATAGTATCCAATGAAAAAGAAAGCTTGTATCCCACGTACTTAGAAATAATAGGTAAAGAGACCGTTTCTTTATAACTACTTGGGAAAATTAAAACGACAAGCGCTACACTTATTAGCTTTAAAAGTCGGTGCATATATTGTTGTAAATCACGTGTTAGTTTCACCCAACCTGTTGTATTTCCGCATTTGTATTTTGGGTTGTTTTGCAATTCAGAAGGAATATTGGAATTGCATAAAATTGCAAAAACCGTTGTGACTATTACCAAAGAAACAGATGCGAATGTCAAAATACTCTGAATAAAGTAAAGATTTTTTTTAATTCCTAAAAAACATATAAATATAAAAGTTATAATGCCAAACAAGGCTCTTAGCTG
>NZ_JACX01000025.1 GCF_000518085.1 Bartonella grahamii ATCC 700132
TTGGTGGGCGTTTAAGCAAGACACTTAATATTTCTGAAGAGGGACGTGTCGTTTCTTTTTATAGTAAGCTTTCTTATTTGCATAGTTTTGAAGATAAGCGATTTGTTTCTTTTAAAAACGATTTCCAATTAGGTTTTTTTGGTTCTTCTTTGGAAGCAGGTCTTGGGTTTAATGCGCGTCTTTCTTCAAAACTTTCTCTTTATGGAGATATAAATTATCAGCATAGACTGACAAAAGCAGGGTTTTCTGGAGCAAGTTTCTCTGCTGGTTTGCGTCACCTTTTTTGACAAAGTATGATATGTCCTTTTATAAAAAAGGCAGAAGAAAATGCTGCCTTTTACTTTATTGAAATCTTCTCTTATTTTTTCTAAATGGTTCTTTTGTCTTGATGAAAAAGGTCCACAATATATGATTTCTTTGGTTTGTGATTGAAAACGCCTCGTAAGTGTGTTTATTTTTTAGAGAGGAAGATGGGTTTCATGCGCAATTACTTCTGGAGGATTGTGCGGTTATTTTAGCTGTGATAGTTTTTGTTGTTTTCTTAAACAGTGATATTGATTATACCACATTCACCATTTTCGCTACCAAAGGTGAGGTTGTACCCTGTCTGATCCCAGTTGAGTGCTGAGATAGCACTTTTCCCATAACCTTTTAGAAGGACTTCTTTTCCATCATGAAAATGTGCACACAAAATCATTCCATCATTGAAGCCGATTGCTACAATTTCTTTGCGTGGGTGGCATGCAACGGTGCTGACAAGTGCATTTGCTCGTGTGCCTAGTTCTAGTGGTGTTTTTCCCATGGGGCCATCTTTTGTATGAAAGGGCCAGACAATGGCTGCTGATGCACCGGATGTTGCTAACCATTTTCCCTTCGCGCTCCAAGACCAGCTTTTAACTTTGCTTGGGTAGCCACTCATGCGGAGATGCCGATTATCAGTGAGACGCCAGCCATGGAGGGCGTTTTCTTGCATGGTAGAAATGACATAGCGGTTGTCTGGCGAGAAGGTGACGCCACAATGAGCTCCTTTCCATACCAATGTGGTGGGAGATATTTGCGTTGATAACCAATGAAGAGTAACTCCATTGTAATGGGCAACGGCAAGTCGTAAACCTTTTGGGGCAAAAGCGAGGCCTTCTACACTGCGTTCATGTGTAAGCTCTTGTCGTTCTTTTCCAACATGCACAAATGCGAAACGTGAGGAGGAAAAAGCAAAAGCTTTTTGTGGACCAAAAGCAACGTTGTTTATCCATTTGCGTTCTTTTTGGCTTAGCACTTCTGTATGTCCCGCTGCGGTTGTTTGACAGACTTTTCCATCTTCTCCACCTGTGATGATCGCGGTATTGTCATGGGAAAAATGGCTTGAAATTATTCCTTTGTGAACTTCAAAGATTTGTGGGGTTGGATTAAACAAAACAATGAAACCTTCTACGGAAACAAAAGCTGGTTTATTGCCTACAAAACCGCAAGAAAGGCAGTAACTTTTGAGATCATAATGGGTAATGTTTGGCATTATCACTCACTTATGCGCAATTTTCAAAACCAGTTTTTAATTTTTCAGCATCAAGAGAGCGTCCTATAAAAACAAGGCGACTTTCTCGTTTTTCATCTTCACGCCATGGGCGTTGATGTTGTCCCTCAAGAAGCATGTGTATACCTTGAATGACATAACGATCATCGTCTCTTTGAAAGGCGATAATGCCTTTGAGACGTAAGATATCAGGTCCCTGTTGCTGCGTAATCTGTTGGATCCAAGGGAAAAACTTTTCTGGTTGTAGAGCACCTGTTTTTAAACTTACAGAGGTTATTGTAATATCATGAATGGTGGATTTGTGGTGATGTGCATGATCATGATTACAATCGGGACCACAGACATGGTCTGCGTGCTGATGGTCAAGAAAATGGGGATCATTATCTAAAGTGCGTTGGAGATCAAAGGAACCTCGATTGAGGAGTTTATCAAGAGGGATGTTAGCGCGCTCTGTTGCGTAAATTATGGCTCTGGGATTAATTGCAAGAATGAGCGATTGCGCGTGTGCACGTTCTTTTTCGCTGACAAGATCAATTTTATTTAAGAGAACAATATCAGAGAAAGCAATTTGTTCTTCAACTTCACGACTTTTTTTCAGTTGAGAGGGCAAATGCTTTGCATCAACGACCGCGATGACACTGTCGAGAGCTGTTTTTTCATGGACTGTATCATCCATGAAAAAGGTCTGTGCTACGGGAACGGGATCTGCAAGCCCTGTCGTTTCTATAATGATCGCATCAAATCGATGAGAACGTTGCATCAAACTTTCCAGAATACGAATGAGATCACCACGCACGGTGCAGCAAACACAGCCATTATTCATTTCATAAATTTCTTCATCTGATTCAATGATCAGGTCATTATCAATACCAATTTCACCAAATTCATTGACAATGACGGCATAACGGTTGCCATGATTTTCACTGAGAATGCGGTTGAGAAGGGTGGTTTTTCCTGCACCAAGATAGCCTGTGAGAACCGTAACGGGAAGTTTTTTTGGGTGTGTCGTTTCCATGGAGAGACCTTTTATTGTTCTTTATTGCCATGTGTTTATGTTAAATCGATTGATATCATCAAGTAAATCACGAAGCTGAGACAGAACATGAGAAAATATTGCTTCACCGGCTTGTGGCGTTGCTTTGCTTGCGTTTCCTGCTGCACCTTGCGTATTTAGATCTCGCATTGTCCAGCCAAAGGCATGAGGACCATAAGCGCGTAAATACTGATAGTTGGCAATCATATCCGCTTGTTTATTATGAAAATTTGTTGCCTTTTCCATATGAACTTTTTCCGGTGCTAAATAGAGCATTAAAGAGGTTTCGATAAATCCTCCATGGATATCAAGATGTTGTTGAGACGGTGCCATTAAACCTTGTGGCAAACCAAAACGACTCCAACTTGTTGCTACCGCAAGCATTGAAAAACGCCTCCGTAATTCGGTGATAACAATGCTCATTAAGGGTGAGTTGCCTCCATGGGCATTGAGAAGAAGAAAACGCTTTATTCCTTTGCGATAGCAGTTTTCACCAATGCTTATCCATCGCTCAATAGCGTCGGAAAAGGTGAGCGTTTGTGTGCCTGTAACATCCATATGTTCTATAGAATAGCCAATCTTTTCAACCGGTAAAAGTGCGATATGAAATTGTTCTTTTGTTTGTAAAGTGAGGGCTTTTGCAAAAGCTTCAGCAATGATCCAGTCGGTTTCGAAGGGAAGGTGCTCTCCGTGATATTCGTGTGCGCCCAAAGGTAAAAGAGCGAGAAAAGGCGTGTCAGATACCATAAATTATTGCCCAAAAGAGAAGTTAACACAGAAAAAATGATCAAAAGTGCTGTCACTATTTAATCTATCTATAAGAGAAACGCAAATAGGCGTCTTTTTACATCACATATGGATGCTATAAAAATGAGAGCTTTGTCAAACAATAGTGAAGATTTTATTGAGCAAAGCCAACTCAAATTTTTTGTAATATGAGGCGAGCTTTCTAAAGATAGCTATCTTTGGTAAGACTTTCTGATGCATATTCTCATTTTTAATAAGTAAATATTCATACAGATTAAATACTTCACATCATGTAATGAAAAATAATTTTTTCATTGTTTATTGAAAGCGCAATTTTTTCTGTAAGTTGCATATTCTTCTTTTTACTATGGAGCGAGGATAACAAAACTATTTTTATTGTTGCAATAGTATAGACTTTGGTTGCAATCAGGAGTTCTAAATTCTTAATTCAAGTATCTGTATAGTACAAAAGAATAGAAATGTTTTTTGATTGATTTTACTTTGGATAGTGTCTTAACAGACTTTAGTGTTCATGGGAAAAAATGAATATAAAGGGAAAAATTCACGTAAGATGAACTTGAATCTCAGAGAGCTCGATGAGTTTATAAGATGTTTCAAGAAGAAATACCGTTGGATACATGATAAACAGAACGCTATTGTGTTGCACATTGATACACTTGTTTTAAAGAAACCTTTCTCAAGGTATCCAAGCCTATTTTGCGACACTGTTCATGAATGGTATAACGGCAAAGCCTCATAACATAAAAAATATATTGTACTTCACTATATTTACATTTTTAAAGTAAAAATGGGATCCACCATTCACTTTGCCAGTTTTCAATACTGTGTTAACAGCGCTTGATAGTTAAAATATCTCATAAGTGATATTTTCCTTTCTTTAAGTGTTTTTACACACACATCGTTTTCTTTTGTGCTTTGAAAGCGAAGAATTTTGATTAATTCAATATAAACAGCGTTAAAATTAAGAGAATCCTATAATAGTTAGTTCTCTCATTCAACATGCAAAACAATAAATGATTATTATAGATTATTATCCTGCTATTAAAATGATCGGTTTATAAATTTATCATTTAATATCAGTTTTCATGGCGTTATTTTTTCAATGCGCTTACTTAAGTTGGTATCTCAAAAATGCAATTTTTTAGTCAGTTTCTCTACCACTTTTCTTTCAAGAATTTGATTAATTATTTATTATTATTATTTATTTTGCACAAATTGCAGACGGTTATGTGAATATTGCCAAAAATTTATTTCAAAGAGAATTATTTTTTACTAATACAGAGTAAATATAAGTACTCAAAAGATAAATAGGGCTGCGCTCTACAATATTGACGAAAAATATGGAATAACTTTTATGAGAATTAAGAAAGAAAATTGCTTTTCAGTATTTTGGGGGATCATCTCATTTTTCATGACTCTTTTTTTATTTAATTTTAGGTAGTTTGTTGGTGCTCTAGTGTTGCTTATAATGTTTTTGTAAATCTGATAGATTTACTTATTTTATGCGTTTATTTTGTTAGGTTTGAAAGTCAATATTTTGAGTTTTTTATGCTGTATGAGATAAAGGGGCTGAATTACCTTTTTGAAGATTCTATGCACTATTTTCTTTATATATCAGTAAAAGTTGAGAATCATTTTATTAATGTCTTTTCTATTTGAAAATAGAGATCTTAATTTCTTTTTACATTTTATAACTATTTTATAGAAAAATAATACAATATTTTAAGGTTTATTTATTAGGATAGATTTGTTTTAGATCGAGTTTTTTCGCTATCAATTTTATTTTAAAGTTTATTGATGAGCGATATAATAAAAATTCATTAAGTACTATTTCATTTTTATATTTATTGAAATAATAGAGAAGAATTATCATTAGATTGACAGTTTTTAATGTTATAGTTCTTTAAAATTTAATTACATTTTAAATTATTTATAAAAGTTCTATTATATAAATTTTTAAATGAATTTATTTTTTTAATCTTTATTATAATAAGAAATTTGATAAATTTTTATTATCGTGAAATAGATAAATAACAATGACAAGATATTACTTTTAGGATCTTAGTTATTATAGTGTAAAAGGGATAAATTATTTTTATCATTTGTTGTTTTTGCGTCTTTACATTCAATACATAATGTGTTATATTGATAATATAATTACATATAATATTTTATTATGTGTAATTATATAAATAATTAAATATAAGTTTTGGTTTTTATATATGTGAATATTCTTTCATTTTTTCAGTGAAGAAAAAGAGGAGCAAAGAAAGCTATGTTTAAAATATTTAAAAATCGTGTATGTTCATTTACTTTTACACTATTTATTCTTTTTTTTGTACAAACTATAGAGGGAAATGCAAGTTTTGTAAAAAATCAATTTCAAGAGAGAGTGGCAGTTACTATTTCTACACTAGAAAAAAATGTAACTATTAAAGCTGTGGATAGAGCTGTTATTCAAGGCGTTGAGGAACAAGATGGCATTGCTTTGGGGAAAGTTGAAAAAACTGCTGCCTTTTCAGGTGCAGCCTTTTGGGGGGGGATAGGTATTTTATCACTTCTTGCTTCTTTATGTGTTGGGGATGTATTAGGTGCTGTTGTATCTCTTTGGGGAATATTCACTACACTTTAATAGAAAGATCATCGACAAAGTCGATGATTTTTTTGTTCGCTTCATGATTTTGAAAAAATAAATATTTGGACTTATTTATACTGTATTGGATAAAAAATCACTATTCTTAATACTAAATATAGCTTTTATTAACATTATTAAAGTTCAAGGTCCTACATTTATGGTTTTTTACAAAATAGTGTAACCTGATTTTTTATAGTTTATGTTTATTCCCTAGTAATAAGGCTAGTATACTCATTATCTTTATCAGCTTTTTAATATTGTCTATCTTCTCTCATATGAAGATTATTCATCAAAGGCATATTTTATCCTTTTTAATTTTTATAAAAGGATAAAATAAAAAGATCCCTGTATTCATAGCTCTTATGCAATAAGAAAAATGACAAATTATCATTTCAAATTTGTTTATGTTAAATCCATCAAAAGTATTTTTTACGTATCACAAGTTGCGTTCGTGTATGGATAAAATTATTAAAAAAAAGAGTAAAAATTCTTCTCATGAATCATCTCTAAGGCTCAAGGGCTGTCGTAATATTGACAAATAAATGGTGATGCCGGTTTGTATCTTTATAGAGTAAAGATAGTGATACACAATGAATCTTATGTCATATCATGGGGTGGTTTATATTGTAGCATTTACGCGCCATATTGTGAGAGAGAAGTGGTGATATGCATCGTTGAAAATGCCTTTATTAAAACATAAACACTTGTATTTGCGATACAAGTGTATTCTGGGCTGTTTCGTTGTGTAAGGGAAAGATGCTGTTAAGTAAGGTAATTAAGGAGTGTTTATAGCTTATCGGAAGAAGGGTTATGAAGTAAAAGGTCTTGTTTAGCACGAAGACGCGCAATCCATTGATCTTCACGAATAGCAGTATTATGTATTGTAATGAGTTCGTTTTTTTTAATTGCAGCTGTTACTGTTGCTTTTTCTAAAAGACCACAAGGAATGGCGTGGTGAGCGCGTGCTTCTGCGATGTTCATTATCCAAGCGCGATAAGTATAAAGACCGATAAAGTCTAGCTTATCACCTGGATGTAAATCTTTTTTAGCAACAGCACAGACTTCTACTACGGGATGGCTAAGAGGAACCATATCTTTTTTGCCATAAAGCATAGCGCGTGCGCAGGTGAGGGGAACTTCCATTGCTGTTAAATGATAGGGGCGGTGAAAGGTGAAATAAGGACCCTGACCAATTTTTAAATCTTCCATACGTTCGCGTAAACGTGGGTGTGCTATTTCTGCAATGACAAAGACACCTGGGGAAACACCTTGGCCTGTTGAATAATCTACAATACCATATCGCTGTAAAATGCCTCCATCTTGTTTTGGGATAAGCACTTTGTTTAGATCTTGCAGCGCCGCTTGTGGTCCGTGCATTCCTGGGCAATCGGGGAGAAGTCCAGTGGCATTGGCAATTGCTGCCATTTCAACCATCGTTTTGGAACCATCAATAAATTCAACCAACATGCGCACATTCATATTACGCCGGAATGCTTCTTCTTCGTAAGCATCAGGTGTAGCATCAAAGCGCAGAGGATTATTTTTTCCTTTACCCGCTGCAACAATCTTATGTCCAAGGGCTGAAACAAATTCTATGAGTTCCATACAAGAAGTTGGTTCATCTCCGGCACCAAGTGTATAAATGAGCCCTCGTTTTTCTGCTTCATGTTTGAGATAAGCGCCAATTGTAACATCTGCTTCAACATTCATCATGACAAGATGTTTGTTATTTTCAAGCGCTTTGATACCAATTTCTGCTCCTGCTTCGGGATAGCCTGTTGCATCAACGATAATATCAATTTGTTCATGATGTAAAACAAGGTTAATATCATCTGTTGCTGCAATCAAATTTTTTTCAATGCTTTGCGTGAGAGCATAAGTATTTTCAACTTCACAGACATGTCCATCCTCGCCATAGGCTATTGTAGCGGCATCAAAAATACGTGACGGCGTCCTAGTGGCTACTGCAGCGACTGTTATACCATCCATATGCGCAATACTTGATAATAAATCCGTGCCCATTTCACCACAACCAATCAGTCCAATACGGATGGGGGGATGCTTTTCTGCACGTTGTTTTAAATCATGCGCTAAACCTGTTAGGTTCACATTGCTTGCCATTCTTTTTTCCCATTTGAAAACTATTCTGCTAAAGAACTTTTCTCATTCATAAGGTGCATTTGTTTTTAAGACAATTAATCTTTTATTCTTGATGCTCTAATCAATGGATTTTATAAAAGCAAGAGGGGTGGTTGTTTTTATCAAATAAAATAGGAATAGCGTTATGCAGCAAAAAATAGCAGTACAAGATGTCACCAGTTTTATTGGGAAAGAAGTGGGATTATCGGAGTGGCGTCTTGTTACACAGGATATGATTAATCAGTTTGCATGCGCTACAGATGATCATCAATGGATACACGTTGATGAGGAAAAGGCTAAAAAGACACCTTTTGGGGGCACAATTGCTCATGGGTTTTTAACATTATCGCTTTTGTCTACGCTCGCTTATGAGGCACTTCCAGAGTTGGAGGGGAGCACAATGGGGATTAATTATGGTTTCGATAAAGTACGCTTCATGAGTCCTGTGAAAACAGGGGTACGGGTACGTGCGCGTTTTGTGTTAGATGACGCAGAAATTCGCCCTTCTGGTCGAGTGGTTTTCCATTATGGGGTTACGGTGGAAATTGAACAGTTAAAAAAACCAGCTCTTACGGCTCAATGGCTTATTGTGGCAGTGATGGGAGAAAAATCTTCCAATATCTAGATTAGTTTGAGTGCTTTATTTTATAAAATTTTTGTACAATTCTATGAGAAGTCTCTTCGATGATAATATTGAGAATAATCTATAGGATGATAGATATGCTGGAGCTATCATAGCGTTGATAGCTATAGTAGATTGCTATCTTTTCTAGATCGTTTTGAAGAGGAGTTTCCTAATGAAGATAGTGCATTGCCTCACGCTTTTGTTTATAGCATTCTTTAATAGGATCACAGCTCTCACATAAAACAGAATGTTTCAAATGGAATATACTTGCGCTGCCAATTCACGGGCTTATTTTAAAGAAACATCTCTCAACGCTCGTCACACCCATTTCGCAATGGCACCTGTGAATAGTATAACGATAAAGCCCATTGAGCCCCCCATATCTTTATGCTTGTGAAGAAGAAAACCGGTACTATCATATTATATGCTAGCACCCAATGTTAAGACAGGTCTTGGCGCTTGAGATAATTCATAAGAGGCATGCCTTCCTTGCTTGTATAGTTTTTACGCACACGGCTCTTCCTGCTTGTAACGTGCAAGCGAGAGATTTTGATTAATTCGATATGGAAAAAATTGGGAATGAGAGGATCTTACGGTATTCAGAGTTCTTATTCAATATGAATAACGCCATATTATCATTATAAATTCAAGATGTTGTCTAAGGTTGGGAAAGGTCGTGACCAATGTCTTAATTTAACATGATAATTTATCATTTTTATGTTAAGAGAGAGTTTCAAATATTGTAAGATCTCTCATTTCCTTTCCTTTTATATTCAATCAGTTAAAACTATTTTCTTTCATGTTACAAACGGATGGGGAGAGATAAAAACTGTTTAAGAAAAAAGTTCCTAATCTCTTATGAACGTTTTCGATAGCCAAGGGTTGTTGCACTTGGAAAGTGGCAAAGAGGATGATGGTACTGGTATGTGAAATTCTAAGTCTTTTAATGTTTTGTTTTATCAAGTTTTTGTACGATTTTATCAGAAGTCCATTGGGTTATAATATTGAGCATGATCAAAAGAATGATGACAATGGTCATGATGAAGGTATTATAGCGTTGATAGCCATAGCGGATTGCCATATCCCCTAAACCGCCTCCACCAAGATATCCAGCAAGTGAGGTGGCTCCTATGAGAGAAATGACCATGACTGTAAAACCTGTAATCAGGCTAGGGAGAGCTTCAGGAATAAGAACATGTCTGATAATTTGAAGACGGCTTGCGCCCATAGAGCGGATCGCTTCAATGAGACCGTTTTCAACGGTTTTAAAAGAGAGTTCCGCCATGCGTGCATAAAAAGGAATAGCTGAAATGGTCAGTATAAAAATTACAGCAGGCATTCCTATCCCTCTTCCTACAACGATACGCGTAACGGGAAGAAGATAAAATGCAAGAATAATAAAGGGAATGGCACGAATACTGTCAATGATCATGCTTAAAGGGCGATTGATGAGAGATGAGGAAAAAATCCCCCCGCGTGCTGTTGTGTGAAGAAGAAGACCAAGGGGAAGTCCTATAATAAATGCCATAAAAGAAGCACTAAGTGTCATCAATATTGTATCAATAACAGCTTGGGGAAGTTCATGAGACAAAACATTAAACATAGCCTAAGACCTCACAATATCGTCCTTTTTTCGTTAACCATTGAACAGCTTTTTCTAAAGCTTCTTTATCTTCTCCAGGAAGAGCCAAGAAGAGTCGCCCGATGGTTTCATCTTGAACTGTATCAATGCCACCATGCAAAATACGTGCTTTTAAACCACTCTCATTTTCTAGAAGATGAAGAAAAGGCTGCTGGGCAATTTCACCGGCAATATTGATTTCAATGACAGCTTCTCGCCCGATTGGTTTGAGATTTTTCGCAAATTTTTCAGGAAGTTGCGGAGTGACAAGCTTGAGCATGGCTATGGTTGTATCGTCTTGCGGTGATGTAAAGATGTCTTTCACACGTCCTTCTTCTACAATGTTCCCCTGATTAAGAACAACAACGCGATGCGCTATGGTGCGCACAACTTCCATTTCATGGGTGATGAGCACAATCGTGAGATTGAGGTGTTTATTAATATCAGCAAGGAGCTCTAGAATAGATTGTGTTGTTTCAGGGTCAAGAGCAGAGGTGGCTTCATCTGATAACAATATTTTAGGATTAGCAGCGAGCGCACGAGCAATGCCAACGCGTTGTTTTTGCCCCCCTGACAATTGTGCCGGATAGCAATATTCTTTTCCATATAACCCAACCAATTCAATCAGTTCAAGGGCACGTTTGTGGCGTTGTTTTTTACTTACACCACTTAATTTAAGCGGCAATGCAATGTTATCAAGAATATTTTGCGATGAGAGAAGATTGAAATGTTGAAAAATCATCCCAATTCGTTGACGGTAAGGCGCCCACTCTATTTCTGATAGATTTGAAATATCAACACCTTCAAAAAAAATGGACCCTGCATCAATCTTCTCTAACCCATTTAAACAGCGGATAAGTGTTGATTTTCCTGCTCCACTGCGCCCAATAATGCCAAGGATTTCACCAGCATGGATATTTAAAGAGAGATTATTAATTACTGGAACACCAGCCGTTTTGTTAAAACAACGGCTGATGTTTTTTAAGGAGATAAGAGTAGGTTTTTCCATTCACAATTACTCGGATATTTGGCACAATTACCAAGAAGTTTGGGCGGTTTTGCCAAAAATCTCTTTGATTTTTGCACGGATAAGATCATTGTTGTAAGCGGCAACTAATTTTTTAACCCATGGCTCATCTTTTTCGCTCGTGCGTACAACGATGATATTATCATAAGGATTATTTTTTGCGCTCTCCCATGCGACGACATCTTTTTCGAAGTTTAATCCGGAAACAATAGCCCAGTTTGTGTTTATAATTGCAAGATCAAAATCGTCAATAGCTCGCCCTAACATACCAGCATCGAGCTCACGAATTTGCAGGTTTTTAGGATTTTCGATAATATCAAGTGGAGATGCAAGAATATTATGAGGATCTTTTAACTTAATGAGACCTAAAGAATTGAGAAGAAGTAAGGCTCTTCCACCATTAGATGGGTCGTTTGGAATACCAACATGTGCACCATCACGTAGATCTTTTAAGTCTTTTATTTTGTGCGAATAAACACCGATTGGAGCAATAAATGTATAGCCGACAATTGAAAGTTTATAGCCACGTTGTTTCATTTGTTCATTAAGATAAGGGGCGTGCTGAAAAGCATTCGCATCGATCTCTCCTGCGTTAACAGCGTCATTAGGCAAAGCGTAATCAGAAAAATAAACGAGTTCGATATCTAAACCGGCTTTTTTAGCCTGTTCAGCAGCAGTTTTCCAAATAATCGCATCCCGCCCTTCCATAATACCAAGTTTGATTTTTGATTTGTCTGTAGCCATGACAAAAACCGTAGATAAAAAAAGTGCAAAGAGAGAGAGGAATAATCCTATAATCCGACTACGAGAAAAAAATTTTAATGTCATGTGCTTTTAACTTTCTTTTCCAAGAGATTTTTTGAGGGAAGTTTCAATATACTCTGTATTTTTTAGGAAGATTTAAAGTTATACAAGCTTTAGAGAATATTCAATCACTTTTATTTTTAAAAGAGTATTATTTTTCCTCCTATTTTTAGTATTTTGGGGGCTTATCATCATTCATTCTCTGAAATTCTCTGTAATTCAGGCAATCAATTCTTTTATTGCAATCATTTGTTGAGGGAACCAATAACACTTGAAAAACTTCTTTAAGGGACGATTGGTTGAAGAACCAGATAATCAAATGATGCTTTAGCTGTAAATTTATGAGGAACATACTGCGCAATCAAGATCAAAAGGCCGTGTTCGTGTAGAGGGGGAATAAGGGGAATAAAGAGAGATTTTGTTGCAATGTTGAGGGGGCTTTTGGGCGGGAAATAAAGGTTGCTGATCATTGGATTTAAACGCGGCAAATTTTTGCAAAGGCGAAATTTTGCCCTTCACATGTTTTGAGAGAGGAAGAAAAATAATGTTAAGAAAGAAATTTTTATCAACAACAATGATTTTATGGGCTTTGGGAGCGTCGGGGGTGGCTGTGACTGCTTCTCACGCGGAAGCTGGAACCATTGCAGGAACAGTTGCTCGTGTTGCATCAGGTCAGGTATCTTTACGCACAGGTCCTGCGACAGCTTATAAAGTAATCACAATGGTTCCAATGGGAGCAAAAGTGCAAATTTATGGCTGTCTATCCAATAAAACTTGGTGTTCTCTTGGTTATCACGGAAAGGTTGGTTGGGCATCTGCACGTTATGTCAATGTCAACAATGTTCCTACCGTTGCTTTTACAAAGATGCCAGTAAAGCCAAATGCTATGAGAAAATCGCCAAAAGTAAAAAAAGAAAAAGTAAAACAGGTTGTTTCTGGTTTTAAAGCTCTTCCGGCGATTCAAAAAACACGGAAAAACATACAAAAACTCTACAGAACAGATATGATTATCGATTCTACAGGTGTCAAAAAAAGAGATGAACGGACAATTTTAAATCCTTCGCCCAAAGCACAAAGAGTTTCTGTAAAGCGCGTAAATGCTTATAATCCCTTCTTTCCTGATAATGTCAATTATAAAAACTTTGAACGTAATGAAACACGTTACCGTGTCGTGACTTATCCTGCTCGATAAGGGTAAGTTAATTTCACAACCGGAATGATAAAAAGGATCAGCAGCATGAAGCAAAAAACGCTTATGCTGCTGATCCTATTGTACCGTAAAATGGCATTAGGGCGGCGATGATTAATTAAGGTGGCGAGGTATTCATGGATATTCAGAGTAAAATTTGTCAATACCCCGAATTACAGTCCTTTAGACTGGCGGTATGAATCCCCAGCAGGGGAAGATCCTGCTGAAGAGAAGCCGGACTTTTGACAGACCGGCTAGGGCTCTTCATCCTTTCGGACAGGGCGTTAATTTACGGACTTAGGCTTTATCAAATTACGAGAAATGAGCAATTCAGCAATTTGAACTGCGTTCAATGCTGCTCCTTTTCTTAAATTATCGGCGACAACCCAGAAAGCTAAACCATTTTCAACGGTGATATCTTCACGAACACGGCTAATAAAGGCGTTATCTTCTCCGGTACATTCATAAGGTGTGGTATAGCCACCATCTTCGTGTTTATCGATAAGCTGACAACCGGGAGCATCGCGGAGAAGCGCTTGTGCTTCAGATACGCTTAGTGGTTTTTCAAATTCAACATGGACAGCTTCAGCATGACCGATAAAGACAGGGACCCGAACAGCAGTGGCTGTTAACTTAATCTTCGGATCGAGAATTTTCTTCGTCTCAGCAGTCATTTTCCATTCTTCTTTTGTATAACCATCTTCCATGAAAACATCGATATGAGGAATGACATTAAAGGCAATGCGTTTAGTGAATTTTTTTGATGTAATTGGGTCAGCAACAAAAACAGCACGTGATTGTTCGAAAAGTTCGTCCATTCCTTCTTTACCAGCTCCAGAAACTGACTGATATGTAGAGACAACAACACGTTTAATGATTGCAGCATCATGGAGAGGTTTTAAAGCTAAGACCAGTTGAATTGTTGAACAATTAGGATTTGCTATAATATTACGCTTAGAAAAGGAATTTATAGCTTCGGCATTGACTTCAGGGACGATCAACGGAACATTGGAATCATAGCGCCACGTGGAGGAATTATCGATGACGACACAGCCAGCGGCAGCGATTTTAGGAGCATATTCTTTGGAAATGCTTCCTCCCGCGGACATCAGACAAAAATCTGTGTCAGAAAAATCGTAAGTATCCAGTGCTTTTACTTTTAAAGTTTTATCTCCATAAGAAACTTCTTGTCCTAATGAGCGTCGTGATGCTAGAGGGACAATTTCATGCGCAGGAAAACCACGTTCCTCTAAAATTGTAAGCATTTCACGACCAACATTTCCGGTTGCGCCGACAATTGCAACTTTAAAACTCATTTTCTATATACTCCTCATGTCTCTCCACGTTTATTCCCCGTGCTATACTCAGGAGAGAGTGAGTTGGTCAAGGAACATCATTAAATTATATTTTTGATTTTCAACAACTCAATTTTGTACACATCAATCATCATCAGCACAATAAGTTGTTTTATTTCAAATGATACGTCTTTTTAATCTTTCAGAATTGAAAAATTGAATATTGTACGCTAAACTGTTATCTCTTTTAGAGAGCACTTTAATTAAGTGAATTCCGTATCTTCTGTCAATTGTTTACCTTCACACTTTTGAATTTTTTAAGGATGCTATTACGTATTGCGTTGGGGGAATCTTTTAATACCTTATCTGTTAAGTGTTGAATTATTTGATCTTCTCCCTATGCCTTTAAAAGCGAAGCTTCCTATTACAGTCTGTAAACAGCCAGATTCTAGCGGTTACTTTTAGCGACTTCCCATTTTTCACTTGAACTTAAGGCTCAACAAGCAAGTCTAAAAATATTTAAAAAGACATTTGGCGCCTAAAAAACATTTGAATGTTTCAAGGAGGTATGCATGCTTCATATTCTCATACCTTAAATGATAGAATTTATGGTACAACAGGATAAACTTAAGTATCCATTATATAAATAAATTCTTATGAAAGTTATACATATAGTTTTTCGTGTCTTATTTTTACTTTAATCCTGTTATGCCGTAAAATATCGTCATTTGAAGTATGGTGGTATAAGATCTTTAAGCTTTTTTGATATATTTAAGTATTTTTTTAGTGCGTGGGAATATTCTTAGGCTTGTTTGGCGAGCTTCTTGTTTCAAGTGGATTATATGAGTGGAAAACCGTTGAACACCTCCATGTTTATGTTGAATAAAAGAGCAAGTTAGCATCATCATATATTTTTCCAGCACTCAATGTGGCTACAGTTCTTGGTATGTGAGACGATTCAATTAAGAGGTATGCTTTTTTGTACATTTTTACTCACACGTTTACTCACACGCCAACTTTGCTTGTAGTGTGCAAATAAGTGATTTTGATTGATTCAATATAGAACAAGTTTGAAATGAAAGAATTTTATGATATGCGAGACACTCATTCAATATACATAACGTTAGATATATCATTATAAATCAACGCGCTATTACTCAGTTAAACTCGTTAGAATTCGGACTATTTACAGACCAGATTAGATTTAAGAATTTTCGTTCTCATGAGGTGTGGGGAGACAGTCAAAATTCTATTCAATGTTATTAGGGACGTTGATTGTCCTTTCAGTGAATTTATGAAAATAAGGGGCCATTTTTTTCACCAGAAATCAACTGCAAAATAGCTCTTTGTTTTTTGCGGGTCATCATTCTGAAACTTTTCAAAAGTAAATATTCTGCTTTGCTTTCTACTCTGTCATCACAATGATAGAGGGGATCTTCTTTTTTTGTGTTATCAGCATAAAAGAAGGAAACGGGAACATCTAATATATGAGCAATTTCTTGTAAACGTCTTGCACTTACGCGATTTAAACCTTTCTCATACTTTTGAATTTGTTGAAATGTTACGCCCAAATGACTCCCTAATTGTTTTTGAGAAAAACCCATGAGGTTTCTTCTAAAGCGAATTTTTTTGCCTAAAGAAATGTCATAAAAATGTAGATTTTTGGCTCGCACTTTGCTCCCCCTCCGGTTGCGAGCGCCCTCGCATTAGTATTCCGGGGTCTGGCAACACATTGATTTATAATAATAAATCATCCTTTTTCAACTTGAATCATAACTCCGAATATAGTAAGATTTTCTCATCACAAACCCTCTCAGATTGAATCAATTAATATCACTTGCTTGCACGTCAAAAGCGGGGCTGGTGTGTGGGTAAAAATGAGGAAAGAAAGGAGTAAAAATGCCTCTTATGAATCGTCTTAATGCAAGGGCTGTCGCAACATTGGGGGCTGGCAAATATAATGATGGTGCCGGCTTGCTTCTCCATAAGCGTAAAGATGGTGGTGCTCAATGGATTTATCGTTATACCATTCATGGTCGGCGCCGCGAAATGGGCTTGGGTGCGTTGCGAAATGTTTCTTTAAAAAAAGCCCGTGAATTAGCAAATCAATGGCGTTCTGTTTTGCATGAGGGGCGTGATCCCATTAAAGAACGTGAGAAACAAAAGCGTGAGGCAATAAGTAATCTCCATTATTTAAAAGACATTGCCTTAGATGCTTTTGAAAGTCGTAAAGCTGAATTAAAAGGAGATGGCAAGGCTGGGAATTGGTTTCTACCTTTACAACTTTATATTCTCCCCAAATTAGGCTGTATTCCTATTTCAGAAATTACACAAACAGAGATACGCAATGTTCTTGCTCCCATCTGGCATGCAAAAGCTGCAACCGCAGAGAAAGCAATAAATCGTCTTAATATTTGTCTCAAACATGCTGCTGCTTTGGGGCTGGATGTTGATTTACAAGCAACGATAAAAGCACGGGCTCTCTTAGGGAAACAACGCCATAAAGCACAAAATTTACCTGCAATGGATTGGAAAGATGTGCCTTCCTTTTATCAGTCACTCTGCAAAACAACAACCATGACACAACTGGCTTTGCGTTTACTTATTTTGACAGGTGTTCGTACACGCCCTTTGCGTTATATGCGTGAAGATCAGATTGATGGGGATATATGGACTATCCCTGCTGAAAGTATGAAAGGACGACGCGATGCTACAGAAGAATTCCGCGTTCCTTTATCATCAGAAGCACTAAAAGTGATTAAACAAGCACGCCTTTTATCTCGTAATGGGTTTCTTTTTTCTGCAACCGGTCGTGGTCCCCTTGCACAGAACAGCATGTTACAATACATGAAAAAAACAGGACTTGAAGCCTGTCCGCATGGTTTTCGCTCTAGTTTACGTGATTGGCTCGCAGAAACAACCAATGCCCCTTATGAGGTCGCTGAAACCATTCTAGGTCATACGGTTGGGGGAAAAGTGGAGCGTGCCTATCGTCGGACTGACTATTTAGAACAGCGTCGTATTTTTATGGATAGATGGGCTTCTTATGTTACTGATCAAAACAATAAAAGTTGTGGATAGCTCTATGCCTCCATTTTCCTTATTTTATCCATAACGGATAATACAATCACAAATTATTGCTTCTCTTGATAAAAAATCACAAGATATTGTTTTTTTGCTGGAAAAGTTTGCTACGAATTGCTATTTATATATAGTTAATAAACAGTGATTCTATCATTTAATATAAAGGGGATTCCATGATTCCAAACGGACCACTCCTCACAGTACGTGAGAGTGCAAAACTACTTAATATAAGCGTTTCAACACTTTGGCGGCGGGTCGCTGATGGCTCGGTACCAAAGCCTTTAAAGATTGGTTCCTTAGCGCGCTGGTTACAATCTGACCTTTGCGATGTAATCGAAAAGGCAAAAAACCAACGTGGCAACGACGCCGCCTAAAGAAAACTTCGCCTTATAGGACAGACAAAGTATTTCGACTTTCGCAAATCCCGAAATAACAGAATCTGTCCTGTAATGCAAGTAGCAGGAAGGGATTTTATGCATTTTACAAATGCTACAACAAGCAATGCTTATGCATTGCATACAACAGCTCAAAAAATTACTTGTGCATTACGTGGAGTTTGGCATGGGCGTTATGGAATAGCCCGTTGCCCTGCTCATGATGATAGGCTGCCTAGCTTATCCCTTGCCAATGGACATGATGGGCGTCTCTTACTCTATTGTTATGCTGGCTGCTCTTTTAGAGAGATCATACAAGCGCTCATCAGAATTGGCTTGCTTGGAAAACAAGCTTATAATCAGACGCTTTCTTTCTCCAAACAGATTTGTGCTGATCTCAAACGAGCAAAACAGAAAGCAGAGAGAGCAAAAGCAATTTGGCAACAATGCCAACCAATCAAAAATACTTTAGCAGAAACCTATTTACGTATGCGGGGTATTACATGTGATTTGCCTGCTGATTTACGCTTTCATAGCAAATGTCCACACCCTTTAGGGATTACACTGCCCGCGTTGGTTGCTCTTGTTAAGGGGGCTGGATCCTTTGCTATTCATAGAACCTTTTTACAAGCCAATGGCTGCAAAACAGACCAAAAACCAGAAAAAGCCATGTTGGGATCTGTAACGGGTGGCGCGGTGCATTTAAGTCAAGGCAATCCCAAACATCTGGTCATTTGTGAGGGCATTGAAACCGGTCTGGCTCTTTTGTCTGGGTTGTTATCAGAGCCCGTTAATTTATGGGCGTCTCTTTCAACCAGTGGTATGATGCGTGTGAATTTACCCCCTACAAAAGGACGTCTGACAATCGCAATGGACGGCGATGATGCGGGTCGTAAAGCAGGTTTTACCCTCGCTGCGCGTGCCTATAGCCATGGCTTTGAGGTCTTTATGATGCAAGCTCCAAAAGGAACGGATTTTAATAACGTATTACTTTCTTAAAAGAGGGAAACTATGAAAGATAGTAATTTACAAAACAATAATGAAAATACTCCCGTCAATGATAACGATAATGTCTCTTTAAACGAAAATACTTGTTTAAAAGCCATTTCTTATGAAGTCGCCTTGCAGCAAAATGGTTGGGGGCAATTAAAACCGATTGCTACGGCTCTCTTACCTGTCGAGCCTTTTAGCTTATTACAGCTTCCAATGCCATTAATGGACTATATTTATGAGGTTGCCGATCTTCAACAATCTTCTATCGATTTTATTGCTATCTCTGCTTTATGTGGATTGGCTGCTGTTATTGGAAATGGCGTGCGGATTGCTCCCAAAAAACATGATAATAATTGGAAAATTGTTCCTAATCTCTGGGGTGCTCTTGTGGGGCAACCTTCAACACTCAAAACACCTACCATGCAAGCCGCTTTAACTCCTCTCTATGCCTTTCAAGAGGAATGGCATCAAGAATGGTTAAAGAAGAAAGAACAGCAAGAAAAGAAAGATATTCTTATTGAATTAGATAAACGAGAAAAGAAAAAACAAGCCTATAAAGCACTCAAAGATCAAGATGAGGAACAAGCCCTTGCCCTTCTTTCACAATCTATTGAACACAAAGAAAGTGATGATAACACTCTTGATAAACGACGTCTTATTGTCAACGATGTGACTGTCGAAAAGCTTGGGGAACTCTTAAAAGAAAACCCCCGTGGTCTCTTGATGGTACGAGATGAATTGGCTGGGTTTTTAGCTAATATGGAAAGAAAGGAATACCAAACAGACCGTGCCTTTTATCTAACAGCTTTTAATGGCAATACGTCATACACCTATGACCGTATTGAACGTGGAACCATTCATATTCCCAATGCAACCATCTCCATCATAGGGGGCATTCAACCCTCACGCATTATTCCCATTATTCAAGCCATGTGCCATGGAATAAATGATGATGGTTTCATGCAACGATTTCAAATGATTGTATGGCCCGACGAACGAAAAAAGCGGTTATGGACGGATAGACCTCCCAATCAAAAAGCATGGGAAAGCTATCAAAGAATCTTTCGTTCTCTTTATGATAAACCTTTAGGATCACCAAAACACCCTATTACCATACGCTTTTCTACTGAAGCTCAAGAAATGTTTCGTGAATGGTGGGAAAATTTTCAAAGAACAATCAAAGGAGGTCATTTCTCATCAAGTTTACAAGCGCATCTTTTGAAAATGAATAAAACCATACCAACCCTTGCATTGATTTTTGAATTGACCGAAGGGGGTCGTTTTGAAATCAATAGAAATGCTCTTGAGAGAGCCTTGTATTGGGAAAAATATCTGTTAAGTCATGCCAAACGTCTTTATGCGGCGCATGATACATTAGCAACAGAAAGTGCAAACTTGCTTGTCAAGCGCTGTGATTGTTTACCTAATGTTTTTACTGCACGGGATGTTTATAAACGTGATTGGAAATGTTTAAAAGACAATGAAGCTGTGAAGCAAGCTTTAGAGCTTTTATGCCGTTGCAATTATATTCGTGAAATCTCTGGAGACAATAACTCCCAAGGCGGTCGACCTACCATACGCTATGAATGGCATCCTTTAGTGAAAAGTCATAAAACATTTCAATGAATGAATTTTAAATTCCAATAAAACATATAACTTATGTATTCATAAAATGAAACCTTCAAAACACTTCCCATCTATTGGTTTTGGAGGTTTTGGGGGTTTTGGAGGTGCTTTTTATTCCCCTCTTTATATATTTTAAAAATCAAAATAAAAGTCACTATATTTCAATATGTTAATTTTTATCAACTTTTCAAAAAACAATCTATATCAACATTACAACCTGTAAATTCAACTTATAGCATAGGTTTTGTAGGGGTTTTGGGGGTATAGGGGGGGTATATGCTTTTTATCTTTCTTACAAAGCAAGCAATAAAAGCCTATCAAAACATACATTCTGATATCTTAAAAGCACATATCAAATTTGTCTTTTTTCCATAAAACGAACAGCAAATTTCACTATTTTGCTGATCTTACCTCATGTCATAGGCTGTGGATAAGTAGCCTTTAATAAAA
>NZ_KI912380.1:0-792 GCF_000518085.1 Bartonella grahamii ATCC 700132
CTTCTCATGCTGTGCTACAAACGCACCCGCATCATCACTCCACAACAACGCATTTTGCTCAATGTTTTCTGAAATCTCATTATGAAGATTCTTGAAGACCTTATTGATACCGGCAAACGCGGCTGCAATGCTATCATAATCCTCCTCTTCAAAGCTGCCATCTTCTTGGAAAGTCATTAGCTTGAAACCTGGAAGGACCCAACCATCACCATCATACTTAGCATCGCCACCAAAATACTTTGCTAGCGACTGATTCAGATCATAAATCTGTCCACCATTAACCGCATCACTCGAGCCTGATGCTATAGAGCCATCAGCTAGAGATGTAATCTTGCTGTTTTCTTGTGTCACTACAACTGTGCCGTCGGCTTGTTCTTCTCTCTTTTCATGCTGCGCTACAAAGGCATGGGCTTTACCATTCCATAACAAGGAATCCTGAGCAACTCCTTCTGACACTTCCTTAATGCGAGCGTTCACAGTCTTGATATTATCATCAAGTCCTTCAAAGGCAGAACCAACATTGGTGTGTGATTTATCTGTTACCTTACCATCTTTATCAATACTGGATAAGGTATAGTTTGGAGCTTGCCATTCGCCTTTCTCATTATAACCAGCACCGCCACCAAAATAGCCAGCAAACTGTTTTCGAAGATCATAAATCTGACCACCCGTAATCGCATCGCTCGAACCTACCACAATAGAACCATCAGCCAGCGATGTGATCTTGCTGTTTGTCTTGCTTTCCTTTTCCCCATGCTTGGCTACAAAGGCTTTTGCACTTTCATTCCACAA
>NZ_KI912380.1:1179-3907 GCF_000518085.1 Bartonella grahamii ATCC 700132
ACATTCTTGACACTCGCATCAAGACCAGCAAAAGCTGAACCAACATCGTTATATGAACTAGTCGTTACTGTACCATTGTCAGTAATATTAGAGATCTTATAAATCGGAGCTGTCAAAGAACCTTCTTTAAATGCCGAACCACCACCAAGATAGGTAGCAACCTTATCATTTGTCTCAAAAAGCTGTGAGCCATTTATGGCATCATGTGAATCCTTAGCAATCTTACCAATTCCAACATTATGCAAGCCAACCTGACCCTTGCTTGGATCTCCAAAAGTCACATTGTTTTGTTTCGCTTTAGGTGCTGATCTGGTAAGTGTACTGACCTCTTCTGTATCTTCTTCCTCATCATAAAAAACTGCTACAGAGCGCACGTCATTAATTTCATTCGTAAGTGCATCCACATTTTTATCAAGCTGGGCTTTATTAACCGCTTCGTTGCCCTTTTCTGCATCCTTCACGCCAGAAAGTATTCTATCCTTACTATCCTTATCTGCAACAGTGATTGTCGTACCATCTTTTTCGCCACCAATCTTGATAACCTTTGTCTTTTCATCCTGCTTAACAAGACTACCACTTCTCATAGTGTTAATCTCATTATGAACGCTCTCGAAAGAATTACCAACTCTAGAAAAAGCATCCGCTACATTCTGATAAGTCTCATCAGTAATATGACCATCAGAACCGATTTGTTTGACCTTGAAAGTAGGAGCTATCCATTTGCCTTCTTTATTATATCCAGCGCCACCGCCAAAATAACTACCAACCATTTCACTCATAGAATAAATCTGAGAGCCATTAATGGCATCTGTGGAATCTTTCGTAATATTTCCTGCGGAAAGAAACGTTATCTTGCTGTTTTCTTGTGTCACTACAACTTTGCCGTCGTCTCCTTTTTCCTGCTTTTCATGCTGCGCGACAAAGGCATGGGCTGTATCACTCCATAACAAGGAATCATGCGCAACTCCTTCTGAGACTTCCTTAATGCGAGCATTCACAGTCTTGATATTATCATCAAGACCTGCAAAGGCAGAACCAACATTGGTATGTGATTTATCTGTTACCTTACCATCTTTATCAATATTCGATAAGTTATATTGTAGTCCTTTAAAGTTTTTGCCATCAAAAGATACAGCGCCACCTAAAAGATTTGATAAATCATCTGTGATGGCATAAAGTTGTCCACCCATAATCGCTTCTGTCGATTCTTTCGTAATATCTCCTGCGGCAAGGAATTTTATCTTGCTGTTTTCCTTTTTACCATCTTTCTCATGCTGTGCGACAAAGGCATCTCCACTCCATAATAAAGAATCTTGTGCAACTCCCTCTGAGACTTCCTTAATGCGAGCATTCACATTCTTGATATTATCATCAAGTCCTTTAAAGGCAGAACCAACATCGGTATGCGATTTATCTGTTACAACACCCTCTTTAGAAACTGTCGATAAGTCATACGTTGGTCCTGTAAAGTTTTTGCCATCAAAGGATACAGAGCCACCTAAAAGCTTTGATAAATCATCTGTGATGCTATGAAGCTGACCACCCGTAACCGCATCGCTCGAGCCTGATGCTATAGAACCATCAGCCAGCGATGTGATCTTGCTGTTTGTCTTGCTTTCCTTTTCCCCATGCTTGGCTACAAAGGCTTTTGCACTTTCATTCCACAACAAAGCATCGCCTTGAACTTCTTGCGTAATATTCGTTAGTTTTTCAGTAAAATTTTTGACCTCATTCGTTAGGTGTGTATTCACATTCTTGACACTCGTATCAAGATCAGAAAAGGCTGAACCAACATCGTTATGTGAATTAGTTGTTACCTTACCATCGTCAGAAACATTAGAGATGTTATAAGTCGGAGCTGTAAAAGAACCATCTTTAAATGCAGCACCACCACCAAAATAAGATGCAACACTGCTCCCTAGGGTATGAAGCTGAGAACCAGTTACGGCTTCGTCTGAAGTTTCATTGATTGCCCCGCCCAGTAGACCGGAAAGTTTCCGACCTTCATTACTTTTGTTCAAAATACTGATTTCGCTACCACCAGTTTCCATACCAACAGTGATAGGACCTGATCCTCCATCAGAGAGACTGCGCCCGAACTTCTTCTCTGCTACTTGCTTAACAAGAATACTGTCTCTTACATTAGCAATTTCTGTATTTGTTGCAAAAAGCTGGGAACCATTGACCGCATCTGTCGAATCTTTCGTAATAGCTCCTGCGGCAAGCGACGTGATCTTGCTATTTGTTTTCTTCCCTTCTTCTCCATGCTGCGCAATAAAAGCGTTACTCTCATTACTCCATGATAAAGAATCTTGTGCAACTCCCTCTGAGACTTCCTTAATGCGAGCGTTAACATTCTTGATATTATCATCAAGTCCTTTAAAGGCTGTTTCAACTCCTTCATACGGTTTATCTGTTACAACACCCTCTTTAGAAACTGTCGATAAATCATACTTTAGTCCTTTAAAGTTTTTGCCATCAAAGGATACAGCGCCACCTAAAAGCTTTGATAAATCATCTGTGATGCTATGAAGCTGACCACCCGTAACCGCATCGCTCGAGCCTGATACTATGGAACCATCAGCCAGCGATGTGATCTTGCTGTTTGTCTTACTTTCCTTTTCCCCATGCAAGGCTACAAAGGCTTTTGCACTTTCATTCCACAACAAAGCATCGCCTTGAACTTCTTGCGTAATATTCGTTAGTTTGTCATCAAACTTTTTAACCT
>NZ_KI912380.1:4167-21266 GCF_000518085.1 Bartonella grahamii ATCC 700132
ACCTCTTCTGTATCTTCTTCTACATCGTAGAAAACTGCTACAGAGCGCACTTCTTCAATTTCGTTAGTAAGTTTGTCCACATTTTTATCAAGCTGACCTTTGTTCACAGCTTCATTAGCATGCTCTGCATCCTTCACGCCAGAAAGTATTCTATCTTTACTTTCCTTATCCGCAATACTGATGCTCGCACCTTCTACTTCTTTACCAATATTGATAACCTTTGTCTTTTCATCCTGCTTAACAAGGCTATCTCCTAGGACTTTGCTAATCTCCTTGTTAATCTCGTTATGAATGTTCGCGAAAGAACTGCCAACGCCTGCAAAAGCTTCCGCTACACTATCATATTTCGTCTCTTCAGAGTTGCCATCTTCTTTGACTGTTGTAACCTTGAATGTAGGAGCTTGCCATTTGCCTTCCTCATTATAACCAGCACCACCACCCAAATAGCCAGCAAACTGTTTTTGCAGATCATAAATCTGTCCACCAGTTACTGCATCACTTGAACTAGCAGTAATGTCACCATTTGCAAGAGATGTAATCTTGCTGTTAGCTTTCGCCTCCCCTTCTCCATGCTGCGCTACAAAGGCATTATCAGTTTTGCTCCAGTTCAAAGAATCTTGTGCAACTCCTTGAGACACTTCCTTAATGCGAGCGTTGATAGTGCTCATGCTGTCATTAATGTCATTAAACGCACCCGCAACATTGTTACTGCTCTTTTTATCACCTTTCGTACCATCATTGTTGAAAGTCTGAATTTGGAAATCCGGATTTTGCCATTCACCTTTCTCATTATAACCAGCACCGCCACCAAAATAGGTAGCAACCTTATCATTTGTCTCAAAAAGCTGTGAACCATTTATGGCATCATGTGAATCCTTAGCAATATTACCATTGCCAACATTATGCAATCCAACAGTGCCTGTTTTGGGATCTCCAAAAGTCACACTATTCTTATTAACTTTACGTGCTGATCTGGTAAGTGTACTGACCTCTTCTGTATCTTCTTCCTCATCATAAAAAACTGCTACAGAACGCACGTCTTTAATTTCGCTAGAAAGTTTTGTCACATTCTCATCAAGCTGGGCTTTATTAACCGCTTCGTCGCTCTTTTCTGCATCCTTCACGCCAGAAAGAATTCGAGCCTTACTATCCTTATCTGCAATAGTGATTGTCGTACCATCTTTTTCGCCACCAATCTTGATAACCTTTGTCTTTTCATCCCACTTAACAAGGCTATCACTTCTCATAGTGTTAATCTCATCATGAACACTCTGGAAAGAATTACCAACACTAGAAAAAGCATCCGCTACATTCTGATAAGTCTCATCAGTAATATGTCCATCAGAACCAATTTGTTTGACCTTGAAAGTAGGAGCGGTCCATTTACCATCCTTATAGACAGCACCGCCCCCTAAAGACGTAGCAACCCCTGTGCCTAATGTATGAAGCTGTGAGCCATTAACAGCATCCATTGAAGTTTCACTGATAGCTCCATTTGCAAGAGATGTAATCTTGCTGTTAGCTTTCGCCTCTCCTTCTCCATGCTGCGCTACAAAGGCATTATCAGTTTTGCTCCAGTTCAAAGAATCTTGTGCAACTCCTTGAGACACTTCCTTAATGCGCGCATTCACATTCTTGATATTCGTGTCAAGACCTGCAAATGCCGCTCCAACATTAGTAAAGGCAATCGGCGTGCTCATACCATCTGTAGTAATACTGGATAAATTATAGATAGGTCCTTTAAAAATACCTTTCTCAAATGTGGCATTACCACCTAAAAATTTGGCAACTTCCTGAGAAATTGTATTAAGCTGACCACCCGTAATTGCATCACGTGAATCCTTGGAAATATTACCATCAGCAACATTATGGAGACCTACAGCTGTCTTATCTTTACCGCCTAAAGTCACACTCGTGTAATTAATGCTACCATTTTCGTCACCTGTTTTATCGTAATGAATAACTGCAGAATCGTCAGATTGAAGATTATCAGAAAGATTTTTTAAACTTTCATCAAGTTGACCTTTGTTAACGGCCTCATTGTTTTTTGTACCTGAATTCGAATCTTAAATTTAATTGCAATAAACTATTGATTTTATTTATATTTTTTCAAGGTTAGGGACCGTATAATTAGGTTCGGGAATAGGATTTTCACACTTTCCTTTACAAAGCGCATTCTTTTTTCCAGCTTTCTCTAATAATTTTTTTAATAGTCCTAAATCTTCTTCTGAAATAATGTTTATCAGTCTAGAAAACATACCAACAGCTTCACATCTGAAAGTATCAGAAGGCTTTATAGTGAAACTTTTGCGACAAGCATCCGATTCTCTTCTCAAAATTTCTGCTACCTCTTGATCTAAAGCATAGAGTTCAATTAGCTTTTCCTCCAGTCCTACAGGAACAGACTTTTTGCCAATTTCTACAGATGATAAAAATGCTACAGATATATCTAATTTTTTAGCCATATCTAAAAGGCGTTCTGAATGATCAATGCGAAGTTTGCGTAAGGTTTTACCAAATGGTGTTGGCATCTAAAAAATCCTATTAAAAAAGAAGCTCTCTCGTGATTCTAGCAGAAATTCTTAGGTTTTGGTTAGCTCCTTTTAAAAATTGACTTCCTACCCTCCTTAATACACAAGGTTGTATGGCATGACGGATAAATCTCTTGACATAGGTTTGAAATGTAGTACATTGTAGTACAATTAAGTAGGAGATTTAGCAATGGGAAAAATTCAAGCCCGCATACCTGATGAAGTTCAAGAAATTGCAAGTGCAGTTATTAAGTCTACGGGTTTAACTATATCGGATGCAGTACGCATGTTTATGACCCGCATTGCTAGAGATAGAGCATTACCACTTGATCTATTCCAACCAAATCCGGAAACATTACAAGCTATCGAGGATGCCGAAATGGGACGCGTCGAACGTACATCATTAGACGGCTTAAGGACCATGATACGCTCAGATAGAACCGAAGCGCGTAAATCTGAAAAGCAAACCTAAGTTTGCTATGCGGGAAATTGTCTATACGCGTTCATTCCGTCGTGACCTTAAACGTGAAAGCAAAGGTAAATATGCTAATGCACTAGAGGAGGATTTGCTGCTTGTGGTCCAAGCGTTAGCAGAGAATGAACCGCTAAAGGCGCATTGGAGAGATCATGCACTAACAGGTCAGTGGCGCAATTGTCGTGATTGTCACATAAAGCCCGATTTAGTTTTGATCTATCGAAAGCCAGATGCCAAAACACTAGAGCTTTTACGACTTGGTTCCCATTCTGAACTGCGTTTATAATTGGATCTTCAATTCATAGTAAAAAGAATTTTACGCATTTTTTTCTTTTATGACAGTTGTTCAGTTCTTTGAAAACCACTGCTTTAAATGTGCAATGACATTATCTAGCGCATCCATGAGGCGTGCAAAATCAAGGATCAACAAAAAAATAAAAAACGCTATCCATTTCATCAAGCGAGACATCATTTTCACACTTTGGTAGGTAAGTATCATTTCCTGAAGCATTTCTTTTTCTGCTTCTGTAAGCTCTGTGTGTTTTTTGGATTTTTTTCTAACCATGTTTCCACCCACACAAGCGTTGACCCTGCTTGTTATGCTTTAAGATCTCTCTTGCTAAGTTTGAGCTAATGGTGTTCAGATCTTGTCGGCTTAAATAAATAGGTAACCAACCAACACAAGAAGAAACATATTTATTTGTCGCGCAACCAGTGAGAGAGAGCAGCACGCACATCAGCATCACTTTTTTGATTAACTTCACTTTCCACCTCCAGCCGTGTTGTGGCTGCTTTTAAAGCTTTTTCTGTTTGCTTTTGTTGCTCTGCTTTTTTCCCAAGAGTAAAAGCTTTTGCTAAGGCAATAAAAAAAGCGGCTAAAGCCGCACCTGTTATCATCAGATTTCTTTTCATCCATAAGATCATAGGCGGTGCTCCTGAAAGCGTTTAGCAACAAAGAAAATGCCAGTACATGCGGCTAAAACCATAATGGCGGCTAAAGCCCATTGGATTGGTCCATTGCCCGCTAAAAACCCACCAAGCCCAGAAAAAGAGCCAATAATCGGTGCCAATGCTTCTGCTTTGAGAAACCCTGTTGGTTGTTTCGTTTCTACTGTTTGATAATTAGAAGAAACATAAGCCCCTTTCGCCCATAGCCCTGCCTCTGCTACACGCCGATGTACAAGACCTTGTAAACGTTTGCCTCCCGCTTTGGTCCATTTTTGTAATTCGGTTGGTACTGCTTCATAATCCCCCCGATTAAGCCTTTTAAGCAATGTAGAGTTTTGGAAAGCTGCAATACCTACATTATAACAAAAGGAAACAAGAGCGCCGAACTGCTCGTCGCTTAAATTCACACAAACTGCTTTTTCTACCGCTCTCTCATATTGCTGCAAATCTGCTAAAAGCATGGTTTCGGCTTTTTTTTCCGTAATCACCATACCCTCAACAACTGTTGGTTGACCGGCTTTTTTCGTATGACCATAACCAATGGTCCACACGCCAGAAGCATCTTGATAAGCCTGCAAGCGCAAACCTTCCCACTTTTTTAAACAGTATAAACAGTCTTTACTTATTTTCCGTGCCATTGTTCAATTCACCTTATAAATATACCTTTATGAGTACTGCTCCGTCACCACCGTCGCCGCCAATTTTGTCGCCTCCGGATTTCCCATCAAAATATCCGCCGCCGCCGCCACCACATTCTTTACCACCTCTACCACCGTTACCACCTTTGTAACTCTCACCACCCTGCCCCATGATAGAACCCTTGCATTGACCACCACCACCGCCGCCGCCGCCAAGAAACGAACTTCCACCGGTACCAGCTCTCTTGCCGTCGACTCCACTTCCTCCACCATTCCCACCAGAAAAAATAAAACTCTCACCACTGATGCCCTCTCTGTTTCCTCCTCCATCGCCACCTTTCCCTCCAAAGTTAACAAAAATCATGGAGACGGAATATCCTCCTTCTGCAGTAACAAGCCCTTTGATAATTGTTTTACCACCATTGCATAAAATGTTACTGTCATTGCCTTTACCACCACGACCAATGTAAGCTGTTTTTAATTTATCTAAATCAGAACCTTTCATTTTAACATGCACGCATTGACCGCCGCCGCCGCCGCCATCTTTAACGCCACCACCTCCACCGCCCCAAGCCCATACTTCGATATCGGTGTCAGAAGTAATACCAGCAGGCAGTGGAATATCTCCACTTTCCGTCATCAGAATTTCAACAGGTTTGCTTACCCCGCCACCATTGTTGCCACCACCGCTGCTATTGCTACTATTTGCTTTGATTGAAGCCATCAATTTGGCTGGTGAGATAAGGGCATCCACTGTTTTTGTGCCATCAATCCAGTCTTGTTTTGCAAGAGGTTGAATGAGATCAACTTTTTTCTGTACACTATCCGCTGTTTCTTGTGCGACACTTGCTACAGCTTGTGCCCTGTCTCCTGTTTTTTGTGCGGACTCAGCGGTATTTTTCGCATCTACAGCGTGATCTTGCGCATCTTTCGCTGTATTTAATGCAGCACTCCCAATACTCTTTGCCTCACTTGCTGCATAAAGCCCTTGTTGTGCGCTTTCCTGTGCGTGTTGTGCCACATCTTCAATTTTATCAATTTTTGCAATCTGTGCACGTTCTTGAGGGGTTAAAATAAGATGCGTGTTCCCCTCTTTCATATTCTCCATATCAAAGGCATCTTTTTCTATTTTATCTGGATCATAGACTGATTTTGACATACCAAAAGACTTTAATCCTACAAAATAACTAATGGTATTTTTGAGATCTACCGGAGATATGGGATAATAAACACCTTCACTTCCCTTATACCACTTTTCTATTGTTGGTTGGGTAGCACTCAACCATCGTAGCTTTGATCTTTCCTCTGTGGTTAAAATCTTTTTGGTAGGACCCTCGTGCATATTTTCCATAGAAAATGCATTTGAACCCACATTGTCGGGATCATATATAGCAGCCTTCATATCGCCAATCCCTAAAGGCGATATTTTTACCCAGCCAGCGCCTGATAAAATCGTATTCTCATGCGCTTCACCACTTACTTCAATATCGTTGATTGTGACCTTATCTTTGTAAGCGAGGGCTCCAATATCTCTCTTTGCAACAGCATCATCAGCCTTTTTTCCTTGAGCAGCGGTTGCAAAATATTCTACCTCATAAGCTGCTGCACTCCCCACTGAAACAGGTGCAAGAGCCTTACTATTTAAAACACCTTCTTTGACTTCTTTCTTTGTTGCTGGTTCAAGCTTAAATATGTGCGTATGATAGGGTAATGGCATCGCGTTTCATTCCTTAGTAAGTCTGTTTTTAAGATTTTTGGGGATGAGAGACTGTAATTCATCAATAAGTTTTTGCATGATCTCTATGCGTTTATCTGTTGCTTCTTGATATTGTGCCAAAGCGCTTAAAAGATCATGCTGTATATCGTTTTTGACAAGATCAAGCACCTTATTTAAGGGTGCGTGAACCATTCTATTGCTTGCATAAAAAAGGACGCGGATTTGCTCCGCGTCCGCAATATCATCAATAGCAGACGGATTATTGATCATCTGAAAACCTTATGATTTTATGGCATAAACAACCGTAGCATTAACAGGGCGCGTTTCTGCCTCACCCGTTGAAGAAAGTGTTATCTTGTGCGTGTGCATTCCAGCAGGTTCTGTTATCCCTGTAAGGGTTTGATAGTGATAATTGGGGTTCCTTCTGCCAATATCATTGGCGCTCCATCCAACTCCAGCATACTGAAAATTGTGTGCGTGCTGCCCCGCCGATTCAACGCTACAAGCATGTGTGTGCGATTTAAGGCAATCTTGCTGTATATCAGCAAATTTTCTACTTCTGTCTAAACCGCGCCCATTATCAAAGCCGCGCAAAAACATTCCTCTAAAGTCTGGAACTTTAAAGGTTGTATCGCTGTTTTTCCCCCATTTATCCCCTATCGCCTTGAATAATTGCGGATAATCCTTGCGTTCATAAGTAGCGCCATCACATAAAAGCCAACCGTTTGGGACTTCTTGCATAGCAAAGGTCGCAATAAACCCACAAGGAAAGGTTTCGACCTTTGGTGGTGGAATGGGGGTAGGGTTTAAAAGATACCAGCCATCAAGACCTTTTGTTGATATGCCATCATTATAGACTATTTCATAAATACCACCCATTTGTAACTCACCACCTGTCAATGGTACTATTCCCGTGCTGGTGGCTTTATAGAGTGGCTTTGCTCCTATATTATTCATGTTTATTGTTGTCGTGCCAATATTCATACCACGCGCCTTAAAACGGATAATGATATCGTTTTTATATTTCGCTATTGGCGAAACCGTCGTCAACGTGATTGATGTTGTTTGTTCCTTTCCATTCACAATAAACTTTGAGTCAAGAGAACCACCATTATCGGCAAGATATTCACGTATACGCTGCATCATGACCCGCGCACTATCATTAACAGAACTAGGCGGCTGCCCTTCTGCCCAATTAATGATACTATCGGAATTGGCATTTTGATCAGCTGTGAGTGACCAGTCATAAATATCAGACATGATAAGCCCCCGTTCTTCTTAATAGCTCTTCGCGCAATTGCTCTTCTTTTTGCCGCCCATAGGAACCAACAGATTGCCGCCTAGAGGGATCAATGAGAGCTGTTAAATCTGTCGGGCGCCCCGTCGATTGTGAGAAACCCGCCATGACGGGTTGCTGTAACATTTGTTGCTGTACCATCTGTGCCTGCTGTTTTTGTCTTTCTCCATTCTCTCTCATTAAATGAAGCAAGCCGGAAAAGCCCTTTTTAAGAGCACCTGCATCAATACCTTGCCCTTGCAATGGTGTGGTTTCCATAACCTGTCCTGTTAAATTGTCTCCGCTTTCAGGTGCCATCATTCTGTTTGGGAATGGCGTGTCATATGCCATTAATTGGTTGCCCCCTTGATCATCCTGCCCCCCTTGATGACCTTGAAGTGTCTTTTGAAGCCTCTCAAACCCACGCAAAGGACCCACCTCGTTTGGTGCTGCTTGTCCATTGCTTTGGTTTTGTGGTGTCATACCATTCGAAGTATCTCCCGTTTTGTTGTAAAGCCTATAAATATGATTCATAAAATCCCCTGCTGTAGCTTCCATGTTGCCACCGTTGAGTGTGACTGCCTGTCGACCTAAAAGCTGGCTTGCTGGAATATGTGGATTTTTGATAAGTTTTACTGCCCCTGCTGGTCCTTGTTGGTGTGCGAGGTAAAGCTCTGCCTCTGATGGTTCTCTGCCTAATGCTGTAGCTAAATAACGCGTATTATCCTTCGTTAACCGTGCCATAGCATCGGTTGCTTGAAAGGGATCAAACTTGTCATTCAGTTGATAGTGTTTTGCTGTTGAATCTAAAAATTGATACAGCCCCCCTGCACTGCTGTTCTTATTTCTTGCATTTGGATTACCATTACTTTCTATCATAGCAACACGTTCAAGAAAGCTTTCTGGCAAACCATATTTTTGTGCTGCCTGTGAGATAGCACGCTTCACATTGGGATGAAAATTGATCATTAGTTTATAACCGTTCTATCAACGCTGCTATTCAAAATAATGCCAACAAAATTAATGAATTTCGTATAATTTTCTCGTGTTATTAAGCGTTTCTTTTCTGCTTCATGAAACTTCTTAATTAATTCAACGGCTTTTTCTCTTGCTAACCCAAAATCTCCTTTTTCCCGCGCTGTTATAAGCGCTGCAATATCTCTCTCAGTCTCTCTATGCACTCCTAAGAGTTTGCGTCCCCATTCTCTTGCTAAAGTTTTCATGGCTGCCTTGATGAGACCAATCTTTCCTCCAATCGCAACGTCTTCTACAGCCTTTTCTTCTACTTCACCTATATGGTTTGGCAATCGTGCAAAAAGCTTTGTTCTTTCCACTTCTGGTCGCAACATTTTCATAAGCTGTTTTGCTTTATCCTCACCATAACTCCGCTGCAATTTTTCTTGACCATTTTTTGTGTCAAACAAACTCAAAAGACTGTGTTCAAAATTCTGTGCATTGCCTGCTGCATCCTCTATTTGTGACCGCATCCCTTTTTGAAAAGCCTCTTTTTCCATCAACCCAAAACCCGAAAGTTGACTGTTGATTGTATCGAGATTAACGCTCTTCTTCAGCGCTTGTTTTCCCTGCTCTAAGGCATCACCGATAGTACGCTCGTCATAATAAATTTTCCGTGCTTTAGCATAATCTGGAGAGGACGTATCCAAAACGTCCAGAATGCGTTGTTTGAAATCAGTCAAATCTCGAGCATATCCCCATTTTCCTTTGATACGTGCAGATTTAATTTGATCATCCAAAACCTCTTTCATCTTATGTAAAATTCGCATATTCAGTTTTGGATATCCATTGCTCCCTATAACTGTTGCATCCGCTTCATTTTGCATTTGCGCAATTGCTTTTTTATAGGCTTTTTGGAAGGCAGGAGTTTCTTGCAACCGCGATAAATCTTTACTGACAGCATTAGAAATAGGAGAAGCTTTCGCCCTCTCATAAAATGGTTCAGCCTTTTTCTGTGCTTGTTTGATAATCTCTTGCTTTAAATTAAGCGTATCTACTTTTGGACCCATCACATCTGTCAACGCATCCTTTACCCGCAGTGCACTCGCATCTTGTCTTTCATTCAAACGATTACTTATGAGCGAATATGTATCATGGTCTTTTTTTGCTGCCTTAAAAGCTCTTGTAGCAAGCCCATCATGAAGATCAATAATCATTGAATCAGGACCACGCTGTTTTAATGCCCTTTCAAGCTTATCAACACCTTCATCCCCTAAAGTTTGGCTTACATCCCTAAGCGCTCTATCGCTTATCTGAAATGCTTCTTTTTCTGGCATTAGCGCTGCTTTTGCTGCCATTTCAGCTGGGCTTATAGGTCCTCTCAATGCTGCTTTAAGTGATTTTGTCACAAAAGGTGTCACTTTTGATACGCCACTGGCAACAAATGGTGTTGCAACGCCTAACCCTGCACCTAACCCAGCAGACACTAGAGTATCTGCAAGCCCTTCCCCCTCACCACTGCCTGCTATTCCACCATAAATGGCTCCAGCTTTTGCTGCACGCCCCAAGCTAAATTTTGCCGCCTCTTTACTTGCTACTGCTTTCATTGCTGCTTCACCTGCAGCTTTTGCCGCTGCCCGTTCCGCACCCTCTGCTAAAGCAGATTGCACCGCCCTTTCTCCTGCTGCTAAAGCTTTACTCGTTATTTGTGCTCCTGCAACACCAGCTCTTCCTCCCAGCACAACATCAGCCCCAATTGCCGCACGAGCAGCAGCAGTCGCCCCTGCCGCGGGTGGAAAGAGGGCAGAAGCAATTACGGGTGCCGCAGCACCCGCTAAATTCCCCGCAAGAGATAGATAAAACTGATCTCGGTTCGCCGCTCTTTGATAGTCACGCCATCGCTTTGTCACTTCATTATATTTTTTAACTGCTTCTTCATCTCCCATCCAATAATTAATAGGTCCCAGAGGTCCCGAAGCGAATACTCCAGCTATTTCATCATCATACCCCATGGTTAACCCGTGAAGAGCACCCCATCCAAAAGCACCCGCTGCACTTGGATGTGGACCATCTTCTTCTGTTGCACCATTATTTCCTGTAACAGAACCACTTAGCCTTTCCTTATTCTTCGCGAAAAGCTCTTGAAGCTGTTCTGGTGTATAGTCACTTATATGCCCAATGACTCTTGTGTTTTTACGATTAATAAGAGGAGGAATTACTTCAGCCATTGGTTTGTTTCTCCTTAATGCGTCCATCACTATCAATAAACAATACACCTTCCGGTAATGCTTCTATCTGTTTTTCTATTGGATCATTTGACTGCGTATTATTTTTTTTATAAGCATCTTGCCCATAGGCGGCTCGAACGAGCTCGCTTGTTGCATCTGCACCACCAAAAAGAATTGCGCGCGTTGCTGCATTGGATTTGTTGAAAGTATCAATAACGGTTTTTAAAGATTTCTTCATTTGCTCTGCGGAAAGGCTTTGATACAGTGCCGCTACAGAGTTTTGCAAGGTTTGCAATTCCATATTAGACAAGTTTCCAAAGCCAGATGCGCCATTTGGTGAAAATGCTTTTGCTTTTCTCAAGGCATCAATCCCAATATTCGCCTTTAATGAATCAAGCATATGCCCGAAATCTTTTGCCTTAAAACCAGGTATGAATGACTCCCAATAACCAAGGAAACCAGTAACATGCGGGTTCTCCTCAACAGTTTTTAGCAATTCTTTAGATGCCGAGAGTATACGATTTGATCTGTCCTCTGTATCCAGAATTTGCATTTGTGTTTGTTGGTTTTTACGCTCCTCCTCCTTCTGTTCTTGGATTAATTTATGTTCTGCACCACTGCCTGCAATTGGCACCGCACGTATGCCACCAAGTGCATTTTCGTCCTTAACATACATATAACCTGATTCAGGCTTTGACAGCATGCCATCAGTATTCCCCCCTAATCCAGAAGCAGTGGAACGCTGTCCTCCTTGGACAGGTATAATTTTCCCTGTGCTTGTTGAGACTTGGAAAGTCATATCCTCAGGCAATCCCTGCTCTGCCTTTTCTTCCGCTGTCAATGTTCTATAGGCTTCTTGAGGGTTTAACGTGCTGCCTATAACTTTCATGGCAAGATCTGGATATTGCACAAGGGCTTGTGTGTCTTTATCACTATATCCTTTAGAGCGTAAAAACTCAAAAATTGGTCTATTTTGAGCACGTACATTATTGCCCTGCCGCATAACAAGCGCCGCATTTGAAAAACTTTCTTGCGGTGTTTTTCCTGATGCAAGCCCCGCAAAAAAATCCATTAAATGCTCGGAAAATTCTGATTTTCTAAAACGCTCCCATAAACTACTTGGGTCTGCATCTTTATGAATAAAGTTTCCAACTGCGTTTACATAATCCATTGCCTGTTCGGGCTTAGCACTTGCTTTTAAATGCTCCTCTTCTGGTAAGTGTGCATTCAAATGTTTTTCTTCTCCTATAGGTGCATCAAAAAGCTTTTCCTCATCATTTCCAGAATCGTTTTTCAAAGAGTTTTCCGCTATAGATTTCTCATTAAGTTGAGCAATATAATCCATCACATCTTTTTGCTGTCGCCCAGCTTCATCCCCACTAGACTGATCAATGTTCGCAACAAGTGGAGATTGAGGAATCATTGATGCAACACCTCCCTGCTCTGAGAAGTCATGCTTTTGTTGCTCTGGCGCCTCTTGTATCTTAACAGTATCCTTTGAAACATCCGGTAATGGAGGCATTTGGCGCTTTAAATCATCCGTAGACATAATCAATTCTGCTGGCGTTTTTTTCCCAACTTCTCCTCCTCCTGCTTGAGAACCACGAATAAGCTCTGTAGGACTCAATTTTTGTGGAGTATTATCCCCATTGCTCACATCAAAAGGGTTTGTGCTAAAAGCAGCACGTTCTAAAAAACTTGGCTTGTATCGCCCTTCCAACGGCGTGCTTGGAGGCGTAGAAAGCTGTTCGAACAAATGCTTTGGCAATTGAGGTATGACCTGATACATCAAGGGACGCAAAAATTTTGGATCAAACAACTTTAAAAGAGAATTTGTGTTTTCTTGTTCCATCACTGCACCCTTTCCATCTCAAAGCCAAGCTTGCTATAATCCACATGCAAAAAACCTGTCGCCTTATGCAAGAAAACAGCTTCAGGTTTTGACTTCAAAACATCCTGCGCCATCACCCCACGATAGCGCTCTGGATAGCCCTTGTAATTATACTCATAGAGTTTGTGCCCATCTCGCTGCCCAACTTGCACGATATTTTCTTTCGCTCTGATGTCGCTAAGCCCAGCAAAAGTACCAAGGATAGTTCCAACATTTCCAACAATCTCCCACGGATTAGGTTTTTGCTGCGGAGTCAATGTCGTCCTTTGTCCTGTTTGCGTTCCATAATTTCCAGCAACAGCCCCACCAGCTGCGAGCAACTTACTTAACTGGTCCCAATCAAGATTGTTCTGCTGCTCCCATTTTTGCCGCTCTTCATCCAATTGCCGTTGATGATTGGCATCAAGCACACTCCCTCCCGTCAACGCATTGAGATTTGCCTGACCTTGACCTTGAAAAAAGTTATTGGCACCCGCCAACTGATTTTGGTTTGCTTGGTCAATGAGACCATTGGCATTCATCATGTTGTTGACATCTTGGTTATATTGCTGTGATAAAGCTTGTGTTGCTATGCCCCCCAATTCATCAGCCAAAACCCCAGTATGCGCCCCAGAACCATAACGCCCCGCCCCCGCTAGCGAACTGTTAATAGAATTTGTTGCCTTATTTAATGTGTTTTGAAGCGCTTCATCAAAGTAAGGGTTATTGCCTATTTGTTGCCCTGAAGCCATGTTCTTTAAGTTTTGGCTTGTTGAATTTTGCCCTGTGGCTAATCCATTTAAAGTGTTGTTATCATAGTTATGCGTATTATTGCTAAGCCCATTAATCGCATTCTTTGTTTGATCACTTAAACCCGCAACTCGCTGCCCGTCATAAACGGCTTTTCCGCTGCCTTGGTTATAAAAAGTCATGGCATCTTGAGCTGCGTGTTCAAAAATACCTTTTGCCCATGCAGGGGGTTCATTTGTTTGCGTCGTGTTTTGGGTATTCTGGATTGGTTTAGAACTTTTTCCCATGTTAAAGCTGCTTTCTATATTCTAAAAGGTTAACGAGATATCCATGTGATTTAAGAGATTTTTCCCACCCTCGCCTGCCTATGATGACAAGCTCTTTTGCCCCTTTTTTCTTGTAATAGGCTTCAATCTGAGTGATAAGCTTTGTTAAGGGCGCTCCTCCCTTTCCACCAAGGGTGACAATAACCGCCCTTAATGCTCCAGTGACGAGTTCCTGTAACTGTGTTGTGACATGCGCCATAAAATTTTCATGCGCATCAACGATAATCCAAAGAACTTTTTCTCCCTTCAAAATATCGTTTAAAATGGTCTCTGTATTATAATCATCAGGGAATTTTTGATTAAAGTAAGCTATCGATTTTATGACATTCTCAAAATAGGGCGCCATTTGTTCAGCGCTCCATTTTTCTGTATTATAGATCTTAAAATTCATCTTATGCCCGCGGGTTTGAGCGTTACATCAAAGCCTGTTATATGCGTCCATGGCGTGCCTTCTGGTATTCTCAGACGCAAGGCGTGATAACGCGCCCGTGAGCGGATATTATACATCCCAATATTATAGCCGGCATAACGCTCTTTAGCCCAATTTAAT
The DNA here is from genome assembly GCF_000518085.1 of Bartonella grahamii ATCC 700132. Classification (GTDB taxonomy): domain Bacteria; phylum Pseudomonadota; class Alphaproteobacteria; order Rhizobiales; family Rhizobiaceae; genus Bartonella; species Bartonella grahamii. The sequence continues at coordinate 18,431 of NZ_KI912380.1, forward strand.
TGGTTCTTGTTATCAATGATAAAAGCCGCCCCAACACTTAAAAAACCTTTTGTTGTATCCGCTTGAACAAAAGCCTCACTCATCAGGTTGATTTGCCTGCCCGTATCCCCCACAATTTGTGAAGCAATAACTGCTTCCATCGGAGGACCTGCAAAAAAACCAAATTTGTTGTCTGGCGTAAAGGCTCCTAAAACAGGCGCACCATTTTGCCACATTTTACTATCAAGAGAAGCTGGTAAATCTTTCAAGCTCTCTTGTACTTCGTCTAAGCCTTCTAATGTATAACCGGCTGCAAAAAGGGGAAATAAGAGAAGGTTTTGCCCCTTAATGACACTCCATATTTGTAAGAGCCAATCATAAACATAAATATGCATCCCTTCGGTGTTATCATTGATAGAAAAATAAACACGAGAATAGACCGGATCAATACATGCCCTCATCTCATCAATGGCAAAGTTATTGTAAAGTGTGAAGATAGTTTTATCGACTTTTCCAAAGCCAATAGGAAGCATTTCACCAGCACTGTTGATTTGATAAAAACCATCATCAGATGCAAAGAAAGTACAGTCTCCACGGCTTGCAATTGCTGTACTGCTTTTCGCCCCTATTTTGTCTTTTATTTTTGCGAAACTGAAGATAATTTTAGAGCCTGGTACAAAGGTTGCGTGATAAATGGCGGAACGCATAAAAATAAGTGGATTTGTTGATTCCGTAGACCCTTGAACATATTCTCCATCAGGAAAATCTTGATAATCGCAACTTTTCTCCCCAACTGTCCAATGTGTTGCATCATTCAAACCTGACCACTGCACACGGTTTGGCTTATCTGTTAGTTGCATCAAGCAAACAAAATCACCCCACACACGCACAAGTCCAGCACGCGGGGGATTACCGCCCACATCACAAAACCTTTCCTCCGTTTTTAACGAAAGCATTTGTGGTGGGTCATTGCTATTAACAGCAATGATATGATCACCAAAGGAGGCAAAAGACCAAAGCGCGGTCTCATTGGCGTGATATTGTGTGTGAGGCTTGCTAATGTCTTTCCAGCCGCGCGTGCTGTTGTCATATTCATAAAGCTTTGTTGGGGCACCCACAATGATGCGCACACCACCCAATGAGCGCACAGCATAGACCCCCAAAATCACATCCGGAAAAGGATCTGAGACCGGCGCAACCATGGGAAACGGAATATACGAATTTGGTGCAGGCAAAACATTCACTATCTCATGAGAATAACCGCTATTAATAAATGCGGTGTCTGGTCTATATTCAGCAATAGGGATAAAGGTCATCAGAAGTCCGTGTGTTGAATTTTTAATAAATTCTTGCGCCGTGATGTTTCAATTTGAAGCGCATCGAGTTGCTCTTGGAACATGGCAAAAGCTGCCGCTGCCATCTGTGGTTCTTTAATAATATTGGTATAAATTTCATATTTTGCACGCGTTTTGATCAGTTCATAGGCTTCACGAAACCATATGGACGCTTCTTGTGCGCTCTCAATATCTCTTATTCTTATAGGATCGAGAATAAGCCTGATAGAATAAACGCGCTCTGGGGTTGGATACAAGACAAGCTTTTGTTCAAAATAAGCATAGCGTGTAGGCATGCCATGGTTACAATCATCCTCAAGATTCTCAATAACAAGCGGATCTACCTGCAAAAGCTTTGATTTGCTGTGATTATCTTCATAAACGTAAGCATCAACAATGCGAACAGCAGCCGGAATAACTGGATTTTCCTCTGCGCCATAACGGCTTTTGCCCTTTAGAGTGGTGAAAACAATTTCACGGCTTTCATTGAAATAAAAAGGCAATCGTTCACAAAAGCGAATAGCCGAAAATATCGCCCTTTGCACTTGATCAACATACTCATCTGTTTGATCATCTATTTCATCCTGAATATCGTTTAACATCTGGATAAAATTTTTATCCCAAGGAGCAATGGTCTGTTTGTCTCCAATCGGACCACCTGTCTGTACTATTATTGTCATATCACCCTCTTCCAAATGTCTTGGGGCATCTTGTATGGGAGGGGGACGCAAGCAATAAACGCCCCCTTGCCTTTAACGATTGGTGTAAAACTCAACAATCACCTCAGCATCACCTTTGGTGCTTTTCTTGTCTCGTGTCATGTAAATCGCATTTTCAGCTTCTAATGGAACATCTCGTTCCTCCATGGGTATGTACAGATTGCCATCGGTAGATTGCGTAAGCCCTACATCTCCATAATCATTACCATGAGGCTCTTTTCCAAATGTAGCTTTTACATCTTCAAAATCCTCCATGGTATAAGCTGTAATACTTTTGATAAAAGCCCCTCGGGGTAGAACACCAATTTTCGTTATCAACCCTTGGTCTGTACATTTAACACGCGCCCGTAAATAACTGACCTGCTGCGTAGAGTTGTTGCGTCCCTGCAAAACAGGTGGCAATCCCTCATCTATCATGCCAATAGTCTCAACAGTCTCAACGGTTTCATCAGGTTCCTGTGTAATTAGCGATTTTTCTGCCATAATTGTCATCCTTTAATAATTAGCTTGCTTCAGCAAAAGAAGGGATAACAATCGTGCCAAAGTCTTGTCCCCCTTGATCAGAGTGCGGCAAGGTATAGCGTGACTTTTTCATGCCGATAATGGTTTTAGCTGCAACCCCAAATTCACGTTGATAATCAAACAGTTCTTCAACAAGTTTATAGCGTGTTCCCCCTTTCCCATCACCTCCTGTTGCTCCATTGCCAACGCGCCCATAAGCCATGATAACACTTTGCGCACCAAGCAACACAGCACGGCGAACAGATGTTACAGGCTCTTGTGTCTTTGAATTGATACCATTGG
>NZ_JACX01000029.1:0-2500 GCF_000518085.1 Bartonella grahamii ATCC 700132
TGGGGTGAAGTCGTAACAAGGTAGCCGTAGGGGAACCTGTGGCTGGATCACCTCCTTTCTAAGGATGATCAAGAATAGGGCTTGTTAAAAATCCCTCCCTTTTTGATCTGATTAGACACAAGGTTTAAACATGAGTTTGTTTAAGCCGTGCATATGACGCTAACTCTCAATGAGTCCCTCTCACAAAAAAGAGACCCCTCTTTGTAATAAAGAGGATCCCCCCCCCCCGTCTCTTTGAGGCCCCTACCTCTGTTGAGAGAAATATTTGAGGGCTTAGTGCTCATGTGTTGACAATATAAAAGCAGACTAGCCGTCTTCGTTTCTCTTTCTTCAGATGATGATCCCAAGCCTTCTGGCGATCTCTTAAAATAAAGCCTAGCGTCATAATCCCTCCACGTTTTTTCAAAGAAAAACATGCATTTCAAGGCGCTATGGATTTCAAAGACCATGGATTTACTCAGAACTTATGGGTTTTAAAAAAGGCTTTAAAAGGAAATAACTAAAAAACTTTTCCAGTAATTTAAGATGATACCGGGGAAGGTTTTCCGGTTTATCCCGGAGGGCTTGTAGCTCAGTTGGTTAGAGCGCGCGCTTGATAAGCGTGAGGTCGGAGGTTCAAGTCCTCCCAGGCCCACCAATTTATGCTCGTTTTTTGCTTATCCAAGAGTATAAAGCTTAAGCGTATTAAAGCCTCTTCAATCTTTGTTTATTTTTAAAGATTTTATTTTATCATTCAGAGATTGTTTGTTAAATTTATCCCATTAAGCTTCCAAAGAGGCTTTGTCCCTTCAGTGGTACAGATAAATTTACATGATACAAATCAAAACAGGACAGGTAATTCAAGTTGATGAATTTGGTTATGGTTGATTTGAGAGAGCATTATTTAGGGGCCGTAGCTCAGCTGGGAGAGCACCTGCTTTGCAAGCAGGGGGTCGTCGGTTCGATCCCGTCCGGCTCCACCATTTGGTCATCATCGTGTTGTGAGAACACGGTTTAGTAAGGGGGGTTATACCCTTTTGCTTGTTCTATTGAAATTGTGAAGAGAAGATATATTCAGACATGTTCCTTTTTTAAGGTTCCTTCTGAGGTGCAAGTTTTTAGCCTAAGAAAAATACTTTCTTGGGAAAATGCTTGTTGTTAAATAAAGGTTTTTGAAAGCAGATCTTTAAAAAAGATCTTAAAAGAGAAGTCTTTATCTGAAGAGGAAATCTTAATTTAGAAAAAGAGACATTGTGTCGCAAGGGAATGCTCAAAACCCTTGCTTATGATTGGAAGCTTAACCGCGCCATTGAATATATCTCGAGAAGCTGGTCTTTTCTGCTGATATTTATGTTTATTTTGCGCTTTGTTTTGCACAAGACAAAGAATGCGGACAAACAGTGAATGAATATTGGCAATGAGAACGATCAAGTGTCTTAAGGGCATTTGGTGGATGCCTTGGCATGCACAGGCGATGAAGGACGTGATACGCTGCGATAAGCTACGGGGAGGTGCGAATAACCTTTGATCCGTAGATCTCCGAATGGGGCAACCCACCTTTGATGGCTAGAAAAATTAAGCTGTTTTTGCAAAAAGACAGTTTAGTTTTCTAGTCGTCAGATAAAGGTATCTACACCTGAATAAAATAGGGTGTAAGAAGCAAACGCAGGGAACTGAAACATCTAAGTACCTGTAGGAAAGGACATCAAACGAGACTCCGTTAGTAGTGGCGAGCGAACGCGGACCAGGCCAGTGGCTTAGATTAAGAAAAGTAGAAACGATTGGAAAGTCGTACCAAAGTGGGTGATAGTCCCGTATACGTAAATCTGATTTAAGTCCTAGAGTAGGGCGGGACACGTGAAATCCTGTCTGAACATGGGTCGACCACGATCCAAGCCTAAGTACTCGTGCATGACCGATAGCGCACCAGTACCGTGAGGGAAAGGTGAAAAGTACCCCGACAAGGGGAGTGAAATAGTACCTGAAACCGAATGCCTACAAACAGTCGGAGCCCAAGATTCGTTCTGGGTGACGGCGTACCTTTTGTATAATGGGTCAGCGACTTAGTCTAACGAGCAAGCTTAAGCCGGTAGGTGTAGGCGTAGCGAAAGCGAGTCTGAATAGGGCGTTCAGTTCGTTGGATTAGACCCGAAACCGAGTGATCTAGCCATGAGCAGGCTGAAGGTAAGGTAACACTTACTGAAGGGCCGAACCCGTATCTGTTGCAATAGATTGGGATGACTTGTGGCTAGGGGTGAAAGGCCAATCAAACTCGGAAATAGCTGGTTCTCCGCGAAATCTATTTAGGTAGAGCGTTAGTCGAATTCTCCAGGGGGTAGAGCACTGGATGGGCTAGGGGTCCTCACCGGATTACCAAACCTAACCAAACTCCGAATACCTGGAAGAACTAACTAGCAGACACACGGCGGGTGCTAACGTCCGTCGTGGAGAGGGAAACAACCCTGACCACCATCTAAGGTCCCCAAGTTATGGCTAAGTGGGAAAGGATGTGAGGATCCCA
>NZ_JACX01000029.1:5000-17957 GCF_000518085.1 Bartonella grahamii ATCC 700132
GGGATGGGGTAGCCCTTCAGCTGCTGTTTGTTCACGATAGAGTGCAAAAAATAGCGCTCAATCTAGATTGTTCTCAAAAATTCTCTGATGCTTCTCAAATTAACTTGAGAAAAACAAGTTCTTGTGCATCTGTTATAGCCGGTAATACAAGATCTTATGCATCCATTGCAGCAGCATCTTGGTTTTTGCGACGATTGTTAATTTGTGTATCGGAACAGACAGAAAAAGAACGTAAGGGTGGTTCTGTATCTGCTGGCCATTCTCTTATCGTTAAAGCATCTAGAGAGCTGAAAAAGCTTCTTACACCTATCCTAACATACATAAATCATAATTGAGAAAGCCATGAGACGCTGTACCCCCCTATACTTGGCGCAATGTACTATCTGTTTTGAAAGGGACTTATATCCCTTCACACTATCACTTGGACATCTGCTCTAGCCCCATTTGCCGCTTCTAGGATGGCATGTTCTTTGAAGGATTGATGATTTTTGCGATCTCTTTTTGAAATGAGCGTGATGAGGGAAAAGTTTTCTGCGTGAGAAAAAGAAGAGGTGGCTTTTTGCTTTTGCAGCCATCGGTACTGACGTTTGAACGAAAGCTGGCAAGTGGGGAGGGGAAAGCCATAGAGTACGTGATCGCTAAATTTTATCCCCGCTATAGAATATCGGCTTTTATAAGCTATAGAGAAGGATATGCCAAGGGAATGGGGGCGCTTAAGTCTTAAAGATAATTCTCAAGTAATTCTAAGAGCACAAAATCTTATGGCTATTAGAAAAAAAGACCTTCTTCTATCTTATTGGCTCCTTATTCCACTTGTTCTAAATACTACTTGTTATAGAGCTAAAACGATATTTTTATCTTAAAACCATACTTCTAAAGCACTAAAAGATAATACTTCTTCACTCAAACTTTCCCCTATATTGCTTTTATCAGAAGTGGGGCTTTATAGAATATGTAATTTATACGCATAAAGGCTTTGCAGGGATTAAATCTCAACTCAGATTTTCTCTCTTTATAGAGTCAGAATTGTATTATTATCATAATGCTTAGCTTCTCCATCATCATATTTCTTCACGAGAGATTTCCAAAAATAGTACACCACCTAGCTTGTTCTTTAAAAAATAATCAAGGAAATACTTTTGCACCATCCTCATTCGCCGTCCTTAAGGGCGGCTTTTGCATTTACAGAAATTGCCACTGACTTTAAAAGCGGAGCCTAGAAACGCTGGGAAGAGGAGAACCATAGGGCGGTGTGATTACTCATTCTGTCATGCTATAGAAATATTTGGTTTTGTAGGGTATAGGCAACACCCCCCCTTTTTAATGCCTAAAAAGCAATAAAAATGGCACGAGAAAATGCTGGTAGCCGTGTATGGTTTTTCTGATGAAGGTTGTGGTTAAAGTCTCAGTGTATTGGTTTCTCGAAAAGTGGTAAACTGCTCTATGATCTTATATGCCATTGCAAATGTTATTGAGAAGGCGTTCAAACAAAGCATATCATAAATCGGAGACCTTCTCTTTATGCGATAAGGAGAGGGCGAGGCAAAACAGTAAAAATGCAGCGATAGAGAATATAAAGAATATGAGATATGTTTGATTGAGGGAAAGGTGTTCCTCTGTCAGCGAATGGATCAAAAAGCCAGCGAATACACCCCCCAAAGCTCCGCCTATTTGCTGTAATATGCGTGTGATAACTGCTGTATCTTTGACGTATAAACTGTTGACATATTGGATAGGGGCGGAAAGGCAGACAATGGTAGTGTTGCCAAGCCCTATGCCTCTTAGCAAGAATCCAAGCCCATCCATGCTTATATTATAGCCGAAGCATAATAATCCAAAGCTTGATATTACCAAACCAATTCCTATCATGAAAAAGGGGGATTTTCTTTCCATTTTTGGTAAATAAATTTCCTTCCGATCCATGCACCTACCCCTTGTAAAGCAAGGACTGCGCCGATGATGAGAAGGCTATTTTCATGGGCTTGTTCCATGGCAACGGCTAGTGGGAAATAAACAAGGAAGCTATAAAAAAGAAATGAAGCAACAAGCCCTATGATCATGAGTAATGTGTAGCGCGCATTTTGAAATCCGCTAAAGACGATTAATTTGTTTTTTGCTTTCTGATTAGAAACAATGAACAATATGAGAGATATCACCGCTATAAGTGCTAGGATATATACGGAGGTGTTGTTCTTTATATTTCTGGCTTCTGTGAGATAAAAAAACGAAATAAGCGATATGAAAAACGCTAAAAATGCAAATAAGTTAAATTTTGTTTTTGTTGTTTCGTTGCTCTTTAAGTGTTTAGCTCCAATGGTGAGCGCCAATAAAATGAGCGGAATATTAATAAAAAATAACAAACGCCAAGAGACATACTGAGCAAGTGAGGCGCCCACCAGCGGACCAAAGGCAGGAGCGAAAACTGTTGGTACGGCTATGGTGCCCATGGCTTGGCGCGCACTCGTCCTTGTCCAAATTGTAAGGCAATGATGGTTTGGCTAAGGGGCAGCAAAAGACCGGTCCCGAAACCTTGAACGACACGGGCAGATATAATGGTTGGAAAATTATAGCTTAATCCTACCCCCAGTGATCCAAGCATAAAAATGAAGCTTGCAAGAAACCAAGTTCTTTTGATACCTATTCTTCCTTGCACAAAAGCTGCTATCAACAATCCTGGCACGGTGGCAAGAAAATAGGATGTTACAACCCATTGTATATTATTTCCCTCTACTGAAAGATAAAAAGCAAGGTCAGGAAGGATGACATTAACAATGCTTCCGTCCAGCAAGGGGAGTATGCTGGAAATAATTACGGTATATATGACATACCTTTCTGATTTGGTATAGGAATCCACCTTTTGCATGATCATGCTCCCTACAGATACTCTTTAAAATATTGCTTCCACCTCATAAATCACAGACTTTGAGAATGAACACCCGTTTGTGATGGCTTTAATATGGGGATGAATGTGATTGGAAGTGCTGATGGTCCCCAAATGCTTCTCTTGTGTACAAACCCCTCTTCCTCCAAAATGAAGCTATCAGTTAAGCTGATATTAATGAGTTTATCGAGGAGTCTATTCGTCGTCAACTCACTTTGCATGTTTGAAAATTTGAGAGAATACTCTGCATGATCAGAAAGGAATAAATGCATTGCGTATTTATTTTTGTATTCGTTTCATTGTTTTTCCATGATAATGCTTTAAGCCTTTAAAGTCTGGACAATTCTGATGCTTGTGGAAGAGCTTTTGGGGGCAAAGTTATGAGAACGTCAATGTTATGATGATTATGGCTGTTTATTCTTGCTATGGATGGCGCTGATGATCTTTTTTCGTAAAAGATACATTAGGATAAGCAAAAAGAAAGAGAGAGTCTTGCTTCATATAAGTGGAGAGGGGGGTATTTTTAGATTTGTCCGAAATTGTCATCTCGATATTGTTGAGTGATGTGCAATCAATTATGGCATGATGGGGGGTGAAGAGGGTAATATGCTTTTTCATCAACTTACCTTTTTGCTGAATTTTGAGTGTGAGGAGAGAGAGGAGGGCGGTACTGAGAGAGGCAATACTCAAGATCTGCCAAACCGATAATCAAAAAAATTCTTGGTTGTAGAAGAGGGAGCCAAGATAACTTCCTGCCATGCCTCCGAAAGCACTGGACAAGCTCATGATTCCAAATGTGCTAGCGATTAAGCGTTCATCTATATTTGTGGCCTCATAATCGAGGCGTATGTAGATCACGATTTCAGCAAAGGAAAAGAGGATGATCGCGAAGAAGAGGTAAAAATAAGAATGCTCAAGAGCGTGGAGGAGGAGGAATGAGATTCCAAACAAAACAAAGGATAATACTTTGGGCGTTTTGGAGTTTTCTTTACATACCCATTTGGAAACAGACATTTGGAAAAAGATCACGATGAGAGCATTCAAGACAAAAATAAAAGAAGTAGCACTTCCTCCAAAAACCTGATCACTGAATACAGGTATGGTGCTTTCGAGTTGGATATAAAAAAAGGTAAACAAGAATACAAAAAGCGAAACGCCAAACATGGTCTTGTTGGTGAGCAACTTTCTAAAATCAGAAAAATTTATTTTGTCCAATTTGTTAGTATTAGAGCTTTCTTTTAAGGTGCAGTTCAGAAGAAATAATAAAAAAAGATCAATCCAACGAAACTAAATAATAAGGAGGGGAGCATTTTAAAAATCAACATTCCAAGCAAGGGACCGATAGAGACCCCTATATTAACAAAGACTGATCTTGTTTCTAAGGCATCCACATTTTCAGTTCTCGAAACATTTCTTACTAAAAAAGATTTCGCAGCAGGAGTGTATAGACTGCTTCCTAAACCAATGAAGGCGCAAGAGAGGAGGAGGATATAAAAATTATGCGTAAAACCAATGATGAGATAGCCAGGGATTCGTGTTGCTAGACCTAAAAGCATTGTTTTTTTTACATGGACATAATCGGAGAGCACCCCTCCTAAGAGAGAGCCTGCCTTTTTGCACAAAAAAGCTACTCCGATGATGTTTCCAATTTCTGTTGTACTGAGAGAGTTAAGTTTATTTAAGTAAATCGCCAAAAAAGGGACAACCATAAATATCCCAATATTGCTCAGTAAAGTTGTTATGAGGATGAGTTTTATGCTTGCCTTGAAAGTGAAGAATTTATGCATCATTTTATTTTGCCACTACAAGATTTACTTTTTTTGCTTAAGAAAGTGCATTTAACAGAGCCGTTTCTGAACTTGTTCCTGAGGTCAATAAAATGTCAGCGTACGCAGATTGCTCTCTCAAATTCAGAGTTTTTCCCTGTAAGGGAATGAGTAGAGAATAGTTTGTTTGCTCCTTGCATGTTGCAAGCGCATTTGCTGAAATTTACCTGTTGTTTTGCATAGACAAGTGCTTGACCGATAAAGGTTTGGGGATCAGTTCTTTTTGAAATAATTTAGGTTCTCTTCCTAGTGCACATTCTAAAAATCCTTTGTAGATATTGGTGTTAAAAGTTTGGCAGAGTGTTTCACCAATTTGCACGCCTCTTAAGCGTGGATTTATTCAACAACTTTAAAGAAGTTCCCTTCAGTGATGATAAATTCCGTATGTGCAAAGCCCCCATGATAGGAAACAGCTGCTAGGATATTTTTAATCCCTTCTTCTATTCCCTGTAATTGTGCAATGTTCTTGTCTAAGGGAAAGTTGTTGCAAGTCTCTTAAAGTCAGGCATGCCTGACATGACCCTGCTTGAGAGGGCGAGAAGCTTTGTTTTCCCTCGATAGCTAATGATTTTAGCACTGTAGAGTGTGCCTGTAAAGAAGGTTTCAATGAGATTTTTTTTGAGGGAAGTATGGTTTTTTATAAATTCCATGATTGCGGTAAATTCCGTTTTATTTTCTGCAAACTATACGTTTTTTGAGTCTGTTCCCTGTGGGTCTTTCAGAATGACAGGATAGGAGAGCTTGTGTGTGGCTTGGAAAGCCTCACTTTCAATAACCGTTACTTGTCCTTTTGTGAGACCTTTTTCACAGAGGATTTTTCTTAAACAAGCTTTGTCTCTACAGATATTTATCGCATAGGCATTTTGGGTTATATATCCCAACTGGGCGGAGATTTCGTTGACACTTGTCGCCCACGTGTCTGTAAGATTGAGAATGCCACTACAGTTTTTTAAATTTTGGAAATAGGTTATCATTTCCGCATGATGAAATGTATCGCGTTCAATAACACTGAGATGCACGCTTTTAATATAATCTAGTTCATAAAAATAGAGATCTTTATTGTGGGTGAGGAGGTGTAAGTGAAGTGCGAGCGTTTCTGCTGCCTCTATAAGTCTAGTCGAGTCAAAGGTTGAGACTTCCACCAGTACAAAATGCATCTCTATCTTCTTTTCATGGGAATTATTTGGTGAAAAAAGCCGCAAAAATCGTTTGTTTATCCCCTTCAAAATGCGATTATGACAAGGACAACTGTGTTGATGGAAGTTGAAAAAAATGAAAAAGCGCGTATGGGGGCAATAACAATCAAGCGCAAGAACGCTTGTGGGAAGTTGCAATCTTAGCTTATTTAATTTCCACTAAATCACTATCAGGCACTATAGGATATTGAGAAGTTTGAAAAAAGGATTTTATTTGGGGGGGGATTTTTTCAGAGCTTGAGGAGCGAACAAATTGAGATTTCCGCATAAAGCAAATATGGAAAAATTGCGCTTTATTGATACCCTCTTTTATCAAATAAGAGGATGAGAGCGATGATAAAAGAGCGCTTCTTTTAAGGGTGTGCAGGTGAATTAATGAACAATAAAACTCTATCCACCCGTGTTCAAATTTTTTCACGATAATGCGTTGCATGGTCTTTTGCCGAAAGAGTACAATCTTGAAGATTTAAGACATTTGTTAAATCGTGAATAGAAGTTAAAGCGCCTATAATATTATAAAAGGTTGGTGTTCTTCCTTTCAGGTGTAAGGTATGTTCGTGGTGTTCCACAGTTATATGATTGATCCTATGCAATATGAACACTCTCACCTGTGATGCGCTCAAGTAATGAAGCATCATCAGGATAAAAAAGGATACTCTTCATTCATTGTTTTTAGGCATCATTTTCAGGATGTGTTTTCGCTTGAATGTGTCCTATAAAATGTAAACATTACTGTTTGTCTAAAAAACATTGGCAATCTTGTAACACTGGAATCCTATTGGACCAGTTTCTTGGGTGGTAAAGCTAAGAGGCTTAATATGCAATTCAGGGATTATGTCTTTTATTTTCAACACAGATTTAAGCTTGAAAGGCTTCTCCAAGAGAAAATAGGTTTTTTGAGAGATTTAATTTTTTTCTCAAGATATGGTAATAAGTTTATCCGCAAAACTTGGTAGGCATATGATGGTATCGATAGAAAATTCTTCGATAGCTGAATTCAAAGTCTCAAGATCAACCATAGAGGCGAATGGATAATATGTTATTTTAAAAAGGTGACAAACTTCATGGGAAAACAAAAATCCGCTCCATAATCCTTTAAGCTGTGAGGCAATTGGCAATAGGGCTTACAGAACAATCTTTAAAGACCCGTTTTGAGGTTCTTTACCGCAGAGTGTGTTACAGCCCCATAATTGAGTGATTTATGGCGAAGTGTTTTGGGTGCTCTTGTTGTGCTACTGGTTTTCAAAAATGATATGTGACATGGAAGCTGCTTATTTTTTAGTTTGTATGAGGCACAGGCAAGAGGCAAAGGCGGAGGCACCAACAATCATGCAAAAGATGAAAGCGATATGACTGTTGAAATAGCTGATGATCCATCCACTTGTCCATGAGCCGGCAGCTTGGCCAATATTTGAAATAACAAGAATATAACTAAAAAGAACACTGGAAGAGACGGATGCGATTGTTTTCCCTGCTTGATAGTATATCTCTGGAATCATGACAGATTCATAGACACTGTAGGCAATTAACGCAGTCACAGCGGTAAGGACACCACCCATGAGGAAAAATGCAGCGAAAGTTCCCATAAGCCATAATAGGTAGAAAGTTGATTTATCAGAAAGGCTAAGATGTTTATTGATTATTCCCTGCCAGATACAAATGCTGATGCCAACAATTGAAAAGAAAATCCCACTATAAGGAGCGAGATTACTGTCAAATTTACTGAGAAGTGTTGTGGTGGTGATGAAAATTCCCATGAGGAATGCACAAAGAAAAGCCGTGACCAGCAAATAAGCAATAGAACGATTATGGATTACTGTTTTTAAAGAAGAAAGAAAAGGCTTCTTTGTTTTTTTATCCTTTTCAAGAGATAATGTTTTATGCGGGTAGTGATAAACAATTTGAATGGATAAAACACAAAGATACAAACCAATGAGTGCAAAAAAAGCCATTAAAAAAGTTGATGCGTTATATTTTATGGCACTCATTGCAACAAGAGGGGCGATAACAACCGCAGCGTTTTGAAAAAAAGAATAGAGAGTTAATGCGCGTTTAAGAGTACTTCCATTGAGATGTTCTGATAAAATTTCTCTCAAAAATGGCTTTGAAATTGCTTTCGAAAAAGCCATTAAGGTAAAAAAGATCAACCATGCAGAAGGTGTAAGCGATAGGATAATGCACACAAAAGCAATACTCCTTAAAATAAAGGCGGTAGCCATTAAGAGTTTACGCGAAAATCTTTCTAATAAACCCGTTGTGGTTACCATGAGAATGCTTTCAAGGATTACTGATCCAGAGAGATAAAAAGCAACATTGGCAGCAGTTATGAGAGAAGAGTTTCCAATCAGAGGGAGTACAAAGAAAAAGGAAAATTCAGAAAGAAAAACTGCGCTATAGATGAAAAAAGGAATTTTATTTTTGCCCATGGAATTTCCATAGAAGTGTCGTTAAATGATCAAATACATTTTTTTGTATCTGTTGAGGAAGTCTTAAGAGCCCTGTTTCTGCTGTGCACATTTCGTTGAAATAGTCTCTTTATCAATTCATCAGTCAGTCCACTGCAAGAATGTTATTTTTTGTTTGTCTACGATGTTTTTAGAAATATCGAGCATGATTTGGTTGAGCGACAACACTGTTTCCTGATGTTTGCGCAATAATCGGTAAGATCATTGAGACCTTGATCCCATATCTTCTTCTGATGATTTTGACTGTTTCTAATCCTATTTGATAACCAATTGGCACCCCGCATTCTTGCTTTTCCATTGTATCCTTTATAAAGGGGATGTACTAACCCCTCTATAGATTGTCAACATATGAATGAGATGAATGATTTTATAACCTTTTAATGAAATTATATTTTTTTAGTGGAAGGTTATTCATTCTCTTGAAATATAGAAGAAAAACGATTGAGTTCGCTAACATTTTTCAATTCTCTTTTAGCGCATGCGTTGATATTTTCCTCCATGGCGTTGTAAAAAACCCCTCTCAACAAGAGTGCGTCGTAATCGGGCAAAGTCTACCGTAAAGAGGTTGCATATCTTGGAAACTTCCGTTTCGCTATAGATTTTTTGCTTCTGAAAGGCTTGTGCAATTTTTGATAGCATCTCTTCTGTTTCTAAATGGCGGTCGCTTAAATTTTCCCTATTCCGCTCATGTTTATTTTCTAGCATTTTCCACAGTGTCTCTTCGGCTTGAAATCCTTCTGTTGTGTTGTGAATAAGTCCGAGGTTCAAAAGGCGATTGATGGATTTGTGAATGTTTTTCGCATCTGAATCGACATGTTTGAGGACTTCGGAAAGATTTTTCGCACCAAGGATAATAGCGGCATAAACAGCGCGCAGTGTAGGTGAGGTCATGGCAGAGATCAGTGAATTGCGGGTATCGCGTTTGCGAAGGGTTTCTTTTCCCATGGGCAAAAGATCATTGCGAATGGGCAGTTCATTGATTTCTATGAGTTCTGCTTGTAGCGATTGTGCGCGTACAATTTGTTCGGTAGGGGTGCGTTTGCGAATAATCCCCAGACCACTCTGGCGATATTTGTGGTTTTCGGGGAGTGTTAAAGCCTCATAGGAGCCATCAAGCCGGTAGAGAATTTCTTCCCACAAAGGAGTTCTGACACTTTGACCCCGTTGTGCCCCATTGAGAGCAACGGTTGTTGTCATTGTTGGTTCATGCAGACATAGATAACCACCAGCGGTGATGTGTTTCCAAAGGGTTATAACAAATCGCACATCATCTGCTGGAGTTCCAGCATCGATCCAAGCAAAATCTATTGGTCCCCAAGATTTGAGGGTGCTTTCATCAAGAGAGAAGAAATTCTCATTGATAAATGTTACAGTATCTTTTTTAATGCCATCTTTAAGAAGTTCTTGCCATACTTCTTCTGCTGATTGACCTTCGCTGTAAAATCATCAATTGTAATAAGCTGTGGTTCCTAATTTTCAGGAATTCCTGAAGGGTCAAGCAAAGCTGTGCGCTTTTCCCAAGTTGAGGATTCTAAAAGTTTTTTATCTTGTTGCCATGCTTGTTTTGCTTTTTGCAGTGCTTTTGCGATAAAGCGCGTACTATCACCAGCACCGATTTCAATGACTGTGCGTGGTCTTACCATTTGAATGAGCGTGTAAAGAAGTTCAATACTGTTTTCTGTTCTCATATCGGGTCTTATCAGGGACATCTTTTGATCCTTATAATTTTACCAATCGCAGCATTCCTGCTTTTATAAAAAACGTGGTTGTTTGTTCTATGGGGTGTTGAAGATGCATTTCTGTTGTGGCTTTTTGCAAGAGAGGTTTGGTTTTTTCATGAAGCCGGATTGTGCGACCATTCAGCTGGTTAATTGCAACGGTACCAAGAGGAGAATCTACAATACGGCATGGTGGTTCTCGTAAAAGAGCCGTTGCATCATTTTCTGAAAATGCTTTTTGATCTGTTTCGATGAGACCGTGTCGCAACAGGGATATCAAAAGACTGCCCGCGGCAAGAAGAGAACCATTGAATTGTATTTTTTCAAAAGATTGAACAAGACAGCCTTCATGAAGCACTTCAGATGTTGGGAAATCAAATCCACCAAATGCCGCCCCTTTCGTAGAAACAGCCGTTACAGGTTGTATTTGGCGTTTCCCAATGAGGGCGGGCTTATTCCTTATTATCTGCACGTCCTTAGCCCATTGGATGTGCGCCAAGGGATTGAGTTCACGTGGGTAGACAGCGAAAGAATTGATGGCTGTGGGTGGTATGGGTTTTTGTAATTCGAGCGTTTGGGCGCTCTCATTCAAATTATGTTGCATGTAGTCTGCGAGTTGCCACACATAACCACCTGTTCCATTGTAAAAATTTAAGCCTATGGGATCTTGTTGCATGATGTTAAATCGGTTTATGTACTGTTTTAAAATCTTAAGTTGCTGGAACAGCTGTTAGCGCATACCTGCCAAAGAGTGGTTCATCGAAGACATATCGGTTTGTATGAGGTTGCACGATATCAAAAACAACGATTTTATTAAGCGGTGGTTGGAGATTAAGCTTTTTAGCATTGTTTGCTTGAGGGAGAAAACGGCTGAGTCCGTTAACCATCATTAAATTCCTTTTTTTGCACGGCGTTATTCAACACAAAGCCTAATATGCCTGCGATCATTGTAGTGATGCCGATGACAAGGAGTGTGTTTTGAGTATGGTGCACATGAACAAAACCTGCGCCTACAAAACCGATGCATACGGATGTTTGTATGATAAAGATATAGGCGGGCATCTGGTTGTTTCGGTGTTCTTTCTGAATGGCTTTCATCATAAAACTTGCCATCAGGGCGTTTTGCACACCATTGGCTGCTCCAAGGATAAAAAATGAAAGCATCATCAACCATACGATATGTGTTAAGGAAAAGCAGAAAATTCCAAAGCCAATGGTTGTTGCAGCAAGTGACGCTCCAGCGGCATTGCCAAAGCGATGGAAAATGCTGGAGAAGCAGAGAGGTCCGACCACTAAGCCGAAACTTATCATACTTGTGATCACTCCATAGATTTTAGCGCTTAAGTTCAGATCGGTGCGGATGCGGACAATCGATAATACGTTGAGAGCAGAGGTGAGTATGATGGTGATGATGAGGGGTGCAAGAGCATAGACGACATTTTTTTTACGCAATAGGCCCGCTAAATCTAGCCCTTTTTTGGTACGCTGCGATGTATCTGTCTCTTGTGCATGAGTTTTTAAACTTTTAAAACAGAATATGGTAATAAAGGTTGCACAAAGAACCATGATTGAAAGTGCAAACAATCCTCTTTGTCCGCTTGATATGCCATACAACACACCCCCTAGGAGTGGTCCGGCAATATAACCAAGATTCCGCACTGTTTGGATAATGCGGTTTATTCGGTCTAGTTGCTGATCAGTCTTTGCAAATTCAGGTACAGCAACGAGGATTGTAGACCAAAAGAGTGATCCAGCACAGCCCAGCGCAAAAGAAATGGCAATATAAATCCAGAATTGGTTGGCGATTGCGGCTGTGGCTATAAAGAGTGCTTCAAACAATAAAACAATGGGTACTGTTCGTGCTGGTTGGAAGCGATGCAAGAATCGTGGTGCAATGGGTCCGGCACAAATCGCCCCGATAAGCCCTGCAAAAAGGAGCATTGAAATAGAAGCTGTGCTTTCTGCTAAGTGGAGAGCAAATGTGACTTGAGCCGTTTCATCCGCAAAGCTGCTAAAGCCCAAAACAAGGAAAAGTCCTATTTGGACGAAAATCATGGATTTTTTCTTTGTCACAGTGGTCCTCCCCAAGATGCTAAAGGTACAATTTTCTTCTGCGTATTTATGGGATATCCCGCGCTTTGTCTAGTTTTTCTTGATAATCAGTTGAGAAAGGAAGTTTACAGAGCTCTCTTCAAAATAAGCACAATGCCTATTTGCAGCGATGAACAGCTCCTTATGTTTTTTGAAAGGGAGTGTTGAAGGATTATAGGCTGGCGAAGTTATCTGATATGAGAGACAATGATACAAAAGAGCAATCAGAAAATTTTGCAAAAAAAAAGCTGCATCATGTGTGCAGCTTTTTATGTGTTTGCTTTAGAGGTAGAAGTTTTAAAGCATGAAAGTATCCTTACGGCTTCTATAACCATAATAGCCAAAAACACTGGAAACAATGGCGCCTACCAGACTTCCTAAAAAGCCCCACCATCCCATATTGGAGGCTGCTTTTGTAGCTTTAGTCGCAGTGTTTTTTACTCCCTTGATCGTATCCTCAAGATTGTCCGAGAGTGTTTCTGCCTGTTCTTCAAGGGCTTTGATGGCTTTTTCGGTTTTTTCCTCGGCGCTTTGATAGAGATGAACGGCACGGTTTACTGCTGTTTGTGCGTCCGAACGGGTCATGCCATCTTTTATGAGGGCATTGATGATATCACTTCGATCAAATTTTGTCGTGAGATCTTCTACACGATCAGACAGGCGTTCACCAAGATTTTTTAAAGTGGTGCGATAGTGAGAAGGATCATTTTTGAAAGCTGTGATCGCAGAACCAATATCGTTGAGTGCTGCTTGATAGGTTTGTTTCAAGCGATCAGGGTT
>NZ_JACX01000030.1 GCF_000518085.1 Bartonella grahamii ATCC 700132
GTTTTGGCGCAATGAATTGTCGCTGTTGTTGCCAGGTTTTTCTTCGAGAATGGGGCGTAAATTTATGAGCCAATTCTCCCCTTATATGGCGCTTGATCTGGGGGCTGTAGCCAATGATGTAAGCAAAAACAGTTTTGGCGGGCGCCTCGTTGGGGCAACTCTGGGTTTCCATGCAACCGGAGACATTACGGATGTTGATGTGTCTTATTCGAATATTTTAACCCAATCAACAGTGCGAGAAAAGGGGAATAAGACAGGGTTATTTCAAGTGCGGGCATTATTGAGATTTTAGAGCAAAGGGGCGGTAAAAAATATCGCTGCGCTGTTTACACCCATATGGGTTGTTTTTTTAAGAGATAAAGAATTTTATGAGGAGCTGAAGATGCGGGGATTGAAAGATCAAAAGCACAAATTGGGATATGGACGTGCGTTAGGGCAGCATGCTCTTGGTGTTTTGCAGCGTGGGATCCACAAGGGGCTTTCACTTGTTTTAAGTTTTTGCTTAGCTTTTCAGCCTTTGTTGTTGCAAGCACAAGCGCTTGGAGCGCGAAGTCCTGTTGCGCAAGAAAGCCAAGGGATTAAAGCAGCTGACGGGGTTGGCTCTGTTTTCCGCCCCACCGTTGGAAAAGCCGGCAATGATGTGCCGCTAATTGATATTGTTCGCCCCAATGGACAGGGTCTTTCTCATAACAAATATGACAATTTCAATGTTGATACCCATGGCGTGATTTTGAACAATTCGACTGAGGAGGTTTCGCGTTCACAGCTTGGGGGATTGGTGCCAGGCAACGGCAATTTGCGTTATAGCGGTGCGGCAAAGGTTATCCTCAATGAAGTAGTAAGTGCCAATCGCTCGCGTCTTGAAGGCGTGAGCGAAGTGCATGGGCATATGGCGGATGTTATTATCGCCAACCCCAATGGGATTACCTGTAACGGTTGTGGCTTTATTAATACTCCACGGGTGACTTTATCGACCGGACAACCGATTATTGGAGCCGATGGGGCTTTGAGTGGATTGCGTGTTGAGGGTGGTGATATCACCATAGGCGCTCGTGGTGCTGATGGGAGTGCATTAGATATTTTTGATCTTGTTTCGCGCAAGATCAGTATCGGGGGTCCTATACAGGTCAAAGGGGATTTGGCTGTTATCGCTGGTCACAATCATTTTGATTATCACAAGCGCGAAGCAACTTCTCTTGGCTCTGATGGAAAAGAGCCGGAATTGGCGATTGATTCCAGTGAGTTTGGTGGAATGTATGCGGGGCAGATCCGCGTGCTTGCCAATGATAAAGGCGCCGGCGTTAAGATGCGCGGAGACATGGTTGCCAATGCAGGCGCCATGAGATTGACAAGTGATGGCAAGCTGGTGCTTGCCAAAGCACGTGCCAAAGGTGCGGTGAAGGCTCATTCGCACCACGATAGTGTGCATGTGAAAGATCTGCTTTTTTCAGAAGAAGCGGTTGAACTGAAGGCTTTGAAACATGTTGAACTGGCTGAGCAAGCTCGCGTTGCGGCAAGCGGTGCTGTTGATGTGCGCGCCGATGTGATCAAGCTCCAGTCTCATGCTCTTTTAGCAAGCGGTATTGGAAGTGATGGTCAACAGTCAGCGACGGGTTCTTTGCACTTACAGGCAGCAAAGCTTGAGGCGGGGAATGGGCGGATAGCAGCCGGTGATCTTTTAAAGATCCAAGCAGCAACAATTGATCTAAGCCGCATGCAAGACAATGATCAAACAGGGGTTTCTTCCCTTGGCGATCTGATCATTGAAACCAATCAAATCACCGCTTTAAACAACCATATTGGTGCCAAGGGGAATATTGTCTTGAGCGCCGATGATGCGCTCACTGTAGGCGCTGGACATTATAGCGCCGGCGGCTCTCTTTTGGTGGAAGCAGCAGAGCTTACATCACGTGCGCGCTTAGTGGCAGAGCAAAAAATTGACCTTTATGCGCATCACGGTGCCCTGATCCAAGAAGGCACTGTCTGGTCTAATGGGGAGATAACGCTGGATGCCCATGGTGCTCTCAATCACACGGGTGATATTGTCAGTATGCAGCAGGTTGCCTTGACAGCGGGGGGCATGCTCACAACCTCTCAAGAGAGCACGATTTTAAGTTATGATGTGGTTTTAAGTGCTGATGCTTTAACCCAAGCAGGGACTGTGGAAGCCCAAGAGGGAGCATTAACCCTTCAAGTGCGTGATGGGGTCGCAAATAGTGGCACAATGCGCGGTGAGAGTGTCGATGCTCATATTGGTGCATTTACCAATCAAGGGACGTTTATTGCAACCGATGATTTGCATTTGATGGTAAGTGCACAAGAAGGCGTCGATCCGCAACAAGCTTTTCTTGAGAATACATCCGAAGGTGTCCTTCAAAGTGGTGGCGCTTTTGTTGTGATCGCAGGGCGATTAGACAATGCCGGTGTGCTTGGCTCTAGTGGTGAGAGCGTTGCCCTCAATGTGGCAGGGAATGTCAG
The DNA here is from genome assembly GCF_000518085.1 of Bartonella grahamii ATCC 700132. Taxonomy (GTDB): domain Bacteria; phylum Pseudomonadota; class Alphaproteobacteria; order Rhizobiales; family Rhizobiaceae; genus Bartonella; species Bartonella grahamii. The sequence continues at coordinate 2,479 of NZ_JACX01000030.1, forward strand.
CAATAGTGGGCTGATTTACGCCAAAAAATCTATGGATCTATTCAGTGATGGTAATCTGACCAACACACAGGGCAGAATTATTGCTGAAGAGGCTCTCAGCATTGGTGGGCTGAAAGAGACACGTGCTGGTCATATAAACAATGAGGCTGGTCTTCTCAGTGCTTTAGCCGGTGAGATGAAGATTGTTGCAACGTCTTTTGTTAATAAAAGCGCTGAAGCGACAAATTCAGACCAACAAAATGCTACACATGATGAAGGTGCGCATGTTTTAGCGCGGGATGGTTTGCGCATTGATGTGGGCAGTTTTGAGAATGTTGATGGTCTCATTTCTACGCAAGGGGCAGTCAATATTGTTGCTGATAGTGTGATCCAAGCAGGACACATAGAGATTGAGCGTGGTGACCTTCAACTGACCAGCCACGGTGATTTAAGCAATAGTGGCACGATAGAAAGCAATGGCGCAATCACTGTGAATGCGCAAAACACTCTAAATCAAACGGGGCGCATTGTTTCGCAAAAGCGGATAGAACTCTCAACCGATGGCACCTTGACACTGGGTGAGACAAGTGAGGTTGGCGCCTATGATGTGGCGCTGAAGGCAGGCATACTCGCCCAAGCTGGGCTTATAGAGGTGCAAGGTGAGGAGCTTACTCTCGAAAGCCACGGTGATTTAACCAATAGTGGTACGATAGCAAGCAATGGCGCAATCACTGTGCGTGCGCAAAACACTCTGAACCAAACGGGGCGCATTGTTTCGCAAAAGCGGATAGAGCTCTCAACTGATGGCACCTTAACACTGGGTGAGACAAGCCAAGTTGGTGGCTATGATGTGGCGCTGAAGGCAGGCACACTCACCCAAGCTGGGCTTATAGAGGCGCAAGGTGAGGAGCTTACTCTCGAAAGCCACGATGATTTAACCAATAGTGGTACGATAGCAAGCAATGGCGCAATCACTGTGAATGCGCAAAACACTCTGAACCAAACGGGGCGCATCGTTGCGCAAGAGCGGATAGAGCTCTCAACTGATGGCACCTTGACACTGGGTGAGACAAGCCAAATTGGCGGCTATGATGTGGCGCTGAAGGCAGGCACCCTTAATCAAGCTGGGCTTATAGAAGCGCAAGGTGAGGAACTTACTCTCGAAAGTTACGGTGATTTAACCAATAGCGGTATGCTTGCAAGCAATGGCGTTATTGCTTTGCGTGCGCAAAACACTCTAAACCAAACGGGGCGCATTGTTGCGCAAGAGCGGATAGAGCTCTCAACCGATGGCACCTTGACGCTGGGTGAGACAAGCAAGGTTGCCGCCTATATGGATGTGGTACTGAAGGCAGACACCCTTAACCAAGCTGGGCTTGTGGAAGCGCAAGGCGGAGTACTTACTCTCAACAGCCATGGTGTTTTAAGCAATTCCGGTATCATGGTGGGCGGTGTTGTTGATGCGAAGCTTGGATCTTTAGCCAATTCAGGTCAGCTTTTAGCCAGTGACAGCTTTACGCTTATAGCAGAAAGCCATGATCCGTCATTGGGGCAAGCTGCTCTGGTTTTAAATGGTGAAGACGGTGTACTCAAAAGTGGTGGCGCTTTTGTTTTAACCGCAGATGTTTTGGACAATGCCGGCAGTATTGGTTCAAGTGGTGATGGGGTTGCGCTTAATGTGAGCGCTGATCTGAGCAATAGCGGTCTGATTTATGCTAAGAAATCTGCCATTTTCTCCTTAGATGGGGATTTTATCAATAATTTTGCCGATGTCATTGCTGAAGACAATCTCATCATCCGTGGCTTAAGTGGAGAGCGGGCTGGTCATGTGATCAACAGCTCGGGGCTTTTAGAAGCTGTCTCAGGCGATATGACCTTCGATGTCTCAGCGCTTACCAATGTGCGTGAAGGTGGAGTTGAAGTTACCGATAAAGTGGTTTCTCACAGTTACGTGCGAGGAAAATGGGAAAATATCCCAAATGTTGATAAACACACAAGGATCAAGAAAAATATCGACACCACGATCATTCGTCAACAGCCTCATTTTACCAATAATGCTGCACAGATTTTGGTAGGACGTCATCTGACAATTAATGCCGGTGATATCCGTAATAGCTATAGTTTAATTGCTGCCAATGGCAACATTGTGATGCATGGCGATACCTTGCTCAATGAGGGGCGTGATTTAATCGAAACAACCAAGATTGTGACTGAAACACGCTACAGACATAAGCAATGTAGTTTCGCACATCCAGCATGTATAGGGCACGATGCAGACGAATGGGATGGTCCTACTTTTATCCAAACACCCACGCGCACTTATGATGCTGTTTACGGGACGATTGAAGCAGGTGGCACTCTTGATGTCAAGGTTACAGACACTCTTGACAATCATGCGGTGCGTGATGGAGCCGGTCAAATTGGCTTAAGCTCTGGCAATAAAGGCTTGACTGGCGTTAAAAATACTGACGTTGATGGTTTTAAACCGTCGATCAGCTATAGCTCTGGCGATCAAGGTTTGGCTGGGGGACAAACACCCGATTTTGACGGTTCCAAACCACTGATTAGCAATGATCGATTGGACGGTATTATCAATGGTTTGAAAGGGCACAAAGGGCTTTTTGCACCAAGCACAAAAACACCCGCACCAGAATCCATACAGGTGCCAACACAAGATGGGCTTAACTCTGTCAAGACAGAGTTGGCTGGCAGCCAATCACCGGATGTGCCGTTTTTAATCGAGACGCGACAGGACTTTATCAACCCAAGTAAATTTTTAGGATCGGACTATTACTTAAAAAAGATTGGCAATTATAAGCCTGAGCACGTGTTTAAAAGATTGGGCGATGCTTATTTTGAATATCGTCTGGTGGGTGAGCAAATCTTTGAGCTGACAGGCAATCGCACTCTTCTTGATGTTGAAGATCCCAATGCTCAAATGCAAAGGCTTTATGACAATGCTGTGGAGCAGCAAGGTCCTTTGGGGTTAGTGCTAGGCAAGCCCTTAACGCCTCAGCAGATTGCTGGGATCAAAAAGGATATGATCTGGCTTGAGACCCACCTTGTCGACGGACAAGAGGTCTTAGTGCCCCACGTTTATTTGGTGCCAAACACTTCTTTAGCACAAGATGTTTATGGGGCAAAAACGCAGCAAGGAAACCTTGCCAGTGCACGTTTGAAAGGGAATGGGGTCACCTTGAATGCGGACCGTCTTACCAATAGCGGTGCTGTGGTAAGTGATGATGCACTGCACGTTTCGACCACGCAAACTTTGTTCAATAATGGTGGGTTTTTGCTTGGTACCGGTGCTGTAGAACTCACCAGTAACGGTCTTTTAGCCAATTCTTCCGGTGTTATTCATGGTGATACGGTTACCATGACGGGTGATACGATTGTCAATAGCACCGCTAAAATCCGTGACACGAATGCATATGGTTTTGGTGATCGAGCTGGGCAGAAGGGACAAATTCTCTCTAATCATGAATTAAACATCCAATCCCTTGGTGATCTTGGCGCAGAGGGTGGGGAATTCACCAGCGGCGGTCCGATGACGATGATTATCGGTGGTTCTGCCACGTTTAGTGCATTGGCGCTAGAAAGTGAACATGCACAGACATTGGAAAAAGGGCATTATAACGCCCAAAGCAGAGAGCACCGTTTGAGTGAAGTTAACAGTGGGGATGATCTTAATGTTGTTACGAACGACGACCTCATCATGGATGGGGTTAAGGTAAAAGGAGAAGGTAATGGGAATGTCACCAGTGGTGGTGCTTTCACGCTGACTTCGGTGCAAGACGTTAACAGTTTTGACTTGGATCTTAGGGGCAAAGAAGGCGACAAATCGAAACAAAAGAATAAGTTTCGTCAACAATCAACTGAAGTTACCACAAACAAAAGCACGGTGGAGTTTAGCAAAGACCTCTCCATGCATGCGCAAAATGGGGATCTCACACTTGGTGCGGCAGGGCTATCAAGTGGTGGCGAGATGCATTTGGCATCAGATAAGGGGAAGATCAAGTTTCTGACCAACAAGGATCAAGATTTTAAGGATGTTTATCAGCGTAATGAAAACCTTGTGTGGTGGAGTGAGGGTGACGAAGGTTACCTTAAGGAGACCATCGAGCATGTCACCATAGATGCTAAGGGTGGCATGAAGCTTGATGCAGGCAATGGCTTTGTTGTTGAATATGAGGCAACCGGTGATTTAGACAAATCCCTTGAGCAATTGTCACACTCTCCAGGCTTGGCATGGATCAAGCAACTGCGTGATGATCCAGAATTATCCAAGCAAGTGGATTGGCAAGCAGTAAAGGCTGAGTTTAAAGACTGGGATTATAAAGCCCAAGGGCTGACAGAAGCCGGTGCGGCTCTCGTGGCATTGGCTGTCACGGCGGTTACGGGCGGAGCAGCCTCGGGCGCTGCCAGTGCCATTACCGGTGCTTTGGGGCTTGGCTCGAGCACCGCCATGAATGCAGCGATACAGGCAGGTGTCCAAGCATTGATTAACAAAAGCGCTGTGGCTCTTGTCAATAATCGCGGCAACATTGCCGGCGCCTTGCATGAGCTTGGCTCTTCCAAGAATATTCTCAGCATTGTTTCGTCGATGTTGACAGCAGGCTTAACCAGCCAAATAACGGAAATGGTTGGTGTTGGACAATCTTTGCCAAAAACCGCTCCTTTTGTCGATCGTATCGCCCTTGAAGCGGAAAAGAACCTGATCAAAGCCGCTATTGGCACAGGCGTGCAAACGGCTCTTGAGGGCGGCTCTCTTGACAAGAACTTTTTTAACAATCTGCGCATCGCCCTGTCTGATACGGTTGGCAAATCGTTGGCAGAAGAAATCGGTACCGCCAAGGCAGAAGGCAAAATAGACACGGTCACGCAGATCGTTGCCCACGCCGGTCTTGGCTGCTTAAAAGGCGCGGTTGCGAGTGGCGCTTGCTCTGCCGGTGCTATCGGCGGGGCTGTGGGTGAAGCCACAGCCATGCTCCAGTTTAAACTGTCGACCAAAAATTTTATACAAAAAGAAATAGCAGCATTGGATGGTCGTGTTCCAACGGCAGAAGAACAAGCGCGTATCAATGCAAAGATTGAAGCACAGTTTTCTGATTTTAATGATCATGCCATTGATATCGCGCGCATAGCGGGGGGCTTTGCTGCTGCCCTTGCTGGTGGTGATGTCAATACTGGCGCTGATGCCGCAGGTAATGCTGCCGAAAATAATTTTCTTCCTGCGGTAGCAGCTGCTGTAGCGTTCATTGTGTCGCTTACGCCACAAGAGTTGGCAGCTCTGTCTCTTTTTATGGCTGGTGGAGCAACTATTGTTCAATCTCCTAACAATAGAACCGCTATAGCTGATTTCCTTACCTATTGGTTTGCATCGAAAAATTCTGCAGAAGATAGCGAAAAAACAAATCAAAACTCACAAGAAGAAAAAAATAAAGATTCTCAGAAGGAAAGTAAAAATAAGAAAAAAAACGGAAACAATAAAGAACCACAAAACAATAATGATGGAAAGGGTAACATACTTGCACAAGTCAGGAAGCATCATGACAAAAAGCGCGATGAAAAAAAACAAGAATTAAGGGATGAAGGATGTATAGTATGCGAGACAGAAATAGTATTCAAAACTAAGACGGATAAGGGGGTAGTAAGATCTCGTGCGGATATTGTTGGTATAAAGGATGGTAAACTGTTTGCTGCTGATGTAAAAACGGGAAAAGCTGATTTAAGTGGAAACCAAAAGATTTTGAAAGAAGCATATAAAGAAGGAAATGCAGAGCCCACAAAAGGAAAACTTATAGAATTTTTTAAAGAGAACAAAGAGTTCTTAGAGAAATATCAAGAATCGTTCAAAGATTTTAAAGGAAGTGATAAAAAATTAAACGAGGCTAATAAAGAATGGATTAAAGAACAATTGAATAATAAGTTAGACAAAATGGACTTTTACACTTTTCATTATCCAGGACTTTTTGAATGAAAGTGAAGTGTTATGCGAACTAAAGACGTGACAGAGATTTTAAAAACGCTTGGCTGGGAGACGAAAGATCAACTATTATTTACAGTGGTAGAACAGTATTAGCGTGAATAAACTGCGACTTATGGAGAATAATCTATGAACTTTTCGTTAAAAAAAATACATCGCCCTGATATTATTTATGTAGAGAAAGGTATATTAAAAGTTATTGATATAAAAACTGGTAATTCTCAATTAACAGAATGTCAAAAAGATTTTGAAATAGCGTATAAAACAGGAGATGCAAAACCTTTTGGAAAAATTATGAAACGCTATCTAGGGGAAAATAAGGAACAGCTTAATAAATACCAAGAAGATTTGAAAAAATTTGAAGGAGACGCAGAGCTTCTGAAAGAGTTTAGAGACAATTGGAGTGAAAATCAAATAAACAAAGAGTGGAATAGAATAATTCCTTATACAGTTAGCTGTTATCCGGCGGTTGGAGAAGAGTGAAACATTATGCAAACTAAAGATGCAGCAGAAATATTAAAAAGTCTGGGCTGTGAGCTCTATCGTGATGAAGTAGGCGATACATTTGCCTATTATTATCTTCCGGATCGCATTGTGGATTTGAGCTATGGTGTGAAACATGAAACGGATGGTGAAAAATTTTGGTTATTAGCTAGTCTCACAACTGCTTCTTATAGTCTTGCTTGTGAATATTCTAGGGGGCAAAAGTCACGGTATGGATATATACTCTATCCAGAAATAGGTGATTTCGGGGTTACGGTACCGGATCTTTCTGAAAGCCATATTGAAGAAGCTTTAAATAGGGTAATAGCTTGGGCCCAAGAACAAGATATTGAACAAAAATTACGTGAAGAAGCTGCAGATCATTCTCTTGTTGCAAAGGCTCTTCTCGGCGAGATAGAAGCTTTAAGGAGTTATGAGTCTACGCCCAAAATAAACGTATCAGAATTTTCTGATTATAAAATGATGACGTGGAATGAACGTCTGCTTCTTTTTGCACAGGCCTATAAAAATGGGGAATTAGACGATATTCTAACGCGCAAAAAGCCCAAACAGCGCTCGATGAGCCTTACTGCAGCAAGCCGTATTCTCAAAACGCAAGGGTGGTTTTCTACGGAACTTGGAAAGATGTGGCTCTCTTTGCCTGATCGTTTTATTCAGTTTGATTTTGGTTTTGTACGTCTTCATGATAATTACAATGTTCGTCTTGAAGCTGAAATATCTAATGAAGAGATTTCTGTAGCTTGCAAATATATTCACTATAAGAGAGAATGTAATTGGATACGACCTACGGATATTTATCAGTCTTTTAATACAATTGGAGGAGGTTTTTTTAGTGGTTTTGGTAAAGGAATTGATATTTGTGTGGGAACATTAAATGATCACGAGCTTATCAAAATTTCTGAGCGGATAATACAATGGGCACGCGCCCAAGACTTGCAAGCATCGATAGAAAGTAAAACACTTGTTAAAAAATATAGTTACGATATAGACATAGTCTGGCATTTAGCTTGTTTAGCATTAACAGGTAAAATTGATGTGCTGAAATCTTATAAAAAATTTTTAGAAGCTGGTACGATTTCTGAACATTTGGATGATGATGAAGTAGAAAAATATGTTAACCATGCCGTTGAATTTGCTGAAGAACATCTGAAAATCCTTCATGAGCGAGAGGCAGCAGAAGCACATCTTAGTTCACAAGTTTTGATTACTTTCAATAAAGTTGCAGAGCAATTAAAAGTGATGGGGTGGACAGTTTATCGAGATAAAAACTACAATCGCAATGCTTATTTTATAAGTAAAGACCGTATCATCAATATAATGTATAACCTTCAAAGTGATGAAGAAGAGCCGATTGTTGCATTTAAGGCTTCCCTTTCAACACTTAGTTTTTCTACGGCTCATAGAGAGATTTTCTATAATATGCCTCAATATATAGCCCTCAAAGAAGCAGAAGAAGTTTATACAGTTTCTAGTACTGAATTGGATGAAGGCAAGCTGAAACAGATCAGTGCGGATATTCTTGAATGGGCTGATCGGAAAAATGTGAATCAAATCATCTATGATTATGCAGCTTTTCCCCCAGACAGTGAACTTGATCTTGTAGCGCGTCACCTTATTGCGCTTGTTTTGATTGGGGATGTTGAAAAGCTCAAATCTTATAAGGAGAATTTTAGAAAGGGAAATCCTTTAGGTTTTGTGGAAGAAATCTCAAAATATAGAATTGATAATCTCCTCACTCTTGCACGGGGTTATCGAGTAGGTTTTCCGAAAAATGCACCGATTTTGAGCTTGGATCCGCAAACAGCATCTGTTGCTTCTAAAACAACTTCTGTTGAAGTGGCAGAAGAAGTAGATGAAGCGGATGGCACTGATGATCGTCTCACCATGGAAAGTGCTCATGCACTTTTAAAAATCCTAGGCTGGTCAACCGAGAAAATCAATGAGAATGATTATATGGCAAGCTATCAATTGGCTGATCGTGAAGTAGATATTCTTTATAACGATGAAATTGCCAAAGACTACCCGCAATTTGATAGCGCCTTTTTGATTAGCACGGGCATTCTTGCCACCGCTTGTCAATTCATTGATCCTACCCACACGGAAGATATTCCAGATATACAGCTTAATTTTGAAGCCAAGGGATTAGAAATCTTTGAACCAGAAGTTACTGCGGATCGTTTAACACAGGCGCTTGATGATGCTTTAGAATGGGCGGTTAAAGCCATTGATCTTCATGAAGAGCTTCGTTCCCAATACAGTACGCCACCTTGGGAAAAGAGCAAAATCAATGAAGCACATTATGCTTTACTTCATCTTGGCGCTCTTGCTTTATTGGGTGATGTTGAGACCTTACAATCTTATCAGAAAAGCTTTACGGCAGGTGATCACCTAGGCTTTGACGAAAGCATCAACAAAACCCACCTTGAACGTGCATTAGCTTTAGCCAAAGAAGTAGCAAAGGTGAAGCAAGTGAGCTACGCTTTGATTAAACAGGTGGCAGAAAAGCTTGATGATCAACAAGAGGTTACCAGCAAGGAGCAACCCCGCTCGTGGAAAGAGAAAATAGTCAATTTTATCGGAAAAAAAGACAAGAAATAGCACCTAAAAAATATCGAAAAGATTTCATAAATTTAGAAAATAAGGCGCGGTCCAAAGCCTTGATCACTCGTTGAGAAACTCAACAGTGGTATGGCTCTGATCATGGTTTTGGTGCAAGATTTTAAGGAAACAACCTATAAAAAAAGATCTATAAAATTATTCCATAGATGATCAAAATCCCTTTTAATGGGCTATTGTCTATTTGATCGGTTATGTCAGTTTATTTAACAGACGAATCTTATGATTTTAGTGAATGATTAAAATGTGCTTTATGAAAAGCATATGATCCTTTAAGCCTTTCAAAAGATAGCTTGTAACTCATAAGAAATGCTATCAAGACCATTATGGTTATGAGTTTTGGAGGTTTAGGGGTTTTTGGGGGTTTTGGAGGTGCTTTTTACGCCCTCCCCTTTACATATTTTTCAATAAAAAATAAAAGTTTATTATATTTCAATATTTTAACTTTTATCAAGTTTCCCAAAAACAACCTATATCAAAATACAACCTGTAAATTCAACTAATACTATATGTTTTGTAGGGGTTTTGGGGGTTTTAGAAACATTCAAAACCTATAAGTAATATAAGAAAATGAATATACATAACCCTCTTTAAACAAAGCTTCTGATAACAATAAAGCTATCATTTTAGATTACGGTATAATCTTTTAAAGGCAATGTAAAAGAAGCGTATTCACTTTAAGATGGGATTTATTAAAAATCTTAAAGCAATCCAAAGTACAGTGTTAAAAAGTGCAAAGCCTTATCTTTTATGATAACGCATATAAAATATTCTTTTAAAGATTATATGTAAGCAATTTATAAAAGGGGCATAGAACCTATAGGTATAAAACCTTATACCCGTTGTGAGTTTATCATACCCATTATGTGAGCACGCTTTTAAGTTATTCAGTTTCTCTAATTTCTAGTTTTGGTAGGTTCTTAACGATTTTCATTGTCTCTAAACTTACGGTAATAACCCTTTGAAACAACTCTAATGGATAAGCAGGGTTGCCAACGGTTTCAACAGCATAGTGATTGGCATCATTCACAATGCCACTCTTTTTATCAGTCTTTACACATTGACGCCCCATAACCCATTCAAGAGCGGGCTTGCCATTGACGATATACTCATAAGCTTCAAGAGGGATATCTGTTATTGTGATATTGCTGTTATAAAAAACAATCGATTTATCTTTCTCTTTACCTGCTTTTGCGAATTTCATTTCTGTAACGTAATAAAACTTTTCTGGATTAGAGATCTCTGTAACTTTTGGATTACCCTTTTTAAAGGTCACGGGATAAGGTTCTACAGTTTCATAATTCACGTGCAAATGACCCAATTCACGTCCTGCTGTCACAAATTTCCAAAAATCTTCAGCATTCTTTACACAAGGGATACGAGGCAATTCTTTAGAGAGGTTATCAGCATAACGAGCACGGTAATCTTCCGAATGTAAAATCCCATAAACATAATAGAACAAATCATCTTTTGTTATGGTTTGATTAGGATAAGCGGCTTTAAAATGTTCTAGTCCCTCATCAGTAATGGCATCACGCCTTTGTAAACCAGCTGTTGTGCTTTCTTCTATAGAGTTTGTAAATAAAAGGGATTGGTTTTTATTTTTACTCTTTGAAACTGGAGTGTGTTCGTAAAAATATCTTGGAAAGCATTGACCTTTTTCTATTGCATCTAAACTAGGTAAGGCTTTATTCATCAATACAGAAAATCTTCTTGCTCCTATACCTGTAATTTGTATTACCATATTTTCAACCGTTTCCCCTATCGGAAATATTCGCGGCATTTGTAAAACCATTTCATTAAAGGCACGATTGTAATAGAGCCACTGTTGTGTAAAAGGACGATATAAACTTTGCATAAGGCATGTAGCTTCAAATTTAAAAATCTTTCCTTTTGCTAAATCTTGTTTAAGAGCACGGCTCCAACTGATTTTTCTGGCATCTGTATTGACGAAATTGTCTACAACTTTTGTAAGTGTTTTACGATCAACATGTCCATAAGCATTATTAAAACGCTTTACTTCACTGTTATAGAAGGCAATCATATTACTTATGTTTTTAGCTAAAATTTCATGGCTTGAATTGTATACCCAAGCATCACGGCTAGTTACAACACCACACGAAAAATTTTCAAAAAGCTTTTTACCATGACCTTTCTTAACACCCATGGCTAAAAATGCTTTGAAATTGTTATCACGTTGACCAAGCCAATCACCATGTTTATCTGGTGTGATTATTTGCCAACCTTGTTTACTTCGTGTAATACCATCAATGCTTTCAAGGGATTCAATCATTGTAAGCTTTTCTTGCCTCGTGAGATAGTCTCCAATATCACGAAAATATATCTTACCACGCTGTTGTGCATTTGGATTTTTTACGAGAATAGAGATAGCAATAGGGGCTCGAGAGCCTTCACCAAAAATCTTACCGCCTTCTTTTCGCGAAAGTTCTCCAGAAGTTCTTTGATTCCCTCGTAAATGAAAAATATAAAGGCTTGAAAATTCTTCAACTAGGCATTTGCGTAAACCATCCATAGATTTTGTATCTATATAACTTGCATTTGTAACAAAACCAATCACACCACAATCTTTTATACGGTCACTTGCCCAGCGAATGGCACGAATATAACTATCATAAAGATTTCGCATAAGGCTTGCTTTAGATTGAGCGGCGTAAGTTTCACCAATACGGTTATTTAATATCGGATAAGGCGTATTCTTTGCATTATCATTAGCACTTTTTTGACCAGTTGAATAAGGAGGATTGCCAAAGATTACTTCAATATTGAGCTTTTTTTGAAGTTCTAAATATGCACTGTTTTCCTCTAGTAAACCTTTCATCAGATCTTGCTTTTCAACCATCCGAAACGTATCAGCCAAACCAATATGCTTAAAAGGAATATACTCACCTTTCATCAAACTATGATAAGTCGATTCAATGTTAATGGCTGCTATGTAGTACGCTAGCAAGACAATCTCGTTGGCATGGATATCATGACGGAATTTATATTCCATATCCTCTGGTTTTATGAGCTTTGATTGTAAAAGCCTTGTGATAAAGGTCCCCGTTCCAGTGAAAGGGTCAAGAATAGAGACACCGCGTGACCCCAAGCTTTTTCCAAACTCATTACGCAACACATCATCAACAGAATGAATGATAAAATCCACAACTTCAACGGGGGTATAAACAATCCCAAGCCTATCCGTGGTCTTCTTAAATGCCTTGGTAAAAAAATCTTCGTAAAGCTTGATAATAAGATTTTGTCTTGCCTGTGGTTCTGTAATGCCAGAGGCACGGAACTTTACGCTGTCATAAAACTCTTGTAATTCCTTGGATTCCTCCTCAATATTGGTTTTATCGAGTTCTGTTAAGATTTTTTCCATTGCTTGCGAAATGGCATTGTTTTGCACAAATTCATTGCCCTCAAACAAAGCTTCAAACACGGGACGCGTTACAAGATGTTGCGCTAACATCTCAACCGCTTCTTCTTGCTTTATCTCACTGTTTAAGTTGTTTTTTAATTCTTTATAAAACGTATCAAAGGCATGATAAGCTTCGCTTGTCTGATCAGAAAGCATAGTTTGAAGGCGTGTAATATGGTTTTGTGCAATCTCAGCAACATTGCCAGCCCAAATGCCCCAATAATCACTCATGGTAGATTTTTTAACAATCAGTGTTTTGAGAGCATTGGGAAACTCAACAAAAAAGGGTAATCTTCCTGTTACGCTATGACTATGTTGCGGTTCATGAGCTTGTGTCCCAATACGAAGTCCGGATTGTTCCGATTTTTCGTGGAGCGGGATTTCGTCAATAACCGTGGTGACATTCTCTAATTCGGTCTTTTTAGAAACTGTAACAATGTCGATGATAGAGCTTACGTCTTGTCCTAAGACCATCTGGTTAAGGGTTTTACTAAAATTCTCATCATGGGCAAGTAAAGCATTGAGAACTTGCCAGACAACACTGTATCTCTTATTGTTTTTTAATGCCTCTTCTGGTGAAACACCAGCAGGAACACCAACCGGCAAAATGATATAGCCCATCTTTTTGCCTTTTGCACGACGCATCACACGTCCCACTGCTTGTATCACATCCACTTGGCTTTTAC
>NZ_JACX01000031.1 GCF_000518085.1 Bartonella grahamii ATCC 700132
CGGTCTTGTGATGTACCTTCTATCTTCACGCACTACTTATCCCCCCTTTGAAAGTTATTTTATCAAAATGAGTCTTACTAATATACATTTCCGCATCACTATAGACTGTTCAAGAAAATAGCAACATAAAAATATGACTTTTTAGCAATATGGATTCTACTGTGATCTTTTTTCAACAAAAATATAGAAAAAGCTTCTATAAAATCTCAAAGTTTATAGCCTCATCTGTTGCTTTAGGTCCATCGGCTACTGCGGAGAGGCTAAGTTCTATTGCTGTAGGTTTGAATGCGCAGAGCAAAGGAGATAATTCAGCTGCTTTTGGTGATCTTGTATATGTATTAAATATTATGCTTATCTCTAGATAAATACTGTAGCGTCTTAAAAAAAATTACCCTTATTTCAATCAATAAGGGTGAATATTTTGTTCAGTTTTCGTTGTTCCTATTATTTTATTTTCAGAGTGATTGCTCCACCTATTCCCCAATGACCACCAGCACTCGTGGCAGAGAGATTAGAGCGAATTTTTCCGTTTTCAGATGTATAACCAGCTCCAAGAGCAAATGCGGATTGTCCACGCCATGCGCCGCTACCAAATGAGACACTCAAAGATCCTGGTTCGTCGAAGTAACGTAGGTTGGATACTGCTAGACCAACGGCGGCTGCTTGCCTTGCCTCTTTGCGTACACTCTTAATGTCATAACTTAAAATATTAAACTTCATATCTGTATATTGGTTAGCCCGATCAACAGCACCATCAATAGCATCAATCCTGATATTATTTATCCGTTGATCTGTGTAGTGCTTCGATTCATCGAGAATGATCTTCATCTGCTGTTCAGTGTAGTCATGTAGTTGACCACCATTTACAGCTTCTTTCGAACCTTGTTCAATACGACCATCCGCAACATTATCAATCATAACAGGTTCGCTTTCATTCCCACCTTTTAGAGTGATCTTATTGGTCTTTTTACCATCAGCATCTTTATCATAGTTAACTGCGCCATCAGAAAGATTATTAACCGTGTTTTCAATATTATCAACTCTGTTTTCAATATGGAAAACCGTTTCACCCATATCCGTAACCGTAGTGGAAATATTGTCGACTCTGTTGGTAAGATGCTTAACATCTTTTTCAACGCCAGTGATACGTTCGTTGGTCTCCCAAAGCTGTCCGCCATTGACTGCATCTTTTGAACCTTCTACAATTTTACCATTTTCTACATTGATAATCTTACTTGGTTGACCATCATGGCTAGCGTCATAGGCTTTTTTCTGCTCATTCCAATTTAAACCATTGAACGAAACATTGTTTTCAACATTTTGAATGCGATTGTTTATCTTGGACATACTCTCACTTACGCCGTCAAAAGCACCGGCAACGTCATGATAGGTCTTCTTCTCACCAGAACTACCATCATTATTGAATTGTGCTATCTTGAAAGTAGGAGCGGTCCATTGTCCATTATTATAGCCAGCGCCACCACCAAAATACGTAGCCAATTGGTTGCTCATCAAATAAAGTTGCGAACCATTTACAGCATCCGTTGAGTTAGCAGAAATATCTCCATTAGCAAGAAACTTAATTTTGCTATTGGTTCTTTCCTCTCCATGCTGCGCTACAAATGCCTGTTCATCATTACTCCACAACAAGGCGTCGCCTTTAACTTCTTGTGTAATATTATTGATTTTTTGTGTAAAATCATTTGTCACATTTGTTAAATGATCATTCACATTCTTTACATTTGCATCAAGACCACTCAAAGCGTCACCAACATTTTCAAAGGTTTTCTGAACCACCTTACCATTCGCAGAAACTGTAGATAAATTATACTCCGGTCCCCAAAAATCACCATCGACAAATTCGGCATCACCACCAAAATAGTTTGCTATATCTTGAGAGATTTTATTAATTTGGTCCCCATTTACTGCATCGGTTGAATCTTCAGCAATTTTGCCATCTTTGACATTAAGGAGTGCAACTGGTCCTTGACTCTTATTGCCGCCCAAAGACACACTGTTATAATTGACAGTACCATTTGCATTTTTATCGTAGAGAACTGCAAAAGCACTTCCCTCTCTAATGTTATTAATACTGTTACTAATATCTGCTATACGGCCATCCAGTTGTTCTTTATTAACAGCTTCATCATTATTAACTGCTGCCTTCACACCGGAAATTGTACGAGCACCACCTGATTTGTTCGCAACATTGATTTCAGTCCCACCTGTTGCTTTACCAACAGTGATAGTATCTGCATCTCCTTCCTGCTTGACAAGGCTATTTTTCGTCGCATTCGTAATCTGATTTTGGATATTCGTGATAGAATTATCAACAGTACTAAAAGCAGATTCAAAATCATTATGTGATTTGCCCTGAATAGTGTAGGTGGGAGCCTTACCGTTAGACACATCTGCACCACCACCAAAATACTTCGATATATTTTGAGAAATTGTTGTCAGATTATTCGTAACAGTGGCAATATTCTGATTAGTCGTAAAGAGCTGCGAACCATTTACAGCATCCGTTGAATTAGCAGAAATGTCTCCATTAGCAAGAAACTTAATTTTGCTATTGGTTTTTCCCTCTCCATGCTGTGCTACAAATGCTTTCTCATCATTACTCCACAACAAGGCGTCGCCTTTAACTTCTTGAGTAATATTATTGATTTGTTGTGTAAAATCATTTGTCACATTTGTCAGATGGGTATTCACATTCTTTACATTTGCATCAAGCCCACTCAAAGCTGAACCAACATCAGTAAAGATTTTCTGAACCACCTCACCATCCGCAGAAACTGTAGATAAATTATACTGTGGTCCTTTAAAGTTACCATTCTCGAATGAGGCATCCCCACCAAAATAGTTTGCAATATCTCCAGATATTTTTTCAATCTGACTGCCATTGATCGCATCATGCGAATTTTTAGCAATTGTACCAGCTTTGACATTAAGGAGAGCTACTGGCTCTTTATTTTTATCGCCACCTAAAGTTATACTACCATAATTAACGGCACCATTTTCTTTATCGTAGAGAACTGCAGCAGCAGTTGTGAGATTAATATCCTTAGAAATCTTCTCTATACTTTTATCAAGCTGTTCTTTATTAACAGCTTCATTGTTCGCAACAGCTGCCTTCACACCGGAAATTATACGAGCATCACCCGATTTGTTCGCAACATTGATTTCAGTACCACCTGTTGCCATACCAATGGTGATACGACCTGCATCTCCTTCCTGTTTAACGAGGCTATTTTTCGTTGCATCCGTAATCTGATTTTGGATATTCGTGATAGAATTATTGACAGAACTAAAAGCAGAACCCACATCGTGATATTCAGTGTTCTGAATCGTATAGGTTGGTGCTTTATTAGCAACCACATCTGCACCACCGCCCAAATAACTTGATATATTCTTATTTGCCCCATTAAAAGCCGTAACTAAATTAACAACTGTCTGATTGGTGTTAGCAACTGTCTGATTGGTCTCAAAGAGCTGCGAACCATTTACAGCATCCGTTGAATCTTCAGAAATATCTCCATTGGCAAGAAATTTAATTTTGCTATTGGTTTTTCCCTCTCCATGCTGTGCTACAAATGCCTCTTCTTCCTTGCTCCACAACAGAGAATCTTTAGAGACACCCTCAATTTTCTGAGTAAATTCATTGGCTACATGTGTTAAGCGGCTATTCACATTGTTGATATTATCATCAAGCCCTGTCAAAGCAGAACCAACATCAAAATGGTCCTTATTTACTGCTACACCATTTTCAGAAATTTGCGATAAATGATAGTGCGGACCAAACAAGATACCGTCGTGAAAGTCCGCATCACCACCAAAAATGGCTGCTACACTTCGATATATTTTTTCAATCTGGCTACCATTGATCGCATCATGCGAATCTTGGGAAATTGCACCATCTTGTACATTATGGAGAGCAACTGGTGCCGTAGTCTTATCACCACCCAAAGTCACACTATTATAATTAATGGTGCCATCTGCATTTTTATCATAAAGAACCGCAAAGCTATTTGCTTCTTTAATGACCTTAATACTGTCCGTGATATCTGCAATTTCACCATCAAGTTGTTTTTTATTAACAGCTTCATCATCATTAACTGCTTCTTTCACACCGGAAATTGTACGAGCATCACCTGATTTGTTTGCAATATTAATCTCTGTGCCTTCTATATTCTTACCGATAGTAATACGATTTGTCTCTTCTTCTCGCTTAACAAGGCTATTGCTTTTTATGGTGTCAACAACATCTGCAATCTGACCATCGAGCTGTTGTTTATTAACAGCGTCGTTATTGTTTACTGCAGCCTTCACACCGGAAATTATCCTATCTTCACCCGATTTGTTTGCAACATTGATTTCAGAACCACCTGTTGCCATACCAATGGTGATACGACCTTCTTCTCCACCATCTTGCTTAACAAAACTATTTCCTTCTATCTGATTTTTTATCTCTTGTAGCTGCGCAAAATTCACTGCATCATAAGGGTCTACCCCAGCTTTCACTCCTGTAATCTGTTTATTGCCAGCATCAATACCATCCACAGTTATTCTAGCCCCATCAGCAAACATAATGCCATCATTACTCATAGAGGCGTTCCCTGCAGTGACACTTGCTACTGTAATATTCTTAGCTAGATCAAATTGTACATTATTGTTTTCCGCACCTTTTGTAATTTTAAGGTTGTCACTTGCAGCCGACAAATCTACAGTATCTTTTATACCAACGGCTTTAGCATTTTCACCTCCAACAGATAGTGTCCAACCTTGGTCTACGTATGATTGTAACGTTTTTAGCTGTGCAACATTAACGGCATCATGCAATTCAGTACCAGCTGCCACTCCTACAATCTAGCGTGTTTCCCCTGTTTTAACATCACCAACACTCACTGCACCTAACGTACTTTTCCATACAAAGTTGTCAGACTGTGAAGGACCTTTAATGTAAGGATCATAACCGATAGCGCCAGCAGCAACATCAGCTATAGACTCACTTCCAAGAGCAACACCCTCACGCTCAGTCGCTCTTGCATCTAAACCAATCGCTATCGAAAGATCTGTTTGAGCTTGAGCACCATAACCTATAGCAATTGCTTGTTGTCCATCTGCAAGTGATTTGTTACCGAATGCAATACTATCAACGCCTTTTGCTTTTGCAAGCCCACCAATAGCAATCGTATTGCTTGCTACTGCTTCAGACGCAACCCCTATAGCAATACTTGCTTGTTCACCTGCAAGTGCACCAATACCAAAGGCTTGTGCTCCCCCACGCTTTGCAGTTGCACCCGCTCCAAATGCTGTTGAATAATGCCCCGTTGCGGAAGATCCACACCCAGTTGCAAAAGAAAACACACCATAAGCTTCAGGCATAACATTTGAAAGACCACCGGTTGCTTTTCCCATATACGCCCCGGTAGCGGTCAGACCATCACCACCCCAATTAAGCTAATCCTTCGCCCAGTTAAAAGGACGCTTGCCATTAATCTCTTTATTCGTAGAAACTCTTTCATATAGTTCCTCTGCAGTGATTTGTTTATCAGTACCTTGATTGCTTCCACCACGATCAACAACATTAAACACACCACAGTTATCATTATCGCCAGCTAATACAATACTGCCATGGCTAGCGTATTGATAAGACACGCTAGGACCACTTGAACTTTGAACTTTATCACCTGTTATCGCAAGATTTGCAGCAACCACAGGAGAAACACTCGACAAGAGCGTCGCTATAACTGTTCCCAATGAAACCACTTTAATCGAATTTGATGTTGAATATTTTTTCATAATACCCCCTTCATAATAACAGATTAAAAACACAAAAAAGGTATGCTCTAGAGCTTTCTTATTTCCCTTGCGTGTTCCTGCTTGTACAGCGTGTTTTAGGACACAAATAAAATTAAGACATAAGCTGTTATTGCTACAGCGCCTTTAAAGGGTAATTAGAAGCCGGTTTGTGAAAGTCAATTTAAGGAAGGTAAAAAAATACTTAATATTAGAATGGATCTCATTTTTCTATCAAAGGTTGTGCGTCGTTTTTAGCTTTGACCTCTTTGAAAGAGGTATAATTTTTGTGCCTATTGATCATCCGCTTAGGCATCAGTTTATTTTTCGTGAATAAGATTTTTTATTTCATTAGAAGATTTATGAAAGCTTTTTACTAAAATACCCCTGCTTTGATGAGGCAAGGGCAAAGAGCATATTTAAGAAAAGTTTTTTGCTTATTAGTTCAGTGCTAAATTAAGCCTAACACCTACACCCTAATGACCACCAGAACTCGTTGCGGAGAGATTGGAGCGGATTTTTCCATCTTCTGACATATAACCCAGCTCTGATAGCAAAGACGGATGGACTACTCCAATGCATCCGTACCAAATGAAACGCTTAAAGACCAAGGGTATCTTCATGACTTAAATTCGATACTGCTAAATCAACAGAGGCCGTCTGTCTTACTTCGTTCTGAACTGTCTTAATATCATATCTTAATGCTTCAAATATTCTAACTCATGTTAATTGCTGCTTATGTTCACCGTAACGGTATCTCATGCGCGCGCCTACTATACTCTCCCATCTCTCATTAAGAGCAATAAAAACAAAATGTTAATAAAGTTAATGGTTAGAATTTGTTTATTGTCAATTCACTATTGCTCTCAGTCCTGTACCTATCCCCCACTGACCTCCGGCACTCGTTAATGATATATTTGAGCGAACTCTTCCACTTTCAGACATATAACCAGCGCCAATAGCAAATGCGGATTGACTGCGCCATAAACCACCACCAAATGATAGACTGATTTTTCCAAGAGTATCATCATAACTTAAATTAGACACTGCTAAACCAATCGCTGCTGCTTGTCTTGCCTCTTTCCTAACATCCTCAACAGCATAACTTAACGTTACAAACTTCATATCCGTATACGAATAAACCTCTTTAACACCATCCTTTACAATATTAGACACTTTCTCATCCGTATATTCTTTCGCTTTATCAAGAATCGTATCTGTCTGCTTTTTCGTATAATCATGTAACTGATCACCATTTACGGCTTCTTTCGAACCTTCTTCTACCTTTCCACCCTCTACATTGATAATCTTACTCGCCTTCTTATTCTTATCAACGCCACGACCTGCATTAAATGCATTAGCAATATCGTTATAGCTTTTTTTTCGTCTTTTCCATGCCGAGCCACAAATGCCCCTGCTTCATTACTCCATAACAAAGCATTTTTCTCGATGTTGCCAGAAATTTCATTATGAAGCTTCGCGAAAACACTATTTATGCCAGCAAAAGCTGCTGCAATATTATCATAGCTGTTCTCTTCAAAGGTTCTATAGCTTGAAATTTGGTGCTGTCCATTCTTCATTCTCATATCTAGCACCACCGCCAAAATATTTTGCAAGCGTTTGATTTAGTGAATAACGTTTTCCATCCCGTCACAGAATCCGTGGAACTCTTTGTAATAGCTCCTGTCGAAAGGAATGTGATCTTGCTGTTTTCTTACTTCTCTCCATGTTTTGCAACAAAAGCTTGATCCTTTGTGCTCCATGATAAAGAATCCTGCACACCTCCTCAGAGACTTCTTTAATACGATTATTTATATTCTTGATATTGTCATCAAGGCCTGTAAAATAAGTTAGAGTGGCTATATGATTTCTCTATTACCGTACCTTTTTCATCAAGCTGATGATAATTTATAAGTGGGAGCTGTAAAAATACCGTCGCTAAAATATGCTCCACTACCTAAAGATTTCGCAACTTTATCACCCAATGAATAAAGCTGACTACCATTGACAACATCAGTGGAATTTTCCGTAACTTTATTTGCTACAGTATGAAGTGCAGCGGGAACTATAGTTTTTCCAAAAGTCACACCTTCATAATTAATAGTGCCCCATTAATAGTGCCATTTTCATTATTTGCTTTATCATAATGAACAACAGTAGAATCATTAGCAAGTTTCTCTAAACTTTCTTCAAGCTGTTTTTTATTAACAGCATCATTGATGCTTTATCTCTCTCTGCTTTCTTAACACCAGAAATTATCCGTAATTTATCACTTTTATTCGCAATATCGATTTATCACCATTTATATCCTTACCAATGGTAATGTGTTTCATTGCGGTATCCTGTTTTACAAAAATACTCACTGCTACTTGTTCTTTTATTTCCTTCAGTTGTGAAAAATTCACTGCATCAGTATTACGATTTCCTTCTGCAATATTTGTTACTTTTTTACTTGCCGCATTAATACTACCGGTAGTTATTTGCGGGACATCCGTAATTACTAAGCCTACTGCATCTGCTTTTGTTTTCTCTCCTAATGTTATGCTTTTCAATGCTATGTCATTAGCCAAACCAAATATGAGCTTATTTTCATTGTCCTTATCTCTTTTAACCCTGAAGTTACTTCCTCCGGATGAAAATTTATTGTATTATCTAGCATCCACATCTTTAGCTGCCTCACCAGCAATAGACAGTTTCCAACCTTTTTTCTTACGACTTCTTCTAAATCCTGCAACTATCTAAGGTTCACTGCATCGGCAGGTTTGCTACCAGCTGCTACGCCTATAATTTGTCGCGTTATGTTCTTACTAGAAACACCAATACTCACTTCACCTTTCGTACTTTTCTATTGAGATTCGGTGTTTTTGGCCGGTCATTGCAGAAGAAACGTATCCTCAAAAAACGCCAGCAGCTCTACTAGGCACAGAGTTGTTTCTGATAGTAACACACCCCCGCCCATCATCAACCGTCACGTTAGAATAGGAACCTAAAACGATACTTCCAACCCCATTTTCTTTTGAATAGAAGCCTATAAAATAGCTTCTTGAGCAAATGCATATGCACCCAAGAGCAATCGAACCATACCCTAGGGCTTTAGAAACGGCTCCTATAGCTATTGAATAATCACTCTTCGTAGTTGTATAATTATTATCTCCATATTCGCTCTTCTATATTATATTCACCACCTATTGCGACACTGCTTTTCCCCAAAGCGTGAGCCATATTGCCTACAGTAACGCTCCATTCTTTTTCCGCTTGCGTTCCACTACCTAAAGCAATACTTGTGTTTGGAATACGTTGCATACCTGTAAATCGTTGCATTCTTGTAATGAAATCATGTCGCAAGGTGTCAGATCCATCGATAATCCTTGCATCTTCGTTGTTTTCAGAACTCATTGTAATTGTAGAGTTATTGTTCATAACCAATTACAGATCGGGAAGAAATCTCTCACTAAAACCATCCTTACTCTTAATAGAAAGCGTATTAACGAGAAAATTGATATAGCCACTATCATCTGTAGAATCATCTACTATTGGTGCCATTGCTGTGCTGTATTAAGTGCTGTTAAATAACTTGCTTTTAATAAATCAAAACCTTTTGAGAGAGCCCCAATACTGTTAGAGTTAGCATGCGCAGAAAGGAGCATTTTTCCTTGAGAATAGCTCTTTGCTGCTTTTGCCATGGCTAAAAGCAGCTGTTCTATTATATCAATTTTTTTCGCCAAAACAGGAATAGCATTCGATAAAAAAACAACTATCACAACTCCCAATGAAAACGTTGCTACAAACAACCGATAAAATAAACGCCAAAAACTTGAGCTATTCCCCTTGAATATGATTCAATAATTTTTTCATAACAAACCCTCAACAAAAACCATGCCTAAAACATAAAAAAGACATATTTTGAATTGTAAGAATTTGCACTATTTGCTTTTCATACTCGTAATTAGGTTAAAACAATTTGGAGAAATTAAAATTTTACTATGAAGCTACAAAAAAGGAAAATGATTAAAAAACATAATATTTTTAACTATTCTATTCTTAAGATAATTTGTCATTTAAACAACAAGAATTTCAATGAAAAATTATAACGATACCAATATAAAACATAGGTTTAACACTACACGAAAATAAAAGCTAAAACTGTCTCTTTTTAATAAAGGGTCTATTCGTACTCACATTGCTTTATGAACTTTAATAAATCAAAATAACAAGATAGAGCAATAACCTCATTACCTAATTATCAAAAAAATAGTAATCATTTTTTGAATCTTTGCCACTAAGGTCTTTTATTCTCAACAAAAGTTGTAATAAGCTTTTTATATTCGGATTTTATATAATTACGGGAGTTTTGTACATTTAGAATAGCTTTAGAGGGCTCTGGAAGAAGGTAAAAAATTTGCCCTTTTCTTAAATAAGAAAAAGGCAAATCAATTTTATGGATTCAGTCGTTTATTAGTTGAGTATCACATTAACCCCTGCACTTATACCCCAGTGACCTCCAGAAGTGGTAATTGACAAGTTGGAACCAATATCACCGTTCTCTGAAGTATAACCAGCCCCAACAGCAAACGCGGATTGACTACGCCATAAACCACTACCAAATGCGAGTGTTAATTTTCCAGGAATATCACTATAGCGTAAACCAGCTACCGCCAAACCAACAGCTGCTGCTTGTCTTGCCTCTTTCCGAACATCCTCAACAGCGTAACTTAATGTCTCAAACTTCATATCCGTATACGAATTAGCCTCATTAACGCCATTATTGACAAGACTATTGACTTGATCATCCGTATATTTCTTTGCATTTTCAAGAACCGTCTTCATCTGCTGTTCTGTGTAATCATGTAACTGACCTCCATTAACAGCTTCTTTCGAATCCTTTTCAATCTTTCCATCCGCTACATTGTCTATTAACACTGGAGAGCTGTCATCTCCACCAACTAATGTAACTTTATTGGTCTTTTCACCTGTTTTTTTATCTCTATCATATTGTACAGATCCCTCCGTAACTTTAGTTTCAATATCCTTGACCTGATCTGTAATCATCTGCTGGGTTTCCCAAAGCTGACCGCCATTAACAGCTTCTTTGGAATCTTTGTCCACCTTACCGTCCTCTACATTGATAATCTTACTGGGGCTCTTAACGCCCTGATCATCAGCGTGAGAGGCATCATAGCTTCCTTTTTCTTCATTCCAATTCAGACCATTAGAAGAAACATCCTTTTCAACTTCTTTTATACGATCGTTGATAGTGCTCATGCTGTCATTAACAACATCAAATGCTTCAGAGACATTATTACGCTCCTCTTTATCACCTTTCGTACCATCCTCATTGAAAACCTGAACGTAGAATTTCGGTCCTTGCCAGTTTCCTTCCTTATCATAACCTGCTCCTCCACCAAAATATGAGGCAAAGCTCTGTTGTAGAGTATAAATCTGACCTCCATTAATCGCATCCGTCGAATCTTCTGATATCTTTCCTTCCGCAAGGAACGTGATCTTGCTGTTGTCCTTTTTACCTTCCTTCTCATGCTGTGCTACAAACGCACCCGCATCATCACTCCACAACA
>NZ_KI912381.1:0-2138 GCF_000518085.1 Bartonella grahamii ATCC 700132
AAATTCTTATCAATTCCTGCAAACGCTTCCGTTACATTATGATGCTCCTGTGGATCACCTTCCGTACCATCTGCATTGTAGGTTTTAAGCGTGAATGTAGGAGCAACCCATGCGCCATTCTCATAGCTAGCACTACCACCAAAATAAGATGCAACACTGCTCCCTAGGGTATGAAGCTGAGAACCAGTTACGGCTTCGTCTGAAGTTTCATTGATTGCCCCGCCCAGTAGACCGGAAAGTTTCCGCTCTCCATTCTCTTTGTTCAAAACACTGATTTCGCTACCACCAGTTTCATTACCAATAGTGATAAGACCGGCTCCTCCATCAGGGAGACTGCGCGCTAACTTCTTCTCTGCTACTTGCTTAACAAGAATACTGTCTCTTACTTCATTAATTTCTGTATTTGTTGCAAAAAGCTGGGAACCATTGACCGCATCTGTCGAATCTTTCGTAATAGCTCCTGCGGCAAGCGACGTGATCTTGCTGTTTTCTTGTGTCACTACAACTTTGCCGTCGTCTCCTTTTTCCTTCTTTTCATGCTGCGCTACAAAGGCACGGGCTTTATCATTCCATAACAAGGAATCTTGTGCAACTCCTTCTGAAACTTCCTTAATACGATCGTTGATAGTGCTCATGCTGTCATTAATGTCATTAAACGCACCAGCAACATTGTTACTACTCTTTTTATCACCTTTCGTACCATCATTGTTGAAAGTCTGAATTTGGAAATCCGGGTTTTGCCATTCACCTTTCTCATTATAACCAGCACCGCCACCCAAATAGCCAGCAAACTGTTTTTGAAGATCATAAATCTGTCCACCAGTTACTGCATCACTCGAGCCTGCCACAATAGAACCATCAGCCAACGATGTGATCTTGCTGTTTTCTTGTGTCACTACAACTTTGCCGTCTTCTTCTTCCTTCTTTTCATGCTGTGCGACAAAGGCATGGGCGTTATCACTCCATAACAAGGAATCATGTGCAACTCCTTCTGAGACTTCCTTAATGCGAGCGTTCACAGTCTTGATATTATCATCAAGACCTGCAAAAGCGGTTCCAACACCTTGGAACGAACTCTCTGTCACAACTCCATCTGTGGCAATGTGCGATAATTTATAGGTTGGCTGTGTAAGAGCTCCATTGGTAAATGCAGCATCTCCACCTAAGAACTTGGCAACATCCTCACCGATTGTGTTAACCTGACCACCCGTGATTACATCACGTGAATCCTTGGCAATCTTACCATCAGCAACATTATGGAGACTTACTGCTGTCTTATCTTTACCACCCAAGGTGATATTCGCATAATCAACTTTACCATCCTTTTGTTTATCGTAATGAACAACTGCTGATTCATCAGACTGAAGACTGTTCGAAAGATCCGTTAAACCTTTATCAAGCTGTCCTTTGTTAACGGCTTCATTATCCTTGGTCGCTGCCTGCACACCAGAAAGAGTCCGATCCATACCAGTCTTATTGGCAATATTGATTTCACTGCCTTCTACTTCTTTACCAATATTGATAACCTTTGTCTTTTCATCCTGCTTAACAAGGCTATCGCCTACGACTTTGCTAATCTCCTTGTTAATCTCATTATGAATGTTCGTGAAAGAAGTACCAACTCCAGCAAAGGCTTCTGCTACACTCTCATAGCTGTTTTCTTCAACATCACTACCATCAGCCTTAATGGTCTTAACCTTGAATGTAGGAGCGGTCCATGCGCCATTCTCATATTTAGCATTACCGCCTAAAGACTTAGCAACCACAGTGCCCAAGGCATGAAGCTGTGAGCCATTTACTGCGTCTGTTGAAGTTTCACTGACAGCTCCAGCTGCAAGAAACGTTATCTTGCTGTTTTCTTGTGTCACTACAACTGTGCCGTCTTCTTTTTCTTCCTTCTTTTCATGCTGCGCTACAAAGGCATGGACTTTATCATTCCACAACAAAGCATCACCTTTAACTTCTTTCGAAATATCATCGATCTTTTGGGTAAACTTATTTTCTACATTCGTTAGATGCGTATTCACATTCTTGACACTCGTATCAAGACCAGCAAAAGCTGAACCAACATCGTTGTAGGGCTTTTCTGTTGCCGTACCATCTTCAGCAACATTTGAGATCTTATAAGTCGGAGCTGT
>NZ_KI912381.1:4258-10745 GCF_000518085.1 Bartonella grahamii ATCC 700132
CTCAAAGCAGATGCTACATCAGAATAAACCTTATCTTCAGAAACACCATCATCCTTAACCGATTTAACCGTGAATGTAGGAGCCGTCCATTTACCATCCGCATAGACAGCGCCACCGCCTAAAGACTTAGCAACACCAGTGCCCAAGGTATGAAGCTGTGAGCCATTTACTGCATCTGTTGAAGTTTCACTGACAGCTCCAGCTGCAAGAAACGTGATCTTGCTATTTGTTTTTTCTTTTCCTTCTTCTCCATGCTGCGCAACAAAGGCTTTATCAGTTTTGCTCCACAGCAAAGCATCGCCTTGAACTGCTTGCGTAATATTCGTTAGTTTGTCAGCAAAATTTTTGACCTCATTCGTTAGATGCGTATTCACATTCTTGACACTCGCATCAAGACCAGCAAAAGCTGAACCAACATCGTTATATGAACTAGTCGTTACTGTACCATTGTCAGTAATATTAGAGATGTTATAAGTCGGAGATGTAAAAACACCATCTTTAAATGTAGCACTACCACCTAAATAAGATGCAACATTGCTACCTACGGTATGAAGCTGGTCACCATTTACAGCATCATGTGAATCCTTAGCAATATTACCAGCGGCAACATTATGCAAGCCAACCTGACCCTTGCTCGGATCTCCAAAAGTCACACTATTCTTATTAACTTTAGGTGCTGTTCTGGTAAGTGTACTGACCTCTTCTGTATCTTCTTCTATATCGTAGAAAACTGCTACAGAACGCACGTCATTAATTTCATTCGTAAGTGCATCCACGTTTCTATCAAGCTGGGCTTTATTAACCGCTTCGTCACCCTTTTCTGCATCCTTCACGCCAGAGAGAATTCGAGCCTTACTATCCTTATCTGCAACAGTGATTGTCGTACCATCTTTTTCGCCACCAATCTTGATAACCTTTGTCTCTTCATTCCACTTAACAAGGCTATCACCTTTTACATTGGTGATATCGTTTTTAATATTCGTGAAAGATGTACCAACATCAGCAAAAGCTTCTGCAACAGTAGTATACTTCTTCTCTTCTTCAGTACCATCATCCTTAACAGTCTTAACCGTGAATGTAGGAGCGGTCCATGTTCCACTCTCATACTTGGCGCCACCGCCTAAAGACGTAGCAACCCCTGTGCCCAATGTATGAAGCTGTGAGCCATTAACGGCGTCTGTGGAATCTTTCGTAATACTTCCTGCGGCAAGAGACGTTATCTTGCTGTTTTCTTGTGTCACGACAACTGTACCGTCGTCTCCTTTTTCCTGCTTTTCATGCTGCGCTACAAAGGCTTTTGCACTTTCATTCCACAACAAGGAATCATGCGCAACTCCTTCTGAGACTTCCTTAATGCGAGCATTCACATTCTTGATATTGCTATCAAGACCTGCAAAAGCGGTTCCAACACCTTGGAACGAACTCTCTGTCACAACTCCATCTGTGGCAATGTGCGACAATTTATAGGTTGGCTGTGTAAGAGAGCCATCTTTAAATGCAGCATCTCCACCTAAAAACTTGGCAACATCCTCACCGATTGTGTTAACCTGACCACCCGTGATTACATCACGTGAATCCTTGGCTATCTTACCATCAGCAACATTATGGAGACCTACTGCTGTCTTATCTTTACCGCCTAAAGTCACACTCGTGTAATTAATGCTACCATTTTCGTCTTCTTTTTTATCGTAATGAACAACTGCTGATTCATCTGACTGAAGACTGTTCGAAAGATCTTTCAAGCCTTTATCAAGCTGTCCTTTGTTAACGGCTTCATTATCCTTGGTCGCTTCCCCAACACCAGAAAGTGTCCGTGCCACACCAGTCTTGTTGGCTATGTTGATTTCACTTCCTTCTACTGCAGCTCCAATAGTGAGACGATGCGTTGTTTGGTCTTGCTGAACAAAGCTTTCGCTTTCTACTTTGTTAATCACATTATTAACCTGTTCAGTCAATTTATTCTGAACATTCGTCAGAGAACTACCAACTCCTGCAAAAGCACTTGCTACATCAGG
Organism: Bartonella grahamii ATCC 700132; assembly: GCF_000518085.1. Taxonomy (GTDB): domain Bacteria; phylum Pseudomonadota; class Alphaproteobacteria; order Rhizobiales; family Rhizobiaceae; genus Bartonella; species Bartonella grahamii. The sequence goes on from NZ_KI912381.1 coordinate 6,274, forward strand.
ATAATCCTGATCTTTAGATCCACCATCAGCATCGAAGGTTTTAACCGTGAAGTTAGGAGCAGTCCATGCGCCACCTTCATATTTAGCACCACCACCAAAATAAGATGCAACACTGCTCCCTAGGCTATGAAGCTGATTGCCTGCTACCGCATCGCTTGAGCTACCATTAATGTCCCCATTTGCAAGCAACGTGATCTTGCTGTTTGTCTTACTTTCTTTTGCCCCATGCTGCGCTACAAAGGCGCCTTTAGTCTTGTCCCACAACAAAGCATCGCCTTGAACTTCTTGTGTGATATTCGTGACTTGTTCTTTAAAGTCTTTAACAACGTTCGTGAAAGAATTACTTACAAGTTCAAATGCCTTAGAAACACTGGTAGGCGTTTCTTCAACTTCCTTACCATCTTTATTGAAGGTTTTTACCTTAAAGGTCGGTCCATTCCATGCGCCTTCCTCATTATAGCCTGCTTTGTCATCAAGATACTTCGCAAACTGGTTTTGCTGTGTATAAAGTTGTCCTCCTGTGACAGCTTCCGTGGAACCCTTCGTAATATCTCCTTCGGCAAGGAATTTTATCTTGCTGTTTGTCTTTTCACCTTCTTCCGTTTTATGCTGTGCGACAAAGGCATCTCCACCCCATAATAAAGAATCGCCTTGAACTTCTTGTGTGATATTCGTGACTTGTTCTTTAAAATCTTTAACAATGTTCTGCACATTAGTATTCACATTTTGGAAATTATCATCAATTCCTGCAAAAGCTTGTGCTACATCAGGATAGTCTTTTGGAGCACCTTCTTTACCATCAGCTGTGAAGGTTTTAAGCGTGAATTTTGGACCGGTCAAAGCCCCTCCTTCATAGCTAGAACCACCACCAAAATAAGATGCAACACTGCTCCCTAGACTATGAAGCTGACCACCACTTACGGCTTCGTCTGAATTTTTACTGATTGCCCCGTCGAGTAAACCGGAAAGTTTCCGTCCTCCATTATCCTTATTTAGAATACTGATTTCGGTGCCACCTGTTTCCTTACCAATAGTGATAGGACCTGCTCCTCCTTCACGGAGACTACGCATTAAAGTCTTCTCTGCTGCTTGCTTGACAAGAATACTGTCTCTTACATTAGCAATTTCAGTATTTGCTGCAAAAAGCTGGGAACCAGTTACTGCTTCGGTCGATTCTGCTGAGAGCGCGCCTTCTTTAATGCCTGTTATCTTCTTACTACCAGCATCAATACCACCGGTGGTTATTTTCGGACCATCAGTAATTACCAGACCTGTTGCGTCTAGGGTATTTGTACCTGCCTTTAAGCTCGTTAATGCAACATCTTGAGCCAAATCAAATTTTAGCTTATTGTCGTCCTTGCCTTTTGTAATCTGAAGATTACTATTTCCAGTTGAAAAATCTACATTACCATCCATAAGAACAGTTGTGCCATTTGCACCTCCAACTGACAGTTTCCAACCGTTTGTTTGTACGAAGTGTTTTAAGTCCATCAACTGCATAACATTCACTGCATCGGTAGCTTCACTACCAGCTGAAACTCCTGTAATTTGTCGTGTTATTCCTTTTGCATGGTTACCAATACTCAAAACGCCCGCCGTACTTTTCCACTGAGCTGTGTCATTTTTTGAAAACCCATCATCCAACGAAGGAGCATAACCAAACACACCAGAAACCCTATCGGCTACAGAATCGCTTCCTAGAGCAATACCATCTTTAACTGATACTTTTGCGTTGTGACCAATAGAAATCGCAGAGGTGGCTTTTTCAGCAACCACTGCGCTATTACCCAAAGCAATAGCACTGCTGGAGAGTTGACTAACGCTGGCCTTGCTCCCAAGAGCAACTGAATTTTCTGCATCAGCTATAGCATCTGCAAAATCTTTGCCAGTAGTGTTAATTTTTAAACCTTTTATACCCCCTGCGGCTTGTCCTGCTTGTGCTGCTTTTAACTGTGCAAAATTCACTGCATCAGTATCATCAGTACCCGCTGCAACTCCCGTTATCTTTTTACTACCTGCATGAATACCAGCCGTCGTTATTTTCGGACCATCAGTAATCACTAAGCCTGTTGCATTCAAGGTGCTGCTTCCTGCTTTTATGCTATTGAGTGTAATATCCTTAGCCAGATCAAATTTTACTTTATTGTCGTCCTTGCCTTTTGTAATCTGAAGATTACTACTTCCAGCTGCTAAATCCACTGTATCTTTTATGCCAACAGCTTTAGCATTTGCACCACCAACAGAAAGATTCCAACCTTGATCTACGTACATTTGTAAGGACTTAACCTGCTCAACATTAGCAGCATCAGACAGTTCAGTACCAGCTGCTACTCCGGTAATTTGGCGCGTTTTTCCTTGACTAGCATTACCAATACTCACAGCACCGAGCGTACTTTTCCATGTAATTCCTTTATCAGTTGCAGCTCCCTTAAGCAAAGGGCTAAAACCAGCAACACCAGCAACCCTATCGGCTACAGAATTGCTCCCTAGAGCAACACCACCCTCAACAGCACCAATAGTATTGGCACCTATAGCAGTACTTGCAACACCTGCCGTTATAGACTTAAAGCCTATAGCAACGGTATCTTGCGCCGCAGATGCAGAGTTGGCACCTATAGTGATAGCTCCATCTCCCTCTGCTCTCGAACCAAAACCGAAAGCAACGGCATAGTTGTTCATTGTCTTTACTTTATAACCAATAGAAATTGTTCCCTCCTTCCAACTCTCAGCACGAGAACCCACAGCTATTGAATAATCTCCCTGCCCAAGGGTATGATGATTGGTCCCATTGGCGTCACTGACGCCATCACCGTCAGAACCTATTGCGATAGCGTTTTTTCCATAAGCGCCAGCCGACCTCCCTACAGCAACACCATATTCAATCCCCGCAGCCGCCCCATCACCTAAAGCTATACCGTAAATATCATATACTGTTGCATAACCACCAATGGCAATCGAGCCTTCCTTTTTTGTACTTGCGAAATGACCAACGGCAACGCTTTCACCTTTATTGACACTCGAGGAAGAACCAATAACAACAGATGACTTTACTGGCGATTGATCTGGATCTTTAGGATCTGACTTCGCCTTCGCTTGAAAACCAATAACAACACTGCTGTCGACCTTCGCATCAACGCCGTTACCAAAAATGACATTATTTCCCGATACATCACGTTGCATTCCCCCAGGTGAACCACCCCGCAAAATATTAGATACATTAATAATATCTGCATTCTCATCATCCTGCGCAAGCTGTTGGTCTGCAGAGCTATCAACCACAAAGGACTGTGGACTAATGAGAGGCTTTTTATATTGCCCCCCTGCTTCTAACGTTTTTTTCGATAGGTTATTACTGTTTGCTGTCAAAACATTTATTATAGAACTCTCATCGCTCGGACTTAGAAGAGCTTTGGTTAAAAAATTTGCATAGTCATCAGCAGCATTTACCTTGGGTGTCAAAGCAACATTCAGCGCTGTTAAATAATTGTCTTTTGAAACAGAAGAAGTATTCAAACCAGCAACAGAGATGATGTTTTCTGGATAAGAGACACCAGCACTGTTAACACCCTCAAGAAATGTGTTTCTAAAATCAGAATTTGCTGAAAAAACAGGTGTAACATTCGATAAAAATGTAGCCGCTGTAGCCAACGAAAGAACTTTAACAAAAGAAAAACGAGAACGTTTTAATTCACTCGCTGCTTTTGGGGCATATATTTTTTTCATAACAAACTCTCCAATGAAAAAACTTAAAAACACCTCCAAAACATAAAAAAGACACATTTTAGCATTATTGACCTCTTTAGAATTGAGAACAGAGGATCGTTGCTTAGAGTGTGAACATTTTGAGTCTTTAATCTTGTTTTGTTTGTGCTCTCTAGTGTTGCGACTTAAATGTTTGTTTTTTATTATGTTTTGTGGACATAAAAATAACACATTTAGAGTCTAAGGGTTTTAATGTGCTGTTTTTCCTAATTAAAAAAGAGGTCTTGCATATTTAATCTTATTTTTTACTTGGTAGTCGTTAATATAAAATCTTTCAAAAAAGGTTTTCGTTTGTGTTTTCCTAATTATAGACTTTAGTTTTATTAAAAAAGCATTTTTTTGTTAATAACAAGTAAAGTAAAAAGAGATTGTAATATGTTCGAAATCTAGTTCGCCTCGGATAATCAGCTCTTTAGTTAGGTTTTCTCTTTCTATAGTATCATGTAATAATACATGCGCGGTCTTGTGATGTACCTTCTATCTTCACGCACTACTTATCCCCCCTTTGAAAGTTATTTTATCAAAATGAGTCTTACTAATATACATTTCCGCATCACTATAGACTGTTCAAGAAAATAGCAACATAAAAATATGACTTTTTAGCAATATGGATTCTACTGTGATCTTTTTTCAACAAAAATATAGAAAAAGCTTCTATAAAATCTCAAAGTTTATAGCCTCATCTGTTGCTTTAGGTCCATCGGCTACTG
>NZ_JACX01000034.1:2500-10944 GCF_000518085.1 Bartonella grahamii ATCC 700132
GCAATGCATAAAAATAGGAAGTGCCTAGGAATGGATTAATCACAATAACGCTTGTTTTATGTTACTTTAATAAGGAAATTTTTCTGAACAGGTACGATTCATAAAGACATTACTGTATAAAGAGAATTCGTATGATCTGTAATTTGTAAAAAGAATCAAATTCTTGTAGAAACATGCTAAGCTATGCTAGCTTTCTTTATTTAATATTGAAAAAGTACTCTTAAAATCTATGTGGGATAACGAACAACAAAAAAACGATCCCGGACAGGACCCTGCTCTTGTCGTCAAACGCTTGCGTCCTGCGCGCCGACAAGTTTCGGCCCGTTGGCTTACGGGAACCGTTCTGACGGGAATCACTTCCTGCATTCTTATGGGTATTGCACTTTTTACGGCTCTTGATGAACAACAGCGATTGGTAACCCCTCCACAATGGTTTACAAAAGAAAATCTCTCACACGCACAAGATCCTGAGGCCAATGGGTATAAAGGTGATCGTATTTCTCCCACCCATGCACGGCAAAGCTTTGACAGCAAACGTCAATTTGAACTATCGATTCTGCAAAAAAAAGGCGATGAACAAGTTATTCAAACACAACATTTTGAATGGATTCGTATGGCTTTAGCCGAAAAGCGCCCCCAGAAATATAGCTATCCAAAATTTGATTCTTTAAGCATTCTTGCCAGTGATTCGAACAATCAAAGCGCCAAACCACAAGATTCTGGACAGATTTATGGAGCAAAGGTTGAAACAAAAATCACCTTACGCAGCTATGATTTTAAGGTAAATCAATTCGATTTTGACGACAACGATACGCTGACAGATGAAGAGGCACAACAAGAAGTGCAAAAAGCTGGGTTTACTTTAGAAAAAAGTACCGAACTTCTTTCAGTTCTCACATTGATTGATCCTTTAAAATTAGAAGATGCATCCACTGATTCCCAAGGTACAGAATCCCCTGAAGTTCGCATTGTTCAAGAAAATGTAACCGTTTCTCCTCAAAGTCACCGTATCGATCTGACAAAAAACTATGTTGAAGATATTATTCCTATTCGTAAAAAACAAAAGATAGCCGATGCTTTCAAAAAAACCAGTTATACAAAAAAGCAAATTGAACAGGTCGTAAAAACGCTAGAAAAAATGAGTTTTTCCGATACCCTTAAAGAGGGAAGTCTTTTACGCATTGGTATCGTGACACAAGCTGGTGAAGAAGACCATCTCGTACGCGCAAGTATCTATCAAGGAATGTATCATGTTCTCACCATTGCGCTGAATGATAAAGGCCAATTCATTGAAAGCACAGAGCCTAAAATGTCTAAAGCTCTTAAAACGGCTTTTCAAAATGGTATTCCGCATTCTTATATCAATAGCGCGCAATTACCAACAGCTTATGATGCACTCTATAATGCCTTGCTAAGCCATAATATATCACAATCTCTCTCTCATCGGCTTATTCGTCTGCTTGCCACCAATATTGACATGAAAAGTCCGATAACCCCCAATGATCAAATCGAAATATTTTATGCCGTGCCACAAAGCGATAAAGAAAACCAAAACGGCAAAAAGAACTTGAAAGCAAAGGAAGCATCCAAAAACACTGATCCAGAAATTCGTTATATTAGCGCAACTTTTGGAAATACAACTTATAAATATTACCGTTATCAATTAAAAGATGGAAGCGTTGATTATTATGATTCTGAAGGGAGGAGTTCAAAGCCTTTTTTGCTGCGCAAACCCACACCAAATGGAATTTTTGGCTCCCCCTTTGGTCCACGCAAACATCCTATTTTAGGTTATGTCCGCATGCATACGGGAGTTGATTGGGTTGCTCCTAAAGGATCACCCATTATTGCTGTAGGAGATGGTATTGTCACAAGAGTAGGCGTAACAGGTGGCTATGGAAATCACACGGAAATTCAACATGCCAATGGATATGTCAGCAGTTATTCACACCAAAGCCGTTATGCACCAGACATCAAACCAGGCGTGAAAGTACGACAAGGACAAATCATTGGGTATGTTGGAACAACAGGAATGGCAACCGGTCCCCATTGTCATTTTGAAATCATTGTCAATGGCGTCAAAGTTGATCCCATGCGCATCCGTATACCGGATAGCAAAGCCTTAACCAATCAAGACCTACAAACATTCCTACAAGAAAAAAACAATATTGATGCCTTGATCAACAGCCCGATAACACCCTCCGAAGAAACTTAAAGCATAAAAGCATCTGCATTTTTACGACTCAAAACATCTACAAAATATGCTTTAGCGCTTATTTTTCTCAACGAGATTTCCGCACTTTAAATATCTGTAAAGAATACGCGAAATATGCCACCACCCAAGGCCGCATAACAATGATTAAAAATAAAACGCCCTCCCCTTTGCAGGTATACGCACAATAGAAAAGTGCAAAATATGAAACCCAAAAAGGCTAAGTCTTCTTGTTTGTTTTATCAAAACGATAAAATCTTCTTATTTTCCCTGCAATAAAATTTTAATCAAAGGTGAGTTTTTCTAAAGGATGAAGATTCTAAAACCCATATCATTCTATAAACAACCCGACTTCTTGTTGAAGAGATTTCACTTGTTGAATGCTTATGCTGTTCATAGCCCTAAAGGACGGTGTTTCATGAACTCTATGAACAAATTATCCTTAAGAATATTCGTTACACACTTTTACAAAAACACCCCATATTTAAAGTTTTACATGCCTTACAAAAAATAACAAAACTTGAAAAAACAATATCTTCGAAAAGAAATCGAGCTTACTAATATAAGTATTATTGGCTTAAAGGAGCTCTTATTCAAAATAAATTTAAATTTTAACTTAAGCACTTCAAAGCTATAAAGCACACAAAAACAGGAGAATTTTTAAAGCCTATAATCGGAGTCAACAAAGCGAAAACAAAGAAACCAAAAGATGAAGAAGCAAAGTTTCTTCTCTTGAAGACAATTGGCAAGCTAATATGAATGGTGCTGTGTCCGCGTTATCTAAGTCATATTTTATTCTCATTTTTATTAAAACGAACAAGCAGAGAGCAAAGAGTTTATCTCTTTAAAAAATCAGTCAGAGCTTTTTTTTAAACTATTCATGCTGAGTTTTGGCAAAGGAATGACAATCTTTGTGCCTCCTAAAGCAGAAGTTTCAAACAGAGGTTTCTCACCAAATTGCATACAGAGCTGTTCCACGACCACACGACCAAGCCCTGTTTTTTGTTCTAAAGTTTGGCTTTTCATTCCCACGCCATCATCTTCTACAATGAGCATCAATTGTCCATCTTCCTGGGGACCAAAAGAGATATAAATATGACCCGTACGTTGATCTGGAAAGGCATGTTTTAAGGAATTTGTCAACAATTCACCAAGGATAATTCCAAGTGTTGTCGCATCTCTTGAAGACAGGCGATAATCTTTAAAGTTGGTGTGAATGGCAATGTTTTCACGCAATTCAAAAGGGACAGCCAATTCGACATCATGCACAACAGAACTGAGAAACTCTGCCAAAAAAGTCGTTTCCATATCATCACTTAAGCGCAAACGACGATGTGCTGTAGAAATTGTCTGAATACGATCACGTGCAGCCCCTAGAACAGAACGTACCTCTTCATTTTTGCTCCGGTTTAACTGGAGCCCCAGTAAAGAAGACACCGTCCCAAGAGAATTGCCAATGCGATGGCTTGCATCCTGCAACAATATTTCAACCCGTTGGCGTTCTTTTTCAGCGTGATTGCGTGCTCTTTCTAATTCTTGTGTTCGTTCTTTCACGCGGGCTTCCAGAGCGATATTTTCGCTATGAAGCAGCAATTGATACAATTTTAAAGAGCGTACATCACGATGAAAACGATTAATAACAAAATAGGCAGAAATAAAAGTACTCACAACGGAAACAATAGCCGCCAATGTCAAAGCAGCCCGCATCAATGCGATACCCTCACGCTGTTTTTGTCGCACTACATCATCCCCATTAATAAAGCTTGTCATCAATTGAGCTAAACGTGCCACAGGAATCTTTGATACTTCAAAAGAGGCAGCATGAGAAGGTTGTTCAGGAATCGCATCAAGAGCATGCATATGGGCATTCATAAATGCTTTTCGTGCTTCAACCTCTTTTTTAAAAGCCGTAAACCATTCATCCCATTGTGGATGCGCATAAACAATAAGTGCGATATAATCGAGAATATCCCCCAACTCCCGCTCTGCATTTTCAAAACGTATTTTATCTTCCGCCTTGCGCGTTTTTGCATAGCTGCGATCAGCAACAGCCATATCAATCAAGCTAATAAGGACCAAATCAGCCTGTTCGCGCAATTCTGAACTTGTATTCAACTGTGCGACTTCTCGATCAACGGCATTTGAAAGCAACATAATAAAAACCGATGCCAAAAGAGCCATAACAAGAGAAACAACAATCGCTACCCACCGCCAGCGTGATATCGTTGCATCAGAAGAAGGCATTTGAGGCATCAAATTTGTTTTTGTTGTCATAGAATGTCCATTGGCGAACTTGAAAGTCGTCATTTTTCAGCACAAAGGAAGGCAACCTTATGGAACATAAAACCTAAAACCCGTAGGAAAGTTTATACAGGCTTTTCTTGTGTTCCTAAGGATACACGCCAAACACTCTGAATTTCCTCAGATGCTGACTTTACTGTAATAGCTATAACGGGAATAAAAAAAACAAGGCTATCGATCATAATTATTATGCTTTTTTAGCCGTTAAATGAACACAATGTACTTCCAGCTGAATAAGAATCAGGACCATAATCAGACTCACCATCCACCTTGAGAAGTTCTTGTAATCGATTACGCGCCCTGCTCACACGGCTTTTAATGGTTCCAACAGCACAACCACAAATAGCCGCAGCATCTTCATAAGAAAACCCCGATGCGCCAATGAGAATAATGGCTTCTCTTTGATCGGCAGAAAGCAAATTTAAGGCTTTTTTGAAATCTTGCAAATCAAGCGATCCATATTGAGCCGGATGAACAGCGACATTTTGAGTAAACACGCCATCGGTATCTTGAACTTCTCTTCCCTTTTTACGCATTTGACTGTAAAATTCATTGCGCAAAATGGTAAAAAGCCAAGCCTTAAGATTGGTTCCCATCTCAAAACTATCTTGCTTAGCCCATGCCTTCATAACAGTATCTTGGACCAAATCTTCGGCTTTATCCTGCTTGCCACTTAAAGAAACAGCAAAAGCTCGTAAAGCCGGCAACACCAAAAGGAGTTCTTGTTTAAAGTTTTTCGCGCACTTTGACATAAAGGATTCAAACCTTTTCCACATTGTTTAAGCCAAATTGCTCTGCGCGCTCCAACTTCTCTAAAAGCTCAAGCAAACACCGTGGCAGTGCTTCTTCTTGAATTTCCATGTAAAATTGACGTAACTTCCGTGCTATTTCGCTATTGACCCCGAGAAGATCATCTCCAACTGTAAATTGTGTGGTGAGATTTTTTTCATCACGGTCGTTCATTTTTCATCCCCCTAATCCATATAATATCAGTAGCACCGCGAAGAATTTTTCGCCTTATGGTTGTAAATATAGCTGTCGGTAAAAAGTTCCATACAAATCAAGGAACTTTTTTATCTGTTGGGAATTTCAACCAACAAAATGCTTGAAAGGTCAAAGGAGTTATAAATTATGTCATTATCAACGCGCATTGCCCCGCATCTTCCCTATCTTCGGCGTTTTGCCCGCTCTGTCACCGGTAGCCAATCCTCTGGCGATGCTTATGTGTCAGCGATGTTGGAAGCACTCATCGCCGATATCTCCATTTTTCCCAAAGCATCCAGTGACCGAATTGGTACCTATTGGCTTTTTTGCCATCTTTTTGACCAAACTACACCGAACATCCCTGAACCCCTGCCCCAATTTGGTCTTGAACAAAAAACCAGTGCCAAATTATCCTATCTCACGCCCCGTGCACGCCAAGCATTTTTGCTCATTGCCGTTGAAGGATTTCATGAACAAGAAGCCAGCGAAATCATGAATCTGGATACGAAAGAATTCCGTAAGCTTCTCAACCAAGCATCCATTGATATTTCTCAACAAATTGCCACTGAAGTAATGATTATTGAAGATGAACCTCTTATTGCGCTTGATATTGAGCAAATGGTAGAAAGCTTAGGTCATCATGTTGTAGGAATAGCGCGCACGCGTGATGAAGCTGTCATCATGTATCATAAGAAAAAACCACGGTTGATTTTGGCTGATATTCAATTAGCCGATAACAGTTCAGGGATTGACGCGGTCAACGAGATTTTGAAAAATGACCGTATACCGGTGATTTTCATCACGGCTTTTCCCGAAAGGCTGCTGACCGGCGAGCGTCCAGAACCAACTTTTTTAGTGACCAAACCTTTTAACCCTGATATGGTGAAAGCGCTTATTTCCCAAGCTTTATTTTTTCAAGAGAATGCTTCTAAAGCGGCTTAGAACAGAGTAACATCTTAAAATTATGATCGTTACGCCTCTTTCAAAGCCTCCCATGGATAGATCTCATATGAGTGCGCTCATGCAAGCGATTCGTGGTGCTGATATTTGTGTTCTCTATCAGGCAACAAATCTGGTTTATTTATGGGCTGAAAACTTGCCACACCATTTGCACAATAAATGGCGGGTTGGGTGTCGTGACAGCGACTTTTTTTCGCTTGACCTTGCAGACAATATGGAAACCATCAAACTGCAAGTTTTAGCGAGTGGCAAAATGCAAACTGTTGAAGCACGTTTTGAAGATACAAAAAAACAAGAGATTTGGTACAAATTTTCTATTGATTGCCATCGTAATGATAACGGAGACATTATCGGTATTATCACTACCGGTGTTAATATTTCCGGCTTACGCCGCCGTGAACAAGTGCTGAAAATCCTTCTTCGCGAGGTCAGTCACCGTTCTAAAAATCTTCTAGCGATCATTCAAAGTATTGCCAGCCAAACCGCCCGCTATACTGAATCTCTTCAGGTTTTCTTACGCAAATTTCAAGGTCGTCTTCATTCTCTTTCTCATTCTCAAGATCTGATCACTGATTCCGATTGGCGTGGTGCTCAATTTCGCGAATTGGTCCAAACGCAGGCTTTAGGCTATTTTATGAAAGAAACAGAACGTTTTTCACTTGAAGGCGTAGATCCTTATCTTTTTCCCAATGCCGCTTTGCATATTGGTTTGGCTTTTCATGAACTAATTGTCAATTCTCTTTCTTTTGGAGCCCTTTCCCAAGAAAAGGGTAGCATCTGTGTACGCTGTGAAATCGAAACAAAACTGAATGGCAAAACGCAACTTATCATCACTTGGCATGAAAATTTTGAATCTGGCATCCCTCCCACAAACAATAAAAAAGCCTGTTTTGGTAGTGCCGTTCTCGAAAAAATCGTTCCCATTTCCGTAAATGGTTCCGCTTCCCTCAAATTGACAAAAGAAGGAATTGTCTATTGTCTCTCTGTTCCTGATACTTATTTTGATATTTTTTCTTAAAAGAGCATTTCAAACAATAAACAAGAGAAGTTTCCCCTTTTTTAGCAAAATTTCTCATCTATTTTATTAAGCACAAAGATATTTTCCAGCCTCTTTAAACCAACCACTATGTCCCCTAATAGTTCCCCAAAACCTTAACGATGAGAACTGAAAACCACATAAAGTCCATTCCCGCTGTCAATCAACTTCCATCCCTCATATAACCGCATATTTTAAGAGAGAAACCAAAACGATGAAGAGCAAACCGTTTCAGCTTTTATATGCCAAATAAAAGCGAACCTATTACCCACCTCTTTTTGTGTAACTTTCGCAATGCACATACAATTTCATTTTGGCAGAATATGAAATTTCAAGGAGTAAAGCTAACATCCATCATCACTCTTCAACTTTACGGGCTTAAAGCATCCACGACAACGACAATCAATTGATGAAAATTACACATTTTATGCTTTTATTTATCGCATTCTTTAATGGAGATATCCTCTTCAGATACAATAGGACATCCTAAAACAGAATACACTTGTGTTTTTCGTTCACGCACTTTTTTAATATTTCCCAGCGCATCCACGCTCATTTCAAAACAGTGTCTGTAAATAAAATATAATATCCCCCGTAAAGTGAACCATCAAGCACGCCCCTTTTTACTCCCCATCCTTCTTTACCTTCATACCTCTTTTCACTTCATAAAAGTAGTAGCTGAGCATTATCATACCCTTTGTCCCTCATGTTGCAACAGCCATTGACCTTTGAGAGCGTTCATAAGGGGCATTTTAGTCTTTTTTCAAATATTTCTCACCAACACAAAGCCCACACACAGCCTTTTATGACGTGCAAGCCAATGACTTTGATTAATTCACTATAGACGGACATCTCAAAGGGGGAACGGACATCTCAAAGGGGGAACGGACATCTCAAAGGGGGAACGGACATCTCAAAGGGGGAACGGACATCTCAAAGGGGGAACGGACA
>NZ_JACX01000035.1:0-2500 GCF_000518085.1 Bartonella grahamii ATCC 700132
TGGGGTGAAGTCGTAACAAGGTAGCCGTAGGGGAACCTGTGGCTGGATCACCTCCTTTCTAAGGATGATCAAGAATAGGGCTTGTTAAAAATCCCTCCCTTTTTGATCTGATTAGACACAAGGTTTAAACATGAGTTTGTTTAAGCCGTGCATATGACGCTAACTCTCAATGAGTCCCTCTCACAAAAAAGAGACCCCTCTTTGTAATAAAGAGGATCCCCCCCCCCCGTCTCTTTGAGGCCCCTACCTCTGTTGAGAGAAATATTTGAGGGCTTAGTGCTCATGTGTTGACAATATAAAAGCAGACTAGCCGTCTTCGTTTCTCTTTCTTCAGATGATGATCCCAAGCCTTCTGGCGATCTCTTAAAATAAAGCCTAGCGTCATAATCCCTCCACGTTTTTTCAAAGAAAAACATGCATTTCAAGGCGCTATGGATTTCAAAGACCATGGATTTACTCAGAACTTATGGGTTTTAAAAAAGGCTTTAAAAGGAAATAACTAAAAAACTTTTCCAGTAATTTAAGATGATACCGGGGAAGGTTTTCCGGTTTATCCCGGAGGGCTTGTAGCTCAGTTGGTTAGAGCGCGCGCTTGATAAGCGTGAGGTCGGAGGTTCAAGTCCTCCCAGGCCCACCAATTTATGCTCGTTTTTTGCTTATCCAAGAGTATAAAGCTTAAGCGTATTAAAGCCTCTTCAATCTTTGTTTATTTTTAAAGATTTTATTTTATCATTCAGAGATTGTTTGTTAAATTTATCCCATTAAGCTTCCAAAGAGGCTTTGTCCCTTCAGTGGTACAGATAAATTTACATGATACAAATCAAAACAGGACAGGTAATTCAAGTTGATGAATTTGGTTATGGTTGATTTGAGAGAGCATTATTTAGGGGCCGTAGCTCAGCTGGGAGAGCACCTGCTTTGCAAGCAGGGGGTCGTCGGTTCGATCCCGTCCGGCTCCACCATTTGGTCATCATCGTGTTGTGAGAACACGGTTTAGTAAGGGGGGTTATACCCTTTTGCTTGTTCTATTGAAATTGTGAAGAGAAGATATATTCAGACATGTTCCTTTTTTAAGGTTCCTTCTGAGGTGCAAGTTTTTAGCCTAAGAAAAATACTTTCTTGGGAAAATGCTTGTTGTTAAATAAAGGTTTTTGAAAGCAGATCTTTAAAAAAGATCTTAAAAGAGAAGTCTTTATCTGAAGAGGAAATCTTAATTTAGAAAAAGAGACATTGTGTCGCAAGGGAATGCTCAAAACCCTTGCTTATGATTGGAAGCTTAACCGCGCCATTGAATATATCTCGAGAAGCTGGTCTTTTCTGCTGATATTTATGTTTATTTTGCGCTTTGTTTTGCACAAGACAAAGAATGCGGACAAACAGTGAATGAATATTGGCAATGAGAACGATCAAGTGTCTTAAGGGCATTTGGTGGATGCCTTGGCATGCACAGGCGATGAAGGACGTGATACGCTGCGATAAGCTACGGGGAGGTGCGAATAACCTTTGATCCGTAGATCTCCGAATGGGGCAACCCACCTTTGATGGCTAGAAAAATTAAGCTGTTTTTGCAAAAAGACAGTTTAGTTTTCTAGTCGTCAGATAAAGGTATCTACACCTGAATAAAATAGGGTGTAAGAAGCAAACGCAGGGAACTGAAACATCTAAGTACCTGTAGGAAAGGACATCAAACGAGACTCCGTTAGTAGTGGCGAGCGAACGCGGACCAGGCCAGTGGCTTAGATTAAGAAAAGTAGAAACGATTGGAAAGTCGTACCAAAGTGGGTGATAGTCCCGTATACGTAAATCTGATTTAAGTCCTAGAGTAGGGCGGGACACGTGAAATCCTGTCTGAACATGGGTCGACCACGATCCAAGCCTAAGTACTCGTGCATGACCGATAGCGCACCAGTACCGTGAGGGAAAGGTGAAAAGTACCCCGACAAGGGGAGTGAAATAGTACCTGAAACCGAATGCCTACAAACAGTCGGAGCCCAAGATTCGTTCTGGGTGACGGCGTACCTTTTGTATAATGGGTCAGCGACTTAGTCTAACGAGCAAGCTTAAGCCGGTAGGTGTAGGCGTAGCGAAAGCGAGTCTGAATAGGGCGTTCAGTTCG
The DNA here is from genome assembly GCF_000518085.1 of Bartonella grahamii ATCC 700132. Classification (GTDB taxonomy): domain Bacteria; phylum Pseudomonadota; class Alphaproteobacteria; order Rhizobiales; family Rhizobiaceae; genus Bartonella; species Bartonella grahamii. The sequence continues at coordinate 2,117 of NZ_JACX01000035.1, forward strand.
TTGGATTAGACCCGAAACCGAGTGATCTAGCCATGAGCAGGCTGAAGGTAAGGTAACACTTACTGAAGGGCCGAACCCGTATCTGTTGCAATAGATTGGGATGACTTGTGGCTAGGGGTGAAAGGCCAATCAAACTCGGAAATAGCTGGTTCTCCGCGAAATCTATTTAGGTAGAGCGTTAGTCGAATTCTCCAGGGGGTAGAGCACTGGATGGGCTAGGGGTCCTCACCGGATTACCAAACCTAACCAAACTCCGAATACCTGGAAGAACTAACTAGCAGACACACGGCGGGTGCTAACGTCCGTCGTGGAGAGGGAAACAACCCTGACCACCATCTAAGGTCCCCAAGTTATGGCTAAGTGGGAAAGGATGTGAGGATCCCA
>NZ_JACX01000035.1:5000-10347 GCF_000518085.1 Bartonella grahamii ATCC 700132
GGGATGGGGTAGCCCTTCAGCTGCTGTTTGTTCACGATAGAGTGCAAAAAATAGCGCTCAATCTAGATTGTTCTCAAAAATTCTCTGATGCTTCTCAAATTAACTTGAGAAAAACAAGTTCTTGTGCATCTGTTATAGCCGGTAATACAAGATCTTATGCATCCATTGCAGCAGCATCTTGGTTTTTGCGACGATTGTTAATTTGTGTATCGGAACAGACAGAAAAAGAACGTAAGGGTGGTTCTGTATCTGCTGGCCATTCTCTTATCGTTAAAGCATCTAGAGAGCTGAAAAAGCTTCTTACACCTATCCTAACATACATAAATCATAATTGAGAAAGCCATGAGACGCTGTACCCCCCTATACTTGGCGCAATGTACTATCTGTTTTGAAAGGGACTTATATCCCTTCACACTATCACTTGGACATCTGCTCTAGCCCCATTTGCCGCTTCTAGGATGGCATGTTCTTTGAAGGATTGATGATTTTTGCGATCTCTTTTTGAAATGAGCGTGATGAGGGAAAAGTTTTCTGCGTGAGAAAAAGAAGAGGTGGCTTTTTGCTTTTGCAGCCATCGGTACTGACGTTTGAACGAAAGCTGGCAAGTGGGGAGGGGAAAGCCATAGAGTACGTGATCGCTAAATTTTATCCCCGCTATAGAATATCGGCTTTTATAAGCTATAGAGAAGGATATGCCAAGGGAATGGGGGCGCTTAAGTCTTAAAGATAATTCTCAAGTAATTCTAAGAGCACAAAATCTTATGGCTATTAGAAAAAAAGACCTTCTTCTATCTTATTGGCTCCTTATTCCACTTGTTCTAAATACTACTTGTTATAGAGCTAAAACGATATTTTTATCTTAAAACCATACTTCTAAAGCACTAAAAGATAATACTTCTTCACTCAAACTTTCCCCTATATTGCTTTTATCAGAAGTGGGGCTTTATAGAATATGTAATTTATACGCATAAAGGCTTTGCAGGGATTAAATCTCAACTCAGATTTTCTCTCTTTATAGAGTCAGAATTGTATTATTATCATAATGCTTAGCTTCTCCATCATCATATTTCTTCACGAGAGATTTCCAAAAATAGTACACCACCTAGCTTGTTCTTTAAAAAATAATCAAGGAAATACTTTTGCACCATCCTCATTCGCCGTCCTTAAGGGCGGCTTTTGCATTTACAGAAATTGCCACTGACTTTAAAAGCGGAGCCTAGAAACGCTGGGAAGAGGAGAACCATAGGGCGGTGTGATTACTCATTCTGTCATGCTATAGAAATATTTGGTTTTGTAGGGTATAGGCAACACCCCCCCTTTTTAATGCCTAAAAAGCAATAAAAATGGCACGAGAAAATGCTGGTAGCCGTGTATGGTTTTTCTGATGGCTGATCCATGAGCTCTAAGATATAAATTGAGAGAGAATGGGCGGCATTAAAAGTTAAACGCGCATGGCGAGGTTTGAGATTGATTAGTTCGAAATCCTTTTTTGAGCGGCCGTGCGCTGCACTTTTCTTGTTTCTTAAATTCATAGTACCATGCACAACTTGATACAGACCGGATGTGATCATTTTTAAGTCATTTTTATCTAGATCTTGATTTTTTAAGTTTTTTTGCTTTATATCGTCAGTATGAATCTTAGCGTTCTTAACGACTTCTTCCCATAAAGCAGGCAGATTACTACGGGCGTTTTCTGCATATGGGATAGAATGGTGGTCGAGATAAGCTTTGCAAGAGGCTTCCAATAGATTTGCTGCAAATAGAACCGCCTCCCTTGGATCTTTTTCTATATTTTCTAATGCCCTATTTATTTCGATTTCTACTGCTGAAAGTCCTTTCTCTGCAATACGTTTTTGTAGCTCTTCTGTAGAGAGGAGACCAGCTTTTTGCAATTCTTGTGTGGAGGTCAGCTCATTCTTGATAATATATCCTCCACGCTGATATCCCAAGTCATACTCCTTTAATTTTTCTACAACTGTGTGTTTATCTTTTTGTAACTGTAAAATTTTTTCATATAATGATGGATTGAATCCGCTTGGGTCTGGGTCATAATATTTTTTTCCATAAAATCCCCAAGCAAGTTACCAAGGACTTCAAGCGGTTCTTCGCATTTCACATTGATTGCACGTAGCCATGCTTTAACTTTTTCGCGTTTTGTACCTTCTGGAATCTCAGAAGGAGCAAATGATGCAATAAATAAGTCATCTAACTCCTTACACGTATAATGGTGCGCAAACATTGGAGGAAGTAGTCCAATGATTGCAGGAGGAATAGTGTTTTTCTGAAATATTTTTTGCGGAGATGATAATTGCATTTTGTATCTTTATAATATCAAAAAGTGGTGCGTGGGGTGGTTTTTAGAATATGATTTTATTGCCTGACCTTGCATAGAAAGGCGCGCAACAATTTTGTGGCTTATATAAGATTTGTGAAAAAGAAATACTATATTGTGTTTTAATTTTTTTCCTTTCATTGTTATAACAGTGAAGGGGTGGATAATGCGTGATAATTCGAAAAATATAGAATGAGAACAGAAGTATAATTTTGTATTATTGTAACTGCAATAACATTCTTTATTGGTAGATTGTTTATTGGAGAGAAGGAAGCAGGCAATGCGCATAATCCCTGGAAGGAAGGCTTTGTGACAAGAATTTCAACAATGGTATGTTACCAAATGTTGCGTATGTTTTTTGCTTGTCAGAAAGAGCAGATGGGGTTCTTTGTTCGCATAACCGGTATAGAGTAATGAGTAATGCGGGAGGCTAGTTTAAAATCTCGTTTATTCCGTTAAAGCTTACGGTTTTCTATAAAAAGACTGTTTTCATTATATCCGCTGTAAAGCTCGCACACTTGGTAGATGGAAATATAGACGTTTATCGTGTCTGTAAGGGAACTTGAAGCAATGAAGTTATGTGTAAAAGAGTTCTGAAAAACTTCTTTTGTCCGTAAATTTTATAAGGAAAATCTAAAGGCAGGAAAATGTTAGAGAAATCTCAGAGCACACTGTAAAAGTAAAAAAACAGCCTTTTTAGAGATGGTTTGCTGTCTGTCATCGTGCATCATGATTTTAAATGTTTTTAAAATTTACCTCTCAATGAGAGAAGGCTTTTTTATTAAAGAGGGGAAGATTTGTGATGACAGTTCACAATGGAATGGAGAGAGATGCTGCTTTACCAGATGTTTTTGTCGCTTCAGTTTCATTTGAACCTGTTGCGGTTATGCAAGCATAGCGATTCAAGGAGGTTTGAATGGGGTGAATAACATCACCAAGTTTGCAGCACAGTGCTATTTTCCACATCGCGATGCGTGGCAGAAGAGGGTCAGCATTTTTGGGGGGCCGGGCGCGCGGGATGCCATATTCTATGCTGGTGTGCTGTAGGGGTGTCTGTTAGCGCGTTTATGGGACTATTCCGCATTGAAATGCGTGCTTAATTTTCGTGGATATTTGCAAAGATACCAACAGAGAATCCCATATTTCAAGAGGTTTTGAGAGGTGTCCAAGAGCACAAAGGAAGCATGACGTTGATAAACACCGCACGTTACTGGAGATGGCCAAATTTTAGAGCTTAAGGAGCTTGTTGGTTTAGTGTCCTTTCATAAAAATAACGAAGGTTGTGGTTAAGGTCTCAGTGTGTTGGTTTCTCGAAAAGTGGTAAACTGCTCTATGATCTTATATGCCATTGAAAATGTTATTGAGAAGGCGTTCAAACAAAGCATATCATAAATCGGAGCCCTTCTCTTTATGCGATAAGAAGAGGGCGAGGCAAAACAGTAAAAATGCAGCGATATTGTTTGGGTGCCAAATGTATTCTCAATAGTTTATAATTTTCTTTTCTTAAATGTGCAGCTCTTTCTGGAAAATGTTCGACAATCTCTTAATCGTTTAATAAAAATTAAAATCGGTTATAAGGAAGAGCTTGTAAATTATAGAGTAGGAAAAAGTTGCATTTTATAAACAACAGGGGAGGGCTGTTTCCATAGTCCAAATATTTTTTCAAGTTGTTATGGTATCTTTTTGAAGTACTTGATCGATAAAAGTTTGATAATTATCAGAAACAATATATTGGGTATTTCCTCCCAAAGCTTTGAAATATTCACGACCGCAATGGATTTTTGCTTTTTCCAGATCGCGCAAGATGTCTTCGAAAATACTTCCTTTGCTTTCCACAACAAAATACAGTTTGTTTTGTCCATCTTTTACTTCAATAGAGGCGACTTCAATCTGCTTTATAAGCGTTTGTTCATAAGCATCGATGGAATCCAGCCTATATAGCATGTTGTGTTTATTATTTATTTGATACATTTAATCTAGAATGCAAATTGTGTTCGTATATTCAAACTAAAGTACTGATATTGAAGCGGTGAGAGTGTTACTTTGTTGAGAATAGATAATTTGGTAAGCTGGTATTCCCTTTGTATCAGAGAAATTTCACCTTATTCTCTCATATTGTGCGTGGATGAAATGTTAACCGCATAATGCTCCCTCTTACATGAGATATAAGATTGATATGCTTTCCATATTAAGAAAAGTTGTTGATTGTAGCGGAATATGTTTCTGCGATATTCGTTTGGTTTAAATGGCAAAAATAGAGCAATAGTCGCATATTTGTTACGCTGTAACGCATATATATAATCTATGGAGTCAACACTTCATTTAAGAAATTTCTTAAAGAAAAAACATAAAAAAATAGAATTGTTGAAAAAAAATTTTTATTTTGAAGCTTATTTCTCATGATTATAAAAGCTTTATGTGGATGTCGAAAATTTTGATTGTGTTGAAAAGCATGAAAAATCAAGGAAATTTTGCAAAAAAAGCTGCATCATGTGTGCAGCTTTTTATGTGTTTGCTTTAGAGGTAGAAGTTTTAAAGCATGAAAGTATCCTTACGGCTTCTATAACCATAATAGCCAAAAACACTGGAAACAATGGCGCCTACCAGACTTCCTAAAAAGCCCCACCATCCCATATTGGAGGCTGCTTTTGTAGCTTTAGTCGCAGTGTTTTTTACTCCCTTGATCGTATCCTCAAGATTGTCCGAGAGTGTTTCTGCCTGTTCTTCAAGGGCTTTGATGGCTTTTTCGGTTTTTTCCTCGGCGCTTTGATAGAGATGAACGGCACGGTTTACTGCTGTTTGTGCGTCCGAACGGGTCATGCCATCTTTTATGAGGGCATTGATGATATCACTTCGATCAAATTTTGTCGTGAGATCTTCTACACGATCAGACAGGCGTTCACCAAGATTTTTTAAAGTGGTGCGATAGTGAGAAGGATCATTTTTGAAAGCTGTGATCGCAGAACCAATATCGTTGAGTGCTGCTTGATAGGTTTGTTTCAAGCGATCAGGGTT
>NZ_JACX01000036.1 GCF_000518085.1 Bartonella grahamii ATCC 700132
GGTGTTATACTTTTAGAGCCGAAAACCTTCCGATTTGTCGTCCAGGTGCTGTCATACCACAGCGCAGTGTCAAGAAGCGCTTGAACAGCCCGTTTTGTAAAAAGCATCCAGAACAATATGAATGTTATCCTTAAGTCTTGCTGTTTGTGATGATCAACAATCCGCCATCCTTGCCTTCGCTTGGAATGGCGGGATTGTTTCCTCACTTTCATTATTTAACGGATGAAGAAAAGCAGTATTTACAAGAGGGTGCTGATGGCAAGGTGCATGTGTCCTTTAATGGCATCTTTACTACACCAGAGGAAAAGCCGCTGTTTATGCGGTTCAGTTGGCTGATAACAAGAATGATCCGCACTATTTTCTGATGTTCCCTCATAGCGATTCGCTCTTGGTAGAGGGGTTCATTGCAGGGTATCAGTATTTTCTAGAAGGTAAGTTGGGTGCTCTGACCAATTCGACGAAGAAGTACCAGAATCTGTTGTATAGCCTTGGCAATATAGGATTGCATGTTGATGCGCATAGCCGCGGCAGTATGACAGCGGGCAATGGATCGCATGATTTAGAAAAGCATGGTGTTCATGGTATAGCAAAGGAAACAACGATTAATTTCTTTGGACCAGCTTATAATACTCAAAACATGGCAGATACGTTATATATCTTAAGTGATGGAAAGCAGGATTACGTAAACTTGGAAAATCATAAAAATGACTTTGTGGGTACAAAGATTGGCAAAAATCCTTACACTTTTGAGCAAATACCTCCTGGAAGTGGTCCTTGGAAAGAGAGAGGGCAAATATTTAAGGGCTACCCAAGTGTCCATGCTTGTTATGGTCATGCAGGTTATGCGTGTACATCGCGCTATGGTTCACCTAATCGTACGCCAATTTATTCAAAATATTCAGGGAGGAAAAAATGAAGAAAATCTTGAAATTATTAAGTGGTCTCATTCTGTTAAATATCGCTGGATGTAACATCGATAAACCTCTTCCAGGGTATGTGAGTGTGTGGAAGAAGCCTGGAACAGATTTTACGGAGGTAGGAAAAGCACTGTTAGAATGTGGAATGCCAACACCCGATGATATTTTTTCAGAAAACAGAAAGCTGAGTATTAATGCACGAGCATCAATTCATGCTTGCATGATTCAATCAGGATTCCGCTATAAAGATGAACATGAGGGGGGGTGGTGTTATACTTTTAGAGCCGAAAACCTTCCGATTTGTCGTCCAGGTGCTGTCGTTCCACAGCGAAGTGTCAAGAAGCGCTTAACCAGCCCGTTTTGTAAAAGGTATAAAAACGCACCTGAATGCAAACCTTAAGTTTTGTTTGTGACGACCAACAATCCGCCATCCTTGCCTTCGTTTGGAATGGCGGGATTGTTTCCTCTATATCACTATTTAACGTCAGAGGGAGAAATGAAAATGTTGTTTAATTTATTAAGCCTGCTCATTCTGTTAACGGTTACTGGATGTGATATTGAAAACATTGATAAACCTCCTCCAGGAGAGACGGCTGTGTGGGAGAAGCTAGGAGCAGATTCTACGGAGGTAGGAAAAGCATTGCTAGAATGTGGTTTGCCGCATCTTAATTATCTTGAGGATGAAGTCCAAAAGTTAAGCAACAATGAGAATGCAACGATTGATGCTTGCATGATCCAAGCAGGATTCCATTATAAAGGGAGAGCTAGCTGGTGTTCTCCTTTTAACGGTAGAGACCTCCCCATTTGTCAGCCTGGTGCTGTCATCCCACAGAGAAGTGTCGAAAAGCGCTTAAACAGCCCGTTTTGTAAAAGGTATAAAAACGCGGATGAATGCCAGCCTTAAGTTTTTCTGTTTGTGATGATCAACAATCCGCCACCTTTGCCTTGGCTTGAAATGGCGGGATTGCTTCCTCAATCCAACATCTCAATATTGTATGTAAAGCAATATGGCGTAGAATGTACTTAGTAATCCTATAACCAGGTTGCGATACAGGACGGTTTTTGTTATCATCCAAGTTGATGAGCTTGAGAAAGCCTTGTCCGTCCTTACGTGACAAGGCTTTCTTTTTATGCTGCGTCGTTATAACGTTGCTGTTTTGCTTGCTCGATGACATTCAAAAGATCTGATTGTAACCAACGCGATAAAAAACCAAATTTTAGGGGTTTGGGGAGAGAGCCATTGGTCACATGACGGCGGAATGTTGAAACACTCATATGAAGCAATTTGGCACTTTCACGGTCTGTTAAAAGAATATCATTTTCTGTCATACTAAAATCCTTTCTATCAAAAAATGGCAACAAATCATAACTATTTATTAACCATATTTTGGTTCATTTTTAAAGGTATTTTATTTATAGAAAACAATATTTTATCATATTTTTTCTGATGTGATAATTTATGACTCTTATTGAGAAGAATGAGAGAAAAGAGAGCTAAAATTATCCACAGATAATGGGGTTATTCACCCCATATCTTAAGATTGACCAGTGACATAAGCCGCCCATTTATCCATATAGACACGGCGTTGTTCTAGATAGTCAGTGCGACGATAGGCACGCTCTACTTTACCGCCGACCGTATGACTTAGAATAGTTTCAGCGACCTCATAGGGGGCATCGGTTGTTTCAGCGAGCCAATTGCGTAAACTAGAACGAAATCCATGGGGGCAGGCTTCAATTTTATTTTTTCTCATATACGCCGCCATCATCGTATGTGAAAGAGGACCACGACCGGTAAGTGAAAAGATGAAATCACTTTTAGAAATACAGTGGGCTTGTTCAATTACTTTTAATGCTTCAGATGATAAGGGCACGCGAAATTCTTTTGTTGTATCACGCTTTCCTTTCATATTCTCAGCAGGAATTGTCCATATATCCCCATCAATTTGATCTTTATGAATATGACGTAAAGGGTTAGAGCGAACCCCTGTAAGGATAAGCAGACGCAAAGCAAGATGTGTTATGTTTTGTGTTTTACAGAGGAACTGATAAAAATCTGGTATATCTTTCCAATCCATTGCTGGTCTATTAGTGATCTTATGACGTTGTTTTCCTAAGAGAGCACGTGCTTTTTCTGTTGCTTGTAAATCAACATCCAAACCCAAAGCAGCCGCATGTTTGAGACAAAGATTAAGACGTATCAATGCTATCTGAGCTGTTCCAGCTTTTGTATGCCAAATGGGAGAAAGCGTATCGCGTATCTCTGTTTGTGTAATCTCTGAAACGGGGAGGCAACCTAATTTAGGGAGAATGTAAAGCCGCAAAGGTGAAAACCAATCACTAGCCTTACCATCTCTTTTTAATTCGGCTTTACGACTTTCAAAAGCATCCACGGCAATGTCTTTTAAGTAATGGAGATTGCTTATTGCTTCACGCTTTTGTTTTTCACGTTCTTTAATAGGGTCACGCCCTTCACGTAAAACAGCACGCCACCCAGTTGCTAATTCACGGGCTTGTTTTAAAGAGACATGTCTTAAGGCACCCAATCCCATTTCACGGCGCCGACCATGAATGGTATATCGTAAAATCCATTGAGCACCTCCATCTTTACGCTTATGAAGTAACAAGCCGGCACCATCATTATATTTGCCAGCCCCCAATGTTGCGACAGCCCTTGCATTAAGACGATTCATAAGAACCATTTTTACTCCTTTCTTGTACAAATTTTATCCACACACTCATCCCACTTGTTATGTGCAAGTAAGTGGTTTTAGTTGATTCAAGATAAACAGATTTGAAATGAGAGAATCCTACGTTATTCGAGACTCTCATTCAACATACAAAACAGTGAATTATCATTATAAATCAATGTCTTGTAGACCGTGTAAGAGATACGATTAACAGCTCTTTTGCAGGTGCGGGTCGTTATGGGTCTGGTGCACATGCAGGTGTATTGGCAAATGAACTTGGTGCTTTGTCCACAAGTGCTATGGCAGATCAATATAATCGTGATGCGGACCGCATGATGCAAGCGAATTCACTGATAGACCAAGCCAATCAAAATCAGTTGGGAGCCTCAAATAACTTCTTACAGGGTTATGGCAATGCCTATTCCAATGCCATACAGGGGGGAGGTGTGCTTGATGCCCACAATCAGAGAGTTGTTGATGCCAATCGTGAACGTTGGCTGGAGCAAGACAATAGCGGTTGGAATAGGTTGAATATGCTTATGAACGCCGGTCATGGCTTTGCAAGGAATTACGGCACGACAACGAATAATAATACAGCCTCTATGGTGCAAGGCAATAACCCATGGAAAAATGTAGGGGCTATAGGTTCTCTGGCACTTCAAGCAGCACCGATGGCTTTTGGTTACATGGCAGGTGGTCCAATGGGAGCAGCGTTGGCAGGAGGAGTATCCAATGCCTTTTTAGATTACATGAATCAAAAGAAAGCTCTGTAGAATAATTAAAGAATAGTTTTGTAGGAGAGTGTGATGGTTGCACCGATAATACCAATGGCTTTAGTAGCAGGAGCGAGATTTGCACCGCATATTATGAGATATCTTTATCCCAGAGTGGCTCCAAAAGCGATTACAGGGGCGCAAAGATTTGGACAATTCATGAAAGCAAATCCAAAGAGTGCCATAGCTACTGGAGGGGCAATGACTCTCGCCCCTTTGATGGCACCAGAGGAAGTACATGCTCCAAACAACCCCTATTTACAGAATATGCAGCAGCCATATGGACCATTTATGCCCTATACGGCTCCTAAAACGGAAATGCCTTTAGGAGTTGATCAACAGCCATCTATGCCAAATGCACTAGAGAGTACTCCACAAGAACTTAAACCTCATGTTAATGAACAAACGCAACCATTAGCACCCGCATCTCCAACACCGACTCCTGAACTGACAGATGCAGAGAAATTTTTACAGTCCAATACTTATAAGTTTTTTCAATCAGATGCGTATCAGAAGCTCAAAGATCTTTTTGCAGGTATGGCGGCAGCACCCACAGATGGTTCGGGATGGGATGCGCTAGCAAGCGGTGTGAAGCATCTTAATGAAGGTGATAAACAAAGAGGGCAGGTTAATCAGACCGTCGAGTATCTAAAGTCACAGGGTGTGGGTGAAGAAGAAGCGCGGTTTATGGCTGGGAATAAAGATGCATTGAATGCTTTTTTGCTACAAAAAGCGAACGGCGGTTATGATGCTAGATCTAAAGAAGAATTGGACCGCCTACGAGAAACGATAGAGCTTAAAAATAGGGAAACTATCAGTAATAATACACTCCATGACATTGAACGTTTTATGAACTATATAGAAGAAAATGGTGAATGGGCTACAGGTAATGCGGCTAGTATACAAGCTCAGTTGGGTGTTCCTCAACACCGTGATATGAGTTCACTGCTTGATTCCATTAAAAATCGTATAGGTATTGATCGTTTAGAAACGATGAGACAGTATTCGCGTAATGGCGCCTCAGGTTTTGGGAATCTCACAGAAAGAGAACTTGATATCTTAAAGAGCTATTTAGGAGAGATAAAGTACAACTTGGGTCATAAAGAGCTCTTGTTTAGGTTGAAAAAAATCCATGAAATTTTGGGTAAGATGAAATCAGACGTATTGTCTTTGCTGGAAAACAATAGCATTGCATTAACGCAAGAGAATGTTGATAAGGTTACATCACAGCAGCATTCTAAAGCTCCACAGCAAGGACGTAATGATTTGCCACTTGTTACCAACAAAGAAGAGGAAGATGCATTGCCTTCCGGTGCACGCTTTATTGGTGAAGATGGAAAGATAAGGGTTAAAGGGGCTTAAAATGGCATATATTCCTTATTCTCGCATTGTTGATGATGTATCCGATAATGATGGTAGGTCTTCGGTGAAGAACAGTCGTGGTAATCAAGGAAAAAAAACAACGGGTTATATTCCTTATTCCCCTCTTGTTGATGATGATACGGCTTCATTTAATACAAAATTTACAGCAGATGATTTTTCATTTGATGATAAAGATCTTACGTGGTTGGATGCGGTTATGAGACATAGCGCATCTGGTGCAACGGCAGGTTATTTTGACGAAATGAAAGCAGTACGTGAAGCAGGTGTGAGGGATTATTGGAGCGGCGATAAACGAGCAGAAGAGGTTTATAACAGAAGAGTAGCCAAAGAACGTGCTTACCAAAAAGCTTTGGAAGAGAAACATCCATGGTGGTCTTCTGGTGCTTATATTGCTGGTTCGATTTTACCAACAATAGCATCATTGGGGATCCCTGCTTTAAATTTTTTGCGAGCAGGTTCGACTTTAGGAGGTTTAGGTAGGGGAGCTCTTGTTGGGGCAGGCTCTGGAGCTTTACATGGTTCTGGTGCTGGAGAAGGTTACAATGATACGGTGAATTCGGCGTTAGCTGGTGGTGTTGGTGGGGCAGTTTTGACACCAGCTGCTAGTTTAGCAGGTGCGGGGGTTTCTAAGTTAGGTGGTTTACTTGTAAATGCTTTAAAATCACCTCCACTTGTAAGGAATTATTTTAATCCCGCTCATAAAGAGGTTTCCAATAAAGCTTTGCGAGAAGTTGCCAAGCAACTTTACGATAATAAACCCCAAAAAATTACCGAACGTCTTAGCTCAGAACCTCAGGAAGTATTTTTGACAGATATTAATGAAAAACTACGACAGACTTTGTGGAATGCGTCTAAAACAAATGAAGATGTTTATCATCTTTTGAAACAAGCGCATGAGAAAAGATTAGGCGGTTCTGTTCAACGTCTTGATGATATGATGGAGCAGACGATTGTTCCATACCAGCATAGCGATATTTTAAGCAGGACACTTAAACGGCAAGGAAAAGAGGCTCATGATCATCTCTATGAACAAGCGAAGCAAATTCCAATAGGAAAAGAACATTATCCAGCTCTTAATAATTTTTTTGAGAATAAAGGGTTTCAAAGAGCTCTCAAAGAAGCTGTTAAGACTTTAGAGGAACACCCCCTCAGTATAAATCCTAGACGATTTTATAATAGAAAGTTTAGCAGTATAAACTATAAACCTACGATAGAGTTATTAGATCAAACCAAGAAGTCTCTTGATGATTTAATCGAAAAAAGTAAGAAACATGGCGATAACCAGAAGGTTTTAGGATACGAAATCCTCAAACAAAATTTGGTAAAAATAATGGATCAAATCTCTCCTACTTATCAAGCAGCGCGTGGTAGTGCAGCAAAATTCAAAAATTTTGCAGATAGTTTTGAGAAGGGTAGACAAGCTTTAGGCACGAAACTTGAAAAGAGTATTGAAAGGGATGCAGTTAAGGAAAATCTTTCTAAAGGGAATTGGACAAAACAAAATAATACCTATCAGATGGGTATGAGAGATGCCTTAGATGATTTACTCAGAAAAAATGATGACCCTATTAATGAATTTTCTAAACTTTTAAAACAAAATCTTGCGTCTGAGAATCTTGAAAGGACCATAGGACCGGAACGGTTTTCTACTTTTAAAAAGGCAGTAGATCAGGAGCAATTCTATTCTGATGCAGCAAAAGAGGGTTTTAGCAAATTTGAAGGCACTCCTGAGGTTTCTCTTTTTGATGGAATTAATTTTTCAAATTTTTTGCATTGGCCAACTGAATCTCTCAAATTAGCACGAAACATATTTTTCCACCCGAATGCTCCAGAGGCGCTACGGGCAAGACAAGAGCTAGAGCGCGGTATAGCGAAGTTAGCAACTTTTGGCGTTAAAGGAATGGAGCGCAATGAAATTGCCAAATTGATTCAAAGTGCTTTGAAGTGGCATAAAGCCGGTGTGATAACGGATGAAGGCTTGAAGATTGTTTCTAGAGCTGTAGCAAAAGGGTTAGGTCCTAGTGCTTCAATAGAGTATGCGAAATGACCCGTTATAGTCCTTCTGTTAATCAAGCGATACGGCAAACGGCAGCGCGTTATGGCTTGCCAGAGAGTTATTTATACCGTGTTGCGCAAGTGGAAAGTGGAGGCAATCCGAATGCAAGGAATCCCCGTTCCTCTGCTGGTGGTTTGTATCAATTTATAGACAGCACCGCCAAACAATATGGTTTGCAGGATAGGTTTGACCCCATACAAGCGGCAGATGCCATGGGGCGGTTGACGCTTGATAATCGCAATCATTTAAGCCGTCTGTTGGGAAGAGCGCCTAGTGAAGCGGAATTGTATTTAGCACATCAACAAGGGGCAGGGGGAGCCGCGCGGCTTCTTCAAAATCCCCATGCCAATGCGGCGCAAATTGTTGGCAGCAATGCGGTTGGCTTGAATGGTGGAAACAACGCTATGCGTGCAAGTGATTTTGTCAACCGTGTATTACAGATGTATGGGGGGCAGCCTTATAGAGCAAGTCCTATAGCACAGGGTGGTTTTAGAAATAGAGACAACTTGTTAGAGGTTTTAAGGGCATTATTAGCATCACAAGAAGAAGCTTCGGAAGAAGAAGAGAGTGATGATGATAACCCTTTGATGACGCAATTCATGCGGGCGTTTTACGGACCATTTTACCGGAACTAGGATTCACGAGAGATGTCAACGATTTATGATTGGTCGCTTAGAGCGGCGGATAATACGCGCGTGGATGATTTGATTGATTGGTCAGAAGGACAGCAGCCTAGCAGTGTGAATACGAGCGCCCGTGTGATGATGCAAAGGATAAGTGAGTATTTGTCAGACACGGGTGGAGCGCTTGAAGGGGTTGTTACAAATGATCATGTCCAACAAACGAGTGTGATAAGGCTTGCAAGCACCTCACAGTTTTTAGAGTATAAGAATGGTATCGTTTTGCGCTTTATGGC
>NZ_JACX01000037.1 GCF_000518085.1 Bartonella grahamii ATCC 700132
TGGGGCGGCACATTAAATTTATATATAGCATTTCGAAAGAATCCAAATTAATCCCTATACCATTAGCTGTGGGTGCTTCCCATTAGAACTATCTCAATAGAAGCTTATTCCTAATAACAACGCTGCATACAAATGCAGCGTTGCCTCGTAGTTTCAGATTTTTTTATCCCAGCGCGTGAAGAGGTGAGGAAAGTGATATATCTGACTATGCCCCCTTGAGGGAAGAGCGAGCCTAAAGGTTTAGAATGCTATGAGTTTGAGCTAGCTGGACTTTGAGCAGATGGTTTATCGCTCATGGGAAATCATTTTGTTTTACGATTCAAAAAGAGGATAGTGATGGTCTCATTGGCGTAGGTGGGCAAGAAAACTGTTAGCTTGGCAATGCGTCAACAATTTGTAGAACTATGTTGTGGAACCCCTACGCAAAGCCGTTGCTATGATGGCATGATGCTTTTGTCAAGCATTATGATATGGGGAGGAACCGGTGTTTAAGGGTGCAACTGCGGTCACTATACGATCCAGTAGCATTACGTTTTTACGTTTGAGTATTTAGGAGCGGTAGACTCTGTACAGGCTATGCGTGCAATATGTGAAGCACGCTTGTGGGAATCAGTGTGCCATTATTGCGTTGTGCATGCAACCCTCTAGCTAGTACTTCATTGGTAAGGTTGTTTTTTGAAGCTGATTAATTATCTGTGTGTTTTTTAAGAGAACGTTAGCACTGATGTATCGCGTGCCGTACCAAGAAATCTTCCAAAAAAAAATTATTAAAAATATATGTGCAAGATGAACAAATGCTTGCTGAGGATATTGTATCAACGACTGTAGCTGCTTAAGGGCACATAATCTTGGGGGGCATAATGTTGTACAAAAAATCATGAAGTCCAAAAAACTCGTAAAGGTGCATTGCACTTCTCCTTTGAGAATTTGGCATCTCCTCTTAGCTTAATACGTTCTCATTATGATATAAACCCTTAGTTCTCCTGAACACCCGCTTGTCATGCGTTTTTCTGCTGATGCTCAAGAGATCTTTCGTGAATGGATGCAAAAGATTTTTAAAGAAGCCAAAGAGAATAACCTTTCTGAAAGCTTACAAGCGCATCTTTTGAAAATGCCTAAGACCATAGTAAGTCTTGCATTGATTTTTGAATTAACCGAAGGGGGGCGTTTTGAAATCAATAAAGATGCCCTTCAAACAGCCTTGCGATGGGAAAAATATTTGTTAAGTTATGTCAAAAGGCTTTATGCGGCGGCGGATAACTTAGCAACAGAGGGGGCAAAATTGATTGTCGAGCGCTGTGATCATTTATCTGATGTTTTTACTTTACGCGATATTCATCAAAGAAGTTGGATCGGTTTAACAGATAATAGAGCCATTAAGCAAGCTTTAGAGCTTTTATGTCGTTGTAATTATATTCGTGAAATCTCTAGAGACAATAGCTCCCAAGGTGGTCGACCTACCATACGCTATGAATGGCATCCTTTAGCAAAAAGTTATAAGACACCACACTAAGACAATCTAGAAATCTTATAAACATTAAACAATATAACAGTGAACCTTCAAAGCACTCCCCATCATTAGTTTTGGGGGTTTTGGGGGTTTTAGGAACCTACAAAACCTCTCTATAAAATGTCTCATAAAACCTATCAAAATACTCATTATGATATTTTAAAGCACATGCTTCATTTGTCTTGATTAACACGTCAAATAAACAGCAAATTTCACTATTTTGCTGATCTTATCCCATGTCATAGGCTGTGGATAAACAGCCTTTAAAAAACCTTTTGAAAAAAATTTATCCGTTTTTTCGCATTTTTCTGCATTTTTTTCACTATTCATTCAAAATGGATTTAATAAGCTTCGTTTTGATTCTTTTGATAAGAATTAACCCTCTCATATGAAACCGGAGCCCTGTTGTAATATGCATCACTTTAATAAGTATGATCATGAACATGTCTCTTTACGCTCTCTCTTAGAATATTATCGTCAACAAGCAAAATCACCTCGTGAATTGGGAACATTGTTTGAAAATCTTGTCATGGCTTATCTTATGCATGACCCTCTTCATTATGGACGCTATGAAAAGGTAGAAACCTATTATGAATGGGCTGAAGAGCGTGAAGGTTGGAATAAAAATGATATCGGCATTGATCTGGTGGCAAAGCTTCGCAATCAAGAGGGATATGTGGCTATTCAGTGTAAGTTTTATAAAGCAGATCATCAGATTAGTAAAAAGGATATTGATAGCTTTATCGCAGCCTCTGGGAAAGACATCTTTAAATATCGCCTTCTCGTTGACAGCACAGAAGTAGAATTAAGTGACAATGTAAATGCCATGATTAAAGGACAAGCGATACCCGTTTATCGTATTGACCTTCGTCATATGGAAAACAGTCGGATAGATTGGCAAATCTATGCAACCAAAAAAGAAGTTCTTCTTAAGTCAACAAAAGAGCCTCGTCCACATCAAGAAGAAGCCATCAAGAAAGTCTGTGAAGGGTTAAAAGAAGCAGATCGTGGCAAGCTGATTATGGCATGTGGAACGGGGAAGACTTTCACAAGCCTTAAGATAGCAGAACACATAGCAGGAAAAGGCAAGCGTGTTTTGTTTCTGGTACCTTCTCTGGCTTTAGTCTCGCAAACAATCCGTGAATGGACAGCCGATGCACAAGTGCCCTTGCGTTCTTTTGCCGTGTGTTCGGATACAAAAGTAGGCAAGCGTCGTAAAAACCAAGATGATATTGTTGGCATGGAAACATCAGACCTTGTTCTCCCTGCTACCACGGATGCTCAAGCCCTTGCCAAAGAAGCTCGTGAAAACCTAACAGATGCAATGACGGTGGTCTTTTCAACTTATCATTCTATCCAAGTGATTTCGGATGCACAAAAAGAGCATGGTTTACCCGAATTTGATTTGATCATCTGTGATGAAGCCCATAGAACGACTGGAGCTTCATTGGGAAGTGAAGACAATGAATCCGAATTTATCAAGGTTCACGATAACAGCATCATTCGGGGCAAAAAACGTCTGTATATGACAGCAACGCCGCGTATCTTTAGTGATACTGCCAAAAGGCGGGCGGATGAGATTAATGCCGTTCTCGCATCTATGGACGATGAAACGCTTTATGGCAAACAACTCCATCATTATACATTCGCGGAAGCTGTCGATAATGAACTTTTAACTCCTTACAAGATTGTGGTCTTGGGTATTAATGAAACCTATATCACACCAGCCATACAGGAGATTATTGCCAATGAAAACCGTGAAATTGATTTAGATGATGCGGCAAAAATTATTGGCTGTTATAGAGCACTTACCAAAATAGATAAGCAAGCCGCTGTTGATGATGATGATACAGAGCCCATGCATAGTGCTTTAGCTTTTTGCAAAGACATTAACACCTCTCAATATATAACAAAGCTCTTTAATAAAATTATCAAATCTCATATTGATGATTTCCTTCAAACCGTTCCCTTTCTGAACTGTGAAGTAAGACATATTGACGGAACGCAAAGTGTCAAAAAGCGCAATGAGGAACTGGATTGGCTTAAAGAAGATGCTGGGAACAATGTTTGTCGGATCTTAAGCAATGTTCGGTGTCTTTCAGAAGGGATTGATGTCCCTGCTCTTGATGCCATCATGTTTTTACACCCGCGTAATAGCCAAGTCGATGTGATACAGGCGGTAGGGCGTGTGATGCGCCGTGCTCCAAATAAGAAAACGGGCTATATCATTTTACCCATTATCATTCCTTCACACTTAGAAGCCAAAAAAGCTTTAAAAAACAATAAGAGATACCGTGTTGTTTGGCAAGTTTTGCATGCTTTACATTCTCATGATGAAAGGCTTGCTCGGACAATTAATCAAATGTCTTTAGGACAAGATAGCAGCCATACGATTGAGATTATAGAAATTAAGCGTGAGGATGAATTAAAAGAGCTTACCACAACGGTTGATGAGATCTCGATACCATCAAAAGCAGAAAGTTCTGGACGTGTCATTGGAACAGCAGAAAGCAAATCTCAATCGGTATCTGGAGGACAAGGAGACTTATTCCCCCGTTCTGAATTTTTTGATTTTGTCAAAGCCATTTTTCTGGATAGTTTTAAAATCACGGATTATTGGGGCATTTGGGCGAACAATGTTGCTGAGATTGCTCAAAACCATATCAATCATCTTAAAGATATGATTTCCGATGAAAAGAGTGAAGCCTTTCACGCCTTTGATGCATTCCATAAGGAATTAAAGAACAACGTCAACAGTGAAATCAAGCAAGAGGAAGCCATTGAGATGTTAGCGCAACATCTTGTCACGCGTCCCGTGTTTGAAGCTTTATTTGACGGTAATGAATTTGTACAGAACAATGCCATTTCACAAGCAATGGACAAGATCTTAAGAGAACTGGATAAAACGAACATTGAAGAAAAAACCAAAGATCTTGATAAATTTTACAAAAGTGTCACGTTCTGTACAGCAGGTATTACAGAAACTCATGCAAAACAGAATCTTATTATCAAACTTTATGAAAGTTTTTTTGCCAAGGCATTTAAGAAAACCACGGATAGGCTTGGGATTGTTTATACGCCCGTTGAGGTTGTTGATTTTATCATTCATTCTGTTGATGATGTGTTACGCAATGAATTTGGAAAAAGCTTGGGGTCACGTGGAGTTTCTATTCTTGACCCTTTCACTGGAACGGGTACCTTTATCACAAGGCTTTTACAATCAAAGCTCATAAAACCAGAGGATATGGAATATAAGTTCCGTCATGATATCCATGCCAATGAGATTGTTTTGCTAGCCTATTACATAGCAGCGATTAACATTGAATCGACTTATCATAGTATCATGAAAGGTGAGTATATTCCTTTTAAGCATATTGGTTTGACTGATACGTTTCAGATGCTTGAAGAGAAAAATCTTCTACAGGAATTATTCAAAGAAAACAGTGAATATTTAGAGCATCAAAAGAAACTAAATATTGAAGTTATCTTTGGTAACCCTCCTTATTCGGTAGGACAAAAAAGCGAAAACGACAATGCAAAGAATACTCCCTACCCGATATTAGATGATCGCATTCGTGAAACTTATACTGCTCAATCTAAAGTAACAAATATACGAGCACTTTATGATAGCTATATCCGCGCTATTCGTTGGGCAAGTGACCGTATTGATAATGCTGGGGTAATCGGTTTTGTTTCTGGTTCAAGCTATATAGAAAAGCCAGCAATGGATAGTTTACGAAAATCTTTAGCCCAAGAATTTACGAGTATTTATGTGCTTAATTTACGAGGTGATATCCGTAAAAATATGATGAACAAAAATAACGCTCAAGAAGGAGAGAATATTTTTGGCAATGGTAGTATGACGGGTATTGCCGTAACATTATTTATTAAAAATCCCAATGTTTCTGGAGATTGTAAAATTTACTATCATGATATTGGAGATAATCTTTCCACCGAAAAAAAACTTGAGATGCTTCAGTACTTTGGTAGTGTTGGTGGTATTACACGTGAAAACGGTTGGAAAATAATTACACCAGACAAGCATAATGATTGGCTTGGTCAACGTGATGATAGTTTCAAGACATTCCTAGCTCTAGGTATTAAAAAAGGTCATGGTAAAAAGCTCTTTGAAACTTATTCTCGTGGTATTATGAGCAGTCGTGATGCTTGGGTATATAACTCAAGCAGTGAAGTTTTAGCTAAAAATATGAGTAATATGATTACTTTTTATAACAGCGAAGTGAAACGTTTTAATGATGCTTTCCCACATACTGACTGCAAAACACGCGAAAATTCTGTAAACAATTTTGTAAATTTGGATGCAAGTAGAATTAGTTGGAGTCGTGCACTTAAACAACATTTAGCTAAAGGAAAGATTTTTGAATTTGAGACTACATGCCTTACGCAAAGTTTGTATCGTCCATTTACACGACAGTGGCTCTATTATAGTCGTGCCTTTAATGAAATGGTTTACCAAATGCCGCGGATATTCCCTATAGAGCAAGCGGTTGAAAATAAGGTCATACAAATTTCAGGTATGGGAACTCAATCAGGTTTTTCTGTTTTGATATCTAAGTCTATACTTGATCTTCATGTTGTGCATAATGGTCAATGTTTTCCACGCTATATTTACGAAGACACTCCGGTTTCAAAAGATAGAAACAAGAAACAAACTCATTTATTTACGAATTCTATAGAAAAAAGCATCAATGCTGATTTACAGAGGCGTGATGCTATTACTGATGAGGGGCTAGAACATTTTAAAGCCGCTTATCCTAATGAAACCATAACAAAAGATGATCTATTCTATTATGTTTATGGTCTACTTCATTCGGAAGATTATCGTGCTCGTTATGCTGATAACCTCTCTAAAGAATTGCCTCGTATCCCTTGTGTAAAAACTGCTGAAGATTTTTGGAAGTTTGTAACAGCAGGACGTGAATTGGGTCATTTGCACGTAAACTATGAAACTGTAGAACCTTATCCAGTGACCTTTAAAAAAGGCAATCCTAAACAGACTGATATCTTTAATCCCGAAAAATTTTACTACGTTACAGAAATGAGATTTTTTGGAAATAGTAAGGAAAAGGATAAATCAACTGTTTTTTACAATAGCAATATCACAATAACAGATATCCCTCTTGAAGCTTATGCGTATATCGTCAATGGTAAACCAGCTCTTGAATGGGTTATGGGGCGTCAATGTGTTAAGACTGATAAAAAGAGTGGCATTGTTAATGATGCTAATAGCTATGCTGTTGAAACCATTGGCAACCCTGCCTACCCTCTAGAGTTATTTCAGAGGGTTATTACCGTAAGTTTAGAAACCATGAAAATCGTTAAGAACCTACCAAAACTAGAAATTAGAGAAACTGAATAGACTTGGCTTGCTAAACTCACAAGGGGTATAGAATCTTATAACCATAATCTATACCTCTCTTGTTAAATTACTTACATACAATCTTAAAAGGAGTGTTTATATGCGTTATTCTAAAAAGAAAAAACTTGCACTTTTAGATACTCTTATTTGAATTGCTTTAAAAGATTATATCGTAATCTAAAATGATAGCTTTGTTTAAACAGAATTATGTATATTCATTGTCTTATATTACTTATAGGCTTTGAAGGTGTTTACTCCCCAAAACCCCTTACAAAACATATAACATTAGTTGAATTTATAGGTTGTAATGTTGATGTAGGTTGTTTTTTTGAAAAATTGATAAAAAATAACATATTGAAATATAATGATTTTAATTTTCTCTCATTTAAAAAAAACGATATAGGTTCTAAAAAGAACTGACAAAAATGACAAAATTTTATTAAAAGGGATTTTGCTCATCTCTATAATTATCATTCTCTCTTTAGATGTTTTCATAAAAAGCAGTAAATCATAATTATCATATATTCTATTTATCATTTCTCTTATGAAAATGGAAAATGATGCCATGGCTATAAAGAATATAACAGCTATAGAGAAAGCAAAAATGCAAATGAAAGCATTTGTTATAAGAGCGCGGTGCTATTAAGGTCGTTTAAATTAAAGCCCCTTATAAATAAAATTCACAAAAAATTTAAAATTCATTTAGTAAAAAAATTGATAGGTTATAAAGATAAAAATACGCATTATGAGAGCGTTTTTAAATATTATAAATGTATAGATTCAGAAAATAACGCAATCGTTTTATAAAGCCCATAATATAGCTTTAAAAGCACATAAATATAAAAGAAGCAATTAATAAGCATAAGATATTATAAATACACAACGTATTTAAAAAATACGAAAAAATATCAAAAAAGATAAAATATTATTTGACAATAAGTACGTATTTTGTTATATAAATAATCAAGTGATTAGAAAACACTTTGAAACGACAAGCGGATAGATTACGAAACAATCTTTCCAAAGCTTTGAAAAATTGGCTATCTTTTATACTTTTGTTAGTATATGAGAATTTTGTCGGGTGTGTTTACACCATACAATACTCTTTATGAGAAAAATGTAAGCAGCGGACTTGTCGCCGTGTTTTCTAGCGCCCGACGCCCTTATAGGGTTGTCAATAGAAAATTAATTACGACAAGGTTTTAATTATGAAAAATACAGTAAAAAACACTCCCATTATCTCTAATATTGCAAATGAAACCGCGCCTGTTAATCAACAAGAGTCTGCAAAAAAATACGAATTTACCAATGAAAAATTCACTTTTGATGGTCTTACTTTACACCGCATTCGTGCTCTAAGAGATTTTGATGATGTTAAGGCGGGAGACCTCGGCGGTTTTATTGAAAATGAAAGTAACTTATCCCATGATGGCAATTGCTGGGTCTATGATAATGCCGCGGTTCTTTTCAATGCAACTGTTTATGAAAATGCTAAAATCTATAATGATGCGAAAATCTTTAGAGGTGCCAAGGTGTGTGGCAATGCTATCGTTAATGGCAAAGCATTGGTTTTTGATACAACCGCTCATATTTATGATAAT
>NZ_JACX01000038.1 GCF_000518085.1 Bartonella grahamii ATCC 700132
TAAAGTCTCAAGTATCTCTTCAATTTCTTGTCTCTCTTTCTGCTTTCTGTTTTGCTCGTTTGAAATCAGCAGAAATCTGTTTTGAGAAAGAGAGCATCTGATCATAAGCTTTATCAAAAAAGGCTTGTTTCCCCAGCAAGCCAATTCTAATGAGCGCTTGTATGATCTCTCTAAAAGAGCAGCCAGCATAACAATAGAGTAAAAGACGCGCATCATGTCCATTGGCAAGGGATAAGCTAGGCAGCCTATCATCATGAGCAGGGCAACGGGCAGTTCCATAACGCCCATGCCAAACCCCATGCAAGGCACGTGTAATGCCCTGCGCATTCTTAAAAGAACACATCATTTTAAATCCTATAACGTTGCGTCATAGGACAGATTGTGCACTCTCTAGGGTGATGAGCTTGAGAAAGCCTTGTCCGTCCTTACGTGACAAGTTTTTTTATGCCGCGTCACTTTGACGTTGCTGTTTTGCTTGCTCGATGACATTCAAAAGATCTGTTTGTAACCAACGCGATAAAAAGTCAAATTTTAAAGGTTTTGGTAAAGATCCATTGGTTACATGACGCCGGAATGTTGAAACACTCATATGAAGCAGTTTTGCACTTTCACGATCTGTTAAAAGAATATCATTTTCTGTCATACTAAAATCCTTTCACGATAAAAATGGCAACAAATCATAACTATTTATTAACCACATTTTGGTTTATTTTTGAAGGTATTTTATTTATAG
This sequence comes from Bartonella grahamii ATCC 700132, assembly GCF_000518085.1. Lineage (GTDB taxonomy): Bacteria > Pseudomonadota > Alphaproteobacteria > Rhizobiales > Rhizobiaceae > Bartonella > Bartonella grahamii. The sequence continues at coordinate 734 of NZ_JACX01000038.1, forward strand.
AAAACAATATTTTATCATACAATTTCTTATGTGATAATTTATGAGTCTTATTGAGAGAGAATGAGAGAAAAGAGAGCTAAAGTTATCCACAGATAATGGGGTGTTGCCCCCATATCTTAGGTTTGACCAGTGACATACGCCGCCCATTTATCCATATAGACACGGCGCTGTTCTAGATAGTCAGTAGGTTGCAGAAAAGAAGAAATCATTGCGAGAAAGCAAGCGTGCTTGTTTTAAGATTTCTAATGCTTCTGATGATAAGGGGACGCGAAACTCTTCTGTAGTATCACGTCGACCTTTCATATTCTCAGCAGGAATAATCCATATGTCCCCATCAACTTGATCTTTATGAATATGACACAAAGGATTGGTACGAACGCCTGTCAAAATAAGCAAACGCAAAGCCAGTTGTGTTAAGGTTGATGCTTCGCAAAGTGTTTTATAAAAGGCAGGGACATCTCTCCAATCCATAGCTGGAAAATTTTGCGTTTTATGGCGTTGTTTACCTAAAAGAGCGCGTGCTTTTTCTGTTGCTTGTAAATCAACATCCAAACCCAAGGCAGCCGCATGTTTGAGACAAATATTAAGGCGGGTAAGAGCTTTATCAGCTGTTGCTGCTTTTGTATGCCAAATAGGAGCAAGGGTATCGCGTATCTCTGTTTGTGTAATCTCAGAAACGGGGAGACAACCTAATTTGGGGAGAATATGGAGTTTTAAGGGTAAAAACCAACGCCCATCTTTACCATCTCCTTTTAGTTCAGCTTTACGGCTTTCAAAAGCATCCAACGCGATATCTTTTAAATAATGGAGATTACTTATTGCCTCACGCTTTTGTTTATTGCGTTCTTTAATGGGGTCACGACCTTCACGAAGAACAGAGCGCCATCCAGTTGCCAATTCACGGGCTTGTTTTAAAGAAACATCTCTCAAGGCACCCAAGCCCATTTCACGGCACCGCCCATGAATGGTAAAACGATAAAGCCATTGAGCACCACCATCTTTACGCTTATGAAGAAGCAAGCCGGGCACCATCACACTATTTGCCAGCCCCCAATGTTGCGACAGCCCTTGTATTAAGACGATTCATAAGAACCATTTTTAGTTCTTTCTTATACAAATTTGATCCACACACTCATCCCGCTTGTTATCTGCAAGCGAGTGGTTTTGATTGATTCAACATAAACAGGTTTGGAATGAGAGAATCTTGCGTTATTCGAGGGTCTAATTCAATATGAATAATGCTAGATTATCATTATAAATCAATATGATTGTATCTTTAATAAGAAATAAAAGTTTGTATTTTGGCATCGAGTAGAACCTCTTTTAAAAGTAATTTCACCGCAAGTAGTATTTCACAAAATTACAATTAAAACAGAAAAATAATTGAAAAATTTTTCTTCTGAGAAGCTGATTTACGCAACAACTATTCTTTATTTCAGCCCAAAAAAACCTTTTTAAAATTACTTGATAAAGCAGAGCATTGCATATTTCTTATTGCGATTGAAGTGAAATAGCCATTGAAATCAGGAATAATACTTTTTGAATGAACTTAATAATTAAAATGGAAATTAGCTGAGCACAAGAGTTTTTCGATTTATACCGGTATAGGCCAATTTGTTTTCCAAACTGAATATTACGTATTACAGTTAAATTGACTTTACAATTATAAAGTTGTAAACTTCAATGCCTTGAATATAAATAAGGTACATAATAACAATATGAGGAGGATATTATGTCATATAAAAAACCGCAGGTGATTGGCACTGTGAATAGTGCAACTTTAACTTGTTATAAACCATTGGTGCGAGATAGAAAAAAATAAAAAAGCAGTATAAGGGTGCAGCAGCGCCCTTATCCATTGTATTATTAAGAAACAATTTAGGAGGGGGGGGGATGTTTCGTATTAATCTCGACGAGAATAGCATAACTAGATTAAATGATTTTCAGACTATTGTGCTTAATGATTCAGCTATATTTTTAATTGATTCAGTTTTTTACAGAATCAGAAAATTGAAACTGTTGCGGCAAAGCTTAATGTAGAGACAGAGATTTTAGCATCAGATTTTTCAATCTTGTTAAGAGAACTAGAAAAGAATGGTTTTCTTTTAAAGAAGGAAAACTTGATTAGTACGTCAGATTCGATTTTTGATCTTAAAAAATTATGGGTACCTGTAACACCTATTATACATATTATCCAGAATTGCAATAGCCCTTGTATCATGTGCGATTGCTGGAAAATTAAGGAAAAAAATTGGCATACTCCAGAAAGTTTAATACCCTTATTTAGAATGTTGAAAGAAAAAGGAGCTGCCTCAGTGATGCTTTCTGGGGGAGAACCTTTAATGCATCCGAAGCTTAAAGATATTTTATTAACGTTAAATGAACTAGGTCTGCCTGTTGAATTAAATACCAATGGCATCTTATTGCATAAAAATTTATGGATTTCACAGTATGACATAAAAGAAATTGTTATTTCTATGGATTCGACTAGTGTCCAGGGATATTATGATATACGGGGGGCGAATAAATTTGATCGTGTGTGGAAAAACATTGAAACAGTTAAGAATCTTCAACCTCTGCAAAGTATAGGAATAAGAGCGACAGTTACCAAAGAGATTCTAGAAAATATTATTAATTTTATCGATTTTTGTATAAGCAAAGATGTCGATTATATCGGATTCAGCCCGCTCGATACGTCGTCATTTAGTTTTTCTAGAAAAAATAATACAAAGGATCGATCTAAGGCTTTAAGAAACAAAATTCTTCCGCCAAACGCCTCACTTTTTCATTTGAGAGATGAATTATCAAGGAAAGAATCCCCCCTCCAGATTTATATAGATAAAAAGTTCCAAGAAAGGAAAATCTCATGGACGTCACAAAATTTTGTAAATTGTATTAATTATTACTTAGGCGAAAATTCTACGTACGTTTCGTCGCCGTTAATGTGTTTATTTCCATTTTCATCCTTGGTATTGGACTATAATGGAGATTTAAAAAATTGCTTTTATTCAGAAGCTTTTGGGAATCTACAAAATTATGAGGCAATAGATTGGTCTGCTCAAAGCGTTTTAAAATCTTTGAAAGAATCTGGCGCATGTAGCGGATGTCGTGGGAAGGTATTTTGTGGATAAGGTTAAGCAATTTAAGATTTATAGTGTTAGCAAGTCTACTGCTCTAGTGGTTGCTGTTTTACCACTTTTTTTGTCGGAAAAATTGCATTTGTCGCAAGCGGATATTGTTTTAATCGGTAGTTATTTTTTATTGCTTCCTTTGATCCTAGAAGTCCCCTTGGGTTTATTATCAGATGTTTATGGAAGTAAGCGCGTTATTTATACTGGGCTGTTTTTCTTTCTTTGCGGTTTTTTAGCTCTTTTTATGAATTATGCATATTTTGCTTACGCCACTTATTTGTTGTGTATTACATTAGCAGCCGCTTGTTTCTCAGGTGCGGAAGATAGTTTACTCTTTTCTGTAGTACCAAAGCATCGCACACTGTTTTCCGTTAAGTCCGAAGTGGCTGCTGTTACCTATAGTGTGACAACGGTACTTATTTTTTTAGGGGGAATACTTTATTATGTGCATCCTGCATTGCCTGTGATTTTTCAAGTCCTTTCATTAATTTTTGCTATTTTTATGTTTTCAAAACTGACGAAGGGATTAGATAGTTTTCATATCAACGCTCATCCGAGTATTTTCACAGTTATGTGCGCCAGCCGTAAAGAAGTCAAAAATCCTTATCGCTTCACTCTTATTTTTTTAAGTGCAGTTTCAGCTTTTGCTATTTTGGTTAATAATCGAACTGTTTCTATCGCATTTTCTGATTTTTTGTCATTTCAACCTGCTATTTTGGTTTCGATTATTTTTATCATTGGGAATTTTTTTTCAGCAAGTTCCAATATATTGTTTCAGAAATATTTTTCAAAGTTTCAAAATCCTATTTTTCCCGTCTTAATGATTGGTTGTATGGTAACCATTGCTTTTTTTCTCATGTCATTTCAAATCATTGCGGCTCTTATATTAGGATTTTTACTTCTATGTGTTTTTAAATCTGCTTATCGATCTTATCTGTCGTCTCTTCTTATAAATTCACTGATTGATCCCAAAGCTATCGCGACTGTTTTATCATTTACAGCCATTATTACAGCTGTTGTATCCTTTGCATTCAGTTTTTTATACGGTCATGTTTTTTCAACATTCTGGCAAGCTAATTTGTGGTTGGCAGTGATTATGGCTGTGATTTTTGGGGTGTCTGCTTTAATTATTTTTGTCAGAAAAAAAGAAATCATTTGGTTACAGCCTGAAAATGCACAATCGTCAAAACAACATTTCTTGAAACGCAAGCATCAAGAGTTTTGCTATGGGCAAATTTATCCAGAAGCATCGTGCATTAATGAAAACATCAAGGATGGCTCTTTTCGACAAAGTCTCTATCCTGCACCAAATTTGATAACACTTTGCGATGAAGTAATCGAATGGGAGTTTATCCGGGGTACTGTATTGAGCCAAATGGACTTGCTACATCAAAAGGCGATTATTGATCAAATCAATAAAATCTTTCAAGATCGATTAAGCAAGAATATAATCTTATCACATGGAGATTTACATCCTGATAATATCATTGTTACTCCTGATAGTTCTTTTATGGTAGTGGATTGGGATTTATGTCAAGAAGCCAGTCCGGAATTGGATATCTTAACATTTTTCACCAGTCCAAGATTATCTCTCAATTTAGAAGAACGGATAGACTATATTTCTCATTTGCTGTCTATATCAAAGGATGAAGCTTTACCAATGATAAAAGCGTTTGTGGCTAAAAAAATTTCTGATCTTTGTCTATACCAAAATATTTTCATGAAACAATTAGTATTGGATTATATGAACTTGAATAAGAAAATTCATGGGCGATAATATTGTAATTTGTAATAAAAATTGCAGTGCGGGCTGCAATCATTGTCCGTATTCGATGGAATGTATGGTGAGAGATGATGCGTTGCCTGAATCTTTATATACAATAAATGACATAAAATCTGATTTTATTATTCTTTCTGGTGGAGAGCCTTTTGAGCTCGATTATGATTTACTTCATAAATATACTTGTATGTGTCTCATTTGTAAAAAATATTTTCGGATTGCAACAGGGGGGCATATCTATATTCAACCATATTTGAAGCTATTAAAGAGTAATCCGTTCTTTTTAGGGATACAAATAGGCACAGATGTTATTTCAGAGATAAGAAATCTAGACAGTAAAAAATATAAACAAAAGTGGGTGCGTAACATAGAATGTATGAAAAAATATAGCGTACCATATAGTGTGACGATTACTTTATCGGAGAGATTCGATTTGGCAGAAGTGTTAGCTCTAATATGTATCGCTACTCCCGAGTTCATTTTAGTTAATTTTGAAAATAGAAAAAAGTACGAGAATACATTTCAGTTAAATATGATACGGGATTTTTTTTCTGGCTGTGAGATAAAATATGGATATACGCATCAGAGTTTACACCAATAAATATAAATTATCGGATTCTTTTCACAGTTCTTCTGGTGTGTTAGTTGAAAAAACAGAACTGATAATTTTATTTACTGTTCGGGATAAAGTTATTTCGCCCTTTGCTATGGAGTTGCCATTGTCACCTAGTCACGGAGAAATGCCGGACGATTTTATAAAATCTGTAAATGAAAGATCAATAAATAAAAGTAAACACTTTTCAAATTCTTTAAGCTATTTCTTTGGGTTGGAAGATTTTTTTAAAAAAGTTGAAATGGCTAAAATTATTAATTCTGGATTAATAAAATCTATTAAAACGATAGGAATAGGTGAAATTATTGATGATGAGATACGTAATTACGATTTGATAAAATTGAAATCATCGAATCAGTATTTGGATGATACAATTGCAATTGTTAATGAAAACAAAAATGTAAAATTTATTATTGATTTCAATGCAAGTATTAATTTTGAGCAGTGGAATTATTTTATTGATAGGATAGATAAGAATAATTTGTTTGGAATAGAACAGCCTATGAAATTTCCTTCAAAAATTCCAGATTTGGGTTTCTTAAATATCGCTGATGAGACATTCGTGAAATGTGGTTATGAAAAAATTCACGAATATGGCTATAATGCTTTTGTCTATAAGCCATTTGCAAGTAATATTAAAGAATTATATAAGTGTTTTGAGAATAAAAATAACTACGTTGGTATGGTTGGAAGTAATGTTTCTGGCCCTTTAGATTGTAGTTTTTGTAACATCATAAATCATTATATGCCTACCAAATTAGCAGGAAATCGTGCAAGTAATTTTGAAGCGCATCCGTTAAATAATAAAACTGAGGATTTAATGAGAATTCGAGAAAAAAAGATATATCTCTCTGATGAATTGTTTATTTATCTTGATAAATTTTGCCGAAAGGTATCGGATTTGTATTTTGATATGAATACATTAAAAGAAATTGCTACAAATATATAGTGTTTCCCACTCTGAAGCAGCTATGTTTCGTGAATAGATATAGGACATACCGATGGAAGAACGATATGGTGCTTGTCTCATGTATCGGAATCTTATATACTAAAAGTGTCAAAGATGGTGGCAAAATTGGCTTTGATTTTTTTGATATTAGCAGTAATTTAAATAGCAACTTGCCTTTTTTATTCAAGATTTTTGATGAGAAAGAATTATAGGTATTTCAGCTTGATGTTTATTATAAAGCTGAGCTCAACCCCAATCAGAACAGTATAGCAGGTGGCCTTATTATCTTACTTAAAGGGGGCTAGCTAAGAAGCATACGCTTGTTATTATATCGAATGTTCTCAATTTGCATTCGATTAAACTTACAAATTAAGATGGCGTTTATTCTAATACCATCAATACTGGGCTTATAGATTAAACATTCAAGTCCAATAGTTCGCAGAACAAATGAGCCATGCATCCAAAATGCCAATTACGAGTAATATAAATCCAGATGATATTGTAGCTGATATTCACGTAATACCATCAATACTCCCAAATGACTTCTATTATCGTAAGTTTTTCTTTTCTCTAGAGATAATCACCAATGTCATAAAAATATATTTTACCATACTGTTGCACGTTTGGACTTTTTACAAAAATAGAAATTTCCATAGAGTAGCTCGAGATCCTAAACAAAAATATTAAAATATAATGTTTTTTATTATTTAAAAAATAACATAAACATTGGAATAACTCTCCAAAAGCAACAAAACTCTTTGTAAGAAGAACTCTGATCATTTTCTTTGAAAAAAGAGCAATGAAGAGAATATCACTAAAAAGAGCTTTGAGCGATTGGCTTGAAAAACTCTCAAAAGAGATTTCTCTATTGTGTGGTCCTATGATTTTTCACCAAGGTGGGCTATTCATAGCGTTTTGTAGGCCGACTGCCTTTTGGGTTTTTTGTCTTCATAAATTTCACGAAGATAGTTGCAACAGCATAAAAGCTCTAAAGTTTGTTGAATAATTCCTTTATCCTTTAAAAGCTTCCAATCACGCTTATAAACATCTTGTGCAGCTAAAACCATCTGGTAAATGATCACAAGGCTCTACAATGAGTTTTGCATGACTTAACAAATAGGGTGATCAACACAATGTCATAGGGAGTGAAGGCAAGCCTATTTCAAAACGCCCTCCTTCAACAAGTTCAAAAATCAATGCAAGGGTTGGTATGGTTTTATTCATTTTCAAAAGATGCGCTTGTAAACTTGATGAGAAATGACCTCCTTTGATTGTTCTTT
>NZ_JACX01000039.1 GCF_000518085.1 Bartonella grahamii ATCC 700132
GTTTTGGCGCAATGAATTGTCGCTGTTGTTGCCAGGTTTTTCTTCGAGAATGGGGCGTAAATTTATGAGCCAATTCTCCCCTTATATGGCGCTTGATCTGGGGGCTGTAGCCAATGATGTAAGCAAAAACAGTTTTGGCGGGCGCCTCGTTGGGGCAACTCTGGGTTTCCATGCAACCGGAGACATTACGGATGTTGATGTGTCTTATTCGAATATTTTAACCCAATCAACAGTGCGAGAAAAGGGGAATAAGACAGGGTTATTTCAAGTGCGGGCATTATTGAGATTTTAGAGCAAAGGGGCGGTAAAAAATATCGCTGCGCTGTTTACACCCATATGGGTTGTTTTTTTAAGAGATAAAGAATTTTATGAGGAGCTGAAGATGCGGGGATTGAAAGATCAAAAGCACAAATTGGGATATGGACGTGCGTTAGGGCAGCATGCTCTTGGTGTTTTGCAGCGTGGGATCCACAAGGGGCTTTCACTTGTTTTAAGTTTTTGCTTAGCTTTTCAGCCTTTGTTGTTGCAAGCACAAGCGCTTGGAGCGCGAAGTCCTGTTGCACAAGAAAGCCAAGGGATTAAAGCCGCTGATGGGGTTGGCTCTGTTTTCCGCCCCACGGTGGGAAAAGCCGGCAATGGCGTGCCGCTAATTGATATTGTTCGCCCCAATGGACAAGGTCTTTCTCATAACAAATATGACAATATTATGCAATAACTTCTATGAATTCCTCTGTAAAAGAATTATAACTAATTTGGAATGACACTTTTTGTCGGGCGGTTTTCTTTTGAAATACACTGTTAAAGCCGTCATCCTTTTTTGTTTTCAAAAATGCAAGAATTGTTAATCACTTTTAGGGGGATCATCTATGAAAACCTATACCTTAGCTGATGTTGCAGTACTAGTTGATAAGTATAGCGATCGTATCAATTTTGGTACTGCTGATGATGGAGTTGATGATGTACTAATTGAAAAAGCAGAGAAAACTCTCGGTTTGCAGTTTACAACTTCCTACAAGAGTTTTTTAAAAAATTACGGAGGAGGAGAAATTGGTTATGAAGAAATAATGAGCGTTTATCTTATAGACTTTGAGATTGCACGTAGTGATGATATTGTTTACAATCACTTAACAGATATAAAAAATGGTTTAGCAAAACCACAACAGCTTGTCGTTTGTACAAATGATTTGGATGAGTCATTTTATTTTGATTATTCTCAGTTTCGGGATGGTGAATGCCCACTCTATGTTGAAATTGCATCTGGAGATTCAGAGCATTACGCAAGTAACTTCTATGAATTCCTCTGTAAAAGAATTATAACTAATTTGGAATGACGCTTTTTGTCGGGCGGTTTCCTTTTGAAATACACTGTTAAAGCCGTCATTCTTTTTTGTTTTCAAAAAATGCAAGAATTGTTAATCCCTTTTAGGGGGGAAGGACTTATGAAAACCTATACCTTAGCTGATGTTGCACAATTAATTAATAAGTATCCGGATGTTATCGACTTTGGCACTGCAGAGGATGCACCTGATGATATATTGATTGAAAAGGCTGAGAGAACTCTTGGTTTACAATTCACCTCATCCTACAAAAGTTTTTTAAAAAATTATGGAGTAGGAGAAATTGGAGGTTATGAAATTTTTAGCATTTATAACGCAAGTTTTGAAGATAATCCTGCTGGTGATATTGTTTATTATCACTTAACAGATATAAAAAATGGTTTAGCAAAACCACAGCAGCTTGTTGTCAATAGAACAGATTTTGGTGAAACCTTTTACTTTGATTATACTCAGTTTCAGGATGGTGAGTGCCCGCTCTATCTTAGATTTCCACCTAGCGATCCCCAGTATTACGCAAGTAATTTTTATGAATTTCTCTGTAAAAGAATTATGGAACACGCAGGGGCATGACGATGCGAACCAAAGATGTAACAGAAATTTTAAAAGGACTTGGTTGGGAATCTTACCGTGCTGAAGATGGTAGTATGTTTGCGCATTATCATTTTCCCGATCGCATTGTAGGCATTAGTTATGATGTTGTAGATTATGGAGAGGAGGGTGGAAAATTTCGGTTATCAGCTGATCTTACCACTGCTGCCTATTGCCTTGCTTGGGAATATGCTAGTGGTGAAGTATCACAGGATAAGTATGAAGATACGCTGTTTTCTGCGAAAGAGGATTTCGATGTTACGGCTTCAGATCTCTCAGAAAGCCATGTTAAGGAATCTTTAAATAGGGTTATTGCTTGGGGGAAAGCACAAGATATTGAACAAAAATTACGTGAAAAAGCAGCCAATCATTCTGCTGTTGCAGAAGCATTACTTGGTGATATTAAGGCTTTAAAAAGTTCTGAGTTTACACCCCAATTACATGTACCAGAATTTGCAGATTACAAAACAATAGGGTGGATTGAGCGCCTCATTCTTTTTGCGCAAGCTTATAAAAACGGGGAGTTAGACGATATTCTAACGCGTAAAAAGGCCAAACAGCACTCGATAAGCCTTACAGCAGCAAGCCGTATTCTTAAAACCCAAGGGTGGTTTTCTACGGAACCTGGGAGAATGTTTCTCTCTTTGCCAGACCGTTTTATTCAGTTTAATTTTGGCTTTATACGTCTTCATGATAATTACAATGTTCGTCTTGAGGCTAAAATATCTAATGAAGAGATTTCTGTAGCTTGCGAATATATTCATTTTTGTGGACAACGTAATCTTGTACGACCTACGGATATTTATCGATCTTTTAATACGATTGGAGGAGAGAATTTTCGTGGGGTTGATAAAGGAATTGATATTTATGTAGAGATATTGAATGAGCAAGAGTTGACAAAAATCTCTGAGCGGATAATACAATGGGCACGTGCCCAAGATTTACAAGCATCAATAGAAAGCAAAACGCTTATCCAAAAATATAGCTATTATCCAGCTGTGATTTGGCATTTGGCTTGTTTAGCATTGACAGGTCAAATTGATGCCCTAAAATCCTATCAAGATTCTATCGCAGAGGATAAGATTCCTAGTCATTTGCAAAATCTTGATGAAGAATTAGAAGACTATGTGAATCACGCTGTTGAATTTTCTGAAAAACATCTGAAAATTCTTCATGAGAGAGAGGCTGCAGAAGCACATCTCAGTCCACAAGCTTTGATTACTTTCAATAAAGTTGCAGAGCAATTAAAACAAATGAGTTGGACAGTTTATCGTGATAAAAACTACAATCGCAATGCTTATTTTATAAGTAAAGACCGTATCATCAATATAATGTATAACCTTCAAAGTGATGAAGAAGAGCCGATTGTTGCATTTAAGGCTTCACTTTCAACACTTAGCTTTTCCACGGCTCATAAAGAGATTTTCTATAATATGCCTCAATATATAGCCCTCAAAGAAGCAGAAGAAGTTTATACAGTTTCTAGTACTGAATTAGATGAAGGCAAGCTAAAGCAGATCAGTGCGGATATTCTTGAATGGGCTGATCGGAAAAATGTGAATCAAATCATTTATGATTATGTAGCTTTTCCCCCAGATAGTGAACTTGATCTTGTAGCGCGTCACCTTATTGCGCTTGTTTTGATTGGGGATGTTGAAAAGCTCAAATCTTATAAGGAGAATTTTAGAAAGGGAAATCCTTTAGGTTTTGTGGAAGAAATCTCAAAATATAGAATTGATAATCTCCTCACTCTTGCACGGGGTTATCGAGCAGGTTTTCCGAAAAACGCTCCGATTTTAAGCTTGGATCCGCAAACAGCATCTGTTGCTTCTAAAACAACTTCTGTTGAAGTGGCAGAGGAAGTGGATGAAGCAGATGACACTGATGATCGTCTCACTATGGAAAGTGCGACAGCACTTTTAAAAAGTCTAGGCTGGTCAACCGAGAAAATCAATGAGAATGACCATATGGCAAGTTATCAATTGGCCGATCGTGAAGTAGATATTCTTTATAACGATGAAATTGCCAAAGATTACCCGCAATTTGATAGCGCCTTTATGATTAGCACGGGCATTCTTTCCACCGCTTGCAAATTCATTGATCCTACCCACACAGAAGATATTCCAGACATACAGCTTAATTTTGAAGCCAAGGGATTAGAAATCTTTGAACCAGAAGTCACTGCGGATCGTTTAACACAGGCGCTTGATGATGCGCTAGAATGGTCAGTCGAAGAAATTGATCTTTCTGAAAGACTTCGCTCTGATTATGGCGCTGCTCCTTGGGAAAAAAGCACCACGTCTAAAGCAAACGATACGGATTATGCTTTACTTCATCTTGGCGCTCTTGCTTTATTGGGTGATGTTGAGACCTTACAATCTTATCAGAAAAGCTTTACGGCAGGGGATCACCTAGGCTTTGACGAAAGCATCAACAAAACCCACCTTGAACGTGCATTAGCTTTAGCCAAAGAAGTAGCAAAGGTGAAGCAAGTGAGCTACGCTTTAATTAAACAGGTGGCAAAAGGATTTCGATAATCACTCAGAGTTTTCTAGCGAGGAATAACCTACTTCTTGGAAGGAGAGTTTGTTAAGTCTATTTAGAACAAAGAATACATTGATTATTTTGAAAAAATTGAAGGGGCTTATGAATCATGAAATGGATAAAGAAAAAAATTATGGGAGCAGCTGAACCTGTGGAATTTAAAGGTAAAAAAGTTTATCAGGGAGATGAGCTGTTTGAGCCTGAAACAGTTTCTTCTTGGAAAGAAAAAGGACAGATAGTAACAGGTACAAATGTGGAAAGAATGGTATCAGGAAGAGCTCCTATTGGAGTCGATTGTAGGCCTATTATGTTATATCCTATGACACAAGAAGGTCCTATGGCTGAGGTTCTCTACTCATTTTATCAAGATAAGAGTTTTGTTGCGCCTATGAAGCCAAAGACAAGTTTTATCAGAAAAGTTATTTGTTGGATTTCAAAAAAAAATTCTAAGTAGGAAAAAAAGAAAAAGTAATTATTGCAAATATTGAAATAATATCTCTAAAAGGCGCTCTCTAAACTTTAATGATCACTTCCTTTAATTCCATCATATATTGTAAATGCGAGATGATTGCACAGAGACAAATGAGACAAAGAGCTCCTTCAAGAAAACATCCTTTATATTCTATCAATGTAATCCCAATTCCATTGGCTATAGTAGAGAATATTGATCAGTAGAAACACTCATTATGAGTAAAAACACACTGTGACTTATGGAGAAAAATTTATGAAAAGTTATACTTTATTAGATGTTGCACAATATGTTGATATGCATAGTCAGGTTATTAATTTTGGTACTCAAGATAATGCACCTGATGATGTACGGATTAAAACAGCTGAGAACACTCTCGATTTACAATTTACCTCTTCCTACAAGAGTTTTTTAAAAAATTATGGAGGGGGAGAAATTGGAGGTGAAGAAATATTTAGTATTTATGAAATCTGTGCAGGTATTCCTGCTGGTGATATTGTTTACCGAAATTTGCTTGATAGAAGAGATGGCTTTACGGACCCCAAACAACTTGTTATCTGCACAACTGATTTTGGTGAAACCTTTTATTTTGATTATACGCAGTTTCGGGATGGTGAATGCCCACTCTATCTCAAGTATACATCTGAAGATTCCGAATATTACGCAAGTAATTTTTATGAATTTCTCTGTAAAAGAATTAAAGAGTATGCAGGGGAAAATTCATGAAAACCTATACCTTAGATGATGTTGCAGTATTAATTGATAGAGTTAATAAATATAATGATGATATTATCAATTTTCGTACTGAAGAAAATGCGGCTGATAATCTACAGATTGAAAAGGTGGAGAAAGCTCTTGGTTTGAAATTCACATCTTCTTACAAGAGTTTTTGGAAAAAACTATGGAGGAGGGGAAAAATGAAAAAAATCTTAAAACTATTGAGCAGCATGGCTCTCTTAAGTACAGCTGGATGTCAGTTAGGCAATCCTCCCCCATCGACTTTGGTTTTATGGGAAAAGCCTAGAGCAGATCGGGCTGTAATCGAACAATCACTTTTAAAATGTGGTTGGAAACCGGTTTATGCTTCTTCTAGTGATATGAATTCGTATGCAAGTGAATTTGCTTCAGTATATGAGTGCATGAAAAAAGCAGGTTTTCGATATAAATTGCAGGATTCAAAGGGGATTTATTTTACACAACCTCCGAAAAGTGCCTCGTTCCTAACCGATCTCATCATAGCTGGATATCAGCAATTTATGGACAATGATACTTTTGGTTTAAGCAATACGAGCAAGAAGGAACGGGCCATGATAACTCATTTTGAGAATGAAAGAAAACGTCAACAAACAAAAAAATCTTTGCAAAAGCGATCATCAAAGCATCCTACCCATTCTTAAAGAGTTAGTTGAACAAAAAGCACGAATGATGGAGGGAGTCAAAATAGTGCCCTTCTTTATTCAAGCGAATGAGACGTTGAATCTAATGGTTGATCAACCTGACAGAATTCTGGAAGCCGATCCGGAAAATAGAAAAGGTCTTGTGATCAATGAAGGGGCATGTTTTCGCTTTTATCATGGTGGTGAGAATGGGGGTAGGTACCTCTTTTACCGCGTTCTAGGGCGTGGAAGGATGACTTTTGACAAAGATCTTGAAGCAGGAAAGGATTATTATATATATCTCATCTTAAAAGATCAGACGAATGAGCTATCCTTTGACCTTTCGCAAAATCCGACGGCTCCTGATGGCTATACAAAGGATAATTCTGAAAAGATTGGCGGATTTCATACGCTATGTGCGGATGTTGGTGAGATCGAAGGTCATCTCTTATCGGGTTATCAAGCGGGGGATATTTTGCCCAATTCTGTTTGGTGTTTAAATCACCGCCCGCGTAGTAGTCCAGAAGGGATGGTTTACAATCCGTGGCATAATATTTTGGTTGATATTTATCTTCAATCAGGGACAGGTGAAAATGCAAAGTCGGCATATGGTGTTCCGATTACGACCAATCGTAGCTATGCGGATCATGCATTTGATTTTTGGTCTGTTAATAAGAGATTTTTGACGAGTGATGAGTTTTCGCCATGCATGTATGGAAGTAATCAAGCAACCAGTATTGTCGGCAATCAAGCGCCTTCTCTTAAGACGTCTGGAGGACACGTTGATACAAACAATAGACGGATGATTTCGCATATTGGTTGTGAGGATGGTTGCGGTTATGTGTGGCAATATTTGTCTGGTTGTTATCCAGTGACTAAATGGCATACAGGGGAGCAAGGAAGCAGTTTACGTGTAGACATAAATGTTATGTTGGGAGGAGGCGATTGGACTGGTGGCTCTAACAATGATCATCTTGTACGGAATTTTGCGCATTCTCGTTATGTAGAAGATGAAAAAATAGGCGCCCGTGGATGTAGCGACCCATTTTATTATAATTAGTGCGAGATTGATTAGAACATCATTTTATCCAGCCCCACTTTTGTGGGGCTTTTTTTTTATGGAGCGTCAGATGAGAAAGATATCGAAAGAAGGATTAGAGCTTATCAAACAATGGGAAGGTTTGCGTTTAGAGGCTTATAGAGATACGGCATGTGTCTGGACGATTGGTTATGGTCACACCAGCAATGCGAGTCACCCCCTTGTCAAAAAAGGCATGTGTATTAGCCAAGAGCAAGCAGAAGAAATCCTTTGTGAAGACTTAAAGCAATTTGAGAAGACGGTAGAGGAATCGGTCACGGTTTCGTTAACGGATTGCCAATTCGCGGCATTAGTCTCGTTTTGCTATAATGTAGGAACAGCTGCTTTTCGCAAGTCAACATTGTTGAAGAAGCTTAATCAAGGCGATTATGAAGCCGTACCCTTAGAATTACAGAAATGGAATAAGGTCGGTGGGAAGCCTCTTGCAGGTTTAGCCAACCGTCGAGCAGCAGAAGCAGGATTATGGGCAAAAGGGTCTTATGTTTCTTCGAATTATCAAAGGGTAGAAACGAAAACGGCAACCGGACTTCTTAAAATAGAAGCACTTGCCCCGATTATAGGGTCTTGTTCTGGTTTTGGTGGCTTGTTAGCAGGCAATGGACCAATTCAATGGGCATTAGCAGGCATCATGGTTTTAGCGGCTGTAACGGGCATAGTGATTGTTGCCAAGCGGTTTCGGGAGCAACGCTTATGATTTTTTGGTTAAAGAAATATTCTCTTATGTTTACAGCGGCTTTAGCCGTTTTTTTTATGGCTTTAGCCAAGGCGTTTCACCTTGGCAAGCAAAGCGAACGGCAAAAGCAAA
>NZ_JACX01000040.1 GCF_000518085.1 Bartonella grahamii ATCC 700132
AAGCCCGCACTATAACGCGCATAACCCGTAGAGGCTTGTCCCATATTGTCATGAGAAACAGTAACCTTGAAAGTTTTATCGGGATGATTGTTAATATTGACAATGGTGCTCCCTTCTTCACGCCCTGGAAGAAGTTCGCTTTGAGCGTGCGCTGAACTCAAACGGTTGATCTGATCAAGCCCCTGTTCAATATCGCGCATGTTCAAAACATGACCTTGAAGCCCAGGAAAAGCACTCCACACAACATTGTTATAACGAGATGCCGGTGAACCATTATAGTAAATCTCTGAAAGCTTGCCCTCAACGACAACAAATTTGAGCGCCTTGCTGTTTTTAATATCTTGATCAGGAATGTAAAAACGCGCCGTCACATAGCCTTGATCCAAATAAACTTTGGTTAACTTCTTGATTAAGAGCTGAATATCGACAAGCCCGATACATCTTCCAACATAAGGCTCTGTTACGGCTGATATAAAGCGCTTTTTGACATGATGCACTCCCTCAACAACAAGAGCATGAATGGGAAAACATTGCTTCCCACCCAAAAGCGTTTCTGGATTTTGCTCTGAAGGCGTCTTTATCCTTTTAGGCGTTAAAGCGCGTAAATTCTCAATTCTTTCTAATTGCTGTTTCTCAGATTGTTGGCGAGAAAAATTATCGGTTGGGGAATGAAAAACAGCCGAAGAGCGCGCATAAACACTTACACCTGTAAACAAGCCAAAGAAAACAACAATGGCACGAAAAATTCTCAAAAGAGAGCTTTGGCGTAAAAATACAGAAAACAATACAGATTGCCCCCGCTTTGCACACTTCATGAAGCATTGTTTAAAAGAACTTCATGAACCTCTAACAAGTCCACTCAAAACAGCCACTGCCCTATAACGCTTTTAACAAAAGCACATGCCTCTGTTACCAAAGAAAAGGGGCACCCAAAAACTGCTCTATTTTAACTGCTGAAGATTTCTCCCCCACATTTATGTAAAGAAACCTTTAAACAAAACTGTTTAGCCCGTCAATGGTTAATACATCAATATCCCCATAAATATAAAGGATAAATTTGCTCAACCATATCCCCTTGCATTCATAGAGTGAATCTTCAAAGCACTCCCCATCATTAGTTTTGGGGGGGTATGGGGGTTTTGAGGGTTCCCTTTACCCCCCTTTATATATTTTTTTCAATCAAAAAATAAAAGTCATTATATTTCAATAAGTTATTTTTTTAATAAACAACCTATATCAAGATACAACTTATAAATACAACCCACGGTATATTTTTGAGGGTATTTTGAGGGTTTGAGAAACCTTCAAAACCTCTCTATAATATGCTTCATAAAACCTATCAAAATACTCATTCTGATATTTTAAAGCCCATGGTTCATTTGTCTTGATGAACACATCAAATAAACAGCAAATTTCACTATTTTGCTGATCTGATCTCATGTCATAGGCTGTGGATAAACAGCTTTAAAAAAACCTTTTGAAAAAAATTTATCCGCTTTTTAGCATTTCCCGCATTTTTCATACTATTCATTCAAAATGGATTTAATTAACTTCATTTCGATTCTTTTGAAGAGAATTAATCAATAGAATATATTGTTATGGAGTTTATTCTTTATGCTTCGCCCTCATCATTCCGATCATGAACATGTCTCTTTACGCTCTCTCTTAGAATATTATCGTCAACAAGCAAAATCACCCCGTGAATTAGGAACATTGTTTGAAAACCTTATCATGGCTTATTTGACGAAAGACCCTCTTCATTATGGACGCTACGAAAAGGTAGAAACCTATTATGAATGGGCTAAAGAGCATGAAGGTTGGAATAAAAATGATATCGGTATTGATTTGGTGGCTAAGCTTCGTCATCAAGAAGGATATGTGGCTATTCAGTGTAAGTGTTATAAAGCAGATCATCAGATTAGTAAAAAGGATATTGATAGCTTTATCGCGGCATCTGGAAAAGACATTTTCAAATATCGTCTTCTCGTTGATAGCACGGAAGTAGAATTAAGTGACAATGTGAATGCCATGATTAAAGGACAAGCGATACCCGTTTATCGTATTGACCTTCGTCATATGGAAAACAGTCGTATAGATTGGCAAATATTTGCAACGAAAAAAGAAATTGTTCTTAAATCAACAAAAGAGCCTCGTCCCCATCAAGAAGAAGCCATCAAGAAAGTCTGTGAAGGTTTAAAAGAAGCAGACCGTGGCAAGCTGATTATGGCATGTGGAACGGGCAAGACGTTCACTAGCCTTAAGATAGCAGAAACCATAGCAGGAAAAGGCAAGCGTGTTTTGTTTCTGGTACCTTCTCTGGCTTTAGTCTCGCAAACAATCCGTGAATGGACAGCCGATGCACAAGTGCCTTTACGCTCCTTTGCCGTGTGTTCCGATACACAAGTGGGAAAGCGTCGTAAAAACCAAGATGATATTGTTGGCATGGAAACATCAGACCTTGTTCTCCCTGCTACAACAGATGCGAAAGCCCTTGCCAAAGAAGCTTGTGAAAACCTAGCAGATGCAATGACGGTCATCTTTTCAACCTATCATTCCATTCAAGTGATTTCGGATGCTCAAAAAGACCATGGGTTACCCGAATTTGATCTGATCATTTGTGATGAAGCACACCGTACCACTGGAGCTGTGTTAGGAACAGACAAGTGTGAATCTGAGTTTATCAAGGTTCATGACAATAGCATTATTCGAGGCAAAAAACGCCTCTACATGACAGCAACCCCAAAGATTTTTAGTGACAAGCTGAAAAGGAATGCTGTCTTATCCAATAACGTTTTGGTGTCCATGGATAATGAAAAACTCTATGGCAAACAACTTTACACTTACAACTTTTCACGTGCTTTAGAGGATAAGCTGTTATCACCTTGTAAAGTTATCATATTAGTTGTCAACGAAAAAGAAGTAAGCCAATCCATTCAACATCTGATTACCGATAAGGATTATGAACTTATTCTTGACGATAGGACCAAGATTAATGGCTGTTATAGAGCCCTTACCAAAATGGATCTGAAACTTGATCTTGAAGATGACCCCAAGCCTATGCGTAGAGCTTTAGCTTTTTGCAAAGATATTGATACTTCTAAACGCATATGCAAAAGATTCAAAAAAGAAAAAGTGCAAGAATCTTTGCGCGCTCTTCATAAAAACTATAAAGATACTCCCCCTCTTAACTGTACCCTTGCCCATATTGATGGAACCTTTAGTGCTAAAGAGCGTACAAAACAACTCGACTGGTTAAAAGAAGATGCGGGGGAAAATACCTGCCGTGTGCTCACCAATGTAAGATGTCTGTCTGAAGGTGTTGATGTACCCGCTCTTGATGCTGTTCTATTTTTACACCCGCGCAAAAGTCAAATTGAGATTATTCAAGCAATAGGACGTGTTATGCGTCGAGCAGAGGGTAAAAAAAGAGGCTATATCATTCTACCCGTTGGGATACCCGCCGATATTCCGCCGGAAATAGCCTTAGAAAAAAACCAAAAGTATAATGTCATCTGGCAAGTTCTCAATGCTTTACGTGCCCATGATGATAACTTTAATAAAATAATTCACCATATGCACAAAAAACAAGACGTAAGCGATTCTCTTGAAATCGTTGCTGCTTCTCAAGAACTTGCGTTAGAAGATACGACCACGGTTATTGATGATTTACCTATACGCTCAAAATTAGAGTATTCAGGACTTAATATTGGGTTAGCAACTTATGAATCCTCTCACACATGTGAAGAACAAGGAGAACTCCCCCTTTTTTCTAAATGTAAAGATGTCATTAAAGCTGCTATTGTTAATAGATTTTACGATCCTAGCTATTGGAAAAAATGGGCAATAAATGTTGGTGATCTCGCTCAAACTCATATCGCACGCTTAACTGAAGTTTTGACGAAATCAGAAACTGAAACACGGCAGGTGTTTAATGATTTTATGACCGAATTGCGTAGCAATTTGAATACGACTGTCTCTGAACAAAATGCGATTGAAATGCTTGCGCAACATCTCGTGACGCGTCCAGTCTTTAATGCTTTATTTGAGGGGCATCAGTTTGTTCAAGAAAATCCCGTATCTTGTGCTTTACAACGTGTACTCAATGTCCTTGATAAAGTTACCCCTAAAGAAGAATCTCAAGATCTCAAAAATATTTCTAGGAGCGTACAATTTTACACACGTGGAATGACCACTCTTGAAGCACAACAAAGCTTAATTGTAGAGCTTTACAATGAATTTTTCCGTCATGCTTTTCCACGTACGGTAGAAAAATTAGGAATTGTTTATACGCCCGTTGAGGTTGTTGATTTTATCATTCATTCTGTTGATGATGTTTTACGCAATGAGTTTGGAAAAAGTCTAGGGTCACGTGGTGTTTCTATTCTTGACCCTTTTACAGGTACAGGTACCTTTATCACACGGTTGTTACAATCAAATCTTATAAAACCAGAGGATATGGAATATAAATACCGTTACGATATCCATGCCAATGAGATTATCTTGCTCGCTTATTACATAGCAGCCATTAATATCGAAGCAACTTATCATGGTCTTATGAAAGGGAATTATATCCCATTCAAGCATATTGGTTTGGCTGATACGTTTCAGACGCTAAAAAAGCAAGATCTAATACAACGTCTATTAAAGGAAAACAGTGAATATTTAGAACTTCAGAAAAATCTCAATATTGAAGTTATTTTTGGCAATCCTCCTTATTCAACAGGTCAAAAAAGTGCTAATGATAATGCAAAGAATACGCCTTATCCGATATTAAATGACCGTATTGATGAAACTTACGCCGCTCAATCTAAAGCAAGTCTTCTACGAAATTTGTATGATAGTTATATTCGTGCTATTCGCTGGGCAAGCGACCGTATAAAAGATTGTGGTGTGATTGGTTTTGTTACAAATGCAAGTTTTATAGATACAAAATCTATGGATGGCTTACGCAAATGCCTCGTTGAGGAATTTAGCAGCCTTTATATTTTCCATTTGCGGGGGAATGCTCGGACCTCTGGAGAACAACGTAAGAAAGAAAGTGGTGGAATTTTTGGTGAAGGATCTCGTGCCCCTATAGCGATTTCTATTCTCGTAAAAAATCCAAAATCCAAACAACAGGGGAAAATATATTTCCGTGATATTGGAGATTATCTCACAAGAGAAAAAAAGCTTAAGACAATTAAAAAATTTGGTAGCATTAATGGTATTACACGAAGTAAACAAGGTTGGCAAATAATTACACCAGACAGACATGGTGATTGGCTTGGTCAACGTGATAACAATTTCAAAGCATTTTTAGCCATGGGTGTTAAGAAAGGTCATGATAAAAAGCTTTTTGAAAATTTTTCGTGTGGTGTTGTAACTAGCCGTGATGCTTGGGTATACAATTCAAGCCATGAAGTTTTAGCGAAAAACATAAGTAATATGATTACCTTCTATAACAGTGAAGTAAAACGTTTTAATAATGCTTATGGACATGTTGATCGTAGGATACGTAAAAATGCTGTAGACAATTTCGTAAATTCAGATGCTAAAAAAATCAGTTGGAGCCGTGCTCTTAAACAAGATTTAGCAAAAGGAAAGATTTTTAAATTTGAAGCTACATGCCTTATGCAAAGTTTATACCGTCCTTTTACACAACAGTGGCTCTATTACAATCGTGCCTTTAATGAAATGGTCTTACAAATGCCGCGAATATTTCCGATAGGGAAAACGGCTGAAAATAAAGTAATACAAATTACAGGTGTAGGAGCAAGAAGTGGTTTTTCTGTTTTGATGAGTAAGGATTTACCTAACCTTCACGCAATAGATACAGGTCAATGCTTTCCAAGATACTTTTATGAAGATATTACCTCCTTAAAATCTAAAGATAATAATCAGTCACATTTATTTACAAATGCTACAGAAGAAAGTAAAATAGCTGATTTACAAAAGCGTGATGCCATTACGGATGAAGGGCTAACATATTTTAAAGCTGCTTATCCTAATGAGACCATAACAAAAGATGATCTATTCTACTACGTTTACGGTCTACTTCATTCGGAAGATTACCGTGCTCGTTATGCTGATAACCTCTCTAAGGAATTACCTCGTATCCCTTGTGTAAAAACTGCTGATGATTTTTGGAAATTTGTAACAGCGGGGCGTAAACTCGGTCATTTGCATGTAAACTATGAAGATGTGGAACCTTATCCAGTGACCTTTAAAAAGGGTAATCCAAAACTAACTGATATCTCTAATCCAGAAAAATTTTATTACGTTACAGAAATGAAATTCGCTGGGAATAGTAAAGCAAAGAATAAATCAATTGTTTTTTACAACCATAATATCACAATGACAGATATACCTAAGGAAGCTTATAGCTATATTGTAAATGGTAAATCCGCTCTTGAATGGGTTATGGAACGTCAATGTGTAAAGACTGATAAAAAGAGTGGTATTGTGAATGATGCCAATCGTTATGCTGTTGAAACCATTGGCAACCCTGCTTATCCATTGGAGTTATTCCAAAGGGTTATTACTGTAAGTTTGGAAACAATGAAAATCGTGAAAAAACTACCAAAATTAGAAATAAGAGAAACTGAATAACTTAAAAGCATGCTCACATAATGGGCATGCTAATCTTATTAAAGCCGCTTATGTATTAGTTTAAATAAAAGTTTATTTTATCATCTGTTATGAGATAACTAAGATAGGAAAGAATTACGTTATCAGAAATCCTTTAATGGACTTTTGTAAATTTTGTAAACGTATCATCTTGTGAGTTGATTACCTATAATCTTAAAAGAGATAATTTATCATGCGTTATTCTAAAAAGAAATCATTTGCACTTTTAGATACTCTTATTTGGATTGCCTTTAAGAGATTATATCGTAATTAAAATGATAGCTTTATAGCTTTCAAAAACTTTGTTTAAAGAGGGTTATGTATATTCATTTTCTTATATTACTTATAGGTTTTGAATGTTTCTAAAACCCCCAAAACCCCTACAAAAACATGTAGCATTAGTTGAATTTATAGGTTGTATTTTGATATAGGTTGTTTACATTAGAGCCCCTTATAAACAAAATTCACAAAAAAATTAAAAACCATTTAGTAAAAAAATGATAGGTTATAAAGATAAAAATACGCATTATGAGAGCGTTTCTAAATATTATAAATGTATAGATTCAGAAAATAACGCAATCGTTTCATAAAGCCCATAATATAGCTTTAAAAGCACATAAATATAAAAGAAGCAATTAATAAACATAAAATATTATCAATACACAACGTATTTAAAAAATAAGAAAAAATATCAAAAAAGATAAATATTGTTTGACAATAAATACGTATTTTGCTATATAAATATTCAAGTGCTTAACAACACTAAACAGTAAGCGAATAGGTTGTGATAAACCTAATCCTATTAAAAACTGACTATCTTTTATGCTTTTGTTAGCATATATAGTGATTTTGTCGGGTGTAGTTACACCATACAATACCCATTTATGGGAAAAGTGTAACGACGGACTTACTGCCGTGTTTGTTAGCACCCGGCGCCTCTATAGAGATGCCAATAACAAACATTTAATCAGTAAGGTTTAATTATGAAAAATATCTCAAAAATCCCCCCCGTTATCTCTAATATTGCAAATGAAACCGCGCCTGTTAATCAACAAGAGCCTGCAAAAAAATACGAATTTACCAATGAAAAATTCACTTTTGATGGTCTTACTTTACACCGTATACGTGCTCTAAGAGATTTTGATGATGTTAAGGCGGGGGACCTCGGCGGTTTTATTGAAAATGAAAGTAACTTATCCCATGATGGCAATTGTTGGGTCTATGATAATGCCGCGGTTCTTTTCAATGCAACTGTTTATGAAAATGCTAAAATCTATAATGATGCGAAAATCTTTAGAGGTGCCAAGGTTTATGGCAATGCTATCGTTAATGGCAAGGCATTGGTTTTTGATACAACCGCTCATATTTATGATAAT
>NZ_JACX01000041.1 GCF_000518085.1 Bartonella grahamii ATCC 700132
ATTTACAACAGTATATGCACAGACTTTTAAAGCTAATAAGTTTAGCACTTGTCGTTTTAATTTTTCCAAATAGTTATACTGTATTTTGGTATTTAGATATCGTTTTTTGGTACTTTTTTTTAGTTTATTCATTCTTTCTCATGTTGCATACACGCAGTTTAATAAACATGTCCATTTACGCACTACATTTTATACTAAAAACCAAAAGTAAAATTTAAAAGCACTTGATATTCAATGATGTAGGTATCAAAATGGAAAAAAGTGAAAAAAATAAAAAATACGTATTGACTTTAAAGAAAGGTTCGTTTAGAAAGGTCGACAAGTGCTTCAAAAACACTTGTGATAAGCGGATAAACCACGATAAGGTTTTTCCCATTTCTTAAAAATACTGACTTTCTTTTATGCTATCATTGGCATATAACGATTATGTCGGGTGTGGTTACACCATACAAGACTCTTTATGAGAAAAGTGTGACGACGGACTTATCACCGTGTTTTTGAGCACCCGACGCCCTTATGGGCTGTTAATCAAAAACTTTATTGATAAGGATTACTAGCATGAATGCTACAGTTAAAAAACTTCAAGACGCCATTTTCTCTTACATTCAACATCATAATGATAGCGCCTCGCTTCAAAAGCAAGATCTTGGAAAAAAATATGAATTTACTGATGAGACAATCGAAATTGATGGTCATGTTTTGCACCGTATTAGAGCATTAAGAGATTTTGGTTATATGTTTGGGAAGGTTAATGCAGGTGATCTTGGTGGCTTTATTGAAAAGGAAGATAATCTATCACATGAGGGAAGCTGCTGGATTTTTGATAATGCCCGTGTTTATCAAAATGCGCTTGTTACTGATAATGCTTATGTAGCTTGTGATGTTATCGTTAAAGATTCTGCTACGGTTTCTGATAACGCACGTGTTGTAAATAATGTTCATATTTCTGATAATGCAAAAGTTTGTGATAGTGCTGCTATTTACGATAATGTAAAAATTTATGGTAAAGCTTTTGTTGGTGATACCTCTTGTATTAGTGAAAATGTCATCATAAATGGTGCTACTGTAATTGGGGATTCTGATATTGAAAGTGATACCTATTTATCACCTAATGATCTTATTTGTGATAAATTTATTCCAGAAATCGATGATCCATGTTGGTAATTAAACAATAGGGCAGTGCGGGGGCGCCTCCTTATAAACATCTCATTTAAAAATTTATCGAATATTAGATTAGGAGTTACCTATGACCACTACAACTGTATCTAAAAAATATGAATTTACTAATGAAAACTTCACTTTTGATGGTCTTACTTTACACCGCATACGTGCTCTAAGAGATTTTGATGATGTTAAGGCGGGGGACCTCGGCGGTTTTATTGAAAATGAAAGTAACTTATCCCATGATGGCAATTGCTGGGTCTATGATAATGCCGCGGTTCTTTTCGATGCAACTGTTTATGAAAATGCTAAAATCTATAATGATGCGAAAATCTTTAGAGGTGCCAAGGTGTATGGCAATGCTATCGTCAATGGCAAAGCATTGGTTTTTGATACAACCGCTCATATTTATGATAATGCAAAAATTCATGATAACGCTAAGGTCTGTGGGCATGTTTATGGTAATGCCGTAATTAGTGATAATGCTACTATTTCTAATGGTGCCAAGGTTTATGACAATGCCCGTGTCTATGAAAGTGCCTATGTTTGTGGCTATATTTTTGGCAATGCCCATGTGTATGGCAAGTCACGGGTTTATGTCTGGGCGCGGGTTTATGATAATGCCCATGTTTTTTGTAATGCTTGGATTAAGGATTATTCAAGTATCTATGGTCATGCCAAGGTTTCTGGATCGGCTCGTGTTGGTTGCTTTGTAAGAATTTATGATCATGCCAAGGTCTATGGCAAATCAAATATTGATCATCATGTGCAAATTTATGGCAATGCTGTTGTGAATAGCCGTGCAAAAATTCGTAATGATATCTGTGATGATAATCAGTCACTAAAAGACGCTGCTTAAATAACGCGGGGGGCGGCTTTATAGCAAAAAAGCCGCATCAAAATGAATTGATACGGCTTTTATTATCAAAACAACTAGCGATCTAAATAAACGATTAAAATAACCAATCGAAATATAAGAGAACATCTCTTTATTGCACAAAACGTATCAAAATGCAAGCTGTTAAGTAAAATAAAAATGGGATTCATTCTTTAGATTCAGTGGGTTATAATAAATTTCGTTTGTAATTACACCCCATAATGTGTTATACTATCATCAGTTGTGAGTTTGTTTTGTTCTAAGTACTATTTTCCATTAAAGGACAGAAAGCAAATGCTTAATAAAGTGATTTTAATTGGTCATTTAGGTGCCAATCCCGAAAGCAAAACTATGCTTTCTGGTGGTGAAGTGGTCAATTTTCGAATGGCAACGTCTGAGAGCTATACAGATAAGGCAACCAATAAGAGAATAGACAAAACCGAATGGCATTCCATTGTGGTTTTTAATCCACATTTAGCAAAAGTAGCACTCCAATATCTCCATAAAGGAAGCAAAGTCTATATTGAAGGGCAGCTCCAAACCCGTAAATGGCAAGATAAAAACGGTATTGATCGGTATGTAACAGAGGTCATTTTACCTAAATACAAAGGCGAGTTAAAGCTTTTAGATGGCAAAAATGATGATAATCAAGAGCCGTCATCATCAGCTTATGACAGAAGCATTTACAGACCTCTTAATACGCCCCATACCGTTATGAATGACAGTGTTCCTTTTTAATAGAGGGTATTTAAATGTCTGATAAGCCGCCGCTCCATACCTTTAGTGCAATCTGTAAATCTAAACCAGTTTATAACTATACTATTACAGAGCAAGAGATAAAATCATTACAACATAATAATAAGATTGAGACATTCTGTAATATATCAGCAGGCTTTCTAACTGTAATGATGGTCATTATCTTCGTGTGGATGATGGGTGATGATGATGATTGGAAAAAATTAGCAGCCTTTGGTATATCAGTAGTGTTACTGTTATTTGTAGTGATTTTGGGTGGAGAGACACGGTCAAACTCAGAGGAAATTTGGGAAAACGTTAAACAGGTGTCTGAGGTTATCTGTGAAAAAAAATAAAAAGAGGGGACGCCCTAAAATAGCGGGGCAGGTAAGAGAGCCAAATGGTCGTATATCACGTGCAAAAACACCACGTGAATCTGTTGATAAATTGGCAATAGAGATACGTGCAAAGCGCTTCGGTTTAACGCTACAAGAGGCAAAAAATCCGCTCTCTGGTACTTACATAGGGCGGCTTTGTTTACAAGGCGTGCTTACACAAGAGCAATATGACGCCGCCCAGCAATATCTACAGATAAGAAATAATTACCTTTGTGCAAAAGGCTTGCCAAGTGCTGTTTATGATGAAATGCCATCATCGTCTGATGATAAGGCAAGAGACAAATGGGTAGAATTTGCAACAGAGCAGTTTATAAACACGCAAGAGGCACTAAAAGAAGCCCAATGCCTCTATAGACAATATAACCTTTATGCAGCGTTACAGTATCTCGTTATAGAAGATCAAATGCTACCACACCTTGTGAATTCATTACGTGTTGCTCTTAATGTGCTTCATAAGTACTTTTCATAAGTATGCAATTATTCATAAAAATAAATAAGCATATCATTTACTATTTCAATTTCATGATCTAGCCTTTTAACTTTTTCTTTTTGTGTAGCAATAGTCTTTCGAACATCGGTAATGATATCGAGGAGTTGTGATACCTTTTCATGTTGCTTATTTCGTTTTGCTCTATCTAAATGCTGCATTTGCTCTATTTCGAATTGCATATTGCTTATCACGGCACGCGATACACTATTTCGGTTTATGACTAGACGACGCCATTGCTCTATAGTTTTTATATGTTGCTTAGCTAGTCGTGCTGGTAGCGACAAAGTTTTTTCTACGTATTTATCGTGTATCCATTGAGCGTTGTAACACCTTTGTTCCCACCAATTGTAATTTTTATACAGATAATCACTGCGTGCTCTCTCTAGTCTTACTACTTCTTTTGAACAGCAGAATTCATCTAAATTATCATCAGCGTATCCGTTTGAAGGGAATATAAGATAGGTTGTAAAAAGTGCGATAATTAATACGCTTCTAAATAAAGATTTTTTTATAAACATCATTTCTACCTTAATATGTCTACCTTAATATGCACTTTATCTGTTTAACTGATTCCTTTTGAAATTATCAATATGTGTTATTTTTATGTTGACAAAGTGTAGCAAATCGTATTTAATGACCTTACTGTACTTAGGCGTATTGTGTCTAGACGAGAGACAGTGCAGTTTAAAATCCCCGCAAATGCGGGGTTTTTTATTATCTGGAGGGCGTATTTTATGACAGAAAATACACAGCAGGATCCACAACCCATTAAAAAGCGTATACCACCAAAGGCAGGTCAAGGGCGGGTCAAGGGCGTTCCGAATAAAATGACGCGCATTTTAAAAGAAGCAGTGGTTAAGGCTGCTGAGAATGCTGGGAATAAAATTGGCAATGATGGTTTGATTTCTTATTTGGAAAAACAAGCTATGGAATGTCCCGCTGCTTATTTGGCATTGCTTGGTAAGGTGTTGCCTTTGCAAGTGACAGGTGAAGATGGGGGAGCCGTTAAGGTGATAACGCGTGTAGAAATCGCGCCTTTGGTCAATGACAACACGACAGATTAATATTGTTCCAAAGCTTATACCGATTTTTACAGATACAGATAAGGCTTTGGTGCGTGCGGCTTGGGGTGGACGAGGGTCTGGAAAGACAAGATCATTTGCCTTGATGGCTGCTTTAAAAGGCTATCAATTTGGTATGCAAGGGATATCGGGCACTATTCTTTGTGCGCGTCAGTTTCAAAATTCTTTGGCAGAAAGTTCATTGGAGGAGATTAAACGCGCCATTGAAGTGCATGATTTCTTAAAGGACTATTACAAGGTTGGGGAGTCGTCGATTAAGTCAATTGATGGTCGTATAGCTTTTCAGTTTTCTGGACTAGACCGCAATATAGCCAGTATCAAATCTATGGGGCGAATTTTGCTTTGTTGGGTTGACGAAGCAGAGCCCGTTACAGAGACAGCTTGGCAAACGCTTATACCGACGTTGCGTGAAGAGGGAGAGGGGTGGAGAGCAGAGTTATGGGTGACATGGAACCCATTGCGAGAAAATGCCCCCGTTGAGAAGCGATTTCGCTTTTCAGACAATGAGGCAATTAAGCGTGTTGAGATCAACTGGTCAGACAATCCGAAGTTTCCCAAGATCTTGAATGAAGCGCGGCTTGATGACCTTAGAAACCGTCCCGAGACTTATAAGCATATCTGGGAAGGGGCTTATCTTACAGCGGTTCAAGGCGCTTATTATCAAAAGGAAATGTTGGCAGCTGAGCAAGAGGGGCGGATAGGGCGTGTTGCTCGTGACCCTTTAATGCAAATACGTGCTTTTTGGGATATTGGGGGCACGGGTGCCAAGGCAGATGCAACAGCGATATGGATAGCACAGTTTGTGGGGCGAGAAATTAGAGTGCTTAATTATTACGAAGCACAGGGACAACCGCTATCAGAGCATGTAGGCTGGTTGCGTCAAAACGGTTATGAGAAGGCGTTGATGGTTCTCCCCCATGATGGGGCAACCAGAGACCGTGTGCACAATGTGAGTTTTGAGAGCGCTCTTAAACAGGCAGGCTTTCAAACAAAAGTTATCCCTAATCAGGGAGCAGGAGCTGTTAAGATACGTATAGAAACAGTCCGCCGTGTTTTGCCTTCTGTTTGGTTTAATGAAAAGACGACGGTAGCAGGACGTAAGGCACTGAACTGGTATCACGAGAAATGGGATGAGAAGCGCAATATTGGCTTGGGAGCAGAGCACGATTGGTCCAGTCATGGGGCAGATGCCTTTGGACTGATGTGTATTTCATACAAACCACCAAAAGAAATACAAAAGCGACCAGCTTATAGCGGCAGAACGGAATATGAGAGTACCTCATGGATGGCAGAATGATGCATGATGATGAACATTTAGAGAAAGACAGCAACGTATCTGATCTCTCTCATGAAGGTTTGTTTCGCAAGCTTGTGAGTTGGTACAAAGAAGATGTGGAGCATGTGAACAAATGGCGTGAACATGCACGGGAGGATTTTGGTTTTTACAATGGTGATCAATGGAATGAAGAAGATTTATCGGCGTTAAAAAAGCAACGCCGCCCCGTTATGACCTTTAATCGTATTGCCCCATTGGTCAATGCCGTTGTGGGGTCAGAGCGTAATAACAAGCGCGAAGTGCAGTTTATTCCACGTCAAGTAGGGAAGGCATTGCCTAGTGAATTGCTTACCGGTGCGGCAGAATGGTTTCGGGATATGGCGCATGCCGAATACGCTGATAGTGATGCTTTCCAAGATGCGGTTATCTGCGGCATGGGGTGGACTGATACACGGCTTGATTATGAGAACAGCCTCGATGGTGAACCGGTAATTACCCGTTTAGACCCGTTAAAGATGGTTTGGGACAGTGCAGCGGTGCAACCGAATTTAACCGATGCGCAACGTTTGTGGTATGTAGATCGCAAGCCGTTAGAAGTAGCTAAGCAGATGTTTCCCAAATCTCATTGGACAGAGCTGAGTGCAGATTGGGCAAGGGATGGGAGCTCTCATGAAGGTGTTCACCATAATGATCTTGATTATTACAGTGATGAAGGGAGCATTGATGTTGAAAACGGTCGTCGGATGGTCACGCTTGTTGAATGCCGTTGGTTTGAAAGCGAGCGATATTATAAAGCGCCCGATTTAAGCACTGGAGAACTTCGTGATTATAGCGAGGAAGAATTTAAACAGCTTCAATGCATGATGCCTAATATTCAAGGGGCAGCTTTCAATAAAAAGGTTGTAAGGCGTGCTTTTTTAGGGAGAAAGCTGCTTGAATCCCCCGATCAACCCATGGTTCCAGCGGGTCAATTGGGTTGGGAGTGTATAACGGGGTATTTTGACAAGATAGAACGGCAATTTTATGGGGTTGTGCGTCCTACAAAAGATCCTCAGCGGTGGGCGAATAAGTACTTTAGTCAAGTGATGTATATCCTTAATAGCCAATCCAAAGGCGGGATAATGGCAGAGAAAGGGGCATTTAAGGACAACAGACAAGCAACAAAAAATTGAACCCGGGCAGACACGATGACAGGGGCTAAACATAACGCACTGGCACAAGGTAAGATACAACCAAAACCCGTAGCACAATTTCCACAAGGCTTTTTCCAACTGTTTAATGAAGCTAAGGAAGCAATTAATCAGGTGACGGGTTTATCGCCCGAATTCATTGGCACAAGAGAAGTGACACAAGCTGGTATTTTGGAGGCACAACGACGCCAATCCAGTTTAAATCTGCTTGCTTGTCTGTTTGATGGTTTACGTTTGTATCGCAAGCGGCAAGGTAAGATTATTTTGTACCTTATACAGAATTACTTGTCCGATGGTCGTTTGGTGCGGATATCTGGTGAAGAGAATGCGCAATATATTCCTTTGACGCGTGAAGAAGTAACGAGTGTCGAGTATGATATTGTAGTTGATGATGCGCCAACCAGCCCGAATGAGAAAGAGCGCACCTTCGGTATTATCACACAACTGCTTCCATTGCTTCAAAATGCGATTACGCCGGATATTATGCTTGATCTACTTCGTTATTCACCATTGCCTGCGTCATTGCTTAATCGTGTCAGTGAGAAGTTCCAACAGCAACAAATGGCACAACAACAGCAGATGGACCCCGAGCAGGAAATGAAGTTGCAGGAAAAGCAACAAGACTTAGAGACGAAAGCACAGATGCATCAGATGGATTTGCAACAAAAGCAGATTGATCTGTTTATGCATCAAAAGAAAGCAAAAACAGAAGCAGAAATGATGAAACAACGCCATGACATTGAACGGCAGAAGCTTCTCAATACTCAGGCACACAATCAGATCATGCGAGAGCGAATAGCATTACACAGAGGTATGCATAGTTGAGAAAGGTGAAAGAATGAATGCAGAAATGAATGAAGCTATGAATGAAGATTACAGAGTTGGAGC
>NZ_JACX01000042.1 GCF_000518085.1 Bartonella grahamii ATCC 700132
TTATATTGATCAAACGGGTGGTGTATCCCTTGCACAATTGTCCGCCCGTGCAAGGCGTCTTAAACGACAACATGGTCTAGATGTCTTGATTATCGATTATATCCAACTCATGACAAGCGGTTCAAAGCGTTCATTAGAAAATCGCGTTCAAGAAATTACAGCTATTACCACTGGATTAAAAGCACTTGCAAAAGAACTCAATATTCCCATCATTGCTTTGTCACAACTTTCACGTCAAGTTGAAAACCGAACCGATAAACGTCCACAACTCTCAGATTTACGTGAATCTGGTTCAATCGAGCAAGATGCCGACATTGTGCTGTTTGTTTATCGTGAAGAATATTATCTCAAAAATGAAGAACCTAAAGAAGGCACTGCTGAGTATAGCAAATGGCAAGAGGCAATGGAACAAGCCAAGGGTAAAGCCGAGGTTATTATAGCAAAACAACGCCATGGTCCGACGGGAATCGTTCCCCTTGCCTTTCAATCCGATTTTACACGCTTTAGTGATTTAGAACATAATGTAACACTTTAAATAATTGTTATTAGCTAACTGAAAATATTGTAAAAACACATAAAACATGTTATGATCTTTACATCATTTAATGGAACTTACAAACATGCTTAATAAAGTGATTTTAATTGGTCATTTAGGTGCCAATCCAGAAAGCAAAACTATGCCTTCTGGTGGTGAGGTGGTTAATTTTCGAATGGCAACGTCTGAGAGCTATATAGACAAGGCAACCAATAAGAAAGTAGACAAAACTGAATGGCATTCCATTGTGGTGTTTAATCCACATTTGGCAAAAGTAGCACTTCAGTATCTCAGTAAAGGTAGCAAAGTTTATATCGAGGGGCGACTACAAACTCGTAAATGGCAAGATAAAAACGGTGTTGAACGGTATGTAACAGAAGTCATATTGCCTCAGTACAAAGGCGAGTTAAAGCTTTTAGATGGCAAAAATGATGATGATCAAGAGCAGTCATCTCCTTATGACAGAAGCATTTACAGACCTCTTGATACGCCCCATACCGTTATGAATGACAGTGTTCCTTTTTAATAGAGGGTATTAAAATGTCTGATAAACCGCCGCTCCATTCCTTTAGTGCAATCTGTAAATCTAAGCCAGTTTATAACTATACTATTACAGATCAGGAGATAAAATCATTACAACATAATAATAAGATTGATACATTCTGTAATATATCAGCAGGCTTTCTAATTGTAATGATGGTCATTATCTTCGTGTGGATGATGAATGATGATGATGATTGGAAAAAAATTCCAGCCTTTTGTATAGGCGGCGTGTTGCTAGTACTTGTAGCGTCTTTAGATGCAAAAATAAATTTAAATTCAAAGGAAATTTGGGAAAACGTTAAACAGGTGTCTGAGGTTATCTGTGAAAAAAAATAAAAAAAGGGGACGCCCTAAAATAGCAGGGCAGGTAAGAGAACCAAATGGCCGTATAACACGTGCAAAAACACCACGTGAATCTGTTGATAAATTGGCAATAGAAATGCGTGCAAAGCGCTTCGGTTTAACGCTACAAGAGGCAAAAAATCCACTCTCTGGGTCTTATATAGGGCGGCTTTGCTTGCAAGGCGTGCTTACTCAAGAGCAATACGACGCCGCGCAACAGTACCTACAGATAAGAAACGATTACCTTTGTGCAAAAGGCTTGCCTAATGCGATTTATGACGAAATGCCGTCATCTTCAGATGATAAGGCAAGAGATAAATGGGTAGCATTTGCAACAGAGCAGTTTATAAACACGCAAGAGGCACTAAAAGAAGCACAATGCCTTTATAGACAGTACAATCTTCACGCTGCGCTACAGTACCTCGTTATAGAAGATCAAATGCTATCACACCTTGTGAATTCACTGCGCGTTGCTCTTAATGCTCTTCGAAAGCATTTTTATTAGAGACTTTTTCTTCATCAGGTTTATCATTATCTGAACATGCAATCATTGCAACCCTAATGAAATAGCCAATTAATATTATTCCTGATACTATTGCCGTTATTATTGCCGTCGTTTTGCTCCAACAAAGACCTGCCAAAAATATAGATATTACGCAATATATTTTAACTATAAGTCCAGAATAGACTTTAATATCTTCCGTCGGAGGATTGAATGTGATTAGGATCGCAATAATAGAACATACTACCGCTATTAGCATCAATACTGATGCTATATCGATCATATCAGGATTCCAACCGAGAAGCCACGTAAGAGACCATAAGATAAGCAGTGGTAAAAATACTGCAGTGCTGTATGAAATTGCTTCTCCCCATGTGTTTCCGTTTGATTTCAGGTTATAAATTGTAATCAATACCAGAAACGCTATTATTAAATACAAGCTATATATAAATCCTAAGAACTTTGCTCCTATTATTAATAGAAAAATAAGACCTCCAATCATAGCGGCACCTATACCGTAACCAATTATAGCACATAAGGCTTCCAGTATAATTCCAATAAATGGAAGTAATAGTAGAATACATAAGATAATTAATACGATTGTCATGTTTATTGCTCTTTAATTGGTTTTATTGGAATTATCACTAACTGATTCCCTTTGAAGTTATCAATATGTGTTATTTTTATGTTGACAAATTGTAGCAAATCGTATTTAATGACATTGCTGTACTTGGTCGTATTGTATCTAGACGAAAGACAGTGCAGTTTGAAATCCCCGCAAATGCGGGGTTTTTTATTATCTGGAGGGCGTATTTTATGACATCAGAAAATACAGAGCAGGCTCCAAAACCCATTAAAAAGCGTATACCCCCAAAGGCAGGTCAAGGGCGTGTCAAAGGCGTTCCAAATAAAGTGACGCGCATTTTAAAAGAAGCAGTGGTTAAGGCTGCTGAGAATGCTGGGAATAAAATTGGCAAGGATGGTTTGATCTCTTATTTGGAAAAACAGGCTATGGAATGTCCAGCGGCTTATTTAGCGTTGCTTGGTAAGGTGTTGCCTTTACAGGTAACAGGTGAAGATGGGGGAGCCATTAAGGTGATAACGCGTGTAGAAATCGCGCCTTTGGTCAATGACGACACGACAGATTAATATTATACCAAAACTCATTCCTATTTTTGCAGGGGATGCTTTGGTGCGTGCCGCATGGGGAGGGAGAGGGTCTGGAAAGACAAGATCATTTGCCTTGATGGCTGCTTTAAAAGGCTATCAATTTGGTATGCAAGGGATATCGGGCACTATTCTTTGTGCGCGTCAGTTTCAAAATTCTTTGGCAGAAAGTTCATTGGAGGAGATTAAACGCGCCATTGAAGCGCATGACTTTTTAAAGGACTATTACAAGGTTGGGGAGTCGTCGATTAAGTCGATTGATGGTCGTATAGCCTTTCAGTTTTCTGGTCTTGACCGCAATATAGCCAGTATCAAGTCTATGGGGCGTATTTTGCTTTGTTGGGTTGATGAGGCAGAGCCCGTTACAGAGACGGCTTGGCAGACGCTTATACCGACGTTGCGTGAAGAGGGAGAGGGGTGGAGAGCAGAGTTATGGGTGACATGGAACCCATTGCGAGAGAATGCCCCCGTTGAGAAGCGGTTTCGCTTTTCAGACAATGAGGCAATTAAGCGTGTTGAGATCAACTGGTCAGACAATCCGAAGTTTCCGAAGATCTTGAATGAAGCGCGGCTTGATGACCTTAGAAACCGTCCCGAGACTTATAAGCATATTTGGGAAGGGGCTTATCTTACAGCGGTTCAAGGTGCTTATTATCAAAAGGAAATGTTGGCAGCTGAGCAAGAGGGGCGGATAGGGCGTGTTGCTCGTGACCCTTTAATGCAAATACGTGCTTTTTGGGATATTGGGGGCACGGGTGCCAAGGCAGATGCAACAGCGATATGGATAGCACAGTTTGTGGGGCGAGAAATTAGAGTGCTTAATTATTACGAAGCACAGGGACAACCGCTATCAGAGCATGTAGGCTGGTTGCGTCAAAACGGTTATGAGAAGGCGTTGATGGTTCTCCCCCATGATGGGGCAACCAGAGACCGTGTGCACAATGTGAGTTTTGAGAGTGCTTTAAATGATGCGGGCTTTGAAACACAGGTTGTTCCCAATCAGGGAGCAGGGGCGGTTAAGATGCGTATAGAGGCGGTGCGTCGTATTTTGCCGTCTGTTTGGTTCAATGAAAAGACGACGGTAGCAGGGCGCAAAGCACTGAATTGGTATCATGAGAAATGGGATGAGAAGCGTAATATTGGCTTGGGAGCAGAGCATGATTGGTCCAGTCATGGAGCAGATGCCTTTGGATTGATGTGCGTGGCTTATGAAGAACCTCCGACGATACAAAAGCGACCAGCTTATAGCGGCAGAACGGAATATGAGAGTACCTCATGGATGGCAGAATGATGTATGATGAAGAGCATTTAGATAAAGAAAGTAACGCATCAGATTTGTCGACAGAAGGCTTATTTCGCAAGCTTGTGAGTTGGTACAAAGAAGATGTGGAGCATGTGAATAAATGGCGTGAACATGCACGGGAGGATTTTCGTTTTTACAATGGTGATCAGTGGAATGAGGCTGATTTAGCGGCGTTAAAAGAGCAACGCCGCCCCGTTATGACCTTTAATCGTATTGCTCCGCTTGTAAATGCTGTTGTGGGTTCAGAGAGAAATAATAAGCGCGAAGTGCAGTTTATTCCACGTCAAGTAGGGAAGGCATTGCCTAGTGAATTGCTTACCGGTGCGGCAGAATGGTTTCGGGACATGGCGCATGCAGAATACGCTGATAGTGATGCTTTCCAAGATGCGGTTATCTGCGGCATGGGGTGGACTGATACACGGCTTGATTATGAAAGCAGCTTTGATGGTGAACCGGTTATTACGCGTTTAGACCCGTTAAAGATGGTTTGGGACAGTGCAGCGGTGCAACCGAACTTAACCGATGCGCAACGTTTGTGGTATGTGGACCGCAAGCCTTTGGAAGTAGCCAAGCAGATGTTTCCCAAAGCCCATTGGAGTGAACTGAGTGCAGATTGGGCTCGTGATGGGATTGCTTATGAGGGCATTCATCATAATGATCTTGAAGCTTATAATGATGAGAAGGGCATTGATGTTGAAAACGGTCGACGGATGATCACACTTGTTGAATGCCGTTGGTTTGAAAGCGAGAGATATTACAAAGCGCCCGATTTAAGCACTGGAGAACTTCGTGATTATAGCGAGGAAGAATTTAAACAGCTACAGTGCATGATGCCGGATATCCAAGGGGCGGCTTTTAATAAAAAGGTTGTTAAACGTGCTTTTTTAGGGAGAAAATTGCTTGAATCCCCCGATCAACCTTTGGTTCCAGCGGGTCAATTGGGTTGGGAGTGTATAACGGGGTATTTTGACAAGATAGAACGGCAATTTTATGGTGTTGTGCGTCCGACAAAAGATCCTCAACGATGGGCGAATAAATATTTCAGTCAAGTGATGTATATCCTTAATAGCCAATCCAAAGGCGGGATAATGGCAGAGAGTGGTGCATTTAAGGATGAGAGAGAAGCAGCAAAAAGTTTAAGCCGGTCAGACAGTATTACATGGGTTAAACCTAACGCATTGGCACAAGGTAAGATACAACCAAAGCCTGTAGCACAGTTTCCACAAGGCTTTTTCCAGCTGTTTAATGAAGCTAAGGAAGCAATTAATCAAGTGACGGGTTTATCGCCCGAATTCATTGGCACAAGAGAAGTGACACAAGCGGGTATTTTGGAGGCACAACGACGCCAATCCAGTTTAAATCTGCTTGCTTGTCTGTTTGATGGTTTACGTTTGTATCGCAAGCGGCAAGGTAAGATTATTTTGCACTTGATACAGAATTACTTGTCCGATGGGCGTTTGGTACGGATATCTGGTGAGGAGAATGCGCAATATATTCCATTGACGCGTGAAGAAGTAACGAGTGTCGAGTATGATATTGTAGTTGATGATGCGCCAACCAGCCCGAATGAGAAAGAGCGCACCTTCGGTATTATCACACAACTGCTTCCATTGCTTCAAAATGCGATTACGCCGGATATTATGCTTGATCTACTTCGTTATTCACCATTGCCTGCGTCATTGCTTAATCGTGTCAGTGAGAAGTTCCAACAGCAACAAATGGCACAACAACAGCAGATGGACCCCGAGCAGGAAATGAAGTTGCAGGAAAAGCAACAAGACTTAGAGACGAAAGCACAGATGCATCAGATGGATTTGCAACAAAAGCAGATTGATCTGTTTATGCATCAAAAGAAAGCAAAAACAGAAGCAGAAATGATGAAACAACGCCATGACATTGAACGGCAGAAGCTTCTCAATACTCAGGCACACAATCAGATCATGCGAGAGCGAATAGCATTACACAGAGGTATGCATAGTTGAGAAAGGTGAAAGAATGAATGCAGAAATGAATGAAGCTATGAATGAAGATTACAGAGTTGGAGC
>NZ_JACX01000043.1 GCF_000518085.1 Bartonella grahamii ATCC 700132
TACAAGCTTTCTTTTTCATTGGATACTATACTTTGGTACTCAGATATTGCTCTTTGGTATTCCTTTTTAGTTTGTGTATTGTTTCTTATGTTACATACACGCAGTTTAATAAATATATCTATTTACACACTACAGTGCTCAGTTAAAAACCAAAAGTAAAATTTCCGATTTTATAAAACTGTTCAGATTAAATGGCGTTGTCTCTTCTCAACGTTCATAGATGAAATCAACAAGAGCATAAAAAAACTATCGAAAGCAGTTTAATACTCTTTGTAGCAGGAAAGAAGTCAACGCATTGAACGAAGCATGGCATCACGTAAAATTGCGTTAATCCGTGTTTGATATCCTTTCCCTTGACTTTTAAGCCACGCTAGAACGTCTGAATCCACACGTACTGTTGTGACAGTTTTGGTTGGTTTATAGAATGGGTTGCGAACGGCTTTTTTCCAGAATGCATCATCTAGTGACGGAATATCACTATGATCAATTGCACTGTCCGGCATTGCAGCCAGGTTATCAACTTCAACTCTCTGTTTATCTGTCAAAGGTGATAAGTTACCTACATCAATTTCATAACGAACTTTCTTCTTCATAACGTTTCCTTTCTTTCGAGTTAGCTCGCCGCGCTGAAATAATACGGATTACTTCTATACCATCTTTATCATCATGGACAGTATGCGCCACGAGCAGCAGTAAAAAACCATCCACAAGACCCAAAGTTTGCCAACGATATTCTCCGTTTTCAATACGGTCTTGTTTAACCATGGCGAACGGGTCTGCAAAAACACGAGCAGCAATTTCAAAACTGACACGGTGCTTTCTAAGATTACTTTTTGCTTTAGTTTCATCCCATTCAAATCTTATTTTCATATCTTATGTTAATACATTTATGTATGTATATCAAGAGTTTTAAATGAACACTGAACTATTTATGTTTTTTTGCATATTAAATATAATTTTATATGTTAAAAAACAATAATATCCTTTTGAAATAATTGAAAAAATATGCAAATTATGCTAGAATTTTGTATGTATTAAAATACAAATTTAAGGTAAGAAAAAACATGCTAAATAAAGTGATGTTAATCGGG
The DNA here is from genome assembly GCF_000518085.1 of Bartonella grahamii ATCC 700132. GTDB lineage: Bacteria > Pseudomonadota > Alphaproteobacteria > Rhizobiales > Rhizobiaceae > Bartonella > Bartonella grahamii. Next base: position 1,092 of record NZ_JACX01000043.1, read on the forward strand.
CGTTTAGGTGCTGATCCCGAAAGCAAAACAATGAATTCTGGAACAGAAATAGTCAATTTTAGTATAGCAACTTCTGAAAGCTATACGGATAAAAATACTCATCAAAAAATAGAGAAAACTGAATGGCATTCAGTTGTGATTTTTAATCCACATTTGGCAAAAATTGCACTTCAGTATCTAAACAAAGGTTCAAAAGTTTACGTAGAAGGAAAATTACAGACACGCAAATGGCAAGATAAAAATGGGCATGACCGTTACACAACAGAGATTATTTTACCGCAATTCAAAGGCGAGTTGTATTTGCTTGATGCAAAGAAAGAGCAATCTGCCCCTTCATCTATTACTTCTCAAAATTATGCTATCGCTTCAGGTGCCGCTGATCATAGTGCATCTCTTAATGACAGCATACCATTTTGATTGATAAAATATAACAAAGAGAAGTATGTGGGCTCCCACAGATTAGGGGATGTATGAAGAAGAAAGATGCTTACATTTCACAAGTGAAAGTACGTCAAGATCCTGTTAATCAATTGGCAATTGAAATGCGTGCTAAACGCTTTGGTTTGACTATTGAAGAGGCTAAAAATCCGCTTGCTGGTACTTATGTTGGGCGGCTGTGTTTGCAAGGCATGCTTACTCAAGACCAGTATGATGCTGCGCAAAAATATCTTGAAGTGAAAAATGACTATTTGTGTGCAAAAGGTTTACCAAGCGCTGTTTATGATGAAATACCATCATCTTCTGATGACAAAGCAAGAGAGAAATGGGTTGAATTTGCAACAGAACAGTTTTCTAATATGCAAGAGGCGATAAAAGAAACACAACATCTCTATAGACAGTATAATCTTTATACATCAATACAATATATTGTTATCGAAGACCAAATGTTACCACATCTTGTGAATTCATTGCGGGTCGCTCTTAACGCGCTTCATAAATATTTTGACAGAAAAACTAAATGGTAAATGTTGTATGTTGGTTCTTTCGCTATGACGCGAAACGTTTTTCTGTACAATTCGTTATATTTGTATTACAGTGAATACAAATATGAGGATTGTGTTATGACGATATCTATTCGATTGCCAAGTGATCTCGAAACACGTTTGAATAATTTAGCTGCTAAGACAGGACGTACAAAGTCTTTTTATTTGCGTGAGATTATTGAACGTGGAATAGAGGAAGCAGAGGATTATTATTTAGCTTCACAAGTAAGAGAGCGCGTTCGAAGGGGAGAGGGTACTTTTTATAGCTCTGAAGAGGTGAGGAAAGAGCTTGGCTTGGACGATTAGATATGAAAAAAAAGCTCTTAGTTTTTTAAAAAAATGCGATAAAAAAGAAGCACGGAGGATTGTTGATTTTTTAGATCAACATGTTGCTCCTCTTGAAGATGTGCGTGTAATAGGTAAGCCCTTAAAAGGACAATTATCAGGTTTATGGAGATATCGTGTAGGAGATTACAGGATACTTTGTGAACTCTATGATAAGGAGCTTGTCGTATTAGTTTTGGCTATTGGACATAGAAAAAGCATATATAAAGGCTAAGGCAAATCTTTTATAAAATATTTTGATTCTTAATCAAGAATTAAAAGGAGTAATACCGCGCAACTAATTAGAGCAGTTGTTAATAAAAAGAAATAAGCAGGAATTTTCAATTTAAAGCGCCAAAGTAAGTTAATGATGATGGACATTATACTAATAAATATGAATATTCCTGTTATAATGATGAATATAATGATGAAATCATCAAATGTTATGCGCCTCTGAGGTTTTTCATAATCAGAAACAGTGGAAAACGAAATGTTATATTGATTAATTCCACTATCTGATAAAATCTTGTTTGGGTGCTGTTCTACTACGTATTGCTTTTGCAAAACTTTAATTTTTTCATGTAAATTTTCATCAGTATTAGAAGACTTGTAATGAGTAAGAATCTGTTCACTGTTAGCATAATCAGAAAGAAAAAGCCCACTGATCACTATGATTAATAAGTAAATTATTTTTTTTGCTGATAAATAATTCATTATTTCTTTTGTGGTTGGAGTTTAAGTATGTATTAAAGATTAGGGAAAACGCTTAATAAATATTTTGATCGTTAGACAATTTTCCAAATAAATTTGATCAACGCTACCAGCGCTATAAGACAAATTAATATCAATGCTATAATCGCTACGATTCCTACAATTTCATCTAAATTTTCTATTATAGTAATAAAAATACCAATAAAAATTAACACTCCTAAAAATGCTATTCCTATTACAGGATAAAACACAAAAACTGCCGACCCAGCCGCCCAAGCCGCTGTTTGGAATTGGAGGGATAAGAGCTCATAAAATGCGCTGTCAATATTTTCATCTTTTAAACTTAGCTTTTCTTCTCTTGCACATGCACTTAGTATCAAAAAATACGATACAAATGCTACAAATATTGGTACAATTAATTTATCTTGTTGTTGATTGTCTAATCCGAAGGGATTAAAAGCAAGTATCATAAGACTAATTATAGCAGAGAATGGTAAAAATAAAATTAGTGTAAATATCTTTTTAATTCTGCATAAAACTGCTTTTTTGAAAAATAACATTAATTCCCCCCGCTTTTTGCTAATCAATAACTTTGTGCTTCCATATAATTGATTCGTTTAGAAGATACAATTGTGAGTGGTTGGTTGTTAAAGACACTAGATTTAGGTGAAAAAAATAAAAAATACACAATATAGTGATTTTTTTGTTGACAGGATATGAAAAATAGTGTTTTATGGCGTTGCTGTACTAGTCGAATTGCGTCTAGAATTACGGTAAAGGTATAACCTTTCTTATAAGTTTATCTGATTGTTCAGAGCCCTGCTTTTGCGGGGTTTTTTTATTGTCTTGTTTACAAAAAGAAACACACATGAAAACCACTGAAAAACTTGCAAAAAGAACGCCCCCAAAGGCAGGTCAAGGGCGGGTAAAAGGCGTGCCAAATAAAACGACACGTATTTTGAAAGAAGCAGTGCTTAAAGCAGCAGAGCGCGCTGGTAATAAATATGGTGATGATGGTTTGATCTCTTATCTTGAAAAACAGGCAATCAAATGCCCCGCTGCTTATTTGGCATTGTTGGGGAAGATTTTGCCTCTTCAAGTGACAGGGGAAGATGGGGGAGCCATTAAGATGATAACGCGTGTAGAAATCGCGCCTTTAGTTCATGACAACACGACAGATTAATATTGTTCCAAAGCTTATACCGATTTTTACAGGGAAGGCTTTGGTACGTGCTGCTTGGGGAGGGAGAGGGTCTGGAAAGACAAGATCATTTGCCTTGATGGCTGCTTTAAAAGGCTATCAATTTGGTAGGGAAGGGATATCAGGCACTATACTTTGTGCACGGCAGTTTCAAAACTCGCTAGCAGAAAGTTCATTGGAGGAAATTAAACGCGCCATTGAAGCGCATGACTTTTTAAAGGACTATTACAAGGTTGGGGAGTCGTCGATTAAGTCGATAGATGGTCGTATAGCCTTTCAGTTTTCTGGTCTTGACCGCAATATAGCCAGTATCAAATCCATGGGGCGTATTTTGCTGTGTTGGGTTGATGAGGCAGAGCCCGTTACAGAGACGGCTTGGCAAACGCTTATACCGACTTTGCGAGAAGAAGGAGAGGGGTGGAGAGCAGAGTTGTGGGTGACATGGAATCCATTGCGAGAGAATGCCCCCGTTGAGAAGCGGTTTCGCTTTTCAGACAATGAGGCAATCAAGCGTGTGGAGATCAACTGGTCAGACAATCCGAAGTTTCCGAAGATCTTGAATGAAGCGCGATTGGATGATCTGAGAAACCGTCCAGAGACCTATAAGCATATCTGGGAAGGGGATTATCTTAAAGCGGTTCAAGGCGCTTATTATCAAAAGGAAATGTTGGCAGCCGAGCAAGAGGGGCGGATAGGGCGTGTTGCTCGTGACCCCTTGATGCAGATACGCGCCTTTTGGGATATTGGGGGCACGGGTGCTAAGGCAGATGCCACAGCGATATGGATAGCACAGTTTGTGGGGCGAGAAATCAGAGTGCTTAATTATTACGAAGCACAGGGACAGCCTTTATCGGAACATATAGGCTGGTTGCGTCAAAACGGTTATGAGAAGGCATTGATGGTTCTCCCCCATGATGGTGCGACCAGAGACCGTGTGCACAATGTGAGTTTTGAGAGTGCTTTAAATGATGCGGGCTTTGAAACGCAAGTTGTTCCCAATCAGGGAGCAGGGGCGGTTAAGATGCGTATAGAGGCGGTGCGTCGTATTTTGCCGTCTGTTTGGTTCAATGAAAAGACGACGGT
>NZ_JACX01000044.1 GCF_000518085.1 Bartonella grahamii ATCC 700132
AAGGCTGTTCTTTATGAACTGGACGCAAAATCATCTGATCGGCTAAAGATTGTGAAGATTCTGAAACAACAGCCTGTTGCTTTCCATCAGAAAAATGAAGAGAACTTGCTGGAGGCAACATGACACGAGTCTGATCCTCTCGAGAGGAAGATACCGAAACACTAGAGATATTTTGTGCTTCTCTTAAATGACGTGGAGGACGTTGCTTGGGCATCTCTTTTTTAGTAGGTTTACGAGGGCTTGTATTTTTTCCTCCAGAAGAGGGAACTTGATCAGACTGTGTACCACTCCTCGCAGATAATGGAAGAGGAGTCTTCGCTTTCTTATTCACACATTGTGCCTCAGTATCCGAACGTCCCATATCTTCAGAAGCTCTAGATAAATACCAAATTTTAGAATGACCACTAGAATCAGCACATCTTTCTCTCTTCAGCAAGCGATACTGATAGGTTCCTCCATCAACAGCTGTAATGTCCTTCCCCGAAAAATCCGCCAGAGTAAAATTAGCTCCTCCCTCTTGGCTTTTATCGGTAATTAACGGAAGTTCAGTAACCAGACTATTCCTTTTTGAGAGAGAACCTGTAATTTCACGACCAGAATCTGCAACGCTTATTTTGTGATCGCCTGCACCTTTACCAATCGACAAGTAATCATTCAAATCTCCCGTAGCACTAATATTGAATCGAAAATGTAAATCCCCTGAAAGTTTCTCAACATGAAGTAAAATATGTCGTGGATCATACGGAATAGAAGTAAAAATAACAGTTCCTCCCTGCCCCCCTAAATCTTCAATTTCAATCTGAGGTTTTTCTCCTATATTTCGCTCACCAACCTCAAGTATTATTTCATCAGGTTTTCTTTCTATAGGAATGCTTTTCTTAGTCATATGATTTGTCCTGTCACCAGCGAATAAATAAAGTTTTCCGCCACCATTGACCCTTACTTCTCCAACAACTTCTTTTACACCAACATGTAGCCACGATTTAGCAGAATCTGTAATTGTTAAAGTATTCACAAACCCTCTAGGATATACAACTTGAATAGCTTGATCTTTCAAAGTAGTAGACAAAGATTCCCCTAGTGCTAAGACATGCTGTCTGCCATTCCCAGAGACCTCTGTATGCATTGCTTTTCCACCCTCTTTTCTTTGTCCTGCATAAAGATTTTGTTCTCCGTTATCCCCCACTTTCGTATACCAAGTCCCTGCCCCATCATACACATTCTGCTGCCCTATTACTCCATCTCCACCAGTAACTGTGGCATTATATGCACTACTTTGTCTAATCACTCGTGTAAGATCAATATTTGGCTCTTCATGAATAAACTGCTGACCTCCAAAAATTTTGGCGCTCAATGCAATTCCTGCACGTGTAACTATTTGCATCCCTCCTTTTTTAATAGTGGACCCCACGGAAGTTTCTCCATTATCAACAAGCTCTACATCACCATATTCAATCGTAATATTATTTTTGAAAATACGAGCAATCAGTTCTAAATTTTCTTGTTCCTTTTCTCTATTTCCCACATGTGTTGCTCTTGTTAGCTCTCCATTCCTGTTCTCAACTGCATTCGCAACTTGTACAAGACAACTACTGATCATCAATACTGAAAAACTTAACTTATGTTTATACTGCATTATCAACACTCCACTCTCAATTATTTAGAAAAGTATCCCACGGCTACGTAGGTAACTCGCCCTAGATTGTATCGTAATGTGTTTTATTTATGTTTAAAAACACTTTTAAAGTGTATTTTTTAATATAAACAACTTTAAGTTGCATACATATAAGCAGCTAGAAAGTTCTAACTTAAGGCAGAAAATCTGAATAAAATTCAAACTGTTCACTTGAGTTCAAGGAACAATTTTCAATATTTGAAGTTATAGATGAAAAAAAAACGCTCGTGCCTTCAAAGGAGAGTATAAAGATATCCTTACTGTTTGAGAAGATCTCTACACTCTCGAGAAGATAAAATCGAGTATTATCTCTTTAAGCTTGCAAAACAATTACATTCATAAAGTTAATCAGCCGCGTACACACATATTTAGAAACTATAGCGTAATCCTAAAATAGCTTGAAGAGCATTCTTAATCTTATGTCCTTTTAGATAATGTGCTTCCGCATAAAGTGTCAGTTTATCATTGACCGAACCGTTTACACCAATTCCCAATTTACCTGCATTACCCGATAAGTCTGTAATAAATTTATGCTGGTTATTAATTGTCGTATAATTATTATTTACATTCTCACGCAACCAAGCTGCCATAATGTAAGCTGTTAATGAAGTTTCTGAATTCACAAAGAATTCATGTCCTGCAGTTAATCCAACTTCACTGCGGAATGAAACCAATGGGCTTAGATCACCTATCATTCCATTTGAAAGTTTTATTTTTTTACCTTCAACCTGCAAACCTGTTAGCTTGATATAAGGCTGCATCCAAGTATTCTGTGCCGGTGTAAAATAACAACCAATTTCAAATGACCCACCTATCGCCCACTGATTGTAATGACTTTGAATAGCTAAACCATTCGTGGAGATAGCTTTCAAATTATCTCGGTAATAATTATATTTCAAAACACCATCCATATACCATCCGCGATGATCAAAATAAGTTGCATAAGTTCCAATGCTATAAGAACTCAGATTACTATTACCACCTCGTGCATGAGAAATACGTGCTTGATCATAACTACCGAAACCACCAACATACAACTCTCCATGCCTTAATTCACTCAACTGATCAGCACCAAAGACTAAACCTGTCTGCCCAAGCTTAAAGTGTGTATGACCTGTCGCAATACGTTCTCTGCTCTTAATCGCATAAGTCCATAGTTCGACATCTTTCCTATTTCTGTTCCAAATTTTTCTACCATTCCTTACAATTTGCAACTCATTGTTAAAAACAAGTCCAGGAACTACGGACAACGTTAACACCGCATCTGTAGAGGGTGTTGTAGATGTCTCACCAGGAGCAAAAGGATTTTCCGGATCTGGAATAGAGGTTTCTGGTCCACTGAGGCGGTCTGCAGATAAAAACCACACTTTTCCATTTTCATCCTTTCTTTCTTTCAAGTCATACATATAAGTTCCACCATCAACGGCGTTAATTTTGTCACCCTTAAGATCTGTCAGCGTAAAATGTGCGCCACCACTTTGATCCATAATTAAATCACGCTTATTTGAAAAAGGATCCGTGATTTCAACTCCAGAATCAGCAACACTTATCGTATGATTCCCAGCACCTTTCTCAACAAAGAGATAATCACCACGGTTATGGGCAATCGTAGTATTGAACGCGAAATGTAAATTTCCTGAAAGATTATTCACATGAAGCTGAGAATAATATGGATCAGAACCTGTAAACGAAAAAATAACACTCCCTTCACCACTTAATTTTTGTATCAAAGAACTTTTTCCATCAAACTCATCAGTAATAGAGTACAGTTTTGTATCTTTTCCATTTAAAATAATATCTTCTACTATGGTATGATGTTGATCATTCCCAGCATAAAGATGAATCTGCCCAGAATGATTTACCTGTGTCTTGCCTTCTAATGTTGCCCCAGCATGCACCCATGATTTTGTTTCATCATTCATTGTTAGATTTTTTACAGATCCATCAGCATATATTTCCTGAATAGCGCTCTCATTTAAAGTAACTCCAATAGCCTTACCGCCTTTTAAGATACGCTGTTTACCACCGCCAAAAACTTCTGTGTCAAATGCAAAACCACCATTTTTAGCACTTTGAGATTTTTTTCCAACCTCTTGTACGCCCCCTCGCATAACTTTCGTATCCCAAACTTTTCCGCCATCATATACTTTTTGTTGGCCTAGTATTTCATCTTGACCATAAATGACAGTATGAGAAGCACTACTCCCTTTAACTTCTCCTCCAACATCCCCCTCCCCGAAAACAAGTTGCTCACCACCATAAATTTTAGTCCCCTCTACTTTTCCTCCATTTCCAACACTTTGTTGTCCACCTTCTTTAACGACAGCATTTTTCGAAAAGCCTTGTTTTCCATTTAAAGCCTCAACATTTTCAGTTCCACCATGTTCAATTTTACTATTCTCACTGAGACCTCCTGCATACACATAAAGCTCTGCACCATTCCTTACAGTATTATTAATGGATCGCCCTGGGCTATCACTCTCGCCATCATTTGAAATGTATGCTTTACCTTCATTATCAAGGACATAATTTTCTAACAGTGCCCCATCTTTAATGAAGATAAGTTCAGGTTTTTTAAGAAACGCAATATTTTGTTCTTGTAAATTATATCCGACATTGTCACGACGACTGCTGTCAAGCTCTTGTTGACTCGCAAACACTCTAGCGCCCTTATCCTCAGTAAAATCGCTAGGCTTTTTTAAAAAGTCTAATTCATTGCGCGTCCTTATAATAACATCATTAGATGCTCCAAGAATGCATCTTCCTGTTTTCATATCCTCATTGTATTGATCCTGAAATATTTTGCCACTTTCATAACTTGAAGATTGACAAAAAAGTGGTATTCCCCCCTCATTTGCAGCAGCAGCTTGCACAAAACAGCTGCTCAACATGAGTATCCAACAATGTTGTTTCCATTTATATTGTAGAGCCATATCCTCCCCCCTTCACGCCTGCATAGACACTAAACGTAATTAGCTCTACAAAATATATTTTCAACCTTAGATTGCAAACAATCCTTCTTAAAAATCCTCCTTATCTCATAAAAAAACTGTTCTTTACAGTTTTTTTAATACTTTTTTGATCAAGAATATAAGGGCGTTTTTATAGTGCTTCTTTAGCATTTCCTCGGAGTTTTCTTATCAAAGAAAAAGTAATGCATAATAAAGTATATAAGGGCATACAGTTTATCATGAAAAGCGAAGCTGTATGCTCTGAAAAATTGTTCTCTGAGCCTTCATTAAAGACCTTTAAAAACAATCATACATTTAAAGATAACTAAAAAATAACCATATAATTAAAAACTATAGCGTACACCTAAAATACCCTGAAGGGACTGTTTTGTTTTACGTCCTTTAACATAATGTGCCTCACC
>NZ_JACX01000045.1 GCF_000518085.1 Bartonella grahamii ATCC 700132
TGATAGACCAAGCCAATCAAAATCAGTTGGGAGCCTCAAATAACTTCTTACAGGGTTATGGCAATGCCTATTCCAATGCCATACAGGGGGGAGGTGTGCTTGATGCTCACAATCAACGCCTTGTTGATGCCAATCGTGAACGTTGGCTGGAACAAGACAATAGCGGCTGGAATAGGTTGAATATGCTTATGAACGCCGGTCATGGTTTTGCAGGCAATTACGGCACGACAACGAATAATAATACAGCCTCTATGGTGCATGGTAACGACCCTTGGAAGAACGCTATAGGGATTTTAGCTAGTATTGCTAATTTTGCAGGAAAAAAGTGAGGTAGTTATGCAAAATAGTAACGATAACATTTTATCAAGACTAATTAAGTCTATGTATGCAATGGACCCATTCGCGTCGCGTATACTAATGCAAAATCAACGTATGGAAAATGCACAACAACAGGCAAATAATTTGCCTTATTTAATCCCTTCTTCATCTGTACCAACTTTTGGTTCACAATCAAATCCTTTAGGTTTATCGAAGGATATGGAACCTTTGCCAGATGTAAGTTCGTCTTTAAGATCGGCAGGCAGAAAACCGTATGTACCGTCTTCAGTCCCTTCTTTACCAGTAGCGACCTTTGGTTCACAACCAAATCCTTTAGGTATGGAACCTTTGCCTAATGCAATTGAAACTTCAGATTTGGCATCATTGAAACCAAAGCAGTCTCAATTACCAGAGCCTATTTCATCTGTAGAACCACAGAAGTCTGTACAGCCACAACAGAGTACTGTTCCTCACCAAGATACTGGTTCTCAACAGAGTTTTTGGGATTACTTGCGTAGTCCTGAGTTTTTACAAAGATTATCAGATTATGGGATTGGTTATGCATTATCAGATGGGACGATAGCACAAAGTTTAGCGAATGGAGCTATGAATCTTCGTCGTGGTGATATGGAAAGAGAAAAAAGAGGGCAGGTTAACCAGACTGTCGATTATTTAAAGTCCAAAGGCTACAGCGAAGAAGAAGCTGCTGTCATGGCACGGAATCCTCAAATGCTTAGTGCATTGCTCACAGGTGATACAGATAGCATAAAACATTACAATGATGGAAGTTCGTTAATTAATGACCCAACATCACCAACGGGAAAGAGAGTGGTTTATCACCCTGATGGGAAGGCGTATCTGGACAGAGAACGAGAAGCTGCTTTACGTCAACATAAAAACGTGTATGCAAAGGTTTTGCTAGAAGATATTGATTATGTGCAGGAATACCTTGAGAAATTTAAGAATAAGGCGACAGGTAATATAGCTTTAGCTGCTAGCTACGCGTTCTCAACGTCCGAACAATCGGATGTACGACAGGTTTTGGAATCAATACAATCTCGTATAGGGCTTGACCGTATAGATCAAATGAAAATGTTATCGCAAAGAGGGGCGCTAGGACTTGGAAATGTTAGCGATAAAGACATTGAAATGTTAAAAGAGTCTCTTGGGAAATTAAATTTACGTATGTCTACGCGAGAGCTTAAACGGCGTTTGTCAACAATAAAAGATGTTTTATCAAGACTGAACCCTGAAGTACAAGGTATTGTATTAGGTCATATTGAGGCTACAGAAAATAATATGAGAAATGCCGTTATGGCAGGAAATAGCCAAAATTCTACCAATCAGGCGGTCTCACAAGGAGATTTTTCTAATTTACCAGTTGTAAATAGTGGAGAAGACATTAAAAAACTTGCTATTGGAGATAGAGCATCCATTCGGCACGGTAACGATATGTATGAAATTATTAGGGATAGATAAATGGTCCATCATAATAATACTCATCAAGATTTTCCAGATTTTGGTCCTGGAATAAGAGTTATACGCCGTATTCCTAAACATGAATACGAAAAATCGGTAGAGGAACCATTTCCGGATTTTGGTTCTGGAATAAGAGTTATACGCCGTATCCCTAAAGATGAATACGAAACATCACCCCAACATCCCGAAATAAGTAGCAGTGAAGCTTTTTGGAATTCTTTAAAGCATGGTCTCAGTTTTAATTTAGATGACGAAATTGCAGGGATCACAGCGGCGGGACGTGATGATGAGAATGAGAATGCACTAAATGCTTTTCGCAAGGGGCTGTACAGATATTGGTTATCTGGAGATAAGAAATACGAAGATAAGTATGACAAAGCAGCAGGAGAATTACGCGATTATCAACGTAGGATGAGTGATACGCATTATTGGACGTCTTTGTTAGGAAATGTTGTAGGGGCTGCTTTACCTTCACTTGCGACGTTAGGAACAGGAGCGGTTGCAGGACTAGCGGGGCGGATAGCGCCTTCTGCTACTTCAAAATTAGGTCAAGTATTTTTGAAATCCGTTCCAACACCGGTAGGCACGGTAGGGAAACGGGTAGGCGCAGGAGTGAAATATGTAAGTGGGAAAGCAAGTCCGTTTTTAGGCATCACAAAAAACACAACATTGCCGCATTTGCTTAAAGTAGGAGCGGCATCTGGTGCATTACATGGAGCAGGTGAAGGGGTAGGGTTAGATCATACACTTCAAAGTGCAGCAGTTGGTGGTGGTTTAGGAGCAGGCGGGGCATTGGTTGGCAGTGCTTTAGGTCATTTAGCTGGTTCTACTGTTGGTGGAATACGAAGACTTCTTTCTCCTTCTCACAGGCAAGGTGTTGCAACAGACACATTAAGAGAAATCAGTAAACATTTAGGTAAGGAGGCTTCTGAAGAGCTAGGAAACTCTTTTAAAAATGCAGTTCCTACCGATTACGTAGCTGATCATAGTCCTTTTTTACAGGATCTTGTTTTTGATATCGCGAAAAGAAACCAAGGAGCTTATCTTGATTTGACCAAAAGAGCTGGGCAGAGAGCGCTGGGAGGAGGGGAGCGTATTCATCAGGCAGCAGATGAACACTTTATTCCTCGTCAAAATGTTACAGGTTTAAAAGATGATCTTATCGCGAGTAGAGAAGCAGAATCACATACTCTTTATGAAATAGCCAAGAAAACGCCGATAGAAGAAAAATATTATGGTGCTCTTAATGAATTAATGAAGCGTCCATACTTCAAACAGGCTTATGATGAAGGACTAAAGCGGTTTATTACGGATGGCAACAACGTTAGTCCGTTTTCTTCTCAAAAATTTAGTCTCCTTAAGGAGAAACCAAACATGGGGGCTCTTCATAAGACTAAAGAGGTCGTCGATTTAATGATAAGGACCGAAAAGAGACAAGGAGATAATAGCCAAGTTCGCAGTTTAGTAGGTATCAAGAAAAAATTATTAGAGCTTATGGATGATATATCGTCTGAATATAAGAAGGGACGGGCATTATATCATCAATATAGTTCAGATGTAGATGCTATGGGCGAAGGAGAAAAAGTCCTTAGAAAGTCGGTTAATAAGGATAAATTCAGTAAAATTTTTGATGAATTACCAGAGGGACAACAAGAATACTTTAAAAAGGGATCAAGAGCAAAACTTTTACAAGGCATGGGTCAAACAAAAGATGAAGTGTCCAAGGCAAAGGAGATTTTTGGTACGAATGATCTATATGAACGATTTGCAAAGATTTATGGAGCAGATAAAGCTTCTGCTGTTAAGAAGGTTGTCGATAGAGAAGCTAATTATGCAGATTTTTATAACAGAATACCCAATCGTGTAGCGAATGAAAAGATCTCTTTTACGCATAATGTCAGTATGCCAACGAGTAAATTTGATGCAGCTATGCAAGCAGGAAAAGCAGCGGTGAAGGCTTCTTGGATTCCTTTCAAAGAGGCAGCGTTTAGAGAGCGTCAACGGATTGAAAAGGATGTTGTCAAATTGTTAACAGGGGGGACACAGATTCCGAATGATAAAATTGCAAAGCTCATTCAAGATATGATTAAAGCGCAAGAAAAGGGATACGCTACAAAAGAATGGGTGAAAAAGCTTTCTGCTGCTTTGCTTGGAGGAGGAGGGAAAGCATTGGCTGGTCAATTTAATATGCTGAGTACACCAAGGTAGAAGAGGATAAAGCTATGACCCGTTATAGTCCTTCTGTCAATCAAGCGATACGGCAAACAGCAGCACGTTATGGTTTGCCAGAGAGTTATTTATACCGTGTTGCGCAAGTTGAAAGTGGTGGGAATCCGAATGCAAGGAATCCCCGCTCTTCTGCTGGTGGTTTGTATCAATTTATCGATAGCACCGCCAAACAATATGGTTTGCAGGATAGGTTTGACCCCATGCAAGCGGCAGATGCCATGGGGCGGTTGACGCTTGATAATCGCAATCATTTAAGCCGTCTGTTGGGAAGAGCGCCTAGTGAAGCGGAGTTGTATTTAGCACATCAACAAGGTGCAGGAGGAGCCGCGCGGCTTCTTCAAAATCCCCATGCCAATGCGGCGCAAATTGTTGGGAGCAATGCGGTTGGCTTGAATGGTGGAAACAACGCTATGCGTGCAAGTGATTTTGTCAACCGTGTATTACAGATGTATGGGGGGCAGCCTTATAGAGCAAGTCCTACAGCACAGGGTGGTTTTAGAAATAGAGACAACTTGCTCGAGGTTTTAAGGGCATTATTAGCATCACAAGAAGAAGCTTCGGAAGAAGATGAGAGTGATGATAATGATAACCCTTTGATGACGCAATTCATGCGGGCGTTTTACGGACCCTTTTACCGGAACTAGGATTCACGAGAGATGTCAACGATTTATGATTGGTCGCTTAGAGCGGCGGATAATACGCGCGTGGATGATTTGATTGATTGGTCAGAAGGACAGCAGCCTAGCAGTGTGAATACGAGCGCCCGTGTGATGATGCAAAGGATAAGTGAGTATTTGTCAGACACGGGTGGAGCGCTTGAAGGGGTTGTTACAAATGATCATGTCCAACAAACGAGTGTGATAAGGCTTGCAAGCACCTCACAGTTTTTAGAGTATAAGAATGGTATCGTTTT
>NZ_JACX01000046.1 GCF_000518085.1 Bartonella grahamii ATCC 700132
TGTATTGATAATAACTTATGCTTATTAATTGCTTCTTTTATATTTATGTGCTTTTAAAGCTATATTATGGGCTTTATGAAACGATTGCGTTATTTTCTGAATCTATACATTTATAATATTTAAAAACGCTCTCATAATGCGTATTTTTATCTTTATAACCTATCAATTTTTTACTAAATGAATTTTAATTTTTTTTGTGAATTTTGTTTATAAAGGGCTCTAATGTAAACAACCTATATTAAACGCACTCTATAAACACAACCTGTAATATATATTTTGTAGGGGTTTTGGGGGTGCTTATACTTTTTTCAAAAATTAGGGAATTAAAAGCGTAAAGTAATATAAGTATTCACAACAAAGCTTTTGAAAACAATAAAGCTATCATTTTAGATTACGGTATAACCTCTTAAAGCCAATGTAAAAGAAGCGTATTCACTTTAAGATGGGATTTATTAAAAATCTTAAAGCAATCAAAATAAGAGTATTTAAAAGTGCAAATGATTTTTTTTAGAATAACGCATATAAACTATTCTTTTAAAAAGGGATACTCAATAATAATTAGGTCAATAAGTTATATTAATAGTGAGAATTTTATTCTTTATTGATTCTATTAGTTTTTTCTCTATCTCTCATCTTTTTTGAGCTTTTTTATAGCTTCAAGAGCGAGTTTTTTACGGTCTGTGCTCTTTATGTAGAGAAAAGTTAGAGTATTTTTAACTTTTCATATAATTATTCTTTGAAAAGGTCAGAGTGCGTTCCTGTACGAATAAGATGTAATTTATCTCCTTCTATTCTATAAATAAGCAGCCAATCTGGTTCGATATGAATATCATGATACCCTACCCAATCGCCTTTTAGTGGATGATCACAGTAATGTCTTGGTAATGGCTTTTCTTCAATTAGAAGACTTAATAGTGTACGCAGCTTATTCATATTTTTACTGCGTTTTTCCGCCTTGCGCACGTCACGTTTAAATTGTCTCGAGCGAACAGGTATCAGCATATTAAATGCCTAAATCCTTAAAAAGGGCATCAGCGTTTTTAAATGTCTTACCTTTACCTTCATCTAATTCCTTTATAGCTTTACGTGTGACACTATTAGGTACTTTAAGCTCAAAAGGCAAACAACCTTCTTCAGCGACACGCAAAAATGTTATGCGGATAAGATCTGATGCACTTAATCCCATGCGTTCTAAAGTAATCATCGCTTGTTTTTTCATTTTAGCAGGAATGCGAGCGCGAACAACAGAATCGGCTTTCATGATTTGTATCTCCATTTATAACCTTTGTTATAGTGTAGCTACACTGTGACTTCAAGTCAATTTTTTAGAATTAAAAACCCTCTGGATAGCAGGTATGGCAAAAAAAACTCCACGAAAAGAATCCTTGATTCGCAATAATTAAGAGGAATGTTGCAAAATCCTATTCTCTTAACTTTATTTTGTTATCCCTCATAGTAAAGAAGATTATATCTAATCAACTTAACAAGAGAGGTATAGATTATGGTTATAAGCTCTATACCCCTTATGAGTTTATCATACCCATTATGTGAGTATGCCAAATCTATTCAGTTTCTCTTAGTTCTAATTTTGGTAAGTTCTTAACGATTTTCATTGTTTCTAGACTTACAGTAATAATCCTTTGAAACAACTCTAATGGATAAGCAGGGTTGCCAACGGTTTCAACAAGCATAGCGATTGGCATCATTCACAATACCACTCTTTTTATCAGTCTTTACACATTGACGCCCCATAACCCATTCAAGAGCGGGTCTACCATTTACGATATACTCATAAGCTTCAAGAGGGATATCTGTTATTGTGATATTGCTATTGTAAATAACAGTGGTTTTATCTTTATCAGATTTTCCATTTTCTTTACCTGCTTTTGCAAATTTCATTTCAGTTACATAATAAAACTTTTCGGGATTAGAGATCTCTGTAACTTTTGGATTACCCTTTTTAAAGGTCACGGGATAAGGCTCTACAGTTTCATAGTTTACGTGCAAATGACCCAGTTCACGCCCTGCTGTTACAAATTTCCAAAAATCCTCAGCAGTTTTTACACAAGGAAGACAATGCAATTCTTTAGAGAGATTATCAGCATAGCGAGCACGGTAATCTTCCGAATGTAAAATTCCGTAACCAATAATAAAAGATATCTTCTTTTGTTATGGTTTTAGTAAGTAAGCAGAGAGGCACTTTTTAAACCTATGTCTGTACTATTATCGCGTTTTTTTTCTTATTTTAGTATAAGCTATCGTCATGCTATTTTTCTTATCAAGCGATAATAATGGAGTGTTTCTTGTTGTCTCTAATATGTAACAGTTCCAATAAATTTGGTATATTCTATGAATAACAGTCTTTACTTGAAGCTCAAGATTATATTACATGCAACACCTTAAAATTAAGAAGCATATAGAGTGTATGATTGTCATTTAACAGTGTCATTGTAAAATCTTCAAAAGCGGGGGAAGTGATATGGTTTGCACAACACATAAAGCAGGTGTATACAGTACAGTCTATGCTTTTCTCTCAGATGTTATAAGTATTATTCTCATCAAAAAATTAAAAAATTGTTACGCGGTTGGCGATTTTTTCTGTGACGCTGACGATATGGTTCATTTTGTTGCTCATTTTGAGGACACAATGAATGCATAGATTTTTTTTCACTTTTGTTTTTGCGGCTATTTTGTGCCTTTTCTCGTTGCCGAGTTTTGCCGAAAACATTCGTGAGAAAGCGATTAATCAATCAGAGAGCATCCAACGACAACAAACGCAAGAACAGCGTTTTCAGCAATTACACCGTAGAAACGAAACCCATGGGGTATTTTTGCCAGACGATGATACCACATCTGCCTATGGTGCTTCGTCTGGTACAACCTGTTTGCTGATCAAAAGCATTGAATTTGTTGATGCTCAGTTGATTTCTCATACCGACCTTCATGAAGCCATTTCTCTTTGGGAAGGGCGGTGTTTGGGGATTGCCGAAATCAACAAAGTGCTCAAAGCGGTGACCAAGCTTTATATGAAGCGCGGCTATATTGCGGTGCGGGCTTATTTGCCTGAGCAAGATTTAAGCGGCGGTCATCTCAAGATTGTTGTAGTTGAAGGTGTGATGGAAGATATCACTCTGGATGGGCATAAAGTTGAGAGGAGACTTCAAGGAGAAATCACCACGGCTTTTCCAAACCTTATTGGAAAGCCGACCAATCTGCGCCAGATAGAGCAAGGGCTTGATCAAATCAATCGGCTTTTCTCACGCCAAGCCACCATTAATCTTGGTGCGGGGAGCAATTCGGGTGGTTCGATACTCGATGTTCATATTGAAAAACAGAAACCTTGGCTTATTACGCTTTCCAGCGATAATCTTGGCGCTAAAGCAACAGGAATTTATCAAACGCGCTTGAGCCTTTCTTTTGATGATCTGTTAGGGATCAATGATCAATGGTCGTTTAGCTATCAGCGCTCCATGGATGGTGGTCCGTATCATTTTTCTCACAAGCGCCCCAATAGTGATACTCTAACGGGATCATTTTCTCTTCCCTATGGCACTTGGACAACAGGTTTTGATGGGACGTGGAGCCAATATCATTCAAGTGTTAAGGGGATATTTTCCGATATTATGACTGCGGGTAAGTCTTTATCGCTGACGCCATGGATTTCACGGGTTATTGATCGTGATCAAGAGGGAAAGACGTGGGTTACGGGACGGTTGACATGGAAATATTCTGATAATTTTATTATGGGCAGTCGGGTTGATGTTTCCAGCCGTAAATTGGCTATTGCAACCTTTGAGCTTGATCATTCGCGCAAGTGGCTTGGAGGAGAATTAAGCGCGCATATAGGATTTCATAAGGGTTTGGCAATTCTTGGCGCTTATGATGATAAAGAGCAAGAGAATGCAACAAAAAATTCACCCAAAGGGCAATTTTCCAAATTGTCTTTTTCCCTAGGCTACGTGCGTCCTTTTTCGCTTCACCAGTATAATTTTCGCTATAACACACTGTTTTCAGGACAATTATCACCCGACACGTTGTTTAGTTCAGAGCAAATATCGCTTGGTGGCAGTTCCTCTGTGCGCGGAGTGCGTGAGGCGATTTATTACGGCAATAATGGGGCGTTTTGGCGCAATGAATTGTCGCTGTTGTTGCCAGGTTTTTCTTCGAGAATGGGGCGTAAATTTATGAGCCAATTCTCCCCTTATATGGCGCTTGATCTGGGGGCTGTAGCCAATGATGTAAGCAAAAACAGTTTTGGCGGGCGCCTCGTTGGGGCAACTCTGGGTTTCCATGCAACCGGAGACATTACGGATGTTGATGTGTCTTATTCGAATATTTTAACCCAATCAACAGTGCGAGAAAAGGGGAATAAGACAGGGTTATTTCAAGTGCGGGCATTATTGAGATTTTAGAGCAAAGGGGCGGTAAAAAATATCGCTGCGCTGTTTACACCCATATGGGTTGTTTTTTTAAGAGATAAAGAATTTTATGAGGAGCTGAAGATGCGGGGATTGAAAGATCAAAAGCACAAATTGGGATATGGACGTGCGTTAGGGCAGCATGCTCTTGGTGTTTTGCAGCGTGGGATCCACAAGGGGCTTTCACTTGTTTTAAGTTTTTGCTTAGCTTTTCAGCCTTTGTTGTTGCAAGCACAAGCGCTTGGAGCGCGAAGTCCTGTTGC
>NZ_JACX01000047.1 GCF_000518085.1 Bartonella grahamii ATCC 700132
GGGAGGTCTCTACCGTTAAAAGGAGAACACCAGCTAGCTCTCCCTTTATAATGGAATCCTGCTTGGATCATGCAAGCATCAATCGTTGCATTCTCATTGTTGCTTAACTTTTGAACTTCATCCTCAAGATAATTAAGGTGTGGCAAACCACATTCTAGCAATGCTTTTCCTACCTCCGTAGAATCTGCTCCTAGCTTCTCCCACACAGCCGTCTCTCCTCGAGGAGGTTTATCAATGTTTTCAATGTCACATCCAGCAACCGTTAACAGAATGAGCAGGCTTAATAAATTAAACAACATTTTCATTTTTTGTTCCCTGTTCTCGTTGAATAAAGTTTGTTAAAACTAAATGAACCATAATTAATTTGACACTCACGACTTGCATCAGCATAACAATTATGGGGGCTCGGGTTAAGGCCCAAGACCGCTCTCCCCATCTCTCTGATTGGATTAGTTGCTATAGTAAATAAACTGTTTGCTGCAAATATTGTCATATAAAAAGGATTTTTTATACCTTTCTCCAAAAGTGAAAAATCTAGATTTAAAGGCGCCTTATAAGCCGTAGGCCAATTATAACCAATCACTGTACTAATGGGGTCTAACATATGACCTTGTGTGTAGATATAATTTTTTTCGCCATCGCTTAGATAATCTACTGTATTGGCCATCGATTGCATGTGAGCAGCCGCTCCAACAAGATAGAAGTCTGTTTTCTTGGCTACACCGTGGATACCATGTTCTTGCAAGTCATTTGCTCCATTGCTTACTGTTATGGTACCACGGCTATGCGCACTAACAATAGCATTGTCATTGCCATAACGATAGATAAAATCTTGGAACTTTTTGGTTGAATTGGTCAACCCCCAAGAGCCCCCTTCAAAAAACTTTTGATAAAATGCTACCCCTAATTCTACCAGCACATCGTCAGCTTGGGGAAAGTATGTAAAATAAAGGGGACCATTTTTATTAACAGCCAATTGGACAGCATTACCGGCTGCTTCATCTGGTGAATTAAAAATGCCATTGTAGAACATATAAACAGCACCATTAGGGCCTTTTTGTAAATGCTTTTCTTCCTCTGGCTTTAAAAAGTGATACAGAGTGATATATTTTCCATCACTGCCTTTTATAGGTTTTCCATTTTCATCGGTTAAATAGAGGACATTGCCATTTTCATCATGCGCAACCTCACCTACTGGGTGCTCTTTGACATTTGTGATTTTATAAATTTTATCAAGGTATCCCAATCCTTCATCCGATAAATCATTGATCATATCTACGCGATTATGAACGATCCCCTCAAGCGATGTGGCGTCCACCGGTGCAACGGCTTGGTGGGCTGTAGCGGTGTTGCGGTTGAGAGAGCCAATGATTTGTCCAGCATCTTGCCCCATCGCCCTCTGTCCATTTGTATCAGTAAGGATGATAGTCCCATCGCTGATAGCAGATTTGGTTTCCCCTTCTGCTGCATCCTTGGCTTTTCCATGACTTAAAACATTCTTGGCAATGTTCTTTATCGTGTCATTCCCAGAAAGGCTAAACCCATGGCTGCTGGCTTTAGCATGGGCACTGTTGTTGATGTCACTGGTGCTAATGCTTCCTGTGGTCAGGCTGTTTTTATCTGCTGGCGCGGTGCTTTCAATAATACCTCCGGTTAGGGTCGTTTTGTCTTTAACGTTGATCTTAAAGCCGCCATCACCCGCTTTGATGCCTGATTGTTCCACAACACTGTGATAATCGCTAGAGGATTTATCCTTTTGGAAAGAGGCACTCATGGAGCCCCCACCACCCGTTTGTCCAGCACCAAAACCAGCAGAAACAGAGTTTTGCTTACTGGAAGTTTGTCCCGTATCACTGCGGCTGGTAATGGCGAAATCACCCCCTACTTCCATTTCTACACGCTCTCCAGAAACCACGGCGCCTGCCAATGTGGTGTTTGCCTGACTTATGGTATGAACAGTGCCAGTGCCTATAATATGGCTGTTTTTGTGTTGAACTTCCTCACTGGAACCTTCCCCTTGACTAAAAGCAGCACTACCCGTTGCCCCTGCGCCACCCGTGCCATAACCGGTGCCAACACTCATTGAAGCACTTTCACTGCTATTTTGTGTGCTTTGCGTGTTTTGTGCACTTTCAAAGATGATATCTTTACCTGCTTCCATGGTGATATTTCCGCTCTGTGCATCATTGTCCAGCACATAGATTGGATTGGTACCAGCAATAATATCGGCGCCAACACTATGGATGCTGCCTTCGTGAGCATGCATGTTGACAGCACGCCCGCCTTCTATACTATTTGTTACCGCAGTAGATGTCTGAACAGAGGCTTCTGTTTTCTCAGTTTTAAAGCCCACGGTTACACTGCCAGATGCGCCAGCCATATTGGCAAGAGCATCCTTGGTGGCCCCCCCTATCCCTCCTAATGGGTTACTCAGTCCTTTGGTTATGTTCCCCTTTTCCCCTGTGTTGCCAGTCAGCCAATTAACAAAATTCCTGCCTTTGTTAAAGAGGTGATTGATTTTCATGCCGGTCAGTATGCCATTAAGAACGGTGTTATTGCCATCCTTATTGTTCATACGGTCCGCTGAATCTTTTAAGCCTTGTACCGTGCCAAGGACACCGATATCAGCAGAGGCTGTCACACCAGCAAAGGACTTTTCATGCTTTTCTTTTGCGTTAGAGGTATCATAGCTTTCTGATAGGGTGATATTATTGCCAGCATCAATGTTGACATCACGATCCGCCGAAACAATGGTTGCTTGTAAATTCACATCATTGCCACCATTGATCTGCACATCTTTGCCCGCCTTGAAATGAGATGGCGTATTGGTATTTTCCCATTGGTCCCCTGTGTCTTTGGCGCTCGCAATTCCAACACCTACAGAAGCACCGCTAGGGTTCTTTTCAAACTGAAACCCAAAACCTGTGCGTTCTTCCTTTGAGCTTGCGCTATGACGATTGTGACCAGGTGAAACATTCACATCATGGGCTGCCGAAACATGAATATTTTCTTGCGCAGTAAAATCAGAGCCCACCACGTTCACATCTTTTTTGGTGGCGGTGATGGTGATATTGCCATCAGCATTGAGAGAAGAACCTTGATGTTCAAAACTTTCTTCATTTTCTGTCTTTCCCTCACTCCCATATATCGACACAAAGCCCTTGCCTGATCCCACACCAAAACCCGTTTCATGGGTCTCTGAATGGCTGCTATGATGATCTGTCATGCCATCAATTGTCACATTTTCTCCCGTCACATGAATATCTTCATTTGCAAACATATGAGAAGCAGTGATTGTGGTCTCTTTGTCTGATTGCGTGATAATGTTGCCCGTTGCCCCAAGAACAGAGGAGACCGTTGTGCTATGCGATTGAGAGCTATCGGACGATTCCTCATGCAAAAAGCCACTTGATGACGATTGTGCTTGCTGATCCAAGTGTTCTTGGGCGCCTTTGATGACAATCTTTCCCCCAGAGTGAATAGTAATATCCGCTTGTTTCTGATCTCCCAGTGCTTCCTCTCCTGACGTTTCCTCTGCCTTACCGGCTATGAGCGTCGAGGCTAAAATTTCCGTGTTGTTTCCAGATTCAATGGCAACGCCTTCACCCCCAGATATGAGTGAACCGGAAACTTGGGTAGCATCCACCTTGTTATGAACGGATTTGCTGCTACTAAATGCTCCACCGTCTTTATGATACGACATCTCATAGTGTAAGCTATCCTCTGCATTGGTGATCAGGACATCGTGGCTACCTTTCAGCCCCACCTTGCCATCAGCCGCAACAGAACTACCTGTGATGCTAAGATCATGCGGCTTGCCATCCTGCCCTGCAATGACAGTGGTATCACCCCCAGATTTTATCGAAGAGCCAACTGCATGAGAGGCTTGCATATCCACTTTCGTGTTTTTGGCGCGAAGATGATACTCCACTTCATCGTTTCTCACCCCTATCGCTATCTCCCCTTGGGCGCCAAGACCAACATTGCCCTTCGCATCGATATCGGAAGCAGCAATATGGATATCTTGACCTGAGATGACAGTGGTATCTTTTCCAGAACTTAAATGAGAGCCATTGTGCAAGGCAACATGAGAGGTTTGATCCCCGCGATGGCTATTGGCACTGTTGCGTGTGGCATCAATTGAAACGTTTTCTTTTGCCTGTAAGGAAAGATTATCCGTTGCTTGAACATCAGAGCCTAAGATATTCAAATCTTTTCCAGAGACAAGTGTCGTCGATCCTCCAGAGTTGAACGCCGATTTATGATGCATGGTGGCATCACCCTGTTCATCATGGTAATGGGTTTCTGCTGAACCGATCGTCAAGTTGCCTTGTTCTGTAGCCATGGCAAGATCACCTCCGGTGGTGATCCCCACCCCTGAGGCGGTGATATCTTGTTTAGCAATCACGCTCGCATTGCCCCCAGCAGAAAGCGCCTCGGTGTTTAAAACAGTCTCCACGCCGTCAACCTTTGTGCGCCCTGCATCCAAACGAATATTCTTCTCCGCAAG
>NZ_JACX01000048.1 GCF_000518085.1 Bartonella grahamii ATCC 700132
GACATGTTCAGCTTCACGCAAAATGACACCGTTATACATCCCCAGAGAGCCCTCAAAAATTGGGTTCTTAGCTCCAGAGCCATCATAAGCTGCCTTGGTAATGTCTAACCATTGACCACTCTTTGTATTGGTGCGCAATTGGGTCACCTGTGTTGGGTGGAGATACATCACATATGCCGATTTTCCATCAACACGAACAGGGCGCAAACGTGGATTAGCAAGTTTAGCGCGTTCAACAGCTTTATCTATAAGATCTAATGTAAAAACATCGTCTTTTGTAAGTTCTTCATCAGTCTTTTTCTTATTGGCACGAATAACACGCAGTTTGCTTGGCTCTAATGGAGCATTAAAACCATAATGTACGGGTTTAAGGGTTATGGTGCGTCCTTCGAAGTGAATCCATGGTGCTGTATAACCTGCTGCCTGAATGAAGAACATCAAACTTAAGCGATCTGCATACCAATCAACAAGCCCATCTTTTGCTTCTGTTCGTAAATTAAATAAAACACGTTGTTGATCAATGGTGCCTTCATATTTTACGCGTACAGCATGAGAAAGCTCGTTAATGCGCACCGTTTCATTCATAAATTGGAGTGCTTCTTCATTGCCTTCCAGCGTTTGTCCCTCGCTAACGCCATCCCCCATAAGTTGGACGCGTAATCCACTCGTCACAGAGTCACCAGCGGATTTTCCTAGCATATCCAATACTTGAATAATGCTGTTTTTGCCTTTTCCCATCAGCGGTGCAATGGGCAACGCTTTTGAAGTTTCTGTGTTTAGCATCTTAGCCCAAACGCCAACGGCTAATGGGTCATTAAGATTTACCTGTGTTACTGCCATTTCAATCAATGCCTTTCTTGGTTTTTAAAACTTGCCTTGCGGCTCCCCCAAACGATAACAATCACTTGGTTCTCTCTGTTGCGTCACCACGCACATCTCACGCTCTGCTCATAATTTGTTCAAATTTTTCGGGATTTTTCTCAACCCATACAGCAAATTCGGCTTCTGGCATGGAAAAAAGCGTTCTCACATCCATACCACCTGTTGGAACTTGCCCGCCACGCGCTGTAAGCGTACGCGCTGCTTGAGAGCGCTCTTGAAGAGCTCCCACTTCGTCCTTAACGGGCGCTCCACTATAGCCAAAAGCTTTCGCTTTTTGCACCAGCACCTCAATTGGATTTATACCGGCTTTCTGACACTGCTGGCATATTTGGCGCAATTCAGCACCAATTTGCTGTTGCCGTGCCTCTGGGTCTTTCCATTGCGGATAAAGGCTTGCTTGCGCTTGTAAGACACTGTCTGCTCTTTCATAGAGATAGTCCGTGATACTATCTAAATCTGGATATTTATCTTGTACTTGCGCTTTGGCTTCCTCGAAATAATCCCCCAACTTTTGGCGTTCATATTCCTCTTGACTCATGCGCTCTTGGCTCTCTCTCATATGAGAAAACTCATCAAGCAATTTCTGTTGTTCTTGTACCTTATGACTAAGCCATGCAACATGTGCTTTTGGATCGTCTTCTAGGGTGGGAATATTTTCCTCACGGCGGCGCGTGATTTCTTCCTGCATGGCGGCATATTTTTGCGCAAGTTCAATAGCCAATTCACGCGCTTCAATGGCGCTTTGTTCTGCCTTTTGGCGTGCTTGCCGCTCTTGCTCTAATTTATCAGATCCTATTGCATCAGAGTTTGGCTGCTCTCCAACTGGTTCTACAGCTGGCTGTTCAGAACTTTCCTCTGCATCCAAAACTTCCTCAACTTGTTCAGGCTCGACCAACTCAACAGCATTATCACTGGCAAAATGTTCATCATAGATTGCTTGTTCTTCAGGCGTAAACTCTTCTTCCATATTCTGTCCCTTCAATGTGCTATTATATTTTTTGTCAAAACTCGATAGTGTTCCAACTGTGCCTGTAAAGCTTTGCGTTCTAAATCACGCTGCGCTATCTCATTTTTTGCCTGTTGAAGCTCAAGTTGCATCCGCGCTTGTTCTTGCTTCAAGAAAAGTTCGATATTTTTCTGCTGCAATGCTGCTTGTTTCTGCTGTGCATCAAGTTGATAGAGTGTGCTCTTTGCCTGTGCTTCCTGCTGTAAAACAGCAATCTTTGCTTGTTGCTCAGGGGTTAATTGCGCCCCTTGGCTTTGTTGCATCATCTGTTGTTGCTGTTGTTCTTGTTGTGCCTGCTGTGCTTTTGCCGTTAAATTTGCTACCAATGTTGCCGGTAGTGGGGAAAGCTTTAAAAGATCTGGAATCATCTCCGGTGTTAAGAACCCACCAAGCAAAGGCAACATTTGCGTAATTGCCGCAAAAGTTTTTTCTTTTTCATTAGGGCTTGTAGGTGAATCATCAACAATAATGTCATACTCAAGCGTCGTAACAGCTTCACGCGTCAACGGCACATATTGGGCATTCTCTTGTCCAGAAATACGTACCAGACGCCCATCAGAGAGATAATTCTGGATAAGATAAAGGATAATTTTTCCTTGTCTGCACCGATAAAGCTTGAGATTATCAAATAAACCTGCAAGCAAATTAAGCGTTGATTGCCGGCGTGTATTTTCCAGAACATTCGCTTGATTAACCTCCCGTGTTCCAATAAACTCGGCCGATAACCCTGTTACATGCGTTATCGCTTCACGCGATTCATTAAACAGCTGGAAAAATCCATTGGGAAATTGTGCACTTGGCTTTGGTTGAATTTTCCCTCCTGTAAGCGCGCCATTTTTAACCCAAGTAATCGTATCCGTTCGCGCCCAGCTTTCTAACGCTTGGCGATCATCATCGAAAGCGCCTCGTTCTGCCATCAAGCCGCCCTTAGACTGGCTATTAAGGATATACATCACTTGGCTAAAATATTTATTCGACCATTTCTGCGGGTCTTTTGCGGGGCGAACAATCCCGTAAAACTGGTTTTTAAGCTTATCCAGCGTGCCCGTGATACATTCCCAACCTAGCTGCTCATCAGGTGCTAATGGCTTATCGGGCTGGCTTAAAAGACGTCGTCCCAGAAAAGCGCGTCTCACCACTTTTTTATTAAAGCGTGCGCCTTGTAACTGTGGCATGATCCTTTGAAGCTGTTCAAACTCCTGTTTGCTATAGTTGCGCATCTGACCGGTTTGAATATCGGGCGCCTTGTAAGTGGTCTCATATTCAAACCAACGGCATTCAACCAGCGTAACATAGCGTTTCCCAGAACACGGCTCTGAAAGAGAAGACGCATTGGAGTCATCATGATACGCATCAAGCGACACATGAGAATCCTCAGAAGCGGTTGTACTATCGATAGCCCAATCGGCGTTAAGATCTTCAACAGCAACATCAGGAAAAAGACTTTTAGCATCCTCAACGGATTTGCGATCAACATACCACATACGCTGTGCGTCAATGAGATTTGGTCTTACAGCATTGGCATCCCAAACCATTTTTAAGGGATCTAAACGTTGAACAGCGGGTATCCCTTCGGGATCTGTATCATAATCAAGCCGCGTATCTGTCCAGCCCATACCGCAAATAACCATATCCTGAAAAGCATCGGAATCTGCATATTCCGCCTCTGCCTCATCACGAAACCATTCTGCTGCTCCAGTAAGCAATTCATTGGGTATTGCTGCTCCCATTTGCCGTGGTTGAAACTGTACTTCGCGCTTATTATTACGCTCCGCCCCAACAATAGCATTCACAAGGGGTGCAATGCGGTTAAAAGTCATGACAGGACGGCGTTGCTCTTTTAAAACCGCAAGATCTTCTTCCGCCCATTGACGACCATTATAAAAATCAAAATCTTCACGCGCCTGTTCACGCCATTCATTAACATGTTCAATATCTTCTGCGTACCAAGACTTTAAACGCTTATAGAGTTCATATTCATCGAGGATTGTTGTTTTTTGAAAGTCTTGATCTAGAATGCCATCCATGATGCCGCTTCTCTTTCCATAGTGCAATAACGCTCTTGCTTGGGTTTGACATTGGGTGCTTCGTAGACAATGCACATCAGTCCAAAGGCATCCGCCCCATGGCTCGACCAATCATGCTCTGCACCCAAACCAATGCCGCGCTTCTCATCCCATTTCTCGTGATACCAATTCAGCGCCTTACGCCCTGCTACCGTCGTCTTTTCATTGAACCAAACAGACGGCAAAATACGACGCACCGCCTCTATACGCATCTTAACCGCCCCTGCTCCCTGATT
>NZ_JACX01000049.1 GCF_000518085.1 Bartonella grahamii ATCC 700132
ACCCCAGCCAATGTTTAGTAAAATCAATAGGTTATATAAAAGTTCGGGAATTTTGATTCCGTTGATTCTTTTAACTTATTTTCTACCTGTCCCTAACTTTTTTATAGCTTATACCCAATCATTTTATCTAGATAACTGGATTTGTTAGCAGGGCGCTTGACTCTTATTTTTATTGATCGTATAGTGACGATATACGATAAGGGGCGGTAATGGCAATTGTGAGTTTCAAACATAAGGGCTTAAAATTATTTTATACAACAGGTTCTACAAAAGCTATTCAATCAGATCACGTGAAAAAATTACGCGTTATCTTGACGGCTTTAACAAGTGCTACGACGCCTGAAATGTTGAAAGCGCCTGCCTTTAAAATGCATCCTCTTAAAGGTGAACTTACAGGATACTATTCTATATGGGTGAATGGAAATTGGCGTGTTACTTTTCGCTTTATAGGAACAGATGTGGAGCTTGTTGATTATCAAGATTACCATTGATGAAAGGAACGAAAACAAATGATGCATAACCCCGCACATCCGGGCGAAGTTCTAAAAGTAGCTTTCTTAGAAGAAATGGGGATAACAATACAAAAGTTAGCTGATCATCTCCATATGACAAGAGCTTCTCTATCAAGAGTGATTAACGGACATGCCTCTATGAGTACCGAACTTGCAGTGAAATTAGAATTAGCTGGTTTTAGTAAAGCAAAATTTTGGCTGGATATGCAAACGAATTATAATTTATGGCAAACAATGCAACAGACACAACCACCTATTTCTCCTCTGGTTTCTGATGCACCTCAAATGCCGCATTAATTTCATTCATAATTTTGACGGGGCTTTGGTTTGTTTTCTTACTGTCAACTATGCTCTTAACTTTTTTGAAGTTTTTTGATTGCTTCTATTGCAAGTCGTTTTCTATCGGCTGTTTTGGTATAAAGGGATGCCATGTTATCTTCTGTCCAGCCAAAAAGCGCTTTCATTTGCGAAACTGTCGCGCCTGCATTTGCTGCACGTGTTGCTGCTAATTTTCGCAATCCGTGCGCTGATTTTTTAATACCTGCTGCATTACAAGCTTTACGAAACAGATTACCAAAACTTTCTTTGGTCAGTTTTTTACCTTCTTTACCGCAAATAAATGTTTCATCTCCAATAGGTCCAATTTTAAGTGTTTCTGCAAGTTCTGGCAAAATCGGGAGAAAAACATCGGTTTTAAATTGGCTTTTCTCTGTTTTTAAATGAATGATATTATCTGTTGTGATATCTTTCCAGCCGATACGAACGGCATCACCACGACGCAAGCCTGTATAAAGAAGAACATCAATCCAGACGCGTTCATGTGTACCATGTGACCAACGGTGATAATATTTGTCTATGTCCTCTTCTAACCATGGTATGAACCCTTCTGCGTTAAAGGATTTTGGCGGCTTTATATTAAAAGCAGGATTTCTATTCAAAAGATCATTATCAACTGCCCAATTGAAAAGACCATTTAAAGCCGTTAAAAAATGTCTTGCCGCTGCGGGAGTCTCTCGCCTTCTGTCTACGGCTTCAAGAATGTGTTGTTTGTTTATGCTTTTATATGCACGATCACCGATATGTTTAGAAACATTATTCAGAATTCGATATTTAACTTTTTTAGTAGATTCTGATTGATTATGCCATTGCATGCTTTGTAAATACTGATGCAATAACCAATCGAAAGACCCTTCTGTGAGTCTGGTACACCTCTTTGTTTTGGAGGAGCCATTTTGCGCTTGTTTAATAGCCAGCGTATAATTGTCAACAAACTCTTGCGTTCCATAGGTTCCTTCAATCCGAAACCGTGGTCCATGACCAATACGTACATACCATATAACTTTACCATGGCGTGTACGTTCACGAACAAGATGCGGTGGACGGCGTTTTGGCATGGCTAAAACTTTATACCGTCGACAGAGGGGCAGCTTTTGCTGGTCTCATAGTCTTCTTGTTCATTTTCAAGCGGTGGAAAATCGTCAATGCTATAAGTATTATCTGTCGTTGTTGGTGTTATGGTTTTATTGATATGAATTAATAATTCCCCTGTAGGTTTGATTTCTATGAGTTCACATCCTTGTTTTTTAGCTTCTCTTAAAGCACGAGCAATAGCTGGTTGCGTGATAGTAGGTGGGCGGTGTGGCATGTTTATTCCCCTTCATTTTAGATGTAATTCACTCGTGGCGTGAATCACGCTTGTGTTAAAAGTTGTTTGTGTGGTTAGAAACGGCTTATGTAGCTTGGATAGATTGTTGAATATTCACTTTTGGAGATGATTGAAGTTTCTCCACGAATTTCAAAATTACCAGAAATATCTATATTATCGAAAACATATACTTTATCTTGAATTCTAATATCTCCAGAAATGTGTGCATTTTTACATATAACGGCTTTTCCAAAAACACGAGCATTATCATAAACAAGACCATAAACATGTGCATTGTCATAAATTTGTGCATTGCCGAAGATTTGCGCATTGTATTCAACACCAGCATTACCACAAACCTTGGCACTA
The DNA here is from genome assembly GCF_000518085.1 of Bartonella grahamii ATCC 700132. GTDB lineage: Bacteria > Pseudomonadota > Alphaproteobacteria > Rhizobiales > Rhizobiaceae > Bartonella > Bartonella grahamii. The sequence goes on from NZ_JACX01000049.1 coordinate 2,527, forward strand.
TCATAAACCTTGGCATTATCTCTAATTATTGATTTTTCGAATATCTGTGCATTACCAAAAACCTTAGCGTTATCACAAACCGCGGCATCATGCCAAACCCAACAGTCGCCCTCATGACTTAAGTTATCTTCTTTTGCTATAAAGCCGCCTAGGTCACCTTTTTTAATATTTCTAAAGTCTCGTAATGCGCGAATGCGGTAAAGAGTTTTTCCGAAAAAATCATCTGTCTCATCAGTAAGTTCATATTTCTTTTCCATGGTTTATTTCCTTGATTTGCGCACAATCCACCCGCAGCGTGAATCATGCATTACTTAAAAGTTGTTAGGAAAGGGTGGGGGTGCTGGGAGGAGAGAGCACCCCCATATGTAAAAAGTTTGTAAGTTTATTTTTTAGATGTGTTCAATTTCATATTTCCAATCAGGCAATTGAGTAAGAGCTAATGCGAGTTGTCCTCTATGGCACATGCATACATTGGCTTCAAAACAGGTGATTGCAACACGCTTTTTATTTAAAAAAATTTGATATAATTTATTTATTGCACAAGAATTATTCTTGAGAGTTGTATTTTGATAATCTTCAAAAAGGCGGTCATAATCTTTTTGTGTTTTCAAATTTCTTCGTTTTTCAGAAGTAATTCCAAGTTCAGGCATATGCATATATTCAATATCAATGTTGCTTACAGCTTGCTCTAATTGTCTTTTCGAAAATCCCTGTTTTCTACTTATTGGATTTTTACGAACATCACATAAAGTTTTGATATTGTTTTCTATGAGACAACTAAGATAATTCTCAAGGGACCTACCTTCATAGCCAATGGTAAAAAAACAAAATTCCTCATCTTTAGCAGG
>NZ_JACX01000050.1 GCF_000518085.1 Bartonella grahamii ATCC 700132
GAAGCATTGTTTAAAAGAACTTCATGAACCTCTAACAAGTCCACTCAAAACAGCCACTGCCCTATAACGCTTTTAACAAAAGCACATGCCTCTGTGACCAAAGAAAAGGGGCACCCAAAAACTGCTCTATTTTACAAAAAACGCTTTATTTTAATTGCTGAAGATTTCTCCCCCACATTTATGTAAAGAAACCTTTAAACAAAACTGTTTAGCCCGTCAATGCTTAATACATCAATATCCCCATAAATATAAAAGATAAATTTCCTCAACCATATCCCCTTGCATTCATAGAGTGAATCTCAAAAGAACGCCTTATCTATGAGTTTTGAATGGTTTTGAAGGTTTGAGAAACCTTCAAAACCTATAAGCAAAATTCGCAATAAAATTCTTCAAAATACTCATTCTGATATTTTAAAGCACATAGTGCATTTGTCTTTTTTTCATAAAACGAATAGCAGATTTCACTATTTTGCTGATCTGCCCCCTTTTCATGGGCTGTGGATAAGCAGCATTTAAAAAACCTTTTGAAAAAATTATCTGCTTTTTTCGCATTTTTTTTGCATTTTTTCTTAATTCGTTCAAAATGGATTTAATAAGCTTCGTTTTAATTCTTTTGAAGAGAATTAAACCCCTTATACGAAAACGGAGCTCTATTGTAACAGGACGTGAACTGGGTCATTTGCACGTGAATTATGAAACTGTAGAACCTTATCCAGTGACCTTTAAAAAGGGTAATCCAAAACAAACAGAGATCTATAATCCAGAAAAGTTTTATTATGTGACTGAAATGAAATTCGCAAAAATTAAGAATAGTAAGGAAAAGGATAAATCAACTGTTATTTATAATAACAATATCACAATAACAGATATCCCTCTTGACGCTTATGCGTATATCGTCAATGGCAAACCTGCTCTTGAATGGGTTATGGGGCGTCAATGCGTTAAGACAGATAAAAAGAGTGGCATTGTTAATGATGCCAATCGTTATGCTGTTGAAACCATTGGCAACCCTGCTTATCCATTGGATTTGTTTCAAAGGGTTATTACCGTAAGCTTAGAAACAATGAAAATCGTTAAAAACTTACCAAAATTAGAAATTAGAGAAACTGAATAGACTTGGCTTGCTAAACTCACAAGGGGTATAGAGTCTTATAACCATAATCTATACCTCTCTTGTTAAGTTGATTAGATACAATCTTTAAAAAGAGTGCTTATATGCGTTATTCTAAAAAGAAATCATTTGCACTTTTAGATACTCTTATTTGGATTGCCTTTAAAAGATTATACCGTAATCTAAAATGATAGCTTTATTGTTTTCAAAAGCTTTGTTTAAAGAGAGTTATGTATATTCATTTTGCTTATAGGCTTTGAAGGTGTTTACTCCCCAAAAACCCTACAAAACATATAGCATTAGTTGAATTTATAGGTTGTATTTTGATATAGATTGTTTTTTGAAAAATTGATAAAATTAACCACTTGAAATATAATAAACTTTTATTTTGGATAAAAAATAAAATAATACGTATAAGAAGCACCCCCCTAAACCTCCAAAACTAACAACCATAAGGATCTTGATAACATTTATTATGATTATAATCCCTTTCTTTTGAAAGGCTTTAAAAGATCACATACTCTCATAAGACATGTTTTAATCATTCACTAAATGATCACTTTTGTCGATTCAATGTACTGACACAAACTGACAAATATATATTTACAGTTGTATTTATTTGTTATGGTTGTTTTAATAAGTTGTATTTTGAAAAATTGATAAAAGTTAACATATTGAAATATATTGTTTTTTATTTTTTCTCATTTAAAAAAATGATCTAGGGTCTAAAAAGAACTGACAAAACTGACACAGGTCTATTAAAAAGGATTTTGTTAATCTCTATAATTATCAGTCTCTCTTTAGATGTTTTCATAACAAGCAATAAATCACAATCATCATGTTTATCGTTTCTCTTATGAAAATGAAAAATGATGCCATGGCTATAAAGAATGCATAAAAACAGCAAGGTTTTATAACCATAATGCAAATGAATGCGCTGGTTATAAGAGCGCAGTGCTTATTAAGGTTGTTAAGTTGCAAATGTATTATAAACAAAATTCACAAAAAATTTAAAATTCATTTAGTAAAAAAATGATAGGTTATAAAGATAAAAACACGCATTATGAGAGCGTTTCTAAATATTATAAATGTATAAATTCAGAAAATAACGCAATCGTTTCATAAAGCCAATAATATAGCTTTAAAAGCATATAAATATAAAAGAAGAAATTGATAAGAACATGATAAATATTTATACATAATGAATTTAAAAAACATAAAAAATATCAAAAAAGATAAAATATTAATTGACAATAAATACGTATTTTATTATATAAATAATCAAGTGATCAAAACACTAAACATGTAGCGAAGAGGTTACGATAAACCTAATCCTATTAAAAACTGACTATCTTTTATGCTTTTGTTAGCATATATAGTGATTTTGTCGGGTGTAGTTACGCTATACAATACCCTTTTTATGGGAAAAGCGTAACAACGGACTACATGCCGTGTTTTGAGCGCCCGGCATCCTTATAGGGTGTTAATTCAAAATTATAAACATGTAGGATTTAATTATGACAAATATCTCAAAAACCACCCCCGTTATCTCTAATATTGCAAATGAAACCGCCTCTGTTAATCAACAAGAGCCTGCAAAAAAATACGAATTTACCAATGAAAAATTCACTTTTGATGGTCTTACTTTACACCG
>NZ_JACX01000051.1 GCF_000518085.1 Bartonella grahamii ATCC 700132
GTTTCTATTCTTGACCCTTTCACTGGAACGGGTACCTTTATCACAAGGCTTTTACAATCAAAGCTCATAAAACCAGAGGATATGGAATATAAGTTTCGTTATGATATCCATGCCAACGAGATTGTCTTGCTAGCGTACTACATAGCAGCCATTAACATTGAATCGACTTATCATAGTTTGAAAAAAGGAGAGTATATTCCTTTCAAACATATTGGTTTAACCGATACATTCCGGATGCTTGAAAAACAAGATCTGATGAGAGGTTTACTAGAGGAAAACAGTGAATATTTAGAACTTCAGAAAAACCTCAATATTGAAGTTATTTTTGGGAATCCTCCTTATTCAGTAGGGCAAAAAAGCGAAAATGATAATGCAAAGAACAGCCCTTATCCCATATTAGATGAACGTATCCGTAAAACTTATGCTGCTCAATCGAAAGTAACGAATATACGAGCACTTTATGACAGCTATATCCGTGCCATTCGTTGGGCAAGTGACCGTATTAGTAATGCTGGGGTATAGGCTTTGTTTCTGGTTCTGGTTACATAGAAAAGCCAACAATGGATAGCTTACGAAATCTTTAGCCAAAGAGTTTACGAGTATTTATGTGCTTAATTTACGGGGGGATATTCGTAAAAATATGTTAAGCGATGGGAAAGCTCAAGAAGGTGAAAATGTTTTTGGCAATGGTAGTATGACTGGTATTGCTATAACATTGTTTATCAAAAATCCCAATGCTTCCGGAGATTGTAAAATTTACTATCATGACATTGGTAATAATTTCACGACAAAAGAAAAACTTACAGCTCTTGAATACTTTGGTAGTATTGATGGCATTACACGTGAACAAAGTTGGCAAATGATCACGCCGGATGAACATGGTGATTGGATAAATCAACGTGATGAGAGTTTCAAAACATTCCTAGCCCTAGGTGATAAGAAAAGTCATGGTAAAAAGCTGTTTGAAAATTTTTCTCGCGGTATTATGACGAGTCGTGATGCTTGGACATACAACTCAAGCCCTGAAGCTCTAGCGAAAAACATGAGTAATATGATTGCCTTCTATAACAGTGAAGTGGAACGTTTTAATGATACTTATGTACACACTGACCGTAAAATACATACCAATGTTGTAAATAATTTTGTAAATTCAGATGAAAGTAAGATAAGTTGGAGCCGTGGACTTAAACAAGAGTTGACAAAAAGAAAGTTTTTTGAATTTGAAGAGACATGCCTCATACCAAGTCTGTATCGTCCTTTTACACAACGATGGCTTTATTATAATCGTACCTTCAATGATATGGTTTACCAAATGCCGCGGATATTTCCTATAGAAAAAGCGACTGAAAATAAAGTGATACAAGTTTCTTCTGTAGGAGCAAGAAGTGGATTTTCTATCTTGATGACTAAAAATGTACCTGATGTGAGTGTAATAGATACAGGTCAATGCTTTCCACGCTATATTTACAAAGATGATACGGTTTCAAAAAGTAAAAATGAAAAACAATCCCATTTATTTTTAATTTCTACAGAAGAAAGTAAAACAGCTGGTTTACAGAGGCGTGATGCCATTACTGATGAAGGATTAGCACATTTTAAAGTGGCTTATCCTAATGAAACTATCACGAAAGATGATCTATTTTATTATGTTTACGGTTTACTTCATTCGGAAGATTACCGTGCTCGTTATGCTGATAACCTCTCTAAAGAATTGCCTCGCATCCCTTGTGTAAAAAGCGCTGAAGATTTTTGGAAGTTTGTTAATGCTGGACGTGAACTAGGGCATTTGCACGTGAATTATGAGACTGTAGAGCCTTATCCAGTGACCTTTAAAAAGGGTAATCCAAAACAAACAGAGATCTCTAATCCCGAAAAATTTTATTACGTTACAGAAATGAAATTCGCAAAAATTAAGAATAGTAAGGAAAAGGATAAATCTACAGTTATTTACAACAGCAATATCACAATAACAGACATCCCTCTTGAAGCTTATGAGTATATCGTCAATGGTAAACCCGCTCTTGAATGGGTTATGGGGCGTCAATGCGTTAAGACAGATAAAAAGAGTGGCATTGTTAATGATGCTAATCGTTATGCTGTTGAAACCATTGGTAACCCTGCTTATCCATTAGAGTTGTTTCAAAGGGTTATTACCGTAAGTTTAGAAACAATGAAGATTGTTAAAAACTTACCAAAATTAGAAATTAGAGAAACTGAATAGATTTGGCATACTCACATAATGGGTATGATAACCTTACAAGGGGTATAGAGCTTATAATCATATCTATACCTCTCTTGTTAAATTACTTACATACAATCTTAAAAGGAGTGTTTATATGCGTTATTCTAAAAAGAAAAAACTTGCACTTTTAGATAC
>NZ_JACX01000052.1 GCF_000518085.1 Bartonella grahamii ATCC 700132
GCAGAATCGGCTTCTGGAAACACAACAAAATAAAGCGGTACATTTTTATTCTCCGCATGTTGCTCTGCATAAACAGCAGCCTCATAGGGTGGGGTAAAAATGCCATTGAGGGACACATGCACCTTGCCATCAAAACCAGCTTGTAAATGCTGCTTTTCTTCATCCGTTAAATAATGAAACTTAGGTATTTTTTGTCCACGAGCGTCTCTTATAGGTACCCCATTTGCATCTATTTCATAGATTGTATTGCCATTTTCATCACGGTCGACCACGGCGATGGGGTGCTCTTTGATAAACATGGTTTTATAGGAATCATCGCTGTATTTAAACCCTTCTTCTAAGAGTTGCGTTACCATTTCGCGGTTTTCATGGACGATTTGTTCCAGCTTGCCTACATCGAGTTGTTGTACACCCTTATGGGCGGTGGCAGTATCACGATTAAGGGAGGCTATGGATTGCTCAACATCTTGTCCTGTCAATGCCTTCTGCCCTGCTTCATCAGTAATGACGATGGTGCCATCACTAATAGCAGATTTGGTGTATCCTTCCTCTGAATCTTTAGCTTTTGAATGATCTAAGACATTTTTGGCAATGTTTTTCCCGACACCATATTTGCCCTGATACATTGGACCACCCGCAGCAATGCTGATCCCATCGCTGCTGGCTTTAGCATGCGCACTGTTGCTTATATCACTGGTGCTAATGCTTCCTGTGGTCAGACTGTTTTTTTCTGCCGGCGCAGTGCTTTCAATAATACCTCCGGTCAGGGTTGTTTTATCTTTAACGTTGATATCAAAGCCGCCATCACCCGCTTTGATGCCTGATTGTTCCACAACACTATGATAATCACTAGAGGATTTATCCTTGTTTAAGGAAATATTGGTTGTGGCTGTACCCTCCTTTCCTCGGCTATTATAACCAATGGAAAGAGAGTTTTGCTTGCTGGAACTTTGTCCCGTATCACTCTGGCTTTTTATGGTCAAGCTTCCTCCCACATCCACTTTGACTTGATTTCCAGAAACCACGGCGCCTGCCAATGTGGTATCCTCTCCACTGCTGGTATGAACAGTGCCAGTGCCAACAATATGGCTGTTCTTTTGCTGAACTTCCTCACTGGAACCCTTGCCTTTACCAAAAGAAGCATTCCCCATCCACCCTGTACCACCAGTACCATAACTATACCCAACATTTACCGAAGCGCTTTCATTGTGGTTTTGTGTGCTTTGTGTGTTTTGTGCACTTTCAAAGAGGATATGTTGTCTTGCATCCAAGGTGATATTCCCGCTCTGTTCATCATTTGCATAGACTGGATTGGTACCAGCGATAATATCAGCGCCAATACTATGGATGCTGCCTTCATGGGCATGGATATTAATAGAACGCCCTCCTTCTATACTATTTGTTACCGCAGTAGATGTCTGAACAGATGCCTCCTCCTTCTCTGTCTTAAAGCCCACGGTTACGCTAGCAGAAACATCAGCAATATCACGAATAGACTGTTTGTTTCCACCTTTCATCCCATTATAAAGACCTTTGCCTTTGCTATAGAGATCATAGCCTTTTAGACCAGCAATAAGACCATTACCGATTTTGTGTTTTGTATCCCCATGACCAAAACGTTTGGCTGCATCCTTTACATCTTTTACTGTACCAAGAATACCCACATTGACAGAGGCTGTCACACCAGCAAAAGACTTTTCATGCTTTTCTTTTGCGTTAGAGGTATCATAGCTTTCTGATAGGGTGATATTATTGCCAGCATCAATGTTGACATCACGATCCGCCGA
>NZ_JACX01000053.1 GCF_000518085.1 Bartonella grahamii ATCC 700132
TTTGTTCTGCAAAAGTGCCATGAGATTGTTCTATTTCCCAGCGTCCTGGTGTTGCAGAGACGGCAATAGTTTGTGGGCGCATGGCATCCCATTCTGTTTCCATGAAAAATTGATGCAATCCCTTCGAGAAAAAGTTTTGCCCTTAGGCGACGACGTTTATTTTATCTGTGGGTATGGTCCCAAAAATAGCATAGGCTATGAATGCCCATAAACCTCTTTTCTTCAAAAGATCTAAGGGGGGAGGGCATAAAAAACCCGCTTTAGAGCGGGCTTTTCTCAATGTTAATTCAATTTACTGGAGCATAGCAGACATGATTTAAGCCATCACTGCCTCGAAAAGTTCCTGTTTTAGGATTGAAGGAACGGTATTTTTTCTTGCAATATTGAAGCCAATCAGATTCTGATGATTGCTGGAGTGGCTCATATTCCATCGTTTGTTGCACTTGATAAATCACCTGATTTTGTGGTGCATCTTGATAGACAATTTGTGGCTGTTCTGGTTTTTTTAAAACTTTACTAAGAACTGCACCTGCTGCAAGAGCAAGAATGCCCAATGCTAAAGCATTTCCTTGAATATTACTGTGTTTTGTCTTTTTGCGTTCGACATAATGATATGTTTTGCTTTCAACGTGATGCTGATGTTGTTCTCTCCATGTCTGGCTGAAATAATGACGCTTGTGGGGATCATCAAAAGAGTGATGTTTACTATGAAAAGAATGGGAGCTAAAATTGCGAGACGGTAAACCAGCCTCCCTCTTCATTTCACTCATTTGATACCATGCCATATCCGCAAGCGTTGTATTTAGCGGCATGAAAACGGTTGCCGTTGACATTGCTGATAATACCGCTAACCTGATCATCTTTTTCATCATGATGCTCCTTGAGTAAATTCGTATTTTTCACATCCTACACGTTTCAAACTGAATAGAGCCTGAATAATTTTGGACTTTATTGTGACAAAACAAATGAAAATTCATTTAGTTAAACCTATCGCGAGTATGATAAAATAAAATCATGACAGAATTTTGATTTCAATTAATGTACTCTGCTTGAGGTTAATTAATAAGTTTGTATTGAGAGTACCTGATTTTTTACTATGGAATATAAACTCTTTATTTAGGGATATTTTTTGTATCACTTGATACAATATAAATTGAATAATAGGTGTATGAATAAAAGTTATCATTTTTTATCATAAGCTTATGGTGCTATGATAAAGTCTTGTTTTACTTTATTTGTGTTATAGAACAGTGTCCTATTTGAATATTCTCTTGTGAGGATAAATAATATTTGAGTTCGATATCAGAGTATAACTGTATAAAGATAATATATTGTAAGTAATTTTTTGATATATATAAGGCATTCTCTTTAAATTTGTCTGCGTTTTTTCGTTTAGAAATTTTTTACATTTTTAGAGATTTTTTATAACGTGGTTTGACAAGAAAAAATGCTTAAAAAATCAATAAAGTTTGGGCATTTTTTGTAAAATCTTCTCTCTCATGGTGTTTTAGATAAATTGGAGCTCCCTTGATGTTTGAGGTTGTCTGTTTTGCGGATAATGCTGTTTGCTTTTGAGCTTTAGTCGTTTTTTTAGAAAAGCTGAAGATTATTTTAGGCGGTTTGAAATTTCTTGATCCTTTATTGATTGCGTTTTTTTCGTTTTATTGTTGCTTGATTAGGGGTGTTTTTACCAGATTTTCCTTTTCGATTTTCCAAAATACCAGTATCCATGGTTGGTCCCATGT
>NZ_JACX01000054.1 GCF_000518085.1 Bartonella grahamii ATCC 700132
CAATGATGTAGGTATCAAAATGGAAAAAAGTGAAAAAAATAAAAAATACGTATTGACATTAAAGAAAGGTTCGTTTAGAAAGGTCGACAAGTGCTCAAAACACTAAACAAACAGCGGATAGACCACGAAAAGGTTTCTCCCATTTCTTTAAAAACTGACTGTCTTTTATGCTTTAAATAGCGTATAGCGATTTATGTCGGGTGTAGTTACACCATACAATACTCTTATGAGAAAAGTGTAACGACGGACTGTTTGCCGTGTTTTGAGCGCCCGGCGCCCTTATGGGTTGTCAATTTCAAAACTACAAACAGGAATATTAATATGACATATATGAATGCTTTTCGTCACGCTCTTATTAAAGCTATTTCAGATAACATGGGAGCAGATGATACTGGTCCCGTTCCTCCTAAAAAGCAAGGCGTTCCAAAAAAATATGAATTTACGGGTGAGACGTTTGTAGCAGGTATTCGCACATTAAGACGCATTAGAGCTATTAGAGACTTTGCAGATGTTAAAGCAGGCGATTTAGGTGGTTTTATAGAAAGCAGCGAACATCTTTCACATGATGGCGACTGTTGGGTTAGAGATAATGCTCGTGTCTGTCAACGGGCTCGTGTTTACGGTAATGCACAAATCGCTGGCGACGCTTGGATTTATGGGGACGCCCGTGTTTACGATAATGCAAAAATACATGGTAAAGCGTGGATTGACGGTTGTGTTTACGGTAATGCTGAGGTTTTTGGAGAGGTACAAACTTTAGATAGCGCTCGTATTTATGACAATGCTAAGGTTTATGGGAAAGCAGAGGTAAATGGCAAGGTTTATGAGAATGCGCATGTATTTGGCAATGCAAGTGTCTATAGAAATGCTTGTGTTTATGGCAATGCAAGGATATTTGGCAATGCTAGCGTTTGTGACAATGTTAGTGACGATGTTGTCATCACTGGTCGTGAAAAGACTTTAGAGCAAGTTGCGTAAAACAGCAGCGGCGGTGCGGGGGCGCCTCCTTATAACCATTTCATTTAAAAATTTGTTTAAATATTAGATTAGGGAGCTACCTATGACCACTAAAAATGTATCCAAAAAATATGAACTTACTAATGAAACTACAGAAGTTAAAGACCATCTCTATGGTAGAGTTAGAACACTTTATCGCATTAGAGCTTTAAGAAGTTTTGGAGGTGTTAAAAAAGGAGATTTAGGGGGCTTTATTGAAAGTGAATACAACTTATCACATGATGGCAGTTGCTGGGTTGGTGATGATGCCAAGGTTTATAATGCTGCTATGGTTTGGGGGCATGCGAAGGTTTTTGAAAATGCAATAATTTGTGATGAGGCGTGTGTTAATGGGTTTGCAAAGGTTTATGGCAATGTACGTGCTTATGGAAAGGCAATTATTGGTGGCAGGGCGCGTGTTTTGGGAGATACGCAACTTATTTTGGGGGCATGGGTTACAGGAAGAAAAGAGATTTCTACAGGTTTAATATCCTTTTGTAGATAGATAAAGACTGTAGATGAATTGATTAAAGCGGCTGCGGCGTATTCTAAAAGATAGAATTAAAAGAAAGCCGTGTCCTTATGAACGCGGCTTTTATTATCAAAACAGCTAGCGATCCAAATAAACGATTAAAATAACCAATCGAAATATAAGAGAACATCTCTTTATTGCACAAAACGTATCAAAATGCAAGCTGTTAAGTAAAATAAAAAT
>NZ_JACX01000055.1 GCF_000518085.1 Bartonella grahamii ATCC 700132
CCCCTTAAGGCTGTTGCGTATTTATGCGTGCGCATGGTGGCGCGTAATCTATTTATTTGATCTCTTTATTTAATGCCTGTTTAAGAGTGTGAATGCTGCTGTTGATGTTCGTTATTATCTGTAGGAGCAGCAATATGAGAAGATATTACTGTTTGTGATGCATTTGCTGTACTAATTTTCTCCACCAGATGAAGCGTATCTTTTCTTCGTTTTATCATTGGACGAACAACTCTATGGGATTTACTCCCATAATTATGTAGGAACCAATCTAGTGTAACCCAAGATAGACCCTTGGCTTTAGACAACTGAATAATTATATTCCAGTATTTTGGAGAAATACTATTGCGATCACGCATTTTACGCGCAGCCTCATAGCTACAACCAATTTCTTTTGCAAATTGGCGTATAGATCCCCAAGATTCAATCAAACTTTTGACATAAAAATCATTAACCATGACACAAATAGTACATTACGTACAATTTTAAATCAAGATAAAATCGTACACAATGAATTAAAAAAATAGTGGATAATGTACAAATGACTTATTTGCCAAAAGATAGACTTAAAATAGCGCGTAAGAATGCTGGATACGCAACACCAAGCGAAGCTGCGCGCGCTATACCAGCTCTTAATCAAAATACCCTAATTAGTCACGAAAATGGAAATCGTGGTATTTCGCGCCAAATAGCCGAGCTCTATGGACAAGTATTTAATGTAGATCCGGGGTGGATTTTGTATGGCGAGTCTCCTCAAGAAAATCCTAACCTCAATATAAGTATTCCTGTCGTTTCATGGATTAGCGCTGGAGAATTAAGCGAGCAAGATGGGATAATGGATTTTTCAGATTATCCTATGACAGAGGCTGTTAATCTTCCTGCCGGTGAATGGATTGCTTTACGTGTAGATGGCGCATCTATGAATAAAATTAGCCCTCCAGATTCTATAATATTTGTAAATATGCGAGACAAAAAACTTGTGCCTAATGCCTGCTATGTAATTGCAGATGAATCTGGACAAGCGACATATAAACGATACAGACCTAATGATGATCCTCCTTTTCAGCCTGCTTCATACGACAAAACAATAAAGGCTCCAAAACTTGAAGGCGCTATCTCTATAATAGGTCGTGTACGGCGCACTATTCTTGATATGTAAACAAAATACGATTCTCTGTTCACGTTATCGATTAGATTGCCATCAACAGATTGAAGCAAGTTTGCTTGATTTTTATCAGTAAACAGCAAACTTTTGATTCTCTAAATTATGCCGTGATTCGTCATTTTTTTATTTTTTAAAAAAATAGTACATTATGTACTTGACTATCTTTAGTGCATAATGTACTAATATATTCCATAAACCACGCACAAACAATTGCCAAGAGGCGTTAGGGAGGAGAAATTATGGAAAATCCAATTCTTATAAATTCTGATGAAATTTTATTAGTTGTCTATAATGATGATCAAAACATTGGTCGGTCTGGACCACTTGATGAAAGCCAAGTTCTAAAAATTATTGACGAGGCAGATGATGCAATCCAAATCTTTCGCATCAATCCTTCTGAGAATAATTGTGAAGATATCTCTGAAGAAATTGCAGAAGCATATGTAAAAGAAAATATCGAACATCTCCATGAGGA
>NZ_JACX01000056.1 GCF_000518085.1 Bartonella grahamii ATCC 700132
GAGGCGAAATCCTATACGGATATGAAGTTTGAGACGTTAAGTTATGCTGTTGAGGATGTTCGCAAGGAAGCAAGACAAGCAGCAGCGATTGGTTTGGCGGTGTCCAACTTACGTTACAATGATGCGCCAGGAAAGTTAAGTGTTGCACTTGGTAGTGGTATATGGCTCAATCAGGCTGCATTTGCTATTGGGGCTGGTTATACATCTGAAGATGGAAATACCCGCTCTAGTCTATCTGTGACAAATGCCGGAGGGCGCTGGGGTGTAGGTGTAGGATTACGCTTAACTCTAAATTAATAAAATTCACTACTATTATTTTCAAAAAAGCTCCTGTCTATACAAGACAGGAGCGAAAAGAGTTACACGATTAAAAGAACGGTTCCCACAAATAATAATGCCAGCATTAATATTGAAAATAAAAAAGAGAAAAGGTGTGAAGAGTGGCGTGTTTTACGCAAATTTGACAGAAGTCGTGGAGGGGGCTGGTTGGTTGTTACATGATTACACAGAACAGCAGATGAAGACGGTTCTTGAAGATGCCAATAAGTATACGGATGATCAAGTCAATACTATAGTTAATAATGCTGTTAACGAGGCGAAATCCTATACCGATATGAAGTTTGAAACGTTGAGTTATGCCATTGAAGATGTTTGAAAAGAAGCAAGACAAGCATTCGAAATAAATTTTCCTTCTTTTATCAAATGCGTTACATGTGGCATTTTAAGAGAAGGAAAGTTATTCTCATCATAAATGAATAGCAATAGAAGATAAGGGGTTTATTTCGAATAAAAATGTATTTTTTATTGTGAAGTTTTATGTGAAAAAATCATTTATCGTCTCCAAAAGGAATTATTTGAGTAATCGATATTTATTTTTGAGAGAGTTTTTTCCTTATAAGAGAAATATATATTATAATAATATTATCAATGAATGCAGCATTATTTTTTATGACAAGATAGGAGGTATGTTATTTTGCATAATTCTACTGCTGATAAGATTATTATTGGATTGTATAATGCCATAAAAGGTGATCAATTACATGACAGTGAGCAGCAGATTAAGACAGTTTTTGATGATGCAAAAAAATATATAGATAAATGGTTTTCTGAATCCATAGGATAATGCGATGAGTAATGTTGTTAATGATGCAAAATCTTATACGGATACAAAACTTGAAGCATTAAGATATGATATGAAGACAGTTCAGAAAGAAGCAAGACAGGCGGCCTCTGTTGGTTTAGTAGTATCGAATTTAAGTTATTTTGATATTCTTTGGTCTTTAAGTGTCTGTTTTGGTAATGGTTTATATCGTAGTCGATCGGCTTTTGCCTTTGGAGCTGGTTATATGTCAGAAGATGGAAAGATCGCTCTAATATATCCGCAATGAGTTCTGGCGGAGATTGGGGAAGAGGTGCTGGCTTAAGATTAACGCTGAATTTATGATAGTAAAGGATTATTTTAACAACATTTATTCTTATTTTATTGAAATAAGGGTAATTTTTTTTAAGACGCTACAGTATTTATCTAGAGATAAGCATAATATTTAATACATATGCAAGATCACCAAAAGCAGCTGAATTATCTCCTTTGCTCTGCGCATTCAAACCTACAGCAATAGAACTTAGCC
>NZ_JACX01000057.1 GCF_000518085.1 Bartonella grahamii ATCC 700132
GCGTTTTTATTGATTAAAATGAATCATCCACAATGGAGTAATGAATGCATATATACAAAACGTATCATATTGCAAGCGCTCTATTAGAGATATGAAAACTTATCAAAAGAAACGTAAATGATGCGTATGATCTTTAATCACTCATTTGAATGAGAGAGCCTATAAACGCTTGTTATGGCTATCAAACAAATCAAAACGCTCGGTAGCTTTAACAATCCAATCAAAAGAACATGCATATTAAGTGAATATCTTATAACAAAACGGTTTTTTACATTTACGAGCATTGGTTTTTAAAAGCAGCTTTTCATAAGATAAATAAACAATTATGGTTTTTTGTTACCATTTTTATCAAGTCAATTTTATTAATAATAGTTATAAAAAATCACAAAATTAAAATAACCACTTGAAAATATACCCATATGGGTATATTAATAATCATGAGTAAAATAAAACGTATCATATGGCTTGGTTCTTCACTCAAAGATATAAAAAGTCTTCCTGATCTTATTCAACAAAGGATTGGTTATGCTCTTTATCTTGCTCAGATAGGAGATAGAGGAGAAAATGTTAAGGTTCTCAAGGGGTTTGGATCTGCCAATGTTCTAGAAATTATTGAACGCGATATTCAAGGAACTTATCGCGCTGTTTATACGATACAATATAAAAAATCTCTTTATGTGTTGCATTGTTTTCAGAAAAAATCGACCCGTGGCATTGCAACACCAAAACCAGACGTTAATCTGATCAAAGAACGTCTCAAGTTAGCAGAACAATTAGAAGGGAATTAAAATGATCAATGTTTTTCACGGTAGTTCCAATGTTTATGCGGATCTTGGCTTCTCAGATTCCAGAGAGATGCTTATCAAAGCGCAACTTGCTCATAAGATTAGTCAAATTCTTAAAGAAAAGAACTTAACACAAAAACAGGCTAGTCAACTTTTGAAAATGACTCAACCAAAACTGTCTAAACTCTTAAGTGGAGAATTTCGAGGGATTAGTGAAATGAAAATGCTTGAGTGTTTGGCAAAATTGGGAAACGATATCAAGATTATTGTTAATCCGAAAGAAGTTAAAACGCTTGAAGGACATTTTGAAGTTGTTTTTTCTTCTTAAACTTCTTTATGATTTGCTTTTTATAGTCTATTCATACATGGCAATCTTATATAAAAAATGGTCAAATGAATCATGCATAAAAATGTGGATTCTTAAGTGGATTCTTATAAAATAATTTCACTCAAACCATTGACTTTATTGTGTTTTTATATATAATGCGTTATTATCATCGTCCAAGGTTCATTCTTAGGAATGCGCAATTTAAACCGGTGATAACGATTGCGTGAACGCCCATGATAAGCGCCCGTGACATACGAACATACCCTTTCCTTATGCCATGTGATCGGCGTCTGATTATTGCGAAGACGACGTTCTCCTATGCTTAAAAGACCTTCTGTCGTATCAACTTCGGCAAACATTTTCGTGATAAAGCTAAAACTTCCATCCGGCGCCCCCATCTCTTGTGAAACAACTGTTGCCTCCATCGGGGCTCCTGTAAACATAACAAGCCGATTGTTTTCATCAAAAGCACCAAGCATTGGAGC
>NZ_JACX01000058.1 GCF_000518085.1 Bartonella grahamii ATCC 700132
GAAAACCTTCCGATTTGTCGTCCAGGTGCTGTCATACCACAGCGCAGTGTCAAGAAGCGCTTGAACAGCCCGTTTTGTAAAAAATATAAAAATAGTCGCAAATGCCAGCCTTAAGTCTTGCTGTTTGTAATGATCAACAATCCGCCATCCTTTCTTTTGCTTGAAATGATGGGATTATTTCCTCAATCCATCATCTCAATATTGTTCACCGTTGTTTTAAACAGCGGTGACAGAAAATATCAACAAACTTCCGAGCTGTTTTATCGTAAATAAATCCATTGAAAGAGGGGAAAAATGAAGAAAATCTTAAAACTATTGAGTTGCATAGCTCTGTTAAGTATCACTGGATGTGTTAACTCAATTCCCTCACTTTCTCCAGCATTATGGAGAAATAAAATACTTTTAGAATGTGGAGTACCGGACCTTAATAAGGTTGTGGCGCTAGATTTGAATCAATTTGCCAGTATTGAAATGTGTATGGCGCAATCAGGTTTTCGTCCTAGCTTTACAATACAAGAATGGTGTGAGAACCATAAATCGGACAATCTTCCCATATGTCGTCCTGGTGCTGTCATGCCTCAGCGAAGTGTTGAGAGACGCTTAAATAGCCCTTATTGTAAAAAACATTCAGAACAACTTGAATGCCAGCCTTAAGTCTTGCTTCAGCAGAGAAAGCCTTGAATTTACACCAAATAAAGCACCAGGTTGATGAGCTTGAGAAAGCCTTGTTCGTCTTTACGTAACAAGGTTTTCTTTTTATGCCGCGTCGTTATAACGTTGCTGTTTTGCTTGCTCGATGACATTCAAAAGATCCGATTGTAACCAACGCGATAAAAAACCAAATTTTAAAGGTTTGGGGAGAGAGCCATTGGTAACATGACGCCGGAATGTTGAGACACTCATATGAAGCAGTTTTGCACTTTCACGGTCTGTCAAAAGAATATCATTTTCTGTCATAATAATTTCCTTTCAAAAGTAAAAAAATGGTAACAAATCATAACCATTTATTAACCACATTTTGGTTCATTTAGAAAGATGTTTTATTTATAGAAAACAATATTTTATCATACAATTTCTTATGTGATAATTTATGGCTCTTATTGAGAAAGAATGAGAGAGAAGAGAGCTAAAGTTATCCACAGATAATGGGGTTATGCACCCCATATCTTAAGATTGACCCGTGACATATGCCGCCCATTTATCCATATAAACGCGGCGCTGTTCTAAATAGTCAGTCCGACGATAGGCACGCTCTACTTTACCGCCTACTGTATGACTTAGAATAGTTTCTGCGACTTCATAAGGGGCATCGGTTGTTTCAGCGAGCCAATCACGTAAACTAGAACGAAATCCATGGGGGCATGCCTCAATTTTATTGTCTCTCATATATTGAGCCATACAATTTGCAGCGAGGGGACCCCGACCGGTTGCAGAAAAGAAGAAATCATTGCGAGAAAGCAAGCGCGCTTGTTTTAAGATTTCTAATGCTTCTGATGATAGAGGCACGCGAAACTCTTCTGTAGTATCACGTCGACCTTTCATATTTTCAGCAGGGATTGTCCAGATATCGCC
>NZ_JACX01000059.1 GCF_000518085.1 Bartonella grahamii ATCC 700132
GGGATTTTTTTTAATTCCTAAAAAGCATAAAAATATAAAAATTATAATACCAAACAAGGCTCTTAGCTGCTTATCTGTAAACATATTTATTTCCTGCGGTTTTTGATAATTTTTTGATCTCTTTATTGATCTCGTCTATAAGAGGTTCGTAATTGAGAACGCTTTGCGGAATACCACCCCCATAAACCCATGCTTTCACTTGCGCCTTTGTACTGTAATCAACTTTGTCAGGCATCTCATGATACTGACCACCGTCAAATTCTTCGTATTCTCTTGTACCATCATCATATTCGTAAAGGTTATAAAAATACTCAGCTACCCCTAATCCCCATGGTGCATGCCCCACCGCCGTTGCAACCCACTTTTTTTGCCCTTTCTGTTTACATTTTTTTAAAAACATCTGGTTTAATATCCCCTATCTAAATCCATAACTTTACCAATGGGTTTATTGCCTCAAAATGGACCGTATAGAAGCGTTTTTAATTTCAATGTGGTTTTTATCATAAAATCTTTAAATCGCTCTGTACGGTGCCTTTCTGTCAATTTAAACGCATATCTATTCTCAAAACGTTCAGCAAATTTCACTACTTTGCTGTTTATCCTTCAATGCCCTTTAAAACCTCTTCAAGACTTCTATGAGGCTTTTCAATGCGTTCTGATGGCATCGGTGCCTTTTGATTTGTTCCCTTTTCAGGCTTTTCAAGGTTCTTTAGAAGACGGTTTGCACGAAAGCGAATATCACTTTCAAGCTTTTCGCAATAACGATAAAAATCTGCTGTTGAGGGCATAAAGGTTGCATTTAATCCCTCTGCTTTGCCTTTCAAAGCGTTCTTTGTTGCCGTTTGCAATACCCAGCTGCTTATGCCTTCAAGAGCGTAAAGATACGCAAGCGCTGTCGCTTTTTCATCTGATCCCATGGGGCTCTTAAGTCCATTTGAAAGGACAAGATACGTTGTTTGAATTTCTTCTTCAGTCGCTTTCTTTTCAAGCTTTTGCAACGCATCATGGACTAATGAGGTAATTCTCTCCGCTTCTGCAATCAATGGTTTTTGCCCCGTTTTCCAATGGAATGGTGGTTCGGTTGTCATCCTCGAATAAAAATTTGTACACACTATCTGAATTTTTGATATTGGACATGTGCTGTGCAACGCGATAACTCCATCCACGCTGCTGTTCTGTTGTTTCAGTGCTTGGCTTTCCATAGTTTTTTCCTTTCTGTAAATCTTCAATTGCCTTGCGTACCCAGTTGCGCCACGTTGCTTGCCAATCACGCTTACTAGCGTCCTTACCTGCCTTGGCATTCCAATAATCTCTAAATTTTGCGATTTCGACTTTCACACGCTCTGGAGGCAAGCCCTCTGCAATGGCAAAATCGTAATCGGGTTCAAAATCCGCAGGCAATCGACAGCCTCTATCGGTTTTAACCCGCTTGGCTTTCTTAGGAACGCTTTCTTGCTCGTGAATG
>NZ_JACX01000060.1 GCF_000518085.1 Bartonella grahamii ATCC 700132
CCCCTTAAGGCTGTTGCGTATTTATGCGTGCGCATGGTGGCGCGTAATCTATTTATTTGATCTCTTTATTTAATGCCTGTTTAAGAGTGTGAATGGTGCTGTTGATGTTCATCATTATTTGTAGGAGCAGCAATAAAAGCAGACTGTGAAGATAATTTAGAATCACATGATTGCGTCCTATAAAAAAACGAGAAAAAGTCTTCTGCCTTAATCGGTGCTCCAATTCTGTTGGCTTCATTCAAAAGAATTGGGATATGTTTTGTTGGAATTCTCCCACCAGTCCCACCTTTTGATATAGGACGGAGCCAGACATATACGCGTGTTCTATGCACCCCAAGCAACTGAGATACCCTACGAACCCCACCTAATAGATTTATTATTTCCGAAAATTGTTTCATAGCACATTATGTAGCGATTATAAAAACAATGTCAAGAAGGAAAATTAATAATGAAACCACATGTTGCTAAATTAGAAAATGACGATTGTATACAACGTACCTACAATAAAGATATGACAATAAGTATCTCACAATGGTTGCAAAATGCCTTATCTGAAGCTGGATTAAGCCAATCAGAGCTTTCAAGACAGCTAACCGCTTCTTTAGGTCGCTCGATAGATCGTGCTGCCGTCAATAAAATGCTAAAAGGAACAAGAGATATTTCTGCTCGAGAATTATTAGAAATATCAAAGCTTACAGGTGCTTCTATTCCTACTAATCACTTAGTTCCTTTGATTGGATCTGTAGGAGCCGGAGGAGAAATAATCGCAATAGATTCTGGTTGTCTAGAAGAAGTAGAAGCCCCGCCATCTGCTCCTAAAGGAACTGTTGCTGTTCGCGTGGTAGGTGATTCTATGTTTCCAGCCATTGAAGAAGGAAGCCTTCTTTTTTATTCCTATCATTTGCCACCAGAGGATCTTATTAACAACCGCGCCATCATAAAAACTAAATGTGGAAAAGTTTACATCAAAGTATTACGTCTCGGGAAAGAAAAAGGGAAATGGGTTTTATCCAGTATAAATGGAAAATATGCTGATATCGTAGATGTAGAATTAGAATGGTGCGCACCTATCGACTGGATTAAGCCAGCCAGAATATGAATTAATATTTTTATACTTCTCTTCAAGCAAGCCTTTAGTTTATTACTTTTAAAAAAAATTTTCAAAATCGCTACATTTTTTGTTGACTTTGTTTTCAAAATCGCTACATTGGTATTCATAAACCACGCACAAACAATCGCCAAGAGGCGTTAGGGAGGAAAAATTATGGATAAGCCAATTCTTATAAATTCCAATGAAATTTTATTAGTTGCCTACGATAAAGATCAACACATTGCAGAGTCTGGACCACTTGATGCAAGCCAAGTTCTAAAAATTATTGACGAGGCAGATGATGCAATCCAAATCTTTCGTATAAATCCTTCTGAGAATAATTGTGAAGATATCTCTGAAGAAATTGCAGAAGCATATGTAAAAGAAAATATCGAACATCTCCATGAGGA
>NZ_JACX01000061.1 GCF_000518085.1 Bartonella grahamii ATCC 700132
GGGATTTTTTTTAATTCCTAAAAAGCATAAAAATATAAAAATTATAATACCAAACAAGGCTCTTAGCTGCTTATCTGTAAACATATTTATTTCCTACGGTTTTTGATAATTTTTTGATCTCTTTATTGAGCTCATCTATAAGAGGTTCGTAATTGAGAACGCTTTGCGGAATACCACCCCCATAAACCCATGCTTTCACTTGCGCCTTGGTACTGTAATCAACTTTCTCAGGCATCTCATGATACTGACCACCGTCAAATTCTTCGTATTCTCTTGTGCCATCATCATATTCGTAAAGGTTGTAAAAATACTCTGCTACCCCTAATCCCCATGGTGCATGACCGACCGCCGTTGCTACCCACTTTTTTTGCCCTTTCTGTTTACGTTTTTTTAAAAACATCTGGTTTAATATCCCCTATCTAAATCCATAACTTTACCAATGGGTTTATTTGCCTCAAAATGGACCGTG
This sequence comes from Bartonella grahamii ATCC 700132, assembly GCF_000518085.1. Taxonomy (GTDB): domain Bacteria; phylum Pseudomonadota; class Alphaproteobacteria; order Rhizobiales; family Rhizobiaceae; genus Bartonella; species Bartonella grahamii. The sequence goes on from NZ_JACX01000061.1 coordinate 470, forward strand.
TAGAAGCGTTTTTAATTTCAATGTGGTTTTTTATCATAAAATCTTTAAATCGCTCTGTACGGTGCCTTTCTGTCAATTTAAACGCATCTCTATTCTCAAAATCATCAGCAAATTTCACTACTTTGCTGTTTTTTCGGATGCTTTTAAATACGATTTCATGACTGATGCTCCCGACAAAAGCTCTGCTTTCAAATTTCTGCAATACTCTGCAAGCTCTGCTCCTGTTGGCATAAAGGTTTTCGAAAAGCCGTTTGCTTTTCCGCATATGATATCCTTAACAGCCTGCTTTAGAGCGTATTCTGAAGTATCTGATAAGGCTATGCTATAGTTCAAAGCGATAACATTAGGGTCTATATTTGCTGGTATTTTTAGACCAGAAAGCAAATAAGCAGCCGCCTCGATATGTTCAACCGTAACTTTCCGTGAAAGCAGTGCTTGTAAGCGATTACAGTCTTGCAAAACTTGCGCTCTCTCCTCCAGCGTCAACGGCTTTCCATACATAGAGATTGGAGGATACACACTCCGGTCCACTCTCTTGGAAAGTGCTTGCAAATGAACTGATAGCCTCTGTATCTCTGCTGCATTCTGATCCATAAGAATCGCTAGTGGAGATTGCTGCTTTGAGTGTACTGAAGCTTTGTGAAAGGCTGTTTGTGAAGTTATTTGTTGAGAGCTTATAGCGTTCGTTTGCATATCGTTTCTCCTGTTCTAATTTCTTGGCTAGCGTTCCATTCTGGTTAATAATCCAACCACACCAAGCACTTTGCCAATCGCGATTGTTTGCATTTCGACATGGGTTGGCTTTCCAATGAAGTTTAAATCTTTCGAATTCTAATAACGCCTCATCATGCGTTAAGCCTTTATCGATTGCGTATTGCAAATCGGGTTCAAAATCTTCTGGTACACTTCCAAGTTCTTTTTTCCCCTTACTTCGCTTGGCTTTCTTAGGAACGCTTTCTTGCTCGTGAATGATTGGTTGGTTGGTTTCTAACGTTTCGATTTGTTCTGATTGGCTGTCAACAGCAGC
>NZ_JACX01000062.1 GCF_000518085.1 Bartonella grahamii ATCC 700132
ATAGCAGAATCGGCTTCTGGAAACACAACAAAATAAAGCGGTACATTTTTATTCTCCGCATGTTGCTCAGCATAAACAGCAGCCTCATAGGGTGGGGTAAAAATGCCATTGAGGGACACATGCACCTTGCCATCAGAGCCGGCTTGCAAATGCTGCTTTTCTTCATCCGTTAAATAATGAAAGTGAGGAAACAATCCCGCCATTCCAAGCGAAGGCAAGGATGGCGGTTTGTTGATCATCACAAACAGTGCTTAAGGTTGGCATTCTGGTTTATTTTTATATTTTTGGCAATAAGCGCTATTTAAACGCTTCTTGACACTTCGTTTTGGAATGACAGCACCTGGCACACAAATCGGAAGATCCTCGGCATTATAATTTCTACACCGATCTCTCCACTTCCCTCCTAATTTACTATGAAAACCTGCTTGGGTTAGACATGCATAAATAGATGTATTCGCATTTATACTTAACTCTCTATAATCCATCATATAATCATCATGAGGATTCAGCATTCCACATTCTAATAGTGCTTTTTTAATCTCAATCTTATCTTCTCCTAGCTTCTCTAATACATCCACAGCCTGGTAAGGACCTGGAAAACATCCAGCTATAATAAGCAAAGCCAATCCACTCAATAACTTTAAAGTTGCTTTCATTTTTTCTCTCCTTCAATGATTTTTTATGATAAGACTGCTTATAAGCTTGTCGATGTTTTATATTCCTCTGTCCATACCAATTTGAAACATGTTGAGTGCCGATACAATTGGCCCACACACTTATGCAAAAGATAAAAAAACTAAAGATTACTCTTAATCATACCATCATCAAAAAACTACGGTAGACATTCAGGCTTGTTTCTATTTCTTTTACAATGGGGGCTGTTCAGGCGTTTCTTAACACTTCTTTGAGGAATGACAGCACCTGAATGACAAATCGGAAAACGAGCATCAAAAAACTCACACGAACTCAAATATCCGGATTTATATCTAAAACCTGCTTGAACCATGCAAGCTTCAATTAATGCGTTCGCATTTCCGTCTAACTTTCTGTTGTATTCATCACGATTATAAGGTGTTGGCATGCCACATTCTAACAGCGCTTTCCCTATATCAATTGTATTTGCACCAGGCTTATCCCATAATTCCCAAGCTGATAAGGGAACCTCAGCTTTATACTCACATCCAGCTATACTTAACAGAGCTATGCCGCTCAATAATTGCAAGACTTTCTTCATTCTTCCCCTCCTTCAGTGGGTTTCTTTACGATAAAACAGAGCTCATAAACCTGTTGATATTTCCTGTCACCGCTGCTGAAAACAACAGTGAACAATATTGAAATGGTTAGTTGAGGAAACAATCCCGCCATTCCAAGCGAAGGCAAGGATGGCGGATTGTTGATCATCACAAACAAAACTTAAGGCTTGCATTCAGGTGCATTTTT
>NZ_JACX01000063.1 GCF_000518085.1 Bartonella grahamii ATCC 700132
AGTATTTTCATCACAATATTTTGGCTTTGATAAAATCTTTGTGCCTCTCTGAATTGTTCAGATAGTACTGAACCTTCTACATTAGCTTTTGTTTTCATCGTATGATAGGCATCCCTTTTGCTTCATGGTTAAAAATTTTCATATCAATTTCGCGTCTTTTCTTTTTGATAAGTGATTGCTCAGCATTACGTAAATGCGCTACCATTTCCATCTTTATAAATTCATTTTGGATCATGGTTAACGAACCATCGATATGTGCTTGAAGATCTGCAGTATCTTTCAGGTTTTCTTTTGTTTGAATTTCATCTAATAGATGTTGGAGGTATTTAAAACGATTTTCTACGTTTTCAAAAGTTTCTAAACTTACAGCTTTATCTAGTATCGATGCAAATTTTAAGCGCCCCGAAATAGCTTTGCCCATTTGATCAAAAGACCCATAAATTTTGTTTTCTTCCTCTAATACCTTTTGATATGATTCCCTTGAAAGCTTATCACTCTTATAGAGCGATTCTGGTTCTTTGAGAAAAAAACTAGAAAAGTCTATTTTTTGAGGTTCTGTTTTCTGACTCTTTGTTATAGCCTGATAAGCTTTTTCTACTTGCGAAAGTTGTTCTTTTTTCAACTCAAGCTGTTTTTTTAACAGCTCAATAATTTCCCCTTTTTTTAATAGATTAATAATCTCTAGATATTCTGCAGGTGGAGCAGATACAAAAGTTGATTTAGGTACCTGAGTTGTGGGAGATACTGGAGTTGTGTTAGATGGCTTAGAGCCACTAGGTTTGGACGGTATGCGATTTCTCATCGTTCCCAAAGTAGAAAGATCGATTTTAACATCGGGTGGAAGTGCAGATGGTGGCTTATAGCCTTTTGGTGGTTCTGGTTTATAATCTTTGCTTGTACTGAGACCTCCTGACCCCATACCAGGAATTATAGGAATACGGCTATGAGCTCCTCCTTGCTTAGTAATAGTGTCACTTCTTACTAAGTTTGTTGTTCCAAGAAACGCACTAATTGCTATGATAATAATCAGCTTTTGCATATTTTATTCCTTTTAATTTTCACATATTTAGAAAGACTGACCATTTTTAGAAAGACTGACCATTATATTATTAACTTCATAAATCAGTTTATGAGATTCCGTTGTCTCCTCGCTTAATTTCGGCAGGGATTGTTTTATTAATAGGCACACGGTTCCTATCATTGGGCTGTTTTAGCTTTGGTGCTAATGCACAAGCTGATAAAAGGTTTGCAATCAAAATTACAAGAATGATATTTTTCATTTTAATTATGACTCTTTTTACCATTATATGCATCTTAATATTTATTGTCATTATTATAATTTTGATACTAAAGTAAAGTGTATAGTTTGCGATAATTGATCTTTTCTTAATTTCATTTTTTAATTTATGAAA
>NZ_JACX01000064.1 GCF_000518085.1 Bartonella grahamii ATCC 700132
ACATTTCTCAGCGAGGGGACCACGACCTCTAGCAGAAAAAAAGAAATCATTACGAGAGAGCAAGCGCGCTTGTTTTAGAATTTCTAATGCTTCTGTTGATAGAGGCACGCGAAATTCTGTTGTAGCATCACGCCTTCCTTTCATATTCTCAGCAGGAATGGTCCATATATCCTCCTCAACTTGATCTTTATGAATATGACGTAAAGGATTGGTACGAACGCCTGTCAGAATAAGCAAACGCAAAGCCAGTTGTGTTATGGTTGATGCTTCACAGAGTGTTTTATAAAAAGCCGGCACATCTTTCCAATCCATGGCTGGTAAATTTTGGACTTTATGGCGTTGTTTACCTAAGAGCGCGCGTGCTTTTTCTGTTGCTTGTAAATCAACATTCAATCCTAATGCAGCCGCATGTTTGAGACAAAGGTTGAGACGAATAAGAGCTCTATTAGCTGTTCCAGCTTTTGTATGCCAAATAGGGGCAAGAACATTGCGTATCTCTGTTTGTGTAATCTCAGAAACGGGAAGACAGCCTAGTTTAGGAAGAATATGAAGGCGTAATGGCAAAAACCAATCCCCATCTTTACCATCATTTTTTAATTCAGCTTTACGACTTTCAAAAGCATCCAACGCGATATCTTTTAAATAATGGAGATTACTTATTGCCTCACGCTTTTGTTTTTCACGTTCTTTAATAGGGTCACGCCCTTCACGAAGAACAGAACGCCACCCAGTTGCCAATTCACGGGCTTGTTTTAAAGAAACATCTCTCAAGGCACCCAAGCCCATTTCGCGGCGCCGACCATGAATGGTATAACGGTAAATCCATTGAGCACCGCCATCTTTACGCTTATAAAGTAACAAGCCGGCACCATCATTATATTTGCCAGCCCCCAATGTTGCGACAGCCCTTGCATTAAGACGGTTCATAAGAGCCATTTTTAGTCCTTTCTTATACAAATTTGATCCACACGCTCATCCCACTTGTTATGTGCAAATAGTGGTTTTGATTGATTCAAGATAAACAGATTTGAAATGAGAGAATCTTACGTTATTCGGGACTCTCACTCAACATACAAAACAGTGAATTATCATTATAAATCAATATCTTGTACGATGATTACGGGGTTTAATGTGGATTTACGTCCTTTTGGTAGAGGCTAATGGCAAAAGTCTTTTTGACCAGTTCTTGGGATATGGAGCGTATAGCCCCTTATCTTGAAGAAATCATTGCATCTTTTAATGCGTATGTAGAGCGTTTTAAACATGAAATTACGTTGCGAGAACTCATTGAATCTATTTGCAGTGGTAAGAAACAGTTATGGCTTGTTTTGGATGATGAAGAGCGATTTTTAGC
>NZ_JACX01000065.1 GCF_000518085.1 Bartonella grahamii ATCC 700132
ATATGCCCCAAAAGCAGCGAGTGAATTAAAACGTTCTCGTTTTTCTTTTGTTAAAGTTCTTTCGTTGGCTACAGCGGCTACATTTTTATCGAATGCTTCTCCTGTTTTTTCAGCAAATTCTGATTTTAGAAACACATTTCTCGAAGGTGTAGAAAGTGCTGGTGTCTCTTATCCAGAAAACATCATCTCTGTTGCTGGTTTGAATGCTTCTTCAAAAGACAATTATTTAACAGCGCTGAATGTTGCTTTGACACCCAAGGTAAATGCTGCTGATGACTATGCAAATTTTTTAACCAAAACCCTTTCTGGTGTGAATGATTATCGTCCTGTCGTGAATGTTTTGACGGCGGATAGTAGAGGCGCATGGGAAGGTGTGTCAAATATATCTAAAGCCAAAAATATGGGTGATCAAAAAACGCCCCAGTTCACAAGAGTTATTTATACGAATTCTGTAAATATAGAAGCTGATGATGTTTATGAAAAAGAAAAAACCTTTAATGTTTCGGCGCCTGAGGTTGCGCAGCCAGTAAATAAGCTACCTGTTGTTTTCCAGAGTCGTGCGGGGCTAACCCGTTCTGCTGCTATTGGTAGTGTAACATTGGGTAAAGGGGCATTTGTAACCGGAGAGGCATCTATTGCGATAGGTGCGAAAATTGATACGGAAGAACTTGGTCCTGGGGGGGGGCAGGTTTTTTACCCAGCCCGTGTTTTTGGGAGTATGGGGGTTGCTATAGGCACTAATTCTCAGATTGGTACTTCTGGTTCTGAGAGCTCATATGCGGTGGCTATTGGTTTTCGTGCAAAAGTGGGCGCAAAGGCAAAAGGTTCAATAGCTTTGGGTAGTGATAGTGTGGCTATAAATGAAGGGGGTATTGCAGGGTATGACCCCATAACTGGAGAAGTCACAACTAAAAGAGATGGAGCATGGGTATCTACACGAGGCTTTGGTGCACTCAGTATTGGTGATGTTAAGCAAGGAAACACCAGACAGATTGTAGCTGTTGCCGCTGGCACGAACGACTCTGATGCGGTAAATGTTGCGCAGCTAAAAGCTCTACAAAATTCTATAAACCCAAGTTGGAGGCTCTCTGTTAATGGTAAAAATACGACGAACGTTAATTCAACCAGCCCATTGGATTTGGTAACTGGAAGTACAAATCTTAATCTTACAAAAGGCGATAAGGATAATAAAGTACAATTTGATCTAGCTCAAGATGTTGCATTAACGAGCTTAAAGGCAGGTACAAATACCCTAGACGCAACAGGTCTGGTAATTACTGATGGTCCGAAAATAACCACCGG
>NZ_JACX01000066.1 GCF_000518085.1 Bartonella grahamii ATCC 700132
AAAAAGGCAGCGTCTTTAGCATCATCTTTAGAAGACAAGCTAGAAGAGACAGAAAAAACAGCGAAGGAAGCCAAACAGAAAGCTGTTTATGCCGAAAATGATGCGAGGCAAGCTCGTAGTGAGGCAGAATCTGCGAAAAATATAGCTTATAATGCTAGTAGTACAGCTAACAACGCGAAGGAAGTGGCAGATAATGCTAAGACTAGAGCAAGTTTAGCAGAAATGGCAGGTGAAGAAGCCAAGAAAATAGCGGAGAAAGCCGATAACCGCGCGTATGAAGCTAAAGGTGAAGTAGGGAAAGCCAAGGAATTAGCGGAGAGTGCGAAGTCCATAGCCCAATCTGCGGAGAGAGCGGCTGAAGAAGCTAAGAAAAAAGCCAATACAGCATGGTCAAAGGCGGATGGAGCGAATGATGCGGTAAAGGCTATAAAAGATACAGCAGGTTATGCAAAACATGAAGCAGGACAGGCGCGGTCAATAGCAGAAAATGCAGAGAAAATAGCCTCGTCTGCGAGGAGTAGGGTTATCGATATCAATCAAGTGGTTGAGAATTTTAAAGCCCCCGTAAGTTTAGCGCGGATGTATTCAGACGAAGCCAAGAAAAAAGCCGAAGCAGCAGATTCAAAAGCTTATCAAGCCAAGAGCGAAGCTGATAAAGCCAAGGAAACCGCTGATAGAGCGAAAAGAACAGCAGAAGAAGCCAAAACAACCGCCGATACAATGAAGAAAGAGCTTAGTGGTATCAAGAGTTCTCTGGAAACAGCGACAACAGCTCATACAGTAGCCTCACAGGCAAAAGTGCTAGGGGAAGAGATAAACAATTTACTGAAACAGTCCAATTTAACGGTTCTTTCAATTTCTACGCCGTTTCTTGTTGCGACAGGGAAAAAACAACTCACCTTGAAGAAAGGAACGCGTATAACCTTGGCATTAGGCAATGATACTTTGGTTGCAAGTTATACGGCAGATACAAGAATAAGCGTTCCTTCTCTTTCGGCAGGCAAGGATTATTATGTTTATCTGGTTTCTGATGGAAAACAGTCTCATAAACTTGTTTTGTCAGAAAACTCTACCTATCCAAGGGATTACACAGTGAGTAATTCTCGTAAGATAGGAGGGTTTCATACGCTCTGTGCGGATGTTGGTACGATTTCTGGTCATCCCTTATCCGGTTATCAAGCAGGGGATATATTGCCGCACTCTGTTTGGTG
>NZ_JACX01000067.1 GCF_000518085.1 Bartonella grahamii ATCC 700132
CAAATACCCTAGACGCAACAGGTCTGGTAATTACTGATGGTCCGAAAATAACCACCGGTGGTATTGATGCTGGTAGTAAGAAGATAACAGGCATTCAAAATGGTGCACTCACAGCAGAATCAACCGAAGCTGTCAATGGTTCCCAACTTTTGGCAACAAATACTGAAATTAAAGAGGTAAGAGACAGTATTCTTGTTAAGCAAGCAACAGAGATGACTTTAGCGCGCAGTCTGCGTGATGGAGGAGCAGGTCTTATCACTATCGGTAAGGGAACCGGTGGTACTGAAATCAGCATTTTAAATAAGGATAGTGGAGCCCGGAAACTTTCCGGTTTACTCAATGGGGTTGTTGGTGAAGACTCAACCGAAGCCATAACGGGTGCTCAGCTTCATAGTCTAGGGAGCAGTGTTGCATCTTATTTCGGTGGTGGCGCTAAATATGAAAGTGGCACATGGACTGCTCCTACATTCATTGTTAAGTCCGTTAAGGAAGATGGCGAAACAGAAAACAAAGAATATTCTGATGTAGCTTCTGCCTTTGCTGGTGTTGGTTCTTCTATCACGAATGTAAAAAAAGAGATTACCAATCAGATCACTAATGCGAAAAATGATTCTTTGTACTGGAGCGAAGAGGAGAATGCGTTTGCAGCGCAGCATGGAGAAGAAAAAAGCAGCAGCAAGATTACATCACTTGCCAATGGAGACATTACTTCAACCTCAAGCGATGCTGTAGCTGGCAATCAGCTTCATAGTCTAGGGAGCAGTGTTGCAAAATCTTTAGGCGGTAATGTTAGCTATGCGGATGGGAAATGGACTTCTCCTACCTTCAAGGTAAAAACAATCAAGGAAGATGGCGTCCCTGAAGATAAGGATTATCCTGATGTAGCTTCTGCTTTTGCTGGTGTTGGTAGTTCTATCACGAATGTTCAGAATAAATTGACTGAACAGGTTAATAATGTGGTTAAAAAAGTAGAAAGCGAAAGCTTTGTTCAGCAAGACAAAACAACGCATCGTCTCACTATTGGCGCAGCAGTAGAAGGCAGTGAAATCAATATCTCCAATAAGGACCAAGGGGATAGGATACTTTCTGGTGTTGGGGAAGCAACCCCAGCCAATGTTTAGTAAAATCAATAGGTTATATAAAAGTTCGGGAATTTTGATTCCGTTGATTCTTTTAACTTATTTTCTACCTGTCCCTA
>NZ_JACX01000068.1 GCF_000518085.1 Bartonella grahamii ATCC 700132
AATCACCGCCCGCATAGTTCCCCAGAGGGCATGGTTTACGACTCGTCACAAGATATTTGGGTTGATATTTATCTTCAGTCAGGGACGGGTCACAATACCCGCTCTGCGTATAATGTTCCTATTACGACGAACCGTCTACAAATAGATCATATATCCGATATGCTGCGTGTTAAGAAGGCTTTGCTCAATAATACAGAATTTACCTCTGCGATGTATGGAAGCAATGAAGGTGGTGGGATTCAAGGCAAAAAAGCACCTTCACCGAAACATTCTGGAGGTCATAAGAATACGGCAAATATACGGATGATTTCGCATATCGGTTGTGAAGATGGTTGCGGTTATGTTTGGCAATTTGTGAGAGATGTGTGTTTCATGCAAACAGTAACTGGAACCTCACCAAATGTACAGTTTAAAAAAGATATGTATGCATTGTTGGCTGGTGGAGACTGGTCAGATACTACGAATATCACTCCACATCTACGTGCAGTCATTATACGGAATGCTATTTATGAATCGGCTAGCGCCCGTGGCTGTAGTCATCCACGGCATTTTGTTTAGGAGGGGTAGATGATAGATTATCCAGAACATTTAAATAGCAAGCAAGATTATCTGAACATGCTTTCTTTTGACAAAGTTGAAACAGTAAGAAGGCTAGAGATGCTTTTGACAACGCGTTTTTATTGGTTTTTTGTCAAAGAACTCAGTGAAGGGGAAGAGGGGGTAGAAGATGATACGCATAAGGTTTGTCGAACAACAGAAATACCGTTTGATTCAAATGGTGATTTTGTCGAAAAGCGTTGTCAGTATGAATTACAGGAAAGTGAATATGCGCCGCTCTTTCAGCTTGGCTTTAGCGTTGAAGAAGTCGAACAGTTGATCAAAGAGTATAGCCAATAGAGATCATAAAAAAACATTTTTATCCAGCCTCACTTTTGTGGGGCTTTTTTTATGGAGCGTCAGATGAGAAAGATATCGAAAGAAGGATTAGAGCTTATCAAACAATGGGAAGGTTTGCGTTTAGAGGCTTATAGAGACACGGCATGTATCTGGACGATTGGTTATGGTCACACCAGCAATGCGGGTCACCCCCTTGTTAAAAAAGGCATGTGTATTAGCCAAGAGCAAGCAGAAGAAATCCTTTGTGAGGACTTAAAGCAATTTGAGAAGACGGTAGAGGAATCGGTCACGGT
>NZ_JACX01000069.1 GCF_000518085.1 Bartonella grahamii ATCC 700132
TTTATGGGATCAAGACATGAGGAGTTGAAATGTCATTAAAACCGTTTGCGATATCAGAGATTAGCGACCCGTCTCAAGTACGGGTCGTTTTGTATTCTGGGGGAGGTTTTGTACATGCGCCGCTTAATGGCGTTTTTGATTTACTGAAAGCCGCTTTGAAAACAGAGCTTGATGGTTCACTGAAAGATTTAGAGAAGCGCTTAGAGGCATTAAGAGAAGAGTTTGAAGATTTGAAAGAGTGTTCATTAGACGAAGTACTCTGAATGATGTGAGGACGAAAGCAGATGAAGATACCCGATCATGAACATGAATATTTGATACCTGTCGCGACGAGAGAAGAAATGATAGCAGGAACTTCTCAAGACAGCGTTGTTGTTCCGAAGCTTTTAGGGACGGCATCTTTGTATTCGTATGAAACCTTTGCGCCCTTAGAGCAGGTTGTTAATGCAAGGAAAGAAGCAGAAAAAGCCATGGCGCGTGCGAATGGCGCGCAACAAACAGCAGATCAAGCGAAAACTATAGCAGATAGTGTCAAGGAATTATCGGATGCAGCAGCGACGACGATAGCGCAAGCAGCAGGCACAGCAGCGAGTGCAGTTACTACAGCTTCTGAAGCCAAGACGAGAGCAGAGACAGCTTTAGAGCAGGCAAATACGGCATTAACAACATCCAATGCCGCCAAGCAGACAGCAGAGATATCGAAAGCTTCTTCAGAAGATGCCAAGATGAAATCAGAAGCGGCAGAGAGGTTAGCGCAAGAAGCCAAGCGTATTGCGGAGGATACTAAAGGTGCAGCCGATAGAGTGACGACAGCGGTCACGGAAAGCTCTCAAAGAGTGACACAAGTTCAAGGCACAGTAGAGACAGCTTTGACAGAGGCAAGAGAAGCCAAGGCAACGGCAGGAGATGCAAAAACACTTTCCGAACAAACCAAGAGCGCTTTTGATGATGCCAAGCAGGTGATGGGTGAGGTGAAGAATGTTGCAGAAACGGCGGCAGCGAGCAGTGGGCAAGCTCTCACGACAGCGAAGGAAGCCAAGATGACAGCTGAGACAGCATCTTCGGTAGCCGGTGATGCAAAAGAAACGGCATTGAGAGCGTTGGCAGATGTCAATGACCTTAAACAATCGGTTGATCATGTCAAGAATACAGCTGAG
>NZ_JACX01000070.1 GCF_000518085.1 Bartonella grahamii ATCC 700132
AGAAAAGATCAATTATCGCAAACTATACACTTTACTTTAGTATCAAAATTATAATAATGACAATAAATATCAGGCTTTGTTTAATTATCAAAAATAGTTAAAATGAAGTCGAGCACCCTTATAATTTTAATTACAAATCTTTTATCAGCTTGTGCATTAGCACCAAAGCTAAAACAGCCCAATGATAGGAACCGTGTGCCTATTAATAAAACAATCCCTGCCGAAATCAAGCGAGCAAGTATATGAGAAAGATTCTTACTATAACAGGAATGATTACCCTTTTTGGAATGATAAATTTAACTCTAACGTCTAACTTTAGTTGGGGTTCTACAACTCAAGATTCAACTGTTCAAATTCCTTTTTCAAAAGCAAACTATCTGGAAATTATTAAGTTGTTAAAACAACAAATTGAAGAAACCAAAAAGCAGATCGAAAACGCGAAAAAAATCCATCAGTCTATAATAGGACCTAAAATACCACCATATACACTAGGAGACACTTTTAGTTTTTTCATACCAGTTTCGCCTTTTGACTACCCAGACACAAAAACAAACTACCAAGCCATATATGTTGGGCACTATAGAAATCTTTTTCGTAAACTTGTTCTCGAAGAGAAAAGGGACAGCTTCCAGAAATTGCCGTATTATAAGATACGCGAAATAATTAATACACGTCTTAAATATAGTGGAATTATCGAAAAAGCTGTAAGTTTACAAACTTTCAAAGACATAGAGAACCGCTTTAAACAAGTGAAAGATTTCTTAGATAAGATAAATAACACAAAAGATCTGAAAGAACTTTTTGATCTACAAACACGCATTAAGACCATGTCATCCATGATCCAAAATGAATATACAAAGCTACAAATGGTCAGAAATTTAAGCGATGACGAAGAGACTCTTATCGAAATACAAAAACGTAAATTGTATAGCAAAATTGTAGCCTCTTACAACAAACGTATGCCTGAAATAAGATATAACCAATAAAGCTCTTTACAACATTTGCTTTTTTTCATGAAAACAAAAGCTAATGTAGAAGGTTCAGTACTATCTGAACAATTCAGAGAGGCACAAAGATTTTATCAAAGCCAAAATATTGTGATGAAAAT
>NZ_JACX01000071.1 GCF_000518085.1 Bartonella grahamii ATCC 700132
TGCATATTCGATATCTTGGACGTGAATATATTCGGCATCTTGTATAGGCGCCTCTATTTGCTTTTGTTGTAGGAAAGATTGTTCTTTTTCATGCTGTCTCTTTTGCAAAACATCCAAAATACTTTGTGCTACTTCATCAGGAAGATCTTCAAGCTTGTCGACTCGTCCATACTTAAGCACTTTTTCCTCTTCTGTTTGAGTGATGTTTATTAATTGTTTGATTTGCGTAAGCACGTCATAAGAAACTAACTTCGTTTGTACGTTATGGTTTGCTTCATGGATACGTGCGGCTTCATCTTCTTCATAAATACCAGAAAATCCGAAAGCATAGCGAGCGCATTGTATAGTGGCTTTATGGCGCAACATACGTGCTGGATATTTTTTCCAAGGGTCACTGTGGTCTTGTGCGCATTCTTTGAGATATTCGGTGACTTCGATAGGATCCTTAATTCCTTTGAGACGAATAGCACATTTGATAGCAATGAGATTCCCATCTTTATCGAGTTGATCTTGAAAGGTCATGCCATCAAAGTTAGGATTTGATTTGATGATCTTTATCCAACCGTCGATAGAAACAACAGGGATCATGCCGCCGCCTTTTTTAGGAAATACATAAATTTCTTTAGTTAAAGGATTAAGTCCATAAGTATTGGCAACAAAAAGAAAAGTAATAAATTCCGCATCAGTGATGACACTAGCATTTTTATCTCCAATACAAGTTTTTATGATTGTGGTTTGAAATTCTTCAGCAGAAAATCCATATTTTCTTGCTATTTCTTTTAAAAGAGTGGAATTTTTCATCTTGATTTCCTACATTGCGCGCAATTCACCCGTGGCGTGAATCACGCTTGTGTTTAAAAGTTTGTTTTTGTTGCTAGAAACGGCTTATGTAGCTTATATTGCTTGCTGAATAGTCACTTTCGTAGATGATTGAATTGCGTCCACGAATTTCAAGATTACCAGAAATATTTACATTATCGAAAATATATACTCCATCTAGAATTTTCATATTTCCGGAAATGTG
>NZ_JACX01000072.1 GCF_000518085.1 Bartonella grahamii ATCC 700132
TCACTAAGAGAATTTCATCAGAATTTATAAACACTGGTTTCTTCACAAATGCCTCCATAGAGCCTATTGGCAAAAGTTATTTTCTAAGATATGGAGTAATTAATACGTTTTTCGTAACGATGTGTCAATAGGTAAAATACGAAAAACGTATTTTTATTTTTATAAATCTATTCGATTTTGTTTATTATCATTAATGTTAATGAGGTGCTTATGATAGAAAATATAAAAGAAAAGCAGCTATCCATCATGCTAAATAAATTAACCGAATGTGAAAAAAAAGCTTTTATGAATTTCTTGCTGCGAGCAGAGATTTTAAAAGATCCTCGACAATCTTCTTTTCAGAATCATTCGCTTGTGAATATAAGTAAAGAAAATCATCAGAGTAAGATCCAGAAATAGGTGAAGAATCTTTAAAAAACTCCATAATTTTAACTAATTCATCTGCCTTAATATCTCTCATTTCCCTATTTGTATTAAGATTAATCATATTGGATATAGCTGGTCTTCTTATACCAAGATGGGCGGCAAGCTTGGCTTGGCTCCCTCGTCCCATTTTATCAAGCTCTTTTTTTATCCAAATTTTTAGCTCTTTTTGCCTAATCATAATTAAGTTTATTCCTTATTTTTAAAGTCCTTACAATACAAAAAATACAATGATACGTTTTTCGTATTGACTAAATATTTTTGATATCGTATTTTTATCGCTATGATAAAAACATATACGAAAACCGCAAAACTCATAATTGAGTATCTAGGTGGGTATAAAAAAGTTGCTAATATCGTTAATCGCAATGTTATTGTAATTAGAAAATGGGCTTACCCTTTTGAAAAGCGAGAGGGTAAAGGCGGCATCATTCCAGCTAAATACCAAATTATGCTTTTGAATTACGCACGTGAGCATGGGATAGACTTGCGTCCAGAAGATTTTTTTTATCCCGAGCGCTTGCAGAGATTAATGCAAGAGCAACACCCCCCAATTACGAAAATTTGCAAAAGTTCCAGCGTTGA